>NZ_CP181318.1:0-1170000 GCF_049949285.1 Bradyrhizobium ganzhouense
CCGCGACCGCACGATCAAGGTCACCGGCACGGCGCGCGTTGGCGAGCACCCGACCAAATTCGACATCAAGGCGACCACGCCGGCGCCGCCGGTCGACCGGCAGGCCATGCCGGTGGATTTTGCCATCGACATGCCGGACGTGCTGACGTCGCAGCTTTCGGGCCACGCCGAGATGCGCCTCAACGGGCCGATCGTGATGATCAATAGCGTCAACGGCACGCTCGGCGATGGCGCCTTCAACGGCTGGGCCTCGGTCGACATTGCCAGCAAGCCTTTGGTCAAGGTCGATCTCGACTTCCAGCGGTTGACGATCCCCCAGTCGAAGTCGCCTGACGGCGCACCTTCGCAGCCCTGGAGCGATGCGCCGATCGATGTCTCCGGGCTCAACTATGTCGATGCGCAGATCAGGATCTCGGCCAACGAAGCCATCCTCGGCCAGGCGCGCCTGGCGCCGCTGGCGCTCGATGCAAAGCTCGCCGGCGGCGTCTTGAAGGCGAGCACCGCCAATCTCGGCGCCTATGGCGGCCAGGTCTCGGGCGAGGTGATCTTCGATGCGACCTCCGGCGCGCCGAGCTTTGCCATGCATTCCGATATCGTCGGCGTGCGAGCGCTGCCGCTACTGCAGGGCCTTGCCGGGTTCGACCGCCTCGACGGCAAGATGCAAGCCAAGCTCGCCCTGCGCAGCGCCGGCCCCAGCCAGCGCGCGCTGATGGCGAACATGCAGGGCACGGCCTTCGTCAACTTCCAGGACGGCGCCATCCGCGGCATCAATGTCGCGCAGATGATCCGCTCGCTGACGACCAGCAAGCTGTCGGGCTGGCAGGACAGCGGCCAAGGGAGTCAAGGCAACCAGGCCAGTCAAGAGCAGAGCACCGACCTGTCGCAGCTCTCCGCCTCCTTCCGCATCGACAAGGGCCAGGCGGTGACGACCGACTTCACCCTGGTCGGACCGCTGGTGCGCATCACCGGCGCCGGCACCATCGCGCTCGACACCAGGATGCTGGGCTTTCGGGTCGAGCCCAAGCTCGTCATGACCACCGAAGGCCAGGGCCGCACCACCGAACCGGTCGGCTTCGGCATTCCCGTGATGATCTCGGGTCCCTGGTCGCAGCCGCAGATCTATCCCGACATGGCCGGCATGATGGACAATCCGGATGCCGCCTATGCCAGGCTGCGCGAGATGGGCAAGGGGCTGTTCGGGCCTGACGGCGCCGGCATCGGCAATATGTTGAGCAACCTTGGTGGTAATCTCGGCCTCGGCGGCACCGCCGCACCAGGTGGCGGCAACGCAGCCGGCAACACCAATCCTCAAATCCAGCTGCCTGGACCGGGCACCATGCCCGGCGGCCAGCTCGGTGAAGCCATTGGCAATCTGATCCAGCAGGGATTGTCCAACAGCCCTCTGTCCAACGGCACTGGAACCGGCACCGGCCGCAGCCGCAGCCTGCCGGGAACACCGACCACGCCGGCTCCGCAGGCTTCGCCCGCGCCGCCGACCCAGGCTCCTTCGACTCAAGCCCAGCCGACCCAGGACGCGCCGGTCGCGCAGCAGGACAGCCAGCCGATGAACGACGTGATGCGGCAGCTCTTCAATCGGTAAGTGGCGGACCAAGGCGTCGAACTCCGCGCGCAGCCTTACACCGCCTCGTCATCCAGTTCTTCATCCGAACGGATGAGGACGACGGCTGCGACATTGTGGCACCGGCCGCCTCTCCCGGCGGGTCACCGCACCCGCCCCGCGCCGGTCCGAAGGCGCAAATTGTGATAGAAGATTGCAAGGGCCGGTGCGGCCCATAGCGCCGGCGTCGGTCGTGGTGCGGTCGGTCTTGGCGCGAGAGGATCCGGATGGCAGGAGCGCAAGGCAAGATCCGGTTTCTGCGCGAGGGCCTGTTCGCCAAATACGTCGTCTCCCTCGTCGGCCTCGTCGTGTTCGTGCTCGCCGTCAACGGCGCGATGGAGACCTGGATCTCCTACCGCGCCACCACGACGTCGCTGACCGACGGGCTGGGGGACAAGGCGCAGGCCGCCGCAAGGCGCATCGAGCAGTCCGTCTCCGAGCTCGAGCGCCAGATCAGCTGGGTGACGACGGCCAGCCGGGACACGCTGGAGAAGCGCCGCGCCGACTACGCCCAGCTGCTGCAGCAGGTCTCCGTCGTCTCCCAATTGTTCCAGCTCAATGGCGATGGCCGCGAGGTGCTGCGGGTCTCGCGCCAGTCGACCACATCAGGCAGCAATGCCGACCTCTCCCGCGACATCCGCTTCACCGAGACGGTTGCGCGCGGTGTCAGCTATGCGCCGGCCTGGTTCACCGACCGGACGCCGTTCATGTCGATCTCGGTGGCGCATTCCGGCTTCAATGCCGGCGTCACCGTGGCCGAGATCGATCTGTCCTTCCTCGCCGACTTCCTGTCCGATGCCCAGCTCGGCAAGGCGGCGTTCGCCTATGTGGTCGATTCCCGCGGCCGCGTGCTGGCGACCTCGTCGAAGGGCCCTGACGTCGGCAAGGATCTGTCGAAGCTGCCGCAGGTCGCAGCCGCCATCGCGCCCGGCCGCGCGGGCGATACGTTCGGCACCGACTTCAACGGCCATTCGGTGCTGACTGCGGCAGGCACCGTGCCAAAGCTCGGCTGGAGCGTGCTGTTCGAGCAGCCGACCGCGCAGGCGCTGACGCCGATCCGCGACCAGCTGGTGCGCATCGCGCTTCTGATCGGCGTCGGCCTGATGGTGGCGATCCTCGCCGGCACGCTGCTGGCGCGCCGCATGATCATTCCGATCACGGCGCTGCGCGACGGTGCGCACAAGCTCGGCGAGGGCGACTTCAGCCACCGCATCGACGTGCACACCTCCGACGAGCTGGAGGAGCTCGCCGGGCAGTTCAACCGCATGGCCGGCCAGCTCCAGGAGACCTATACCAACCTCGAGACCAAGGTCGAGGAGCGCACCCGCGATCTGGCCCAGTCGATCAACGAGCTGAAGGTGCTGGAGGAGGTCGGCCGCGCGGTCGCCGCCTCGCTCGACCTCAACGCCGTGCTGCCGACCATTGCCGCCCGCGCGCTGGAGATCAGCCATGCCGATGCGGTGGTGATCTACGGCTATGATGCCGAGCACCATCGCTTCAACCTGGTCGAGGCCGGCGGCATCGACAAATCGGCCGAGGGCGACCATGTCACGATCGAGGAAGGCGAGAACATCTTGAGCGAGGCCGCCAAGAGCGGCGAACCGATCGCGATTGCCGATCTCGACCAGGCCGCCGGGCAGCCGCTGCGCGACGTCGCGGTCAAGGCCGGCTTCCATGCGGTGCTGGTGGTGCCGCTGGTCGACCAGCAGGGCACGCTCGGCTCGCTGGTGGTGCTGCGCCGCGCCCGCGGCAGCTTCGAAGGCAGCCTCACCGGCCTGATGCGCACCTTCGCCAACCAGGCGGTGCTGGCGATGCGCAATGCGCGCCTGTTCACCGAGGTCGACCACAAGAGCCACGCGCTGGAGACCGCGCACGAGACCGTGCGCGCCCAGGCCGACCAGCTCAAGCAGCAGACCGAGCAGCTGAAGGACTGGAACAAGTCGCTGGAAGAACGCGTCGCGACCCAGCTCGGCGAGATCGAGCGCATCCGCAAGCTCGAGCGCTTCCTGGCGCCGCAGGTGGCGCAGCTGATCGCCTCCTCCGACAGCCCGGAAGGGCTGCTCACCAGCCAGCGCCGCGAGGTCACCGTGGTGTTCTGCGACCTGCGCGGCTTCACCGCGTTCACCGAAGCGACCGAGCCGGAAGAGGCGATGAACGTGCTGCGCGAGTATCATGCGGCGCTCGGCAAGCTGATCTTCAAATATGAGGGCACGCTGGACAAATATGCCGGCGACGGCGTGATGATCCTGTTCAACGCGCCGATCCAGTTCGAGGACCACACCACACGCGCCGTCAAGATGGCGATGGAGATGCGCGACACCATCGGCCCCTTGACCGAGCGCTGGCGCAACCGCGGGCACAGCCTCGGCTTCGGCATCGGCATCGCGCTCGGCTACGCCACGCTCGGCCAGGTCGGCTTCGAGCAGCGGCTGGAATATGCCGCGATCGGCAGCGTCACCAACCTCGCCTCCCGCCTCTGCAGCGAGGCCAAGGCCAACCAGGTCGTGGTCAGCCGCCGCGTCTACGGCATGGTCGAGCAATCCGTCGAGGCCCGTGCCCTCGACGATCTCCAGCTCAAGGGGTTCAACCATCCCGTGCTGGCGATGGAGATTCTGTCCTGGCGCGAGGACGTCGACACCATGGCGGACGCCTCTGCGGCCCGGCGCAGAGGATAGCCGCCGGCTCAAACCTCGAAAACAACCCCATGCACAGTAGGCGGGTGCCGAGGGATCAAGGGGTTACGGGGGCGCCTAGGCCAGGGGCGATCAGCGCCGTTTGACACGCCCCCAAATTCGACTGGGCGTGTGGGTGATCACATCCCCCGCTTCGGTCCGATCGCCTCGAAGCCGGCCTTCTGCTCGTCGCTCAAGTCGGCCTCGAAATCGTCGAGCGCATCGCCGACGCCGCCCACGGCCTGCTGCATCGTTTGCAGCCGCGCCTTCACGGCTGCGAGGCGGGCCTGTGGTGTTGATGCCGACTTCGACGGACAGGGACTTAGCGACTCCATGGTGCGCAGCGTGGTGTCCTGGAGCACGTCGAGCCGGGCGCGGCCGGTGTCGTCGAGCTTCAGCGTGTTGGCAATGTCGGAAGCCGGCCATTGCTGCTGCACGAGTTGCTCATACCGGCGCTGGGCCTGCACGTCGTAGCGGGGATCGTTGTTCGGATCGCAAGCGGACGCGGCTTGCGCGTCCTTGTGCTGGGCCGATGCAAGCGCCGCGCGGCGCTCGTTGGCGAGCGAATCGAGCTTTGCTTTCTGGCTGTCATCGAGAAGGTCGACGAACTTGGCCAGCGGCGGCGCCAGCGCGTCCGTCGCCTTGATCATGGCATCAAGCCGGGTCTTCATCACGCCGAGGCGCTCGGCCGCCGTCATTGGCGCCTGCGCCGGGCACGAGGCACGGATAGTATCGCGCGCTGCATTCCAGGCGGTTGCGAGATCGTCGAGCGCGGTGCGCAGCATCTCGTTCGGCTGCACCGCGGCGGTCATGCGGTCGACGGGCAAGCCGCCGGTGTCGCTGCCGTCACAGACCGCCTCCACCGACGGGACTCGTCGCGCACGCCTGCCTTGCGGCGCGGTGTAGGCGGCGAGCTCCGGGGCCGCATAGGGCGCGAAGATCGCGGCATAGATATCGCCATAGCCATAGAGCGAGAGACTGGTCGTGTCGCCGAAGATGATTGCGGTGGTGAGATCGTCATGCGCGAACGGCCAGAACACGGGACCGATCCAGCCATAGCTGCCGTCGGGATGACGCCACCATCCCTGCGGACGGCGGCCGCCGTGCCAGCCCGACAGCGCAGCCTGCGCCGTGAGCGCCGCGCGCATCACGTAAGGATTGGCGGCTTGGCCGCGCTCGGCACCGCGAGGGTCCTGCGATCTCAACGCGGCGTCACGGGTGCGGCCGCTTCGCACCCCCATGCGGGCGTAGCGCAGCCGCGATAGGCCGATGACGTGGCCGACGGCGAAGCGCGCAACACCGAGCGGCCCGCCGCGTAGTCCGAACTGCGCTTCAGCTCGATTCGGCAACAGCACCATCAGAATCGCGAGGGCCGCGCCCACAAGTGAGAATCCCAACCGGGATCTCGACATGACCACTGAGATGACCACTTCTTGGCCCTCCTCCAGCGCCAAGCGCGCATCGCGTCGCATGGAGAATACGCGCCAGGGAACCAAATGTTCCGCAGCGCGACGGTCAAAGCGTCGCAGAGTGGCTGCGCTTACCTCGCCCCGCTCTTGTCCGCCGAAGCCTCAGGCGAAGGCGGATGCGGGGAGAGGTCGGAACGCATCGTCAGATGCGTTCCGGGTGAGGGGGTACAGGTCTGTCGACCGACGACGCCCGTGGAGAGAGACCCCTCACCCCGCCCTCTCCCCGTAAGAACGGGGCGAGGGAGAAGAGCGACGTGAGCAAGCCTCACTGCGCCCTTTGCGGCAGCACGACGGTCTGGCCGGGATAGATCAGATTGGGATTACGGATCTTTTCGCGGTTGGCGTTGAAGATCACCGCGTAGCGGGCGCCGTCGCCATAAGCGAGACGGCTGAGCGCCCAGAGACTGTCGCCGCGGGAGACCACCCGGCTGCCGCCGGCCTCGGCCGGCGCGGTGTTGAATACCTCCGCGGGCGAGGCGGAAGCGACCGTCGCACCCGCCGCAGGCATCCTCGCCATGGACCTGGGCTTGGGCGCGCCCATCATTCGCGGGCGAGCCGCGGACCGGTCCGGCATCGCGGCCAAGCGCGGCGCCGGCAGCGACGCGACGACGTCTGATTTGTTGCCCGGCTTTGTTTCTTGTGACTTCGCTTCTTGCTTCGCCACCGCTGTGACGCGCGCCGGCGGCGGCGCGGCTTCGGCGATCGTCACCGGCATGGTGCGGCTGGATTGCACGATGGTGCCGTCGGGCGCCTTCGCGCGCAGCGTCAGCTCATAGCTGCCAGCGGGAAGCTTTGGCGGGGTCATCACGAACTGGCCCGACGCATCGGCGACCACACTGTCGAGCGGCTGGCCATCACGCATCAACTCGACCTTCGAACCCGGTGCGGCCCGGCCCGCGATCACGGCGGCCTCGCCATGATCGTCGACGCGCGCGACGTCGAAACGGGGACCGGTGTCCGTAACGGCGGGCTCCGGCTTGGCCGGCGCGATATCCGCCAGCGCCGTGACCTGCTTCTGGGTCTCGGCGAGCGCCCCTGCCTTCGGCGTGTCGGCCGGTGCCGGCGAGGCGGACGGCGCAGGCGGTGCAACCGTGGCCAACTTCGGTTCTTCAGTCTTCTGCTCTGCCCTGGGTTCGACCTTCACGTCAGCCTTGGCCTCGGCCTTCACCTCAGGCTTGTTCTCAGGTTTGGCGACGACGGCGACCCCGGTGCCCGCCCCGCCCGGCAGCAGACGGCGCAGCTCTGTCGGGCCGATCACCAGAACGGTGCCGACCACCGCGAGCAGACAGAATGCAATAAAGGTCTTGGATGCGGTGATCATCAGTCCTCAAACCTTAATCGAAACTCTGGGTCGCAAATCAACCCCGGCAAATTGCGCCGTTTTGGCTACGGCAGCAAGACGTTCAAAGGGATGAACCGACGGGCCCCCCTCCGCGTCAAATGGGCGAGGCCGCACTGCGGAATTTCTTTAAGGACTTTCTCCGTGACACCGTTTTATCGCGCCGCGCCATGGCTTGCGCTTGCCCTGACGCTCGCCGCCGCCCCCGCGCTCGCCGCCTCCGGCCCGCCGCCGGGGTTCGTCCTCACCGACAATGCCGATCTCGCCTTCACCTCACCCGACGGCGCCACCAAGCTCGAGCAGTACATGAAGGACGGCGGCAATTGGGACGTCAAATGGCAGGTCTGGGCGCGGCACGGCGACCAGATGACGGAGCTGAAGCCGGAGCAGGGCTATGGCGCGGGCTTCCGCTTCACCAGCGACTCGCAATGGCTGGTGCGGATGCAGAAGACCGGCTCAGGCGAGCAGGATCTGTTTCTCTACCATGTCGAGAACGGCGCCTTCGTCAGCGCCACCAGGAAGTCGCTCAGCGATCTCGCCTGGGACTATTTTCACAGCCGGCCCGACACCAGGAACATGAAGCTCGACTACCACATCTCGGCCAATCTGATGAAAGGCACCGAGGATGCTTATCGCTGGCTCGGTGTCGAATGGCCCAACAACCGCTACCTCCTGATCTCGCTGTCGGGCGAGATGGACAAGCACCCGAAGAACGTCGCCGTGAAGGGACTGGCCGACTGGAAGTGTCGCTATGACCTCAAGACCGGCAAGTTCGACGTGCCGGCGATGTTCGCCAAGGGCAATGCGGAAGCGCTGAACTGGGAGATCAAGCGGTGATAGGGGACTTGCCCGATCGCATCACGTGTTGCGCCTCGCGGGTCGTGCCCCAACTCCCTGATTCCGCTCCGATTCACATTTTCCTAACCCTGACTGGTAACGGGGTCTTGTCGGTTTTGCGGCATCCTGCATCCCACGGGAGGACTGGATGGGCGCATCAATTCGATGGACCGCGCGCTTGCGCGCGCTGCTTCGCCAATGGCGGGGCGCGCCGCTGACGTGGCTGATCGTCGGCGGCTTCGTGCTGATGGCGGCGATGGCCATCGGCACCGGGCTCACCGTCGACCGCTTCCGGCAGAACGCGATCGAGAGCGGCCGCGACAGTCTGGAAAGCTCCGTTCGCCTGCTCGCCCGCCATTTCGATCGCGAGTTCGAGGATTTTGCGGTACTCCAGAAGAGCATCATCGCGGAACTCGAAGGCCACGGCATCGATTCCGCCGACGTGTTCCGCAGCGAGATGGCGACGCTCGCCATGCACGAGGTGCTGCGCACCAAGGCCAGCGGCTGGTCCGACGTCGCCGGCGCCAACGTGTTCGATGCCAACGGCGTGCTGATCAACTCGTCGAAGCGCTGGCCCGTCGCCGATATCTCGGTGTCCGATCGTGGCTATTTCAACCGGCTCAAGAACGATCCGGCTTCGCAGGAAGAGGTCGAGGTCGTGCCCGGCCGGTTCGGCACTGGTCCGGCGATCGTGTTCGCGCGGCGCGTGTCGGGCCCGCATGGCGAGTTCCTCGGCGTGGTGTCGCGGGCGATTACGCCGGAGCAGCTCGAGTCCTTTTTCGCCTCGACCGGCCTCGGTGAGGAATCCTCGATCGCGATGCACCACCAGAACGGCCAGCTGTTCGCGCGCATCCCGCATGTCGACGCCATGATCGGGCAGAATTACCGCAAGGGCTCGCCCGAACAGATGGCCGTGTTCGAGCGCACCTTCGTCACGACCCAGCTCGCGAGCCCGATGGACGGCAAGGACCGCATCGTCGCCTCGCGGATGCTGACCGGCGAGCCGCTGGTCGTGGTCGCCACCAAATCGCTGGACGCGACGCTCGCCACCTGGCGCACCCAGACCAAATTCTTCGTCACCGTCGCCGTGCTGTCGATCGGCCTGCTCGTGCTCACGCTGTTCCTGATCTTCCGCCAGGTGACGCACCGCGTCTCGCTGGAGAAGCAGCGGCTGGACACCGCGATGAACACGATGACGCAGGGCCTGCTGATGTTCGACCAGGACGAGCGGCTGATCGTCTGCAACCGCCGCTACATCGACATGTATGGGCTCTCGACCGCAGTGGTGAAGCCCGGCGTCTATTTCCGCGACGTGATCCAGCATCGCGCCGACACCGGCTCGTTCGATGGCGACGTCGATTCCTATTGCGACGACATCCTGAACAGCGTCGGACGCATCCAGAGCAACATCGTCGAGACCTCCGACGGCCGCCTGATCGAGATCAAGAACCAGCCCGGCGCGGCCGGCGGCTGGCTCGCCACCCATGACGACGTCACCGAGCGCATCCGCGCCGACGAGCGCATCGCGCATATGGCGCATTACGACGCGCTGACCGACCTGCCCAACCGCGTATTGATGCGCGGCCATCTCGAACGGCGCGTCGCGGAGCTCAACCAGGGCAAGCCGTTTGCGATCCTCTATATCGACGTCGACGAGTTCAAGGGCGTCAACGATTCGCTCGGCCACGAGGTCGGCGACGAATTGCTGCGCCAGGTCGCCAACCGCCTCCGCGCCTGCGTCAGCGGCAACGATCTGGTGGCACGGCTCGGCGGCGACGAATTCGCGATCGTCAAGGCGGGGACCTGTGACCAGGCCGAGCTCGCCACGCTCGCCGAACAGATCCTGGCGTCGCTGCGCACGCCGGTGGACTGCAAGGGCCAGGAGATCGCGAGCGACGCCAGCATCGGCATCGCGATCGCGCCCGACCACGGCGACGACCTCGAAGACCTGCTCAAGCGCGCTGATCTGGCGATGTACGCCGCGAAATCGGAGGGACGCGGCACCTTCCGCATCTTCGTGAGCGAATACGACGCCAAGGCGCGGCAGCGCCGCCAGCTCGAGCTCGATCTGCGCCAGGCGCTCGCCCGCGGCGAATTCGAGGTGCACTATCAGCCGCTGGTCGATCTCTCCGCCAATGTCGTCACCGGCTGCGAGGCGCTGCTCAGGTGGAGCCATCCGGAGCGCGGCATGGTCTCGCCCGCGGACTTCATTCCGGTCGCCGAGGACACCGGCCTGATCAGCGAGATCGGCGAATGGGTGCTGAAACAGGCCTGTACCGAGGCAGCCTCGTGGCCCGGCGACATCCACATCGCGGTCAACGTCTCGCCGGTGCAATTCCGATCCAAGACGCTGGCGCTGAAGGTCGCCGCAGCGCTCGCCGAGTCAGGCCTCGCGCCAGGACGGCTTGAGCTCGAGATCACCGAAACCGTGCTGATCCGCGACGACGAGGAAGCGCTGACCATCCTGCAGCAGCTGCGCGAGCTCGGCGTGCGCATCGCGCTCGACGATTTCGGCACCGGCTATTCGTCGCTGAGCTATCTGCACCGCTTCCCCTTCGACAAGATCAAGATCGACCGCAGCTTCATCAGCGATATCGGCGAGCCCGAGGATTCCTCGCCGATCGTGCAGGCCGTGGTGCACATGGCCGCCGCCCGCCACATGGCGACGACGGCCGAAGGCGTCGAGACCGAAGCCCAACGCGACGTGCTGCGCCGGCTCGGATGCAGCCAGATGCAGGGCTGGCTGTTCAGCCCGGCGGTGCCGGCGGCGAAGCTGAAGCAATTGCTGTCGAAGCAGGCGGCCGCGGCTTAGACTTCTTCCTCCGCACCTTGCATTCGCACAACGGTTTCATATCTCACCGCTATGACAAATCTCACACTCGTCCAGGACCAGGCGATACAGGCGCTCGTGGCGGGCGCCGTCGGCGCCGAGACGTTCGATCGCCTGTTTGCGGGCATCCGCTTCGACAAGCTCGACGGGACAATGCTCTACGCCTTCGCCAAGGATGAGGAGATCGCCTCCGACATCGAGGACGGCTATTCGATCTATATCGCCGGTGTCGCATCGCGCGTGTTGAAGCGACAGGTCGATGTCGTCGTGGTGATGCCGAAGGTCCTGCAATAGGCGGCCCCAAGGACGCTCGCGACACAGGCGTGACCTCGCGATAAAACCACGCTACCCTCTTGGGACAAGAACAAGAGGAAACGCCAATCGTGTACGACTACATTATCGTGGGCGGCGGCTCGGCGGGGTCCGTGCTGGCCCACCGGCTCTCCGCCAGGAGCGCCAACAAGGTCCTGCTGTGCGAAGCCGGACAGGACACACCACCCGGCAACGAGCCGGCCGAAATCAGGGACAGCTATCCGGGCACCGCCTATTTCGATCCACGCTTCCACTGGACGGAATTGAAGGTCACGACCCAGGTCGTCAGCCACAACAATCCAAACGAGGCGCGCCCGCCGCTGCGCAAATACGAGCAGGCGCGCGTGCTCGGCGGCGGCTCCTCGATCAACGGCCAGATGGCCAACCGCGGCGCACCGACCGATTACGACGAATGGGATGCGCGGGGCGCCGAGGGCTGGACGTGGAACGACGTGCTGCCGTTCTTCAAGAAGGTCGAGCGCGACCTTGATTTCGACGGTCCGTATCACGGCAGGGACGGCCGAATTCCTGTGCGCCGGATTCCGCGCGAGCACTGGACCCGGCATTCCCAGGCTTTCGCCGATGCCTTCCAGCAGGCCGGCCATCAATATCTACCCGACCAGAACGGCGAATTCGTCGACGGCTATTTCCCGGTGACGCATTCCAACCAGGCCGAGCAACGCGTCTCGGCCGCAATGGGCTATCTCGATCGCGACACCCGCAAGCGCGCCAACCTCACGATCTCCACGAACACGCAGGTCAGAGAGCTGCTGTTCGAAGGCACGCAATGCGTCGGCGTGAAGGCTGTCGTCGATGGACGCGCGCAGGAATTCCGCGGACGCGAGATCATTCTTTCCAGCGGCGCGATCCATTCGCCAGCGCATCTGCTCCGCGCCGGCATCGGCCCGGTCGGTCACCTCAAGGATATGGGCATTCCGGTGCTGATGGGGCTCGCTGGCGTCGGCCAGCGCCTGATGGATCATCCGTCGATCTCGCTGTCGTCGTTCGTCCGCCGCGGCGCGCGCATGAACGAGCACACGCGGCGGCACATGCAGCTCGGCCTGCGTTACTCGTCGGGGCTGCCGGGCGTGCCGAAGGGCGACATGTTCGTCGTCCTGCTCAGCAAGTCGGCGTGGCACGCGGTCGGCGCGCAGATCGGCTCGGCGCTGACCTTCGTCAACAAGACCTATTCCGAGACCGGACAGGTCAAGCTCGCCTCCCGCGATCCCACAGCCGAGCCGATCGTCGAATTCAATCTGCTATCCGACCGGCGCGACCTCGATCGGCTGATGAGCGGCTTCCGCAAGATGGCGGCCATTCAGATGAGCGACGCCGTGAAGGCGGTGACCGACAAGCCGTTCCCGGCCGCCTATACCGACAAGGTGCGCAAGATCGGCGTGGTCAACACCAGGAACAGGATTTTGACCCAGATCGCCGCGACCCTGATGGACGGGCCGGCCGCGCTGCGTCACTACCTGATCGACAATTTCGTCATCGAAGGCTTTACCTTCGATGACGTGATCAACGACGACGAGGCGCTGGAAGCCTTCGTGCGCAAGGCCACCATCGGCGTCTGGCACGCCTCGTGCTCATGCCGCATGGGCCGGGCCGACGATCCCATGGCCGTGGTCGATGCCCAGGGCCGCGTCAAAGGCATTCAGGGCCTGCGCGTCGTCGACGCCTCGATCTTCCCGGTCGTGCCGTGTGCCAACACCAATTTTCCGGTGTTGATGTCGGCGGAGAAGATCGCGGCCGCGATGATGCAGTGATCTCGTGGCGATGATTTGTCGGCTGCCGTCATGCCCGGGCTTGTCCCGGGCATCCACGTTCTTCCGCATGCGACGCTAGACGTGGATGGCCGGGACAAGCCCGGCCATGACGCCGGGGAAACTGCAGCGCTTTCTCGTCGCGTCGCGAGATCTGCTCACGCCGCCCGGAGATCGCCGACGAAGCGGTCGACGTCGCGCTTGAGATCGTCCGACAGGCGCGCCAGCATCTTGGCGGAACCCAGCACTTCGCCGGCGGCTGCACCGGTTTGGCCTGCGGCCTGCGACACGCCGGAGATGTGCCGCGAGACTTCGTTGGTGCCTTGCGAGGCCTGCTGCACGTTGCGCGCGATCTCGCGCGTTGCGGCGCCCTGCTCCTCGACGGCCGCCGCGATCGCAGCCGCGATCTCGTTGACGCGCTGGATGGTGGTGCCGATCGACTGGATCGCGGTCACTGATGATTTCGTTGCGCCCTGGATCGCGGCGACCTGGCCGGTGATTTCCTCCGTCGCCTTCGCGGTCTGCGTGGCGAGGTTCTTCACCTCGGATGCGACCACCGCAAAACCACGGCCGGCTTCGCCCGCGCGCGCCGCCTCGATGGTGGCGTTGAGCGCGAGCAGATTGGTCTGCTCGGCAATGCCCGTGATCAGCGCGACGACGTCGCCGATGCGCTGGGCGGCATCGGCCAGCGCCTGCACCTCGGTATTGGTGCGATCGGCTTCGCTGGCGGCGGCACCGGCAATGCTTGAGGATTCCGCGACCTGGCGGCTGATCTCGGTGATCGAGGCCGAGAGCTCTTCCGTAGCCGCCGCAACCGTCTGCACGTTGGAGGAGGCATCGCCGGACAGGCTCGCGACCGAGGCCGCCTTGGACGACCCCTGCTCGGCGGTCGACGACATCGACTGCGCGGTGGCGTTCAACTCGCCGGAAGCCGAAGCCAGCGTGTGCAGCGATTCCGTGACGGTCTTCTCGAATTGCTCGATCAGCCCGTCAACGGCCAACTGGCGCCGCTCTTTCCGGCCCTGCTCCGCAGCTTGCTCCTCGGCGAGGCGATCGCCGGCGATCATGTTCTCCCTGAACACCGACACCGCACGCGACATTTCCCCGATCTCGTCGCCGCGCTCGATGCCCGCGAGGTCGATCGCATAGTCGCGCTCGGCAAGGGAGCGCATCGCCTGCGTCAGCTTGCGGATCGGCGCGCTGACGCGGCGGTTCACCAGGATGAAGCCGAACAATGTGATGGCAAGCGCAACCAGCATCATCCCGCCATTGAACACGAGGCTCCATATTGCAGCCGTCTTCTGCTGCCCGGCACGGGCGACCATTTCGGCAAGCGCCGCCTGACCGGCCTCGACGTAGAAATTGAGGATGGCGGTGTTCAGCTTGGCAAGCTCCACACCCTTGACCTCGATCGTCTGGTTGCTGCTCAGTGCCTTGATGAGACCCTGCTGGCGCTCGATCATGGCGACGGCGTCGCCCTGCTTCGAGCGCGCGATCACATCGGTGAGGCTCGCGGGGGCATCGGTGCGGCTCGCGGCATCCTGAACTTGGCTCCAGGCCTGCTTGGCACGGCCGGTGTCCTCGGCCGCCCCGACGATGTCGGCGGCAGTCCAGGTCTTTGCGGCGGCACCCGCGGCCTCGAGACGGATCGCGATGAGGCCGCCGAAATTGCGCGCGGCCCAGGCCGACTGCTTGACGCCCAGCAAATGATCGACCACGGGGTCGGTGAGCTTCAGCGCATTCTCCAGCTCAATGGTCAGCGCGAGGATGGCGTCGAGATAGTCTTGCGCCGTTTTCCGGAACTCGTCGGCCGCCTTCGTGTCCCGTGCCGCCTTCGGCTGATGGATCAGGGCTTCGGCCCTGGTTCGCAGCGGCATAAGCGCATCATGGAGTGCAACGAACTTGCCCATGGCGCCGGAAAGGCGGGAATCGGACACGCCATCGAGCCGTTCGAGCACACTCTTGTAGGCGGTTTCCGACAATTGCCGGTTGGCCGCGATCCGGTCATCGGCAGCGGCATTGGCGGGCTCTTCCGCAACCAGTGCCGACAGGAAAGTGCCACGCTCGATCCGGAAACCGAGCAGGGCCGTGAAAAGCTGCTGGTCGGTGCCGGCATAGCGCTCGACCTTCTGCGCCGCGCCGTTGCGCTCGACCGCACCGAAGAGCCCGGCTGCGAGCTGCCCGACCAGGAACAGGCCGAGGACGCCGATGATGGCGCCGAGAACCGAACGAATGGAGGGATTGCCGAACAATGCCATGGGGAGCGCCGGATCTCTGAATCAGAAAAGATGCAGAAAAATACCGGCCTGCCCCTAAGATTTGGTTCACCAAGGTCGTCCAGGCGCGAGGCGAGCCAAATCGCATCCGCAAGCGGACGTTTCAGAGCTTGTCCAGGCTATTGCGCCTGGGTGGTCACTGCCTTCCCGCCCGGATCTCGGCGAATTCGGCGTCCGGGTGGGTGACGATGGTGGTGAACATGATACCGCTGATGATCAGCGACCAGGCGGTGTCCCAATAAATCCAAAACATTTTGCCAGCCTCCGTTTTGGTGTCCTCCGCCCGTGGGACCGGGGTAACGGCGGCAGAGGGCTGCCGTTCCCTGACGATCGCGCGGCCGGGGCCGGGCGCTGCGAATGAGCAGGCGAAGCACAGCACCATTGGTAGTTTGTCGGCGAGACCTTGCCATCGGTTTAACTGGTGTGGCGCTTTGCCACGACGGCGATGCCCGTTCGCAACTGCGTGAGCTGTGAACGACTTCACACGGCGGTTGCCTTTTGCAGCGCAGAATCCCGTTCGCGCGACTTTGGCGCACTCATTCTTCAAACAGACGGATTTTGACCATGGATGTTGCAGAACGTGCACATGCCCATGTGCTTTCACCCCGATCGGCCGTCCGCAATCACGACGGCTGGATCATTGCAGGCTATCTCGCCTTTGCCGTCATCGCCTGTGTCGCGATCTATTTTGCCGGCTCAGGACCCGGCATGAGCGACGGTGATCTCGCCGTCATGGCCGGGATGCCGCTGCCGTGAGGCGCAGACGTCTCGTTGCCTGGACCATCCTGACCGCCACCCTGGTGGCGGTTGCGGTATGGACCGTGCTCGGACCGCCCGAACATTCGGGCGGCCCGCGTCTGCCCTCGCGCGACCTGACGGCGTCCGTGCGCTAGACATTGCTCCCGTCACTTTGGGCAACCGATACAATTTCGGCATCGATTGATCTCAACTGGAATTTGGTGCTGCGCCTCGCCTCCCGCTATCCTTGTGGCAAAACGATAACGCCGGATCGGCAGGAGGACGCCCATGATCAGATCGACACGCCCCACACTCCGCGCGGCGATCGCCACAACTCTCTTCACCACTCTTGCCCTCGTCTTGGGAGCCCGTGCCGGCATGGCCGAAACCTTCGCCTATGTCGGCAATGCCGACTCCAACGATATCAGCGTGTTCAAGTTCGTCGAGAGCGGCGAGATGACACTGGTACAGACCGCCGCCTTCACCGGCGTCGAAAAGCCCGGCGCCTCGACGCCACTCGCGATCACGCCGGACCATCGTGTGCTGATCGCCGGCGTCCGCTCGCAGCCGTTCCTCGCGGTGAGCTTTGCGATCGATCCCAAGACGGGTCTCCTCAGCCATATCGGCAACGGGCCGCTCGCCGACAGCATGGCCAACATCGCCACCGACCGCGGCGGCAAGGTGCTGTTCAGCGCCTCCTATGGCGGCAACAAGGTCGCGCTGAATCCGCTTGCCGCGAACGGCGTCGTCGGCGAGCCGAAGCAGGTGATCCCGACCGGGCTGAACGCGCACGCCTTCCTGCCTTCGCCCGACAACCGTTTTGTGTTCGCAACCAATCTCGGCTCGGACCAGGTGTTGAGCTTTGCGTTCGATGCCGCTGCGGGCACGCTGACGCCGAGCTACCCGCCTTCGATCAAGACGCCGGAGAAATCCGGGCCGCGCCACTTCGTGTTCCATCCCAACGGCAAGTTCGTCTATCTCATCCACGAGCTGAACGGCGACGTTGCAGCGTACAGCTATGAAGCCAAGAGCGGGGCCTGGGGCGAGATCCAGCGCACCACCGCGCTGCCGGAAGGATTTAACGGAAAAGACTCTGGTCAAAAGGATTCTGCTCAAAAGCCCTGGGCCGCCGACATCCACATCACCCCGGACGGCCGCTTCCTCTACGCATCCGAGCGAACCACCAACACGCTCACCGCCTACAAGGTCGATGCCACCAGCGGCAAGCTGACCACGATCGGCAGCGTGCCGACCGAGAAACAGCCGCGCGGCTTCAACATCGATCCGACCGGCCGCTACCTCGCCGCCGTCGGCGAGCTCTCCGACGGCATGACGGTCTACGCCATCGACCAGACCAGCGGCGCGCTCAGCAAGCTGAAATCCTACGCCACCGGCAAGAAGCCGAACTGGGTGGAATTTTTGACGTTGCGGTGAGGGCTCCTCTTACCCTCCCCAGGAGGGTAAGAACGGCGAACCTCTTCGCTTGTGCAGCGACTAATTCAACAGGCGGCATCGCGCCGCCTGCGCTGCGGCATTTCTCATCCGGTCAGCCCATGGCCCGCTGCCGCCGCTTCTGCTATCGATTGAAGCCTTGCGGCCAACCGGAATGACCGATGCGTTCATTGCCTGCGCGTTCCTTTTCCCAGACCTTCGTTGCCCTGGCCGGACTGGTGCTGCTCTCCACCCAGCCTGTGCTCGCCGCCGATGACGATGCGCCCAAGGGGCCGGCGGTCACGGTGCTGAAGGCGGCAAAATCCTGCTTCTCCGACATCGTCGAGGCCACCGGCTCGATTGTCGCGCGCGAGGAGACGTCGGTGCGGCCCGAGCGGCCGGGGCTAAAGATCACGGAAGTGCTGGCTGAAGCCGGCGAAACCACCACGGCCGGCCAGGTGCTGGCGCGGCTGGCGCTGCCCGAGGGCGGCACGCTTCAGGTCACGGCCCCCGTGGCTGGAATCATTGCCACGTCGACGGCGCAGATCGGCGGGCTCGCTTCGGCCAGGGGCGAGGCGCTGTTCACGATCGTGGCGCGCAGCGAATACGACCTCGTCGCCCTGGTCGCGACCAATGATGTCAGGAAGCTCGCGGTCAATCAGCCGGCGAGCGTGCGCATTGCCGGCGCCGGCGATATCGACGGCAAGGTGCGCCGCATCGGCCCGACAGTCGAGCCGAATATCCAGCAGGGCATGGTCTATATCGGCATCTCGTCGCAACGCCGGCTGCTGCTCAATGCGAGCGGGCGTGCGCTGATCAAGATCGGGCAGAGCTGCAACGTCGCAGTGCCTTTGACGGCCGTGCAATATTCATCGGCCGGCACCGTGGTGCAAGTGATCCGGCGCAATCGCGTCGAGACCAAGCGCGTCGAGATCGGCTTGATGTCGGGTGGCAATATCGAGGTCCGCGACGGCCTCAACGAAGGTGATATCGTCGTCGCCCGCGCAGGTGCGCTGCTCCGCGAAGGCGATCCCGTGCGCCCGGTGATGGCGAGCGAAGCGGCGAAGTAGGGCAGCTTGTGTCCCGGACGCGCTGCAGCGTGCAACGCTGCTGCGCAGAGCCGGGACCCATTTATCACCGAGCAACAGGCTAAAAAACTGGGCCCCGGCTCAGCGTCGCATCATTTCATGATGCGCCGCGTCCGGGGCACGAGATCGCGCAAGATCTAAGAAAAATTAGCCGCCGGCCTGGTCGAAATGCACGTCCTCGAGCAGGGAGGACGAAACCGTCGGGACCTGGTCGCCTTCGGAGGCGCGGGAGATGGCGACGCGGGTCTTGTTGAAGACGCTTTCGGCGCTGCCCTGCGCATTGAGATTGTTGAGGAGCTCGCTGACCAGCGTCGAGTGCTCGCCCTGGCCGTCGTCGACGACCTTGCCGGGCGAGGCCGAGGAGAGGATCAGCGCATTGTCGGGCGTGCCGATCGGCGCGAGACCATGCGAATAAGAGCGGAAGCGGCGCTCATAGGGATTGCGGCGGGATGCATCGACGACGACGAGCTTGGCCTTGGCGCCCTGCTCCTTCATCATGTCGAGCACGCCCTCGATCGAGACGCCCTGGCGGCGGACGTCGCTCTCCTTCCAGATCACGGCATCGACCGGCAGCATGTAGCTCTCGCGGCCGGCCTGCACGCCGTAGCCGCCGAAGAACAGCATGACGACGGTGTCGTGCTTGATGCGGGACTTGAGGCGGTTGACGGCGCGGACCATGTCGTCCTTGCTCGCATCTTCCACCATGTCGACGTCAAAGCCGTTCTTGCGCAGCGTCGAGGACAGCGCGCGCGCGTCGTTGATCGACTGCGTCAGCGGCGCGGTCGCGTCGGGATAATGACCATTGCCGATGACGAGCGCGAGACGCGAGCTCTGGGCCACCGAGCCCGTGACCTGGTCGGTCGAGACGGCCTTGGCGGCGTCGAGCACGCGCATGTTGAGGGCAGCATGGGCGCCGATCGCCAGCGACACCGTGCCGATGAGGGCTGCGGCGAGGGCAATCGAACGCCGGGAAATGTCGAGCTGCCTTACATTCATCTCGCTTCATTCCTGTGCCAAAGACCGGCCAAGCGCGCGCACACTGTTTGAGTAGCGCGATGGCGTCTTTAGGTTTGAGGGATTGGCCAGGGATGTGTCCCCGAATTGCGCGCAATTTGCGGCGCCGCACCAAACAAACCCTTAACCGGATATCGCCGGCCCGGCAATAGATCGCCCAAAATTTGATATAAGCCACTGAATATATTGGTTAATTACCAAGGTCCAAATCTCTCCGTTTCTGGCTCCCCGTAGCCTTCCGGGGGTTGTCAGACAGCCCCCGTGCGGGCTTTTCGTGACGTCCGTCACATTTGTATTTCCTGCGAATCCGGGTAGCTTTTTCAAAGACTTGCGGGGGGTGGGTCATCGGTCCGGTCCCCGGATAAGTCCCCCGCGACCAGGTATTTCATGAGCTTTCATTACTTTGCAGGTGCCGCGTGCCGGGCGCTGACGGCCCGGAAAGACGGCCCCTCCCTTTATGACGTCTGTGATCCCGTATTGTCGGGCCAAGCCAGTGGCGATCCGCATCTGGCGAAATTCTACAAGACCGCACTCGGCAATCCCGCGCTGCGGGTGCTGCTGCGCCGCGCCGGCTTGAGCGAGCTGCGTAACGAGGCCAAGCTGACCCGGCTGCGCGAGGCTTTGGTCCGCGCCCGCGACGATGCCGAACCCGACTGGGCGGCGGTCGGTCAGCCCGTCGCCGATCTCGTCGATACCATCGCGCTCGACCATCCAAAACCGCCGCCGGTCATGTTCGTCGGCGCGATGCCGGCACAATCGCAGATCGACGGCGTGATCCGCGATTGCGCGCAGCATCTGCTCGGCTCGTACCGCAAGAACGGTTTCCTGCCGACCTATGCCGCGTTCAACCTGATCGGCGATCCCGATTTTCGCGGGCGCGAGCTGATCATGGCGCTCACCGGGCTGAACGCGCGGGGCTACAAGAATTCGTCGCTGCTGTTCAACCTCGCCCGCGTCTTCATCGCGCACTCGCCAGCCCACGCCGTGGTCAATCCGCCCTGGCGAGGGATTGCCGAGCCGATGTGGGAGCCGGTGCAGATCCGCCACCGCTCGGCCTATTACGACGCGTTCTTCATCGAGGCATTGCTGAGTTACGTCGAGACCGGGCTTGCTCCGCCGGCCGACAAGATCTCAGCTGAGCGCGCCATCGCCGGCATGGTCGATTTCTGCGTCAATATCAGCCGCGAGGAGGTCGAGGGTATCGGCGGCCAGCGCTTCAACGTCATCACCGCGCTCGCGCCGGCGCCGCACCCGCGCTTCTCTCGCTATTTTGCGCAGATCAAGCAGGACCTCGGCTTCGGAGTCTATGTGCCCGATTGCGACACCACGGCTTGCTCGATTTCCGCGGCGACGCAGGCCGGCTGCACCGATCCGATCCTCGACCAGCCACTGCTGGATTTCTACGCGGGCTATCAGGTGCATGCGGGTGTCAACGAGCCGCGCGTGACGGTGCCGATCAATGACAATATCGACTACGAAGGCGGCGTTGCCACCTGGATCGACAATCTCAAGGGCGAGCGGCCCTACGGCAACGACCTCGATCCGACGCTCAATCTCGACATTCTCGAGGTGAGCTTTCGCAACCTGGCGCGCTGGAAGATTCTGGAGACGCCGGCGCGGCTCGCGACCGTGCATCGGATCATCGGCTTCCAGAAGCGGCTGGCCGCGAGCAGCGCCTTCGCCAATCCGCGCTCGCACATCTATTATCTGCCGGAGCTCTACAGCGCCTATTTCGGCCGCTGCTATGCGGCCTTCCTGGCGTTGCCGCTGGCAGCCCAGGCCGCAATCGATCCCGACGGCGATTTCGATTTCATCCGCGCCCGCGTGCTCTCCTATGTCCAGGGCGAGCTGATGGCCGCGGAGATGAACGTGTTCGACGCGGCACTGGCGCTGATCGCGCTCGGCCATCTCGGCGCCGACCCGCGCGCCTTCGCGCCGGCGCTGAATGTCATCGTCGCAAGCCTTGGCGAAGGCGGCCGCCGCGGCCCGTTCCGCGCCTATGAATGGAACAAGATGAAGACCCCAACACGGATTTTGGTCGGTGGCCCGGAAGTGACGTCGGCATTTGTGCTGATGGGGCTGGCGGTGGCGAAGCGGGCGATGGCGCGGAGATGAGGTTGCCGAAGTCTCGTGCCCCGGACGCGGCGCAGCGCGAAAGCGGTGCGCCGCAGAGCCGGGGCCCATGCCGCCGCAGCATCCGCAGTTTCTGGGTCCCGGCTCTGCGGAGCGGCGTTGTACGCCGCACCGCGTCCGGGACACGAGACCATCGATCAATGACGGGAAGTTGAAAGCCGATCCGTTAGGCATATGCTGGCCGGGCGGCCCAAAGCCGACCACAATTGCGGGGCCTATCCAGATTTTCCTGAACCTTCGGACCGGCATGTTGCGAAAATTCCTGATTGCGCTGTCTTTGCTTGGCTTGCCCTCACTGGCGCAGGCGGCCGACATCACGGGTACCGCCAAGGTCCGCGATGGCGATTCCGTCCTGATCGGCAGCACGCGGATCCGGCTTGGCGGCATCGACGCGCCGTCGGCCGACCAGCTCTGCCTCAACAACAAGTCCGAGCGCTGGACTTGTGGCGCGGCCGCACGCGACGAGCTCGCCAAATACACCGAGGGCAAGAGCTGGGTCTGCCATACCCGTTCGATCGACCGGCGCGGCCGCACCGTGGCGCGTTGCGAGGTCGGCGGCGAGGACATCCAGAAATGGCTGGTGCGCAGCGGCTGGGCACTGTCCTACGCCCGCGTCTCCCACGATTACGACGCGGATGAGGCTGCCGCGCGTGAGGCAAAAGCCGGGATGTGGCAGGGCGCCTTCATCGCCCCCTGGGACTGGCGCGTGCGCAACAAGAAAACGACGATTCTGGGCGCCACCAAGCCGCCCGAGGGGGCCCATTCGATTCTGCTCGCCTCGGCCTCGGGGCCGGTCGCGCCTTCGCCGGATTGCACCATCAAGGGCAACGTCAACACCGCCGGCGAGTGCATCTACCACACCCCGACCAGCCGCTGGTACACCCAGATCAAGATGAAGATCAGCAAGGGTACCCGCTGGTTCTGCTCGGTCGAGGAAGCCGAGGCCGCCGGCTGCCGCGAGACCAAGCGATAGGGGCCTTCAGACCTGCATTTTACATGCTTTTCTCAGGCCGCCCCGCCGCGTAGAAGTATGATTCAGCGACCCACCAGACAGTCTTCACGACACAAGGAAGATAGCAATGACCGTTCGCGCGGGCCGGGAGTTTCTGGCCATCCCCGGGCCCACCACGATGCCCGATGCGGTGCTGCAGGCGATGCATCGCCCGGCGATCGACATCTACTCCAAGGAGATGCTCGACCTGACTGAAAGCCTGCTCCGCGACATCTCTGGTCTGTTCGCGACCAAGGGCAAATCCTACATCTACATCGCCAACGGCCACGGCGCCTGGGAAGCCGCGCTGAGCAACGTGCTGTCGCGCGGCGACAAGGTGCTGGTGCTGGAGAGCGGACGTTTCGCGATCGGCTGGGGCAATGCGGCAGCGCTGATGGGCGCCGAGGTCGAGGTGCTCAAAGGCGACTGGCGCCGTGCGGTGCGGCCGCACGAGGTCGAGGAGCGGCTGCGCCGCGACACTGAGCACAAGATCAAGGCCGTCGTCGTCGTCCAGATCGATACGGCCTCTGGCGTGCAGAACGACATCGAGTCGATCGGCAAGGCGATCAAGGCGGCCGGCCATCCCGCGCTGTACATGGTCGACACCGTCGCCTCGCTCGGCTGCATGCCGTTCGAGATGGACAAATGGGGCGTCGACGTCGCGATGTCCGGCTCGCAAAAGGGCCTGATGACACCGCCCGGTCTTGGCTTCGTGGCCGCCAGCGCACGCGCGCAGGAGGTCCACAAGAAAGCAAACATGGCGACGCCCTATTGGAGCTGGCGCGAGCGCGAGGGCACCGAGAATTATCGCAAATATGCCGGCACCGCGCCGGTGCATCTCTTGTTCGCTTTGCGCCAGGCCATCGACCTTATTCACGAGGAAGGCCTGGAGAACGCCTTCCGCCGCCACGCCCTGCTCGGCGAAGCCACTCGACGCGCGGTCGGCGCATGGACCGAGGGCCAGGTGCTCGGCTTCAACGTCGCTGAACCGCACGAGCGCTCCAACACCGTGACCACGGTGACCATGACCACGGGCAACGATCCCGCGGTGCTGCAGCGCTATTGCAAGGAGAAGTGCGGCGTCGTGCTCGGCACCGGCATCGGCGATCTCTCGGGCCAGGCCTTCCGCATCGCCCATATGGGCCATGTCAACGCGCCGATGCTGCTCGGCACGTTGGGGGTCATCGAGGTCGGCCTCAACGCGCTGAAGATCCCGCACGGCAAGGGCGGGCTGGAAGCGGCGGTGTCGTATCTGGGTGAGCAGGTGGCGGTGTAACACTCCGCCTCTCCCCGCGTGCGGGGAGAGGCCGGAATACGCGCGATCAGCGCGTATTCCGGGTGAGGGGGACTCTCCGCGAATCCAACTCTCACCTCCCCCGCGGGGACTCCCCCTCACCCCACCCTCTCCCCGCAAGCGGGGCGAGGGAGCCAACCGCCAGTGCGAGCGGCCTTCTTTAAATCCCCCACATTCGATCTGATATAGAGGCCAGACACTCCGCCTATATCGAGGATCGATTTGCCCAAATCCGCCAGCACGACCCCGACCGCTCCCGTCGCCCCGCGGCGGCCGCATTCCTTTACCCATCACGGCATCACCGTCGCTGACGATTATGCCTGGCTGAAGGACGCGAAATGGCAGGAGGTGCTGCGCGAGCCCAAAGTGCTCGATCCCGACATCCGCAAATATCTGGATGAAGAAAACGGCTACACCGAGAGCCTGCTCGGCCACACAGCAAGCCTGCAGAAGACGCTGGTGCGCGAGATGCGCTCCCGCATCAAGGAAGACGATTCCAGCGTGCCGTCGCCGGACGGACCGTTCGCCTATTTCCGCAAATTCCGCGAGGGCGGCCAGCATGAGCTGTTCGGCCGCATGCCGCGTGACGGCGGTGAGGGCCATATCGTGCTCGACGGCGACGCGCTCGCAAAAGACCACAAATATTTCAAGTTCGGCGGCAGCCGTCACTCGGACGATCACAAGCTGCAGGCCTGGAGCGCCGACACCAAGGGCTCGGAATATTTCACGATCCGCGTGCGCGACTGGGCTACGGCTCAAGACCTCGACGACGTCGTCGAGGAAACCGACGGCGGCGTGGTCTGGAGCAAGGATGCAAAATCCTTCTTCTATGTGAAGCTCGACGACAATCACCGGCCGATGCAGGTGTGGCGGCACAGGCTTGGTACCAAACAGGCCGACGATACGCTGGTCTACGAAGAACAGGATTCCGGCTGGTTCACCCATCTGCATGAGAGCACCAGCGGCCGCTTCTGCGTGATCGCCGGCGGCGACCACGAGACGAGCGAGCAGCGGTTGATCGATCTCGCCAACCCCGAAGCGCCGCCGCGTCTCGTCGCGGCGCGCGAAGAGGGCGTGCAATATTCGCTCGCCGATCGCGGCGACGAGCTCTTCATCCTCACCAATGCCGACGATGCCATCGACTTCAAGATCGTCACCGCGCCGCTGAGCCAGCCTGAGCGGAAGAACTGGCGCGACCTGATCCCCTATCGTCCCGGCATCTACATCATCGATCTCGACCTCTATGCCGGCCATCTGGTGCGGCTGGAGCGCGCCAACGCGCTGCCGGGGATCGTGATCCGCGACCTCACGACCAGGGAGGAGCACGCGATCGCCTTCGACGAGGCCGCCTATTCGCTCGACACGATGGGCTCCTACGAATTCGACACGACGAATCTGCGCTTTGCCTATTCGTCGATGACGACGCCGTCGGAGGTCTACGACTACGACATGGCCAAGCGGACGCGTACCCTTCGCAAGCGCCAGGAGATTCCGTCCGGGCACGTTGCTGCCGACTACGTCACCACCCGCATCATGGCCAAGGCGCAGGATGGCGCCGAGGTGCCGGTCTCGATCCTCTATCGTCGCGGCTTGAAGCTCGACGGCGCTGCGCCGCTGCTGCTCTATGGCTACGGCTCCTACGGCATGGCGATGCCGGCCTCGTTCAACGCCAACCGTCTGTCGCTGGTCGACCGCGGCTTCGTCTACGCCATCGCCCATATCCGCGGCGGCGCCGACAAGGGCTGGGGCTGGTATCTCGACGGCAAGCGCGAGAAGAAGACCAATTCGTTCGACGATTTTGCCGCCAGCGCCCGCGCGCTGATCGATGCCAAATACACCAGCGCCAAGCGCATCGTCGGCCATGGCGGCTCGGCCGGCGGCATGCTGATGGGTGCCGTCGCGAACCGTGCCGGCCACTTGTTCGCGGGCATTGTCGCCGAAGTGCCGTTCGTCGACGTGCTCAACACCATGCTCGACGACACGCTGCCGCTGACGCCGCCGGAATGGCCGGAATGGGGCAACCCGATCGAGAGCGAAAAGGATTTTCGCACCATTTTGTCCTACTCGCCCTACGACAATGTCGCGGCCAAGGACTATCCGGCGATTTTGGCGATGGGCGGGCTTACTGATCCTCGGGTCACTTACTGGGAGCCCGCCAAATGGATCGCCCGCCTGCGCGCGACCATGACGGGCGGCGGTCCGGTCCTGCTCCGCACCAACATGGGCGCCGGCCACGGCGGCGCGTCGGGACGCTTTGACCGGCTCGACGAAGTCGCGATCGTCTATGCGTTCGCGCTGTGGGCGACGGGGATGGCGGAGGCGTAGGCTTGTAGCCCGGATGGAGCGAAGCGTAATCCGGGATTCGTGCACGCGGCAACACCGTCCCGGATTGCGCTTCGCTCCATCCGGGCTACGAAGCTACCTTCCGTTCTTCTTCCGCCATTCCGCGAAATCGACGAGCGTCTGCGGGTCGGTGGCGGGATAGAGACCGAAAATGCCGCGGCCCTTGCCGACCTCCTCGGTGACGAAGTCTTCGAACGCGGTCATTTCGAACGTCTCGTTGGCGATCTCGTCGGCGAGGTGCGCGGGGATCACGATGACTCCGTCGGCATCACCCAGAATGACGTCGCCTGGAAACACAGGCGCATCGCCGCAGCCGATGGGAACGTTGATCTCGATCGCCTGATGCAGCGTGAGGTTGGTCGGCGCTGAGGGACGATGGTGGTAGGCGGGAATGCCGAGCTTTGCGATCTCCGCGGAATCGCGAAAGCCGCCGTCAGTGACGACGCCGGCGACGCCGCGCTTCATCAACCGCGCCACCAGGATTGCACCGGCCGAGGCCGCGCGCGCGTCCTTGCGGCTGTCCATCACCAGCACCGCACCCGGCGGGCAATCCTCCACCGCCGTGCGCTGCGGATGGGAGCGATCCCTGAAGACGTCGATGGTATTGAGATCCTCGCGCGCCGGCATGTAGCGGAGCGTGAAGGCCTCGCCGACCATGGTCGGCTGGTCGTGCCCTAAGGGGTGCACATCCTGGATCATCTGGATGCGCAGGCCGCGCTTGAACAAAGCGGTGGCGACGGTCGCGGTGGAGACGGATTTGAGCTTGTTGCGGGTGGCTTCGGAAAGTTTGGACATTGGGTGCTCTCTCTTGTCGTCATTCCGGGGCATCGCGAAGCGATGAGCCCGGAATCCATAACCACGATCGGGAGTATGGATTCCGGGCTCGCGCCAAGTGGCGCGCCCCGGAATGACAATTGCGCTAGTAAATCGACGGCTCGCCGATCGGCGCGCCGAAATCGGTCTCGAGAAAATCGAAGTCGCAGCCGTCATTGGCCTGCTTGATGTGCTTGGTGAACATCCAGCCATAACCGCGCTCGAAGCGGCGCTCGGGCTGCTTCCAGGCGGCGCGGCGCTTGTCGAGCTCGGCCTCGGGCACATCGAGATTGATGGTGCGCGCGGCAACGTCGAGCGTGATGCGGTCGCCGTTCTGCACCAGCGCCAGCGGGCCGCCGATGTAGGACTCCGGTGAAACGTGCAGGATGCAGGCGCCGTAGCTGGTGCCGCTCATGCGCGCATCCGAGATGCGCACCATGTCGCGCACGCCCTGCTTCACGAGCTTGGTCGGAATCGGCAGCATGCCCCATTCCGGCATGCCCGGTCCGCCCTGCGGACCCGCATTACGCAGGATGAGAATGTGGTCCTCGGTCACATCCAGATTGGGATCGTCGACCGCCTTCTTCATCGACGGATAGTCGTCGAATACCAGCGCCGGTCCGGTGTGCTTGAGGAAGCGCGGCGCGCAGGCGGACGGCTTGATGACGCAGCCGTCGGGCGCGAGATTGCCCTTGAGCACGGCAAGCGCGCCCTCCTTGTAGATGGGATTGTCCACGCCGCGGATGACATCGGCATTGTGAACCTCGGCGCCGTCAATGTTCTCGCCAAGGGTCTTGCCGCTCACCGTGATGCAGTCGAGATGCAGATGCGGCTTGATCTGGCCCATCAGCGCCGGCAGGCCGCCGGCGTAGAAAAAGTCCTCCATCAGATAGGCATCGCCGCTCGGACGGACATTCGCGATCACGGGCACCTTGCGGCTCGCGATCTCGAAATCGTCGAGCCCGATGTCCTGGCCGGCGCGGCGCGCCTGCGCGATCAGATGGATGATCGCGTTGGTCGAGCAGCCCATCGCCATCGCGACCGCAATCGCGTTCTCGAACGCCTTGCGGGTCTGGATCGTCTTCGGCGTCAGATCTTCCCACACCATCTCGACGATGCGGCGGCCGCATTCAGAGGCCATGCGGATGTGGTTGGCATCCGCGGCCGGAATCGAGGAGGCGCCGGGCAGCGTCATGCCGATCGCCTCTGCGATAGCCGTCATGGTCGAGGCCGTGCCCATGGTCATGCAGGTGCCATAGCTGCGGGCGATGCCGGCTTCGATGTCGAGCCAGTCCTTGTCGGAGATTTTTCCGGCGCGCCGCTCGTCCCAATATTTCCAGCCGTCCGAGCCGGAGCCGAGCGTCTTGCCCTTCCAGTTGCCGCGCAGCATCGGGCCTGCCGGCAGATAGATCGCCGGAATGTTCATCGAGGTCGCACCCAGGAGCAGCGCCGGCGTGGTCTTGTCGCAGCCGCCCATCAGCACCACGCCATCAACGGGATGGCTGCGCAGCAGCTCCTCGGCTTCCATCGCAAGCAGATTGCGATAAAGCATGGTGGTCGGCTTCAGCAGCGACTCCGACAGCGACAGCGCCGGCAATTCCACCGGCAGGCCGCCGGCCATCAGGATGCCGCGCTTGACGTCGTCGACACGCGACTTGAAGTGCATGTGGCAGGGCTGCGCTTCCGACCAGGTGTTGATGATCGCGATGCACGGCCGGTCCTTCCACTCTTCCGGGGCGTAGCCCATCTGCATGGCGCGGGAGCGGTGGCCGAACGAGCGGAGATCGTCGGGTGCGAACCAGCGCGCGCTGCGGAGCTGGTCCGGTGTCTTTTTGTTCTTGGTCATTGTCCTAGTCCGTCAGGGATCTGTTCTGCTCTTCCCACAGGCCGTCCACCCCCCGCAAGGCGCCGGACGGTGGGCGACATGCGCCTCTGGTATGCACGAAAACGTGCATAGTATGAGGTACAGCGCAATTCCCGGCACAGCGTTCTCAAGAGGGACCCGAAGTGCTTGCAGGCCTGGCACGATCCGCGCAACAATTTCGCATTTGATGCTTTGATTTGGGTCGCACGGAACTTCCTTGCCCGACCCGGAGGTTTTTGACGTGGCCAACATCCTGATCGTGGATGACGACCCGGCCGTCCAGTTGACGATCCGGCTGCTCCTGGAGCGGGCCGGTCATCACGTGACGGTCGCCGGCGACGGCCGCAAGGGGCTCGCCTTGTTCGAGGGCAGCCAGTTCGATCTGCTGTTCCTCGACATCTTCATGCCGGGCATGGACGGGCTGGAAACGATGCGCCACGTCCGGGCGCTGCAGCCGAATCTCCCGATCATCGTCATTTCCGGCCGTTCGGCCACGCCGGACGCCTATGCCGAGCCGGACTTCCTGAAGATGGCGACCAAGCTCGGCGCGGTCGCCAGCCTGCACAAGCCGTTCCGGGCCGACGCGCTGCTCGCCGCGGCCGACCGCTGCCTGACATCGGCGGCATTATCATCCCCGCCGCAACTCGACGCCAGCGCCGGCAGCCGATGACGGGGCCATCGATGTCGCATAGAACATTCGGGTCCATTCTTGACGCGGCGCGACGACCAACATGACGCTCGCAACCCGGCTGGCCATCGCGATGATTCTCCTGGTCGCGGTTGCGGTCTCCGCGGTCGGGTGGCTGAGCCATTACAGCCTGGAACGGGCGTTCCTGCCGCGCATGATCGATCGCATCGAAACCCAGTCGGGGCTGCTCGCCTCCCAGCTCGAGGCCCAGACCAGCGGCGCGCGTGCCGACATCGTGACGTTCCGCGCCAACGCGGCCGTGCGCGGCGTGATCGACGCCCATTTCAACAACGGCATCGATCCGGTCGATCATCTGGCCGAGAAGACCTGGCGCGAGCGGCTGCTGACGCGCCTCGTCGCCGATGTCGACGCCAACCCCAATTACGCGAAATTTCGCGTCATCAGCGCCGACGGCACCGAATATCTGCGCGTCGACCGCTCCGGGGCGGACGGATCGATCCGCATCGTTCCCGACGAAGCCCTGCAAACCAAGGACGACCGCTTCTTCTTCCAGGACGCCGTCAAGCTCGCCGAAGGCCAGGTCTATGTTTCCCCGGTCGACCTGAACGTCGACAACGGGACGATTCAGCTGCCTTACGTCCCGACACTGCGCGTCGCAGCACCGCTGTACGGATCCGGTCACCGGCTGTTCGGCATCGTCGTCATCAATGTCGACATGCGCCAGGTGCTCGACCGTATCAGGATCACGACCCGACGGGGCGAACAGGTCTACGTCGTCGGCCGCAACGGCGATTACATCGTGCACCCGGACCGGACCCGCGAGTTCGGCTCGCAACTGGGCACACCGACGCGCTGGCAGGACGATTTCCCCTATTTCGCCGACGTCACCGGATCGACGCAAGGGGTAACCCATGTCGTGCCTGGCAGCGACGGCAAGCCGAGCGGCACCGCGATTGCGCCGGCGATCCTGGCCGAAGGCCAATGGGTCGGCATCATCCGCGTCGTCCCCTATGCCGTCTTCATGGCGCCCGCCATTATCATCGAGCAGACGAGCCTGACGATCGGCATCATCGCGGTGCTGGTCGCAGCCGCGCTCGCTCTGCTGCTGGCGCGATCGTTGACCCGGCCGATCGGGCGGCTCACCAAGGCAGTCGAGGCGATCGGGCGCGGCAAGCCGGCCACGATTCCGACCGACGCCGGAGGCGAGACCGGCATGCTGGCGCGGGCCTTTGCCCACATGGTCGAGGAGACCAAGGCCAAGACGTCAGCGCTTGAGCACGAAATCGAGGAACGGCGGCGCACTGAAGCGGCCCGCGACCAGCTCGCCGTGCGCGAGCGCCTGTTTAGCGCCGCGGTCGAGTCCTCCGACGATTCGATCGTGATGCAGACACTCGACGGCGTCATCATCGGCTGGAACACGGCGGCCGAACGCCTCTACGGCTATTCGGCCGAGGAAGCCGTCGGGCAATCGACCTCGATCATCCTTCCATCCGATCGTAACGACGAGCGCAGCGATTATCTCGCGCGGATTGCACGGGGCGAACGGATCGACCATTTCGAAACCGTCCGTATCCGCAGGGACGGCACTCCGGTCGAGATTTCGGTGAGCCTGTCGCCGATCCGGGGTCCCACAGGCGAGATCATCGGCGCGTCCGGCGCGGCACGCCTCCTGACCGATGCACGGCGGACCGAGCGCGCACTAAAGCAGCAGATCGAGGAGCGGCGGCAACTGTTCGACGCCTCCGAAGATCTGATCATGATCATGAACTCGCGGGGCCATATCGTGCAGGTCAGCCCGAGCTGCGAGACCGTGCTCGGCTACAAGCCCGACGAAATGATCGGCCGCAGCGGCGTCGATTTCATTCACCCCGCCCATCTCGAGCAGTCCCGCGAGGAGATGCGCGCGCTCCGGCGCGGCGATCACCCGAAACTCGCCGACACCCGATGCTTCCACAAGAACGGCGGCGAGGTCTGGCTGTCGTGGCTCGGCAACTGGTCCGACCGGGCCAAGCGCTTCTTCTTCGTCGGGCGCGATATGACCGAGGCGAGGCACGCCGCCGAATCCTTGCGCGACAGCGAGCAGCTCGCGCGCAACATCGTCGAGACCGCGCTCGACGCCTTCGTCCAGACCGACGATCGCAGCATTATCCTGAACTGGAGCTCGCGGGCCGAGGAGCTGTTCGGCTGGCCGCGCGACGAGGCGCTGGGCAAGAACGCGGTCGATCTGATCGTCGCCGAGAGCGAGCGCGACAGGGTCAAGGCCGGCCTCGCCCGCTTCCTCGAGCCAGCAGAGGGCCGGACGCTCAACCGCCGCCGCGAGCTCATGGTCCGCCGTCGCGACGGCAAGGAGTTCAAGGCCGAGCTGAGCGTCACGGCGCTGCGCCGCCGCGAGGGCGTTCTGTTCAACGTGTTCTACCGCGACCTCACCGACAAGATCGCCTCCGAGGAGCGTATCCGACAGGCCGAGAAGATGGAGGCGGTCGGCCAGCTCACCGGCGGCGTGGCGCACGATTTCAACAACATCCTTACCGTCATCACCGGGACGATCGAGATCCTCGCCGAGGCCGTGGCCAAGGATCCGGGGCTTGTCGCGATCACGAAGATGATCGACGAGGCCGCCGGCCGCGGCGCCGAGCTGACCCAGCACCTGCTCGCCTTCGCACGCAAGCAGCCGCTGCAGCCGCGCGAGATCGACATCAACTCGCTGATCATCGACACCGCAAAGCTGTTGCGGCCGACATTGGGCGAGCAGATCCAGATCGAATCCGTGTTCGAGGACGAGAGCTGCGTCGCCGTGGTCGACCCGAACCAGCTCACCACGGCGATCCTCAACCTCGCGCTCAACGCGCGCGACGCGATGCCCGGTGGCGGCAAGCTGATCGTGGAGACGGGCGCCGCCTATCTCGACGAGGTCTATGCCAGCGTCAACGACGTCCGGCCCGGGCATTACGTGCTGATCGCCGTGAGCGACACCGGCACCGGCATTCCGGCCAACATGCTGGCGCGCGTGTTCGATCCCTTCTTCACCTCGAAGGGCCCGGGCAAGGGCACCGGGCTCGGGCTCTCCATGGTCTACGGCTTCATCAAGCAGTCCGCAGGCCACATCAAGATCTACAGCGAGGAAGGCCACGGCACCACGATCAAGATGTATCTGCCGCCGGGCAAGACGCCGACGGCCGTCGCCGATGGCGTGATGCCGGCCTCGATCGAAGGCGGACACGAGACCATCCTCGTGGTCGAGGACGACCGGCTGGTGCGCGACTACGTGCTGGCCCAGCTGCATTCGCTCGGCTACGTCACCCTGCAGGCCGCCAATGCCGCGGAGGCACTCACCATCGTCGCGAGCGGCAAGCCGTTCGACCTGCTGTTCACCGACGTGATCATGCCCGGCAAGATGAATGGACGGCAGCTCGCCGACGAGGTGTTGAAGTCGCGCCCCGACCTCAGGGTGGTCTACACGTCAGGCTATACCGAGAACGCGATCATCCACCACGGCCGGCTGGATTCAGGCGTGCTGCTGCTGGCGAAGCCCTATCGCAAGTCAGACCTGGCGCGGATCATCCGCAAGGCGCTGAGCGGCTGAGGAACCTTGTCCCGGCTCGGCGGCGCATCATTTCATGATGCACCGCTTTCGGGGCACGAGACCATTTTACGACGCGCGCTGGGCCGCGGTCATCACGATGCGGATCAGGTCGGCGGCATTGCGGGCGCCGAGCTTCTTCATGATGTTGGCGCGGTGATCCTCGATGGTGCGCGGGCTGATGCCGAGGGTGCGGCCGGCTTCCTTGTTGGAGGCACCGGCAGCGAACTGCTCAAGCACCTCGCGCTCCCGGCGGGTCAGCGGCTCGCGTCCAGGGAAATGCAGCGAGCCGAATTTCGGCGACGCAGTCTCCGACTGCCGGCGTGCGTAAGCGCCGATCGCCTCATCCAGGCGGCCGACGATCTCGCTGCCGCGGAACGGCTTCTCGATGAAGTCGAGCGCGCCGCTCTTGATGGCGCCCACCGCCATCGCAATGTCGCCCTGCCCGGAGATCATGAAGATCGGCGCGGGATAGTCTTCGCCGTGCAACTCCTTGAGAATATCGAGGCCCGACTTTCCGGGAATGTGCACGTCGAGCAGCACGGCCGCCGGCGTGCGGCTTCGCGCGACGGAGAGCAGTGCTGCACCGTCAGCAAAACAGATCACCTCATACCCCGCCGCCTTCAACACCATCGACAGGGTGTCGCGAACAGCCGGCTCGTCATCGACCACGAAGATCTCACCACGGGAGGTTTGTTCGACCATGTGCCATGTCCATTCGCCAAGTCGATTGCCAAGAACGTCCGGCATTCAAGGACTCGCGTCCGCGCCTAACGTGATGGCTTTCGGCGCAGATTCGGCCCACCCCGCATTTGTACGGGACATGAACTTAACGCACAAGTAGCGCTGAGGTGCCTTATTGCGGGGGAGGGAAAATATCCATGCCAAATTACGCCTATACACCCCCGCTCGCCGCGCTGGCTGAAGCCGATAGCCGTCAGCTGATCGCGGCCGAACTTCGCTCCCTGATCGCGCGCATCGAGATCAGCGTGCGTCTGATCGACGCCGCCATGACCTCGGACGATATGGAGCCTGAAGACGATAGCGCTATCTTGGGCGCCAGCTTGGGTTCCACCGAGATTGTCGTGCTCGACGACGTCACGCCCCGCTATGCCACGGCGAGCGCCGCTCTCAACACCTGCCGGGCGGAGCTCGGCCACGCCCTTCAGAAGCTGTCGGAACCTGGCAACGCCGCATAGTCTGCAATCAGCGGGACCGGTTTGCCGCAGCCGATTGCATGGCAGCTCCGCGCCTCAGGCGCGGTGCCGCTCCACGATCGCGTCGGTGGCGACGCCGCCCCAGGTATGGATCGTCGGCAGCCCCATCGCCGTCTTGCCGAGATTGGCGAGGCTGATGCGCAGCGCGGCGAGATCCAGCGGCTTCGGCAGGCTCTGAAGCTCGATCCCGACGGAGCGGGCGAAGCTGCGGGCGGCGCTGCGGCGCTTGCCGTCCATGCCGCTGATGACGATCACGGAGCCCGTGAATTTCGCCGCCGCCATCTCGCGCAGCACGTCGATGCCGTCGCCATCTTCCAGCACGAGATCGAGCGTCACGCAGTCGAAGCGCGCCGCGCGCAGCTTTTCGATGGCTTCCGCAACCGACGGCGCAACGGCGACTTCGTGGCCGGCCTGCTTGGCGGCGACCGTGATCAGGCTGCGCTGCGTGGCGTCGTCATCGACCACCAGGAGCTGAAGCGCGCGCCGTTCGGCGGCGTCGGGCAGGTTTGATGTGACGGAAGAGAGAGAGCTTCTTGGCATGTCCGGACCCTGAAATTGCGACCGGCCATTGATACATGGTACGCGCTTAGACCACGTAAAGCCGCGTCGGCGAATTCGTTCGGATGTTTTCAGAAAATGTGAAGCAACGCTTCAGCAAAGGGCAGTACGTTGCGCGTGGCGATCACGCCACCGCATCATGGCCGCTGGCGGCGCCGCGCTTCTTGCGGTTTTTGCCGCGCAGGAACTGGATGTCCATCTCGGCGCCGTTGACGCGCACCAACTCGCAGCGGCGATAGGCGAGGCCGGTGGACGACAGCAGGAGGAAGAACTCCTTCAGGTTCAACCCCTGGATCGAACCCTCCACCGTGAGGATGGCATCCGTGTCGGAAATCGCATTGAGGGTGCAGTCGCGCCGCCACGTGCCGTCGATGGCCATGATGCAGACATCATAGCCCCGACTGAATGTGACGCGCTCTGCGCCCTTGCCATCCTCGGCCATTCTTATCGTCCTGCCATCGCCGCCATGCGCGGCGCTCCGGCACCGATCGGCGCCGCCGCCGCGCGCGGATCGTTCGGCTTGTAGAGGCCACGACGATCGGCAATCGGCCTGAACGTATCGGTCAGTCCGACCACGGTCTCCGCCGCGCCGAGCACCATGAAGCCGTCGGGCTCGATCTGGCGGGCCAGGCGGTTGAAGATGTTGATCTTGGTTTCCTGATCGAAATAAATCAGCACGTTGCGGCAGAAGATGACGTCGAAACTCCCAAGCTGGGAGAAATCCTGCAGCAGGTTGAGCTGCCGGTGCTGGATCATCGCCCGCAGCTCGGGGTTGATCTGCCAGGTTTCGCCGTTCGGCTTGAAGTACTTCACCAGATGCTGAATCGGCAGGCCGCGCTGCACCTCGAACTGGCTGTAGAGGCCAGCCCTGGCCTTCTCCAGCACTTCCTGCGAGAGATCGGTCGCAATGATCTCGACGCGCCAGCCGGTCAGGGCCGCACCCATCTCCTTCAGGGTCATCGCAAGCGAATAGGGCTCCTGCCCGGTCGAGCCTGCGGCGCACCAGATCCGCACGCTGCGGCGGCTGGCACGGGCCTTGAGGACGTCCGGCATGATGGTGTCGCGGAAGTGGTCGAACGGGACCTTGTCGCGGAAGAAGAAGGTCTCGTTCGTGGTCATGGCCTCGACCACGCTGGTGATCAGCGCGCTCGAGCCACCTTGCAGCTTCTGCACCAGCTCGGAGATACCGGAGAGCCCGGCCTTGCGCGCCAGCGGCAGCAGGCGGCTTTCAATCAGATATTGCTTGTCGGCGGACAGGTCGAGACCAGAACGCTCTTTCAGCACTTTACGCAGATACTCGTAGTCGAGCGAGTTCACAGGATACCTCTTGACGCTACTAGCAGGTGCATTTTCAGGCAGCTGTCTGTTCTTCGCGTTCGACCAGTCCGACTTCCTGGAATTTCGCCATCACGATGTCCTTGTCGAACGGCTTCATGATGTACTCGTTGGCACCGCCGCCCATCGCCTTGGTGATGTGGTCGATGCCGGTCTCGGTGGTGCAGAACACGACCTTGGGCTCTTCGCCGCCGGGCATGCGGCGCAGCGTGCCGAGGAACTGGAAGCCGTCCATGACGGGCATGTTCCAGTCGAGCAGGATGGCTTCCGGCATTGCCTTCTTGCAATGAACCAGCGCCTCGACGCCGTCTTCCGCTTCAATGACTTGAAAGCCCAGCGATTCGACGATGCGACGGGCGACCTTGCGAACGATGCTGGAATCGTCAACCACCAAACAGGTCTTCATCTTGGTTCTCCGGCTTTAAATGTCTTCCGTGAAAGTTCAGGCAGCCATTTGCACTTCGGTCTTGAGCTCAAGGACGCGATCGACGTCGAGGACGACCATGAGCTGGCCGTCGAGACGGTGGACACCGCCGGCGAGCTTGGCCATGCGGGGGTCGAGATTGACCGGGTTGTCTTCCTTGCTGTCCTCGGGCAGGCGCAGCACCTCGCCGATCTGGTCGATCAGGAGGCCGTAGGATTCACCGCGCAGGTCGACGCCGACCGCCATCGCCGTCTTGCCGTCCTCGGGCTTGGGCAGGCCGAGGCGGGCGCGCATGTCGACCACGGTGACGATGCGGCCGCGCAGGTTCAGCACGCCCGCGATCTCGCGCGAGGACAAGGGAACGCGGGTGACGCGCTCGGGCATGAACACGTCCTGGACGCGGGAGATCGGCAGGCCGAACAGCTGGCCGCCGATCATCGCGGTGACGTACTCGACCATGGCGCCTTCGGCGGACTGGGTCTTCTTGCTCATTTCAGTGGCTCCTGATCCCTAAAGCCCTTACGCCGCTGCCCGGCTCAGCTCGGAGGCGCCGGCGGCGCCCGCGGTCTGTTCCTTCAGCGCCGCGATCAGACCGGGACGGTCGAACTTGGCGACATAGTCGTGGAAGCCGGCCTGACGGCCGCGCTCGATCGCGGCCGGCGACACCAGCGCCGAGAGGCCGATGATCGGCATCGCGCCCAGATTGCTGTCGGAGCGGATCACTTCCGCGAACTCGAACCCGTTCATGTCGGGCATCTCGATGTCGGTCAGGACCACGTCGAAGTTTTGGGCGCGCAAGGCCGCAAGACCCTCCTGCGCGGTCGGCGCGGTGCGGACGCGGTAGCCGGCGGCCTTGAGCACCGGTGCCAGCATGTTGCGGAAGAACGCCGAGTCGTCGACCAGCAGCACCGACTGCGAGTGCATCGACGGCTTCATCTCCTTGCGGGTGAACCAGTCGGCAAACGCCATCGGGAGGAAATGGCCGACGTCGATCACCTCGGTGGCCTGGCCCTTGATCACGGCCGAACCCAGGATGCCGGAGGCGGAGCCGCCGACCTCGATGTTGAGCCGTTCCTCGACGATGTCGATGATCTCGTCGACGACGAGGCCCATGGAGCGGCCGTCGTCGGCGAACACCAGGATCGGCTGCGCGCCCTGGGTGGCGACGGTGACGCCGTCCATGGCCACCAGCGGCATCAGCTGCTCGCGGTACTGCACCATGTAGCGGCCGTTGGAGAACTCGATCTTGTCGGAGGGCAGCTCCTCCAGGCGGGTGACGAGCCCGAGCGGGACCGCCTTGGGCTGGGACGAGCCGGCGCGGAACACCAGCAGCGAGGTGGTCTGCTCGCCGGAGCCGATGTGAAGCGCGCCGTTGTCGTCGGCCATGTCATGGGCCGAGGAGCCGGCGGCGCCGAGCGCCTTGGCAATGCCGTTGGGGTCGATGATCATGATGACCGCGCCATCGCCCAGGATCGTATTGCCCGAGAACATGTCGATGTGACGCAGTTTTGTCGACATCGGCTTGACCACGATTTCTTCGGTGTGGAACACGCCGTCGACGACGATGCCGAAGGTCTGGCTGCCCACTTGAGTGACCACGATGAAGCCGTTCTCGGGGTCGGAGGCCGCGCCGTCGTCGATCTTCAGGAGCTTCTTCAGATGGATCAGCGGCAACAGCTTGTTGCGCAACCGCAGCACCGCGGTGTCCTTGATCCGCTCGATGCGGTGCTCCGAGTTGGCGCGGGCACGGACCAGCTCGACCACCGAGAGCTGCGGGATCGCAAAGCGATCGCCGGCGGCTTCGACGATCAGCGCGGAGACGATGGCCAGGGTCAGCGGGATCTTGATGGTGACGCTTGAGCCTTCGCCGGCCACCGACTTGATGTCGATGGTGCCGCCGATCTGGTCGATATTGGTGCGGACCACGTCCATGCCGACGCCACGGCCGGAGACCGAGGTGATGGCGGCCGCGGTGGAGAAGCCCGGGGCGAAGATGAACTTGTGGATCTGGGCTTCCGACATCTTCTCCAGCTCGGCCTCGGTGACGAGACCTGAGGAGATCGCCTTGGCCTTGATCTTCTCGGTGTTGAGGCCGCGGCCGTTGTCGGCGATGCAGATGATGATGTGGCCGCCTTCATGATAGGCGGACAGACGGATGGTGCCCTGCTCGCCCTTGCCGCTGGCAAGACGCTCGGCCGGGGTCTCCAGGCCATGATCGGCGGAGTTGCGCACCATGTGGGTGAGCGGGTCCTTGATCAAATCGAGCACCTGGCGGTCGAGCTCGGTGTCGGCGCCGTGCATCTCCAGATCGATCTGCTTGCCGAGTTCGCTCGACAGATCGCGGACGATGCGGGGCAGCTTCTGCCAGGCATTGCCGATCGGCTGCATGCGCGTCTTCATGACGCCTTCCTGCAGCTCGGCGGTGACGTTGGAGAGGCGCTGCAACGGCACCTTGAACTCGGTGTCCTCGTTGCGGCGGGAGATCTCCAGCAGCTGGTTGCGGGTCAGCACCAGCTCGGAGACCATGGTCATCAGATGCTCCAGCGTATCCACGTTGACGCGGATCGACTGGTTGGCGATGCGGTCACCTTCGGAGGCCCCCTCGTCGGCCATCGACTTCTTCGGCGCGGCCTTCTCCTTGGGCGCCTTCTCTTTGGCGACTTCCTTGGCGGCAGCAGGCGCCGGCGCTTCAGCGACGGGCGCGGCCTTGACCTCGGCAACCGGCGCCGGGGCTTCGATCGCGGTCTCGCGGAAGGCGCGCTCGAGCTCGTCGAGCGAGACCTCGCCTGGACGCAGTGGGCGCTCCAGGGTCTGGTCGATCAGCGAGCCCATGGTCATCTCTTTTGCGGGAGCGGGAGCAGCCGCAGCCGGCGCTTCCGGCACCAGCGGCGGCGCTTCAGCGACGGCAGCAACAACGGGAGCCGCGGCGCTGGCGGCCGGCATCGGCTGCGCCGAGCCTGACATGGCCGCCATGCCCTGCGCGACCATCGCTTCCAGCTTGTCGATGAGGTCGCGGTCGGTGCCCTCGGGCTCGGCTTCGGTTGCCTCGAGGCCGGCCAGGATCTCCTTGATACGGTCGATCGAGGACAGGATCAGCGTCACGGCCGGTCCCGTCACCGGCATGCCGTCGCGGAATTTGCCCATCAGCGTCTCGCCGGCATGCGCCAGCGCTTCGAGCCGCGGCAGGCCGAGGAAGCCGCACGTACCCTTGATGGTGTGGACCAGGCGGAAGATGTTATCCAGGATCTTGGCGTTGTTCGGCTCCTGCTCGAACTTCACCAGCTGATTGTCCACGGTGTCCAGGCTCTCGCTGGTCTCCGTCAGAAACTCCCGCAACAGATCATCCATGAGCTACGCCTTGACTGAGCTGGACCCCGACGCCTGCGCCGCGCTTGGAATCGGCAGAAGTCCGCTCCTGAATCGTTAGACAACCCATTTCACGGTCGCGTTAATTTCATCCTCCGTGCTAATACGGATATTGAAGCGAAGTTTGCTGTCCGACCGCGCGGTACTGCGGTTTTCGACCGATCCGCCACGCGGCATATGGCCGGACGCGCAACAGGTAAACGCGCCGATAACATCGGAACGACATGCGCAAAAAAATCCCGCTAGAATCGCGAGATATGCATGGCCTGCGCGAATTGACTCAAATCACGCGCGATCGGAATCGCGTGTGCGACCGTCTGTCGATGTTGTGCTGAAATCCGCAAGGACTGCGCTTGCGGTAAACGGACTCTTACCTCACGCGCGTCGCGAACAATAACGCGCTAACCCAGCCGCGCAGCAGCGGCATGACGTTCGGCAAGACAGTCCCTGACGGCGACCAGCAGCGGCGATTCAATAATTGCACCGTGGCGCACGCCGTTCTCCTCTCGCTTGCATTGAAATGGTGATGACCGCGCGCACAGTCGGCCTTGTGCAGCATGCGAACGGGATGAACGCGAGATCTGCGGCCAGACCACGCAATGGCGTGAGGCAATTGCCGTCGATTGCGCGATTCCAGTTCATGAAGGCCCTTTGCCATTCATTCCCGATTGATGACACAGGACGGGTTCGCCGGGCGTGCGCGAACCAGCGCGCAATTTTCCGCCGCAAATGCAGCAGGCTGTCTGCCCCCCATCAGGTATATGGACAGCAACACAACCAATAAGATATATCTGTTTTGACGCGCAACCGGATGTCGAATGCGCGACGCAGACGTTCCATCGAATGCGCTGGATGACCTTGCATGATCGCGAGCGGGCCACCGCCCAACCGATTGCTGCGAATGCTCGACGCCGCAGACTTCGATCTGTTGCGCCCTCATCTCATCACGATTGAATTGGTCAGAGAGACTGTCTTGGGCGAAGCAGGCGCAGCGCTGCGACACGTCTACTTTCCGCACGCTGGAACTGTCTCGATTGCAGTCGGCCTTTCCGAAGGACAGACGATCGAAGTGGCGATGCTAGGCCGCGACAGCATCGTCGGCGGCGGTGCGGCGCTCGCCGACGGCATCGCAACGTCAGACGCCATCGTCCTCTTCCCCGGGACCGCGTCCATGCTTGAAATCACGGCCTTTCGAGCCATCGCCGCGACCAGCGCGCCGTTTCGCAGCCTGATGATCCGGCATGAGCAGGCGCTGCTCGCGCGTGCACAGCAATCCCTGCTCTGCAATACGCTGCACCCGGTCGAGGCGCGGCTGGCGCGCTGGCTGCTGCGGGCCCGGGATCTGTCCGACAGCGAAACCCTCCCGCTCACGCAGGAGACTCTGGCTCAGATGATGGGCGTCAGGCGCAATGCCATTTCACTGGTCGCCCACGCACTGCAGCGCGCCGGCATCATTCGCTACAGCCGCGGCCAGATCGAGATCATCGATCTGCGGGCGCTGGAGGCGACCTCCTGCGATTGCCATGCCGCCGTGAAGGCCCATGACGCGCGCCTGCTGGAGCGACCGCGATGATGTGAGCGCTACCATTTTGGTCGCATGCCGGTGCCCACACCGGCCGGGACCTGATGATTGTCGGACTGTAGCTGTGAACAATCGGCCAATTGCCAATATATCCCGGCGGGAACATGATGGAACTTGTCCGTGCAGCGGATCGTGAATCGGCTGCTGGGCATTCATCGGCGGATGAGACGGGAGGCAGATTTGGAAACGATGACGCGCCCATCCAACGGTTTCCTGTCGGCACTGTCGGCAGACGATTATGAATTGATCCGTGCACATCTGCGCATGGTCGATCTACCGCATGACGCCGTGCTGGTCGAAACCGGCGAGACGCTCAAACGTGCCTATTTCCCGCACCGCGGCGTCATCTCGTTGGTCGTGAAGCTCGCCAAGGGCGAGCATGTGCAGGTCGCCATGATCGGCCGCGACAGCCTGCTCGGAACGCTCTCGACCATGGGTGACGCCTGCGCACTGAACACGGCGATCGTGCTGGTCCCCGGCATCGCATCGGTGATGGACCTCGACCGGTTGAGCATCGCGGCCGAACAGAGCTCCACCCTGCGGACACTGCTGACGCGCCACGGGCTCGCGGTCTACGCGCAGGTGCAGCAGACCGCGGGCTGCAACGCGGCGCATCCGGTGGAGTCGCGGCTGTCGCGCTGCCTGTTGCACACCCATGATCTGTCGGGTGACTACCGGTTGCTGCTGACCCAGGAGGTTATGGCGCAGATGATCGGGGCGCGGCGCAACAGCGTGTCGCTGGTCGCCAATACCTTGCAGCAAGCCAATTTCATCCACTACAGCCGCGGACACATCCAGATCCTCAATCTGGACGGGCTGCGCCAGACGGCATGCGAATGCTACGCCACGGTCAAGGCCCAGTACGACCGGCTGCTTGGGTCCTGACGGGCGCGCGCATGGTAAAGCAAGAGCTTAGACCAGCCTGCAAACACCGCATATCTCGTGACCAGAACCGAAATCGGAATGACGTAGATGTCCCGGACGCGCCGCACTGCGACGCGCGTCACGGGGACCGGGACACCATGTTCGACACCGCTTTTGCGCCCATGCAGGGCGCGCTCGATACCGCGCCCCTGCGCGAGCTTGAACCGCTGCGCGAGCCTGAACCGCTGCGCGAGCCTGGCGCGTTCACCGTGCTGGTGTGCGAGATCGGCGAGGACGGCGCCCGTGAGGTGCGCGCGGTGTTCTGGAGCGAGACGAGCGCGCGGCTGAAGCTGTTTCATACGCTCGTGCTCGGCCAGCATCGTGACCGGATCGCACGCGAGGCGCATTCGCTGAAGAGCACGGCCAGGACGTTCGGCTATCTTCGGCTCGCGGCGCTGGCGTTGCGGCTCGAGAGCACCGCCGACACCCTGGACGATGCCGAATTCAGCGATCTGCTGCAGCGGATGGATGAAGCCTTCGCCGCCGCAAAGGCGCAGGACCCGCAGGGCTGACCATCCCCGCCTGCACCTCGCCGTACTTATACGGTTTGCAATTTTCACAGATGACTAATCATAGGTGGCGATAGTCGCCGGAAACCAGGAGGGTTTCCATGTTCACCTATGAGACTACGGACGAGAAAGAGGTCCGTCGCTTCCGCATCGCACAGTTCAACGGCCGGATGGCCACGGTGAAGGCGGGCGAGTCCACGGTGACGGGTTTTGTCCGTTCGGTGCTGGAGCAGGATTCGGCGACCCCGCCGCGCTGGACCATCACCATCATCCCGAATGCCCCGAAGGACGAGCCGAAGGCGCTGCGGCCCAATCCGCGCGTGCGCCCCTTCGCCGAAGATTATTTTTAAGGCGCGACCGCCCGCCACCAGCGCGGCGCCGGACCACGCCCCTCAATCGATCGAATGCAGCAGCGCCGCGCGGACGAGGTCCGCGGTGTTGCGCGCCCCGAGCTTGCGCATGGCTTCGGCCCGATGGCTCTCAAAGGTGCGCGGGCTGATCTGCATCCGCAGCGCCCCCTGCTTGTTCGAAAAACCCTCGCTGATCAGCCGCAGCACTTCGCGCTCACGCTTGGTCAGCCGCTTGCCCGACAGGCTCGAGAGTTCGGAGCCCATCTCGCGCGGCACCGTTAGCGCGCGGCCGGCCTTCAACTCGGCATCCTCGGTCGTGGACGGCGCAGGCAACGCGCCCTTGTGGGAGCCGGCGAGCTGCTTGACCAGGCCGCAAACGCGCTCGGTCTGGGCCAGCGCGTTCTCGACGACCTGCTGCAAATAGGGCCGGTCCGCCGAGACCGGCGCGAGCTGGTCGCTGTGGTGCTTGATCTCGCCCATGTAGAGCAAGAGTGCTGTCAGGGGACCGTTGAGCTCGCGGGCAATGGCAGCGGCCATCTCGTCCGCCGCCTTGGCACGGACGGCGTTCAGCCGGACGAAATCAAGCTCTTCGGCCGGAACAATGCCGCTTTCGAACCATTCCGACGGCCGTGAATCAGCAACCGTATCGTTCTGTGACCCCATGTGACCTGTTTAGCGGAACCCGGGCCGATCTGTGGTTAACTTTTTGCTCCGTAAGACTACGGTAATTATGTCAGTTCTGCGCTGAAATGGCGACGTCGGCACAATTTGTGCTTGTACGACTGTATCGGTGACCATGTCAGGGTTGATGAATCTGCCCAAATCGTAGGCGGAACGGCAAAAGCCTTCTTAACGATCGCTCCCGCGCCTGGCCCCTAAGCCCCCCGGACTTTACGGATAAATTAACGGCGGCCTGCTTCTCTTTGTCACAATTGAGAGCGCGCAAATGCCTCCATGCACTGGGCCGCCAGTAGGCCTGCTGGAATCGTTGCGAGAGATTGCGTGCCATGGACGAGGTCGACGAGCTTTCGGAGTTCCTGCAGAAGCTGACGCCATTGTCGCGCAGCTGTCTGCTCAGCGAACTCGATCGGCTCGAACTGTGCGGCATCGACATGCCGGGCTCCGCCGAAATCCAGGCGAAACTGCGTGCCGAATTTCGCAAGGACGGTTCGACCCAGGCGCGCGCCACCAATCCTTCGCGCTACTTCTTCGCGCCGCTCGAGCTGCTGCTGATCGACGGCGCGCCCGAGCACGCCAATGCGGGACGGATCTCGCGCAACACGCTCACTCCGATCTGGGAATGGATCTGCCGCGACCTCTTGCCGACCATGGCGCGCGACTACGTCAAGGCGATCAACGACCAGGTCACCGCCAACAATCCCAAGGAAGTGCAGAAGATCGCGACAGCCTTTCAAGGCAAGGTCGTCAAGGTGCTCGAGAACACGCTCGCGTCAGCGGAGAGCACCGAATTTGCGCGCGGCAAGCTGGCGCAATACACGGCTTCGCGCACTGCCTTCGACGACGTGAAGAAGATGCAGCAAGTGCTGCGCGCCGGCGACGCGCTGCCGAAGTTCAATGAAAAGCTGCCCGAGACCATCACGAAATTCGACGACGGCCAGGTCGCCCAGATCACCGCGCAGCTCGACGCTTTCAAGAAGGCCAACCCCGATGCGCTGCCCTTTGCGCTGACGCTGGTGGCGAGGCGCCTGAAGACATTCTGGCAGCTCGTATACCTTGCGACCAGGGCGGCCGCGAGCAAGAGCGCTGCCGAGGTTGCAGCTGCGCCCTATGCCTGCGTCGTTCCCATGGTGCTCGACCGGCTCGACGACAGGCGCCTCGCCCTGCGGATCGCACTCCGCCGCAACCGTTTCCTGGTCGCACGCGACCTGCTCACCGAAATCTACGACGCCGAACATGCGCTCAAGCTTCGCATCGACGGCGTCGAGCAGAGCGAATGGGGCGTCCGGCTTCAGCAATTGATGGATGCGATCGCGGCACTGGTGTCGGCCGAGGTCAGCCGCTTTCCCGCTAATGTCGGTCACATCCTGGGATCGCGCCGGCTGCGCAGCCAGGATACGCTGGGTGGCAAGCTGAGCTATCTGGCCTGGAAGGGCCGCGACGCCGTGCAGGACGGCGCGGCGGCGTTTCGCAAATTGATCGGGGCGACTTGATTTTCGCCCGCTATTCGGGCGCGTCCGGCAAGCACAGGAAGCGATCGAGAAATCGCCCTGACATGACGAACCTGAACCACCAATAGATCAATCGCCGCGTCGTCATAGCTGCAATCCCTGACAGCCCACCACCGGCTAGGCTGACCTATAGCGCAGGTGCAGCAATACGCATGTGAGGTGCTTCACACTCGTCGGCTCAGCAGCCGGGCGAGTTGGACCGCACCGAATTCTATCCGGCCTATGACGAGAAGGCGGTCGGCATGGCCGAGCACGACAAAGCCACAGGCAAATGAGGCGTCGATTATTCAATTGGGCAAAGCACGCGCCGCCTCGTCCAATTACAGGACACGGCCGCGCTCGCTGCCAAACTGCACGCTACGAAAATGTCGCATGATTGTCGCACGCGCGCGCGCAAGGCGCGGACAGACGTAAAAACTTCTCGAAGAGAATCCGAACAATTTTAGGAATGATGGGGGCTTTAACGTTACCCAGATAATTCAACAATCGGCTCAAGCCCTCCTTATTTGAAACTGCTCACGTCGCTAACACCGGCCGCGGAACGGGAGTGGTTTGAGATGGACGATAGGATTGGTGAGCTCGTCGGGCGGAGGCTGAAGACCTTCGGACGGCGGAAGATGATGCCGCGCGCATGCGTGGCCGACAGCAAGCGCCATCTGCGCGCCTTCATGCGCGAGGTGCTCGAGGATCTCGGCTTCGTCACCAGCGAATGCAGCAGTGCGAGCGAGCTGCAGACCATGCTCGCCACCGACCTGCCGGACCTGATCCTGCTCGGCATCGCCGCCGACGGCATCGAACCCGGCCAATTCCTGGAGACCCTGGTGCGCGAGACCTTCGACGGCAAGGTTTTGACCGTGGGCGCCCGCGAGTCGATCATCGTGAAGGCCGTACAGCAGGTCGGCGAGGAATACGGGCTTGCGATGCTGCCGCCGCTCACCACGCCCTTTGCCGCGGAGACGCTGCGCGAGCGCGTCGCGATGCTGCTGCCCGATGAACCCGCACCGAGCCCAGCCGTGCATGTCGGCGAAGCCCTGCATGCGGGCTGGCTCGAGCTCTGGTATCAGTCGAAAATCGACGCGCGCTCGCTGGTCCGCTGCGGCGCCGAGGCGCTGGTGCGGATGCGGCATCCGACCTGGGGCGTGGTGCCGCCGGCTTATTTCATCCCGGAGGAGGACGATCCGCATTTCCGCGACCTGTCGGAGTTCGTGATCGAGCGCGCCCTGCAGGACTGGCACTATCTTCTGGAACGGCAGAGCGCGGTCGATCTGTCGATCAACCTGCCCGCGCCTTATCTGAAAGAGCCGCAGGCCGTGCGCGATCTCTGCCGCCGGGTGCCGACGCATCCGGCCTTTGGCGGGCTGACGATCGAGATCGCCAGCGCAGAGGCGCTCGACGATCTCGCCTTCCTCACCGAGATCGCGCGCGAAATGCGCTTCCACAATATCGGCCTGTCGATCGACAATCTCGGCGCCAACTGGCCGGCGCTGATGGGGCGAGACGGAATCCCCTTCATCAAGCTGAAGGCCGACCGGCAATTCGTCACCGGCTGCGGCAATGACCGCCTGAAGCGGACGGTGTGCCGCCACATCGTCGAACTCGCACAGGGCTACGGCGCGGGCGCCGTCGCCGAGGGCGTCGAGAGCCGCGGCGACCTGATGGCCGTCAACGAGCTCGGTTTCGACCAGGTGCAGGGCTATCTGTTCGGCAAGCCGATGCCGCTGAAGAAGTTTGCAAGAAGCACGCAGACGCGGACGGTGATGGGACAGGAGTGAGGCGCGAGGGCCTCAGGCGTATCGCCGCGCGAAAAACACGCAGACGACCACGAGCGCGGTCGCGGCGATCATGCTCCATGCGACCGGCTCGTGCAGCAGGAAGCCCGCCAATGCGAGGCCGAAGAAGGGCTGCAGCTGTTGCAACTGGCCGACGCGCGCGATGCCGCCGATCGCGAGCCCGCGATACCAGAAGATGAATCCGACGAACATGCTGAAGATCGAGACATAAGCGAGCCCGATCCAGGCCGGCGCACCGACGCTGCTCCAGGTCGACGGCCAGGTCCAGATCATGACGGGCAGCATCAGCGGCAGCGCCAGCAGCAGCGCCCAGGAGATGACTTGCCAGCCACCGATCCGGCGCGACAGCGCGGCGCCTTCGGCATAGCCGAGCCCGCACAGCACGACCGCAGCCACCATCAGGAGATCGCCGGCGACTGATGCGGTGCCGTCATTCGACAGGGCAAAGCCTGCCACCGTGGCGCTGCCGAGAATTGCGAACAGCCAAAACAGCGGCTGCGGCCGCTCGCCGCCACGCAGCACGGCGAAGATCGCGGTCGACAGCGGCAGCAAGCCGATGAAGACGATCGAATGCGCCGAGGTGATGTGCTGCAGCGCCAGCGCCGTCAGCAACGGGAAGCCGACCACGACGCCGATGGAGACGATGGTCAGCGAGACGAAATCCCTGCGCTGCGGCCACGCCTGGCGCAGCAGACCGAGCACGGCCGCACCGATCAGCGCCGCGATGATCGCGCGTGCCGACGTCAGGAACAGCGCCGAGAAGCCGCCGACCGCGACGCGCGTCGCCGGCAGCGAACCACTGAAGATGATGACGCCGAGAAGGCCGTTGCCCCAGCCGCTGCCCGCAGATTGCATGTCCGTCCCACTTTTTTGAGTTGCCACTGTCGGCTTTCGGCGGTGGCGAGACCAGCCACAATCCAGTACAATCTGGCTAAACTGTATGGATGTGGAAGGCAGTACACCTTGAACATCGAAGCGCGAATGAAGGGTCGCGGCGGCACCCGGACCATCGACGTGATGAGCGCGATCCGCACCAGGATCGCCGGACGCGCGCTCAGTGCCGGCGACCGCCTGCCGTCGATCCGCAGCCTTGCCGCCACGACGGGCGTCTCGCCGTCCACTGTGGTGGAAGCCTATGATCGCCTCGCTGCAGAAGGCCTGATCCGCGCCCGCCGCGGTTCGGGCTTCTATGTGTCGCCGACGGTCACGCCGCCGCTCGCCTTGACCGAGGTCGAGCCGCGCCGCGATCGGGCGGTCGATCCGTTCTGGGTCTCCCGGCAATCGCTCGACACCGACGCGGCCGTGCCAAAACCCGGTTGCGGCTGGCTGCCGCCGGAGTGGATGCCGGAAGCGGCACTGCGGCGCGCCACCCGGGCGCTTGCCCGCACCGACGCGAGCGTGCTGACCAATTACGGCTCGACATCCGGCTCGCTGGCGCTGCGCCGGCTGCTGCTCGCGCGCCTCGCAGAAGACGAGATCGAGGCCTCGATCGGCCAGCTGATGCTGACGGGTTCGGGCACGCAGGCGACCGACCTGATTTGCCGCTTCCTGCTACGTCCCGGCGACACGGTGCTGGTCGACGATCCCTGCTACTTCAATTTCCGTGCGCTGCTGCGCGCGCATCAGGCGAAGATCGTCAGCGTGCCCTATACGCCCTCGGGCCCCGACGTCGCGCGCTTCGAGCAGATTCTTGGCAGCGAACGGCCGCGGCTCTACATCACCAATTCAGCGCTGCACAATCCGACCGGCGCGACACCCTCGCTTCAGACCGCGCACCGGCTGTTGATCGCGGCCGCCGCGCACGATCTCACCATCATCGAGGACGATATTTTTGGCGACTTCGAGCCGGAGCGATCGCCGCGCCTTGCCGCGCTGGATGGACTGAACCGCGTGATCCGCATCGGCAGCTTCTCCAAGACGCTGTCGGCGTCGGTTCGCTGTGGCTACATCGCCGCGCGGGCCGACTGGGTCGAGCATCTCGTCGACCTCCAGGTCGCGACCAGATTTGGTGGCCCGAGCCCGGTCGCGACCGAGATCATCGCAAAGGTGCTGGCCGGCGGTAGCTATCGCAAGCACATGGACGAGCTCAGGCAAAAGCTCACGCGCACCCGACGCGACGTCGCGCGAAAACTCGGGGCGTTGGGCATCGAGCCCTGGCTGATGCCGCGCGGCGGTTTCTTCCTGTGGTGCCGTCTCGCCGACGCGCAGGATGCCACAGCCGTTGCGCGCGCCGCGCTCGAAGAGGACGTGGTGCTCGCGCCCGGCAACGTGTTCAGCGTGTCGCAGTCAGCGTCGAATTCCATGCGCTTCAACGTGGCGCATATGAGCGATCCGCGGATGTGGGACGTGCTGCGGCGGGCGTTGAAGGCGCAGCCCAACCGCTAGTACCAAGGCTCCTCATAGACCGGCTGGCCATCGAGCAGCAGCCGCTTGATCGCCGCGCGCCCTGAGGGCAGCACAGCGGCGACGACGCGCAGCTTCTGCTGGTTGCGGCCCTGCTCGAGCGTCTTGCCCTCGCCTTCGGGCACGAAATAGCTTTCGAGTCCGTATCTGATCTGCAGCTTGTCGCAGAAGGTGCGGCTGGTCGAACCGCAGGAATAGCTGACACGGCCCCGGATCAGCACCTCGGGCGCCGTGACCGTCACAGGCGCGGCATGCACGGAAACGGCCTGATAGAGGCCGTTGGCATCAGGCGCGAGCTTGACGAACACGACAGGATTGCGCTCGGCGGTCGGCTGGCCGGCGAGCGCACCCGCCGGCAGTTGCGAGATGTCGTAGCCGAGCACGACATAGTCGCCGCGCAGGAGATCGCGCGGATCGACCGGCCGGGTCTGCAAGGTCACCTCACGGCCTTCGCGCAGGATCCGCACGCGGTCGGCGACCATCAGAATCAGCAGCGCGCATTGAAGCAGGATGGCTGCACCGAACAACACGGCCTTCGGGATACGTTGCCAGAGCGCGATGAACCTGATCATCGTTCAGCCCTCGGCAGCGCGCGATTGAGCGCGGTTGCGAATGCGACGGCGACGACGCCGGCCACCGCCAGGAAGGCCGATCGGCGCAGCAGCGAGCCCTTCACCGCCCAGGTGATCGCAGCGATGACGCCGGCGATGCCGAGCCAGCCGGCGACGATCCGCGGACGTACATCGTCGAGCACGCCGGAGACGACGAGGCACAGCATGGCGCCGAGCAGCGCGGCATAAGCGAACCATGGCTCGCCGGCCGTCGATGCCGGCCAGACCGGCGCGGCGAGCAGCACAAGCCCGATCGCGCATGCTGCGAGGATTTCGCCGACACGCTTGGTAATGCCGGCGGACGCAAGCGCGAGGACCACACCCGCGACGCCGCACGTGATTGCCCACAGCGGCTGCGCCGCAGTCGCGCCTGTCCGAAGACGGAAGAGATCGTCGACCGTTGTCACCTCCAGGAAGGCGACGACGGCCAGCGAGAATGCGCCATAGCTCGCCAGGACAGATCCAAGCCGATGCGCCCGCGGCGACGGCACGGCGGCGATCGCGAGCCCGGCGCCGAACAGCAGGGCCGCGCCGTTCGCGAGCACGAAGGACGGCTGCGCGCCATTGAAATCGAAGCGAAGCGACGTCGCGATCCACCACGGAAGCACGGCAATCGCGACGAGGTGGGCCGCCACCCGGGAATTCCACGCGAATGCGACAGCGGCGGCAATGAGCCAGACCACCACGAACTGAAGATGAAGGGCGTCCGGTGCATCATAGACGCGCATGCAGGTCCAGATGCAGGCGGCCGCGAGCCCGACCGCAAGCGCGCCGCGCGAGCCGGTCAAAAGTGCCGCGGCGAATGCGCCGATCGACCACAGCAGCATGCCGCCGGCAAAATCGTCGCCGAGATGATACATCTGGCCGACCAGCGCGATGCCCGCACCGAAGATGATCGCGCCGATGCTGGCGCAGAGGTCGGCGAGAATGGCGCGGCCGGTCGCCGCGAACCACGCCCCGAGGCCACCGGCGACAATCATGCCGGCAAGCAGGATCGCGAACCGCAACAGCCGCGCGATCTCGGTCCAGTGTGCCGCGACGAAGGCAAGGAATGCGGCTGCGATCAGGAGCCCGCCGACAATGCCGACGACCACCGCGATATTGATGCCGGGCGAGAGCGGCGGCAGCGCATTGCGAATGGAGGCGACGGCCGCCGGCGCAATCACGCCATCGGCTTCCCATTGCGCGAGATCGGCTTCGAGACGTTGCCGATAGGTCTTGTCGAACATTGTCGTGGATCACCTGACGGCCCGCCGGCGGCTGGCTCCCTGCCAGCCGCGCGATGTTGGTCGGACCGCGCCGGTGGCAGGTTCAACCTATCACCGCTCTGGCGGCGGGGGCACCGGGCACGCACGCCCTCACGCGAGAGCGGAACAGCGCATCGAAACTGCTGACGCGGATGCGCACCTTCATGTGCTGCCCGAGCGCCGCGGCGGCCCTGACACAGAGCGTCTCGATCGAACTGCCCTTCTCCAGGCTGACGAAGTCGAAATCGACCAGCTCGCGGAAACGAACGCTGCCCTGGCCCGCTAGCGGGTGATCGCGCGTGACCAGCGCTACCAGGCTGTCGCTGCGATAGGACAGCAGCTCCAGATCCTGTCCGTCGATGTTGCCGCCGAAAATGCCGATGTCGGCCCGGTTCTCCACCACCGCGCGCACGATCGCGGGGCTGAGATCCTCCTCGACGTCGATGTGGACCAGCGGATGCCGTTCCAGGAACAGGCTGAGCTCGTCCGCCAGCGCTTCAAGGATCGCGGACTTGTTGGCACAGTCCCGGATCAGCCCGCGCTTGCCCTGCCGAAATCCCGTCAGCTCGGCCTCGAGCTTGCTGAGGTTTCCCAGGATGATGCGGGCATGCTCGAGCAAAGCGAAACCGGCAGGTGTCGGCTCGATCCCCTTCGAATGGCGCCGCAGCAGCTCGACCTTGAACAGGTCCTCGATATCGGAGATGCGGCGGCTGACCGCGGACGCGGCAATGTTCTTCTTCTCCGCCGCCTTCGCGATACTCTGCTCCTCCACGATCGCCACGAACAATTGCAGCGTGAGGAGATCGATTTTAGCCGTCATCCGTCGGGTCCTCGGCCGATGGCCCTGGTCCGCGCGCAGCATCCGCGGCCGGACAACAAAAATGTCGAAAACAACCCCATGCACAGTAGACAGCAGTTGCCGGCACGGCGTCTACCAAATTTAACTAACTATATGATATTTCGTGAACATTTCTGCGAACGACGCATGCCCGACGATAACGGCCCCGAATAAGGGCTTAATCTGAAAATCAAACAAGAAATGCCCGCAAGGCAAAATTCCCAGTCGTCAGCTTCCGCACACGTTGGCCTCGGTGCGGAGATGCTCAATCCATTCAGAGGCGTCGGAGACGAGCAGAAATCGCCGAGTTACCACACATATAGATGTCCCAGCGCATCGAGCCTGCGCACCCGTCTCTCGTAATCTGGCATAATGGTTTCTAACGAGCGCCAGAACCGCCGTGAATGGTTGTGTTCGAGAACGTGGCAAGCTTCGTGCGCGACGACGTAGTCAACCAGCGGCATCGGAGCCATTATCAATCGCCAATTCAGACGTATGGTCCCGCGTGCATCACAGCTTCCCCACCGCTTTGACTGGTCCACAACACGAACAGTCGGAGCTGCAATCCCAAGCCGCTCGGCAGCGTAGGATGCTCGATCGCAAAAATGCACTTTTGCGTGGTCGCGATACCAGTGTCGCAACGCACCCCTTACGGCAGCGCGGCGGACTAAGGGACTGGTATCTGGCGATACTGGCGCAACTAGCGACGAGCCTCGCGCCGTTATTCGGACAAGAACGGCAGCCTTATCCGGCACAACCTTGAGCCGGTACGGCCGACCCAAATAGTGGAATGTTTCGCCGCTGACGAACTCGCGATAAGTTGGAGCGCCACCAAGCTCCCGATAACCGGCCTGCTTGCGCAGCAACCATGGTCCCTTCTCGCGAACAATCCTTATGACCCGTTCGTCGTCCAAATCGAATGGTGCTAGAACGCGAACGCCGTCGTAGCCGACCGATATCGCGACGGTTTTTCTTCGCAAGGTGCGCTCAATCGAGAAGTTGACGATTTCACCGCCGAACTTAAGACTAAGTGGAAGGTGGGCAGTCATCGCGCTAATCTCGCCCGTGCTACGTCCATCACCTTGGCCGTGGCCGCTTCGATATTTGATGCGCCCAGGCCGATCGCTCGAAGTCGCTCTTTGATCGCTCGACGCATCTGACGCTGGACGTCCTCTTTGTGCTGCCAATCAACGACTACCGCATAGGTCTCTAACGCCTTCGCAACGTCGGTCGCAGCGCTGGTGCGCGCCTCGACTGAAACATCATCGTCAATGAAGGGCAGAATCGCTCCAGCCGTCCCCGTAAGGCCCTTCCCCGAAACGCTACCACCGGCACGCGCACCTGAAACTTGCGACGAAATTTCCTGCAGTCGCGCAAGCGCGCTAGCAGCAGAGACGCGGGCCTGCCGCCGATCGTTGACGATCTTCTCTAGCTGCTCCCATAGCGAGGCGTAGGCGGTCGGGTTTTCGTCGCGGTGAACGTGGATCTCATGACGAATCGCATGTTCTATTTCCGCAGCCTTCGCTTCCGGTGACGACATGGCGTCGAGATGCTGCTTAAATGCCGGGTCAAGGATATCGCGGGGTGCGAGAAGTTGCTCAACGCCTTCTGCGGAGAGGTGCTGGGCGACGATTTGGCCAACCTTCGCACCGTAGTCTTTCGGATCGAACGGCTCCTGATAGTGCGCCCGTCGGGCGGTTACGCGCAGCCGTGCCAGCCACTTCAGATCTGAGACATAGGGCTCTTCCAAAGCCTTTGGGTCCGGAAGAACCATATCCATCGCTTCCGAAAAGCGAAGGAAGTCCAGTTCGAATTTCGCCCGAACATCATCAGGGTCAAGCAGCGCAAGGCACAGCGCTTCATCTCTGCGATCAATGCCCTCGAACAGTCTCATAGCGGCCCGGTGACGGCTTTCAAGAAGCTGGATTTTCTCGGAGAGCGGGCGGAGCGCATTCGATACACCGTCTTCTTCTGAAAACAGATCCAACGCATCAGTGATGCGCCGATTGTCGCCCCAATAGTCGACTACAAGTCCATAAGTCTTGCCGTCCGCAGTTCGGTTCACTCGTGCGATGGCCTGCAAGAGCGTGTGTTCCCGTAATGGAGCATCAAGATAGAGAACTTGCTCAACCGGCGCGTCGAAACCGGTCAGGAGCATGTCACAGACGACCAATATCTTCAGCGGATCGTCCGGTCGCTTGAACCTGGCGATGAGATTATCACGCTCTCTTTTCGAGAGATGATGAGCTTGCAGCCGTGCGCTATCGCTGTTGGATGTTGACATGATGAGCGCACATTCCGGCGCGCCAAATCGACGCAAGGTTTCGACATAGCTCACAGCCACGTCGCGGCTCACCGTGACGATTTGCGCCTTGAAGCCGTTAGGCTCTATCGTTGTCCGATAGTGCTCTAGGATATCCTTTGCGATCGCCTCAACCCGGACCCGCGCACCTGCAAGCTTCTCCTGAAGCCTCACCCCTCGTTTCAGCTTCTCAATTTCTTCGTCGGAGAGTTCCGGAAACGCAGACCGAATATCCTTCACAAGGTCACGCCCGTCGATCCGCAACCGCGCATCACGCATCTCGTAAAAAATCGGAACGGTTGCGCCGTCCTTTACCGCCTGATCAATGAGGTACCGATGCAGATAGTCACCAAAAACTTCGCGCGTACTCCGATCTTTCTTGTCGATGGGCGTCCCGGTAAAGGCAAGCATACAGGCGTTGGGCAGGCCGGCGCGCATCCGCGCGGCGAGCGCGCCGTATTGCGTTCGGTGCGCCTCGTCTACCATGACGAACACGTTTCTTGCACTAGAGATAACTGAGGACCGCTTCGGTACGGCGCTGTGAAACTTGTGTACAGTGGTCAAAACCGTCGTTCCTGCACCACCGGCGACAGCTTTACGTAATGCTTCGCCGCTCTCGGCTTGAACAGGGTTTGGAAAGCCCGAGCGTTTGAACTGGGCAGTGATCTGATCGTCGAGATCGTTGCGATCGGTTACGATGACAAGTGTCGGATTTTCGGCCTCCGGCAAGCGGCGGAGTTTCGTCGCGAGAAACACCATGGTCAGCGATTTTCCGGAGCCCTGGGTATGATGGATAACCCCGCCTCGGCGCTGGGGATTTACGGCTGTCCGGATGCGTTCGATTGCCCTGCCGACAGCGACGAACTGCTGGTAGCGCGTAAGCTTCTTGACGCGCCGGCCATCGATCGTCTCGAACATCACAAAATTGCGTACAAGATCGAGGAGATTTGCAGGGGCGAGCAGGCCTGCAAGCAGGATATCCTGGCCCGTTGGCGTGCGTCCAAGTTGCGCAGTGAGTTGATCGAGAGCGAGCGGATACGGGTCCTTCCATTCCGCCCACTGTCGCGCGGGCGTTAGCGTCGTGCCGTACTTCGCCACGTCGCGGGCAAGTGCAATCGAGAATTGCGCCGTCTCAAATAGGCGAGGTGCGCCAAGCCCCGAAAATTCATCGCGGCCCTGATATCGACGGAATTGGCGGATGGCCTCGCCGATAGGATCGGCGAGCGCAGGCGACTTACATTCAATGACCGCGAGTGGCAATCCGTTCACGTAGACGACGATATCCGGGATGACGTCCTGGCGCGGTCCCTTGATTGAGACCTGCCGAGCGAACTCGAATACGTTGGCAGATGGATCGTCAAAATCAAAGAACCGCACGGTGCGGTCCTGCCGACGGCCGTTCTCAGTGTGGGGTGCGGTAACGCCATAAGAGAGAGCCGTGTGGGCGCTTTCGTTGGCCTCCATCAAATCGACGGCCGCGATGCGGGTCACCGCCGCGACGGCGCGGCGCACCCCATCTTCGGCAAGCCACGGGTTGAGGCGCGCTAGGCATGCGGCGAGGCGCAAAGTCAGAACCGGCTCGGTAGCCAGTCCCTCCCGCAGATGGCGGATATCATTAGGTGAAAGCGCCTGATAATCGAACAAAACGCGCAAGAGATCAGCAGCAGGCTCCTCGACCCATTCCAGCTCAAGCGCATCGCTGGCCGCAGTCATGCCGCCTTCCCCGGTTTGTCGCTATGGCGCGCGATAATGCTTTCGGCGAGGCGAAGACGACCGGAGAGAAGTTCTTGGGCGAGCGCAACGCGATTCTCGATCAGGGCTTCTAGAGCATCGCGCTCAAGTTCAATTCGTCGGTCGAAAGCGGCACCAACTTCACCGATTCGCTTCTGTTCTTGCAACGGAGGGAGAAGAAGTTGGAGCGCCTTGAACGTGTCCATGTAGATATCCGGAAGTACGCTGCCGGCCATTAAGCGTTGCCATTCGCGCGACATGTGCCGGAAGACTTGTTGCAAGTATTGGGGGTGAAGCTTGGGCCCGCATATCCAATTAGCGAAATGCTGACTGGTACACATCTCGCGTTCCATGATTGACGCTAGACCGACGTTCGCTGTTCGCTGAAGAACCACGGTTCCGGCCGGCAACAGCCGCGCGGATGAGTTGGCCAACCCTTCGGGACCGATCGTTTCGGCTGTCTCCGAAATCGTGAGCTTGCATAGCGCGTTCGCATCCTGAAGCGAAATCCAGGGAATGCTACCGTCCCAGTAGGTGGGCTCCTTCCGGTCCGGCGTATGTCCGCTTTCGAGTTTGGCAACCTTGGTCAAGGTCACGAGTTCCCAATCATTCGGGAGATGCGTCAAGCCTTCCGCAATGCGCCCGAGTACCCAACGATGGGGAAGCGCTTTCATAGGTACGTTAGAGCGCCTGATGCCGCGCGTGAGTAGCTCACGCATTGTCGCGTGTTTGGCATCGGCAATCGCCTTAATAAGCGTTTCCGTGCTCGCAATAACCTCCTCCACCGCGCCCAAGACCCCAGCAATCGCCCGCTGTTCGGCGAGGGGAGGAATGCTAAGGCGAGTGGCAAGAAATTCGTCAGTCGGAACACGATTTGCCTTCCGCGAACCGATGGCTGCGAACTTGAAACGGCCGTAGAAGCTCGGACGAGCGACAGTTTTCAAAAACCAATCGGGATCGACCACCCCGAGAAAGTCGAAAGCCGGGAGATCAAGCGTCGTCTGATACCCGTCTAGATGCGGAGGGATAATCCCGAAAGCCCCGTTGAGGCAATCCAGCTTGCTGTAGGCGAACTGGCCAGCTCGTCTGATGAAATAGTTCGTCGCGTCACTCCCGCCGCGATCTGAGCTCGCTACGATGCCGCGCCCGTAGAGCCGAATTGTCAGCTTTTTCGCACTGCTGCCATTACTCCCCTTGGTCCGGCTTTCCCGGATGAGATCGCCGATCTTCATCGGAGGCCATTGGCCGTTAGCCGACATAGCCCATCTCCTTGAGAAGGGCGTTCATGCGCGCGGCAGCATCGTCCCGCACCTTTTCAGCTGCCCAAAGCTTTCCAAGTTCCGTTTTTACGTCGATCGGCTTTTCGGGCTCCAGCGTGTCAATGTACCGAGAGATGTTGAGGTTGAAATCATTCTCCTCAATCTCTCGTATGTCGACGACGCGGCAGAACCGATCTTCGTCTTTCCACGCCTGAAAGGCATCGACGATGCGTGTAATGTTGTTCCCGCTCAAGATGTTCTTTTTCGGTCGCTCCTCGAATTCCTTCGCACCGTGGACGAACAGCACTTTGCCCTTGCGTTCAGGTGCTTTCGCCTTGTTGAGGATCAGCACCGTCGCAGGAATTCCAGTGCCAGCGAAGAGGTTTTCCGGCAGACCAATAATTGCCTCGAACAAATCTGTCTTCAGCATTCCCTCACGAATACGTCCGTCTCCAGATCCGCGAAACAGCACGCCATGCGGCATGACTACACCGCATACCCCCTTCGCGTTGAGCGTCGCTACCATATGCTGAACGAAAGCAAGGTCCCCCATGTTCTTGGGCGGAATACCGTAGATGAAGCGATTGTAACCCTTTTTCTCATTCTCACCGGACACATCCTCCGCACCCCAGGCATCGAGCGAGAATGGCGGATTGGCTATGACGCGATCATAAAGGATCAAGTTACCATCCGTATCGAGTAGACGCGGATTGCGGATCGTGTCGCCCTTTTCAATCCGGGCGTCGCTTAGCCCGTGCAGCAACAGGTTCATCTTTGCGATGGCCCAAGTGCCCAGGTTTTTTTCTTGTCCGTGGAGGGTGATGTTGATCGGCTGGCCGAGCCGTTTCCCTTCTAGCTGAGCTACGTGGTCTGCACTCTGGATCAACATGCCACCCGAGCCGCACGTGGGATCGCTGATGCGCATGCCGGGCTTTGGGTCCAGCAAATCGACGATCAGGCGCACGACATGGTAGGGCGTATAAAACTCCCCACCCTTCTTGCCGGCGTCATCGGCGAATTTGTCGATCAGATATTCGTACGCGCGCCCGAGCATGTCCGGCTCCGACAGCGCTGTATTAGAAAGATCGATCCTGGAAAAGTGATCGATCAGTCGCGCAAGCACACCCTCTCGGTTCTTCGCGTCGCCGAGACGCGATTCAGAATTGAAATCAATATTGGCAAGCACGCCCTCGATTGAGGGGTTGGCGTCTTCAATCGCCGCGCAAGCCTTGTTGAGCTGGTCGCCGATCCCAGTCGTCAGTTTTTTCAGTTCCGACCACCGGGCGCGTTCAGCAAGAAAGAACTCGTGCTCATCCGGGTCATTATAGGCAACGTCCGCCGGGAGCCCTGTGCGGATGCACTCTTGGGCCTCCTCCTCAAAGCGATCCGAAAGACGCTTCAAGAACAGGAAGCCAAAGATGTAGATCTTGTAGTCAGAGCTATCGATGGAGCCTCGCAAAATGTCGGCGGACCTCCAGAGATGGCTTTCGAGTTCAGCGCGTGTGAGCTTGGCCATTTTTTTCCTCAATGTTGTTGGTTGTCACCGAATAGGCGCGCATCGATCAGCCGCCGCACGAGGGTGCGTCGGATTTCAGCGGCTTCGATGGCGCTGCGGTATGCGGTCTGGGCGTCGCTGACGAGCGCGGCGATGCGTCGCTGCTCATCAAGAGGTGGCAAATCGATTTCGAGTTTCGCGAAATCCTTCGGGGATAGCGACAACAGCGTAGTCGCCCCTCGGCGTAGCATCTCGATCTTGGGACGAAACACCTCGCTCGATAGAATTGCGAAAAGCGCCCCACCAGTCGCGTCTGGCCCGGGACGGACGACGATGACATTGCCACTCGCGATCGCTCCGGCTGTAGCCTCGCCTACGAGACCAAACTTGAGCGCTGTGCCTCGGCCCGTGACAAGGACGTCGTCGATACGCACCGCGTAGGTATCGACCCGCCGCAGGTCTGCGAAAGTGACCCGGTCCAATCGATCAAGGGACGTGACATCGCCATCCAGAAGATCGCGAACGCCGATAACAGGCGATGTTTCGCCGGAGCGGCCCTTTGTCTCCTCACGAGAGACCCCGATCCCGGCAAAAACCTCTGCAACGTCGCCGAGGCGACGGCCAAACCCTGTTTTCCCTTGCAATCTGTGGTCCAGCATGGTCCTTTTGTGCGTACTTTTTCTACTGAAGTCAATACGAAATTGAAACGTAATAGACTACGACTTATAATTTCTAGATTTTCTATTGAAATTACCGAAATCTCTACCATCTTGTGCCAACCAGACCCTGAGTCTGGCTTTTGCAACCGGCCACAGGAGTGATTGATGGCTACACGAGCGGAGCCCAGCGGGCTCACACTGACGGCAGCGGATGCCGCGTTGATCAGAGGCATGATTGAGCGCGGCGACCGGCACCACGATATCGCAGCGTTTTTCGGTGTGAATCAGGGGCGGATCGCTGAAGTAAAAGGCGGCTCGCGGTTTCCGGGAGTTCCGGCTGCCGCCGCCAAGGACTTGCCGCCGAAGGGGCCCTACTTGGTTCCGAAGGTCGCATGGAAGGAAAACCGGCTGCGCTAACAGCCGGTTTTCCTAAACCTCGGGGCCGAAGCCCCGCTAGTCGTGTCTTGAACACCACGAATCTAGCTGGCCCCTTCCCAAAGATCAATGACCCGGCAGCTTCGGACGGGTCATCCTTATCTGATGAAAGGTGGCAGCCCATGGCTGACTACAGGATCGACTGCGTCAATAAACCGAACCGTAATAGCCCTCACGAGCACATTACTCATGTTGGCGGACCTAATCCGGATGGCTCAGGACAGTGGAAGGAAACTGTTCCGAACGTGGTCCGCTTCATCGAGCAGAAAACCCATCGCTTCTACACCGCCGAGGGCGGCGCGACAGCCTGGGTCGGCGTCCGGACGAGCGCCGCCGGAAATAAATTCCTCCAGACCTACGCTGACGGGATTTGGAAGGACAACCTGCTCGCTCTGAAAGAGTGCAGCTAACGGCAGCGGCACAGTAATTGAGCGAAAGGATCCGCGAGAAATCTCGCGGATCCTTTCGCTCGTCAGAGGAACCGTCACCTGTCCACTCGGAGAATTTTGGTGGCTCGCACCGGAGATCTCTAAGGAGAGCTGAATGTAATGGCGGAGAGGGAGGGATTCGAACCCCCGATAGGCTTGCACCTATGCCGCATTTCGAGTGCGGTGCATTCAACCACTCTGCCACCTCTCCTGAAGGCGCCATAGTAGGAGCAGGGCCCCTGTGGTTGGGGGCGTTAATAGGCGAGGATGGCGGGCCAGACAAGGCGCGAAAGGGGAAAATCCGCTGCCTCTTTCAGCCCCACACCAGCTCAATTCTTGCTTGACGCGTTTTCTTGACGCGAACCGGGGTCCACTTCGCTTGAAAACGCTTTGGACGGGAGGAACTGCCATGGAGCACCTGACGATCTCCGCCAATGGCGCCGAATTCCACGTGGTTCGCGCCGGACAGGGCAAACCGCTGCTTTTGCTGCATGGTTGGCCGGAATTCTGGCTGACCTGGGAGCCGGTGATATCCAGGCTTTCGGACCGTTTTGCGCTGATAGCGCCCGATCTGCGCGGCTTTGGCGACAGCGACAAGCCGGACGGGCCCTTTGGGCCGGAAGGCCATGCGGCCGACATGCAGGCGCTGATGGACGGACTCGGCATCGAGCGATTCGGGGTGGTCGGCCATGATGTCGGGGGCGCCGTGATGCAGCCGCTCGCGCGCCAGGCGCCCGAGCGGCTCGCCGGGTTGTTCTTCTTCGATTTCGTCTATCCCGGCATCGGGCCGCGCATGGCCGCGCCCGACCGGCTCAATCACATCTGGTACCAGTCCTTCCACCAGATGGAGATGGCGCCGGCGCTCGTCGGGGCGAGCCGCGAGAGCTGCCGACTCTATATTGCGCACTTCCTGCGGAATTGGGCCCATCGCAAGGACGCGTTCGACGACGTCCTCGACATCTTCGGCGACAAATTCTTTGAGGACGGCAATCTTGCCGGCGGATTTGCGCATTATCGCGCGTCGCATGCAGGCCGCGTCGCGATGATGAAGGGCGAAGCGCCGCAGCTGCCGCCGATCAACGTGCCAACCTGCGTGCGCTGGGCCGAGCACGATCCGCTGTTTCCCTATGCCTGGACCGACCGGCTGGGAGAGACGTTTGCCGAGCTCGATCTCGCGATGTTTCCGGGTGTCGGACACTTCCCGCATCGCGAGAATCCGGATCGCGCAGCGGCGGAAATCGCGGCGTTCTTTCAGCGGATCGGATGGAGCTGAATGACAGCAGGACAGTGGGAAGAACGGGTGGGACCGCCAGACGCGGTAAACACTGGCGGTCCCGTGCCGCTCATCGAAATGCTGGCCAGGAAGGGCGGCTTCGCAGGCCCGCTTGAGGCGACGATTCGACCCTAGCGGGCAGGCGGCTTCCCGCAACGCAATCCGTCCCTTAACCTAACCAGTCAAGGTTACTCCTTGTCGGCCTTGCTGTTTTCCTTATTGTTTTCCTTCGCCTTTTTCCCGTTCTCCTTGGAATCCCGGTCCTTGCCGTTGCCACCTTCCTTGCGGCGGTTGGTGAAGCGCGCATTGCCAAGGCCGGTGCCGATGGTGAGCACGCCCCAGCGGTCGACATCCTGCATGAACGGGACTTCGGAGAGGCCCTGAACCACGCCGTCATTGTGCATCAGGATCGCGGTGTCGTGCTCGCCGATCTGCGGAATGCCGTCGATCAAGCTCGCCGGCAGGTTGAATTTGCTGCTCTCCCAATTGCCGGGCAGGTTCTGCGCGCCCTTCTCGATCGAACCGTCCTCATTGATCACGCCGGGACAGGCGATGCCGATGAAGGGCGCGAGCTTGAGGCCTTCGGTCTCGGCTTCCGTGATCAGCCCCTTCAGCATTTTGATAAGACGCTTCACCGCGCCTTCGCGCGTCGGCTCGTCATCGGCATGGCGCCACAGCTCGGATTTGACGACCTTCGCCTTCGACAGATCCTTGGCCTTCTTCCAGCTCGTCTCCACCAGGCCGCAGCGGATGTTGGTGCCGCCGATATCGACGGCAAGGATGCTGTCGTGGGCCTCGAAAATCCAGGACGGCGCCAGATGCAGCGCACCGATCAGACCGGCCTCATCGGGATGGGCGCGGATCGGCACCAGGTCGATCTTGAAATCCTCGGATTTCAGGATGATTTCCGTGCGCGCGATCGCGAGCTCGCCGAGGCGGGAATCGCGAAAGCCGCCGCCGACCACGATGCGCTCGGTCTTGGCCCAGGCCTTGGTCTTGAGGAAGCGCCGCGTGACATAGGCGAGCTGCTGGGCAAATTCCTCGATGGCGCTGTGCACGATCGCGGACGCCTCGGTGTCGTCGCCGATCAGGATCGCATCCAGGGTCTTCTTGCTGATCTGGTCCGAGGGCTCGTCGCCGAACGGGTCTTCGCCGGATTTGCCCAAGGGCTTGCGCCAGCGGTCGAGCATCTCCCGGAACGCGCCCTTGCTGGCGCGGTCGCCGAGGAAGCCGTCCTCGTCCTTGATTTCGATGTTGAAGCTGTCGACATCGACCGACGGCAGCCGGCCCGCGCCGTGCTGCGCGATGCCCGTCGTCGCGACCAGTTCGTCCGTTGCCATGAGAGCCCTTGCCCGTGTCCAAATTCGCGGGGACAACGGCGCGGGAACCCGTTGGTTGCAGCGCGGGCCGAGATTCGCTTCCGGAGGTGGAAACGGCCCAAATCCTTCTAATCCGGGCGTTTTCCGGCGGTTTTCCTTGACTCTTCGGGCCTGGCGGCTATAAGTCCCACAACCGGCGCGGGGCGTTTCTCGCGCCGCTTGTTTTTGCGTGGGTTTTCAAAGGGATAACTCCCGCCCGCACAAAACTCGCATAAACCCATAGCGACTGACAAAAAGCCGGCCCCTGACGATCTTCGTCGTGAGGCCGGGATTGAACACGAAGGAAAACAACGATGTTCGCAGTCATCAAAACCGGCGGCCGGCAGTACCGCGTCGTTCCGGATGATGTCCTGGAAATTGGCAAGATCGAAGGCGAAGTCGGCACGATCGTGCAGCTGAGCGAAGTTCTGGTGGTCGGCGGCGACACGCCGGTGCTGGGCCTGCCGACGGTGGCCGGTGCGACCGTGGCCGTCGAGGTGCTCGACCACAAGCGCGGGCCGAAGGTCATCGCGTTCAAGAAGCGCCGCCGCAAGAATTCGCGCCGCAAGCGTGGCTACCGCGACGAGATCACGGTGGTGCGCATCAGCGAGATCCTGACGGACAATGCGAAGCCCACCAAGGGCCCGCGTCCGAAGCGGGAAAAGGTCGCGAAAGAAGAAGCAGCCGCCGCATAAAATCGATCACGCCAATTCACGAATTGATGCGTGAGAAGTTTTGAAATGATTCCGTCAAGGAATTGACCTAGACATACGCAGGATTTCGGAGACGAGCCATGGCTCACAAAAAAGCAGGCGGTTCATCGCGCAACGGTCGCGATTCAAAGGGTAAGCGCCTTGGCGTCAAGGTGTTCGGCGGGGAGCGCGTGATTCCCGGCAACATCATTGCACGTCAGCGCGGTACCACCTGGCATCCCGGCCTTAATGTCGGCATGGGCACCGACCACACTCTGTTCGCCAAGATCGAGGGCCGTGTTGAATTCCAGGCCAAAGCCAACGGCCGCACTTTCGTAGCGGTACTCCCGCTCGCAGAGGCTGCTGAATAGACGGTGGATCAATTTGGAGTCCGCCGGGTCCTTGACCGAACCGGCGGAGTCCTAGAGATCGAAAGATCAAAGGCTCCAGGGGAGGCAGGGAAACCGGCCTCCCCTTTCGTTTGACCAGTTCACTTTTCACTTAGTGACTTTGACGGAGCCGGACATGTTGCAGGACTTCTCGAGCGTGACCTTGCGTGAGGCGAGACCGAGCGTCGTCGCCACCGAACGGCTGACCTTGCGGCGGCCGACCCTCGCCGACGTCAGGACCATCGCCCGCCTCGCCAACGACCGCCGTGTCGCGGAAAACACCCGCCGTCTCCCCCATCCCTATTCGCAGGACGACGCCGTCGAATTCATCCGCGCCACCGCCGCGCTCGGCAGCGAGACCGTGTTCCTGATCGAGCACGACAGCGGACCGGTCGGCATGGTCGGTATCGACCGCTCCACGCCTGATAATGCCGAGCTCGGCTATTGGCTCGGCGTCGAGCATTGGGGCCGGGGCTTTGCCACCGAGGCCGCGCGCGGCGCGATCGACTTCTTCTTCGAGGAATTCGAGGATGACCATCTCTATGCGGGTGCGCGCGTCACCAATCCGGCCTCGCGCAACGTGCTGGAGAAGTGCGGCTTCCAGTGGAGCGGCGTGCAACTGCACCGTTTCCTGGCGCTGGGCTCGTCGACGCCCGTCGACTGCTTCCGCCTCTCGCGCGGGGTGTGGTCGTCGCTGAAGAGCTGGAGCAGCGCGCGCAGGATGAGGTAGGCCCAGCTCTCACCGCGTGTCGTCCCGGGGCGCGACGAAGTCGCGAGCCCGGGACCCATAACCACAGGAAGGAGTTGTCGGGCGAAGCTCCCACTCCGAGTCTTCGCCAAACTTCTCCCTGTGGGTATGGGTCCCGGATCTGCGCTCGCTTTGCTCGCTTGTCCGGGACGACGACCTTCTTGTGTCTTCCGCGTCAAACAGGCGGATTCACGTCCGCGCTCTCGCGCCCCAGATCGCGCTCACGCAAGTAGATGTAGAAACCGGCGCCGATGATGATCGCGGCGCCGACAATCGTGGCTATCGACGGCACATCGCCGAACACGACGAAGCCGAAGATCACCGCCCAGACGATCATCGAATACTGATACGGCACCACCACGCTCGCCGGTGCGAGCTTCAGCGACCGGTTGACGCAGAACAGCGCCGTCACCGAAATGACCCCCGCCAGCGCGAAGAACACGAGGCTGCCTGGGGTCGGCGGCACCCAGTGGAATGCCGACAGCACAGCGCCCAGCGAGAACGTGCCGATGAATTGCGAGGATGCCATCACGATATCGGGCGTCTTGCGCAGGCTGCGGGTGATCAGCATCAGCGTTGCAAACGAAAGACTGCCGCCGAGCGCGATCAGCGCCGGCAGGCTCACCGTTTGCGCCGACGGCCGCAGCGCGATCAACACGCCGCAGAAGCCGATCAGAATCGCCGTCCAGCGCCGCCAGCCGACCTTCTCGCCCAGGAAGATCGCCGACATCGCGGTGACGAAGATGGGACCGGCGAGATAATAGGTGATGACGTCGGCGAGCGGCAGATAGACGGTGGCGAGGAAGAAGGCGGCCACCTCGAGCGTTGACAGCACGACGCGAAACAGCTGCAGGCGCGGCCGCTCCAGTTGCAGGAACTGATGACGCTGCCGCCAGATCATCGGCGACAGCAGCAGCAGCGCCGCGCAGGCGCGCAGGAACAAGAGCTGCCCCACCGAATACGTCCCGACCAGGAACTTGCCCATGGCGTCGCCGAACGAGAACATGAAGATCGACAGCACCATGAGGGCGATGCCGGCCAGCCGTGCCGAGCGGTCGTCATAGGCGGAGAGATTTTTGAAGAAGGGCATTGGCGCCGTTTTAATCAAGCAGGCGCGCGCGACAAGCCCGCGCAAGCCGAATTGAACGGATTGTCGCACTCTTCGCGCCGCGGTAGCGATAGGGCGCCCACGAACAGAGAGCATTGAAATGACCGACTTCGACCCGGCCCAGCACCGCATGATCACCGCGCAACGCTGGTTTGAGGATTTCGTGGTCGGCGAGCGCTTCGTGCTGCCGAGCCGCACCCAGACCTCCGCGGTGTTCGCGGCCTTCCAGACCGCGAGCGGCGACACCCATCCGGTGCATTATGACGTGGAATATTGCCGCGCCCGCGGCATGCCGCATCTGCTCGCCCACGGCTTTCAGACGCTGATCCATACCGCGCCCGGCGCAGGCCTGTTTCCATTCATGGTCGAGGAATCCCTGGTCGGCTTTCTCGAGCAGTCGAGCCGGTTCCTTAAGCCCGTCTTCGCCGACGACACGATCTATCCGGCGCTTGAGGTCACCGAGCTCGTGCCGGGACGCACGACCGGTGCGGTGACGCTCAAGAGCACCGTGTTCAACCAGCGCAAGGAGCTGGTGCTTGAAGGCATGCAGAAATTCCTGATCCGCCGCCGCCCGAAGGGTTAAGCAAGGGGCCAAAATCGCGGAAATTCGGCCGATTTGCGGGTAAGTCCGGGTTGCCGCGGGGGACCGGCTGGCCTACCTATGGCCGATGAAATTCCTCGACGAAGCAAAGGTCTATATCCGCTCCGGTGACGGCGGGAACGGCTGCGTGGCGTTCCGCCGCGAGAAGTTCATCGAATTCGGCGGTCCCTCCGGCGGCAATGGCGGCCGCGGCGGCAGCGTCGTCCTCGAGGTCGCCGATGGCCTCAACACGCTGATCGACTACCGCTACCAGCAGCACTTCAAGGCCCAGAAGGGCGAGAACGGTTCTGGCTCGGACCGCCATGGCGCCAACGGCAAGAACATCGTGCTGAAGGTCCCCGTGGGCACGCAGATTTTCGACGAAGACCGCGAGACCCTGATCCACGACTTCACCAATGTCGGCGAAAAGTTCGTGCTGGCCGAGGGTGGCAATGGCGGCTTCGGCAACGCGCATTTCAAATCATCGACCAACCGCGCGCCGCGCAACGCCAATCCGGGCCAACCCGGCGAAGAGCGCTGGATCTGGCTGCGGCTAAAGCTGATCGCGGATGCCGGTCTCGTCGGCATGCCCAACGCCGGCAAGTCGACCTTCCTCTCCAAGGTCAGCGCGGCCAAGCCGAAGATCGCCGACTATCCCTTCACCACGCTGCATCCGCAGCTCGGCGTCGTGAACGCCGACGGCCGCGAATTCGTGCTCGCCGACATTCCCGGCCTGATCGAAGGCGCGCATGAAGGCACCGGCCTCGGCGACCGTTTCCTCGGCCATGTCGAGCGCTGTCGCGTGCTGCTGCATCTGGTCGACGCAACCTGCGAGCATGCCGGCAAAGCCTACAAGACGGTGCGCAAGGAGCTCGACGCCTATGGCGGGTTGCTCACCGACAAGATCGAGATCGTCGCGCTGAACAAGATCGACGCGGTCGAGCCGGATGAGCTGAAGAAGCAGAAGGACCGGCTGAAGCGCGCGGCCAAGAAGACGCCGCTGCTGCTCTCGGGCATCACCGGCGACGGCGTCAAGGAAGCGCTCCGCGCGCTGGTGGATGTGATCGGCGAGGCCCCGGTCTCGGCCAAGGCCAAGAGCGCAGCCGAAGCGGAGCCGTGGTCGGCGTGATCTCCGCTGTCGTCCCCGCGAACGCGGGGACCCATACCGCGTGATTTATCGGTTGGGGACGGTCGTGCTACCGAACAACGAGTCTTCGTCAAACCTCTCCCTGTGGTTATGGGTCCCTGCGTTCGCAGGGACGACAGCGGAGTGTGAGACCACGGGCGCGCGCATCACTGGCTTGTCTTCGCGCCCTCGATAGCGCAGCATCCATCAATCAAGAAACGACAGGGGCGAAGCATGGCGCGCGCGAAGAACGTTCTCTGGATCATGTGCGACCAACTTCGCTATGATTATCTCGGCTGCACCGGCCATCCCACGCTGAAGACGCCGAACATCGACGCCATGGCCAAGCGCGGCGTGCTGTTCTCGAAGGCCTATGTGCAGTCACCGATCTGCGGCCCGTCTCGGATGTCGTTCTACACGGGACGCTACATGCGCTCGCACGGCTCGCACTGGAACGGCTGGCCCTTACGCGTCGGCGAGCCGACGCTCGGCGATCACCTCAAGACAATCGGCGTGCGCAACGTGCTGGTCGGCAAGACCCACATGGCGCCTGACCTCGAAGGCATGAAGGCGCTCGGCATCCCGCCGGAATCGATGATCGGCGTGCACGTCGCCGAGTGCGGTTTTGAGCCTTATGAGCGCGACGACGGCCTGCACCCGACGGGCCGGCCGCGCCCGAAATACGACGAGTATCTGCGCCAGCAGGGATTTGAAGCGACGAACCCGTGGGAGCATTGGGCCAATTCAGGCGCCGCGGAAGATGGCTCGTTGCAGAACGGCTGGCTGCTGGTGCACGCCGACAAGGCCGCGCGCGTGCCGGACGAGCATTCCGAGACGCCCTACATGACGCGGCGCGCGATGGACTTCATCAGCGAGGCCGAGACCGACGGCCGGCCGTGGTGCCTGCATCTGTCCTACATCAAGCCGCACTGGCCCTACATCGCACCAGAGCCTTACGCGAGCATGTATTCGACCGATGACATGATCCCGGTGATCCGCTCCGAGCGCGAGCGGCAAAATCCGCATCCGGTGTTCGGCGCCTATATGGACATGCGCTACTCCCGCAACATGGCGCGCGACGATGCCCGCGAGAAGGTGATCCCGACCTATATGGGCCTGATCACCCAGATCGACGACCAGATGGGCGTGCTGATGAAGTTTCTGGAGGAACGCGACCTCCTGGAAACCACCATGATCGTGTTCACCTCCGATCATGGCGATTATCTCGGCGACCACTGGATGGGCGAGAAGGATCTATTCCATGAGCAGTCCGCAAAGATTCCGCTGATCATCATCGACCCCTCGAAGGAAGCCGACGCCACGCGCGGCACGCGCAGCGATGCGCTGGTGGAGGGAATCGACCTCGCGCCAACCTTCGTCGACTATTTCGGCGGCAAGGTGCCCGGCCACATCCTCGAAGGACGCTCGCTGCTGCCGCTTCTTCGCGGTCCGACGCCGGGCGATTGGCGCAAGGTAGCGTTCTCCGAATACGATTACGCCATGCAGGACGTGCGGCTGAAGCTCAACCAGCCGATCGAGCGCTGCCGCCTGTTCATGGTGTTCGACGGCCGCTGGAAGTACATCCACGCCTCCGGCTTCCGCCCGATGTTGTACGATCTCGAAACCGATCCGCAGGAATACGTCGATCGCGGCGATGATCCCGAATGCGCCGGCATCATCGCGCGGTTGCAGGCCGAGCTGTTCGACTGGGCGCTGCATCCCAACGACCACATCACCACGCCGCGCCAGAAGATCGCGAACTATGCCGACAACCAGCTCCAGGTGAGGGGCGGGATTTTGATCGGGATCTGGGATGAAGCCGAGCTTGCGGCCATCAAGGACGGGATCGCGCAGCGCGCGAAGATGTAGACTTCATGGTGAGGAGGCGCGACAGCGCCGTCTCGAATCATGCAGGCCCCGCTGCCACAGCCGGGCCTTCCATCCTTCGAGACGCGCGCAGGAGCGCGCTCCTCAGGATAAGAGATAGAGCACCGGCTAGCTAGCGATCAAGCACGCGCCCTTCAAATTCCGGCTTACCCCGCACCAGAAAGAGTCGGTACCACTCGATATCCTTTCGCTCGGCTATTTCGGCATCCGAGAATTTCGTCTTCTCGCCGAGACTCAACTGATCGATTCCAAGATTTTGCCCTGCCATATAGATTGCGTAATCGCCCCGCTCGACATCCGCGGTGATTGCCGCATTATTGTCGATCACCGACATGACGTGGATCCGTCCGCTTCCGGAATGGAAATGCACGCAGGTAATCCGCTGCCATTCGTCCGGCGAAGGCGGCTGATCGCTTGATATCAGCTCAATCCAATGATCATTGAGGTCCGCTTCCGTGCCGATCATCCGGAACGCGGGGACGCCGGCAAAACCGCGTTTGGATTTCGCAGCATCCCAGTTCCAGTCATCCTCGCTGCCAAGCGAGCTCAATGGATCGTCGCACACGACGAGCTGATAATTGCTGGCAAATAACCGGGCAGCACCGAGTAAGCGCTGCGTCATGTCCAGCACCTCAGTTAAGATCAGGCTTTAATTCTCGATCTTGTAACCCGTTGCCTTCACGATCGGCTGCCAGAACGCCGTGTTCGCTGCGAGCTCCCTGGTCAGCCCATCCGCGTTGCTGCCGACCGGGATCAATCCGATCGCCGTCAGCTTCTCCTTCACCTCGGGCTTGGCGAGCGCCGCACTTGCGGCCGCGCCAAGCTTGGTCGCAAACTCCGGCGGGCTGCCGGCGGGAAGCCACATGCCGTACCAGGCATCGGCGACGAGATCGATGCCGCTCTCCTTCAGCGTCGGAACATCAGGCGCGAACGGCGACCGCTCCGCGCTCGACACCGCAATGATGGTCACGCCCTTGGCGCGATACTGCGGCAGCGCGTCTGCCAGCGTGGTGATCCCAAAGGAAATGTGGCCGCCGATGATGTCGTTGAGGATCGGCGCGCTACCACGATAAGGCACACGCGTCAGCGGAATGCCGAGATCCTTCTCGAGCTTGGAGCCCATGAAATGCGGAATGGTGCCGTTGCTCGGGACGCCAAACGACGTCTTGTCAGGATGCGCTTTCAGCCACGCGACGAATCCCTTGAAATCGGAGGCATCGATCCCGGGGCCGATCACGACGGCGAACTCGAACCGCGCAAGCAGGGACACCGGCATGAAATCCTTCGCCGTATCGAAGCTCGGTGTCGTCTCCACCATCGGCAGCAGGTACATGGTCGGCCCTGTCGTCACCAGCACCATGCTGCCGTCGGGGCTTGCACCCTTCACGGATTTGATACCGATCAGCCCATCACCGCCGGTGCGGTTCTCGACCACGATGGTCCGTTGCAGCACCGGGGAGATTTCCTGCGCGATCAGCCGACACAGCGTGTCGCCGCCAGCCCCCGCCGCAAACGGGAAGATGATCTTTGTCAGCCCGGCCTGCGCTTGCGCCTCACCCGCCTGCGCCAGCAGCGGCAGGCCAAGATATCCCCCGAGACATCCGGCCATGAATTTGCGGCGATCCATACGCTTCCTCTTTCCAGCCCATTATGGTTGGGGCCATTAGAGCCAGCCCAGCCCGCGAGACAAGGCCGACGTTCGCCGTTTACCATCCAGGCCGCCTTGCGCCGGCCATCGTCCTGCTGCAAAAGCAGCCTCATCGGCGCCGCCCCTTTCGCTCCGCCGTTTTCCGAGCAATTCCGTCCCGTAGCGCCATGGCCAGCCCTGAACTCAGTCAATTCCGCCGCATCGTCGTCAAGGTCGGCTCCGCGCTGCTGGTCGATTCCGACAGGGGCGAGGTGCGGGCGTCCTGGCTCGCCGCGCTCGCCGACGACATGGCGAAGCTGCACAAGGAGGGACGCGACGTCCTCGTCGTCTCCTCCGGCTCGATCGCGCTCGGCCGCAGCCGGCTCAAGCTGCCGCGCGGGCCGCTGAAGCTGGAGGAGAGCCAGGCTGCCGCCGCCGTCGGCCAGATCGCGCTGGCGCGGATCTGGTCGGAGGTGCTCGGGGCTCACGGCATCGACGCCGGACAGATTTTGGTGACGCTGCAGGACACCGAAGAACGCCGCCGCTATCTCAACGCCCGCTCCACCATCGGCAAGCTGCTGGAATGGCGCGCGATCCCTGTCATCAACGAGAACGACACGGTCGCGACCAACGAGATCCGCTACGGCGACAATGACCGCCTCGCCGCGCGCGTCGCCACCATGGCGAGCGCCGACCTGCTCGTCCTGCTCTCGGACATCGACGGGCTTTACGACGCGCCGCCGAAGAACAATCCGAACGCCAAGCTCATTCCGGTCGTCGACAGCATCTCCTCCGAGATCGAGGCAGTGGCGGGAGACGCCGAGTCCGAACTATCGCGCGGCGGCATGCGCACCAAGGTCGAGGCGGCCAAGATCGCCACCACCGGCGGCACGCACATGCTGATCGCGTCCGGCAAGATCGAGCATCCCCTGCAGGCGATCGCCAATGGCGGCCGCTGCACTTGGTTCCTGACGCCCGCCAATCCCATCACCTCGCGAAAACGCTGGATCGCGGGCACGCTGGAGCCGAAGGGCACGCTGACCATCGACGCCGGCGCCGTGACGGCGCTCCGCGCGGGCGCTAGCCTGCTGCCGGCCGGCGTGATCAAGGTCGAGGGCCAGTTCGCCCGCGGCGACGCCGTGATCGTCCGCGGCCCCGACACCAGCGAGGTCGGCCGCGGCCTGATCGCCTACGACGCCGAGGTCGCCGAGCGGATCAAGGGCCGCTCGTCCCCAGATGTAATGACCATCCTCGGCATCAGCGGCCGGTCCGAGATGATCCACCGCGACGATCTGGTGGTGGGCGGGTAACGCCGGCTATTGCATGTCGTCGGCGCCGATATCCTGGCGGCCGTGCATCACGCGGATGATCTCGACACCATCGGGTAACGGGATATAGAAGATCACGTAGTTGCCGGCGGGAAAGCTGCGCAGGTTTGCTCGCAATTCTCGACGTTCGCGCCCAGCCAGCGGATTCTCCACAAGCATTTCGAATATCTCTCCGATGCGCGCGATCTGCTTGTCGGCGGCCCGAACGCTGTCGGCGGAAATGAAGTCCCAGATCGAATCGAGATCTTGGTCGGCTTGTGGAGCCTTGCGAAATCTATTCGCCACGTTTGCGCGCGGCCAGTCGCTGCCGTCCCCGCGCCTTGATGTCGTTCATCCATTCCTGGACATCGACCTCTTCCATCGGCCCGCTGTCAAAACCCTTCTGGATTTCCTCCCGTAGCGCCTCCAGCTTGACCTTGCGCCGTTCTTCACGCTCCTCGACGAGGCGCAGACCTTCGCGCATCACCTCGCTCGCGGTGGCGTACCGGCCGCTATCGACCAGATTGTCGATCAGCTCCTCGAAATGCTTTCCGATGCTGTAGCTGCTCGCCATTGGGAAGCTCCGTTATCAGATAATGATATTTATTGATATTTGAGCATCCCGCAAGGATCCGTCCGGCCTCCCAAACAACCAGGCCATTGGCCGACCCAGCGGCGCCAGCCGGGCCCCTGCCATACCTGTCCCGCCCTTCGCAAAAGCGGGATTTCCGTGCTAGGACACTGCCTTAGCAAAAGGTTGAACTCCCCATGGCCGCCCCCCTTAAAGCCGTTGACGGCAATGCCGATCTCCAGGCCCTGATGTCCGATCTCGCCACCCGTGCCCGCGCCGCCGCGCGCGTGCTGGCGCTGGCGCCGCCGGAGCAGAAGAACCGGGCGCTGGACGCCATGGAGCGGGCAATCCGCGGCAATGCTGCGGCGATCCTTGCCGCCAATGCCGAGGACGTCGCCGAGGCTCGCGCCTCCGGCAACGCCACCTCCTCCTTCATCGACCGCCTGACGCTGACGCCGGCGCGTGTCGAAGGCATGGCCGAAGGCATCGCCGTCGTGCGCGGCATCGCCGATCCCGTCGGCATCGTCACCGAGAGCTGGCAGCGGCCGAACGGCATGACCATCGAGCGCGTGCGCGTGCCGCTCGGCGTCGTCGGCGTGATCTTTGAGAGCCGGCCGAATGTTGCGGCCGATGCCGGCGTGCTGTGCCTGAAATCAGGCAATGCGGTGATCCTGCGCGGCGGCTCCGACAGTTTCCGCTCCTGCCGCGCCATCCATGAATGCCTGGTGCAAGGCCTGCGCGAAGCCGGCCTGCCCGAAGCTGCGATCACGCTGGTGCCGACGCGCGACCGCGCGGCGGTCGGCATGATGCTGTCCGGCCTCAATGGCGCCGTTGACGTGATCGTGCCGCGCGGCGGCAAGAGCCTCGTCGCGCGCGTCGAGCAGGAAGCGCGCGTGCCGGTGTTCGCGCATCTCGAAGGCGTCAATCACGTTTACATCGATGGCAGCGCCGATCTCGCCATGGCGAAGTCGATCGTCCTCAATGCCAAGATGCGCCGCACCGGTGTCTGCGGCGCGGCCGAAACCTTGCTGGTCGATCGCGCAGCGGCTGCAAAGACCCTGAAGCCGCTGGTCGAGATGTTGCTCGAGGCCGGCTGCGAGGTGCGCGGCGACGACGCCGTGCAAAAAGCCGACGCGCGCGTAAAACCTGCTAGCGAAGACGATTGGGACACCGAATATCTCGACGCGATCATCGCGGCGAAGGTGGTCGACGGCGTCGACGGCGCGATCGCGCACATCCAGGATCACGGCTCGCACCATACCGATGCGATCGTCAGCGAGAACGACGTGGCTGCGAAGAAATTCCTCAGCGAAGTCGATTCCGCGATCGTGCTGCACAACGCCTCGACGCAGTTCGCTGATGGCGGCGAGTTCGGCTTCGGCGCCGAGATCGGCATCGCCACCGGCCGCTTCCATGCGCGCGGTCCGGTTGGTGCCGAACAGCTGACGAGCTTCAAATATCGCGTTCACGGCACAGGGCAGACGCGGCCGTAAGGCATGGCGCGAGGCGTGGGGCATTGAGTAACAATTTCGTCGCGCCACGTTTCTTCGCGCAGGCCATCCCGCCCTACACTGAAGGCATGCGTATCGGCCTGCTCGGCGGCTCGTTCAATCCGCCGCACCAGGCCCATCGCGCGATCAGCCAGTTCGCGCTGAAGCGCCTTCAGCTCGATCGCGTCTGGTGGCTGGTGACGCCGGGCAACCCGCTGAAGGAGAACGGCAATCTGCATGAGCTCGGCGAGCGCATGCAGGCGGCGCGCGACGTTGCCAACGATGCCAGGATCGAGGTGAGCTGTCTCGAATCCGTCATTCGTACGCGCTACACTATCGACACGATCAACACGTTGCGCCGCCGTCTCAGTGGCTTGCGCTTTGTCTGGATTATGGGCGCCGACAACCTCGCTCAATTCCATCGTTGGCAGCACTGGCGGCGCATCGCCGACCAGGTGCCGATGGCGATCATCGATCGCCCGCCGCAGAGTTTTCGTGCCCTCGCCTCCCCCGCCGCCCAGGCGCTTGCGCGCTACCGCCTCCCCGAGAATAAGGCAGCATTACTTGCGGATCAGCCGGCGCCGGCCTGGGTCTTCCTGACCGGATTGAAACTCAACCTCTCCTCAACCCGGTTACGGAACCCGGACGGGAGCTGGAAAGGTACGAAGTGAGACAGAGTGTGGGGATTTACGGGCTCTCTGGCATATTGAAACCCTTAACCCCACATGATGTAGTGTAACCAGCGAGGACAGGATTCGGTCTTCGCGATACAGTGAAAGGAATGGTCCCTGGCCACGTCTGTATTGTCCAAGTCTGTTTTACCCAAGGCTACGAAACCGACGCGTAAAACATCGACCAAAGCTGCGGCCTTGAAGGCGCAACCCGACGCCGACAAGACGCTGAGCCTGATCCTCTCCCGCCTCGAGGACATGAAGGCGGAAGAGACGGTCATCATCGACCTTCGCGGCAAATCGGCATACTCCGACTACATGATCGTTACCACCGGCCGGGTTAACCGGCACGTTGGCGCGATCGCGGAGAACGTCAGCAAAAGCCTCAAGGAAAACGGCATCAAGAACATCCACGTCGAGGGCTTGCCCAATTGCGACTGGGTGCTGATCGATTCCGGCGATGTGATCGTGCACGTGTTCAGACCCGAGGTCCGTGAGTTCTACAATCTCGAGAGATTGTACACGCAGGGCCCAGGCGCGGCGAAGGCGATCTGACGACCTAGCCGATTTCGAATCGGCTGACGCGCATGCTAGCGTCGTGCGCGCGCGGATTGCGCGCGGTCTGGAAACGCGACCCTAAAACCTCATGCGTGTTGCTGTCATTGCGGTGGGCCGGCTGAAGCAGGGCCCCGAACGGGAGCTTGCCGACCGCTATTTCGAGCGGTTCGACGAGGCCGGCCGCAAGCTCGGATTCCGCGAGCTCACCATCCACGAAATCCCTGAAAGTCGCGCGCGCGACGCCGCGACGCGAATGACTGAGGAGGCCGCGGCGATCTCCGCGCATATTCCCGAAAAATCGGTTCTGGTGGCGATGGACGAGCGCGGCCAAAACCTCGATTCCACCGTATTCGCACGGAATCTCGGGCGCTGGCGCGACGAGGGCGCCGGTCATACTATCTTCGTGATCGGAGGGGCGGACGGACTTTCGCCCGAATTGCGCCGTAAGGCCAAGCTCGCGATCGCGTTCGGCTCCGCGACCTGGCCGCATCAAATGGTTCGCGTCATGCTTCTGGAACAGCTGTATCGGGCCGCCACCATTCTGGCCGGCCATCCCTATCATCGCGCGTGATTCGCGCCACAACGAGCACCTTGCCCAAGAACCTTGCCCGACAGATGCGAGCGCCGATCCTCAATTTGCTGCTGATTGCGAGCTGCGCCGGCGCAAGCCTCTTCGCTGAAGAAAGCCTCGCGCAAGCTCAGACGGCGGCACCGGCGCCGCAGACCGCGGCGATCTCGCCCGACGCCATCAAGCAGCGCGAGCAGGAGCTGGAAGCCGCGCGCGCAAGCAAGAAGAGCGCGGAGGAGGCGCAGGCCAAGCTGAAGGCCGAGATCACGTCGCTCGGCCAGGACCGCACCCAGCTCAATCAGCAGTTGATCGACACCGCCGCCAATGTCCGCGCCGTCGAGACCAAGATCGACGAGGCCGAAGCGCGGCTGAAAACTTTGAACGGCCGCGAGCAGGAGGCGCGCGCCTCGCTCGATTCACGCCGCGCCGACATCGTCGAGGTGCTGGCGGCCTTGCAGCGTGCCGGCCGGCGCACGCCGCCGGCGCTTTTGGTCCGGCCCGAGGATGCGCTGCAATCGCTGCGCACCGCGATGCTGCTCGGCGCCGTCGTGCCGGAATTGCGAGGCCGCGCCGAGAAGATTGCCAGCGAGCTCGGCGAGCTCGTGACCCTGCGCAAGAGCATCGCCGCCGAGCGCGACCAGCTCGCCTCCGACCGCGACAAAGTCCGCAGCGACCAGACCCGGCTCACCGCGCTCGTCGACGAACGGCAGCGGCAGCAGTCCTCGCGCGAAAAGGACCTCGACGCCGAGAATTCGCGCGCCATCGCACTGTCAAGGCAAGTCGGCGATCTCCAGGGGCTGATCGCCAAGATGGAGCAGGACCTGCAAAGCGCGGCCAAGGCGGCCGAGAAGGCGGCCGAGGCCGCAAAGCAGGCCGAGGCCAAGGAGGCCAAGGCAGCGGCAGACGCGGCCGCCAATGCCAAGCCCGGCCCGGCCGTGTTCAAGGACCGCTCCCGGACCAGCCCGGCGATTCTCTTTGCCTCAGCCAAGGGGCTCCTGCCGCTACCGGTTAACGGTAACAAGATCAGGGACTTTGGCGGTTCCGACGGGGTCGGCGGGGTCCAGAAGGGTATTTCGCTGGCAACCAAGCCCGGTTCGCAGGTCACAACGCCGTGCGACGGCTGGGTGGTCTATGCTGGCCCGTTCCGCAGCTATGGACAACTCTTGATCCTCAATGCCGGGGGCGGGTATCATGTCCTGATCGCCGGGATGGAGCGCATTTCGGTAAACATCGGACAGTTTGTGCTCACGGGGGAGCCGGTCGCGACCATGGGGTCGACATCTCAAGTCGCCTCCATTCTCGCCACCAACGCGAGTCAACCTGTGCTGTATGTCGAGTTCCGCAAAGACGGCACTCCAATCGATCCAGGCCCATGGTGGGCCGCAAATGAAGGCGAGAAGGTTCGCGGATGATGCGCAAGACTTCAGTTATCCTCCTCAGCGCTGCGACCGGTGCGGCGCTGACGCTGTTCGTGACCCAGCCGCGCGCGGTGTTCATGGGCTCCAGCGCGCGAGCCGCGACCGCTGACACCTATCGCCAGCTCAATCTGTTCGGCGACGTCTTCGAGCGCGTGCGCTCCGACTATGTCGAGAAGCCCGACGACACCAAGCTGATCGAATCCGCCATCAGCGGCATGCTCTCCGGCCTCGATCCGCATTCGAGCTACATGGACGCCAAGAGCTTCCGCGACATGCAGGTGCAGACCCGCGGTGAGTTCGGCGGCCTCGGCATCGAGGTCACCATGGAAGACGGCCTGATCAAGGTGGTCTCGCCGATCGACGATACGCCCGCCTCGCGCGCCGGCGTGATGGCCAACGACATCATCACCAATCTCGACGATGAAGCGGTGCAGGGCCTGACCCTGAACCAGGCCGTCGAGAAGATGCGCGGCCCCGTCAACACCAAGATCAAGCTCAAGATCATCCGCAAGGGCCAGGACAATCCGATCGACGTCACGCTGGTGCGCGACAACATCCGCGTCCGCTCGGTGCGCGCGCGCGTCGAGGCCGACGACATCGCCTATATCCGCATCACCACCTTCAACGAGCAGACCACCGAAGGCCTGAAGAAGGAGGTCGCCAACCTCTCGACCCAGATCGGCGACAAGCTCAAGGGCTACATCATCGACCTCCGCAACAATCCGGGCGGCCTGCTCGAGGAAGCCGTCACCGTCTCTGACTCGTTCCTGGAGAAGGGCGAGATCGTGTCGACCCGCGGCCGCAACGCCGAGGAAACCCAGCGCCGCACCGCGCATGCGGGCGACCTCACCAAGGGCAAGCCGGTCATCGTCCTCGTCAACGGCGGCTCGGCCTCGGCGTCGGAAATCGTCGCTGGCGCGCTGCAGGACCACAAGCGCGCGACCATCGTCGGCACGCGCTCGTTCGGCAAGGGCTCGGTGCAGACCATCATCCCGCTCGGCTCGGGCAACGGCGCGCTGCGCCTCACCACCGCGCGCTACTACACGCCGTCGGGCAAGTCGATCCAGGCCAAGGGCATCGTGCCCGACATCGAAGTGCTGCAGGACGTGCCGGACGAGCTGAAGTCGCGCACCGACACCAAGGGCGAGGCTTCGCTGCGCGGTCATCTCAAGAACGACGGCGACGAGAAGACCGGCTCGCAGTCCTACGTCCCGCCGGATGCCAAGGACGACAAGGCGCTCAAGATGGCCGACGATCTGCTCCACGGCATCAAGAACAGCGCCTCCGCGGCGCCGACGCCGGGGACCACCACCGACAAGGCGGCAGCCGATAAGCCCAAGGCAGCCAACTAAGCGCAGCCTCGGCAATCTATTGAAAGGGCGGCTCCAGGAGCCGCCCTTTTTGCTTGGAGCTCCTGGCGTCCCCGGCCTATCCCGGCCTGCCGCCGCTTGACCTCGGCGTGGTATCGTCGGTGGAGTGATTCGGGATCGCGCATGACTGAAACGGCCGATGATCTGAGCGCCCCGCTCGGACAGGACACGCCGCGCCGGAAACGGCGGCTGCGGCTGCCGTTCACGGCCATGCAGGCGCTGGCCGTGATGCTCGGCCTGTTCCTGGTCGCCTTTGCCGGCTTCGCCATCTTCAACAAGGACCCCCTTGGCGGCGAGCCGATGACGCGGATCGCGATCCGCGATTCCAAGGGCACCGACGAGAAGCCTGCCGCCGAGGCGGCCGCGGCCGGCCATGTTCAGGAGAGCAAGCAAGCCGCCAAGGAGGCGCCGAAAGAGGCCGCCTCCGGCGAGCAAAAGACCGTCACCATGATCGACGGCTCGACCGGCGCGCGCCACGACGTGGTGATCGGCGCAGGCGACGCCGCCGACAAAGGCGAGGCGGCGTCCGCAGCACCGGCCGTCATGGCCGGGATCGATCCAAAACTGCTGGAGAAATCCCGCTACGGCATGATCCCCGTGATCTCAGGTGATCTCAAGCCGTTCAACGTCTACGCAGCCGAGGCCGACCGCGCCAAGGCGGCGAAAATGCCGGTGGTGGCGATCGTGATCGGCGGCCTCGGCGTCGGCGCCGCCAAGACCACCGATGCGATCATGAAGTTGCCGGGCGCGGTGACGCTGGCCTTCACGCCCTACGGCGCCGATCCCGGCAAGCTCGCCGAGCGCGCCCGCGCCCAGCGCCACGAGATCTTCCTCCAGATCCCGATGGAGCCCTACGACTTCCCGGACAATGATCCAGGGCCGCAGACGCTCTTGACCTCGCTCACCACCGACCAGAACACCGACCGCCTGTACTGGCACCTGAGCCGGATGCAGGGCTATGCTGGTATCACCAATTTCATGGGCGCCCGCTTCATCGCGACCGAGGCGGCGATGCAGCCGATCATCCGCGAGGCCTCCAAGCGCGGGCTCGGCTTCTTCGACGACGGCTCCTCGCCCCGCAGCATCGCGCCGCAGGCCGCAGGCAGCCTCGCAGTTCCGTTCGGCAAGGGCGACATCGCGCTCGACGCGGTGCCGACCCCGACCGAGATCGACCGCGCCCTGAACAAGCTGGAATCGGTGGCGCGGGAACGCGGCGTTGCCGTCGGCACCGCCTCTGCGCTGCCCGTCTCGATCGAGCGGGTCGGCGCCTGGATCAAGACATTGAGCGACCGGGGTATCCTTTTGGTGCCATTGACAACCGCGATGCTGAAATCAAAATCCAGCTAAATCAACGAATTGGTACGGCACGGGCCCAACAGCCCTGCCGGCAGCACGCAAGGGGTTTGGCGGAATGGCGCGTTACGAGGATCTGCCCTACCGAACCTGCGTCGGTGTCATGCTCATCAATGCGAAGGGCCTGGTGTTCATCGGTCGTCGTGCCGGCGGTATCGAGCATGTCGACGACAGCCATGTCTGGCAGATGCCGCAGGGCGGGGTCGATCCCGGCGAGGACAATTGGGACGCGGCCAAACGCGAGCTCTATGAAGAGACCAGCGTGCGCTCGATCGAGCGGCTCGGCGAGGTTCCGGACTGGCTGATCTACGACATCCCGCGCACGGTGGCGGGGCGCGCCTGGAAGGGCCGCTACCGCGGCCAGCGCCAGAAATGGTTCGCGGTCCGCTTCACCGGCAAGGACAGCGAGATCAACGTCGAGAAGCCCGGCGGCGGCGGCCACAAGGCCGAATTCGTCAGCTGGCGCTGGGAGCCGATGAAGAACCTGCCCGAGCTGATCATCCCGTTCAAGCGCCCGGTCTACGAGCGCGTGGTGAAGGAATTTTCAGCGCTGGCGGATGACTAAATCAAATTGTCATCCCGGCTTTGGTGCTAAGGCATCGCCGGGCTGACAACGAGAGAGCCACGCGTGACGACTGAAAAACCTTACCGTCCCAATGTCGGGATCGCGCTGTTCAATGCCGATGGCCGTGTGCTGATCGGGCACCGCTTCAAGGGCGACGGCCCCGAGATCATCTTGCCGGGGCTCGACTGGCAGATGCCGCAGGGCGGCGTCGACGAGGGCGAGGTCTTGCGCGATGCCGCCATGCGCGAGCTCTGGGAGGAAACCAGCGTCGTCAGCGCCGACTATCTCGGCGAGACCGACTGGCTCACTTACGAATTCCCGCCCTATGACGGACCGCAGACGCATCGGCTGGCAAAATTTCGCGGCCAGCGCCAGAAATGGTTCGCGCTGCGCTTCACTGGCAAGGATGACGAGATCGATCCGCTGACGCCACGCAACGACCAGCCCGCGGAGTTCGACGCGTGGCGCTGGGAGCGGCTCGACCGCGTTGCCGACATCGTGGTGCCGTTCCGCCGCGAGGTTTATCAAGCCGTCGCGAAGCAGTTTGCGCCCTTCGCAAACTGAAAACGCGAAAACAACCCCATGCACAGTAGCCGGCGGTTTTCGGCGCGGTGCGCGGTGATCTCTACGAAGCCGCTGAGACGTCAGGCGAAATCAGCGAAAGCGAGCAGCGTTCGCCGCTAATTCGTCGGCCCGACCGTAAACGGGCCGATCGCGATCACGCGGCAGTCGCTGTCGTGCTTGACGCAGTCGGCCAGCGCACCGTTGATCGCGGTGTGCTCATCGGCGGCCTTCAGGCCGAGGCCGGGACGGCCTGCGGTGCCGACGGCAACCGCGTTCCAGCCCATGCCATCGCCGAGCTTGCGCACCACCTCGTCGCGCGCATCGGCCACGATCGAGGAATTGGTCGCGGCGTGGAAGAAGCCGTTGGGCTTGAGCAGGGTCGGGATCGGCACGACGAAATTGTCGTCGATAGCCACGATCATGCAGGCCGCGCCCGCGAACGCGCCGCAGGATTCCAGCGAACGCCGCGCCGACTCGTCCACGGTTGATGCGCCCAAAACCATGAAATACTGACCGCCCGGACCGAGCGCAATCGACCGGGATTTCGCGGCCGGCGCGAACATGTTCTCGAGGCGGACTTTGGCCTGGTCGCGCAGCATCGGAAAGTCCTTCGACGCGAACGCTCGCTCGGTCACAGTGTCCTGCCGAACCCAGGGCTGTGGCGGCATCGGCGGCTTGCCGTGCGCGTAGAGGACATTGTTGCCGACCGCATAGAGCTCGCAGCGCCGCGGCGATTGCGCGGCGTCGGCGCGCTGCTGGCACTGATCGAGCGCGGCATTGCGCGCGGCTTCTTCATTCAGCTGATTGAGCGCAGTACCGGTGAAGCCGGCGATGTTGAGGGCGAAGGCCTTGTAATCGCCGGCTGTGGCATATTCGTTGCTGAGATAGGTGCGCTGGCGCTCGCTGATGAAGGGCACCATATCCGCGGGGAAATTGCCGCCTGAGGCGGCCGGGGGCGACGGCATTGGCATCGGTGTCGCAGCGGCCATTTGTGTCGGCGTCGACGTCGGCATCGGCGCTTTCGCGGCCATCGTGGGCGTTGAGTTGGGCGCCGAAGCAGCAACGGGACTCGGCGCGGGCGCCGCCGCGGTGGACGACAGCTGAGTGGTCTCGAGCTTGGTGAAATAGAGGAAGCCGCTAACACCGATGGCGACGACGGAGACCACGCCGACCACCAGCGGCCACATCCAGTTCGGCGCGGGCGCCGCCTTGATGACCTTCTTCACCTGGGGCGTGGAATAGGTCCCGTCCTCGCGCCGCATCGCCACCATATAGGCGTGCACCGGCGTCGGGATGTTCTTCACTTCCTGCGCACCGATATCGGCGAACTGCACCGACAGCTTGTTGGCGACCTGCTCGTGCACGGCACGCGAGACGCAGATGCCGCCGACTTCCGCCAGCCCCTCGAGCCGGGCTGCGATGTTGACGCCGTCACCGAGAAGATCGCCGTCGCGCTCGACCACGTCGCCGATGGTGATGCCGATGCGGAACGACATCTGCCGGCTCGGCGGGTAGGCCATGTTGCGGGTTCGCAAGGACTCCTGAATGTCGATCGCGCAGCGCACCGCGTCGACCGCGCTCGGGAATTCCGCGAGCACGGCATCGCCTGCGGTGTTGAAAATCCGGCCGTTCGCCTTTGCGATGAAATCGTCGATGACTTCGCGATAGGAGGCCAGACGCCGCAGCGTCTCTTCCTCGTCTTCCGCGACCAGCCTTGAGTAACCGGCAATATCGGCCGCGAAAATCGCCGCGATCTTGCGTTTCATCTGCTACCCGCCCCGGAACAAAATTCGCGAGCGCAGAATGCCGTTATCGGCGGCGCGGTGCAACAAAGTTTCAGCGCCCGCCACCATCGTGACGAGCGCTGAACTTGTTCAGGAATTTCTCGTGAGCCCCGAAGCGATGCCCCGGGGCTTAATGCATAGCCGTCGAGCTGAGCTGCTGCTGGATGCTCTTGTAGTGATCGAGCCGCTCGAGGGCCTGGTCGAGCTCGTTGCCTTCGTGCTCCTTCAGCCCCTCTTCCATCTCCGAGATGGTCTCGGCGAACTGGGCGCGATCGAGCTCGTCCAGCGAGGTCGCGACGTCGGCGAGCACGGTAAGGCCCTTTTCGGAGACTTCGGCGAGGCCGCCGAGCACGATGATCTTCTCGTGCTTGCCGCTGGTGGTGATGGTCAGGATGCCGGGGCGGATCGCAGCCACGACCGGCGCATGACCGGCCAGCACGCCGAAATCACCCTCGACGCCGGGAATGTCGACCTGGTCGACTTCGCCCGAGAATGCGAGCTTTTCCGGAGAGACGAGATCGAAGTGGAAGGTGGCCATAACAAACCTGCGAGTGGTGAGTGGCAAAAGAGGGAGCAGCTTTTCGCCACTCCCTATTCGCTAGTCGTGAGCTTAGGCAGCTTCCGCCGCCAGCTTCTTGCCCTTCTCGACCGCCTCTTCGATGGTGCCGACCATGTAGAAGGCGGCTTCCGGCAGGTGGTCATACTTGCCTTCCACTAGGCCCTTGAAGCCCTTGATGGTGTCGGCGAGGTCGACGAACTTGCCCGGCGAACCCGTGAAGATTTCGGCGACGTGGAACGGCTGCGACATGAAGCGCTCGACCTTGCGGGCGCGGGCCACGGTCAGCTTGTCCTCTTCCGAGAGCTCGTCCATGCCGAGAATGGCGATGATGTCCTGGAGCGCCTTGTAGCGCTGCAGCACCTGCTGGACCTGACGGGCGACCGCGTAATGCTCCTCGCCGACGACCAGCGGGGAGAGCATGCGCGAGGTCGAGTCGAGCGGATCGACCGCCGGATAGATGCCCTTTTCAGCGATCGAGCGCGACAGCGTGGTGGTCGCGTCCAAGTGGGCGAACGAGGTCGCGGGCGCCGGGTCGGTCAAGTCGTCGGCCGGAACGTAGATGGCCTGCACCGAGGTGATCGAGCCCTTCTGCGTGGTGGTGATGCGCTCCTGCAGCGCGCCCATGTCGGTCGCGAGCGTCGGCTGATAACCCACGGCCGAAGGAATACGACCGAGCAGCGCCGACACTTCCGAGCCGGCCTGGGTGAAGCGGAAGATGTTGTCGACGAAGAACAGCACGTCCTGGCCCTTGTCGCGGAAGTCCTCCGCGATGGTCAGACCCGTGAGCGCGACGCGGGCGCGGGCGCCTGGGGGCTCGTTCATCTGGCCGAACACCAGCGCGCACTTCGACTTCACGCTCGGATCCGGATTGTGCGGATCGGCGTTGACCTTGGACTCGATGAACTCGTGATAGAGGTCGTTGCCCTCGCGGGTCCGCTCGCCGACGCCGGCGAACACGGAGTAACCACCGTGCGCCTTCGCAACGTTGTTGATCAGCTCCTGAATCAGCACGGTCTTGCCGACGCCGGCGCCGCCGAACAGGCCGATCTTGCCGCCCTTCGCGTAGGGAGCCAGAAGGTCGACGACCTTGATGCCGGTGACGAGAATTTCAGCTTCGGTCGACTGGTCGGTGTAGAGCGGCGCCTCCTGGTGGATCGCGCGCAGGCCTTCCGACTTGACCGGGCCGGCTTCGTCGATCGGCTCGCCGATGACGTTGATGATGCGACCGAGCGTGCCTTCGCCGACGGGAACGCGGATCGGCGAACCGGTGTCGGTCACTTCCTGGCCGCGGACCAGACCTTCGGTGGTGTCCATCGAGATGGTGCGGACAGTGGACTCGCCGAGATGCTGGGCGACTTCCAGCACCAGGCGGTTGCCGCCGTTCTTGGTCTCGAGCGCGTTGAGAATGGCCGGGAGGTGGCCTTCGAACTGCACGTCGACGACGGCGCCGATGACCTGAGTGACGCGACCGGACTGGGCTGCCATTGAATGTCTCCTTCGATCCGAACTTCTAGACCACGATCAGCTTGTTGATCGGGATGTTGCGTTTGACGGGTATTGAAGCGCCTTGATCAGACGGCCTCGGCACCCGAGATGATTTCGATCAGTTCCTTGGTGATCTGCGCCTGACGCGTACGGTTGTAGACCAGCGTCTGCTTGCGGATCATTTCGCCGGCGTTGCGCGTCGCGTTGTCCATCGCGCTCATCTGAGCGCCGTAGAACGAGGCGTTGTTCTCGAGCAGCGCGCGGAAGATCTGGACCGCGAGATTGCGCGGCAGAAGACGGGTGAGAATCTCGTCCTCTTCCGGCTCGTATTCGTAAGACGTCGTGTTGGCGGCAGCGCCCTCCTCGACGACCAGCGGGATGATCTGCTGGGCGGTCGGGATCTGCGCGATCACCGAGCGGAAGCGCGAGTAGAACAGCGTGCAGACGTCGAACTCGCCGCCATCGAACCGCGCCAGAATCTTCTTGGCGATGTCCTCGGCATTGACGAAGCCGAGCTGGCGGACGCTGCGCAAATCGAGATGCTCGACGATCTGCTTGTCGAACTGGCGGCGAAGCTGCTCGTAACCCTTGCGGCCGACGCAGAAGAATTTCACTTCCTTGCCCTGGCTCATCAGGGTCAGCGCGCGCTCGCGGGCGAGACGCACGATCGACGAGTTGAAGGCGCCGGACAGGCCGCGCTCGCCGGTGCAGACCAGCAGCAAATGAACCTGGTCGCGGCCGGTGCCGGCCAGCAGCGTCGGCGCGCCGGGCGAACCCGCGGCCGCGCTGGCGATGTTGGAGATCACCGCGCTCATCTTGTCGGCATAGGGACGTGCAGCTTCCGCGGCGGTCTGCGCACGGCGCAGCTTCGAGGCCGCGACCATCTGCATGGCCTTGGTGATCTTTTGCGTCGCCTTGGTGGAGGCGATGCGGACGCGCATGTCTTTAAGTGACGCCATTCTTCGTCCCCGACGGTTCGATCCCTTGCGGTCAAACCGCTAGCCTATCTCTTTCGTCATGCCCGGGCTTGTCCCGGGCATCCACGCCTTCGTCTCCACGCGGTAGCACGTGGATGGCCGGGACAGGCCCGGCCATGACGGTTCTTTATTTACGCGAAGCTCTTCGCGAAACCTTCGACCACCGACTTGAGCTTGGCAGCGGTGTCGTCGGTGAGGTCGCGGGTGTCGCGGATCGAGTTGAGAATGTCGGCGTTCTTGCCGCGCAGCAGCGACAGCAGACCGTCTTCGAACGCGCGCACCTTGTTGACCGGGAGCGGATCGAGATAGCCGTTGGTGCCGGCCCAGATCACGCAGACCTGCTCTTCCATCTTCAGCGGCGAGAACTGCGGCTGCTTCAGCAGCTCGGTCAGGCGCGAGCCGCGGTTCAGCAAGCGCTGGGTCGAGGCATCGAGGTCGGAGCCGAACTGCGCGAACGCCGCCATTTCGCGGTACTGCGCGAGCTCGCCCTTGATCTTGCCGGCGACCTTCTTGGTGGCCTTGGTCTGCGCCGACGAACCCACGCGCGACACCGACAGACCGACGTTCACCGCGGGACGGATGCCCTGGAAGAACAGGTCGGTTTCCAGGAAGATCTGGCCGTCGGTGATCGAGATGACGTTGGTCGGGATGTAGGCCGACACGTCGTTGGCCTGGGTTTCGATGACAGGCAGAGCGGTCAGCGAGCCCGAGCCATGGTCCTTGCTGAGCTTCGCCGCGCGCTCGAGCAGGCGGGAGTGCAGATAGAACACGTCACCCGGATAGGCTTCGCGGCCCGGCGGACGGCGCAGCAGCAGCGACATCTGGCGGTAGGCGACGGCCTGCTTGGAAAGGTCGTCATAGATGATGACCGCGTGCATGCCGTTGTCGCGGAAGAATTCGCCCATGGTGCAGGCAGTAAAGGGGGCAATGTACTGCATCGGCGCCGGATCCGACGCGGTGGCGGCGACGACGATCGAGTATTCGAGCGCGCCCTGCTCTTCCAGCACCTTCACGAACTGGGCGACGGTCGAACGCTTCTGGCCGACCGCGACGTAGACGCAATACAGCTTGATGTTCTCGTCGGGCTGCGCGTTGAGCGGCTTCTGGTTCAGGATGGTGTCGAGCGCGATCGCGGTCTTGCCGGTCTGACGGTCGCCGATGATCAGCTCGCGCTGGCCGCGGCCGATCGGGATCAGGGCGTCGATCGCCTTGAGGCCGGTCGCCATCGGCTCGCTCACCGACTTACGCGGAATGATGCCGGGGGCCTTGACGTCGACGCGCATGCGCTTGTCGGCCTGGATCGGACCCTTGCCGTCGATCGGGTTGCCGAGCGCGTCGACGACGCGGCCGAGCAGGCCCTTGCCGACCGGCGCGTCCACGATGGCGCGGGTGCGCTTGACGGTCTGGCCTTCCTTGATCTCGCGGTCGGCACCGAAAATAACGACACCGACGTTGTCGGTTTCGAGGTTCAGCGCCATGCCGCGGGTGCCGTTCTCGAACTCGACCATTTCACCGGCCTGGACGTTGTCCAGACCATAGACGCGGGCGATGCCGTCGCCGACGGACAGCACCTGTCCGACTTCGGAGACTTCAGCTTCCTGGCCGAAATTCTTGATCTGGTCCTTGAGGATCGCGGAAATTTCCGCGGCGCGGATGTCCATCAGCCTGCCTCTTTCATCGCGTGCTTGATCGAATTGAGTTTGGTGCGAAGCGAACTATCGATCATGCGGCTGCCAAGCTTCACGACGAGGCCACCGATGATCGAGGGATCGATCTTCACGTTGAGCGCGACGTCCTTGCCGGTCACCGACTTCAGGGCAACCTTGAGGGCGTCGAGATTCTTGTCCGAGAGCGCTTCCGCGACCGTGACATCCGCGGTCGCCTCGCCCTTGAACTTGGCGACGAGAGCGCGGTAGGCGCGGATGACGTCAGTCACCGCGAACAGGCGGCGATTGGCGGTCAGCACTTTCAGGAAATTGGCGGAGATGCCGGCGATGCCCGCCTTGTCCAGGACGGCCGAGAGGGCCTTGGACTGGGCGTCAGCCGCGAAAACCGGGCTGCGAACGAGGCGCTTGAGATCAGCGCTTTCATTGAGCAGACCCTCGAACCTCTCGAGATCGGCTTTGACCTCGTCGACCACCTTCTGGTCGCGGGCCAGTTCAAACAAGGCCGTTGCATAACGGCCCGACACACCGGAAACGGACGTATCTTCTGCAGCCACAGACGCGCTCTTTTAGCTGTCAAATTCGCAAGGGAAAAACCGTCGCCACAAAGCGGCGCCTAGCGATCCAAGCCCTTGGAATTCAAGCGGGACTTTGATTCTCGGCCGACACGGGACGTGCCGGGTCCGTTAAAATCGCGGCTTTGCTAACATAGCAGGCGCGCACGTGCAACATGACGGCAACTTAAAGGCTCTGCTGTTTCTCGCCAGTTCGTCGCACGCGGCGATCATCGATCGCGGACCTGCAAGGAAGCTTCCTGAACCTGCCATGCCACGGAATTGCCGCGACCGTTGCGTCGGCAACCGGCCCATTCGTTCCTGCCCTCAGCGCATGGCGGCCATGAACACGGATCGCTGAGGCGTGACTGCGATCGCGCTAGCCTCGCGAGCCGAATACTTTCCCAATTCTAAATGCGAAGAATAACAACTTATCTTTACAGTATTACAAAGTAATAGATCAGTTAACGAATCGTTAAAGCGAAAGATTACGGAATATCGCCTGATTAGCGATTCAGATCACAAGATATTTCATCCCGACATTGAACGGATTTACTGCCCAATTCACGCCTCATTGGGAATCGAAACGCCAAACCGCTCACAAACTGATGGGGGCTCCATTTGCCACACATGTGGCAATACTAGTAGGGACCATTAAATGCTGTCTTTGAAGACGCTGGGCACTGTGACCCGGCCTCGTACGGCGATCGCTTTCGTCGCCGCAACTCTCATCGTTGGGGGAACTGCCACCGAAGCTTCCGCCAAATCCCGGCATCACCGGCACCACCACGCCGCCCAGAATGATTCCGGCTCCGATTGGCGCAACGCCAATGCATCGATGACGCCGTCGTCGGGCACGGGCCGCAGCTTCTCGGGCATGGCCTCCTATTACGGCAACGAGTCCGGCAGCCGCACCGCGTCGGGCCAGCGCTTCAACCAGAATGCCATGACCGCGGCGCACCGTTCGCTGCCGTTCGGCACCAAGCTGCGCGTCACCCACGGTGGCTCGAGCGTCATCGTCACCATCAATGACCGTGGCCCGTTCGTGCGCGGCCGCGTGCTTGACCTCTCCACGGGCGCTGCCCGCGCCATCGGCCTCACCGGCGCCGGCGTCGGCCGCGTCACCGCGGAAGTGGTGTCCTAACGGCGCTCAGCGCCTCAAGCGCAGCAATGTCATTGTCCGCAGGGACGTGAGCGGCATGCTGCGTGGGTAAAGCAAAGCCCGCTGTCTTGGGGGACAGCGGGCTTTTTGATTCCTGCGGTCAGTGCGATGACGTGAATGAAGCACACCGCTGCGTTCCCTCCCCGCTTGCGGGGGAGGGTTAGGGAGAGGGGTTCACACGGGGACTCCCTCCATCGCGTCAAATATCTCGCGACACGTACTCACACCGCTTGCTGGGCTACCCCTCTCCCCCGCCCTCCCCCGCAAGGGGGGAGGGAGCGCAGTGTGCCCGCTCGCTACAAAAAACTCTGCGGATCGACATCCACTTCGAGCTTCTGATTGCCCTTCGGCTTCGGACACACCGCGAGCCAGTTGCGCAAATAGTCGGACAGATCGAAACCGCGCGCCGATTTCACCAGGATGCGGAAACGGTAGCGGCCCTTGATCACGGCGAGCGGGGCTTCCGCCGGGCCGAGCACCACCACGCGCTCGTCGCGCGGCGCGAGCGCAACGAGACGGCGGCCCAGGCCTTCTGCGCTCGGACGATCGCCCGCCGAGATGATCAGGCTCGCGAGCCGGCCGAACGGCGGATAGAGCGTGCGCTCGCGCAAGTCGATCTCGCTGTCGTAGAAGGCCTCGCGGTCGCAGGCGATCAGCGCCTTCATTACGGGATGATCCGGCTGATGGGTCTGAAGATAGCCGACGCCGCGGCCCTGCTCGCGCCCCGCACGCCCGATCACCTGGTTGAGCAATTGCCAGGTGCGTTCCGCCGCGCGCGGATCGCCATTGGAAAGACCGAGATCCGCATCGACCACGCCGACCAGATTGAGCCGCGGGAAATTGTGGCCCTTTGCGACGAGCTGCGTGCCGATGATGATGTCGACGCGGCCCTCGGCGATCTCGGCAAGCTCGCTGCGCATCGTCTCGATCGAGGTGATGAGGTCGCTCGACAGCACCATGGTGCGCGCATCCGGGAACAGCGCGGCCGCCTCTTCCTGCAGGCGCTCGACGCCGGGCCCCACCGCGACAAGCGATTCCTCCGCCGCGCAATGCGGGCAGGTCTGCGGACGCGGCATCGAGAAGCCGCAGTGGTGACAGACCAGCCGCTGGCGAAACCGGTGATCGACCAGCCAGGCATCGCAGATGGTGCAGGCGAAGCGATGGCCGCAGGCCCGACAAAGCGTCAGCGGCGCATAGCCGCGGCGATTGAGGAACAGCAGCGCCTGCTCGCGCTTTTCGATCGCGATTCTGATCTGGCCGGCCAACCGCGGCGAAATGAACCGGCCGCGCGCGGGCGGCTCGCGGCGCATGTCGATCGCCTCGATATGCGGCATGTGCTGGCCGCCGAAGCGCGACGGCAGCGCGATGCGTTGATAGCGGTTCTTGCGCGCATTGACCTCGGACTCGACCGACGGCGTCGCGGAGGCCAGCACGATCGGGATTTTTGCGATATGCGCGCGCACCACCGCCATGTCGCGGGCGTGATAATGCACGCCCTCGTCCTGCTTATAGGCCTGGTCATGCTCTTCATCGACCACGATCAGGCCGAGATTGCCGTAAGGCAGGAACAGCGCCGAGCGCGCGCCGACCACGACCGGCGCTGAGCCTTCCGAAATCGCGGCCCAATTGCGCGCTCGGGTACGCGGCGTGAGCTCGGAGTGCCACTCGATCGGCCGCACGCCAAAACGTTGCGCGAAGCGGTCGAGAAACTGGCCGGTGAGCGCGATCTCCGGCATCAGGATCAGCGTCTGCTTGCCGCGGCGGATCGCCTCCGCGACGGCTTCGAAATAGACCTCGGTCTTGCCCGAGCCGGTGACGCCGTCGAGCAGCGCGACGTGGAAGGTGCCGTTGGCCGCGAGCGCGCGCATCGCATCGACGCCGGCACGCTGCAGCGGCGAAAAATCCGGCCGGCCGAAATCCGGATCGGGCGCCGGCGGCGGAGGCGGCGGCGGCATCGGCTCGACCGTGAGCGTGCCTTCGTCGACCAGGCCGTCGATCACGCCGGCCGACACGCCGGCTTCCTTGGCGGCCTCGGACTTGGCGTGCAGCAGCCGGTCCGACAGCACCTCCATCACACGCTGACGTGCCGGCGTCAGCCGCCGCGGGGGATCGCCGGCCAGGCGCACGCCGGCGCGCACGCGCTCGGGGCCGAGGTTCTCGCCCATCCGCAGGCACATGCGCAGCACCATGCCGCGCGGGCTCAGCGTGTAATTGGCGACCCAGTCGACGACGGAACGCAACTCCGGCTTGAGTGGCGGAAGATCGAGCTTCTCGCTGACCTCCTTGAGGCGATTGTGCAGGCGCGGATCGGGATTGGCGTTTTCCGCCCAGACCACAGCGAGTACCTCGCGCGGCCCCAGCGGCACACTGAGGAGATCGCCGGCCTTCAGCTCCATGCCGCGGGGCACCTTGTAGGAATAGGTCTGGTCGAGCGCGACCGGCACCAGCACGTCGACCATGCGGGTCGCGTTGGCGGGGGCGGCGGTCGAGCTGCGCGACGAATGATCCATCAATGGTCTTTGGGTGGAGAATCGGAACCTTGGGGCCTCGAGGCTAGCCGCCCGAGGCCGCCTTAGCGAACAGTAAACGGGTGTGATGCGATATACTGTGCGGAATCATTACGTCCAGAGCGCATGAGCAAAGCGGCCGCCCTACAAATCGAGCTCGCCAGCGCCGACCCGTCGATCGCGCAGGAGATGACGCGCTGGCTGGCGCATCTCGGCGCCGAGCGGCGGCTGTCGCCGAAGACGCTGGAGGCCTATGGCCGCGACTTGCGGCAGTGCCTGGATTTCCTGTGCGGCCACTGGGGCGAACGCGTGACGCTGGCCCGTTTTGCGTCGCTGGAAGCCACCGACATCAGAGCCTTCATGGCGATGCGGCGCGCCGACGATATTGCCGGCCGTTCCCTGATGCGCGCGCTCGCGGGCCTGCGCTCTTTCGGCCGCTTCCTGGAGCGCGAAGGCAAGGGCAAGGTCGGCGCACTCTCCGCCATCCGCGCGCCGAAGGTGGCCAAGACCTTGCCGAAACCGCTGCCGATGGCGTCGGCAAAACGCCTGGCCGACGCCGACGAGCGCGCCGGCGAGGACCGCGAGACCTGGATTTTGGTGCGCGACGCCGCCGTGATGGCGCTGCTCTATGGATCGGGCCTGCGCATCTCCGAAGCGCTCAGCCTGAAGCGCCGCGAGGTGCCGAGGGCAGGCGAAGGCGACGTGCTTGTTGTCACCGGCAAAGGCAACAAGACGCGCATGGTGCCGGTGCTGCAAAACGTGCTCGCGCTGGTGCATGAATATGTCTCGATGTGCCCGCATACGCTGCCACAGGACGGGCCGATCTTCGTCGGCGCGCGCGGCGGTCCGCTGAGCCCGCGCATCATCCAGCTGGCGATGGAGCGGCTGCGCGGCGCGCTCGGGCTACCCGACAGCGCCACGCCGCACGCGCTGCGGCACTCCTTCGCCACGCATCTGCTCTCGCGTGGCGGGGACTTACGCGCAATCCAGGAATTGCTCGGCCATTCCTCGCTGTCGACCACGCAGATCTATACCGGGATCGATTCTGAACGACTGCTGGAAGTCTATGCGAGCGCGCATCCGCGCCGGTGAAGAGCCCATCGTTTCCTGACATCAAGCTGTCATCGCGCGCATGCCTCTTGCGCAGGCCGCGCGGTTCGGTCAATCGTGGGGAACCGACACAGGAGGGGATTCATGAGCGCACAAGAAAGCATGGAGCATGCGGAGCATGCCGAGCACGCATCCGGCGAGAACAAGAAGATCGCCCTGCTGATCGCAGTGCTGGCGCTGTTCCTGGCGATCTCGGAAACGCTCGGCAAGGGTGCCCAGACCGAGTCGATCAGCAAGAATGTCGAGGCCTCCAATCTCTGGGCGTTCTTCCAGGCCAAGAGCATCCGCCGCACGGTCGTGCAGACCGCCGCGGACCAGGGCAAGCTGACGCTGGGCGCCGCCACCGACGACGCCATGAAGGCCGCGGTGCAGAAGCAGATCGACGACTGGCAGAAGACCGCGGCGCGCTACCGCTCCGAGCCCGAGACCGGCGAAGGCACCGAGCAGCTCTCCGAGAAGGCCAAGGAGGCCGAGCACGCGCGCGACGAGGCGACCGCGAAATATCATCACTTCGAGCTGGCGTCGGCCGCGTTCCAGATCGGCATCGTGCTGGCATCGGCCACCATCATCACCGGCATGCTGCCGCTCGCCTGGGTCGCGGGTCTCTTGACGCTCGCCGGACTCGGCATGACCGTGCTCGGCGCATGGGCGCCGCATGTGTTGCATCTGCACGGGTGAAGGGACTGCAAACGACGTCGGTGCTAACTCCGTCATCCTGAGGTGCGAGGAGCGCGGTGCATCAGCGCTGCGCTCGGAGCCTCGAAGGATGAACGGCCGAGATGCAGCCGGGCCGTCGCCCTTCGAGGGCCGCTGAAGAAGCGGCCACCTCAGGGTGACGGTGAAAGATAATGGCCAAGGAGCGCTCAGCGCGCCTCGTGCACGCTCTTGCGAAAGCGCTGGATCAGACGGAACGTGCGCGAGGACCAGCCTTCGCCGTTGCCCGTGATCAGCTCGCGGATGCGCCGCTTGACCGGCTCGACCAGCTCGGTCGCCTTGGCGCGCATTTTCAGCACCAGCTCGTAGAGCCGCTCGAACCAGTGCATCTCCAGAAGCTTGTCGCGCGTGACGTCGAACACGAAGGCGGTCACGCCGACGCCGAGCATCTTTGCGAACAGGATCGTGAAGACCGCGCTGGTCCAGTATTCATGCGTGAGCAGCCACAGGCCGACCAGCTTGAGCGGAAACAGCGGGATGATCGGAACGGCGAAGACGATCAACGTCATCGCCGGGGAGAGTGCGTCGACGCGCTCCGACAGCCATGCCTTGAACCGGGCGAGCGGGATCAGTGCGACAACCCGCGCGACGATCGGTTCGAGGTGGTCCCATAGCCAGGCTTCGATCAAAAAGATGATCGCCAGCAGGACCCAGACCGGTTGAAGAAGGCGGCGCAGCATATGTTTCCCGCCCGATTCGGCTCTGGGCGCGAACCTACATATGGATGGCCCGCTTGCCGACTGCAAGCGCGGCTTCCTTGACGGCCTCGGAGCGGGTCGGATGCGCGTGGCAGGTGCGGGCGAGATCTTCCGCACTGCCGCCGAACTCCATGAGAACGCAGGCTTCATGGATCATTTCGCCGGCCTCGATGCCGATGATGTGCACGCCGAGCACGCGGTCGGTCTTCGCATCTGCGAGAATCTTCACGAAGCCGTCGGTGGTCTGGTTGACCTTGGAGCGGCCGTTGGCGGTAAAGGGAAACTTCCCGACGGTATAGGCGACGCCGGCCTGCTTCAGCTCTTCCTCGGTCTTGCCGACCGAGGACACTTCCGGGGTGGTATACACCACGCCTGGGATAACGTCGTAGTTCACGTGGCCGGCCTGGCCTGCGATGATCTCGGCGACCGCCACGCCTTCATCCTCGGCCTTGTGCGCGAGCATGGGGCCCGCGACGACGTCGCCGATGGCATAGACGCCCTTGAGGCTGGTGGCGAAATGCGGATCGATCTGCACGCGGCCGCGAGGATCGAGCGCAACGCCGGCTTCCTTCAGACCGAGACCATCCGTGTACGGCACGCGGCCGATGCAGACGAGCACGACGTCAGCCTCTAACGTCTCGGCAGCGCCGCCGGCGGCCGGCTCGATGGTCGCCTTCAGCGTCTTGCCTGACGTGTCGACCGCGGTGACCTTGGCGCCGAGCTTGAACGCAAAGCCCTGTTTCTCGAGGATACGCTGGAATTGTTTTGCAATTTCGCCGTCCATGCCGGGCAGGATGCGGTCGAGGAATTCGACGACGACGACTTCAGCACCGAGCCGCTTCCACACCGAGCCGAGCTCGAGGCCGATCACGCCGGCGCCGACGATGAGAAGCTTGCCAGGGACCTTGTCCAGCGACAGCGCGCCGGTCGACGACACGATGCGCTTCTCGTCGATCTCGATGCCCTTGAGACGCGCGATGTCCGAGCCGGTGGCGATGACGATATTCTTGGTCTCGATCACCTGCGACTTGCCGTCGGCGGAGACTTCAACCTTGCCGGTGCCAAGAATCTTGCCGGTGCCCTTGAGCACGTCGACCTTGTTCTTCTTCATCAGGAACTCGACGCCCTTGACGTTGCCGTCGATGCCCTGCTGCTTGAAGTTCATCATCGCCGGCAGCTCGAGCTTCGGCGCGGAGACGCTGATGCCCATCTTGGCGAAGGAATGCCCGGCTTCCTCGAACATCTCGGAGGCGTGCAGCAGCGCCTTCGACGGCATGCAGCCGACGTTGAGGCAGGTGCCGCCGAGTGTTGCGTTCTTTTCGACCACGGCGACTTTCATGCCGAGCTGGCTGGCGCGCACCGCGCAGACATAACCGCCAGGTCCAGTGCCGATGACGACGAGATCGTAGGTAGCCATGAGAGAAAGTCCCGTGAGTTTAGCGTGGTGAGGATGTGTCAGCGTCCGCGCGGCGCGTCAGCGTCCGCCGGACACATCGAGAATGGCTGAGGTGACGTAGGAGGCATCGTCCGACATCAGCCAGGCGATGGCATTGGCGATTTCATCCGCGGTGCCGACGCGCTTCATCGGCACCATATGGGCCAGACGATGGTGCCGATCGGGCTCACCGCCGGAGGCGTGGATGTCGGTGTCGATCAGGCCGGGGCGAATGCCAGCGACGCGAATGCCTTCGGCCGCGACTTCATAGCCGAGGCCGATGGTGAAGGAATCGATCGCACCCTTGGACGCGGCGTAATCGACATAAGTGTTGGGCGCGCCGAGCTTGGCAGCAACCGATGACAGATTGACGATGACGCCGCCCTTGCCACCATGCTTGGTCGACATCCGCTTCACGGCTTCGCGTGCGCAGAGGATCGAGCCTGTGACATTGACCGCCATCACGCGCTGGATGCGCTCGGCCGACATCTCGTCGACGCGCACGCCGCTCTGGCCGACGATGCCGCCATTGTTGACGAGTGCGGCAAGCGTGCCGAACCTGTCCGCCGCCTTGAACAGATCGACGATATCGCTTTCCTCGGCGACATCGCATTTCACAGCAATCGCCTTGCCGTTGCCGGCCTCGATCTCGGCGACCACCTCGTCGGCAGCCTTTTTGTTGCTGGCATAGCCGACCACGACGCGGTAGCCGCGCGCGGCCGCCGCAAGCGCGGTTGCCCGCCCGATGCCGCGGCTGCCGCCGGTGATGACAACGACTTTATCGGTCAAGCGCGCCTCCAAGGTTCGACACACGCCGTCGCGTAAAAGGGCGACGGCGCTTGCAGAGCATCAGGGATCAGAGGTCCAGCACCAGGCGCGCCGGATCTTCCAGGCTCTCCTTGACGCGAACCAGGAAGGTGACGGCTTCCTTGCCGTCGATCACGCGGTGATCGTAGGACAGCGCCAGATACATCATCGGGCGGGCCTCGATCTTGCCGCCGACGACCATCGGACGCTCCTGGATCTTGTGCATGCCGAGGATGCCGGACTGCGGCGCGTTCAGGATCGGGGTCGACATCAGCGAGCCGTAGATGCCGCCATTGGTGATGGTGAAGGTGCCGCCCTGCATCTCGTCGATCTTGAGCTGGCCGTCACGGGCGCGGCGGCCGAAATCGGCGATGCTCTTCTCGATGTCGGCGATCGACTTCTGGTCGCAGTCGCGCACGACGGGCACGACCAGGCCCTTGTCGGTGCCGACGGCGACGCCGATGTGGTAGTAGTTCTTGTAGATCAAATCGGTGCCGTCGATCTCGGCGTTGACGGCCGGGATGTCCTTCAGCGCCTGCACGACGGCCTTGGTGAAGAAGCCCATGAAGCCGAGCTTGACGCCGTGCTTCTTCTCGAACGCATCCTTGTAGTGCGCGCGTAGCGCCATGACGTTGGTCATGTCGACCTCGTTGAAGGTCGTCAGCATCGCCGCGGTGTTCTGCACGTCCTTGAGGCGGCGCGCGATGGTCTGGCGCAGCCGGGTCATCTTCACGCGCTCTTCGCGCGCGGCATCATCGGCCGGCGACGGCGCGCGCACCTGAACGGCGGCAGCGGGCTGGCTGATCGGGGTCGGCGCGGAGGCCGCGCGCTCGATCGCGGCAAGCATGTCGCCCTTGGTGACGCGGCCGTCCTTGCCGGAGCCCGGAACGGTCGAGGCGTCAACGCCGGTCTCGGCCGAGAGCTTGCGCACGGAGGGAGCGAGCGGCGCATCGGCCGGCGGCGCTTTCGCGGCGGGAGCAGCAGCCGGAGCCGCGGCGGCGGGCGTTGGAGCGGCAGCGGGCTTGGCAGGCGCGGCGGCGGGCTTCGCAGCACCGGCACCGTCGGTGATCTGGCCGAGCAGCGCGCCGACCGCGACGGTCGTGCCATCGGCGGCGATGATCTCGCTCAGCGTGCCGGCGGAGGGCGCCGGGACTTCGATGGTGACCTTGTCGGTCTCGAGCTCCACCAAGGGCTCGTCGACGGCGACGGCATCGCCCGCCTTCTTGAACCAGCGGCCGATGGTGGCCTCGGTGACGGATTCGCCGAGCGTCGGCACACGAATTTCAGTCATGGTCTTTTCCTTAAGGAGATCGCCAATGCGGTCGTGAATTTTACAGGTGTCATCGCCCGCCTGATGCGCAGTTGGGCACGGGGGCGGGCGATCCAGTACGCCGTGACCTTCGTGATCAGAACGAACGCCGCGGAGTACTGGATGCCCCGCTTTCGCGGGGCATGACTCAGTCCAAAGTTGCTTAGCTCAATGCTTCGTCCAGGAACGCCTTCAGCTGCGCCTGATGCTTGGACATCAGACCAGTGGCGGTCGCGGCGGAAGCGGCGCGGCCGACATAACGCGGACGCCGGCTCGCACCGTTCACCTGGTTCAGCACCCATTCCAGATAGGGCTCGATGAAGTGCCACGCACCCATGTTGCGCGGCTCTTCCTGGCACCAGATCACTTCGGCCTTCTTGAAGCGCGACAGCTCGGCCACCAGCGCCTTCAGCGGCACCGGATAGAGCTGCTCGACGCGCATCAGGTAGATGTCGTCGATGCCGCGCTTCTCGCGCTCCTCGTAGAGATCGTAATAGACCTTGCCTGAGCACAGCACGATGCGGCGGATCTTGTCGTCCGGAACGAGCTTGATGGCCTCGTTCGGCAGCATCTGGGCGTCATCATAGAGGATGCGGTGGAACGTCGTTCCCTTCGCGAGCTCCTCCAGACGCGACACCGCGCGCTTGTGACGCAGCAGCGACTTCGGCGTCATCACGATCAGCGGCTTGCGGATCTCGCGATGAAGCTGGCGGCGCAGCACGTGGAAGTAGTTCGCCGGCGTGGTCGGATAGACCACCTGCATGTTATCTTCCGCGCACATCTGCAGGTAACGCTCCAGACGCGCCGAGGAATGCTCCGGTCCCTGGCCCTCATAGCCGTGCGGCAACAGGCAGACGAGGCCGGACATGCGCAGCCATTTGCGTTCGCCCGAGGAGATGAACTGGTCGAACACGACCTGCGCACCGTTGGCGAAGTCGCCGAACTGGGCTTCCCACAGCGTCAGCGTGTTCGGCTCGGCGAGCGAATAGCCGTATTCGAAGCCGAGCACCGCCTCTTCCGACAGCAGCGAGTTGATGACCTCGTAATGGCCCTGCTCGTGACCGAGATGGTTGAACGGCGTGTAGCGGCTCTCGTCCTCCTGGTCGATCAGGACCGAGTGGCGCTGCGAGAAGGTGCCGCGCTCCGAGTCCTGGCCGGACAGGCGGACGTGGTGGTTCTCGTTGAGCAGCGTGCAGAACGCCAGCGCCTCGCCGGTCGCCCAGTCGATGCCGGCGCCGGTGTCGATCGCCTTCGAGCGGTTCTCGAGGAAACGCTGGATGGTGCGGTGGACGCGGAAACCGTCCGGCACCTTGGTGATCTTGCGGCCGATGTCCTTCAGCTCGTTGATGTCGACGCCGGTGACGCCGCGCCGTGCATCCTCTTCCTGGTCGGCGATCTTGAAGCCGGACCACTTGCCGTCGAGCCAGTCGGCCTTGTTCGGCTTGTAGGAGGTGCCGGCCTCGAACTCGGCATCGAGCCTCGCGCGCCAGTCGGCCTTGGCCTTGTCGACCTCGCCCTCGGTCATCACGCCTTCGCTGATCAGGCGGCGGGCGTACAGCTCGAGCGTCGACGGATGCGCCGCGATCCTCTTGTACATCACCGGCTGGGTGAACGCCGGCTCGTCGCCCTCGTTATGGCCATGCCTGCGGTAGCAGAACATGTCGATGACGACGGGCTTGTGGAATTTCTGCCGGAATTCCGTCGCGACCTTGGCCGCGAACACCACGGCTTCCGGATCGTCGCCATTCACGTGGAAGATCGGCGCGTCGATCATCTTCGCCACATCCGACGGATAGGGCGAGGAGCGCGAGTAACGCGGATAGGTGGTGAAGCCGATCTGGTTGTTGACGATGAAGTGCACGGAGCCGCCGGTGCGGTAGCCCTTCAGGTCCGACAGACTAAAGCATTCCGCGACCACGCCCTGACCGGCGAACGCCGCGTCGCCATGCATCAGCAGCGGCATCACCGAGATACGCTGGTCCGGCGGATCGCCATGCTGGTCCTGCTTGGCGCGGACCTTGCCGAGCACGACGGGATCGACGATCTCGAGATGCGAAGGGTTTGCGGTCAGCGACAGATGGATGCGGTTGCCGTCGAACTCGCGGTCCGAGGACGCGCCGAGGTGATATTTGACGTCGCCCGAGCCTTCGACGGCGTCGGGATTCGCCGAGCCGCCCTTGAACTCGTGGAACAGCGCGCGATGGGCCTTGCCCATCACCTGCGTCAGCACGTTGAGGCGGCCGCGATGCGGCATGCCGACCACGACTTCCTTCACGCCGAGATTGCCGCCGCGCTTGATGATCTGCTCGAGCGCAGGGATCAGCGATTCGCCGCCGTCGAGACCAAAGCGCTTGGTGCCGGTGAACTTGGTGTCGCAGAACTTCTCGAAGCCTTCGGCTTCGACCAGCTTCATCAGGATGGCGCGGCGACCTTCGCGGGTGAACGAGATCTCCTTGTCCGGCCCCTCGATGCGCTCCTGGATCCAGGCCTTCTGCGCAGCATTGCTGATGTGCATGAACTCGACGCCGAGCGTCTGGCAGTAAGTGCGCTCGCAGATCGCGGTGATTTCGCGCAAGTTCGCGTATTCGAGGCCGAGCACGTGATCGAGGAAGATCTTGCGGTCGAAATCGGCTTCGCTGAAGCCGTAGGTGCGGGGGTCGAGCTCTTCGCGGTTGCGCGGGGCTTCGATGCCGAGCGGATCGAGCTTGGCGTGGAAGTGACCACGCATGCGGTAGGAGCGGATCAGCATCAGCGCGCGGACCGAGTCGCGCGTGGCCTGGAGCACATCAGCGGAAGAGACTTCCGCGCCCTTGGTCTGCGCCTTGGCGGCGATCTTGGCACCGACCGCCTTCTCGACTTCGGCCCAGTTGCCGTCGAGCGCGGAGGTCAGGTCGTCCTTCGGCGTCAACGGCCAGTTGTCGCGCTCCCAGGACGGGCCTTCGGCGTTCTTGCGGACGTCAGCAGGCTGGTCGTTGAGGCTCTTGAAGAACTCCCGCCACTCGGCGTCGACCGAGGACGGGTCCTTCTCGTAGCGGGCGTAGATTTCGTCGATGTAGGTGGCGTTGGTGCCCTGCAAAAAGGATGAGAGGGCAAAGGCTGCGTTCGCGTCCTGGCGAGACATACTTGAGTTCCTGGCGATTTCGGTTCGCGCATAACAAACGGCGCTGGCGTCGAGCTCCCGGCAGAGGCTCGACGCGACAGGCACCATTTACCCTATTTGCTGCGAAACTTCGCCCGGAAAAGTACGAAGGAGTGAATTAGCCCTTCAATATTTCGGCAAGCGTATGGCCGAGGCGGGCCGGAGACGGCGACACTGTAATCCCAGCGGATTTCATCGCGTCGGTCTTGGAACCGGCATCGCCCTTGCCGCCCGAAATGATCGCGCCGGCATGGCCCATGCGGCGGCCGGGAGGTGCGGTCACGCCGGCAATGAAACCGACCATCGGCTTCTTGCGGCCGCGCTTGGCCTCGTCCTTGAGGAACTGGGCAGCGTCTTCCTCGGCGGAACCGCCGATCTCGCCGATCATGATGATCGATTCGGTCTTGGGGTCGGCCAGGAGCATCTCAAGGACGTCGATGAACTCGGTGCCCTTGACCGGGTCGCCACCGATGCCGACCGCGGTGGTCTGGCCGAGGCCTTCCTGCGAGGTCTGGAACACGGCTTCATAGGTCAGCGTGCCGGAGCGGGAAACGATACCGACGCTGCCGGTCTTGAAGATGTTGGCCGGCATGATGCCGATCTTGCATTCGCCGGCGGTCATGACGCCCGGGCAGTTCGGCCCGATCAGGCGCGACTTGGAGCCGGCGAGCGAGCGCTTCACGCGCACCATGTCGAGGACCGGAATGCCCTCGGTGATGCAGACGATCAGCGGGATCTCGGCGTCGATGGCTTCGCAGATCGCGTCCGCAGCACCCGGCGGCGGCACGTAGATCACCGACGCATCGGCGCCGGTCTTCTCGCGGGCCTCGCGGACGGTGTCGAACACCGGCAGGCCCAGATGCGTCGCGCCGCCTTTGCCGGGCGAGGTGCCGCCGACCATCTTGGTGCCATAGGCAATCGCGGCTTCGGAATGGAAGGTGCCGTTCTTGCCGGTGAAGCCCTGGCAGATGACCTTGGTGTTCTTGTCGATCAGGATGGACATGAGGACTGCTTTCGCGAAACTAACAGAGTGAGAGGTCAGTGGATGCGGCGGTAGACGCCGGTGAGAACGTCAGCCCAGCCTTCCGCGTCCGGCGAGAACTGGATCTTCAACGCGTAGGAATTGTCGTCGATGATCTCGTAGACGTGGCGCGCATTGCCGCGGAGCGAGCCGCGCACCAGCGTCAGGGTCTTGCCGACCCAGCCGCCGGAGGCGGGCGAGGGCGGCGTGTAGCCGAGCGAATCGTACCAGAACAATTTGTAGGTCCGGTCGTCGCGGTCGTAGGTGAAGATGCCGTGGGTGGCGAAGATCTCCTTGCCGTCGCGCATCTGGACACTGTCCTGGATCAGGTAGAATCCGTTCAGGTCCATGCGCGCGACGACGTGCGAGGTGGCCGACCCGCCCTCCGTCCAGCGCGACGGGAAGACCACCTCTTCGCCATTCCATTCGCCGGCGAACACGGCGAGACGCGCATGCTCTGCGAGTGGAGATGATGCGGCGAGATGGTCTTGGGTCATGGCCTTAGCCTCCCTTGACGGCCTTCACGATCTTCTGCGCGGCGTCGTCGAGATTGTCGGCGGGCACCACGTTCAGGCCGGATTCACGGATGATCTTCTTGCCGAGCTCGACATTGGTGCCTTCGAGGCGGACCACCAGCGGCACGTTGAGACCCGCTTCGCGCACCGCCGCCGTGACGCCTTCGGCGATGACGTCGCACTTCATGATACCACCGAAGATGTTGACAAGAATGCCCTTCACGTTCGGGTCGGCGGTGATGATCTTGAACGCGGCCGTGACCTTCTCCTTGCTGGCGCTGCCGCCGACGTCGAGGAAGTTCGCCGGCGCCATGCCGTAGAGCTTGATGATGTCCATCGTCGCCATGGCGAGACCGGCGCCATTGACCATGCAGCCGATATTGCCGTCGAGGGTGACGTAGTTGAGGTCGTATTTCGACGCCTCGATTTCCTTGGCGTCTTCCTCGGTCTCGTCGCGCAGCGCGAGCACGTCGGGATGACGGAACAGCGAATTGTCGTCGAACGACACCTTGGCGTCGAGCACGCGGAGCTGGCCCTGCTTGGTCACGACCAGCGGGTTGATCTCCAGCATCGACATGTCCTTGGCAACGAAGGCCGCATAGAGCTGCGCGGTGAGCTTCTCGGCCTGCTTGGCGAGATCGCCGGACAGTTTCAGAGCGTTCGCGACGGTGCGGCCGTGATGGCCCATGATGCCGGTCGCGGGATCGACCGAGAAGGTCACGATCTTCTCAGGGCTGTTGTGCGCGACGTCCTCGATGTTGACGCCGCCTTCGGTGGAGACGACGAACGAGACGCGCGAGGTCTCGCGGTCGACCAGGATCGAGAGATAGAATTCCTTGTCGATGTCTGAGCCGTCCTCGATGTAGAGGCGGTTGACCTGCTTGCCGGCGGGGCCGGTCTGGATCGTCACCAGCGTGGCGCCGAGCATCTGCTTGGCGAATTCGGTGACCTCAGCGGCCGACTTGGCGATGCGGACGCCGCCCTTGTCGCCAGCGGAGGCTTCCTTGAACTTGCCCTTGCCGCGGCCGCCGGCATGGATCTGGCTCTTCACCACCCAGACCGGGCCCGGGAGGGCCTTGGCGGCAGCTTCCGCGTCAGCGGCCTTCAGGACCGGAACGCCCTTCGAGATCGCCACGCCGAACTCGTTCAGCAGCGCTTTGGCCTGATATTCATGGATATTCATATGGTCGCTCCCTGAACCCGCGGGCGGAGACCCCTAGGGGCCCACCTCAGTCTTGTGGCTGGCATACCATATACCACAGGAACTGCAACCCGGATTCTTTGACATCGAAATCGCGGAACCGGAACTCGCCCAACAAGGATTGCAGCCGGGGTCCGGAAATGAAACCGCCGAAGACCGGGTTTCGATCTTCGGCGGGATTGTTTGCCTTTAGTGGCCGAGAAGATCGGGTGCGATCTTCTTGCAGGCATCGACAAGGCCCTGCACCGCGCCGACCGACTTGTCGAAGGCCTCGCGGTCCTTGCCGGCGAGCTCGATCTCGACCACGCGCTCGACGCCCTTGGAGCCGATCACGACGGGCACGCCGACATACATGTCCTTCACGCCGTATTCGCCGTTCAGGTACGCGGCCGAGGGCAGCACGCGCTTCTTGTCACGCAGATAGCTCTCGGCCATCGCGATCGCGGAGGCGGCGGGCGCATAGAAGGCCGAGCCGGTCTTGAGCAAATTGACGATCTCGGCGCCGCCGTTGCGGGTGCGGTCGACGATCTCGTCGAGGCGCGCCTGCGAGGTCCAGCCCATCTTGACGAGGTCGGGCAGCGGGATGCCGGCGACGGTAGAGTACTTCACCAGCGGCACCATGGTGTCGCCATGGCCGCCGAGCACGAAGGCGGTGACGTCTTCGACGGAGACGTTGAACTCGTCGGCCAGGAAGTAGCGGAAGCGCGAGGAATCCAGCACGCCGGCCATGCCGACGACCTTCTTGTGCGGCAGGCCCGAGGCCTTCTGCAGCGCCCAGACCATGGCGTCGAGCGGGTTGGTGATGCAGATGACGAAGGCGTCGGGAGCGTACTTCTTGATGCCGGCGCCGACCTGCTCCATGACCTTGAGATTGATGGAGAGGAGATCGTCGCGGCTCATGCCGGGCTTGCGCGGCACGCCGGCGGTGACGATGCAGACCTTGGCGTTATCGAGCGCCTCGTAGGAATTGGCGCCGGTGTAGTGCGCGTCAAAACCGTCGACCGGCGAGGACTGCGCGATGTCGAGCGCCTTGCCCTGCGGCACGCCCTCGGCGATGTCGAACATCACGACGTCGCCCAGTTCTTTCAGGCCGATGAGGTGAGCCAGCGTTCCGCCGATCTGACCGGAGCCAATCAAAGCAATCTTGTCGCGCGCCATGTGAACCTGTCCTTTAGACACGTGAGGAGGGAAAACTGATGGGTGGTTATCCCTTTCGCTTCCCCCGTTCAAGTCGCTGGGTGCCCATTTGTCGGGCTTGGCGCGATACCAGCCAAGCATACCCGCTCCGTCATTCCGGGATGCGCCGAAAGGCGCAGACCCGGAATCCATCGGGCGGCAGAGTTGGTGGCGCAATGGATTCCGGGCTCGCGACTTTCGTCGCGCCCCGGAATGACAGCGGTACCTTGGACTGGAATAGGACTTAAGTCTCCACAAGGCCCTTGGTCGACCCGCTGGCGGTAGAATCCTTGCGGCCGTGAGGCAGCGCCAGATAGGATTCCGAGCTCATTTCGATCAGGCGCGACGCCGTCCGCTTGAACTCATTGGCCTCGTTGCCCTCGTCAGCGAGATAGAGCGAGATCGGGTTGGCATCGGCCGAGGCCATCAGCTTCACGGCATTGTCATAGAGCGTGTCGATCAGCGTGATGAATCGCTTGGCGGCGTTACGCTGGGAAAAGTCCATCACTGGAATATGGTCGACCAGGATGGTGTGATAGTCGTGCGCCAGCCTCAGGTAGTCGGATGCCCCGAGCGGTTTCTCGCAGAGATCGGCGAAGGCAAAGCGTGCCACACCATGGGCCGAGCACGGCACGTGCAGGATGCGACCCTTGATCGAAATGTCGCGCGACTTGCATTTGGCACCGCCGGTCATCTTCGACCAGGCGCGGTCGAGCGCGGCGCCGGCATCGCCGTCCGCCGGCGTCAGCCACATCGGTACGCCCTGAAGTTTTTCGAGCCGGAAATCGGTGCGCGCATCGAGCCGCCGCACGTCCATGTGGTCGGTGATCTGCTTGATGAAGGGCACGAACAGCGCGCGGTTCAAGCCACCCTTGTAGAGATCGTCGGGCGCAACGTTGGAGGTCGCGACCACGACGGTACCGAGCTCGAACAGCTTTGCGAACAGGCGGCCGAGGATCATCGCGTCGGCGATGTCGGTGACGTGGAATTCGTCGAAGCAGAGCAGCCAGCTCTCCTCGAAGATCGCATGCGCGGTCAGCGCGATGACGTCGCCGTCGGCGGTCTCGCCGCGCGCGATGCTCTGGCGATAGTCGTAGATGCGCTCATGCACATCCGCCATGAATTCGTGGAAATGCGCGCGCCGCTTGTGCTCGACGGTGGAGTGCTGGAAGAACAGATCCATCAGCATGGTCTTGCCGCGGCCGACCTCGCCATGGACGTAGAGCCCGCGCGGCGCATCGTCCTTGTCGCCGTTGCTGAACAGACGGCGGAGCAGGCCCTGCTTGCGCTGCGGCTTGTAGTTCGCGAGCCGCAGGTCGAGCGCCGCATAGGCCTCGGCCACGTCGGCTTGCGCGGCATCGGGCTCGATCGCGCCGGAGGCGATCTGGGTCTGATAGGCTTCGCTGAAGGAGGAGTTTTGGGTGGAGAGCATGGCTCTTTACCGCCAGAGACCGGCGGAAATTGCAACGGTATATTGGCGCAAGGGGCGTATGCGCTTACCGTCATCCACGTGTATGCGGGCGGATGAATGATTAGAGGGTTAAGCGGCTACTTTGAGGTTCCTGACATGGCTCTCAGTATCGAGGACTCCGAGACCGAGCATCTCGCGTGGAGGCTGGCGCAACTCACCGGCGAGACCGTCGCGATCGCGACGAAGCGAGCTATCGAGGAACGGCTTAGCCGGATCGACAATCAGCATCGCAAGACTGCGCTATTGAACGATATGGCCGCGATCCGCCGACGCTGGAGCGAGCTTCCTGTGGTCGCCGACCTGACGACAGACGAAATTGTTGTGTACGACAAACACGGGTTGCCATTCTGACCGGGATAGACGCTACGCGTCTACGCGCCATATGGCCCCATTTTCTTGCGAGCCAAGCTCACTCACACAGCTCGTAGGCGTCCTCGACCACATAGGGGCCGCCGCCGGTCGATGCGCGCGACGAGAACAGCACGAACCGTTCGGCCATGAACACCTTGCTCGGGAAATAGCCGCGGATCGAGAGATAGTCTGCGACGTCGCGGTCGGTGGCGTCATGCAGCCGGGCCAGCGTGACATGCGGAATGAATTTGCGGCCTTCGGGATCGAGTCCGATCCGCTGCATCATGCGTTCGAGCTCGGCCTGCAAATCCATCAGCGGCTTGCTCGGTGCGATGGTGGCGACCACCGCGCGCGGCTTGCGGCCGCCGAAGCTTTGCAAGCCCTGCACTTTCACCTCGAAGGGCTTGCGGTCGACGCGAAACAACATCGATGCGATCTCGTTGGCGGAGACGCCGTCGATGTCGCCGATGAAGCGCAGGGTGACGTGATAATTTTCGGGATCGATCCAGCGGGCGCCTGGAAGGCCACCTCGCAAATTGGAAAGCGTCTGGCAGACCTCTGCCGGGATTTCCAGACCAGTGAACAAACGCGGCATCGTTTCGCACTCCCGATGCTTGGGCATGACCCCTGGGAAGGATCATATCCAAATTTTAGAGCCGGCGACGAATCATCTGTACTGTAATTCCTATCGCAGTTGTGTGACTCTGCGAAGAGTGCGCAAGGCTACACCGGGAAAACCCTGGGTGTTAGGGTTAGCGTTGCCTGCTTTTCAACGGCGTTGCTCGCCGATCGCGCGCAGGAATGCCTCGACCGTGGGCAGCATGTTGTTGACGACGATGTCGACGCCTTCAGCGGTCGGGTGAATGCCGTCGGCCTGGTTGAGCTTGGCGTCGGCCGCGACACCGTCCAGGAAGAACGGATAGAGCGGCAGATCGAACTGCTTTGCCAGATCCGGATAAATCGAATTGAAGCGCGCGCCATAGTCCGCGCCGAAATTCGGCGGCGCCAGCATGCCACACAGCATCACGGCGATCTTGCGCGCCTTGAGTCGCGTAACGATGTCGGTCAGCGCGGCGCGCGTCAAGTCGGGGTCGATGCCGCGCATCGCGTCGTTCGCGCCGAGCTCGATGATCACGCCCTCGGTTCCCTCTGGCACCGACCAGTCGAGCCGGTCGCGGCCGCCGGATGAGGTGTCGCCCGACACGCCGGCGTTGGTCATGTCCACGGCTATACCTTTGGCCTGCAAGGACTTTTGCAGCTTGGCCGGAAACGCGTCCTGGGCCGGAAGGCCGAGACCGGCACTCAAGGAATCGCCCAAAACGACAAGCTTGATCGGTTTGGTTGTTTCCGCCCAAGCCGGATTGGCGACCGTCATCAAAGCGAGCATCAACACGGCTATGTGCATGAAGAATCCGTAACGCCTCTCGACCGCGCGTGCGGATTTGCCATATGACCGGACCATGGACACTCGTATCTCTCCCTCGTCGCTCGCCGGCACCGCGCCGGACACCATCGCCATCTCCAACGTCAATCTCTCATTGGGGTCGGGGGCGGCACGCGTTCACATCCTCAAGGATATCAGCTTGCGCGTCGGCTCGGGGGAGACGATCGGCCTGATCGGCCCGTCAGGCTCGGGCAAATCCACGCTGCTGATGGTGATGGCGGGGCTGGAGCGTCCTGATAGCGGAGAGGTGGTGGTGTCAGGAACGCCTTTCAATGCCCTCGACGAGGACGCGCTCGCCCGCTTCCGCGGCCGACAGGTCGGCATCGTCTTCCAGTCCTTCCATCTGATCCCGACCATGACGGCGCTGGAGAACGTCGCCGTGCCGCTCGAGCTCGCCGGCAATCCCGATGCCAACAAGCGCGCAGCCGAGGAGCTGCAATCGGTCGGGCTCGGCGAGCGCCTGCATCATTATCCGACCCAGCTCTCCGGCGGCGAGCAGCAGCGCGTCGCGCTTGCGCGCGCGCTGGCGCCCGATCCCGCCATCCTCGTCGCCGACGAGCCGACCGGTAATCTCGACGAGACCACCGGCAAGCAGATCGTCGATCTGCTCTTCACCAAGCATGCCGAACGCGGCATGACGCTGGTGCTGGTGACGCACGATTCCTCGCTGGCGCATCGCTGCGATCGCGTGATCCGCCTGCGCTCGGGCCGCATCGACACGCAGACGACCAAAGCATGAGCATAGCTGTCGAACCGTTTGCGAAGCCGAACGGCGTCGCGCTGTCGCTGCGCTATGCGCTGCGCGAATTGCGCGGAGGCCTGCGCGGCTTCTACGTCTTCATCGCCTGCATCGCGCTCGGCGTGATGGCAATTGCCGGCGTCGGCTCGGTGTCGGCGAGCCTGAGCGACGGCCTCGCGCGCGAGGGGCGCACGCTGCTCGGCGGCGACGTCTCCTTCGTGCTGTTCCAGCGCGAGGCGAAGCCGGAGGAAGTTGCCTTCCTGCGTTCGCGCGGCACCGTCTCCGTGGCCTCTACCTTGCGCGGCATGGCGCGCTCGGCCGAGGGCAAGCTGGCGCTGGTCGAGATGAAGGCGGTCGACGACACCTATCCGATGCTCGGCCAATTGACGCTGGCGCCGCAACTGCCGTTGACCGATCTGCTCGCGGAGCGCGACGGCGCATTCGGCGCCGCCGCCGATCCGACCCTTCTTGCGCGTCTCTCCCTCAAGATCGGCGACCGCGTCACCATTGGCTCTGCGACCTTCCAGATCCGCAGCAGCGTCGAAGCCGAGCCCGACAAGCTCGCCGGCGGCATCGGTTTTGGTCCGCGCTTCCTGATCAGCGAGGCGGCCTTGCGCGCCACCGGGCTGGTCCAGCCCGGCAGCCTGGTGCGCTGGGTCTACCGCGTCAAACTGCCTGACACCGCCAACAGCGACCGCGCCACCGACGCCTTCATCGCGGATGCGCGCAATGCCGCGCCGCAGGCCGGCTGGGAGGTCCGCAGCCGCTCCAATGCCTCGCCGCAGCTCGAGCGCAATATCGGCCGCTTCACGCAATTCCTGACCCTGGTCGGCCTCGCCGCACTTCTGGTCGGCGGCGTCGGCGTCGCCAACGCCGTGAAGAGCCATATCGACCGCCGGCTCGAGGTGATCGCGGCCCTCAAGGCCGTCGGCGCCACGGGGCGCGACGTATTCGGCATCTATCTCGCGCAGGTCGTCCTGCTCGCGGCGATCGGCTCGGTCATCGGCCTGGCGCTCGGCGCGGCGATGCCGTTTGCCATCGTCGGCCTGTTCGGAAAACTGTTGCCGCTGCCGGTGATCCCGGCCGTGCATGCCGACGAGCTCGCGCTATCCTTTGTTTACGGTCTCTTGACCGCACTCGCCTTCGGCCTGTGGCCGCTCGGACGCGTGCACGACGTGCCGGTCGCGGCACTGTTCCGCGACACCATCAGCGCTGAATGGCACCGGCCGCGCTGGAGCTATCTTGTTTTCATGAGCGTCGTCGTCGCGCTGCTGGTTGCGGTCGTGATCGGCCTGTCCTTCGACAAGCGCATCGCTGCGGTGTTCGTGGTCTCCTCCGTCGTCGTGTTCGCCGTGCTGCGCGGCGTCGCCGCCGTGCTGATGGCCATCGCGCGACGGCTGCCGCGCACGCGCTTCACGATGCTGCGGCTTGCGATCGCCAACATCCACCGGCCGGGCGCGCTGACGCCTTCCGTCGTGCTCTCGCTCGGCCTCGGCCTCGCGGTGCTCGTCACCATCACCCAGATCGACGGCAATCTGCGCCGGCAGTTCCTGGCGGCGCTGCCCGAGCACGCGCCGGCGTTCTACTTCATCGACATTCCGAGCACCCAGGCCGCCCCCTTCGACGACTATCTGCGCCAGATCGCGCCGGGCGCAAAGATCGAGGACGTGCCGATGCTGCGCGGGCGCATCGTCGCCGCCCGCGGCGTCCGCGCCGAGGACCTCAAGCCCACCACCGATTCCGAATGGGTGCTGCAGAGCGACCGCGGCCTGACCTATACCGGCGAGCTGCCGAAGGGCTCCAAGGTGGTCGAGGGCGAATGGTGGGGCGCCGACTATTCCGGCCCGCCGCTGGTCTCGATGGAGAAGAAGATCGCCGACGGCCTCGGCCTCAAGCTCGGCGACGAAATCGTGGTCAACGTGCTCGGCCGCGACATCCCGGCGAAAATCGGCAATCTCCGCACCATCGACTGGCAGGGGCTCGGCATCAATTTCGTGCTGGTGTTCTCGCCGAACGCCTTCAAGGGCGCGCCGCATACCCACATCGCCACGCTGACGGAAGCCGGCGGCGATGCGACCGGCGACGGCAACATCATCAAGCAGGTCGCGGATGCTTACCCGATGGTGACGAGCGTGCGCGTGCGCGAGGTGATGGAGACGGTCGGCGCGGTCGTGACCAACCTCGCGCTCGCGATCCGCGGCGCCAGCGCCGTGACCCTGATCTCGGCGATCCTGGTGCTGGGCGGCGCGCTCGCCGCCGGCCATCGCCACCGGGTCTATGATGCGGTGATCCTGAAGACGCTGGGCGCCACGCGGCTGCGACTGCTCGGCGCCTATGCGCTCGAATATCTGCTGATCGGGTTTGCCACCGCGGTGTTCGGCGTGGTCGCCGGCAGCATCGCGGCCTGGATGATCGTGACGCGGCTGATGACGCTGACCTTCGTCTGGCAGGCCGGCAGCGCGGCCGGCGTGGTGGCCGCCGCCCTGGTCGTCACCGTCGGGCTCGGGCTCGCCGGCACGCTGCTGGCGTTGAACAAAAAGCCCGCCACGGTGTTGCGGAATTTGTGACAAAAGGTAGCGGAGAGCTGCACGGGACCGGAATCGCACGATTCCTGCGATTAACCACGCCTGCTCGCCAGGATTGCGCGCCAAGGGCGACATTCAGCCGCGCGTGGACGGTTGCAGCGAATGTGTTAGTTTCCCACATATCGGATGGGTTCGGAGCCCCGATTGTTAGCCAAAATTAATGTCGGCAGACATCGGTATCCGAGATAGAATTTGACGAACCGGCGGCATGGCAACCCTCGTGCCGGACCGGGCAACCAACGGGAATTCGACCATGTCGGACCTTGACCGCAATTACGCTTCTCCTTTCGGCCGGGCCGCCGGGCGTGTTGACGCCGCGACGGTCGACGCCGGTCTGCGCGCCTACATGCTGCGCATCTACAATTATATGAGCATTGGCCTGGCCATCACCGGCCTGGCCGCGCTCGGCGTCTACATGGCTGCCGTGACTGACGTTCCGACCGCGGAAGCGGTCCGCGTCGGCAAGCTGTTCCTGACGCCGTTCGGCTACGCGATGTTCGTGAGCCCGCTGAAATATCTGTTCATGCTGGCGCCGCTCGCCATGGTGTTCGTGATCTCGGCCGGCATCAATCGCCTCGCCCCCTCGACCGCCCAGATCCTGTTCTGGGTGTTCTCGGCGCTGATGGGCATCTCGCTGTCCTCGATCTTCCTGGTGTACACGCACACCTCGATCGTACGGGTGTTCTTCATCACCGCGGCGACCTTCGGCGCGCTGAGCCTCTACGGCTACACCACCAAGCGTGACATGAGCGGCATGGGCTCGTTCCTGTTCATGGGCCTGATCGGCATCATCATCGCGAGCCTGGTGAACCTGTTCCTGGCCAGCACGGCGCTGCAGTTCATCGTGTCGGTGGTCGGCGTGCTGGTGTTCGCGGGCCTCACCGCCTGGGATACGCAGCGGCTGAAGAACGACTACATCTACGGCTACGCTTCGGCCGGCGGTGACATCGCCGAACGTGCGGCGATCTCGGGTGCGCTGTCGCTGTACCTGAACTTCATCAACCTGTTCACGCTGCTGCTGCAGCTCCTTGGCCAGCGCGACTAAGCGCCAGACCTGAGAGAACGGACACGAACCCCGGCCGAAAGGCCGGGGTTTTTGTTTGCCCGCGGCCTCTCCTCGGCAATGACGGGGTGTGGCAGCAATGCTGCCTCTTCCAGCGGCCCCAGGAAGCCTTTATTCTTCCCCCATGTCCGCACCCGAAATCAGGCCCACCCTTGAGGCCGACCTTCCCGCCATCACCGCCATCTATCAGCAGGCTGTCCGCGAGGGCACCGCGACGTTCGAGCTGGAGCCGCCCGACCTCGCCGAGATGACGCGGCGCTATCGCGCGCTGGTCGACGGCGGCTATCCCTATTTCGTCGCCATCCTCGACGGCCGCGTCGCCGGCTACGCCTACGCCGGCGCCTACCGGCCGCGGCCGGCCTATCGCTTCACGGTCGAGAACTCGATCTATCTCGATCCCGGCTTCCACCGTCGCGGCATCGGCTCGCTGCTGCTGGAGCGGCTGATCACCGAATGCGAGGCGCGCGGCTTCCGCCAGATGATCGCGGTGATCGGCGATTCCGCCAATGCCGGCTCGATCGGCGTGCACACCAGAGGCGGCTTCAAGATGATCGGCACGCATCCGAATGTCGGCCTGAAATTCGGCCGCTGGCTGGATACGGTGATGATGCAGCGGGATCTGGGCGAAGGCGCGAAGACAGTGCCGGGGAAGTAGGTTTCGTAGGGTGGGTTAGCGAAGCGTAACCCACCTCTTGTGTTTCCACGTCAACAGAAGTGGTGGGTTACGCCTTCGGCTAACCCACCCTACGGCACCACCCGCGCCGCTACACCACCGCCAGCTTCCGGTCGATCACCAGCAGCACGCGGTCGAGCTCGTGGCCGCGGCGCAGGATCAGTCCGGTCGCCGAAATCACGCTGTATATGCCCTGTTTGCGGGCCAGCCGCGGATCCTTCTCGATGCGATAGATCGGCACTTCGGAGGCGCGGCGATAGACCGAGAACACCGCGCGGTCCTTCAGGAAGTCGATGGCATAGTCGCGCCACTCGCCGTCGGCGACCATGCGGCCATAGAGATTGAGAATTCGGTTCAGCTCGAGCCGGTTGAACGTCACCCGGCTCAGTTGGGAATTCGCAGCGGCGGAGCGCGCCACTGCGCGCTGCTCGCTCGGATCGGCATCCTCCGGCGTCAAACTCATGCAGCGCCTCCTGTCGCATCAGCATGACCCGCCTCCGCGAAGACCGTCCCCGGAGCCGCGGTTCATGACAATTGCATGATTGCGCCAACTGTTCCCCGCCGCAAGAGGCTCTTGTAACGCTCTTGGAGGGCTGTTGAAGGACCGCGGCTCACTTCGCCGGCCGGTTGCGAATCATGACACACGCAACGGTGGAACTTCTCAGCGGCAAACCGTCACGGGAACGTTAGCAGGAATCACAGGATCGCCGCTTTTCCGCCCACCGCCCGCCGCCCTGCATTGCGAAAAGGCTTGTGTGCGTTGACCCGGTCCTTTCGGTTCCGGATTCCTCAGCCCCCAGCCCCCCGGGGTCGGACAGGATCGGGTCTGTACGCGCGACAAGGAGGGCCAACGCAAGTTGGTCCTTTTTTGTTTGCGTCGGAGTGTTGCTCTCCGCTGTCATTTCGGGGCGTGCGAAGCGCGAGCCCGGAATGACGAAACCAATTTCCTAGGAAGATCTGAGTGCGCTTCAGTGCAGCGACGTGTACGCCGCGCCCAGCATCGCACCGGGCTTCTCGCGGCTGCCGTCCTGGACATAGACCACCGCGCCGTCAACGCCATCGCGCGACGTCAGATTTTCGATCGGGACGGTCCAGGTTTCCGGATGTCCGTTCCAGTCGCCGACCTTGAGCAGATTGCGCACCACGTTGTGGTAGGTGATCTGCTGTCCGCGGTTCTCGCCGCGGCTGATCTCGATCGGCACCGATTTCATGATGGAGCAGATCCAGACCTCGCCATGCGAGATCGCCGGTTCGTTGCTCGCGGCCACCGACACGCTGATCTGCTTGCCCGCGAGCGACATCGTCACCGGCACGCTCATCACGCCCGTGCCCTTGTCGGTCTTGCCGATCGCGCTTTCGATGCCGGCACGGTCGCTGCCGATAACATGGGCTTCGCCGTTGACCACGACCTGCGGCGTATAAACCTCGCGGTCACCGCGCATGCGTGAATAGGCGCGCTGCCGCGCCGAGAAACGTGAATCTGCCAGCGTGTCCTTCCAGCCGAGATAATCCCAATAGTCGATCGGCATGCTGAGCGCGATGATCGAGGGATCCTTGGCGAGGTCGCCGATGACCTTGTCGGCGGGCGGGCAGGAGGAGCAGCCCTGCGAGGTGAAGAGCTCGACCACGGCGCGGGGATCGGCCTGGGCGGGACGGATGACGGCGACGATGGCGCAGATGCCGAGTGCTCCCGACCAGAGTGCGCCGGACCATCGCGAAACCAAATGAGAAGCCATCATTCCAGTCATGTCGAACGTCACATCTCGTATTCGGGGAGGGATATCCTATCGCCTGATGGTCACCGTAGTCTTACGGGCACGGCACATTCGACCGTCCGATGCGAAGTATTCGCCGGGCGGGCCCATCTGAAGCATGCCGTAATGCACGAAGGCGGCCTTGTGATAGGCCGCCTTCGTTTAACCTTCTACTCACGTCGCGGTGAGCCACCGTTCACAAATTCGCGCTCAGGCCGCGAGCTTGCGCAGCACATAGTGCAGAATGCCGCCGTTCCGGTAGTAATCGAGCTCGTCCAGCGTATCGATGCGGCAAAGCAGCGAAACGCGCTGCAACGAACCGTCGCCGGAGACGATCTCCGCGGTCAGCTTCTGGCGCGGCTTCAGGTCGCCGACGAGGCCACGCAGCGTGACCTTCTCGTCGCCCTTCAGGCCGAGCGACGACCACGAGGTGCCCTCCTCGAAAGTCAGCGGCAGCACGCCCATGCCGACCAGGTTGGAGCGATGGATGCGCTCGAAGCTCTGGCAGATCACGGCGCGCACGCCGAGCAGACGCGTACCCTTCGCGGCCCAGTCGCGCGACGAGCCGTTGCCGTATTCGGCGCCGGCGAACACCACCAGCGGCACCTGCTCCTGCTGGTACTTCATCGCCGCGTCGTAGATCGACATCTGCTCGCCGTCGGGCCAGTGCTTGGTGAGACCGCCCTCGGGAATGTTTCCATCCGCGCCCTTCAGCATGAAGTTCTTGATGCGGATGTTGGCGAAGGTGCCGCGCATCATCACCTCATGGTTGCCGCGGCGCGTGCCGTACTGGTTGAAGTCGGCGGGACGCACCTGATGCTCGCTGAGATATTTGCCAGCGGGCGAGGTGAGCTTGATCGAACCAGCCGGCGAGATGTGGTCGGTGGTGATCTTGTCGCCGAACATGGCGAGGATGCGCGCCTCGACGATATCGGTGACCGGCTCCGGTTCCTTCTTCATGCCGTCGAAGTAGGGCGGGTTCTGCACATAGGTCGACGACATGTTCCAGCGATAGGTTTCGCTCTCGACCGTCTTGATCTTGCGCCAGTTGGTGTCGCCCTTGAACACGTCGGCATACTTCTTCTTGAAGATCGCCGCGGTCACGAACTTCTTCATGAAGGCGTTGATCTCCTTTGACGTCGGCCAGATGTCCTTGAGGTACACCGGCTTGCCGTCCTTGCCTTCGCCGAGCGGTTCGACGGCGAGGTTCTTGGTCACGCTGCCGGCGAGCGCATGCGCAACGACCAGCGGCGGGGAAGCAAGATAGTTCGCCTGCACGTCCGGCGAGACGCGGCCTTCGAAGTTGCGGTTACCGGAGAGCACGGCGGCGGCGACGATGCCGTTGTCGTTGATCGACTTCGAAATCTCTTCCGGCAGCGGGCCGGAATTGCCGATGCAGGTGGTGCAGCCGAAGCCGACGAGGTTGAAGCCGACCTTGTCGAGATCTTTCTGCAGACCGGAATCGGCGAGATAGCCCGCGACCACCTGGCTGCCCGGGGCGAGCGAGGTCTTCACCCACGGCTTGGCCTTGAGGCCCTTGGCCGCTGCGTTGCGCGCGAGCAGGCCAGCCCCGATCAGCACGCTCGGGTTCGAGGTATTGGTGCAGGAGGTGATGGCGGCGATCACGACGTCGCCATGGCCGAGGTCATACTTCTCGCCTTCGACAGCAAAGCGCTTTTCCGGCTCTTCGGCCTTCTTGTACTCGCTGCTGAGCGCAAGCGAGAAGCCTTCGGCCACCGACGGCAGCGCGATGCGGCCTTCCGGGCGCTTCGGACCGGCCATCGAGGGAACGACGTCGGCGAGGTCGAGCGTCAGCGTTTCCGTGAACACCGGATCGGCCGACTTGGCGGTGCGGAAGAGCCCTTGCGCCTTCGCATAGGCCTGCACCAGCGCGACGCGCGCCGGAGCGCGGCCGGAGGTCTTGAGGTAATCGATCGCGGCGGCGTCGACCGGGAAGAAGCCGCAGGTCGCGCCATATTCGGGCGCCATGTTGCCGATCGTCGCCTTGTCGGCGACGGAGAGGTTGTCGAGGCCGGGGCCGAAGAACTCGACGAACTTGCCGACCACGCCGAGCTTGCGCAGCATCTGCGTCACGGTCAGCACGAGGTCGGTCGCGGTGACGCCTTCCTTCATCGCGCCCTTCAGCTTGAAGCCGACGACGTTGGGCAGCAGCATCGACAGCGGCTGGCCAAGCATGCAGGCTTCGGCCTCGATGCCGCCGACGCCCCAGCCGAGCACGGCAAGACCGTTGACCATGGTGGTGTGGGAGTCGGTGCCGACGAGCGAGTCGGGGTAGGCGACCTCGAAGGTGCCGGTCTTCTTGCCGACCGTCATCTTCTCTTTCTTGGTCCACACCGTCTGGGAGAGATATTCGAGATTGACCTGGTGGCAGATGCCGGTGCCGGGCGGCACGACGGAGAAGTTCGAGAACGCCGCCTGGCCCCACTTCAGGAACTCGTAGCGCTCCTGGTTCTGCTTGTATTCCTCGGTGACGTTCTTGGCGAAGGCCTTGTTGTCACCGAAGAAGTTCACGATCACGGAGTGGTCGATGACGAGATCGACGGGGACCAGCGGGTTGATCTTCTCGGCATCGCCGCCGAGCTTCTGCATCGCGTTGCGCATCGCGGCGAGATCGACCACCGCTGGCACGCCGGTGAAATCCTGCATCAGCACGCGCGCCGGGCGGAACGCGATCTCATGCTCCAGCGACTTCTTGCGCAGCCACTTCGAGACCGCGACGATGTCCTCTTTCTTGACCGAGCGTCCGTCCTCATTGCGGAGGAGGTTCTCGAGCAGGACCTTCATCGAATAGGGAAGTTTCGAAATCCCCTTCAGACCATTCTTCTCGGCCGTGGGCAGGCTGTAATAGACATAGGTCTTGGCGCCGACCTTGAGGGTCTTTTTGCATTTGAAGCTGTCGAGCGAGGTCATGTAGGAAATCCCAATTGTTAGTTATACCCGGCACAGGGTATTTTAACACCGTCAGCGAATCCGGCTGGGGTCGCTTGCAGGGGCAGGTTGAGTTGCTGCATCAAGTAGTTCCGGGCTTATAGAAGCTTTCTAACCGCGCCGCCACAGCCACAATCGAACCCAGCAAGTCGCGAGCCAAAAATTCTGATGCGCTACCCCAAGATTTCCTGAGGCCCGGCTTTGAACGGGTTGGTACCAGGCCAGATGCAGCTGTCCGGACGCGGGGTGACTTGCGTGCGGGGCGGCCGCGAGGTGTTTTCGGGGCTCGCTTTCGAGGCGGTCTCCGGCGAAGCCGTGGCGGTCACGGGGCGCAACGGATCAGGCAAGACCTCGCTGCTGCGGCTGATTGCCGGCCTGCTCATTCCGGCCGGCGGAACAATCGCGCTCGATGGGGGCGATGCCGAGCTGACGCTGCCCGAGCAGTGCCACTATCTCGGCCATCGCGATGCCCTCAAGCCCGCGCTGAGCGTGGCTGAAAACCTGTCATTCTGGGCTGATTTTCTCGGTGGCGAGCGCGGCGACGCCGCTGAAAGCCTCGCCATCGTCGGCCTGGACCACGCCACCGATCTGCCCGCGGCCTTCCTGTCGGCCGGCCAGCGCCGCCGGCTGTCGCTGGCCCGGCTGCTAACGGTCCGCCGCCCGGTCTGGCTGCTGGACGAGCCGACCAATGCGCTGGATGCCGCCGGCCAGGACATGTTCGGCGGGCTGATGCGGGAGCATCTCGGACGGGGCGGCCTGATCATCGCGGCGACACATGCCCCGCTGGGGATCAATTCGCGGGAGCTGCGGATCGGGGGAGTGGCGTGAGGCAGCCCGACCCTCAGTTTTCCAAGCGGCCGGGCTCGGCTCTCTCCGTTCCCTCCCCCCTTGTGGGGGAGGGGCAGGGAGGGGGGTGCCACACGGCAAGACCTAACCGTTCTAGCGTCGTAGCGACGGGCGCTCTGATGCTGGCGGACCGGAGACGACAGGCATCCCTCCCGGGGCTACCCCCCTCCCTAGCCCTCCCCCACAAGGGGGGAGGGAACGCAGTGTGCCCGGGGCTCGCGGCAGATGCTCTCCCAACCGCTGGGAGCCCCCCATGACCGCCCTCTCCGCCCTCATCCGCCGGGACATCAAAATCGCACTCCGCGTTGGCGGCGGGGCCTTGATTGGCGTGCTGTTTTTCCTGACCGTCGTCGTCCTGATGCCATTCGCGGTCGGGCCGGACCTGGCGCTGTTGTCGCGGCTGGGGCCGGCCATCCTGTGGCTCGGCGCGCTGCTGGCGAGCCTGCTGACGCTGGACCGGCTGTTCATGGCCGATCACGAGGACGGCTCGCTCGATTTGATCACAATGAGCCGGACGCCGCTGGAACTCGCATGCGCGGCCAAGGCGCTGGCGCATTGGCTGGCCGCGGGCCTGCCGCTGATTGTCGCAACCCCGGTGCTGGGCCTCTTGCTCAACCTCGACATGATGGCGACCGGCGCGGTGGCGCTGACGCTGCTGGCGGGCACGCCTGCGTTGACCTTTACCGGCATGATCGGCGCGGCACTGGCGGTGACGCTGCATCGCGGCGGGCTGCTCATGGCCGTGCTGGTGCTGCCGCTGTCGATTCCCGTCCTGATCTTCGGGGTTGCGGCCTCGCAGGCGGCGATCACCGGGCCATTGTCATTCGGCGCGCCCTTCTCGATCCTTTGCGCGCTGTCGCTGGTCAGCCTCGTGATCGGCCCGTTTGCGGCGGCGGCGAGCCTGAAACATGGACTGGACTGACCTTGACCCCGATCAACTTTCGCTGCGTGGTTCCGTGCTGATTGCGTGAGCCACCAGCGGTGATTATCAGGATACCATGACGCTGATCGACCTCGCCAACCCCACAAGGTTCCTCGCGCTGAGTGCGCGGGTGCTGCCGTGGCTCGCGGCCGCGACCGTCATCCTGCTCACGATCGGCCTTTATCAATCCGCCTATGCGCCCGACGACTATCAGCAGGGCGCGACTGTGAAGATCATGTTCATCCACGTGCCCAATGCGTGGCTATCGATGTTCGTCTGGGGCGTGATGAGCATCGCCTCGCTCGGCACGCTGGTGTGGCGGCATCCGCTCGCCGACGTCGCCGCCAAAGCCGCCGCACCGATCGGTGCCAGCTTCACCTTCCTCGCGTTGCTCACGGGCTCGCTGTGGGGCCGGCCGATGTGGGGCACCTATTGGGAATGGGATGCGCGCCTGACCTCGGTGCTGATCCTGTTCCTGATGTATCTCGGCCTGATGGCGCTGTGGCGCGCGGTGGAAGATCCCTCACGCGCGGCACGCGCCGCGGCCGTGCTGACGCTGGTCGGTGCGATCAATCTTCCCATCATCAAATTCTCTGTCGACTGGTGGAATACGCTGCATCAGCCGGCCTCGGTGATGCGCCTGGGCGGCTCGACGCTCGACAAATCGTTCCTGATTCCGCTCCTGGTGATGGCGGTCGCATTCACGCTGCTGTTCGTCACGCTTCACTTGGCTGCCATGCGCAACGAGATTTTGCGACGCCGTGTCCGCTCCTTGCAGATGATGCAGGCGAGCCAGAAAGCCGCATGATGATCTCGCTTGGTCCCTACGCGTCCTTCATCGTGACATCTTATGCCGCCGCGGCCGTCGTGGTTGCGATCCTGATCGGCTGGGTCGTGTTCGACTATCGCAACCAGACGCAGCGTCTGCGCGAGCTCGACCGCAGCGGCGTCACCCGCCGTTCGGGCCGCAGTGCCGTGGACACACCATGAGCGAGCGATCGACCCCGGCAGCGCCGCAACGCCGCACCTTCCTGATGGTGCTGCCGCTGCTCGCCTTCACCGCCCTTGCCGTGCTGTTCTGGTTCCGGCTCGGCAGCGGCGATCCGTCGCGGATTCCGTCCGCGCTGATCGGCCGGCCCGCGCCGCAGACCACGCTGCCGCCACTCGAAGGATTGCAGGCGGACAATGCGCAGATCCCGGGCCTCGACCCGGCCGCCTTCAAGGGCAAGGTCAGCCTCGTCAATGTCTGGGCGTCCTGGTGCGTGCCGTGCCACGACGAGGCACCGCTCTTGACCGAGCTTGCGAAGGACAAGCGCTTCCAGCTCGTCGGCATCAATTACAAGGACGCGCCCGACAATGCGCGGCGCTTCCTCGGCCGCTACGGCAACCCGTTCGGCCGCGTCGGCCTGGATGCCAACGGCCGCGCCTCGATCGAGTGGGGCGTCTATGGCGTGCCGGAGACCTTTGTCGTCGGCCGCGAAGGCACCATCGTCTACAAGCTGGTCGGCCCGATCACGCCGGAGAATTTCCGCAGCGTGCTGCTGCCGCAAATGGAGAAGGCGCTGGGGCCGGGATCTTAGTCTCGTGCCCCGGACGCGGCGCAGCACGAAGTGATGCACCGCAGAGCCGGGGTCCATATCGCCACGACCGCGCTTCTGGAGAGAGACTGGGTCCCGGCTCGCGCTTCGCGCGTCCGGGACACGAGACCGTCACCCCTTCCGCACATCTCCCGCCTCGGCCTCGCTGGTCTCCAGCGAGACCGGCTCGACGCCGTAGCGCTTGGTCAGCGGCATCTGGGCGATGGCGAAGATCATGGTCAGCGGCGTGACGCCGAACACCTTGAAGTTCACCCAGAAATCCGTGCTCTGGGTGCGCCAGACGATCTCGTTCAGCACCGCCATGCCGGCGAAGAACAGTGCCCAGCGCAGCGTCAGGATGCGCCAGCCCTGCGGCGTCAAATTGAACATCTGGTCGAACATCACGGCGATGAAGGAGCGGCCGAACAATAGCCCGCCGCCGAGGATCGCGGCGAACAGGCCGTAGATGATGGTCGGCTTGACTTTGATGAAGGTCTCGTCGTGCAGCACCAGCGTCAGCGTACCGAACACCAGCACGATCACGCCGGTGACGATCGCCATGATCGGGATGTGGCGCGTCACCACATAGGAGGCGATCATCGCCGCCACGATCGCGACCATGAAGGCGCCGGTCGCGGCGAATAGATTGAACTTCGCATTCACGAAGAAGAACACGAGCAGCGGACCGAGCTCGGTCGCAAGCTTGAACAGCGGATGCGGCTGGGTCTTGTCCATTCTCTAGCTTTCGATTCCGGCGATCGCGCGGGCGAAATCGCGCGCGGTAAACGGCGCGAGATCGTCGACGCCTTCGCCGACGCCGATGAAATGCACCGGCAGTTTGAATTTTTCGGCGAGCGCCACCAGAATGCCGCCGCGCGCGGTGCCGTCGAGCTTGGTCATCACAAGGCCGGTGACCCCGGCGGTGCGATGGAAAGCCTCGACCTGCGACAGCGCATTTTGACCGACGGTCGCATCCAGCACCAGCAGCACGGCATGCGGCGCAGTGTCATCCACCTTGCGGATCACGCGCACGACCTTCTCGAGCTCGTTCATCAGCTCGGCCTTGTTCTGCAAGCGGCCGGCGGTGTCGATCAGGAGCACGTCGATGGCCTGCTCCTTCGCTGCCGTCAGCGCATTGAAAGCGAGGCTCGCCGAGTCCGAGCCCTGCGCGCCAGCGATCACGGGCGTCCTGGTGCGCTCGCCCCAGACCTTGAGCTGCTCGATCGCTGCTGCGCGAAACGTGTCGCCGGCGGCCAGCATCACCTTGCGGCCTTCGGAGGCAAATTTCTGCGAGAGTTTTCCGATGGTCGTGGTCTTGCCGGAGCCGTTGACGCCAACCACGAGGATCACAAACGGCTTTTTCGCCGCGTCGATCTCGAGCGGCTTGGCGACCGGCGACAACACCTTTTCGACCTCGGTCGCGACCACGTCCTTGACCTCGTCGGCCGAGATCGCCTTGTCATAGCGCCCGGTGCCGACGGCATCTGCGATCCGCACCGCGACCGAGGTGCCGAGGTCGGCGCGCAGCAGCACGTCCTCGATGTCGTCGAGCATGGCGCGGTCGAGCTTGCGCTTGGTGACGAGGTCGGCAACCGCGGTCCCGAGCGAGGACGAGGTGCGCTTCAGCCCGTTGGACAGGCGGCGCCACCAGCTCAGCTTGGGGGTCTCTTGGGTGGTATCGTTCATGGTGGCGGTGTGTTAGCCGTTCCCGCTGTTAAACGAAAGTCTTGTCCGAAGGTCCTGCAATTGCTCGATGTTCCCGAATTGACCGCTGAGGAGATCCAGTCGCGCGTGCTCCATCGCGACGGGCTGATGCTGGTCATCGACAAGCCGGCCGGCCTGCCGGTGCATCGCGGCCCCAAGGGCGGCGCCAATCTGGAAGCCTCCTTCAACGCGCTCTGTTTCGGCCTGCCGCGGCCGCCGGTGCTCGCCCACCGGCTGGACAAGGACACCTCCGGCTGCCTCGTGCTCGGCCGCCATCGCAAAGCAACCGCGTCGCTCGGCCTCCTGTTCAAGCACGGCAAGATCGGCAAGACCTACTGGACCGTGGTCGAGGGCGGCCCTGCCGAGGACGAAGGCACGATCGACATGCCTCTAGGTCGGCTCAATGCCGAGCGCGGCTGGTGGCAGAAGCCTGACCCGGAGGGGCAGAAAGCCGTGACGAAGTGGAAGGTGATGGGTCGGGGCCACGGTTTCACCTGGGTCGCCATGGAACCGGTGACCGGCCGGACCCATCAATTGCGGGTGCATTCGTCGGCAACAGGCTGGCCGATCTTCGGCGATAACATTTACGGCAACGGCCCGCGTTTCGGCGAGCCGAAGCTGCACCTGCATTCCCGCGAGATCGTGGTGCCGATCTCCCGGAACAAGGAGCCGGTCCGCGTGGTCGCGCCCGCCCCGCCTCATATGCACGAAAAACTCCGCGCCTGTGGCTGGAACGGGGAATAGTGGCGGCCCGAAGGCATGGTTTACGAAACGTTCAGTGCTCGTGTCTAAAGATTGCGGTTGCTTAGAACAAGCTTCCGTCACCCGCTCAGGACGAGCAACGCGTCATGTCCACGGCCGAACTATCGATTATCGACGAGGTCGAAACCGCCATTCGCCTCGGCTCGGCCGAAAAGGGCCTCGAAACGGCCCGGCGCGTCACCGACCTGTTCCTGTCCTCCGCCGGAAATTTTGACGACGAGCAGATCGCGCTGTTCGACGACGTGCTCGGGCGCCTGATCGGCACCATCGAGCTGCGCGCCATCGCCGACATGGGAGCACGCGTCGCGCTCGCCGAAATCAGCGCCCAGCTTGCGCCGATCGCTCAGGCGCCGCCTTCCGTGATCCGCCGCCTCGCGAACAATGACGAGATCCGCATCGCCGGCCCCGTGCTGCAGGAGTCCGCGCGCCTCGACGACCGCGAGCTGGTGAAGATTGCCTCCAGCAAGGGCGAGCCGCATCTGCTCGCGGTCGCCGGCCGCTGGTGGCTGAAGGAGATCGTCACCGACGCACTGCTGGCGCGCCGTTACCCCAGCGTCAGCCGGCGTCTCGCCGCCAATCCCGGCGCGCGTGTCTCGGGCAACGGCTTTGCCGTCATCGTCGGACAGGCCGAGTCCGATCCTGAGCTCGCCGTCAGCGTCGGCGTCCGCGTCGACTTGCCGTCGGACCTGCGCCGTCAATTGCTGCGCTCAGCAACGGACACGGTTCGCACGCGATTGCTGTCGCGCGCGCCGCCCGATCTGTTCGATGAAATCCAGAGCGCGATTGCTGCCGTCACCGTCGGCGTCGAACGCGAGATGTCGGGTGTCCGCGATTTCGAGGGCGCCAAGCGCGCGATTGCGAATCTCAAGGCATCCGGCCAGCTCAACGAGGCGACGCTGCTCGGCTTCGCAAGGCACCGACGCTACGAAGAGGCTGTGGCGGCGTTGGCGGCCCTGTCAGGATCGACCGTCGAGGTGATTCGTCCGCTGATGCAGAGCCTGCGCGAAGACGGCCTGCTGGTGCCATGCAAGGCAGCGCAGCTGAGCTGGGAAACCACCGCCGCCGTACTCGAAAGCCGCTTTGCGACGGGTGCCATGAAGCCGGCGGATGCTGCGAGGGCGCAGAGCAATTTTGCCCGCATGTCGCCGGAGAATGCGCGGCGCACGCTGCGCTTCTGGCAGGTAAGAGCTTCGTAGACTGCTCGCGACTTAAGCACTCAGCATCCACACCCTCGGTGTCGTCCCGGCGAAGGCCGGGACCCATAACCACAAGGAGTAGTGTGGCGAAGATTCGTGCTCAGCTTCGTTGGGACAAGCACCCCTCGCGATCGATAGATCACGCGGTATGGGTCCCGGCCTTCGCCGGGACGACAGCTGAGTATGTGGTCAGCCGCTTACCATCACTGCCGGCGATCCTGAGCGGCACCACACTCCCCACGCGCTCGCCAGCGATCGCCACCGGCAGATAGTGCTCGGTGCGTCCCTGCCCCTCGCTCTCGATCAGCACCTCGCGCATCGCGCCGATCTCGGCCTGCAGCCGCTGGCGTAACGCAGCCTCGCCCACTGCGCGCAGCCGCTTCGCGCGTTGCTTGATCGCTGCCCCCGCGACCTGCGGCATCCGCGCGGCCGGCGTGCCGGGGCGCGGGGAATAGGGGAAGACGTGCAGAAACGTCAGGCCGCATTCCTCGACCAGATCGAGTGAACGCGAAAACATTTCCTCGGTCTCGGTCGGGAAGCCCGCGATGATGTCAGCGCCGAAGACGATGTCCGGCCGCAGCCGACGCACCTGATCGCAGAACGCGATCGCGTCCTGCCGCAAGTGCCGCCGCTTCATGCGTTTCAGAATCATGTCGTCGCCGGCTTGCAGCGACAGATGCAGATGCGGCATCAACCGCGCATCGTTGGCGATGGCATCTAACAGATCGGCGTCGGCCTCGATCGAATCGATCGAGGAGATGCGCAGCCGCTTCAGCTCCGGCACATGCCGCAGGATCCGCTTCGTCAACATGCCGAGCTTTGGTACGCCCGGCAGATCGGCGCCGTAGCTGGTGAGATCGACGCCGGTCAGCACGATCTCGGCATGCCCGCGCTCCACCAGCGCCCGCACCTGATCGACCACCGCGCCCATCGGCACCGAACGCGAATTGCCGCGGCCGTAGGGGATGATGCAGAAGGTGCAGCGATGGTCGCAACCGTTCTGCACCTGCACGAACACCCGTGGCAGGCCGCTCGCATAGCCGTCGATCAGATGCGGCGCCATCTCCTTCACGGCCATGATATCGCTGACGGCGACCTTCTCGTTTGTGCCGAGATCGAAGGCGTCGCGCGCCTCCCGCCACGCATCGCCGCGCATCTTGTCGTCATTGCCGACGACGCGATCGACCTCGGCCATATCAGCGAACATGCCGCTCTGCGTCTGCGCCGCGCAGCCGGTGACGACGATGCGCGCACCGGGCCGTTCGCGCTTCAACTTGCGGATCGACTGCCGCGCCTGCGCCACCGCCTCGTTGGTGACGGCGCAACTGTTGATGACAATGGTGTCTTCGAGCCCGGCGCCCTCCGCTTCGCGGCGGATCACCTCGGCCTCGAAGGCGTTGAGGCGGCAGCCGAAGGTGACGACCTCGACAGCCATTACCCGGCCGGCGCGAACAGCGCCGGATCGAAATTGCCTTCATATTCGAAGGTCGCGGTACCCGTCATCAGCACGTGGTCGTCGCGCTCGCGCCATTCGATGCCGAGCTTGCCGCCCGGCAGCGTCATCTCGACCTTGCGCTCGGTGCGCTTCAGGCGCGCAGCCGCAACCGCGGTCGCACAGGCCGCCGAGCCGCAAGCCCTGGTGAGACCCGCGCCGCGCTCCCAGGTGCGCATCGTGATGTGCTCGCGATCGACGATATGGGCGAGCGTGATGTTGGCGCGATCGGGGAAGATCGGATGATTTTCCAGCAGCGGACCAAAGCGCGCGAGATCATAGGCATCGACATCGTCGACCCAGAAGATCGCGTGCGGATTGCCCATGCTCACCACAGACGGCGAATGCAGGATCGGGTTGTCGATCGGCCCGATCTGCAATTCGATATAGCGGGTGTCGCGAAACTCTTCCGCCAGCGGAATGTCCTGCCAGCCGAATTTTGGCGCACCCATGTCGACCGTGTAGAGGTCCGGCGCAGGGCCCTGCCAGGCATTGAGCAGACCGGCCGCGGTCTCGAACGTGACCGTGGCCTGCCCGGTCTTCTCGAAGATGCGGCGGACCACGCAGCGCATTCCATTGCCGCAGGCGCCAGCTTCCGAGCCGTCATTGTTGTAGATGCGGATGAAGGCCTCGGTGCCGTCGAGCCGCGGCTTCTGGAGCACCATCAGCTGGTCGTAAGGCACGCCGCCTTGCGCGGACGCTACCGCGCGGGCATCGTCCGGCGTGACCTTCCCTGCGGAATCCCGCATGTCGACAACGACGATCTCGTTGCCGATGCCGTTCATCTTGGCAAATGCGTGGTTGTCCAGCGCGCTCATGAAAATTCCTGAATTCCGCCCGTCTTATATGGCGATCCTTGGCGGCTTGGCCAGTAATTTGGCTGCGGCAGCGGTTGGACTGCCATGACGCATCTGTCATGGGACGAATTCGACGGTCGCGTGTTAGAACGGCGCAGTTCGCGCGAACCGGGATGCGCGGCCGGGTTAAGGCCTTGGTGGGCAAGGTCTGGGGAGAATAAAATGAATACTTTTCGTCGTCTCGCTTTGGCCACGCTGATCCCGGTAGCAGCCTTATCGCTTGGCCTGTCCGGCGCTCTCGCGCAGACCCCGAGCCCGGCGCCCGCCGCGTCGGCCAGTCCCTCGCCGGCCCCGTCAGCCACGCCCTCCCCGGCCACAAGTGCCTCGCCTGCACCCGCAGCGACTCCTTCGCCGGCACCATCGCCTGCGGCCAGCGCCTCACCGAGCCCGGCGGCACCCCCGCCGGCCGCGGCCGCCAATCCCGCCCCGGTTCAGACCGCCGATCCCTTCGGCCTGGAGACCACGCTCGAGGCCAAGAAGGTCGTGATGGTCAAGGGCACCGCCAATTGGGATTCGGCCTTCGACACCCTGGTCGACGCCTTCAAGGCGCTGAACGCGCTGCTCGACAAGCAGGGCATCAAGCACGCCGGCAATTCGATGATCGTCTACACTTCGACGGACGACACCGGTTTCACGTTCCTCGCCGAGATCCCGGTCGAGCAGGATCCGAAGAACCTGACCAAGGACATGAGCATCGGCAAATCGCCCGAGGGCAAGGCACTGAAATTCGTCCATCGCGGTTCCTACGACAATATGGACAACACCTATGAGGCGATCACCAATCACCTCGACGACAAGAAGCTGGAAGCCAAGGACACGTTCATCGAGGAGTACCTCACCGATCCGCTCAAGACGGCCGAGGACAAGCTCGTGATCAACGTGTTCGTGCCACTGAAGTGAGACCGATGAAAAAGCCCACTGCCCTCGCCGCAATCTTCGCCGCCACCCTGCTGGCATCGCCCGCGCTCGCCGACGATTTTCCGTCCGCCATCACCGTCAGCGGCGAAGCGACCGTTTCGGCGGCGCCCGATCTCGCCCAGATCGATGCCGGCGTCGCCAATGATGCCAAGACGGCGAAGGAAGCGTCCGACGCCAACAACGCCGCGATGGGCAAGGTGCTGCTGGCGCTGAAGGGCGCCGGCATCGCCGAGAAGGATTACCAGACCTCGCGCCTGTCGCTGCAGCCGCAATATGCGCCGAACCGCTCGAACGGCGTCTCGCCCGTGGTCAGCTTCCGCGCCTCCAACCGCGTCACCGTAAAAATCCGCGACGTGACCAAGGTCGCCGGCATCATCGACACGCTGGTCAATGCCGGCGCGAACGATATCGGCAACATCTCGTTTGAAGTGACGCAGGCCTCAAAACTGCTCGACGACGCCCGCGTGCAGGCGGTCGCCGATGCCCGCCGCAAGGCCGAGATCTACGCCAAGGCCACCGGCGTCACGCTGGGCGCGCCGCTCATTGTCTCCGAAGGCGGCGCTCCCATGCCGCTGTTCAAGGGCCGCATGGCCGCAGCCCCGATGGCCGCGCCTGCTGCCGTTGCGCCGGGTGAGGAAACGCTGTCGGTTACGGTGAATGTGAGCTGGGCGATCAAGGCCGGGCAGTAAGGACGTAAGACGCACACTGCCGCAACACCAATAGTGTCGTCCCGGCGCAGGCCGGGACCCATAACCACAGGGAGTGGTTTGGCGAACGCTGGCAGTGATCCATCACAGCGCGGTACTGCTAGCGAATCATCACCGATAGATCACGCGGTATGGGTCCCGGCCTCCGCCGGGACGACAGCGGAGCTAAATCTCCACCACCTGCCCCGGCTTCATCGCCACGAACCGCTCCTGCGGAATCCTCGCGGCACCGAGCGCTTCCGCCAGCGCCTTGGCCGGCGCGTCGATCGCTTCATCGGTCAGCTGGAACGTGCCGTGATGATGCCCGAGCGCGGCTTGCGCGCCGCAATCATCTAGTGCCTTCACCGCATCCTCCGGGTTCATGTGCTGATCACGCATGAACCAGCGCGGCTCGTACGCGCCGATGGGAAGAATCGCCAAGCGTAGCGGACCATGCTTCTCGGCGACGCGGCGGAAATGTCCGCCATCGCCATAGCCGGAATCGCAGACGACGTAGATTTTCCCCGCAGGCGTCTCCAGCACAAAGCTCGCCCACAGTGCCTTGTTGCGGTCGAACATGCCGCGCGCCGACCAGTGCCGGGTCGGCACCAGCGTCACGGCGACACCATTGCCGAGCTCGACGCGGTCGTGCCAGTCGAACGCCTCCGCCTTGATCGTGGAGTCGGCGCTCCGCATCGTCACGTCATTGCCGAGCGGGGTGACCACGCGCGGCGCAAAATTCTTCGCGAGCCGCGACAACGTCGCGAGATCGAGGTGATCGTAGTGGCCGTGCGAGACCAGCACGATGTCGATCTTCGGCAAATGATCGAAGGCGATGCCGGGATCGTTGTGCCGCTTCGGCCCGGCAAAATTGACCGGCGACACCCGCGAGGACCAGACGGGATCGACGAGGATGTTGAGGCCGCCGGTCTGGATCAGCCAGCTGGCGTGGCCCACGAAGGACAACCGCGCCTTGCCACCAGCGACCCGCGCCGGCGGGGTGTCGGCATAGGGGCTTGGTGCCCAGTCGGGCCAGCTCGCGCGCTGCCCCCGGCCACCGAATTGCCAGCGCAACACCTCCCCGAGCGATCTCGGCGGCGCGCCGTCCGGATCGAAGAAGTGCAGGCCGTCGAAATGGTCGGAGACTGGGCCGTCATAGGTTTTCATGCGGGACATCCAGAAGGACGGGACGCCAACCAGCGCGCCGACACCGGCAAGCAATCCGAAAAGGCTGCGGCGGGTGATCGGCACGGGGCGGACTTTAGGGATGGTCGGGGCGGTAAGACATCACCGGCTATATGGGCGGGGTCGCCGAAAAAGGAACCCATCGCGGGAAACGCCCTGTTTTCAAGGCCTTGCCCTGGCAAAGGCGTCCCGCCACCCTAACTTTCCTTGACTTTTGGGCGCGAGCGGCGTTTAACCCCGCCACTTTCTCGGAAAGGCTTTCTTTTCGACCCGCCGCCTGGCCCTCGAGCCGGAGGTCAACGCCCGACAGCGCTATGCGCCCTCGGGCGCAAAGGTGTTTGGACTTTCTTCTCCCTCGCCCCGCTCTTGCGGGGAGAGGGTCGGGGTGAGGGGCTCTCTCCGCGTGTGGCGCGCGTGGATAGTCCCGTACCCCCTCACCCGCCGCGTAAGGACGCGGCGACCTCTCCCCGCAGGCGGGGCGAGGTAAAAAAGGACAATGGCATTGTTCGACAATCTGTCGGAACGGCTTGGCGGCATTCTCGATCGTCTGACGGGGCGCGGTGCGCTGACCGAAAAAGACGTCGACGCCGCGATGCGCGAGGTGCGCCGCGCGCTGCTCGAGGCCGACGTCGCGCTCGAGGTCGTGCGCAGCTTCACCGAACGCGTCCGCGAGCAGGCGATTGGTGCCACCGTCGTCAAGTCGGTCACGCCCGGCCAGATGGTGGTCAAGATCGTCCATGACGAGCTGATCAACACGCTCGGCGCCGAAAGCCAGACCATCGACGTCAATTCCGTGCCGCCGGTGCCGATCATGATGGTCGGCCTGCAAGGCTCCGGCAAAACGACGACCACTGCGAAGCTCGCCCGCCGCCTGGTCCAGCGCGACAAGCGCAAGGTGCTGATGGCCTCGCTTGACGTCTATCGCCCGGCGGCGATGGAGCAGCTGGCCGTGCTCGGCCGCGACCTCGACATTCCGACGCTGCCGATCGTCGCCGGCCAGCAGCCGCCGCAGATCGCGAAGCGCGCACTCGAAGCCGGCAAGCTCGGCGGCTACGACATCGTGCTGCTCGACACCGCCGGCCGCACCACGCTCGACGAAGAGATGATGGCGGAGGCCGCAGCGATCAAAGCTGCTGCAAACCCACATGAAGTGCTGCTGGTTGCGGACTCCCTGACGGGTCAGGACGCGGTCAATCTTGCGCGCGCCTTCGATGAGCGCGTCGGCCTCACCGGCATCGTGCTGACGCGCGTCGACGGCGACGGCCGCGGCGGCGCTGCGCTGTCGATGCGCGCCGTCACCGGCAAGCCGATCAAGCTGATCGGCACCGGTGAAAAAACCGATGCGCTGGAGGATTTCCATCCCGACCGTATCGCCGGCCGCATCCTCGGCATGGGCGACGTGGTCTCGCTGGTCGAACGCGCCGCCGCCAATATCGACGCCGAAAAGGCCGCGCGCACCGCCGAGCGCATGCGCAAGGGTCAGTTCGATCTCAACGACATGCGCGAGCAGCTGCTGCAGATGGCCAACATGGGCGGCATCAGCGGCCTGATGGGCATGATGCCCGGCATCGCCAAAATGAAGAACCAGATCGCGGCCGCCGGGATCGACGACAAAATCCTGAAGCGCCAGGTCGCGGTGATCGATTCCATGACGCGCGACGAGCGCCGTCATCCCGACCTGCTCAAGGCCAGCCGCAAGAAGCGTATCGCTGCCGGCTCCGGCCAGAGCGTCGAGCAGGTCAACAAGCTCCTGAAGATGCACCGGAACATGGCCGACGTGATGAAGGCCATGGGCTCCGGCAAGCGTGGCCCGCTCGCCGGCATCGCGCAGGCGATGGGCTTTGGCGGCGGCATGAAGCCGCCCTCGCCCGAGGAGATGAAGGCGTTGCAGGAAAAAATGCAGGGTGGCGGACAGGGTCTGCCCAGCCTGCCGAAGGATATGCCGGCAGGTCTTCGCACCGGCCTGCCGAACGTTCCCGGACTGACCGGGCTGAGCGGCAAGCCGACGCTGCCGGGCCTCGGCGGTTTTCCAGGCAAGAAGAAATGAGGAATTCGTCGCGAGGGATCGCACCGGTCTCACGCAACGCGGAATACCAATCAACCGAACAAAACGTACTTTGAAGGAGAACTAGATGTCCGTCGTTATCCGCCTCGCCCGCGCAGGTACCAAGAAGCGTCCCGTCTATCACGTCGTCGTCGCCGATTCGCGCTTCCCCCGCGATGGCCGCTTCATCGAGCGTCTCGGCTATTTCAACCCGCTGCTGCCGAAGGACAACGAGACCCGCCTGAAGCTCGACATGGACAAGGTGAAGGCGTGGCTCGCCAAGGGCGCGCAGCCCTCGGACCGCGTGTCGCGTTTCCTCGATGCCGCCGGCGTCAAGAAGCGCGAAGCGCGCAACAACCCCGAGAAGGCCGTGCCGCGCAAGGAGCGCAAGGCGCAGGCCGAAGCCGCTGCGAAGGGCTAAGGCTCATCCATGTCGGCGCTGATCTGCGTCGCGCGGATCGGCGCCGCGCATGGTGTGCGCGGCGCGGTCAAATTGTGGACCTTCACCGAAGATCCCTTTGCCGTTAAGCGCTACGGTCCGCTTCTCTCCAAGGATGGCAAGCGCCAGTTCGAGCTGGCGCAGGCCCGTGAAGCCAAGGACCATCTGGTCGCGACCTTCAAGGGCGTCACGACCCGCGATGAGGCCGAGCGCCTCAACGGAATCGAACTCTATGTCGCGCGCGAAAAGCTGCCCGCGACCGATGAGGACGAATACTACCACGCCGATCTGATCGGGCTCGCCGCCGTCACCACGGCAGGCGATGCGCTCGGCCGCGTGCTTGCGATCCACAATTTCGGCGCCGGCGACATCATCGAGATCGCGCCGCTCAAGGGCGCGACGATGCTGCTGCCGTTCACCAACGCAGTGGTGCCTGAGGTCGATATCGCCGGCGGCCGCGTCTTGATCGCGCTGCCTCAGGAGATAGAGGGCGACAGGGACGGAGACGAAGACCCCTCTCCGAGTCGTCCCGGCCTAGTGCGCAAATCGCACGGGGGCCGGGACCCATAACCACAGGACGTGGTTTTTGGCTAAGCTGATGGCTCCAGCCGTCGCAAAATTAACTGCGGTGGCTATGGGTCCCGGCCTTCGCCGGGACGACGGATTTTAGAAGCACGATGACCACCTCCTCATCCTGGCGCGCGACGGTGCTGACGCTGTTTCCGGAGATGTTTCCGGGACCGCTCGGCGTGAGCCTGGCCGGCCGCGCGCTGGCCTCGGGCCTCTGGGAGATCGAGGCGCGCGACATCCGAGCCTCCGCCACTGACCGCCACCGCAGCGTCGACGACACCCCGGCCGGCGGTGGCCCAGGCATGGTGCTCCGGGCGGACGTTCTGGCGGCGGCGATCGACGCCGTGGAAATTGCCCCGGACCGGCCAAAGCTGCTGATGAGCCCGCGGGGTCGGCCATTGACCCAGGCCCGTGTCGCCGAGCTCGCCCAGGGCCCCGGTCCCCTGATCGTTTGTGGGCGGTTCGAGGGGATCGACCAGCGGGTGATTGACGCGCGCGGCCTGGAGGAGGTCTCGATCGGCGATTACGTGCTGTCAGGGGGCGAAATCGCCGCGCTAGCCCTGATCGACGCCTGCGTCCGGCTGCTGCCGGGCGTCATGGGCAAGGAAGCCTCGGGAACCGAGGAGAGTTTTTCCGACGGCCTGCTCGAATACCCCCAATACACCCGGCCGCAGCTGTTCGAGGGGGTTCCGATCCCGGAGATCCTGACCTCGGGCGACCATGCCAAGGTCGCGGCCTGGCGGCGGGCGCAATCCGAGGCCCTGACGGCAGCCCGGCGGCCCGATTTATGGGCCGAAATCCCGCCCAAAGCCCCGAATCGGCCCGGACGCCAAAAAACGCCAAAAAACAAGACAGACGGGTGACAAACGCTCCGGCTTGCCTTATAGGAGCGGCCACATCCGCAATGGCTGGATAAACGAATTTCGCGCAGCCCCCGTTACCAAGGCTGGGCGCGCCGATGGAGATTTACCCATGAACCTGATCAAGCAGCTCGAGCAAGAGCAATTCGACAAGCTGTCCGCCGGCAAGGACATTCCGGAATTCGGTCCCGGCGACACCGTGATCGTCAACGTGAAGGTCGTCGAAGGCGACCGCACCCGCGTGCAGGCCTATGAAGGCGTCTGCATCGGTCGTTCCGGCGGTGGCCTCAACGAGAGCTTCACCGTCCGCAAGATCTCCTACGGCGAAGGCGTGGAGCGCGTGTTCCCGGTGATGTCGCCGATGATCGACTCGATCAAGGTGGTGCGCCGCGGCAAGGTGCGTCGCGCCAAGCTCTATTACCTCCGCAATCTCCGCGGCAAGTCGGCCCGCATCGTCGAGAAAACTGAGCACGCCAAGGCCGTCAACGAGTAAGCTTTCGCTTACCGACGAGTTTCGAAAAGCGCGGGGCCAAACGCCCCGCGCTTTTTTGTTGCGTCAGCCGTGCGCGTCAAAGCCCTCGCGCTTCCAAATCGGCCTGCTATATATTCCTGGAATGTTTCCAGATCTGACCAGCTTCGTCACCCCCCAGCGCGTCGTCATCGACGATCGCTCGCGGCTGCCTGGCCGGTTCTTCGGACGCTTCGCGACCTCGGCAACGTCAGAGCTTAGTCCCGCAGCTTAAAGGCTGCGCTGAAGACGATTGCCCCGCGCGAGCCCGCGCATTTCGCTGACACACATTGTTCGGAGCTGAAGCTCATGTCCAAGCCGACCACATTGTACGACAAGATCTGGAACGATCATCTGGTGCACGAAGCCGATGACGGCACCTGCCTGCTCTATATCGACCGCCATCTGGTGCACGAGGTGACCTCGCCGCAGGCGTTCGAAGGCCTGCGCGCCACTGGCCGCAAGGTGCACGCGCCCGAGAAGACGCTCGCCGTCGTCGACCACAACGTGCCGACCACCGATCGCACCAAGCCGAACCCGGATCCGGAGAGCATCGAGCAGATCAAGGCGCTCGCCGACAACGCCAAGGAATTCGGCATCGAATATTACAACGAGTTCGACAAGCGCCAGGGCATCGTCCACGTCATCGGCCCCGAGCAGGGCTTCACTCTGCCCGGCACCACCATCGTCTGCGGTGACAGCCACACGTCGACGCATGGCGCGTTCGGCGCGCTCGCGCACGGCATCGGCACCTCCGAGGTCGAGCACGTGCTGGCGACGCAGACGCTGATCCAGAAGAAGGCGAAGAACATGCGCGTCACCGTCGACGGCAAATTGCCTGATGGCGTGACGGGCAAGGACATCATCCTCGCCATCATCGGCGAGATCGGCACCGCGGGCGGCACCGGCTACGTGCTGGAATATGCCGGCGAAGCGATCCGCGCGCTCAGCATGGAAGGCCGCATGACGGTCTGCAACATGTCGATCGAAGGCGGCGCGCGCGCCGGTCTGGTCGCGCCCGACCAGAAGGCGTTCGACTTCCTGCACGGCCGCCCGAAGGCACCGAAGGGCGCGGACTGGGATGCGGCGATGCGCTATTGGGAGAAACTGCGCTCCGACGAGGGCGCGCATTTCGACCACGAGCTGCGGCTCGATGCAGCAAAACTGCCGCCGATCGTGACCTGGGGCACAAGCCCCGAGGACGTGATCTCGGTGACCGGCTTCGTGCCCGATCCGGACAAGATCACGGATGAGGCCAAGCGTCTGTCGAAGCACCGCGCGCTGAAATATATGGGCCTGACCGCGGGCACGAAGATCACCGACATCAAGCTCGACCGCATCTTCATCGGTTCCTGCACCAACGGCCGTATCGAAGATTTGCGCGCCGCCGCCAAGATCGCGGAAGGCAAGCAGGTCTCCGGCCATGTCAACGCCATGGTCGTGCCGGGCTCCGGCATCGTGAAGGAGCAGGCCGAAGCTGAAGGCCTGGACAAGATCTTCATCAAGGCCGGCTTCGAATGGCGCGAGCCGGGCTGCTCGATGTGCCTTGCGATGAACCCGGACAAGCTGAAGCCGGAAGAGCGCTGCGCCTCGACCTCGAACCGCAACTTCGAGGGCCGCCAGGGCTTCAAGGGCCGCACCCATCTGGTGTCGCCGGCGATGGCGGCGGCGGCAGCGATCGCGGGTCACTTCGTTGACGTCAGGGAATGGCGCTGAGCCGATCTCCAACATTCGCGTGACTGCGGCAAGACTCGCTTCAGGCCGCGCGACAAACAAAGGGCGCCTCGAGGGCGCCCTTTTTATTTGCCTGCCTACCAATAGCGGTACGGATAGTGCCAGCGGCAGATGCGGCGGGGACCGTAATAGGTCCAGACGATCCGGCAGCGGCGCGGATAGTGATAATAGGGATAGTAGCCACCGTAGTAATAGCGCCGGTGGAAGTGGCGATAGCCGTAATAGGAGCGATAGTAGCCGCCCCAGTGGCGGTGATAGCCATATCCGCCATAGCGGTGAAATCCGCCGTAGCGATAGCCGCCGCCGTGGAAGGCCGGCGCAGCGCGGAAACCGCCGCCATGAAAACCACCACCGTGGAAGCCGCCGAAATGCCCGCCACCACCATGGAAGCCACCGCCGCCGTGGAAGCCTCCACCTCCGCCATGACCGCCGCCACCACCGCCATAACGAACCTGCGTGATCACGTCGTCGGTCGCAGCCTTCGCCGCCGGCAGCGCCGTCGGATTGATGGGAGTCATAGCTTCAGCGCGACGCGCAGTCCCGGCCGACAGCATCAGCATGGCAACGGCCGCAAGTCCGAGCAGGCGCATCGAGCTTGTCCCGAGACAAGACATCCTCAGCATGGAATTCTCCCTGAATCCGGACAGCGAGTCGCGATGCTCGTTCCCGGCTCGCGTTACCCTTATTCGTTTGCTGTCGCTCCCAACATAAATTAGGGACAGCGACGTGAATGCCTCGTGAATGAACGACGTCCGCGCACCGCGCGTGACATCACCACCACGGCCCATAGCCGAACACGAACGGCGCAGGAACGCCGTAGGGATAAGGCCGATAGTAGACCGGCCGCGCGTAATAGTGCGGATCAGGGCGCGGAGTGTATCGCGCAACATCGTATTGCACGTGTCGCCGCCCATCGAACACCGCGCGGCCTGCGGACGCATCCGGCAGCTTCGTCACTCTCTGCGCGGCAGAAGCGGGAGACAGGCCTGCGGCAAGCCCAACAACAACGGCCAATGCAATCCATTTCGCCATCACGACCTCCACGCCCGCAGCATGCGGGCTTCACGAGGCCGTCTGCAAGTTAAAACAGGCCCGTCATGCGGGCCCGTTCTCAACTCGACCGACGCGGCGAACAGGCAAGTTCCTGCGCATCGGCGCAACATTTCAGGCGCCACGAAAACCAGCCGTCATCCACGCACGTATCTTCTGGTCGAGCGAATGCAGGAGATGGTCATGGCACAGTTTCGAGCATTGCGGATATCGCACCTCGCGATCACGGTGAGCGTCCTGCTCGGCGCGAGTTCAGCACTGGCCTCGCAAGGGCCTGGCGTCCATGGCGGCACGGCAAGTCCGCTGACGCAGCTCGTGATGGCGATCCTGGTCTATGGCGCCTCTGCGCTCGTCGTCGGTGCCGGGCTGATCGGCGCGCTGCGCAGGCACTGAGCGCGTATCAGCCGCGACGCCAGTAGCAGCTCATATGCGGCACGATCACCGTGCCGCTCGGCCGGAATTCCTGCACATAGGTGGCGTTGCACTCGCGGACCGCGTCCGGGCCCGGGTTGTAGCGCGGATAGACGCCGTCAGGCGTGTAGTAGGGCGTGACGCGGAGGCGGGTCTGGGGCCGCCTGCGCGGCGGCGGGACGTCGTCGGGCGAGGCGGCCTGGGCCATACGGACCACAGTGCCAGCAGTCTGCGCATGTGCGCCACCAACGCAAACTTGCGAAAACAACCCCATGCACAGTAGCGTCAGCGCTGTTTTTGCTCGCATTTTACCGCCCACCCGAACCATCCCCATCGAGGCCCCAAGCTCCCCGTTTTGGCGGCGCCCGTCAACCTCGCAGCCCTTATAAAGCCGGATGCATCGCTGCGGAACCCACGCTAAGACAGGCGCATGTGGACGGACCTGAAGGCGCCCTCGCTGGCCGAGATGGAAGTGACGGCGCACGACATTTTCGAGCGCCTGCCGGCGGAATTTCGAAGGCTGTGTGAGGGCCTGATCATCCGCGTCGATGACTTCCCCACCGAGGAGGTCCTGGACGAGATGGAATGCGAGAGCGAGTTCGACCTGCTCGGCCTGTTCCAGGGCGTCGGCCTGCCCCAGCAGAGCCTTGGCGACGTGGCGCGGCTGCCCAACATGGTCTGGCTCTACCGCCGGCCAATCCTGGACTATTGGGCCGAGCACGACGAAAGCCTCGGCCACATCGTCCGTCACGTGCTGATCCACGAGATCGGCCACCATTTCGGCCTCTCGGACGACGATATGGCGGCGATTGAGGCTCAAGAGACGGGTTAAGCAGACGAGATCTGCCCAAATCGGCCTAGGATTCGGCCCCCGATCGCGATAAATACGCGGTCCCTAACCACCCTCGGGAAGCGCAACCATGGACAAGTTCACCACGCTGGAAGGCGTCGCGGCGCCGCTGAAGATCATCAATGTCGACACCGACATGATCATTCCGAAGCAGTACCTCAAGACCATCAAGCGCACGGGGCTTGGCAAGGGGCTCTTCTCCGAGCAGCGCTACAAGGACGACGGCAGCGAGAACCCGGATTTCGTCCTCAACCAGCCCGCCTATCGCAATTCGAAGGTGCTGGTCGCCGGCGACAATTTCGGCTGCGGCTCGAGCCGCGAGCATGCGCCCTGGGCGCTGCTCGATTTCGGCATCCGCTGCGTGATCTCGACCTCGTTCGGCGACATCTTCTACAACAACTGCTTCAAGAACGGCATTCTGCCGATCCGCGTTGCCCAGGAAGACCTCGACAAGCTGTTCGACGACGCCGAGCGCGGCGCCAACGCGACGCTGACGATCGACCTGCCGAACCAGGAGATCCGCGGTCCCGACGGCGGCAAGGTCAAGTTCGAGATCGATCCGTTCCGCAAGCACTGCCTGATCAACGGCCTCGACGACATCGGTCTCACCATGGAGAAGAAGTCGTCGATCGACACCTACGAGGACAAGCTCAAGCGCGAACGCGCCTGGGCCTGAGTTCATATTTTTAAGCATGATCTATTCGGAAAACCGCTGCACACTTTTCCGGATCATGCTCTGATTTTCGTTCGAGCCCCGGCGCGTCAACCGCGCCGGGGCTTTTTCTTTGCCCGCGATATCCCGTATAGCTGCACGCATGCTGCCCGAGATCGTCACCTTCTGGCATGGCCCGATGGACGCGCTGCGCCAGACCTGTCTGCGCTCGCAGCTCGCTGCCGGTCACAAGGTCACGGTCTACAGCTTTGACACCATCCCGGGTCTTCCGGCGGGCGTCGGCAATGCCGATGCCGAAGCGATCTTGCCGCACGCGTTCTCTGAACGGCTGCGGCCGCCGCAGCCGGACGGCAGCTGGCGCGACTGGACCACGCTGCAGTTCAGCGACTTCTTCCGCATGAAGCTGATGGCGAAGAGTGCCGGTCTCTGGCTCGATGCCGACGTGCTGTTGCTCAAGCCCGTCGAGATCGATCCGGCAAAACCGTACTTCGCCTGGGAGCGGCCGCGCCAGCTCGGCAACTCCGTGATCTACCTGCCGCCGCAGCACGGCATCGTCGCGGCCTTCGAAGAGCTCATGGAGCAGGAGGAGTTGACGCCGAACTGGCTGTCGGTGCGCCACCGCATCACCTTTGCGATGCGTCGCCTGCGCGGCGGCTCGAACCGTCTCTCTGATATTCGCGTCGCGATCTTCGGGCCGGCGGCACTCACCGCGCTCGCGCGCCGCACCGGTGAGTTGAGATTCGCGCTGCCGAAGCAATCGTTCTACGCCGTGCACGCCGAGCCAAAACTGTTCTTCGATCCCTCGAGCTATCTCGGCCTCGTCACCAACCCTGACATCATCGGCCTGCACATCTCGCCCAAGGGACGAGGTGGCGAGAAGCCGATCCCCGGCAGCCTGTATGCGTGGGCGACGGAGCGGTTCAGCTGAGCTCTCTCCGCTGTCGTCCCGGCGAAAGGCGGGATCATAACCACAGGGAGTAGTTTGGCGAAGATCGGCAGTTCAGTACGCCTACTGCCCACAACCGAAAGATCACGCGGTATGGGTCCCGGCTTTCGCCGGGACGACAGCGGTGGTTGTTCGCGCGGCGCCGCGTCCGGGGTACGAGAGCGGCGTCTCTCACCTCATTCTCAATTTGATCCAGCGCAACGCGCTCCTGCACCATTGTGCCTAGTCTTGCTCTCATCGCATGACCCAATGGAGCTTCGCCATGAGCACCGCAAGCAGGCCTTATCCCATCGTCCAGGACCTCATCGAGTCCTTTGCCGGCTGGCTGAAGCATCGCCGCGAGCTGAGCGAGTTGCGGCAGCTCGATCGCTCCGATTTCGATCGCATCGCCAACGATCTCAGGATCGCGCCCGACGATCTGGAAGAACTGGTCCGCCATGGCCGGCACGCGGCCGACGAGCTGCCGCAAATGCTGGAGCAGCTTGGCATCAGCGCAGAACGGCTCGGACAGGCGCAACCGCTGTTGCTGCGCGACATGGAACGCGTCTGCTCGCTGTGCCATCACAAGGCACGCTGCAATCTGGAGCTCGTCACCGGCACGGTCGTCGAAAATTTCCACGGCTATTGCGGCAATGCCGCGACGCTGGAGTCACTCGACCGCGCCGACGTCGCGCCGCGCTAACGCGGCGCAACGAATCTGTTCCGCTTTAGAAATCGACTGACATGGACAGCCACAGCGTCCGCGGCATGCCGCTGATCACGTAGCCGGTCGGATTGCCGATCCAGTAGCGATTGTCGAATAGATTGGTAACGGAAGCGCGGAACGTCGTGGGCCGCCCCGCCAGACTGGTCGCATAACGCGCACCGATGTCGAAGGTCATCCAGGCCGGCACGCTTTGGATGTTGTCGGCGCTGACATAGGCCCGGCTGGTGTAGATCGTGCGCGCCGTCGCCGTCAGTCCGGGCAGGAATGGCGCATCCCACTCGATGCCGAGATTGCTCTGCCAGCCTGGAGCACCGATCGCATGATTCCCGTCGTAGAGGTGCCCATCGGTCTTCGTGAGACGCGCGTCGAGATAGGTCACACCGCCCAGAACCCGAAGGCCAGGGCCGATTTCTCCGAAAGTATTGAGCTCGATGCCGCGATTTCTCTGCTCGCCGTCGAGGCTGTAGATCTTGGTGATGGGATCAGTGACCCCGCTGGGCAGGCTGATCTGGAACGCCGCCAGGCTCGCGCCGAAACGTCCGAGATCGAGTTTGGTACCGACCTCGTACTGCCTGGTCTTGAACGGAGCGAACACCTGATTGGTATTAGCTGCGCCGGAGGGAGGCGTCGGCCCGGGCGTGAGACCTTCGATGTAGCTTGCATAGAAGGACACTTCCTTGATCGGCCGCACCAGCAGGGCCACGGAAGGCGATGTGGCGCTCTGATCGTAGTGGGTCGTTTCCAACCCACTGACAGTGTCGTAGCTGTTCGCGATGACCTGTTGCTGCCGGGCTCCGACGATCACCTGGAGCATTCCGTTCATCATCGACAGGGTGTCAGCAACACCAACGCTTCGAAGCCCAAGAAAGGCCGACTTGCCTTCCGGAAACGAAGATACCGGCGTACCCGGGCTCGCCAGGATTGTTGGTGTGTAGATATTCGTCAGATAGTTTCCGTAGTTGGTCTGACCGAGCCAATCCGTGCGGTTCAAGGCGCTGCCGCTGACAACCACCTCGTGACTGACCGGACCCGTGTCGAAACGGGCCCGGACACCGGCTTCGCCGGACACGCCCTCGGACTTTCCGGTCTGGAAGCGCGACGTTGACAGCGCATCGCCCGAGGTCGTGCGGAGCGTCGCTCCCGGCGCCTCGCGCTTGTCGTAACCGAACTGGTTGCCGCCGATGGCGCCAAACAGAGTGACGTTGTTCGACAAATCGTACTCGGCGCGCGTCAGACCCGTGAGACTCTTTGCTCGGGCATAGTCGAAGGGCTGCGCGAGGTTGATGCGAGGATCAGGCGCATTCGGCACCGCGATGCCCTTGACCGGCGTATAGCCACGAGCCGCCGCCTTCATCCAGTCGTCCTGATAGATGACGTCGGCCGACCATCGGAAGCGCTCGCCCCGATAGTCGACGCCGAGCGAGCCAACACCGTCACGCACCGATTGGCGATCGATCGTCGTGTTTCCGCCGTCGAACCCGCCATTGAACCGGACGCCCCATTCCTTCTGATCCCCGTAGCGGCGCGCCACGTCGACCTCCGTGCCGAAGCGGGCGTTCGACATGTAGCCAACGGTCAGGCGCGTCAGGTCGTCGTAGGCACGCTTGGTCACGACATTGACGCTGCCGCCGATGCTTCCCTGCGGGGCCATACCGCTGAGGAACGCCGCCGGGCCTTTGAGCAATTCAATGCGTTCGATCGGCGCCGGATTGATGCGATAGGCCGGCACGAGACCATACAGCCCGTTCAATGCGATCTCGCTGTTTTCGACACGGAAGCCGCGAATGGTCAGCGCGTCATAGCGGTTGCTGCTGCCGATTGCGGCACGTACGGACGGATCGGAATTGGTCAGAACTTCGGCGACGCTGGTCGCCTGCTGGTCGCGAATGGTCTTCTCCGTATAACTGGTGAGGCTGTACGGCGTTTCCATATAGTCTTTGTTGCCGAGCAGGCCGAGCTGGCCGCCTCGCGCGACTTGTCCGCCGACATACGGCACCGGCAATGCGGCACGCTGCGCACCGACCGTTGCGGCTGCGCTTGCCGCCGGCGCGCTCTGGCGTCCGTCGGCCTGATGCCTCGTGCGCGCTGAGTTCGACGCATGCTGTCTCCGGACGGGCGCAGCGCGGCGTTCCGGTGCGGATACGGTCACTGGAGGAAGCGACTGTCCGGGTCCCGCCGGCGGTCGAAGGTTGGATTGCTGTGCGAACGACGATGTCGTGGTCAACAGCACAGACACGCACACGGGCGCAAATGCGCGTGCGCAATTCAAGTCGCGAATCATAAAACCCCGACGTCTTTTCTTTTTGCCCCGTCTCATCGCGTCGATGAGACGGGGCGTGGAATAAGTGACGCGGAGCGTTTAGCCAAATGGAAGGCATCTAATGTTTTGAGAGTAATCCTGGTGCCTCGCGCAGAAGAGAACGTCATCGGCTGACGTTTTGATTCCACGCAACGACAAGCGCCGGCAAGCATGACGCCTTGAATCCCGCGTACATTCGCGCGACACGCCTCCGCGCAACATCGGCTCGAAGCCCGCATCGAGAGGCTGCGGTCCGGCGGATGCGAGTAATTGTCGCAGCTCGCCAGATGAGGGATTCGAAGCGCGAGATGAGGTTGCTCGATCGCTCCGATTTCGATCGGATCGCGAACGATCTCAGGATCGCGCCTGACGATCTGGAAGAACTGGTCCGCTACGGCCGGCACGCGGCCGACGAACTCCCGCAACTGCCGGAGCAGCTTGGCATCGACAGCGACCGCCTGCAGCGCGCGCAGCCGCTCCTGCTGCGCGACATGGAGCGGGTCAGCTCGCTATGCCAAAGCACGCTGCAATCTTGAGCTCGTCACCGGCACGGTCGTTGAAAATTACCACGGCTATTGCGGCAACGCCGCGACGCTGGAATCGCTTGATCGCGCTGACGTCGTGCCGCGCTGAAGCTGGGGCCCGTGGTTTCCCTGCACGAAAGCGGGATTTACTTCACTCTCAGCAGCGGACTTATATCAGCGGCGTCCACGACGCCGAGCATCCTTCCTAATTCGAACGCAAGCGGCAGGACCCAAAACGGAGAGTCGGGATCAAATGGCGCCGGCTCACCAGAGATGTTGTAGAGCGTCTTGGCGCAAACCTCTTCGAATGAATACTGAGCGAGAGCCAGCTGATCATTGCGCTGCTCCGCCGCCAATGTCTTTCGCCTGATCTCGGAAAACAGGACATGAGCCTCTTTGCGCCGCGAGCGATCATTCGCCAGCGCAATCAGCTTTCGAAGCGTTTCCTTGTCCGTGCATCGCCCCTCAAAGAAGATAAGCGGTGCGAGCATGGCCGCGACGGTCGGGCGGCTTGTCATGAAGACATCATATCTCAGCCTTTCCCCATCGCCGCGATCGCATCCGCGATCTCGATCGTACGCCGCGCCATGTCGGCGTGCAGGCGCTCCACCATGGCGCCATCGAGACGGATCGCGCCGCGCGAGACGTTCTCCGGCAGCTCGAACGCCGCGATGATCTTTCGGGCGCGCGCGATGTCTTCCTCCGGCGGCGTGAAGATCGCGTTGCAGGCCTCGATCTGCGATGGGTGGATCAGCGTCTTGCCGTCGAAGCCGAGATCGCGGCCCTGCGCGCATTCGGTGGCAAAGCCATCGGGATTGTTGATGTCGCTGTAGGGGCCATCGAGGATCTCGAGGCCGGCGGCGCGCGTCGCCAGGATGCAATGGGTGATCATCGGGATCATCGCGGCGCGGCCGGGCATCATCTTGATGCGGGTCTCGCGCGAGATGTCGTTCGGGCCGAACACGAAACCAGCGAGGCGCGTCTTCGGATCGCGGCCGGCCACGGCCAGCTCCTCGGCATGCAGCACGGCGCGCGCGGTCTCGATCATGGCCCAGACCTTCAGTGTCGGCGCGGCGCCGAGCTCGGCGAGATGGTGGCCGATGGTCTGGAGATCCTCGATGCTTGAAACTTTCGGAACCAGGATGCCATCCGGCGACGCCTTGGCCGCCATCGCGACGTCATCGGCCCACCATTGCGTGTCGAGGCCGTTGGTCCGGATCAGGATCTCGCGCCTGCCGAAACCCTTAGCCGCGATCGCAGCGGCAATGCCGTCGCGCGCCACTCCCTTGGCATCGGGGGCGACGGAATCCTCGAGGTCCAGGATGAGGCCGTCGGCGGCGAGATTCCGCGCTTTTTCAAGGGCGCGGGGATTGGAGCCGGGCATGAACAGATGGCTGCGGCGCGGGCGGGTCATGCTACGTTCCTTCCGGTTTGCTCGTCTCTATATTATGGCCGAAGCCGATAGCATCTGGCCTGCCTATTCGAAAGGCTTGTTCACGATACCGGTATATGATTAGGCATAGGCCATGATCACATTCCCGAAGCATTTGCTGGAAGGCTACAACGCCTTCGCCACTCAGCGGTTGCCGGCCGAGCAGAACCGCTATCGCGAGCTGTCGGTGAAGGGACAGTTCCCGGAAGTGATGGTGATCGGCTGCTGCGATAGCCGTGTCGCGCCGGAGACCATTTTCGACGTCGGCCCGGGCGAATTGTTCGTGGTCCGCAACATCGCCAATCTGGTGCCGGTGTATCAGCCCGACGGCAACGCGCACGGCGTTTCGGCCGCGCTCGAATATGCCGTGACGGTGCTGAAGGTGAAGCACATCGTCATCCTCGGTCACGCGCAATGCGGCGGCATCCGCGCCTTCGTCGACAAGATCGAGCCGCTGACGCCCGGCGACTTCATCGGCAAATGGATGCAGATGTTCATCAAGCCGGGCGAGGTGGTCGAGCAGCGCAACCACGAAACCATGGCGCAATTCGTCGAGCGCATCGAGAAGGCCGCGGTGTTCCGCAGCCTGGAGAACCTGATGACGTTCCCGTTCGTGCGCAAGGCCGTCGAGAGCGGCCAGATGCAGCTGCACGGCGCCTATTTCGGCGTCGCCGAGGGAACGCTGTTCGTGCTGGACCAGGCGAGCAAGGAATTCAAGAGCGCGCGGAGCGTGGTGTAGGCCGATTTCGTAAGCTGCCGCGTCAAACGAGATCGTCGCCCCGGACAAGCGCAAGCGCAGATCCGGGACCCATACGCCGCAGCAATAATTTTGCGAAGACCCGGAGTTACGAGCTTCGCGCCAAACCACGTCCTGTGGTTATGGATCCCGGATCTGCGCGCGCCTATGGCGCGCTTGTCCGGGATGACGGGAGAGAATTCCTTACGCCGCCTTCTTCTTCGCGCTGATCAGCTTGCGGTTGATCAGCACTTCCGCGATCTGGATCGCGTTGAGCGCGGCACCCTTGCGCAGATTGTCCGACACGCACCAGAGCACGAGACCGTTCTCCACCGTCGCGTCCTCGCGGATGCGGCTGATGTAGGTTGCGTCCTCGCCGGCCGCTTCATACGGCGTGGCGTAGCCGCCCGCCTCCTGCTTGTCGATGACGAGACAGCCGGGCGACTTGCGCAGGATATCGCGCGCTTCGTCCGCACTGATCGGATTCTCGAACTCGATGTTGACGGCCTCGGAATGGCCGACGAACACCGGCACGCGCACGCAGGTCGCGGAGAGCTTGATCTTGGGATCAAGAATCTTCTTGGTCTCCGCCATCATCTTCCACTCTTCCTTGGTATAGCCGTCCTCCATGAAGACATCGATGTGGGGGATGACGTTGAAGGCGATACGCTTGGGAAACTTCTTACTGACCAGTTCCTGGTTGGTGTAGACGGCCTTGGTCTGCGAGAACAATTCGTCCATGCCGTCCTTGCCGGCACCCGACACCGATTGATAGGTCGAGACCACGACGCGCTTGATGTTGGCCTTGTCGTGCAAGGGCTTCAGCGCGACCACGAGCTGCGCGGTCGAGCAGTTCGGGTTGGCGATGATGTTCTTCTTCTTGAAGCCGGCGGTCGCATCCGCGTTCACTTCCGGCACGATCAGCGGCACGTCCGGATCCATGCGCCAGGCGGAAGAGTTGTCGATCACGACCGCGCCGGCGGCGCCGATCTTCGGCGACCATTCCTTCGACACCTCGCCGCCGGCCGACATCAGGCAGATGTCGACATCGGAGAAATCATAATGTTCGAGCGCCTTGCACTTCAGGGTGCGGTCGCCATAGGAGACCTCGACGCCGACGCTGCGGCGTGACGCCAGGGCCACGACCTCGTCCGCGGGGAATTTGCGCTCATCCAGAATGTTGAGCATTTCCCGTCCGACATTGCCGGTCGCGCCGACGACTGCGACTTTGTAACCCATCGTTCACTCTCCGATGAAAAAGCCCGTTCCTGAAGCTGACGCTTAAACAGGAAGAGCAGCGCTTCTATGCGAGAACCGGCCTCAAGACAACGTTGGACCATGCCTGAAGGCCATGGATGCAGTCGCCTGAGGCCAGCACGGCCGCAACGCCCACCCAAATCCATTTAGCGCTCGCCAATTTCGCCGACGAAGTGGTCGGCACGCTGGCGCGCCTGTTCGCCTATGTGGGGACGCTGGCGCTGTTTGCCATCCTCGCGCTTGCGGGTCTCGGCCAGCTGCCGGATTTGCGCGACGATGAGCCCGCTGCGAGGCCGGGCTGGGCTGTCGCGGACCGGTCGCACCCGGCCTTTGCGCTCAGCCGGCTCGATTCATCAGAGAAAACAGCCTCTTACACCATCTTCAGGCATCCCGAAGGCGGCCGGCGCGACGTGATGCACTGGACTGGCGATGCGGACAAGCCCATGGCCGAGCTCGATATCTACCGGGAAGGCAGCGAATTCGACGTGACGCGGCCGGCGACCGCAGGCCTCGCCGTCCAGATGGGCCTGGGAGCGGCCACCGCGCTCGAGCAGGCCGGCCTGATCGACACCAAATTCGGCCCCGTCGTCCTGTTCCGGCCAACCGTCGCGGCGGATGGGACACCGGCCTGCCTCGGCTACCTCAAGCGCAACGAGGAGCCTGGCTTGCAGATCTCCGGCTTCTCCTGCCAGGGCGACAGCATGCCGGCCCGGCGTGCGGCGATCGCCTGCACGCTGAACCGGCTGACGCTGCTGACCTCGGGCAACGAGCCGAAGCTCGCGGAATTGTTTGCCCATGCCGAGCTGAAGCGCCGCGCCTGCGATCCCGCCGGCTCTGCCGACTGGCTGCTGGGCGCCGCCAACGCACAATTGCGTGGCGCGCTTTGATCCTTATCAAGCTCAAGTAGCTGGTATCCATGCAACTTTTGCCGGCACGCACGATTATTCCGGCGCGGTGTGACTGAATTGACCTAGTTGCGGCCACCCCGGCCGGGCTAGTATGGGGCGAAATCGACTGGCGGCTTGCCGCCTGAAGGGGACGTGATGAGCTCGAATTTCCTTACCGCGAACAAACTGGCGACATTGCTTGCGGCGGGCGCCGCGATTGCCGTGGCCTTCGCGACGCCGGCTTCGGCCGACACCAGGACCAAGCAGCAGCGCTATGACGATCGCGGCCGGCCCGTTTACGGCCCGAGCGGTCCCAATGCGGTCTATCAGCAGGGCCGCACCCGTATCTATGTGAGCAAGCGCTCCTGGCTCGACGGCGGCACCGAGGTCAATCCGGGCGATCGCAAGTTCAGCGACTACGCCTTCCCGCCGGCGGTGGGCTATCCGTCCTTCGCCCGCGAGAACAACAACCGCCCGATCGATCGCCAGCCGCTGCCCACGCCGTCCGATCTCGGCGGCTATCCGCAGAATTTCCCGCTGTACTGAGGCGGACGTATCGACCGAATCAAAAGGCCGGGCTCACGCCCGGCCTTTTTGTTTTTGGAAGGTGCGTCCGCTTCACGCGTTGGCCGCCGGATCGTAACGCCGGCAAAACTCTTCGATCGCCTCGGAGCGGAAATCGGCGAGGCGCTCGAAGATCAGCTCATCCGGCCAATCCCACCAGGCGATGCGGCGCAGGCTTTCCGCGACGGCATCATCAAAGCGCTTGCGGATCGGGCGCGCGGGGACGCCGCCGACAATCGTGTAGGGCTCGACATCGCGGCTGACCACCGCGCCCGCGGCGATCACCGCACCGTCGCCGACGCTCACGCCCGGCAGCAGGATCGCGGCGTGGCCGATCCAGACATCATTGCCGACGATGACACGGTCGCCGCGGCGATCCGCGAAGAAGTCGCGATCGCGGCTCGCCGTCGCGTCGTAATATTCGGGGACATAGGTGAAGCGATGCTGCGACGCGCGGCCCATAGGATGGTTCGGCGCGCCAATCCGCACCGAGTTGGCGATGGCGGTGAATTTTCCGATCAATGCATCGGCAACGTCGCAGTTCTCGCCGAGATAGGAGTAGTCGCCAAGCGAGGCATATTCGATGCGCGTGTGGCTGAGGATCTCGCAGCGCCGCCCGATCTGCGCTTCGCGCTGACGCACCGTTTCATGGATGATGGTTTCCGCGATCTTGGGGCGGGAAGAGGCGTCCATGAGGCGGGCTCCGATGACGGACCGTAGGGTGGGTTAGCCGAAGGCGTAACCCACCGCTTTAGTTTCCAAGGAGGCAGAAGAGGTGGGTTACGCCAAGCGGTCTGCGCTTCGCGCAGTCCGCAAGGCTAACCCACCCTACAAGAGCTGTGCCCGCCTCACGCGTGCAGCTTCTGCAATTCCTTCAAGATCGCTTCGCCCATCTGCGTGGTCGAGGCGGCCGTGGTGCCTTCCGACTTGATGTCGGCGGTGCGCAGGCCGCTTGCGAGCACAGCGGCGATCGCGGCGTCGACCTTGTCGGCGAGCGCGCCCATGTCGAAGGAATAGCGCAGCGCCATGCCGAACGACGAGATCATCGCGATCGGATTGGCGAGACCCTTGCCCGCGATATCAGGCGCCGAACCGTGCACCGGCTCGTACAGCGCCTTACGCTTCTTGCTCTTGACGTCGACTTCGCCGAGCGAGGCCGAGGGCAGCATGCCGAGCGATCCGGTCAGCATCGCCGCGATGTCGGAGAGCATGTCGCCGAACAGATTGTCGGTGACGATAACGTCGAATTGCTTCGGCGCCTTCACCAGCATCATGCCGCCGGAATCCGCGAGCTGGTGCTCGAGCGTGACGTCCGGGTATTCGCGCTTGTGGACCTGGGTCATCACCTCGTTCCAGAGCACGCCCGACTTCATGACGTTGCGCTTCTCCATCGACGTCACCTTGTTCTTGCGCTTCCTGGCAAGCTCGAAGGCGACGCGGCCGATGCGCTCGATCTCATAGGTGTCGTAGACCTGGGTATCGATGGCGCGCTTCTGGCCGTTGCCGAGATCGGTGATGGTCTTGGGCTCGCCGAAATAGACGCCGCCGGTGAGCTCGCGCACGATGACGATGTCGAGACCCTCGACCGCCTCGCGCTTCAGGCTGGAGGCATCGGCCAGCGCCGGATAGCACACGGCCGGGCGCAGGTTGGCGAACAATGCGAGATCCTTGCGCAGGCGCAGCAGGCCGGCTTCGGGGCGCACCTCGTAGGGCACCGCATCCCACTTCGGGCCGCCGACCGCGCCGAAGATGATGGCGTCGGCGGCCAGCGCCTTGGCCATATCGCCCTCGGAGATCGACACCTTGTGGGCGTCATAGGCGGAGCCGCCGACGAGGCCGGTATCGGTCTCGAATTTGGCGATCCCGGCCGAATTGAGCCAATCGATCAGCCGCTTCACCTCGCCCATCACCTCGGGGCCGATACCGTCGCCGGGGAGCAGCAGCAATTTATGGGTCGCCATGGTCGTTTCCTCTGAGATCGAAATTCGGCCGGAGTGCTAGAGCGGCGTTGCGCGCTTGGCAAGACACCATTGCCGCCGCGCGGCTGTGCAAAGCGGGCAGGGCCTGCCACACTGCACAGGCCGGAGTATCCCTTGCACGCCCCTGAGCGCCCCCCACCCGACGCACACACCGCGCGGCTGATCCTGACCCTGTCGCTGGCCGCGACGGTCGGGCTCGGCATCGGCCGCTTTGCCTATGCGCTGGTGCTGCCGGACATGCGGGAGAGCCTCGGCTGGTCCTATTCGGCGGCCGGTTTCATGAACACCATCAACGCCGTCGGCTATCTCGTCGGCGCGCTTGTGGCGTCCCGGCTGATCCAGCGCGTCGGCTGGGCGGCGGCAATCCGCGGCGGAACCCTGGCTTGCCTCGCCGCGCTTGCCACTTGCGCGCTGACCGGCAATTTCGTCGCGCTGAGCCTGGCGCGGCTCGTGCTCGGCCTGGGTGCTGCGGCCGGCTTCGTCGCCGGCGGCGCGCTGGCGGCGACCATCGCGCAGTCGCAGCCCGCGCGGGCCAATTTCCTGCTCAGCCTGTTCTACGCGGGGCCGGGCGTCGGCATTCTCGCCTCCGGGCTGATCGCGCCGTTCACGCTGCAGCATTTCGGCCCGGGCTCGTGGTGGATGGTGTGGTGGGCGCTGACATTGCTCTCCGCCGTGATGACCGTGCCGCTGTTCCTGATCCGCATCGAGAGCAGGGCGCGCTTCACGCAAGCCAGCCACGCCTCCTTCGCGATCCTTCCGGTGCTGATCTATCTCGCCGCCTATTTCCTGTTCGGCGCCGGCTACATCGCCTACATGACCTTCATGATCGCCTATGTGCGCGACAGCGGCGGCGGCGCCGCGGCGCAAGCGGGATTCTGGGGCTTGATCGGCATGAGTGCGTTCGTGACGCCCTGGGTCTGGCGCCGCGTGCTCGCGCTCGACCGCGGCGGGCTTGCGACCACCATCATTCTCGGCACCAACGCGATCGGCGCCGGCCTGCCGATGCTCGGACATTCGACCGCTTGGCTTGCGACCTCGGCGGTGGTGTTCGGCGTCGCCTTCTTCGCGGTGGTCGGATCGACCACCGCCTTTGTCCGATTCAATTATCCGCATGAGGAATGGCCGACCGCGATCGCGGCGATGACGATCTCGTTCGGCGTCGGCCAGACGCTCGGCCCGATCGTGGTGGGCGCGATCACGGATGCGCTGGGGAGCTTGAGTTACGCGCTGAATGTGTCGGCGGCATTGCTGGCGTTGGGGGCGGTGCTGGCGTTGTGCCAGCGGAAGGTGGGGCCGACGCCTAGCTCCCACTAAACGAATTATACCCCTGATCTTCCCAATAACCGCCCTTGTAGTCGTTGGTGACTTCCATCGAGATCACGTATTTCGGGTTCTTGAAGCCGAGCTTGGTCGGCACGCGGATCTTCATCGGGAAACCGTAGGCGCGCGGCAAAATCTCGCCCGCGTATTTGAACGTCATCTGGGTCTGCGGATGCAGCGCGGTGCGCATGTCCAAGGGCGAATTGTAGCCGTCCTTGTCGGCGCACTGGAACCAGACATATTTCGCGCGCGTGTCGGCGCCGATCAGTTTCAGGAAATCGCGCAGCGGCGTGCCGGTCCAGCTGCCGATCGCGCTCCAGCCTTCGACGCAGATGTGGCGGGTGATTTGCGTGAACTGCGGCAGCTTGGTGAGCTCGGGCAGCGTCCAGGACTTCTTGTTGTCGACGAGGCCGCGCACTTCGAGCTTCCAGGCATCGCCATCGACCTCCGGCGCATCGTCGAGATCGTAATAGGCGTTGAACGGGAACGGCTTTGTAATCGCGCTCTCGGGAAACGTCGGCGCCAGCGCATCGGGATTGAAGATGAAATCCTGCACGGCGTCGTTGAATTTCGACACCTTTGCCAGCAGCGCATCGGCGGACGAGGAATCGACCACGTCGCAGCCCGTGAGCAGCGTCAGCGCGCCGAGGCTGGCGCCGCCTGCGATGAAGCGGCGGCGGGTGACATCAGGCATCGTCTTGAGCGAGTCCTTGATCAGTAGCCGCTTGTCGACGCCGGGGATCAGGAATGAACGCTTGGCCATGTGTCTTCTCCCTCAGCGGCCGATGATCATCGCGCGCAGGCTCTTCGGCACCAGCAGCGCAAGCAAGACGTGGATGACGAGGAAGGCGCAGATCGCGGCCATGCAGAAGAAATGGACGTAGCGCGCGGTCGGGTAATCGCCGAACAGCGTGACCAGCCAATGCAATTGCACCGGCTTCCACATCGACAGGCCGGACAGCACGATCAGCACGCCGACCAATATGATGCCGGCATAGAGCGCGCGCTGCACGTAATTGTAGACGCTGAGATCGTCATGGCTGAGCTTGAAGGTCAGCGCCGCCTTGACGTCGTGGATCACGCCCGCCGGCGTGATCGGCAGCAGCTTCTTGCGGAACCGGCCAGTCGCGAAGCCAGTCACGAGATAGGCGAGGCCGTTAACCATCAAGAGCCACATCGCCGCAAAATGCCAGAGCAGGCCCCCGCCGAGCCAGCCGCCGAGCGTGTACTCGCGCGGGAAGCTGAAATTGAACAGCGGCGAGGCGTTATAGATCTGCCAGCCCGACAGGATCATCAGGATCATCGCGACCGCGTTGGTCCAGTGCATGACCCGGACCCAGGCCGGCTGTATGGTCTTGGCCGGGGTGGCACCCACATGCTCATCGACTGTGACTAGGCTCGACATGGTTCCGTCCTGTGAGATCGCGTTGACGATGATACGCCAGCCGCCTGCGTTCGTTACGCCCGCAAATCTGCGAATCTGACGACAGCTTCTCACAATAAAGCGAGCCAGGGGTACCCCCGGCTCGCCTTGCCGTTCATCCCTGCTCAGGGGGACTAAACAGGGTTGCGCGGTGTTAGGTCGCCGGCATCAGCACGGTGTCGACCACATGGATCACGCCGTTTGACTGATTGACGTTGGCGATCGTCACCATCGAGGTGCCGCCCTTGGCGTCGACGATCCAGGTCTTGCCGTCCTGCTTCTTGACGGTGAGTTCCTCGCCCTCGACGGTCTTCAGCTTCTTGCCGTCGGTGAGGTCGGAGGCCTCGAGCTTGCCGGCCACGACATGGTAGGTCAGGATCTTGGTCAGGGTCGCCTTGTTCTCAGGCTTGACCAAGGTGTCGACGGTGCCGGCCGGCAGCTTGCCGAAGGCGGCATTGGTCGGCGCGAACACCGTAAACGGGCCCTTGCCTTCCAGCGTCGGGACGAGACCGGCCGCCTTCACCGCCGCAACAAGCGTGGTGTGGTCCTTCGAATTGACGGCGTTCTGGACGATGTTCTTCGACGGGAACATCGCGGCGCCGCCGACCATGACGGTCTTTTCCTCGGCACGGGCCGGCGCGACGACGGTCGCGGTGATGGCCAGCGCGCTGAAGGCTGCGGCGGTGAGATAGGCAATGCGCTTCGACATGGAGAAACTCCCGATTGGATTGTGGCCGGCGATTGCCGGCGTTCGTTGGGGCAACAACGGCGGCTGCGACAGTTTGACGTGAGGCTGTCGCGCGTCGTTGATCCGAACTACGGGAGGGTCTGCGAAGTGGTTTCGAACAATAATTTATCGTGATGCGTGAAACTATGCGCGGGGGAGGCCGTGTGTGAGCGAACGCGCCACACACTCCGCTGTCGTCCCGGACAAGCGCAGCGCAGATCCGGGACCGGGACGACGAGGGGAGAATGACGCGCTCTGCGTCTCAATCCCTGTTGTGCGGCGTCTGAATGAACCCGCGATTGTGCGTCGGGCTGATCAGGAGCTCGTTGATGCAGACGCGCGGCGGCATGGACGCGATGAACGCGATGGTGCGGCCGAGGTCTTCGGATTGCAGCATCTTTGCCTGCTCCTCCTCGCTCGGCACCACCGGGCGGAGTTTCAGGATCGGCGTCGCCACTTCGCCCGGCATCAAACAGCAGGCGCGCAGGCCGTTGACGCATTCGTCCATGTTGAAGGAATGGGTCAGGGCCAGCACCGCATGCTTGGTCGTGGTGTAGGCCGGGCCCGGCATTTTCGAGACGTGGCGGCCGGCCCATGACGAGACGTTGATGATCGAGCCGTCCTGCTGCTTGCGCATCGTCGGCAGCACCGCGCGCATGCAATAGAGCACGCCGTTGAGATTGACCTGGACCAGCTTGTCCCAGCCGTCCAGTTCCATGTCCTTCCAGCTGCGCTTGGGGACATTGATGCCGGCATTGTTCACGAGCAGGTCGATCCGGCCGTGCCTGGCGACGATGTGATCGGCCGCCTTCTGGGCCTCAGTGGCGCTGGACACGTCCAGCGCAAGCGCCTCGGCGGTCCCGCCCGCCTTGCCGATCTTCGCGACCACGGTCTCCAGGGCGTCCTTGCGGCGGCCGGAGACCACGACGATCCAGCCGTCGGCCGCGAGCGCCTCGGCGCCGGCTTCCCCGATCCCGCTGCCGCCGCCCGTGACCCAGGCCACGCGTTTCCCGTTTTTTGCCATGCCAACTGTCTCCGTTGCTTCATTGGGGCGGTTTTTGCTAATCCAGCCCTCGGTTTTGACCGGCCTTGTTTGCCTTGCGGTCGAGGAAATCTTGCATGAACCAAGCAGCCAGTGCCAATCTGTTTTCCCGCCTGTTCGACGGCCTCGACGATCCCAAACGTCTCGCGATCGAGACGCAGGACGGCGCCCATATCAGCTATGGCGATCTGATCGCACGGGCAGGCCAAATGGCGAATGTGCTGGTCGCGCGCGGTGTGAAGCCCGGCGATCGCGTCGCGGTTCAGGTCGAGAAATCAGTCGCCAATATCGTGCTGTATCTCGGCACGGTGCGGGCCGGCGCGGTCTACCTGCCGCTCAACACCGCCTATACGCTGAACGAGCTCGATTATTTTATTGGCGATGCCGAGCCGTCGCTCGTTGTTTGCGATCCCGCCAAGGCCGAAGGGCTCGCCCCGATCGCGGCCAAGGTGAAGGCCAAGGTCGAGACGTTAGGGCCTGACGGCAAGGGCTCGCTGACGGATGCCGCCGAGACGGCGAGCAGCGAATTCGCGACCGTTCCGCGGGCGAGCGACGATCTCGCCGCGATCCTCTACACGTCCGGCACCACCGGCCGCTCCAAGGGCGCGATGCTCAGCCACGACAATCTCGCGTCGAACTCGCTCTCGCTCGTCGGCTACTGGCGCTTCACCGACAAGGACGTGCTGATCCACGCGCTGCCGATCTACCATACCCACGGCCTGTTCGTGGCGACCAACGTGACGCTGTTTTCGCGGGCGTCGATGATCTTCCTGCCAAAACTCGATCCGGACCTGATCATCAAGCTGATGGCACGTGCCACGGTGCTGATGGGCGTGCCGACGTTCTATACGCGCCTCTTGCAAAATCCCGCGCTGTCGCGCGAGACGACCAAGCATATGCGGCTGTTCATCTCGGGCTCGGCGCCGCTGCTGGCCGAGACTCATCGCGAATGGTCGGCGCGCACGGGCCACGCGGTGCTCGAGCGCTACGGCATGACCGAGACCAACATGAACACGTCGAACCCCTATGACGGCGAGCGCGTGCCCGGCGCGGTCGGCTTTCCCCTCCCCGGCGTCTCCGTGCGCGTGACCGAGCCTGAAACGGGCAAGGAGCTGCCGCGCGACGAAATCGGCATGATCGAGGTCAAGGGCCCGAACGTCTTCAAGGGCTACTGGCGCATGCCGGAGAAGACCAAGTCGGAATTCCGGCCCGATGGTTTCTTCATCACCGGCGATCTCGGCAAGATCGACGGCCAGGGCTACGTCCATATTCTCGGCCGCGGCAAGGATCTCGTGATCTCCGGCGGTTTCAACGTCTATCCGAAGGAAATCGAGAGCGAGATCGACGCCATGCCGGGCGTGATCGAGTCCGCCGTGATCGGCGTGCCGCATGCCGATTTCGGCGAGGGCGTCACGGCAGTGCTGGTCTGCAACAAGGGCGCCGATGTGACTGAAGCTGCGGTGCTGAAGGCGCTCGACGGAAGGCTGGCAAAATTCAAGATGCCCAAGCGCGTCTTCGTTGTCGACGAGCTGCCGCGGAATACGATGGGCAAGGTGCAGAAGAACGTGCTGCGGGATACGTACAAGGATATTTTTGCGAAGAAATAGGGGCGACGCTCTCGCGCCGTCATTGCGAGGAGCCCTTGCGACGAAGCAATCCAGACTGCCGCTGCGGATGGATTCTGGATTGCTTCCGCCTTCGCCGAAGGCTTCGGCGGACAAGTCGCTGCGCTCGCAATGACGGAGTTTGTGGCGACTACTGTCCGCCCACCAGGCTTATCACAAACCGGCTGCCGACGATAAACAGGTAGCAGCCGAACGCCATCTCCAGTGTGCGTTTCGACATCGCATGCGCGGCCCTCACGCCGAGCGGTGCTGTGACCAGGCTCATCGGCATCACCAGCACGGCCCCGATCAGCGAGACGTAGCCAAGCGCGAAGGGGATCTGCAGCGCGGAGACGCTCGGATAGGTCGCGGCTGCCGGCCAACCGGCATAGACGTAGCCGAGCGCGCCGGGGATCGAGATTAGCACCGCGAGCGCCGACGAGGTCGCGACGGCCTGATGAATCGGCCGGCCGTAGAACGTCATCAGCAGATTCGAGAACAGGCCGCCGCCGATGCCCATCAGCGTCGACAAGATGCCGACGCAGAAGCCGTAGACGCGCATCAACGGTCCCTGCGGCAAGTCGTCGCCGAGCTTCCAGGTCTCGCGCGCGAAAATCAGGCGCACGGCGGCCGAATAGGCGACGCAGACGAACACGATCTTGAACAGCCGCTCCGGCGCATAGCGCGCGATCACGCTGCCGGCGACGACGCCGATGACGATCGGCAGCCACCAGACGCGCAGGATCGACATGTCGACCGCACCACGCTTGTAATGTGCCTGGAACGAACGGATCGAGGTCGGGATGATCACGGCGAGCGAGGTGCCGACGCAGAGCGGCATGCGCACCTCGAGCGGCACGCCGGCGATGCGGAAGCATTCGTAGAACACCGGCACGAGAATCGCGCCGCCGCCGATGCCGAACACGCCAGCGAGGAATCCTGAGAGCGCGCCGACTGCGATCAGCAACAGCGCGAGCTCGACGAGCTCCTTGATATCAAGACCTGCAATCATCCGGACCTGCCCCGCAACCCCTCCGATTCGTCCGTTCGGAATGAGCCGCGCAGCAAGCTGTAGGCGATCCGATTTGCGTGGTCGACACGCCCTGCCTTCCGGCTGGGGTGGAATGCAGGATGTGCATATCCGCCGCCTGACGGAAAATCGATGCGTAAGGTGGAAATTGGAAACGACGCATCGCCCAGCTACGCGGCCTTGGCCGTCATGAACTGACTGGTTCGAACGGTGACCACCGATCGGTGGCTTAGAGCCGTTCCAATAGTGATTTCAATGCGCCTTGGCGGTCGTCGCAAGAGATGAATTTATATTCTATCCTTGGTCGGTGCACCATCGCTCTGGTATACCAAGCCCCTGATTGGCTTGTTGCATCAACGCCGTAGAGCTGAACCCAGGTTCCATTTATGGCGATTTGGTGATTGCGCAGGCGAAATCGACTCCGTAAATAGAACCGACCTCTCGCGATCCCCGCGTGCCCTCTGCTGGGCCGCCATAAACATCAAAAGCCCATGACCGCACGGATCGAACGACCGCTTTCCCCACACATGCAAATCTACCGCTGGACGTTGACGATGGCGCTGTCCATCGTCCACCGTGCCACCGGTATCGCCCTCTACGTCGGAACCCTGCTGCTAGTCTGGTGGCTGGTTGCGGCGGCCTCCGGCCCTGCCGCCTACGCCAACGTCCAGGCCTTCACCGGCAGCATCATCGGCCGCCTGATCGTGTTCGGCTACACCTGGGCGCTGATGCACCACATGTTGAGCGGCATCCGGCACTTCGTGTGGGACCTCGGCTACGGCTTCAAGGCCAATGAGCGCGAAGCGCTGACCTGGGGCGCACTGATCGGCGGCATCGCCCTGACGGTGCTGATCTGGATCATCGCCTACGCGATCGGAGGTGGACGATGAGCACTGCCGACACCCCGAAGCGCAGCATGCGCACCCCGCTCGGCCGCGTCCGCAATCTCGGCGCCGCGCATTCCGGCACATCCGATTTCTGGCGCCAGCGCCTCACGGCCGTGGCGATGACGCTGCTGATGATCCCGGTGATCGTGATCATCATGATGCTGCTCGGCCGCAACCAGGCCGGCGCCAAGCAGATCCTCGGCTCGCTGCCGGTCGCCATCATCATGCTGCTCTTCATCGTCGCCAGCGCCTGGCACATGAAGATCGGCATGCAGGTCGTGATCGAGGATTACGTCCACAACGAGAAGCTGAAGCTCGCTTCGATCATGCTCAACAATTTCTTCGCGGTCGCGGTTGCGCTCGCCTCGATCTACGCGATTCTCCAACTGTCATCCGGAGTGTAAGCCATGGCCAACGAGACGAATGGCAAGGGCAACGGCGCTCCCGCCACCAACGGCAAAGCCTATCCGATCGAAGACCACACCTATGACGTCGTCGTGGTCGGCGCCGGTGGCGCGGGCCTGCGCGCCGTGGTCGGCTGCAGCGAGGCCGGCCTGAAGACGGCCTGCATTACAAAAGTGTTTCCGACGCGCTCGCACACGGTTGCGGCGCAGGGCGGCATCTCGGCTTCGCTCGGCAACATGCACAAGGACGACTGGCGCTGGCACATGTACGACACCGTGAAGGGGTCGGACTGGCTCGGCGACCAGGACGCGATCGAATACATGGTGCGCAACGCGCCCGACGCGGTCTACGAGCTCGAGCATTGGGGCGTGCCGTTCTCGCGCACCGAAGACGGCAAGATCTACCAGCGTCCGTTCGGCGGCATGACCATGGACTACGGCAAGGGTCAGGCACAGCGCACCTGCGCCGCCGCCGACCGCACCGGCCACGCCATGCTGCACACGATGTACGGCCAGTCGCTGCGCCACGCGGCCGAGTTCTTCATCGAGTTCTTCGCCATCGACCTGATCATGGACGACCAGGGCACCTGCCGCGGCGTCATTGCGCTCAAGCTCGACGACGGCACGCTGCACCGCTTCCGCGCCCAGACTACGATCCTGGCGACCGGCGGCTACGGCCGCGCCTACGCCTCCTGCACCTCGGCGCATACCTGCACCGGTGACGGCGGCGGCATGGTGCTGCGCGCCGGCCTGCCGATGCAGGACATGGAGTTCGTGCAATTCCACCCGACCGGCATCTACGGCTCGGGCTGTCTCGTCACCGAAGGCGCGCGCGGCGAAGGCGGCTATCTCGTCAACTCCGAGGGCGAGCGCTTCATGGAGCGCTACGCACCCTCCGCAAAGGATCTGGCGTCACGCGATGTCGTCTCGCGCGCGATGACCATCGAGATCCGCGAAGGCCGCGGCGTCGGCAAGAAGAAGGACCACATCTTCCTTCATCTCGACCATCTCGATCCCGCGGTGCTCGCCGAACGCCTGCCGGGCATCTCCGAATCCGCAAAGATCTTCGCCAATGTCGACGTGACGCGCGAGCCGATCCCGATCGTGCCGACCGTGCACTACAACATGGGCGGCATCCCGACGAACTATCATGGCGAAGTCCTGACCAAGAAGGATGGCGACGACAACGCCATCATCCCGGGCCTGATGGCGATCGGCGAAGCCGCCTGCGTCTCCGTGCACGGCGCCAACCGCCTCGGCTCGAACTCGCTGATCGACCTCGTCGTGTTCGGCCGCGCCGCTGCGCTGCGTCTCGCCGAGAAGCTGACGCCGAACGCCAAGCAGCCCGAGCTGCCGGCGAATTCGTCCGATCTCGCGCTCGGCCGCCTCGACCATTACCGCTACGCCGCGGGCGGCACGCCGACCGCAAAGCTGCGCGAAGGCATGCAGCACGTGATGCAGAACAACTGCGCCGTGTTCCGCACCGGTGACATCCTGAGCGAAGGCCAGAACCTGATCGAGAAGGTCCACAGCGGCATCACCGACATCGCCGTGTCCGACCGCTCGCTGGTGTGGAATTCGGATCTCGTCGAGACGCTCGAATTCGACAATCTGATCTCGCAGGCGGTGGTGACGATGAATTCGGCCGCCAACCGCACCGAGAGCCGCGGCGCGCATGCGCGCGAGGACTTCTCCGCGCGCGACGACAAGAACTGGATGAAGCACACGCTGGCCTGGCTGGACGATGCCGGCAAGGTCAAGATCGAGTACCGCCCGGTTCACGACTACACCATGACCAACGACGTGCAGTACATCCCGCCCAAAGCGCGCGTGTACTGAGCGAACAGCGAAAGCTTTATCGAAATGGTTGAATTCGCACTTCCGAAGAACTCCAAGATTACCGGCGGCAAGACCTGGCCGAAGCCCGCGGGCGCGACCGACGTTCGCGAATTCCGCGTCTATCGCTGGAATCCGGACGACGGCAAGAATCCGAGCGTCGACACCTATTACGTCGACACCCATGATTGCGGTCCGATGGTGCTGGACGGCCTGATCTGGATCAAGAACCACATCGATCCGTCGCTGACTTTCCGCCGCTCCTGCCGCGAAGGCGTCTGCGGCTCCTGCGCCATGAACATCGACGGCCAGAACACGCTGGCCTGCACCCGCTCGATGCACGACGTGAAGGACGGCGCGGTGAAGATCAATCCGCTGCCGCATCAGCCGGTGGTGAAGGACCTGGTCCCCGACCTCACCAATTTCTACGCCCAGTATGCCTCGATCGAGCCGTGGCTGAAGACGACCTCGCCGACGCCGCAGAAGGAATGGCGCCAGAGCCACGAGGATCGCGAGAAGCTCGACGGCCTCTACGAGTGCATTCTCTGCGCCTGCTGCTCAACCTCGTGCCCGAGCTATTGGTGGAACAGCGACCGCTATCTCGGTCCCGCCGCGCTGCTCCAGGCCAACCGCTGGGTGTCCGATTCGCGCGACGAGGCCACCGGCGAGCGGCTGGACAATCTCGAAGACCCGTTCCGGCTCTATCGCTGCCACACCATCATGAACTGCGCCAAGGCCTGCCCGAAGGGCCTGAACCCGGCCGAAGCCATCGCCGAGCTCAAGCTCAAGATGGTCGAGCGCCAGATCTAAGCGCCTTCATGCTGCGATCCCGGGCCGGAATGCCCGGGACGTTCTGCCGTTGCTGCGATTTTGGGTAGAATTCACCCCAACCCGCGTTACGCGCGAACTCGAGAACCACAACCTCCGGTTCAAACTACAAGCCACTTCCTTCCCAGCGCGAGATTCTAGTAAGCTTCCGGTCGGGGGACCGGAGCGACCGTGCAGGGCGCACAACGCAACTCGCTGAGACTCTTGCAGTGGATGATGGCCGCATCCCTGGCGCTGCCGATTGCGCTGTTCGCCATCGCTTCCACGATCTCCTACAATTCGACGCACGACATCGCCGACCGTGAGATCGAGCGCACGGTCGATGTCGCGCATGAGCACGCGCTCAAGGTGTTCGAGACCATCGATCGCAGCCTCGCCGAGCTTAACGAGGTCATACGCGACCTTCCCGACGATATGATCCGGTCGCGGGAACCAGTGCTGCACCGGCGCCTGAAGCAGCTGACCGATGCGCTGCCGCAGCTCAAATCGGTCTGGATCTTCGACGCGAACGGAAAGTCGCTGGTCAACAGTCTCGCCTCGCCGCCGCCGGATCAGAGCTTTGCCGATCGTGACTACTTCTATGCCCATGTAGACCAGAACATCGGCACCTACATCGGCGCTTCGCTGACGCCGCGGCCACCCTACCAGGGCGCGCGCTTTTTCGGCGTCAGCCGCCGCCGCAACTCCGACGACGGCAGCTTCATCGGCGTGATCCAGGCGTCCGTTCTGCCGGAATATTTCGAGAGCTTTTACGCCAGGATCGGGACTGATCCCGGTAGCTTCTTCGCGATGGGACGCGCCGACGGCGTGCTGCTGGCGCATTTCCCGCGGCTTGATCGCGATTTCAGGCTCGATCCAAACGGTCCTGTCGGCCGAGGCATCGCAGCCCATCCCGATCATGGGCTCATGACCATCGCCTGGCCATCGGATGGGATCGAGCGGCGCATCGGCTACCGGCGCGTCGCCGAATATCCGATCTATGTCAGCGCCGGCCTCGAAACGTCGGCGATCCGCGCGCGCTGGCTCGCCACCATGAGCCAGCATCTTGTGTTCGGCGTGCCCGCGACCGCGCTGCTGTTCACCCTGCTGGCCTTCGCCTTCCGCCGCACCCAGCATCTCCAGACCGAGGCCGCCAAGCGGCGCGAGGCCGAGGAGGCGCTCAAGCACAGCCAGCGGCTGGAAGCGCTGGGCCAGCTCACCGGCGGCGTCGCGCACGACTTCAACAACCTCCTGACCGTGATCCGTGCGTCCGTCGATCTCTTGAATCGCCCGCAAATCAGCGAGGAGCGGCGGCAGCGCTACATCACCGCGATTGCCGAGGCGGTCGCGCGCGCGGCCAAGCTGACCTCGCAGCTCCTGGCTTTTGCGCGGCGCCAGACCTTGAAGCCCGAAGTGTTCGACATCGGCGATCGCATGCAGTCGCTGCGCGATATGCTCAGCACGCTGCTCGGACCGGCAATCGAAATTGTCACGGAGTTGCCGGCCGAGCCCTGCCTCGTCAATGCCGATGCCGGCCAGTTCGAGACGGCCATCATCAACATGGCGACCAACGCGCGCGACGCCATGCAGGGCAAGGGCCGGATCGTCGTCACCGTGCACGCGGCGGCGAATGTTCCGGACACGCTCGCGCACCTCTCCGGAAACCAGACCTTGAAAAATCCTGGCTTCGTCTGCGTCGCCGTCAGCGATAGCGGCATCGGCATTCCCGCCGCGCAATTGGGCCGCATCTTCGAGCCGTTCTTCACCACCAAGCGGGTCGGCCAGGGCACCGGCCTCGGCCTGTCGCAGGTGTTCGGCTTCGCCCGGCAATCCGGCGGCGAGGTGACCGTCATGAGCGAGGTCGGCCAGGGCAGCACCTTCTCGCTCTATCTGCCGCGCGTACCGGCGGATCGGTTGCCCCGGAGCCAGGCGCCGACCACCGCACCGGCCGTCGCGGGCAGCGGCATGTCGGTGCTGGTCGTCGAGGACAATATCGAGCTTGGCAATTTCGCCGCCGACGGGCTGACCGAGCTCGGCTACAGCATCACGCTGGTCGACAACGCCACCGACGCGCTCGCCGAGCTCGTCGGCGATGCCGATCGCTTCGATGTCGTATTCTCCGACGTCGTCATGCCGGGGATGACCGGCCTCGATCTCGCGCAGGCGATCCGCGATCGTTGCATCGGTGTGCCGATCGTGCTGACCACGGGCTATAGCGAGGCGCTGTCGCAAGGCGGCGGCGCCGGCCTCGATCTCGTGCAGAAGCCCTATTCGATCGAGGAGCTGTCGCGCGTCCTGCACCACGCTGCGCGGCTCAAGCGGGTGCCCCGCGGCGCCGCCGAGTGATCAGGCGGCGGCGAAAAAGGCGGCGTGAGGCACTCTCCGTCGTCCCGGGCTCGCTTCGCCCCCGGGACGACACCGAAATTGTAGCCCTCGGCAAAACCGGCTAAGCATGCGCCGCCTGCAACGAGGACCGCCTGCTTGACGCCCGACAATGCCCTTTCATCCGCGCCATTCGGCGCGTTTGCGCCGAACGCAGCGCAGGCCGCGATCATTCGCCTCGCGCAAGGATCGGGGCTGAAGCGCGGGGCGTTCCGGCCCTGGATGTCGCGGCTGGTCAATCTGCTGCGCGGCGGCCCGGTCGACGTGCAATATCAGGGCGCCTCGTTCCGCTTCTATCACCAGGGCAGCGCGACCGAACGCGGCGCGCTGTTCAACCCCGACTACAATCTCGACGAGCTCGATTTCCTGCGCCAGCACACGCAGGCCGGCGGCACGTTCGTCGATGTCGGTGCCAATGTCGGCACCTTCGCATTGGTCATGGCGCGGCATGTCGGCAGCAATGGCAAGGTGATCGCGATCGAGCCGCATCCGCTGACCTTTGGACGGCTCTCGTTCAACCATGCCGCATCGAACGCGACGCAGGTGCGCCTGGTGCAGGCCGCCGCGGGCGACAGCGACGGCGAGCTGATGATCGAAAGCGGCGGCGGCAATCTCGGCGCCACGCATGTCGTCACCGGCGCTGCCAGCAATGATGCGATCAAGGTGCCGTCGCTGCGACTCACGCGCATTCTGGAAGAGGCCGGCGTCGGCCAAGTCGATTCGCTCAAGATCGACGTCGAGGGTTTTGAGGACCGCGTGCTGATCGGCTTCTTCCGCGACGCACGGCAAGCGCTGTGGCCCCGCGCGGTCGTGATCGAGCATCTGTCACAAAACGAATGGCAACAAGATTGTATCGCCGACATGGTCGCGCGCGGCTTTACCATCGCGCGCAAGACACGAAGCAATACGTTCCTGTCACGCTGACGATGAACCACGGAGGTTACGATGATCGATCACCTGGGCCTCTCCGTCTCCGACTATGAGGGCGCGAAAGCGTTCTACAGCAAGGCCCTGGCGCCGCTCGACTACAGCCTGATCATGGAAGTGACGGCTGAACAGACCGGACACGCCGCGGCAGCAGGTTTCGGCGCCGGCGGCAAGCCGGATTTCTGGATCGGCGGCGAGGGCGCGATGAACAAGCCGGTGCATGTCGCGATCCTCGCGAAGGACCGCGCGACCGTCGACGCCTTCTACAAGGCTGCGATGGCCGCCGGTGGGCGCGACAACGGGCCGCCCGGCCTTCGCCCGCATTATCACGCGTACTATTATGGCGCCTTCGTGCTGGACCCCGACGGCCACAACATCGAGGCAGTCTGTCACGCACCAGAATAGCGCGGCGCAACGGGGAACATCGGCACGGCGTCATCGTTGTCGTTCTCCTGACAACTGATCTTTGTGATGCCGATTGAACCGCCCGAGATACCGCCATCGACACCCGGCACGCCCACCGAGCCACCGCCCGGAATTCCGCCGGGCAATCCGCAGCCTGAAATCACGCCGCCGGTGCGCGAGCCCGGCGAATCACCGCGGCCCGATGAATTGCCGGGTCGCATGCCTGAAGAGATTCCATCGCACGGACCGAACGGTCCGCTCACGCCGAATCCCGCGACGGATGCCAAATCGTCGCAGGATCAGATGTGAGACGAGAGCGATCACATGTGAGGCGATTGCAACCGGCGTCTGAATGCGCAATGAACGTTGTCATAGTGACGTGATTTGCGTGCAGAAATAAATCGGGCCGCGACCGCTTCGCCCGCCACAATGCGGCCTAACGCGTAGACGTTCATTCCAACACTTCGTCACACCAACACTTCGTCACACCAAGACTTCGTCAAAGAACCTTCCGGGGAAGTTGAACCACATGACCAACCTTCGTTTCGTGCTGCTTGCCACGACCGCTCTGACTGCGATGCAATTTGCAAGCTCCGCATCACATGCGCAAAGCGCGCCGCCGCTCGTGGTCGCGCAGGCCCAGCCAGAATTGGGCCCTGACGGAAAACCGAAGCAGCCTCCGAAGGAAGCGCCGAAGGGTCCGCCGCCCGCCGCGCACCCGGCAGCGCCGCCTCCGCCTGCTGCGCCCAAGGCACCGGCCGCACCGCCGCCGGCGGCTGCCCCGCCGCATCCGCCCGCCGCGCCTCCGCCCGCTGCTGCGCCGGCACGCCCGACGCCGCCGCCCCCGCCGCCCGCGACCCATCAGGCTCCGCCGCCACCCCCGCCGCCGCCTGCTGCACCCAAGGCGCCGACGCCGCCTCCGGCCGCGGCTCCGCAGCAACATGCACCGACACCGCCGCCTCCTCCGGCAGCAGCTCCGCAGCAGCACGCACCGACACCGACTCCGCCGCCGCCCGCGGCAGCACCGGCGCGTCCGGCTGCCCCGCTGACACCTCCGCCTGCTGCAGCCACGCCACCGTCAGCGGCCCCTGCGGCACGGCCTGCGCCGGCGGCAACGCCAGCTCCGACCGCAACGCCCACGCCATCGACCGCAGCGCCGGCAGCTCGCCCGGCCACGACGCCTGCGGCCCCGACAGCCACACCCACACCGTCCACGACGCCAGCGCCTGGCACTACACCGCCCGGACGCCCCGGCGCTCCGCCGGCCGCAGGAACACCGGCTCCGGGAACACCGGCTGCAGGTGGCACGCCGACGCCAGGTGGCACCCCGACGACCCCGCCCGGACGTCCGGGCGCTCCGCCGGCCGCAGGAACCCCGGCTCCGGGAACACCGGCTGCAGGCGCCACGCCGACGCCAGGTGGCACCCCGACGACGCCGCTCGGACGTCCGGGCGCTCCGCCGGCTTCAGGAACACCGGCTCCGGGTGCAACCCCGGCTCCGACGGCGACGCCGGCTCCCGGCGGCGCGGTGACGCCGCCCGGACGTCAGGGTGGAACACCGCCTGCGGCGCCGCAGGCGGGTGCCCTGCCCCGGCCCGCAGCTCCTCCGCCGGGCGTCGCGGCGCCGTCGGTAGTCCCTGCCACGGCGGCCGCTGCACCGCCGCCGAACCAGGCGCAATACGCGCCGCCGACGGTTCAACCGGCCTTCCGCGCAGCTCCGACAGTTGTCGCCCCGCTACCGCCTCCGCCGCCTCCGCCGCAGCGTGACCTGACGCCGCTTGCGTTCGGCGCGGGCGTCGTGGCCGGTGCCGTGATCGGCGCCACCATTGCCGACTACCGCAATCAGCGGCAGGAAATCGTCGAAGGCGGCCGCACCGTCTACACCGAGCCGGATCGCATCATCATCCGCGACCCGGGCGGGCAGGAATACGTCCGCGGCAACGATCTCTATCGCTTCCGCTATGGCGCCCGCGACATCCGCACCGAGACCATCGGCGGCGAAACCCGCACCGTCGTGATCCGTCCCGATGGCAGCGAGATCATCACCGTGGTCGGTCCGGACGGTTCGCTGCTGCGTCGAATCCGCAGGGACCCCGGCGGACGCGAGCTCGTCATCATCGACAACAGCTATCGCGATCCGCGCGCGGTCGGCGGCTTCTATGTCGACGTGCCGCCGCCGGTCGTGAACATCCCCTACGATCGCTACATCGTCGATGCCCAGGAAGCGTCGCCGGACGTGATCTACGAGACCATGGAGGCACCGCCGGTGCAGCGGATCGAGCGGCGTTATTCGCTCGATGAGATCCGCTACTCGCCGAACGTCCGCATGACGATGCCGAGCATCGACGTCAACACGATCAACTTCGAGACGGGGTCGTGGACCATTCCGCCGGACCAGGCGGCGCGGCTGCAGGCAATTGCCGACGGCCTCAACCGTGCGATCCAGCGCAACCCGCGCGAGGTGTTCCTGATCGAGGGACACACCGACGCGGTCGGCAACGACGTCGACAATCTGTCGCTGTCGGATCGCCGTGCGCAATCCGCAGCCGAATTGCTGACCCAGCAGTTTGGCGTGCCCGCGGAGAACCTGACGTCGCAGGGCTACGGCAAGCAGTATCTGAAGGAGCAGACCGACGGCCCGAGCCGCATCAACCGGCGCGTCACCGTCCGCCGCATCACGCCGCTGCTCAACGGCGGCCAGGCCTCGCTGCCGCCGCCCCCGCCCGGCGTCACGCCGCCGCGCTGAGGCGACGCCCACAAATGCAAAATGGCCGGGAGCAATCCCGGCCATTTTTGTTTTGGGGTCCGTAGCCCGGATGGAGCGAAGCGCAATCCGGGATTTCGACGCTCGGCAAGATTCCCGGATTTCGCTACACTCCATCCGGGCTACGAGGGCCTCAATCCTTGTCGTTCTCGAGCCTGAAGATCTGCGAGCCTTCGCTGCCCGACAGCAGTCCGGTCTTCGAATAGAGACCGAGCTTGGTGCGCGTGTCGGCGATGTCGAGATTGCGCATGGTGAGCTGGCCGATGCGGTCGGCGGGCGTGAAGGCGGCGTCCTCGACCTTCTCCATGCTGAGCCGCTCCGGCGCGTAGGTGAGGTTCGGGCTCTCGGTGTTGAGGATCGAATAGTCGTTGCCGCGGCGCAGCTCCAGCGTGACCTCGCCGGTGACGGCGCGTGCGACCCAGCGCTGCGCGGTCTCGCGCAACATCAGGGCCTGCGAGTCGAACCAGCGGCCCTGATAGAGCAGACGTCCCAAGCGCATGCCGCTGATGCGGTACTGCTCGATCGTGTCCTCGTTGTGGATGCCGGTGACGAGACGCTCATAGGCGATGTGCAAGAGCGCCATGCCGGGCGCCTCGTAGATGCCGCGGCTCTTGGCCTCGATGATCCGGTTTTCGATCTGGTCGCTCATGCCGAGGCCGTGACGGCCGCCGATGACGTTGGCTTCGAGGAACAGCGCAACGGGGTCGCTGAAAGTTTTGCCGTTCAACGCGACGGGCTGGCCTTCCTCGAAACGCACGACGACCTTCTCGGCCTTGACGTTGCAGTCGTCGCGCCAGAACGGCACGCCCATGATCGGGTTGACAATCTTGATGCCGCTGTCGAGGCTTTCGAGATCTTTTGCTTCGTGCGTGGCACCGAGAAGGTTGCTGTCGGTCGAGTACGCCTTCTCGGCGCTCATCTTGTAGGCGAAGCCTTGCGCGGTCATGAACGCCGACATCTCGGCACGGCCGCCGAGCTCGTCGATGAACTGCTGGTCGAGCCAGGGCTTGTAGATGCGCAAGGATGGATTGGTCAGCAGGCCGTAGCGGTAGAAGCGCTCGATGTCGTTGCCCTTGAACGTCGAGCCGTCGCCCCAGATGTTGACGCCGTCTTCCTTCATCGCCGCGACCAGCATCGTGCCGGTGACCGCGCGCCCGAGCGGCGTGGTGTTGAAATAGGTGATGCCGCCGGTCGAGATGTGGAAGGCGCCCGACTGGATCGCGGCGATGCCTTCGTGGACGAGCTGCATGCGGCAATCGACCAGCACGGCCTTCTCGGCGCCGAACGCTTCCGCCTTGCGCGGGATCTCGTTGTAGTCGGCTTCGTCAGGCTGGCCGAGATTGGCGGTATAGGCGTAGCAGCGCGCGCCCTTCTGCTTCATCCAGAGCAGCGCCGCACTGGTGTCGAGGCCGCCCGAAAACGCGATGCCGACTTTCTCACCCTTGGGCAGGCTTTTCAGGATCGTGGTCATGGCGCTTCCAATCGGGTCTCAGGGGGCTGATGGCAAAGGCTAATGGCTTGTGCGGTTTGACCGCGCGAATATCAAATTTCGCGAGGCTCAGCACGCATTTAATGGCTCAAATCGACGGGGCCGGGCCGGTCTTGCCGCCGAACAGGCGCTTGCGGAGCCGGTAGGCGGGCATGTTCAGTCGGGTCAGGGCGGCATCGACCGCCGCGTCCGAAAACCGGGTCCGTGGCCAGCGGTAGATCAGCGCGTAGCCGAACCAGATCACGACGAAGCTGACGAGGCCCGCGGTCGCGACATCAGTGAAGAAGTGCCCGCCAAAGGCCATGCGGAGCCCGCTGGTCGCGGCGCCGAACACCACCGCGCCGGCATAGGCGAGCGGCCGCCACGCCGGGGGCGCCAACGCGGCAGGAGCTATTGTCCAGAACGCGGTCGCGCCTTCGCCCGAGAAGAACGAGCAATTGCGCGCACAATCGCCGCGCGGATCCCACCACGCCACGAACTGCTGGTCGCCGGCAAACTCGGTCACCACCACCGGCCGCGGCCGGCCCCAATAGGTCTTGAAGGTGAGGTTGGTGAGAATGCCGGCCGACAGGATCATCGTGACGAGCAGGAACACGATCGCGCGCCCCGACACCATCAAGGGACGATCGGGCCGGATCATCTTGGCCACGAGTGCGACCAGCGGAGGCAACATGAAGGCCCAGGAGACCCACATCGCAGCGTCTCGCGCGACGCCGGCCCAGCTATTCAGCTTGACCGGAAACGTCTTGGTCTCGGGGTCGAAGAACAGCGCAGCGAGCTTGAGATCAAGCTCGGGATAGAGGCCGAAAACGACGCCGATCACGAGCCACAGCGCCAGGGCGATGAAGAGTCCAGTCCGGTTCATGGCGCGCGGTTTAGCGGAGGCGAGGAGAGATGGAAACCCCGGAATCGGCCGCGGCTGGCGATGCCGGCCGATCATGATGTTGTCGAAACGCAATGCGTCTCAGCGAGACTTGCCGTCACGGCGCGTCGGGCCGCGAATGCGATGGCAGCGGTGGAGGCGGCTTGCCTGGCGGCGGCGGCGGCAGGCGCCAGGCGCCGGCATTGCGGCCGGCGATCAGCCAGTAGACGAATCCGGCGACGATGCCCGCACCGGTCATGATCTCGAGGTGACGGCGCACGATGCCTTCGAACTGCAACGTGTCGGAGTGGAAGGGAACGAGGCCGAGATAGCAGGCGAGCCCGACGAGGCCGCCGCCGACGGCATAGGCGAGCGCACTGCGGATATAGAGCGCTTCGGTGATCGCCACGATCACAGCGGCCGGCACCAGCGCAAAGCCCGAGACGAAGATGAATCCGAAGCCGAGCAGGATGTCGATCGCTCCCTGATCGACGGGACCGGCGCCGAGATCGGAGAACTCCGGAAACAGCAGCGCACCGACGACGATCATGCCGCCGACGAAACAGGCGGCGAGAAAGCCGAAGAAGATGACGATGAGGCGGCCGATCAGGGACATGACGCAAAAACCACCACTGCCGTCATTGCGAGGAGCCCGCGACAAAATTACAAAGCAATTTTGCGCTGGTGCGACGAAGCAATCCAAACTGCTTCCGCGGCGACATTCTGGATTGCTTCGCTTCGCTCGGAGGCGACAGCGCGCACATATCTTACTAATCCGTCATAGCCATGGCGCGCAGCGCCTGGCGTTCGCGGGCCGAGAGCTTTTCGGTCTCCGACTTGAGCTGGCCGCAGGCGGCGAGAATGTCGCGGCCGCGCGGGGTGCGCACCGGCGAGGAATAGCCGGCGTTGAAAATGTATTCGGAGAATTTTTCGATCTGGTCCCAGTCCGAGCATTCATAGGCCGTGCCGGGCCAGGGATTGAACGGGATCAGATTGATTTTGGCGTGAATGCCCTTGAGCAGCTTCACCAGCAGCTTGGCGTCGTCGAGCGAATCGTTGACGCCCTTGAGCATCACATATTCGAAGGTGATGCGGCGCGCGTTGGAGGCGCCGGGATAGTCGCGGCAAGCCTGCAGCAGCTCCTTGATCGGATATTTGCGGTTGAGCGGCACCAGCTCGTTGCGCAGCTCGTCACGCACCGCATGCAGCGAGATTGCGAGCATGACGCCGATTTCTTCGCCGGCACGCACGATGTTCGGCACCACGCCGGAGGTCGACAGCGTGATGCGGCGGCGGGAGATGCCGATGCCTTCGTTGTCACCGACGATCAGCAGCGCATCGCGCACCGCGTCGAAATTGTAGAGCGGCTCGCCCATGCCCATCATCACGATGTTGGTGACGCGGCGCGTGCCGTCCTCGCGATCGGCCCAATCATTGAGGCGATCGCGCGCGACCATGATCTGGCCCACGATCTCGCCGGCGGTGAGGTTCCGCACCAGGCGCTGCGTGCCGGTGTGGCAGAACGAGCAATTCAAGGTGCAGCCGACCTGCGAGGAGACGCACAGCGTGCCGCGATCGGTCTCGGGGATATAGACGCACTCGACTTCATGCGCCTTCTCGACATTGTCGCCGCTTGGCAGACGCAGCAGCCATTTGCGGGTGCCGTCGTTGGAGATCTGCTCGGCCACGACTTCGGGCCGGTCCACGGTGAAATGCTGGGCGAGTTCGGCGCGAATGCCCTTCGAGATCGAGGTCATATCGTCGAAACTCTGGGCACCGCGGAAATAAAGCCAGTGCCACAATTGCTGCACGCGCATCTTGCGCTGCGCGGGCGCGACGCCGATGTCGCCGAGGCGATCTGCGAGCTCGGTGCGTGACAGACCGATCAGCGATGGCTTCGCCGGCGGCACATAGGTTTCGAGTGGAGTCTTCTCCACCAGGATTGCGTCGCGCGGCTCGGTCATCGGTTGCATTGAATGGACCTAATGGCTTGGTCGTTCCGGCACGGTCCAAAGGACCCGACCCGGAACTTCGAGATTCTCAGGTGCGCAATTGCGCGCCATAGTTCGATGCCGCGCATCGCCCCGGAATGACGGCGAAAAACTTGGAACCGCCTCTATATAGCAACCGGAACCGCCGATTGCGACCGTGGCTATTACTTAGCCCTAAAGGCTTAAGCCCGCAGGCTTAACGCCTGCAATCTTTATCGTCGGCAGTCTTGCGAAATCCGGTCGAGCGCCTGGGCGAGGCCCTTCAGCGAGAACGTGTCGGTCGTCTCCGTTCCCTTGGCCGAGACGCCCTTGACCACGAGATCGGCGGATTTGCGCATGGCTTCCACCATCCGCTCCTCTTCCGCTGCATTCTTGATCCAAAGGCCGTCGCCCTGCGTGTACATCGCAAACGCAGCGCCGCCGACCTCGACCGAGGATTCCGAGCCCGGCTTCAGCGCATAGCCGATCATGACCGAGACTTCATTGTTCACCTTCTCGGCCGGGCGGGTCGAGACGAAGGCATAGGCGGGATCGCGCGGCCGGTTCGGCGGATTGGTCTTCGACGACGAGGGCTTTGCCAGCGCAAAGCAGACCTTCTTGCCGTTGGGCGTCGCCGAATAGGCGCCCCAGGTGCCGAACTGGCCGATCAGGGTCGGCTCTGCGCCGCCCGCAACCGCCGCGGCAGGAGCAACCGGCTTGCTCTCGGGCTTGGCGGCAGTCTTGGCCGCCGTCTTGGCGGCAGCAGCAGCTGGCTTTGCCGCCGCCTTCGGCGCCGGTTGCGCCGTCTGCGCCCACGCGGAATCGGTGATTCCACAGGCCGCTACGCCAGTCATCAAAGCTAAAATCAGCACCCGCCACATGCTGGAGTGGTTCCCTCAATATTGTGACTGGAAGATGGCTCGGTCCTGCTTTGTCCCCGTCGCAGGGATAACCGGGAAAGTCCAATTTGGGAAGGCAGTTAGCGGTCAGACTTTGGATCGCGCGGCGCGTTGCTCGGACCATTGTGCATCGGTCCAGCGCAACAAATCTTCAGCGCCGGAACTCCGTAAATGTGCGCCACCGTCGATCACCACCATCTCGCCGTTGATATAGCCGGCGCGGTCCGAGACCAGGAAGCTGGCGAGATCGGCGAGCTCGCCGTGCTCGCCCGTGCGCCCCATCGGGTTTCGCGCGGTCCAGCCTTCGTCGCGGCCCTCGGGGCGGAGCTGACCCGATGCGCCGGCGGTCGGGAACGGTCCGGGCGCGATCGCGACGGTGCGGATGCCTTTCGGGCCCCACTCCACCGCGAGGCTCTTCGTCATCGCCAGCACGGCCGATTTCGCCATCGCCGAGGGAACCGTGAAGGCGCGGCCGGTGATGGTCGAGGTCGAGAGGATCGAGAGCACGACACCGTTGTGCTTGCCATCGATCCAGCGCTTCCCGGCGGCGAGCGTGCAGTACATCGCACCGTGCAGCGTCGGAGCCAGGATCGCGTCCGCGGCGCGGAACGACAGATGCTCGCTCTGCGCGATGAAGGTTGCGGCAGCGTTGTTGACGAGAATGTCGAGCGGTGCCTCGCGCCAGATCGTATCCATCATGTCATCGACAGCGCCGCCATCGCGAACATCGCACGCGATGGTCGTGACCTTGCCGCCGGTCTCTTTGCGCATCTCACTCGCAGTTGTCTCCAGCCGGTCGAGCTTGCGGCCGCAGATGATGATCTCGGCGCCGAGTGTGAGGAAACGGCGCCCCATCGCAGCGCCGAGGCCCGAGCCGCCGCCGGTGACGAGGATACGTTTGCCCCTGAGCAGACCTGTTTCAAACATCGTTTGAATCCTTCTCTTCCATCATTGCGAGCGCAGCGAAGCAATCCAGTGTCCGTACTGCGGAAATAGTCTGGATTGCTTCGCTGCGCTCGCAATGACGAGGATAGGCCCGTGCGCTCCTCAGACAAAGAATCCTGATTGTAGGGTAGCCCCAAATCCGGCAAAACCGGCCAACTATAATTCCGTCCCGAAACGCCAAGTTCTCTCAAGAAGGTGCCGCCATGAAAGCCATCCTCTGCTCGCAATATTGCCAGCCCGACGATCTCGTGCTCGCCGATGTGCCGGATCCGGTGGCTGGTCCCGGTGAAGCCGTGATCGCGATCAAGGCTGCGGCGCTGAACTTCTTCGACATCCTGATGATTCAGGGCAAGTACCAGATCAAGCCGCCGTTCCCGTTCTCGCCGGCCGCTGAAGTCTCGGGCGTGATCGAGAGCATCGGCCCTGGTGTCACTGACCTCAAGGTCGGTGATCGCGTGGTCGCCTCCTGCGGCCACAACGGCGCGCGCGAGAAGATCGCGCTGCCGGCGGCAACGATCGTGAAGATTCCCGACAATCTCGATTATGACCGCGCGGCCGGCATCATCATCATCTACGGCACCGCGCTGCATGCGCTGGAGGACCGCGCGAGCCCGAAGCCGGGCGAGACGCTCGCAGTGCTTGGAGCTGCGGGCGGCACGGGCCTCGCTGCCTGCGAGCTCGGCAAGTTGATGGGCCTGAAGGTCATCGCCTGCGCCTCGTCGGACGAGAAGCTCGAATTCGCCAAAGCGCACGGTGCCGAGCTGACGCTGAACTACGGCACGGAAGACCTGAAGGAAGGCTTGCGAAAACTCACCGGCGGCAAGGGCGTCGACATCATCTTCGATCCGGTGGGCGGCGCGTATGCCGAGCAGGCGCTGCGCTCGATCGCCTGGGAAGGCCGCTTCCTCGTGATCGGCTTTGCCGCCGGCGACATTCCGAAGATGCCGCTCAACCTCGCGCTGCTGAAGGGCTGCGACATCCGCGGCGTGTTCTGGGGTGCCTGGACCCGGCAGAATCCGGAAAAGAACCGCGCCAATCTCGAGAAGCTCGTGAAGTGGACGGCGGAAGGAAAGATCTCCTCCCATGTCGACCGCACCTTCCCGCTGGCGCAAACCGCCGACGCATTGAAGGTGCTCGCGGGACGCCAAGCCATGGGCAAGGTGATCTTGCATCCGTGAGGATGCGATAACGAAGACCGCCTCCGCGAGTCGTCCTGGCGAAAGCCAGGACCCATACTGCGGAATCTATCGGGAGCAGTCGGTCTGCAATACCGAACGACGAGTCTTCGTCAAAGCCCCCCTTGGGATAATGGGTCCTGGCTTTCGCCAGGACGACATCGGAGCGTGCCGTTGCGCCTCCGCTTCCTTCACGCCGCCCTTCAGGACGGCGCGCGCGGCTTCGCGATGCTCGATCGTGATGCGGCCAACTCCCGCTTTCTGCCGGAATAGCGCGCCGCCGTGTGGTAGAGCCTTTTCAACCACCATCGTCAAAATTGCGGTGCGTTCCGCGCCCTCGCCCAAATCAAACCCAAATATCTCCCGATTCGCGCCAACCGCCGTCGTTTTTTGGGCTGATTCAAATTGCGATTTACCGGTTCCAGTTTGCAGGGCGCTCCTGGACAACAACAAGAAAACTGAAACCGGCATTGCCCCGCGTTGCATCAGTATTGGGGAGCATCACCATGGAGACGACGGTCAACCGTCCGTCCGGGGGGTCGAGCGCGCTCGACTCCGATCAAGTCGCATTACATCAACCCACGGCGTCCTACATCCGTGCACGCGCCGCGCGCGCCGAACTTTCTCCGGATGATCCGATTCCACTCTTCCTGTCCGACCCGCTCAGCCCGCCGGATCCGCGCGAATTCGCGCCACGCGAATTGCGCACCGGAGCCAGGATCGTCCCCCGCATTCTCGCCGCCATCGTGGCGGCGGCGGCCATCGCGGTTCCGGTCGCGCTGTTTCAGTCCGAAATCAACCGGCTGCTCTCCGTCAACGCCAAGTCGTGGATGGGCGCGGCCGCGGACGAGGCCGCACCTTCGGCCAATCCGCCTACCGCACGGCAGAGTCCGGTCAAGGATGCCGCGCGCGTGACCACCGCGATGCTGGCGAGCGCTGACGCACGGGACATTCCTGCGTCAACGGCGCCGAGCCGCGAGGCGATCGCAACCGCCTATCAGACCGCGCTACAGGCTCAGGCGCCCGTGCCTGTACCGGCGCCCGTCGCTGCACAACCCGCGCCACCGCCGCCGGCCAAGACCCTCGACGCCGACACGCTGGCAGGGCTGATGACGCGCGCAAAGAGCCTGATCGGTATCGGCGACATCGCTGCGGCACGTCTGCTGCTCGAACGCGCGGCCAATGCACAGGATGCAGCGGCGGCACTCCTGCTGGCGCAAACCTATGATCCGGCCGTGCTCGGCACACGCGACACGCGGAGCGTCAATGCCGACGCCGCAGCGGCGCGCGACTGGTACCAGAAGGCCGCAGCACTCGGATCGCCTGAGGCGGAACAACGCCTCGCTCTTCTCTCGAACTAGAACGCCTCAGGGGAAATCATGCGTAACGCTTTGAAAATGGCGCTTGCCGCCATCATGACCATCTGTGCCTTCGCGGCACGCGCCGAACAGACCGAATATGATCCGGCAAAAGTCTCGGACGGCCTGAAGGCCATCTTCCAGTTCGGCTCGACCTCGACCAAGCAGGCGCTGAACGCCAATACCGTCACACTGATCACCGGCACGATCGGCGGCACCTATGTGCAGTTCGGCGCCGATCTCGCTTCCGTGCTCGACGATGGCAACAAGATCCGCGTGCTGCCGATCGTCGGCCGCGGCTCGGTGCAGAGCGTCGCCGACATCCTGTTTTTGCAGGGTGTCGATCTCGGGGTCGTGCGCGCCGATACGCTCGACTATCTCGAACGCAAGGGCTTTGCGAAAGACATCAAGCGGCAATTCACCTATGTGACGAAGCTCTACAACGAGGAGATGCAGGTGATCGCGCCGAAATCGGTCGCGACGCTGAAAGACCTCGAAGGCAAGACGGTGAGTGTCGACCTGCCGAACGGCGGCACCTTCGTCACCGCGCTCACTGTGTTCGAGCGGCTCGGGATCAAGGCGAAATTCGTCTATGTCGAGCAGCGCATCGCGATGGAGAAGCTGAAAGCGGGCGAGATCGATGCCGTGATCGTGGTCGGCGGCAAGCCGTACAAATCGGTCTCGACCTTCAGCAATGACGGCCGCTTTCACCTTGCGAAGGTCGCCTATGCAAAGCCGCTCCAGAGCGACTATCTGCCGGCGACGCTGTCGGCCAAGGACTATCCCAACCTGATCAAGGACGGCGAGAGCGTGGACACCATCGCGGTACCGGCGGTGCTCGCGGCCTATAATTGGGCGCCCAACACCGAGCGCTATCGCAAGCTCGCGCTGTTCGTGGACGCATTCTTCACCAAATTCCCGGCGCTTCAGAACCCGCCGTTCCATCCCAAATGGAAGGAGGTTTCGCTCGCGGCGCCTCTGTCCGGCTGGAACAGGTTGCCGGTGGCACAGCAATGGCTCGACCGGCACGGCGTCGAGCCGGTGACACAGCAACGCTTCGAGGCATTTTTGAAGCAGAGCCCAACGGCCGCAAAAGTGTCAGACGCGGACAGGGAAACGCTGTTCAGGCAATTCCAGGCGTGGGATGCGGAGAAGGCGCGGGCGGAGAAGAAGTAGCAACGCCTCGTCTCCACAAACTCACTGTCATCGCCCGGCTAGACCGAGCGATTCAGTACTCTGAGACGCCGGTGATTGAATCGAGAGGCCGCGGCGTACTGGATTCCCCGCCTTCGCGGGGAATGACAGCGGAATGCGTGGCGATAACTGCTACGCTGCTTCTGCTCCCGCCTCCGCCTCATCCGCCCCGCGCTTCAGCGCAGCGCGCGCCGCCTCGCGGTGCTCCGACGTGATGTGGCTCGCGACCATGCGAATGGCGGTGGCGAGCACGGCGGCATCATCGGTGAAGCCGAGGACCGGCATCACGTCCGGAATGAAGTCGAACGGCAGGATGAAATAGGCGATCGCACCCAGCAGCGACGCCTGGACATGGCGCGGCGTCTGCCGGTCGAACGCACAGTAATAGGCGGCGAGCAGATCTTCGGCGAACGGCAGATGCGCGGCGACGCGCTTCAGCTTGCGCCAGAAGCGGCGGCGCACGCTTTCACGATCTTCCGCGAGCCGATCAGCCGGCTCGAAGCCGACACTGTGTTCGGCGACCATAGTCGAAAACTCCCGTTCAGCCCGGCGTGGCCGTTGGCCGCATCCGATGTCGATCACAAGATGGGGATGCGCTCCGTCGCTGCAAGGCGTCAGCCCTGCGTCAGCTTGGCGATCGCGTTCATCGCCGTGGCGAGCGTGATATCGAGCTTAGTGACGCCGCCAGCGTCATGGGTCGACAGCACCACCTCGACCGTCTTGTAGACGTTGCGCCATTCGGGGTGATGATCCGTCTTCTCGGCGACCAGCGCCGCCCGGGTCATGAAGCCGAAGGCCTCGTTGAAATCCTTGAAGACAAAGGTCTTCCCGATCCCTTTGCCGTCCTGGACCTCGGCCCAGCCCGGGATACCGCCCAGCGCCTGCTTGCGTGCGTCTGCCGATAGAAGCTCTGCCATGATGGCCTCCGTTCAATGGAACTTTACCCTAACACCGTGCTTACGCCCCGGGTTCATGCGGGATTTCGCCGATCCGCTAACCATGACGGAGATGTAACCCTGCCGGACAAGAAATTTGCTACAATTGCGGGCGTAAATCGCCGGCCAAGATGAAACTGAGCCTGAAGCGCCTGTTTGGGAGATCGATGACCGGGGACTCGAACCTGGCCGAAACGCCCTCTCCGCCTTCGCCGCGATCCGCGGCGCGGAAGACGGCGCTCGTGTCTCTGGCGCTGGTGCTCGCCATCGTCGGCGCACTCGCCGGCGGCTACTATTTCGCGATGAGACCGGTGACGCTGAAGATCGCGGTCGGTCCCGCCAACAGCGACGACGTCAAGGTGGTGCAGACACTGACGCAGGCCTTTGCGCAGAGCAAAGGCTTCGTGCGGTTGCGCCCAGTCCAGACCGACGGCGCCACCGCCAGCGCGGGTCTGCTCGCCGAGGGCAAGGCCGACCTCGCCATCGTGCGTGGCGATCTCGATGTCCCCAAGAACGCGCAAGCCGTCGCGACGTTGCGCAAGAACGTCGTGGTGCTGTGGTCGGTGCCCGGCAAGGGCAAGAAGAAGGGCGCGAAGATCACCAAGATCGCGCAGCTCGCCGGCCGTCGTGTCGGCGTGGTCGGCCGCACGCCGGCCAACGTCAATTTGCTCAAGGTGATCCTGCAGCAATACGGCGTCGATCCCGCCAAGGTCGAGATCGTGCAATTCCCGGCGAGCGAAGTTGCCGAGGCGATCAAGACCCAGAAGGCCGACGTCTATCTCGCAGCCGGCCCCGTCAACAGCAAGATCACATCGGACGCGATCGCCGCCTCCGCCAAGGATGGCGGCACGCCGACCTTCCTCGCCATCGATTCGGCGGATGCGATCGCCCAGAACCATCCGGTCTATGAGGCATCGGAGATCCCCGCCGGCACCTATGGCGGCTCGCCCGATCGTCCCGAGGACGAGGTCAAGACCATCAGCTTCTCGCACCACATCGTGGCGCGCAAAGGCTTGTCCGAGACCACGGTTGCGGCCTTCACCCGGCAGCTCTTCGCGGTGCGCCAGCAATTGCTGACCGATTTCCCGCAGGCCGCGAAGATCGAGACGCCCGATACCGACAAGGACGCGGTGATCCCCGTGCATCCGGGCGCAGCCGCCTTCGTCGACGGCGAGGAGAAGACCTTCCTCGACAAGTACAGCGATTACATCTGGTGGAGCCTGATGGCGCTCTCGGCCACGGGCTCGATCGGCGCATGGTTCGCGGGCTATCTGAAGAAGGACGAGCGCGACAACAACAGCCATCTGCGCGAACGCCTGCTCGACATGCTCGCCGCGGCCCGCAAGAGCGAGACGGCCGACGAGCTCGACCAGATGCAGGCCGAAGCCGACGAGATCTTGCGCGACACGCTGCGCTGCTACGACCACGGCGCGATCGAGGAAGGCGCACTGACCGCCTTCAACATTGTGCTCGACCAATTCCACGCCGCGGTTGCCGACCGCAAGGCGGTGCTGTTCAGCATGCCGCAGAACCTGCAACGCACCGGCGCGCAGTTCCGGGCCGCCGGCAACGCATAAGCGCCTGCGCGCGTAATTGCCGCGTCACATTGTCCCAATATAGCCTCTAGCTTCATCCTGGCGACCGCTCGGCGGACCCGCCGCGCGATATCGAGAGCATCGCCATGAAGATCAAATTCTCCCGCCGTAGTTTCCTCACCTCCAGCGCCGGCGCGCTTGGCGCGATCGCGATGCCGCATCTGTCGCGGGCAGCCGACCGGCCGGCGGTCACCCACGGCGTGCAGTCCGGCGATGTCACCGTCGACGGCGGTGTGGTCTGGGCGCGGACTGACCGGCCCGCGCAGATGCTGGTCGAGGTGGCGACGACAGAATCGTTCAAGGACGCCCGCGCGCTGCCGCCGATCGCCGCCCTGCCCGAGAGCGACTTCGCCGCGAAGATGCTGGTGGACAATCTTCCGGGCGGTCAGGACATCTTCTACCGCGTCCGCTTCCGCGATCTCTCCCACACCGCGATCGAAGGCGAGCCGGTGGTCGGCCGCTTCCGCACCGCGCCGGCCGACCGCCGCGACGTCAGCTTCGTCTGGGGGGGCGACGTCGCCGGCCAGGGCTGGGGCATCAATCCCGATGACGGCGGCATGGTCACCTTCGCAGCCATGCGAAAACACCGGCCGGACTTCCTGCTGCATTCCGGCGACACCATCTACGCCGACGGCGTGATCCCCTCCGAGGTCAAGCTTGCCGACGGCAAGATCTGGAAGAACGTCACGATCCCCGAGAAGGCCAAGGTCGCCGAGACGCTGGACGAGTACCGCGCCGCGCACAAATACAATTTCACCGACGACAATGTCCGCGCCTTCAATGCCGAGGTGCCGATCTTCGTGCAGTGGGACGATCACGAGGTGACCAACAACTGGTCGCTGTCGAAGGATCTGCCGGCGGCCTACAAGGTCCGTGACATCTCGCTGCTCGCAGCGCGCGCGGGCCGCGCCTTCCACGAGATGTATCCGATGCGCGAGAGCATCGTCGAGCCGGGCCGGGTCTATCGCAAGATCTCCTACGGTCCGCATCTCGACGTGTTCGTGCTCGACGAGCGCAGCTATCGCGGCCCGAACGGCGCCAACCTCGAGACGGAGTACGGCCCGGCTAGCTATTTCCTCGGGCCCGAGCAGATGGCCTGGCTGAAGCGCGGCCTGCTCAATTCGCGCGCGACATGGAAGGTAATCGCCTCCGACATGCCGCTCAGCCTGATCGTCTATGACGATGCCACCAACAAGAAGGGCTCGGAAGCTTTCGCGCAAGGCGACGGCCCGGCGCGCGGGCGCGAGCTCGAGATCGCCGACATCCTGCGCTTCATCAAGACGGCGCCGATCAAGAACACGGTGTGGCTGACGGCGGACGTGCACTACGCCGCCGCGCATTATTACGATCCGAACAAGGCGCAATTCCAGGATTTCGAGCCGTTCTGGGAGTTCGTCTCGGGTCCGCTGCACGCCGGCACGTTCGGTCCGAACGAGCTCGACAACACGTTCGGCCCCGAGGTGCGCTTCATCAAGGCACCCGGCCCCGACAAGCAGAACCTGCCGCCGTCCGCGGGCATGCAGTTCTTCGGTCACGTCAAGATCGATGGCGCCTCGGGCCAGATGATTGTGACGTTGCGCGACCGCGCCGACGTCGCGCTGTGGTCGACCACGCTCGATCCGAAATTCGCGTGAGGCGACCGCGCCGTCACGCGCCGCGCGTCTGCAACGCCGCCTCCAGCGCATCGCTGGAGCACGGCTTCTGCAGCCGCGGACGTGCAGCAAATTGCTGGGGAATGCTGGTCTCCGCGCCGTAACCGGTGACGAAGACGAAAGGAATGTCCAGGGCTGCGAGCCGCTCGGCGATCGCAAAGCTCTTCTCGCGGATCAACTCGACATCGAGCAGCGCGAAGTCGGGCGCACGTGCCGCGATCGCATCAAGCGCCTGCGCCACCGAACCCACGGTGCGCACGCTCGTGACGCCAAAGCCGAGCAGGCGATCCTCGAAATCGATGGCGATGATCGGATCGTCCTCAACGATCAGAACATCGCCAGGAATTTCGGCCGAGCCGTCCGGGAAAGCGGGTATCATGATCCTGGCTGCTATCGAGGGCTGCATGTTTTCACCGATCTGGACAGCCTCATCCCGACGCCTGCGCCCAGCGCATCGGAGGGTTCCCGGAACGAAACTCACCACAGAACAGTTTTGACGTCGGTCCACATGTGCACACAACGGACGAACGGAACTGGCTAGTGTCGAAAGGGAGAGCAGAGGATTTGCGATGGATGTGCGTATCAGCAAGGCAAACGAGGTCGAGGGCCGACCCGCCAACAATCTGCTGCGGCGCCTGAATCCGGCGGACTACGCGCTGCTCGCACCCCATGTTGCCGTTGACGACGTCAGCGCGCACCATCTGCTCTACAGTCCCGGCGACGATGTCCAGGTCGTGCACTTTCCCTGCGGCCCGTCGCTTGCGACGTTTCTCGTCCCGAACGAAGACGGCCGCGATGTCGAGACCATTCTGGTCGGCCGCGAAGGCGCGGTGGGCGGCATCGTCAGCGAGGGATTTCTGCCGGCCTATACCCGCATCTGCGTGAAATTCGGCGGCCCGTTTGCGCGCATTCACGTCGGCAAGCTGGAGGCGGCCAAGGCGCGCTCGCCGTCGCTGCGCAACATCTTCGCCCGCTATGCCGACTGCATGCTGGCGCAGATTTTTCAGTCGACCGCCTGCAACGCCATCCATTCGATCGAGCAGCGCACGGCCAAATGGATCATCGCCGCGATGGAGCGGACCGGCGACGAAAGCAGCGTGCCGCTGACGCATGAGCAGCTCGCCACATTGCTCGGGGTGGGGCGCAGCTATGCGAGCCGCGTGCTGCAATCGTTCAAGGCCGACGGCGTGCTCGACACGCGGCGCGGCTCGATCCTGGTCCGCAACCATGACGGCCTGCGCCAGCGCGCCTGCCTCTGCAACGACGCCGTGAAGATGCACTTCGAGGAGGTGCTGCGCGGGGTCTATCCGACCGAGGAGCCGAACAGCGGCTCGGCGCAGGGCTGATCCAGGGCGCCGGCAGCCGATTTAAGGCCCAAATCGTCCCTAAGCCCCGGGGATTCCCGGGCAAAATTCAATCAACCAACCCCGAAAGAACGCATTGTTTTTTGGCGTTTTTTGCCTATATTGCGGCGCAAACGCACAGGCTAACCCGGTCGATATGGCCGGATTTCCTTTTTGGGCGTAGCAGGCCCCGTTTTCCACGTTTCCAGCGTTGTCCGTGAAGAGGTCCCGGCTTGACCGGCGAGATCGCGCTTAACCCATTGTCCGACCGCAAAGAAGCTCACTCATGAATCTCCGCAACGTCGCCATCATCGCCCACGTCGACCACGGCAAGACGACCCTCGTCGACAAACTCCTCCAGCAGTCCGGTACGTTCCGCGAGAACCAGAAGGTGACGGATCGCGCCATGGACTCCAACGACCTGGAGCGCGAGCGCGGCATCACCATTCTGGCCAAGGCGGCCTCGGTGCAGTGGAAGGACACGCGCGTCAACATCGTCGACACCCCCGGCCACGCCGACTTCGGCGGTGAGGTCGAGCGCATCCTGAACATGGTGGACGGCGCGCTGGTGCTGGTCGACGCCGCCGAAGGTCCGCTGCCGCAGACCAAATTCGTGGTCTCCAAGGCGCTCAAGGTCGGCCTCAAGCCGATCGTCGTCATCAACAAGGTCGACCGCCCCGACGCGCGCCCGACCGAAGTCATCAACGAGGTGTTCGACCTGTTCGCGGCGCTCGACGCCAGCGAGGAGCAGCTCGACTTCCCGATCCTGTACGGGTCGGCCAAGCAGGGCTGGATGGCCGAGAGCCCCGAGGGTCCGCAGGACAAGGGCATGGAGCCGCTGTTCGACCTGATCCTGCGGCACGTCGCGCCGCCGAAGGTCGAGGAAGGTCCGTTCCGCATGATCGGCACCATCCTGGAGGCCAACCCCTATCTCGGCCGCATCATCACTGGCCGCATCTCGTCCGGCGTGCTCAAGCCGAACCAGCAGGTCAAGGTGCTGCATGCCGACGGCAAGCTGGTCGAGACCGGGCGCATCACCAAGATCCTGGCATTCCGCGGTCTTGAGCGCACGCCGCTCGATGAAGCCGAAGCCGGCGACATCGTCGCCATTGCCGGCCTGACCAAGGGCACCGTCGCCGACACCTTCTGCGATCCGACCGTCGAAGTGCCGCTGCCGGCGCAGCCGATCGATCCGCCGACCGTGTCGATGTCGTTCATTGTCAACAACTCCCCGCTCGCCGGCACTGAGGGCGACAAGGTGACGAGCCGCATGATCCGCGACCGTCTCTTGCGCGAAGCCGAAGGCAACGTCGCGTTGCGCGTCGTCGAGGCCGCCGACAAGGACGCAATGGAAGTGTCCGGCCGCGGCGAATTGCAGCTCGCGATCCTAATCGAGACCATGCGCCGCGAAGGCTTTGAGCTCTCGGTGTCGCGCCCGCGCGTCGTTTACCAGAAGGACGAAGCCACCGGCGGCGCCATGGAGCCGATCGAGGAGGTCGTGATCGACGTCGACGAGGAGCACTCCGGTGTCGTCGTGCAGAAGATGAGCGAGCGCAAGTCCGAGCTGGTCGAGATGAAGCCGTCCGGCGGCAACCGTCTGCGCCTGGTGTTCTACGCGCCGACCCGCGGCCTGATCGGCTACCAGGGCGAACTGCTGACCGACACCCGCGGCACCGCGATCATGAACCGCCTGTTCCACGGCTATGCCCCGTACAAGGGCGAGATCCAGGGCCGCCGCAACGGCGTGCTGATCTCCAACGACCAGGGCGAAGCGGTGGCTTACGCCATGTTCAAGCTGGAAGACCGCGGCCCGATGATGATCGAGCCGGGCTGGAAGGTCTACAAGGGCATGATCGTCGGCGAGCACACCCGCGACAACGATCTCGAGATCAACGTGCTCAAGGGCAAGCAGCTCACCAACATCCGCACGACGTCGAAGGACGAAGCCGTGCGCCTGACCCCGCCGATCCGCATGACCCTGGAAAAGGCGCTCGCCTATATCGAGGACGACGAGCTCGTCGAAGTTACCCCGAAGTCGATCCGCCTGCGCAAGAAGCACCTCGACCCGAACGAGCGCAAGCGCGCCGAAAAGTCCAAGGAAGCGGTGGCGTAAGGCCACCGGTCTCGTGCCCCGGACGCAGCGCAGCACGATAGTGATGCGCTGCGGAGCCGGGGCCCAGCATTCTCACCACCTGCGCATCGCCATGGGTCCCGGCTCTGCGGAGCGGCGTTACACGCCGCACCGCGTCCGGGACACGAGAACGGCATATCTGGCCTGCTTCAGCGCGCTCAGCGAACGTGCTAGATCGCACCCATGTCCTTCCCTTCCTCCGTCGACGTCGCGATCATCGGCGCCGGTGCTGCCGGCCTCGGCGCAGCGCACGCGCTGCACGGCTCCGGCCTCTCCTTGATCGTGCTGGAGGCACGCGACCGGCTCGGCGGCCGCGCCTGGACCGTGCAGGCCTCGCCTGACGTCACCTTCGACGTCGGATGCGGCTGGCTACACTCGGCCGACAAGAACTCGTTCGTTCCAATCGCGCGCCAACTCGATTTCGAGCTCAACAAGGACCTGCCGCCCTGGCGCGAGCGCGCCTATGGCAATGCCTTTCCGCAAAGCGAGCGCGACGATTTCATGCGCGCGATGGACGCGTTCTACGAGCGGCTCTGGCAGGCCGCGCAGAAGGGCAAGGACGCGCCCGCGAGCCTGGGCCTCGAGCCCGGCAATCGCTGGAATCCCATGATCGACGCGGTCTCGACCTACATCAACGGCTGCGAACTCAAGGACATGTCGACGCTCGACTGGGACGCCTATGAGGACAGCGAGCTCAACTGGCGCGTCCGCCGCGGCTATGGCGCGCTCATCGCGGCCTATGGCGCGCCCTGCCCGGTGGCGCTGAACTGCAACGTCACCCTGATCGATCATTCGAACAAGTGCGTCCGCATCGAGACGTCGCAGGGCACGCTGACCGCGGACACGGTGATCGTCACGGTGCCGACCAATTTGATCGCCGATGAAGCGATCCGCTTCTCGCCGCCGCTTCCATCCAAGGTAAGCGCGGCAGCCGGCCTGCCGCTCGGCGTCGATGACAAGGTGACGCTCGCGCTTGACGATGCCGAAGCCTTTCCGAAAGAAGGCAATTTGCGCGGTGCCACCATGCGCACGGAGATGGGCACCTACCACATCCGCCCATTCGGCCAGCCCTGCATCGAAGGCTTTTTCGGCGGCAGTTTTGCGCGAGCGTTGGAAACTGCCGGCGAGGGCGCCATAACAGCGCACAGCATCGACGAAATCGCAGGCTTCCTCGGCAACGACATCCGCCGCAAGCTGAAGCCGCTGCACGAATCGCGCTGGGGGCACGATCCGTTTGCCAGAGGCTCCTATTCGCACGCGCTGCCTGGGCACGCCGGCGACCGCGCGGTGCTGGCTGCGCCGGTGGATGGGCGGTTGTTTTTTGCGGGAGAAGCGACGTCGCCGAATTTTTTCACGACGGCGCATGGAGCGCGGGATAGCGGCGAGCGGGCAGCGAAGGAAGTGCTGGCGGCTCTGGGCAAGTGTTAGGGAACGGCCTCGCTGCGGCGTCATCCTCCAGCGTCGTCCCGGCGAACGCCGGGACCCATACCGCGTGATCTATCGGTGAAGCTAGGTATCAGCATCGCTCGGTGATCCCTAAACTGCCAGCCTCCGCCAAACTTCTCCCTGTGGTTATGGGTCCCGGCGTTCGTCGGGACGACATCGAGTTTGTAGCTGCTGCGCTCGCTACTCAATCACCCTTGCCCGCAAATCCACATCCGGCACGAAGCACGCATCATACTTCCCAAAAATGCGATAGCGGTTGCGCGCGATGAGGCTGTAGACCGCATTCCGCAGCGGTTTCGGCACGGCGAACAGCGCCTGCGTCCAGCTCCAGCCTGGAAGATGCGAGAGCACCGTCAGCGCCGCATCCGACTTCATGAACACCTCGCCACCGTGAACCACCGCGTTGGTGTCGGGATCATCGGGATCGATGCCGAACGTCCGCGCGAGCCTCGCGCCGTAATCCGACTGGATCGGCGTGAAGCGAAACCGCTTCGCCGTATCGCGTTGCGCGACGAAGCGCACCCAGCGTGAGCAGAAGATGCAAACGCCGTCGAACAGGATCACGTCGTCGTCCGGCCACTTGCTCATCAGCGATTATCCAGCATCAGAAGCGCCACCAGCATCAGCACGATCGCCGGCCCGGTCTTCACCAGCGCGCCGAGCGGCTCGATCCAGAGATCCGGCGTCAGGATCGCTGCACCGACCATATAGCCGAGCGAGGCGATGATACCTGCAACGAGCCCGATCGCTGCCGTGCGGCGGAAGGCGATCAGCACGCCGATGCTCATGTCCATCAGGCTGGTGCCGATGGTGATGGGATCGACCAGTGCCGGCGGGAAGTTGTGCGCGGTCAAGATCCCGGCCGCGGCACGGTAGGACACGAACAGCGCGATGAAGCCGGAGACCAGCCAGAACGCGACCAGGCTCGCAAAGATCAGCGCCTTTATCAGGAACAGCCGCGCGAACCATTTGTCCTGGATGGTGGCGGGATGACGCCCGATCGCATCAGTCAACGTCTTCGGCGCAATGCCGGTCGCGGCAATCCACGCCGAGGGATCACCGCTCACGCCACGGCGCAGCTCGGTGATGGCCGTGGAGCGCATCGGGGGCATCCAGCCGAGAGTGTTGGCGAGATCGCCGATTTTGGCACCGAGATCGAGCATGAAGGGCGGCATCGCGACGTGTGGCCAGCCGGCCGTCCCGAACGCGAGCCGGAACTGCTTGGTGACGCCAGCCATCGTGATCGGCTCGGATTGCATCAGGTCCCAGTTCACCGCTTTCACGGACGCATCGTCGACATCGCGTGCGGCCAGCCAGGCGATGGTTGCGGAGATATCCTCGACCGCGACGGATTGGAATCGCGTTGCCATCTCCTTACCCGGCAGGTCGAGCGGGAAGGCGGCGAGTGCGCGCAGCATGGCACTGCCGCCATAGGCTGACGGTGCGACCACGAAACCGGGCCGCAGGATGGCGTGGGGAATGTTCGATGCCGCGATCAGACGTTCGGCCTCGCGCTTGGTCGTGGCGAACGCAGTACGATCTGCCTCGGGGATCCCGGGGATCGAGATTTGCACCAGCCGGATCGCACGGCCGCTGCCGGCGATCGCCTGAAGCAGGCGCGCGACAAAATCGCGATGCACGGCGTTGGTGTCGCTGCCGGGACCATCCTGGAGCACGCCGAGGCAGTTCACGACGACATCCACTTCATGCTCGCTCAGCAAGCGTGTCAGCGCGGTCGCGTCGAGGATGAGGATCGGCAGCTCGATATCGAGCGCGCTCATTGTCTGCGCCGGTGACAGGCGGCGCGCGAGACCGACCACGCGAAAGCCTCGTGTGCGCAAATCGTCGGTGACGAAGCGGCCGATCAGGCCGGAGGCGCCGAGCACCAAGATGGTTCGCTGGTTCATCGCGTCCTTCAAAACGGTTTTGCGATCATCAACCAGAGGATCGCCATCGTGGCGCCGAAACCGGGGAAACCGAACACGAACCAGCGGCGGAACAGGGTGTAGTAGCGCTCCGGCAGCGCGAGGCGCTGCCCGGCGGCCTTGCGCGCGAGATCGCGCATCTCGATCTGCATGAAGACGACGGGGACCCAGAACAGGCCTGCAAGGACGTACAGCGCGAGCGAGGCCAGCAGCCAATTTTCGGTGATTGGCGTCGCCGAGAGCATCATCAGCAGGCCGCCGGTGACGGGCTGCAGGATCACGGCCGACAGCGTGAAGATCGCATCCGCAATCACCACCACCGACGCCGTGCGCGCAATGAACGCCGCGTCGTTCGTGCGATGTGCCATCAGCATGAAAAAAGCGATGCCGGTTCCGGTGCCGAGGATGATGATGGCGCCGAGCACGTGCAGATATTTGACCAGGAAATACAGCGTCATGGCTTCTTGATCGCAACAGGTTTGGGCAGGTTCAGCGCGCGCGCAAGCTCGTTGCTTGCGGCCTGGACGCCAGCCTCGGTCTCGACCATCCAATGGCCTTCGCTGCCCGCGGCCGGCAGGATGCGAACATCGTCCTTGCCTCCGCCGCTGCGAAACGCATTCGCCAGCTCTTTCGAAAATGCCGGCGCGAAATAGCTGTCATTGGCCGCAACCAGCGATATGACAGGAATGCGCGCCGCCTTGCCGAATTCGGCCGCTGCCGCGAGAAGCGTATGTGGCGCGCAGACCTTGTTCGGTTCGTCATTGGCGTGACCGCCGCGTCCTGGCGCAAATACCGTGATCGCGGAGATCGCCTTCGGATCGGCACCCGCAAGTGCCAGTGCACCCCAGCCGCCTGCCGAGTGCCCGATCACGACCGCGGCATCCTTGCGGATAAAATCCTGCTTTTGCAGATAGTCCAGCGCGAGCGAGATTTCCTCCGCGGTGGCGCGGCCCGCGCGAGCGTAGTCCGCCTCGTCGCAGCCACCCTGGTCCTCGACATAGCGGCCACCGGTCGCGCCATGGCCGAGCCGCTCCGGCACCAGCACGGCAAAGCCGCGCGCGACGAGAAACGCTGCGAGTGCGCGATATTCCGGCTGCGGCATTTGCGCGCGACGCAACACGTTCTGCGTCGACGCATGTGCGATCACCGCGAGCCGGAACGGACCGGAACCGGCCGGACGAAACAGCAGCGCGCGGGCGGCAATGTCGGTATCCGGCGACGGCACCCGCCATTCCTGGCGGCGGAACGGCTCGCTCTCTGCGCCCGATGCCCCGAACGTGACCTGGGCACACAGAGGCTGCGCCGTCAGCAGGGACAGCAGAAGCAGGCGAGCAGGCGTGTCGAGAAGCCGCATGAATAGCCGAGGACGAACACGGATAACGCAGGTCAGATTAGTCGGAACGAATCACACTTGGCGGACTTTTCTGCGTTGCCATCGGCGTTCATTCGTTGAGACCGCGAAGTTTTGCACCGGCGCATGGCAGACCGCCGCCGCACGAAATGGCGTCTTGTCTTTTTTCGGCACAACATGGTTAAAATACTGATGCAGAAAGTCCACAGGTTAACCGATAATTAACGATAGGTCTTGCCGCCAGCGCGGCGACTTGGTTTGATCGCCTCCATGAGCACAACCCTGATCGAGGTCCGGCCGGCCAAAGCTGCAGATGCAACTGCGGTGGCGTCCACCCATGACGAAGCCTGGCGTTCCGCCTATCAGGGCATCATTCCCGGCGCCGAGCTGGAGAAGCTGATTAACCGTCGCGGTCCGCAGTGGTGGGACAGCGCGATCCGCAAGGGCAGCCGCGTCAGCGTGCTCGTGTTCGGCGACAAGATCGCAGGCTACGCCAACTACGGCCGCAACCGCGCCCGCAGCCTGCATTTCGACGGCGAGATCTACGAGCTGTACCTGCGCCCCGAGTTTCAGGGCCTCGGCTTCGGCCGCCGCCTGTTCACCGCGGCCCGCCGCGACCTCATGCAGAGCAATCTGAAGAGCATGGTGGTGTGGGCGCTCTCGGACAACGATCCGGCGACCGAGTTCTACCGGGCGCTGGGCGGCCGCATGGTGGCGCGCTCCTCGGAGCGATTCGGGCCGAAGGCGCTCGACAAGGTTGCCTTCGCTTGGACTAATTGAGCTGCTGAAAGCCTAATCGGCAGCGTTTCCCATCCGCCGATACCGCCCGCCTTTTGCGCCGGTGGTCGCTGGATTCATTATTTCACAAAAACACGATGGATCGGGGGGCCAAGCCCGCGTATGACAGCGCCAAAATCGCTGCCGGGCGAGATTTAACTTCGGCAAATAACGGAGCCTTTCTAATGCGTATCGATGCGGTCTCGATCGGAAAAAACGTCCCAGAGGACGTCAACGTCATCATTGAAGTCCCCGTGGGCGGCGAACCGATCAAATACGAGATGGACAAGGAAGCCGGCACGCTGGTGGTCGACCGCTTCCTCTACACGCCGATGCGTTACCCCGGAAACTACGGCTTCATCCCGCACACCCTGTCCGATGACGGCGACCCCTGCGACGTGCTGATCATCAACACCCGCGCCATTATCCCCGGCGCCGTCATGAGCGTGCGCCCGGTTGGCGTGCTGTTCATGGAGGACGAGGCCGGCGGCGACGAGAAAATTCTGGCGGTGCCGTCGTCAAAGCTGACGCAGCGCTACGACAAGGTGAAGTCGTATTCCGATCTGCCCGACATCACGCTGCAGCAGATCCAGCACTTCTTCGAGCACTACAAGGATCTCGAGAAGGGCAAGTGGGTGAAGATCACGCGCTGGGGCGGCCCCGAGGAAGCGCAGAAGCTGATCCTCGAAGGCATCGAGCGCGAGAAGAAAAAGAAGGAGTAAGCCTTAGGCCCCGGACACAGTCCGCTCCCTCGCCCCGCTTGCGGGGCGAGGTGAAGAAATCTACACCGACGGCTTCGGCAAACCCGCGATCGCACAAGCCGCGCGCAGCGTATTCACGAGCAGGCAGGCGACCGTCATCTGGCCGACGCCACCCGGCACCGGCGTCACCGCACCGGCAACGCCAAGCGCTTCCTGATAGGCGACATCGCCGACGAGGCGGGTCTTTCCGTCTTCCTTCGGAATGCGATTGATGCCGACATCGATCACGGTAGCACCCGGCTTCAGCCAGTCACCACGCACCATCTCCGGCCTGCCGACCGCGGCATAGACGAGATCGGCCTGCTTCACGAGCGCGGGCAGGTCGCGCGAGCGCGAATGCGCGATGGTCACTGTGGCGTTCTCGTTCAGCAGCAATTGCACCAGCGGGCGGCCAACCAGATTGGAGCGGCCGATCACGATGGCGTTCATGCCCTCCAGCGAAGGGTGCACGGTCTTGGTCAGGATGATGCAGCCGAGCGGCGTGCAGGGCGACAGCGCCTCGAAGCCGCCGGCAAGCCGGCCGGCATTGTTCGGATGCAGGCCGTCGACATCCTTGGCAGGATCGATGGCATTGATCACGGCCTCGGTGTCCAGGCCCTTGGGCAACGGCAATTGCACGAGAATGCCGTGCACGGCGGGATCGCGATTGAGCTTTGCGACCACTGCCAGCAGATCGGCTTGCGAGACGTCCGCCGGCAGCTTGTGCTCGAACGAGGCCATGCCGGCTGCCTGGGTCTGCGTATGCTTGGAGCGGACATAGACTTCGCTGGCGGGATCGTTGCCGACCAGAACCACTGCGAGGCCGGGCACCAGATTGTGCTCGCGCTTGACGCGGGCGACCTCGTCGGCGACGCGGGCACGAAGGTCCGCCGCGATGACTTTTCCATCGATGATCTTGGCCGTCATGTCAGTTCCTTATGCCTGTCTATTTGACCGAAGCGAGCTCGCGCAACGCCTCGGTAAGCCGTGCCGGATCACCCGCGATGGCGACCTGCTTCAGCCGCGACGTCGCCCCCGACAACAGACTGACGCTGGCCTTGGGCACGCCAAGCGATTTCGCCAGCAGCAAGAGCACCGCGCGATTGGCCTCGCCGCCATCGGCGATGGCACGCACGCGTACCTTCAAGACGCTGCGGCCGTCGGACAGCTGCTCGATCCCGTCGACGCCGTCACGTCCGCCACGCGGCGTCACGCGTAGCGCAATGCTGACGCCCGTGGTGGAGATGCGCCAAGGCTCCATCGAAGGTCCATCGAGGCTCAACCACGGTTCCGCTGGGCTACGGCACGTTCGGATAGACGTACTCGGCGAGATAGAGCTGGATCAGCCAAAGCACGAAGAAGGCGACGATCGGAGACAGATCGAGCCCGCCCATCGCCGGCAGCCTGCGCCTGATGGGGCCGAGGACCGGCTCGGTAATCCGATAGAGAAACTCCCAGACCGCGCCGACGAACTGGTTGCGCGTGTTCACGACATTGAACGCGATCAACCAGGACAGGATTGCCGATGCGATCAACAGATAGATGTAGAGATTGATGATCTGGATCAGAATGAAGACTATCGGGCGCATCAGCGAAACACTCTCTGGGCCAGTGTCATTGGGGCAGTGTTTGGGACGGTCATGGCTAGATATCGGTTCCCCCCGGCCCAAACAAGGGAAGTCGGTGCTAGGGACGGCTAAAACCGCCTTACACCCGTCCTTGACTTGACCTTGGCGGGGACTTAAATGGCGCCCGGTTGTCGGCCGCGTTTACCAGAGCGGCCAGCAAAGGGGCCATAGCTCAGCTGGGAGAGCGCGTCGTTCGCAATGACGAGGTCGGCGGTTCGATCCCGCCTGGCTCCACCAGCCTTCGCTCGCTTCGCGAGCTACGGCTCGGCAAGCCAGCCGAGCTCTTACGTAGCGAAGAGAGCGAAGGCTGTCCCGCCATAGCCCGCAGGGCGACGGCGGACCCTCTCCACAAATCGCGGGCCCCTACTTCCCCGTAAACCGCGGCGGCCGCTTCTCCATGAAGCTCGCGACACCCTCCCGAAAATCGCTGCCGTTCAGTGCCACCATCATCTCCCGGTTGGCCTCGATGGTTGCCTCGGCCAGCGTCTGGAACGGCACGTCGTAGAGCTGCCGCTTGATCACGGCCATCGCGCTCGGCGAGACGAAATCGGCGAGATCGCGGGCATAGGCGTAAGTTTCCTCGCGCAGCTTCTCGGGCGAGCAGAGCCGGTTGACCAGCCCGATCCGCAACGCCTCCTCGCTTGAAACACGACGCGCCGAGAGCAGCAGATCCATTGCGTTGGCATGACCGACAATGCGCGGCAGCATCCAGCTGATGCCGTGCTCGGCAATCAGGCCGCGCCGCGCGAAGGCCGTCGTGAACACGGTGTTGTCGGCGGCAAAGCGCAGATCGCAATAGAGTGCGTGGACAAGACCGATGCCGGCCGTCGCACCGTTGATCATGGCGATGACCGGCTTTCCGATCGACGGATAGAAGCCGTAGCGCGTCTGCCAGTCCGGCCGGCGGTTCATGTCGAAGGGCGGCAGGTTCGAGGCGCGCCTGACGTCGTTGGGATCGAGTCCTTTCAGCGCGTCCATGTCGGCGCCGGCACAGAACGCGCGGCCCGCGCCTGTCAGCACGATGACGCGGACATTGTCATCGGCGCTCGAGGTTTCCATCGCGTGGCGAACGTCGCGCTCCATGACAGGCGTCCACGCATTCATGCGATCGGGGCGATTGAGCGTGATGGTGGCGATCTTGTCGCTCACCTCATAAAGAATGTGTTCGTAAGCCATGGCGCTCTCCCTCTGTCTTCCGGCACGCGTTCGCCCGCGCTCGTTAGGAACGAGCCTAGCATATCCAATGGAGAGGCAAGGGCTTGCGCGGAGGCGCGATCACTCGGCGGCTTGCGCCAGCACTTGTCGGCGCGCCAGCCAACCCTTGACGAAATGATCGAGCCAGGCGCGTTCCGCGGCGTCATAGACGGCACGGTCCGCAAAATGATGATGCCGCTCGCGTGCACCGGGCGCGCTGAGGCCGTCATAGCCGCGCGTGGTCCAGCAATGCATCATCGCGTAGGTCACGTCGGGATGAAACTGCACGCCGAAGGCATTGCCGGTGCGAAACGCTTGGATCGGAAAATCATCGCCTTCCGCCAGCAATTCAGCGCCGGCAGGCAACTGAAATCCTTCGCGATGCCAGTGATAGACCTGCGCCGGCCAGTCCGGGCAGAGCGCGTGGCCAGCCGCAGTCGGGCGGATCGGGTAGTAGCCGATCTGGGTCAGCGCCTGCGCATGCGGCGCGACGCGTGCGCCGAGCTGCATCGCCAGCATCTGCGCACCCAGGCAGATGCCGAGGAACGGTCGCTGTTCGCGGAGCGGAATTTCGATCCAGTCGATTTCGCGACGAACGTAGTCGTCGGGATCGTTGGCGCTCATCGGGCCGCCGAAGACCACGGCGCCGGCATGCCGGGCGAGCGTGTCGGGCAGGGGATCGCCGAAGCGCGGCCTGCGAATGTCGAGACGATGGCCGAGCGCGCGCAGCGCGTTGCCGACGCGGCCGGGTGTCGAGGATTCCTGGTGGAGGACGATCAGAACCGGAAGGAGGGGCTCGGAGGCGGCCGCGCGCGGCGTCCTTCTTGGGAAGGGCACCAATTCTGCGCCACCAAACCTGTCCGTCCGAAACGACATGGCCTCTGCGAGTGCTATCGGTTCAAGCCGCCAGCATAGCTAAGCGACGGTTAACATCGTGTGAGTTTGCGCACACATGCCCCGATATCTAAGCAAGCTCCGGGCCACTACGGATGCCTCGGGCGGGCTCTAGTGTCTTTGCCGCTGGAACCGGCTGGTGGCGGACAGGATGAAGCCGCGCGGGAAGAAGCGCAGTGCGAACGGTACGATCTTGATGCCGAAACCGGGCAGCACTGCCCGTTTGTTCGCCATCAGGCCACGATAGGCCTGCCGTGCGACATCGGCGGCCGGGACATTGAGAATCGCCGTATCGTGCCCGGAGCCGACGCCGGCGCGCCCCTGGAATTCGGTCTGCACCGGCCCCGGGCACAGCACGGTGACGCGAACGCCGCGCGGCGCGAGCTCCGCCCGCAAGGCCTCGGTGAGTGAAATCACATAGGCCTTGGACGCGTAATACACGGCCATGCCGGGCCCCGGCAGAAAGCCCGCGACGGAGCCGACATTGAGCAGACCGCCTTTGTTCCTGATCAGCTGATCGGCAAAGCGCAGCGACAGATCGGTCAGCGCGCGGACGTTGACATCGATAATGCGGACCTGCTCGTCGCGGTCGCGCTCGATGGCATCGCCGAACACGCCGAAGCCGGCATTGTTGACGAGATTGTCGAGCTCGACCTCTTCGGCAGCGAGCGCAGCGGCGATTTTTTCGCCGGCATCGGCCGCCTGGAGATCGCAAGCGATCACGATCGGCTTCTTGCCGCACTTGGAGGTGAGCTCGTTTGCGAGCGCCTCGAGCCGGTCGGCACGTCGCGCCGTCAGCGCGAGCCGGTGTCCGTTCGCGGCAAACACACGCGCCAGCTCCGTGCCTATGCCCGCCGAGGCACCGGTGATCAATGTTACCAGCTCAGTCACGATCGCAGTCTCTTGAATTGAAGCTTTTTGGCCGCGTAATGGCGAGACTGGAGCATAGGCCGCGCGCGGCAGGCAAGCGGCACTGGCAGCATGGCCGCCTGAGCGGGCAACAGGGAGCAGGAAAAACCGCAGTTTTGCGGGGGAATCCGGAACCGGGCGGTCCGGCGACTACATTAAAGTTTCGTCATGTGGTCCATACAACCGGGAATCATGCCGCGTCGGCGATAGCTCAGCCGCCGACTGCGTTGTCATTGACCTGATCGCCGGCGCGGTCCGCGACGGCGTGCTTGAGATCGATCCGGTCGCGCTGGGAAATCCCGAGCAGGTCGGAGGCGCGCCAGACGACGTTGTCCTCGAACTCGGTGACCTGGCCGTCGGCATAGACCAGCTCCCACATCATCTGAACGATGCGCCTGCGGCCCTCTTCGTCGAGCGAGCGCATGATGACGCTGGTAAAGTGATAAAGATCGACCGCCTCGCCCTCGACCTGAGTCGCATCCGCAATCAGCCGGTCGGCCGTGCCCCGATCGAGCTTGAAATGGCTTTCGATCAGATTGTGCAGCTTGCTCTGCTCGGCCTGCGTCGGCTGGCCGTCCAGCGACACCACGTGGACCAGCAGCGCGGTGGCCGCCAGCCGATAATCGCTGTCGCCGAAGGCGCGGTCCTGGGCATGAGGAGCAACAATGTCGGCGATGAATTGGCGCAGGCCGTCGAGCATAAGATCCTACCGAAATCGATGACGCCGCAAGGAATGCGGCAGCTGTCAACATTATATGAGCGGGAAACTCAACCGGCGCAACGTGCGTCAGTTCCGCGCGCTGCATTACGTTTCGGCAATCTGGAGTGGGGGCGGTTGTCGACTTCCTCTGGTGTCGTCCTGGCGAAAGCCAGGACGACACCAACTACGGTATCTCGTACACCACCATCTTGTCGGCAATGCCGCGCAGCGCCGCCTGTTTCTGGATCGGCTTGATGGCACGCTGCTGCAAAACCTCGGCGACCGCTGGCGCGTCCAGCACCGGGCCGGTGATGTGGATCTCCTGCGCGGTCGACAGGCTCTGCACGCGCGCGGCGATGTTGACGGTCTGGCCGAAATAATCCTGCCGCTCATTGAGCATCACCGCGAGGCACGGACCTTCATGGATGCCGATCTTGACAATGAGATCGTCGGTGCCGCGCTGCTTGTTGAGCACGTCCATCGCCGCGCGCATCCGCAGGCCCGCGACGATCGCGTGCTCGGGACGGACGAAGGTCGCCATCACGGCATCGCCAATCGTCTTCACCACCGCGCCCTTCTCGGACGAGATGATCTCCAGCAACGCGTGGAAATGCGCACGCACGAGATCGAACGCGGCGAGATCGCCGACGCGCTCGTAGAGCGCGGTCGAGCCCTTCAGATCGGTGAACAGGAAGGTCAGCGACGTGATCTGGAGCCGCTGGTCGAGACTGAGATTGTCCGCCTTGAACACATCGCGAAAGGTCTGGTTCGACAGCATGCGCTTGGCGGTGAGGAACGGCTTGCGCTTGCCGATCAGGTGATGAAGCGCCTCGGCCGCGATGAACACCGACGGCAGCACGCGCACGCCGGCCTGGTTCTCCAGCGACAGCCGCAATGGCCCGGGCCGCATCGTCGTGGTTCCCGTCGGGGCCTGCACCTTGTTGTACATGATGGCGAGCTGCTGGCGGTCCTTGGTCGGCTCGCCCTGGACGTCGATGAAGTGCGCGGCGTGCGTCACCGGCTCGAAAATGATGATGAAGTCGCTCGGGAGTTGCAGCGACATGGTCGCCTTCTCGCCGGCCGGCAGCTCCATCGTATCCAACGTCACTTCATCGGCCAGCGTCGCAAACGATTCCTTGTTGAAGTCGACGCCGGAACTCCAGAACACCTGCTTGAAATACTCCCACACCGGAAGCGTGTTGGGGTCGTGCGCGGCGATCCGCCGGACGCGCGAATTGACGGTGAAGGAGACCTCGACCTGGTCGTCGACGGAAGCCTTGTAGCCGCAGGCGCAGAGCGCGCAGTGGTAATCGTCGGGCTTGAGCGCCTTCAACGTCGTATGGGCGCCGAGCACGCCGCCGCAGCCAGGACACAGCACGTTCCAGCCGAGATCGAACAACCCCAGCCGCGCCGCATGCAGGAAGGCGGAGATCGCGTGCTCTTCATCGACGCCGTGCTGCGTGGCGAAGTCGAGGACATTGACGCGGTTGAGTTCGTGATCCTCGCCGTCCTCGATGAGGCGCGCGATCGCATCGACCACCTTCGCGTCGGCGGTCTGGTTCAGAACGGATAACTGGGCCTGGATGTCGCTCATGACGCAACTCTATTTGGGGTGGATCACGCCAACGGCCAGAGCCTGTCACCGGCGCGTGATGCGGAACAGGGGTGAGTGGTCAGGCTGGGTCGTGACGACGCCATACGGAATGACCGGCGTCGCGTCCGCCAGTTCGACGCGGAACGCGCCGATCAGCCGGGCCAGCGCCAGCACGGACTCGGCCTGTGCGAACGGTGCGCCGATGCAGACGCGCGGGCCCGCGCCGAACGGCAGATAGGCGAAGCGATCGGGCGCCTCTTTCGACATAAAGCGTTTTGGAACGAACGCGTTCGGCTGATCCCACAGCTTCTCGTGCCGGTGCAGCAGCCAGGGCGCGATCATGATGACATCGCCCTTGCTGATCTCAGCTCCGCCCACATTGTCCTTGTCGCGCGCGGCGCGGGCGATCAGGAAGGCCGGCGGATAGAGCCGCATGGTCTCGTCGATCACGGCGCGGGTGAATTTTTGCCGATCGATGTCGGCCATGCTGTCGAGATGCTCGCCGCGGGTCTCGGACGCAACCTCCTCCTGCGTATCAGGATCGAGCGCCAGCAGATACAGCGCCCAGAACAGCGCGGTCGCGGTCGTCTCATGACCCGCCAGGATCATGGTCGCGACCTCGTCGACGAGTTGATCGTCCGAAAAACCCTTACCCGTTTCGGGATCGCGCGCCTCGTCCATGAGATCGAACAGATCGCGCGGCGGCGCGCCGTCCTTCTTGCCCGCCGCACGCCGCTCGGCGATCAGCATCGCCACGAACTCGACCCAGCGCTTGCGGAAGCGAGCCCGGGCCCGATCCAGGGGCGTCGGCCAGGAGACCGGCAGCACCATGTCGAGGAAGTGCGCCCGTGCAAGCCGTTCGCCATATTCCGTGACGAAGTTGCGCAAGGTCGGGCCATGCTGGTCCATGCCGAACGAGAACATCGTTCGCCCGGCGATCTCCAGCGTCATGCGCTGCATGATCTCGCGCAGATCAACCGGCTCGCTCGTGCGCGCATCCAGCTTCGCGATGGTCTCATCGAGCACTGCCGTCATATGCGGCACGAGATTGGCCGTAGCGCGCGGCGTAAAGGCGGGCGACAGCGTGCGGCGTTGAAATGTCCAAGAGTGGCCTTCGGCGAGCAGCAGACCTTCGCCGAGCACCGGACGCAGCATGCGGATGCCCGCCGGCGTCCGCGTGTAGTTCTCGTAATTGCTGAGCAGGACGTGCCGGATCGCATCCGGCTGGTTCAGGATGAAGCTCTTGTGCAGGAAGAGGCGGCCCTGGATGATCTCTTCCTCATAGGCGCGCTGCCCCCAGGTGGCGATCATGTTCTGCCTGATCACCGCAAGCCGGCCGAAAAACGACAAATTGTCCGGCGCGCGCGGCGGGGTCGGGGGGATGATGGGCCGACGCACATTGGCGATGTTCATGGCTCTCTCCCGCAGATCTCGTCGCAGTCAAGGCTGGCGCAGGCAAATAGCTAATAAGTCATCTCGGCAACCGCAATCCTGTTCTCGGAGGCCGGCCAGGCGCGTGCCACAATTCGTTCTTCGTTGAACTGGGCCACGACGTTACGCCGCCCCTCGCTGGCCGGAAGGCGCAAGGTTGCTGTCGCATCCGTGGGCACGCCCGGATGGACGTCGGCGGGCTCCCGGCCGTCGAACAGGACGGTGTCGCGCGGCAGGCCGAAATAGCCGCGGGGGCGCGACATGATCAGGACCGCACCGGCATCCTTGTCCGCGGGAGTGAGCGGGCGCGCGGCGCGCAAATGCACGACGTTGGAGGAGCGCGGGAAGGGGGAGCGGTAGAAATGCGTCGTCGGCGCGTCGGGTGAGGTCAGGACGATCTCGATCGGCGAGGTCGGATCGACCTCGGCCGCCCCCCAACGGCCGTCGGCGCCCGTCGTCGAGCGATGCATCACGCCCCTGCGCTCCCCGCTCTCGCGGTCGACATGGTTGACCTCCACCACCGCCCCGGCCACCGGGCGATTGGTCGGTACGCCGTCCACCGCGCCCGTAACCAATCCGCTGATGCGAACGGTCTGCTCCGGCGTGATCGCGATGCGCGCAGGCTCGCGGCCGGCGATGAACTTGTAGATCTCGCGGAACGCGCGCGGGTGATACGCCGTCTCGCGATGGTCGATCGTGCCGAGCACGAGATTGGTCGCGCCCTTCAGCTCCGGTCCCTCGGCGGTGACATTGGTCGCCACGCCCGGCTTGCCCATGAAGCGGCCGTCGGGTTGCGCATATTTGTCCATGCCGTCGCTGCGCAAAGTGAGGAAAGCTGTGCCCGGCGTCACCTCGCTGTCGCCGCCGTTCAAGCCGCGCAGGAACGGGCCGCGTCCGTTGAACTCGCTGCCGAGGAGATCATCGAGCGCAAACACACCGTGATTGGGCGTGCCGCACAGGACCGCGTGACTGACATCGGCGGCGCCGCCGTTCTTGATGACGTTGCGGATGGAGTTACCGCCGCGCGAATTGCCAACCAGCGCGACGCGCGCCGCGCCGGTGCGGCGTTTCAGCTCGGCGATGGCGGCGGCAAGCTCGCGGCGCTGATCCTCGGTCGAGGAGCGGTTGGCCTGTTCGACCGCATCGTCGGTGCGCGCCGTGGGATTGGTGAAATTGATCGCCATCATGCGGTCACGCGCGATGCCGTTGGATTCCATCCGCCACAGCGTCGTCATCCAGAGCGCGTCGTAGTCACCATTGCCATGAACGAACAGGATCGGCGGCACCTCAGGATTGTTGTCAGGATTCTTGGCCGCGGACGGCGCTTGCGCCAGCGCACCGTTGCGGAAGCTCGCAACCGCGAAAGCCAGGCTACCTGCACCCTGCAGGATCGTCCGTCGTGACAGCTTCATCTGCTTCTCCCCGTCAAAACCATGTCTTTGCACCGCTTATAGCGGCCTAACCACTGGACAGCGAAGGACTTTCGCGGGCATCACTGGACCTGCCGGAATCATTGAAGCCATTTCTGCCAGAGGACTTGGAAGGGGATATGACCGAGCAGACGAACCGCCAGAGACGTGCCGCCGACGGCATTACGGCCCCTCTGCGGTACACCGTGTTCCGGCGCATCTGGCTCGCGAGCCTGCTTTCCAATCTCGGCCTCCTGATCCAGGGCGTGGGCGCGGCCTGGGCGATGACGCAGATGGCGGCCTCCGCCGACAAGGTGGCGCTGGTGCAGACCGCCCTGATGCTGCCGATCATGCTGATCTCGATGCCGGCCGGCGCCATCGCCGACATGTATGACCGCCGTATCGTGACGCTGGTCTCGCTCATGATCGCGCTGACCGGCGCGACTGCGCTCACGATCCTGGCCGGGCTCAAGCTCATCACTCCCGAAACGCTGCTCGCCTTCTGCTTCGTCGTCGGCAGCGGTAACGCGCTGTTCGGACCGGCCTGGCAGTCCTCGGTCAGCGAGCAGGTGCCTCCCGAAGCCCTGCCATCGGCCGTCGCGCTGAACGGCATCAGCTACAACATCGCACGCAGCTTCGGTCCCGCAGTGGGCGGCGTCATCGTCGCCGCGCTCGGCGCGGTGGCCGCCTTTGCCTGCAACGCCATCCTCTATCTGCCGCTGCTGGTGGTGCTACTGCTCTGGCAGCGAACCACCGAGCCCTCGCGCCTGCCGCGGGAAAGGCTCAACCGCGCCATGGTCTCGGGCTTCCGCTACATCACCAATTCGCCGCCGATCAAGATCGTGCTGTTGCGCACGCTGGTGATGGGCCTGTGCGGCGGCGCCGTGATGGCGCTGATGCCGCTGGTCGCGCGCGACCTCTTGCATGGCGGCGCGCAGACCTACGGCATCATGCTGGGTGCCTTCGGCATGGGCGCCGTCGTCGGCGCGCTCAACATCCACGAGCTGCGCAAGCGCATGAGCGGCGAGTCCGCGATCCGCGCCTGCACGATCTCGATGGCGTTCGCGATGGCGGCAGTTGCGCTGAGCACCGAACCGGTGCTGACCGCGGCTGCGCTGGTGCTGGCCGGCGCGGTCTGGATGGCTTCCGTCGCGCTGTTCAATATCGGCGTGCAGCTCTCGGCGCCGCGCTGGGTCGCGGGACGATCGCTTGCGGCCTTCCAGGCCTCGATCTCCGGCGGCATCGCGATCGGCGCCTGGGGCTGGGGCCATCTCACCGACTATGCTGGCGTCGAGGTCGCGCTGCTGGTGGCCGCCGGTCTGATGCTGGTCTCGCCGCTCCTGGGAATCTGGCTTGCGATGCCGCGCGTCGGCGCCCGCAACGAGGACGCCGACGTGCTGGCCGACCCCGAAGTCAAGCTGTCACTGACCGGGCGCAGCGGACCGCTGGTGGTGGAGATCGAATATCGCGTCGCCCAAGAGAACGCGCGCGCCTTCCACAATGTGATGCAGGACGTGCAGCTGTCCCGGCAGCGCAACGGCGCCTATGGCTGGTCGATCGCGCGGGACATCGCCGATCCAGAATTGTGGACCGAGCGCTATCACTGCCCGACCTGGTTCGATTATCTACGCCAGCGCAACCGTTCGACCCAGTCCGAACGCGCGCTGCATCAGCAAGCGACCGATTTCCACATCGGCCCCGATCCGGTGCGGATCCGCCGCATGCTGGAGCGGCCGTTCGGCTCGGTGCGCTGGAAGGAAGAGACGCCCGACCGCGCCAACGCCGAGGTGCTGCCGGTGGTCGCGACTGCGGCGGGCAGCAGTACGTAGGCCTTACTGCCCGTGATCCGTCAGCACCTTGTCGCAGGCCTTGCTCAGCTTGGTGCGGTTCTGCTTCAGGCAGGCGAGCACGGCGCTATCGCCATTATTCATCACGGCACGGCAATGACGCGTGACGTCGCGCGCGCAGGCGTCCTGGCCGGGCCGCTGCTGCGCTGACGCGCCGGATGCGCACAGAATCAAGCAAACAACGAAGAGAAATCTGGTCATCGCGTAAGGCCTCGTACCCGGAAAATGTGAGCGCGAAGCTAGAGGGGCGCCGCCAATGCCGCAACGGCTTTGTTGACAGATGGACTGCTGCCCCGGCTTCACGCCGGGATGCATCATGCGGGGAGCTTGGGCTACGCAACGCCAAGTTTATGGCGTGTCCGCTTACTGGTTGTTCTGGGCGTCAACGACCTTGTTTGCGGCGCCGCCGCCAAGATCCTTTTCCACCGCAGCGCGGCAGCCCGCGCTCAGTTGGGACTTACGTTGCATCATGCACGCGGTGGTCTTCTGGACGTTAGGGATCTCCGACGCGCAGAGGCGGAAGGCGTCGCTATAACATGCCTGCTTCGTAGCCTCGGAGAAGGCGAAGCTCGAGCTGCTCGAGATGATCGAGACGATGGCGGCAAAGCCGAGAGCCAGGCTGGTGTCGCGGATCTTTGCCGTCAAGGACTTGATCAAGGGCTTGGCGGTGAACGACTTCGTCATTTGGAGCTCCCATTGGCGCCGCGTGAACGGGCCCATTGTTGATGGGAACGACGATGCACCAGGGGAACCGTTTCCACTGTGATGATGGTCACAGGCCGGATCCAAACCGTGACATCGGTCACTTTGGCGCACCCACCTGAAATTCCACCGCAACCGCTGTCGCGTTGGTGTCACGTTAACTGTTCCTTCGCATTAATGGCTGGGTGCGCGGGAGATTCCGCCGGTTTGGTTGCGTATTTGGAAAGAGTAGCGATGCGTAATGCGTTGGGCCTGATGCTGGCCAGTGTCCTTGCGGCGGTCGTGATCGCCGGAGGTTGGTATTTTTATTCCTCGCGCGCCGACCAGGGCGCTCCCAAGACAACAGCCGCCCGTGCCGCCGATCCCCTGCCGGCGCCGGCCAAGCTTGCCGCCAGGGACGACGTCGAGACCACTGCGGCGATCGCGGGCAAGCCCGCTGCTGTTGCCGCCGCACCCGCTCCTGCGCCCGCACCGGCAGTGGCACCGGTTCAGCAAACGACGACCTGCACCAATCCGAATGCGCTGGGCGTCTCGCGCGTGGTCGAGATCGACACCACCGGCGGTCCGGGCTTTGGCTTCGAGCAATTCAAGCAGTTTGATTTCCTCGCGGACAAGGAAGTCGTGCTGACCTTCGACGACAGTCCGTGGCCGCACAACACGCCGGCCGTGCTGAAGGCACTGGCAGATGAATGCACCAAGGGCCTGTTCTTCTCGGTTGGCAAGCACGCCACCTGGCATCCGGAGATCCTGCGCCAGGTTCTGGCCCAGGGCCACACGGTGGGCACGCACACCTGGTCGCACGTCAATCTCAACGGCAAGAAGATGACGGAGCAGCAGGCCAAGGACGAGATCGAGAAGGGGTTCAGCGCGGTGAAATGGGCCCTCGGCACCAATCCGTCGCCGTTCTTCCGCTTCCCGCAGCTTCAGCAGAATCCCGCGCTCGTGAGCTATCTCGGCAGCCGCAACGTCGGGATTTTCTCGACTGACCTCGACTCCTTCGATTTCCGCAAGGAGAGCACGCCTGACAAGATCATCAGCAACGTGATGACCAAGCTCGACAAGCTCGGCAAGGGCATCGTCCTGATGCACGACTTCCAGAAGCGCACCGGCGAAGCGCTGCCGACGCTGCTCGCGCGCCTCAAGGCCGGCGGCTACAAGATCGTGCAGATCAAGGCGAAGACGACGTTCGACTCGCTGCCCGAGTATGACGAAGCGGTGCTAAAGGAGCTGAAGGTGCCCGCGTCCAATGCGACGAACGCGCGCCCGGTCTCGAGCGTGGTGCAGACGATCTCGCAGCGCTAGGCGCGTCAGCTCGCCACTTCAGTAAGCATGATGGCCGGGCTCGCGCCCGGCCATTTGCGTTCAAGACGAACGACAGCTTACCAATAGATGCCGTAGCGATGCAGTTCGGCGATGACGCGGCGTTCGGTCCAGTATGGCTTGTGCTTCGGTTTGCTCACCCTTGCCGTCCTGGCGGGCTTGACGGGCTTGATCGTCGACGCTGGTGCCGCACCTGTGGTCGTGGCAGGCGCCGCCGCCACAACGGGCGAGGGGGTCGAGACTGCCGGCGGACGGTCCACATACTTCGGAGCTTGGGCGGCCGGAGCCACTTCGCTGGTGTGCGTCGCGGGGGCGACGGTCGTGGTGGCTTGCGGAGCGGAGGACTGCTCGGTCACCGGCGCCATCGACAGGCTGCGGTCGCCCGCAAACGCCGATGCGGAAACCAGGACCATGGCGGCAACCAGAATGATCTTGCGCATGTGAAATCTCCCCGTGTTTGCGTGACCGGGACACTAGGGGAGAGCCGCGCGAGGTTATGTGAGAGAGATCACGCAGATCGCCATCTTCGATTTCAGCAGCGCATCGCATTGACACAAGCGTCGAGCACAATCGCGCAGGGAGGTGGCTTGTGACGATCGGATGAATTGAGCGCTGGTGCCGCAAGAGGGACTCGAACCCCCGACCCCGTCATTACGAATGACGTGCTCTACCAGCTGAGCTATTGCGGCGAACCCTGCCGGGCCCGGGCGATGCCGGCCCCGATACGCGCGCTCCTGATATCGGGCATGGCCCGAATTGGCAAGGACAAGCGGCAGGCGAAATGGGCCTCACGCGCCCCAGCGGGACCAGAATCCGCGCCAACCGCCGGCCTGGACCTTGGGCGTGCCGATTTGTTCCGTAAATTCATCGCTCGGACCGTCGTCATCGATACCGGGATCATCCGGCGCGCGGATGATCGGGATGACGGCCTGGATCGGCGCCTGTGTGGGCTTGCCGAGGTCGGCCCGGGTCCGGAACACCGGGGTTGCTGCCACCGGCGATGATTCGGCGGCCTCAGGGGCCGGATTGACCGGCTCGGCAGGTGTCGCCACCGGCTCTTCCTTGGCCGCCGGGGGCGCGTTGTCCTGCGCGGCCGGAGCAGGGGCTGGGGTCTCGACCGGCGCGATCACGGCCGGTTCCGTCGGCGCCTCGCTGGCCACCGTCACCCGCTTCGGCGGCGGGGCCGCGAGCATGGCTTCCTCAAAGGCCGAGGACTCGATCGTCGTGCCCTTGCCCGACGGCAGGCTCGCCACCGGCGTCTGCCACTGGAAGGCGTCGAGCCGGCCGGTGACCGGGGAGACCGGACGCCAACGGTCGCTGACATAGCCGTCCGCGGTCCAGGCCGGGTCGTGACGGGCGCGCACCGCACGCAAGGTCCAGGCACGGGCGCGGCCGCCGTCGCCGTGCTCGGTGCGCTCAAGCTCGGCCATCAGCAGCGCCACCCGTTGGGTCGGATCGTTGACGTAAGGCGCCAGCACCGCGCGCGCGCGGGCGAATTCGGAGGCATCGATCGCGGCGCGCGCGATCGCGAGCTGTCCCTCGACATGGCCGGCCTTGTCGGCCGGCGTTTTCGCCGCGAGCGTCTCGACCCGCTGCAGTCGCTGCCGCGCGGCATCGCCGAGCCTTACATGCGCATACGCATCCGCAAGGTCGGGATGCGGATTGGCGAGCCAGGCGGCCTCGACCAGCTTCATAGCGCGGCGGACCTGATGCGCCTCGCTCTCGAATTTCGCGGCGAGCACCGCCGCCGGCACCAGGGTCGGCGCGAGCTTGACGGCTTCCATCACGCTCTCGCGCGCGACGTCGCGGTCCATCGTCTCCAATTCCAGCGCGCGCGCCGCCAGCAGCACGCCGCGCTGCCGGCGATAGCCTTGCTTGTCGATCAAGCCCGCGGACAAATTCGAATCCAGGATCGCGAGCGCGCCGCTCCAGTCGCCGCGCGCACAGCGGAAGCCGAGCACCGCATGCGAGGCCCAGGTCGAGGACGGCGACAGCTTGATCGCTTCCTCCGCGATCATCACGGCGCCGACTGCATCGTCGGCGCGCTGCGCCTCGATGAACAGACCCCGCAGGCCGAGCAGCCGCGTATCCTCGCGCTCGGCCATGGCGCGGAAGGCGCGCTGCGCCTCGTCGCGATTGCCGTCGAGCTGGGCCGATTGCGCGTGCAGGAGAAGCGCGAGCGGATCGTTCGGCGCGTGTCGCCGCGCCGCTTCGGCGTGCCGGCGGGCAAGCGCCGTGTCGCCATGGCCGATCGCGAGCAGGCCGTGGGTGATGGCGTGGCGGCCGCGGGCGTGACGCTTTTCATGGCGGCGGCGGCGCATCCGCCCCGGTGCGCGCCAGATCACGGTCAGGATGCTCCAGAGCAAGACGATCAGGACCGCGAATAGGCCGAGGCAGAGCACGAACACCGGAATGCTCGGTGAGGCCCGAAAACCGCCCCAGGTCAGCACGACGTCGCCGGGCTGATCGGCAACCCAGGCCGCGCCGGCGCCTGCGAGCGCAATCAGAACAAGGAAGAGGACGATGCGAAGCATAGCTATCCCTATACGCGCGGATTGTTGCGCGAGTCTTATTGAGCAGGCTTATTGACCGGGCTTGGCGAGACCAGCCAGGGCGTCGTCGGCGAATTTGCGGGAGGCCGCGAGCGCGGCATCGCGCGCGTCGGCCTTGTCGAGCCAGGCTTGTGCCGGCACGCGATCGGCCTCCGGCAGCGTCTTCAGCTCGCGGCGTGCCTCGACGAAATCGCTGCGTAGCGCCGCGGCCGTGACCCGCGTGACAATGGCGCCGCGGTCATTGCCGACGCCGTCGGTGCGCTCGATGCGGACGAGCTTTGACGCTCCCGCCTGAAGGCGCTCGACGATGCCGGCACTGCTGCTCGGCGCCTCCGGCGGCGGCGACAGCTTCGGCACGATGTTGAGGAGCTCGCGGGTCAGCGCGACCGGCGTTGGAATGCCTGACGCGGCAAACGCTTCGAGCGGCTTCAGCAGTTCGGGCTTGGTCGCGAACGACCGCGCGGCAGTGAGCTGCGCGTCGTAGGGATCGTTATGGCGAACGGCGACGTCGAGCAGCGTGGCGGCGACCACGTAGCGCAACGGCTTGTCGTCCATCACCCTGGCGCCGGCGATCTTTTCGCTCTGCTGCGCGAGCTCCGCGCGCGCGGTGGCGCTGGCGCGCTCGAGTTGGGAGATGCGATCGTCGAGGGCGGCAAGGCCGGACGAGGCCGCCGCATCGCGCGGCGCGGATTTCGCATCGCTCAATGCGCTCGCCGTCTTGTCGGATTGCGCGCGCAAATTGGCGATATCGCCGCGCAGGGTGCCGACGGATTTCTCCAGCGCATCGAGCCGTGCGACGATGGCCGGATCAGCGACGGGCTTGCCCGCTTTGGTTTCGACTGCGGCGACGCGTCCGCTCAGCGCATCGACCGTGGCACTCGTCACTTGCGGTGTGGCCGGCGGCGCCTGCACCGCGGGCCAGCCCAGCGCCCAGCCGACCGCGATCACGACCGCGGCGGCAGCGGCCCCGGAAAATGGCGCGATGACCCAGGGAGAAATGGCGCCCGATGCAGCGGCCGCTTGCGCCTCGCTATGCTCCGGCTCGGTCTTGGCTGTCTCGACCTTGGCCATCTCGACCTCAGAGTCTGCGGCGCCCGCCTGCTCGGCGTTGGCCTGCTCGGTCGAAGGCTGCGCCTCCGGCTCAACCGCCAAATCCTGCGGCTGGGTGGAGACTTCGGTCGCCTCGAGGTCGATGGTGGGCGGGGTGCGTTTGGCACGGCCGGACTCGGGGGCCAATCCTGCGTCTTCAGGCTTGTCGTCGGCCATCGTGACGGTTCCTCACACTTTCATACCAGAGACGAGCCCGATTGCCTCGGATTCGGCCCGTCCTCTTACGCCAAACGGGTCCGCAAAGCACGCTCCAAGGCGTCAAACAGGGCATTTTCGTCCGGGGTCGCGGCCACCAGGACCTGCGATGCCCCGGCATCACGCAGCACGCTGGCGACCGTCTCGGACAGGCAGCATTGCGGGATCGCCAGCGCCGAGATTTCGACGCCTTCGTCCCGGGCCGCGTCCAGGAAGGCTCGCGCACTGCGCCGGGAGTAATGCAGCACCGCCTCGATGCCATGCGCGGCAAAGCCGTCGCACACGTCGCGCGGCAGAAGCTTGACCGGAGCCATACGGTAGGTCGTCTGGGTAACCACGCTGAACCCTTCCGCGCCGAGCTCGCCGCCGAGATCCCGCGACAGGTCGGCGCCCGCAAGATAAAGCAGCGTACTCTTTTTCTTCAGCACCTTGTCGCGCGCGCTCTGCATCACCTTGTCGCGCAAGGAAGCGGCATCGCCGCCGGCGACGATCACATCCGCGAAACCGACTTCGCACGCCACGGAAGCCGTGTGCTCGCCGACCGCGAACAGCGGCAGCTTCAGCAGGCCGAGATCCCGCAATTGCGGCACGACGGCGCGGATCGCATTGGCCGATGTCACGATGATGGCGCTATAGCCCGCCTCGCTCTCGTCATGGAAAGCCACCGGCTCGAACTTGAGCACTGGCGCGAGCAGCACCACATGTCCCCGCGCGCGCAGATTTCCCGCCGTCGCCTCATTGTCGGGATGCGGCCGTGTGACAAGAATGGACATCGCTTGTGTTCCCGGACCGCGTGGCGGCGACGCATTCAAGGGATGGCGGCGCGTGACGATTGCGCAAGCCGACCCCGGAATGCTACCGCGTTACCAGAACTCTGCTTTACGGATGAGCGCAAGGGCGCAAATTGGATAACAATTCGCCAATGCTGGTACTAGGCATCGAGACCACCTGCGACGAGACCGCGGCGGCCGTCATCGAGCGCGCGCCTGATGGGAGCGGCAAGATCCTGTCCAATATCGTGCGGTCGCAGGTCGAGGAGCATGCCCGCTTCGGCGGCGTCGTGCCCGAGATCGCGGCGCGCGCCCACGTCGACGTCCTCGACGGCATCATCGACCGTGCCATGCACGAGGCCGGCATCGACTATGCCCAGCTCGACGGCGTCGCGGCCGCTGCGGGACCGGGCTTGATCGGTGGCGTCATCGTCGGACTCACCACCGCAAAGGCGATCGCGATGGTGCACGACACGCCACTGGTCGCGGTCAACCATCTCGAAGCGCATGCACTGACGCCGCGCCTGACCGACGGTGTCGAATTTCCCTATTGTCTGTTCCTCGCCTCCGGCGGCCACACCCAGATCGTCGCAGTCACCGGCGTCGGCCAATATGTGCGGCTTGGCACCACCGTCGACGACGCGATCGGCGAGGCCTTCGACAAGGTCGCCAAGATGCTGGGCTTGCCCTATCCAGGCGGCCCGCAGGTCGAACGCGCGGCAGCAAGCGGCGATGCGGCGCGCTTCGCCTTCCCGCGGCCGATGCAGGGGCGTCCCGATGCCAACTTCTCCCTGTCGGGACTGAAGACGGCGGTCCGCACCGAAGCGAGCCGGCTGGCTGAGATCGCGCCGCAGGACATCAACGATCTCTGCGCGAGCTTTCAGGCCGCAGTGCTGGATTCCACGGCCGACCGGCTGCGGGTCGGTCTCAGACTTTTCCGGGAGCAATTCGGCGCGCCGTGCGCGCTGGTCGCGGCCGGCGGTGTCGCCGCCAATCAGGCGATCCGCGGCGCGCTGTTTGACGTTGCCAGGGAAGCGCAGACACAGCTGATCATGCCGCCGCCCGCGCTCTGCACCGACAATGGCGCGATGATCGCCTGGGCCGGCGCCGAGCGCCTCGCGCTCGGCATCACCGATACGATGGAGGCGCAGCCGCGCGCGCGCTGGCTGCTCGACGCCAACGCGACCGCGCCGGCAGGCTACGGCAAGACGCGGGCGGGATACTAGCATGACCGCGTTCCAGTCCGTCGCGGTGATCGGCGCGGGCGCCTGGGGTACGGCGCTGGCGACGGTGGCCGCACGCGCCGGACGGAACGTGACGCTGTGGGCGCGCAACGCGGAGCATGCGACGCGGATCGCTTCGACCCGCGACAATCCACGGCTGCCGGGCGTGCAGCTCGCGCCTGACATCGTGGTGACGAGCGAGCTGTCGCTCGCCGCACGCGCCGACATGCTGCTGATCGCAACACCTGCGCAGCATCTGCGCGGCGCGGTCAACATGCTGGCCTCGCATGTCACGAAGGCTGTGCCGGTCATCGCCTGCGCCAAGGGCATCGAGCACGGCACCCACAAGTTCATGACCGACGTGATCGCCGAAGCCGCACCCCACGCGCAGCCCGCAATCCTGTCGGGCCCCAGTTTTGCCGACGACGTCGCGTGCGGCCTGCCGACGGCTGTGACGCTCGCGGCCAGGGATGATGCGCTTGCGAGCGGCCTCGTGCAGGCGCTGGGCTCCCCGACGTTCCGTCCCTATCACTCGACCGACATCCGTGGCGTCGAGATCGGCGGCGCCGCCAAGAACGTGCTGGCGATTGCGGTCGGCATCGCGGTCGGGCGAAAGCTCGGCGCTTCCGCGCAGGCTGCGCTCACGACCCGCGGCTTCGCCGAGCTGACGCGCCTCGGCCGTGCGCTCGGCGCGCGCAGCGAGACGCTCACCGGCCTGTCCGGTCTCGGCGATCTGATCCTGACCTGCTCAAGCCCGCAATCGCGCAATTTCGCGCTCGGGCTCGCGTTGGGCCGTGGCGAGCAGCCACCCGCCGGCAAGCTTGCCGAGGGCGAGTTCACCGCACCGGTGCTGATCGAACTCGCAGCTTCGCAAGGCATCGAGATGCCGGTATCAGAAGCGGTCGCTTCGATCCTGGGCGGCCGAAGCACGATCGACGCAGCGATCTCCGGGCTTTTGACACGGCCCTTCAAGGCAGAGGAATGAACATGGCGTACTGGCTGGTGAAATCCGAACCATCGGTGTGGTCCTGGGACCAGCAGGTCGCGAAGGGCGCCAAGGGCGAGGCCTGGACCGGCGTGCGCAATTACACAGCACGCATCAATCTCGTGAACATGAAAAAGGGCGACAAGGCGTTCTTCTATCATTCCAACGAGGGCAAGGAGATCGTCGGCATCGCGGAAGTCATCAAGGAGGCCTATCCGGACCCGACCGACAAGACCGAAAAGTTCGTCTGCGTCGACATCAAGGCCGACAAGCCCCTGAAGACACCGGTGACGATGGCGGCGATCAAGGCCGAGAAGAAGCTTGCCGATATGGCGCTGGTGAAATATTCGCGCCTGTCGGTGCAACCGGTGACGGCCGAGGAATGGAAGCTGGTTTGCAAGATGGGCGGGATGTAATTCGCTCCAATTGAAGGCCGACCTGTGACAGCTTTGTGATAGCGCGATAGCCCCGTCACAACCATTGATCTCCGCAGACAGAATTCCTAAATTCGGCGAAGGAACGGACGTTCAACAGGTCTTCTCGCGTCATGGCGATGCAGGAAAGGGACGGCGGCGAGCAATCGCCAGGGTCCACGGACAGCCCCACCGGGGCTCTTCCATTCCGTTCCCGACAAGATGCTTCATCGATGCTGGCGATGCTGCTGGCCGGCGCGGCGGTGATCGGGGTCATCATGGGATGGTTCTTGACCACGCGCGCGGAGCCCGACGCACCCGTCATCGCGCTGGTGCCGCAGGAGCAGGTGGCTGATGCCATCCCGACCCTCACCCCGGATGGCCAGCGGGTCGCGCAATCCGACAGCCGGCAATGCCGTTACCCCATCGCATTCATCACCGTGTCCACGCCGGGCAATCCGGCCGGCGGGACCGTCACGTTTCGCACCAGCAAATACCGCTCACCTTCGTTCCACGTCACCGACCAGCCGCAGAGAATTGCCCTGCCAAACCCGCTGCCTGACAGCGGCGGGCTCGACCCGCTGACCGCGGACGGTGACGCCAAGGGTTTGCTCGTATCCCTTTATCCGACGGCACGGATGGAGCCGGTCAGCGGCTCCAACACCGTCACGGTGCGATGGCCTGCGCGGCCGCCATGCAAGTGAGATTTGCGTGCACGTGAGATTTGCAAGTGAGTCTTGAATGCAGAATTTTCTGAACGCGCGCTTCATCCTCGCCTTCATCCTGATCGGCGTGGCGACGGCAGGGGTCAGCGCGCTGCTGTTCAATCCGCAGGTCGGCTTTTTCAGCTGGATCGGCTCGCTCTTCTCCGAGATGACCGCGCTGCGCTTCGTCGGCGTCGCGCTGACGATCGTCTCCGCGACCGGCGTCGGCTACATCGCTTCCCGCCTCGGAGCCGACCCCACGGCGTCGGGCTTCGTCCCGATCGGAAGCGGCTACACCTATGGCCGCAGGCTGACGACCGATTCCGCGACCGGCGAGACCCGGATGGTGACACGCACCGCGGACGACGCACTTGACGACCTCGACATGATGGTCGGGCTCGCATCGGTCAAGACCGAAATCAACAAGCTGCTCGCGAGCCTGGAGGTCGAGCGTCGGCGGCGCGAGCAGGGCCTGCCGGTGTTCGCAACGAGCCGGCACATGGTGTTCACCGGACCTCCCGGCGTCGGCAAGACCGTGGTGGCGCGCGCCATCGGCGACATCTATCGCTCGCTCGGCGTGCTGCGCAAAGGCCATTTGATCGAAGCCGACCGCAGCCAGCTCGTCGCGAGCTATGTCGGCCAGACCGCGCCGAAAACGCTCGACGTCTGCCGCTCCGCGCTCGACGGCGTCCTGTTCATCGACGAGGCCTACAGCCTGAGCGCGGCGGAATGGAAGGGTGATTTCGGCCGCGAGGCCATTGAGGCGCTGCTGAAATACATGGAAGATCACCGCGATCGCCTGGTCGTGATCGTCGCCGGCTATCCCGCCGAGATGCACCGGTTCATCGCCAGCAACCCAGGGCTTGCCAGCCGCTTCACCAAGACGATCGACTTCCCGCCCTACGACGGGCTCGAGCTGTGCGAAATCTTCCGTGCCATGGCGTCCGAGCAGCAATATCTGCTGCCGATCGGCTTCGAGGCGTCGCTCGCTCCATGGATCGATTCGCAACGCGACGACCCGCAATGGGGCAACGCGCGCTCGATGCGAACGCTGCTCGAAAAGACCCGCGAGGCGCATGCCCTGCGCACGTCGCGAGACCCCAATGCGAACGTCGCCGAGTTCGAACTCAGCGACATTCAATCGGCGATCCGGGACAGCTGACATGAAGACGTCAGCCCGCATCGTCGCGCTGCACGGCGCATTGTGGAGCGTCGATCCCTGGTATCGATGGTCCTGGTACGCGTGGCCCGCCGCAATGGCCGTGCTGATCACCGGCTGGATCCTGATCAGCAAGCCGGTCAATACCGGCGCCTGGGGCAATGCCGGAGCCTGGGCCAAGCCGATCGCGCAGAAGGCGGCAACGTCGACCGCCACCCCGGTTAAGACAACGACGATCAATCCTGTCGACCTCGAGATGATGAGTTGCTTTGCCAATCGCGGCACGGCCTCGGAAAGCGCCTGCACCAATTTGATCAATGGCGGCAAGATATCCGGCGCGAAGCTGGCGTCGGTTTATACCCAGCGGGGCTTCATGCGGCGCGACGGAGAGCCGGACAGCGCAATGTCCGACTTCAATGCCGCGCTGAAGATTCAGCCCGATTACGCCGCAGCCCTCAACGACCGCGCCTGGATTTACATGACTCGCGGAGAATACGACGCAGCACTTCAGGACCTGAACAAATCGGCCAGCCCGACGACCACCTGGCTGACAGCAGCCGTCGCTTACTACTATCGGGGCTTTGCCTACCTGCGGCTGAAAGACTATGCGAAGGCGGTGGCCGATCTGAACGAGGCGATCAGGCGGCAGGCCAACAATGCCGACTACTATTTGGCGCGCGGCGAGGCCCAGCAGGCTCAAGAAAACTATGACGCCGCCTTGCGCGACTTCGATGAGTTCAGCAAGCGCGCACCGAAAGATCCGCGCGGCCTGCTGGCGCGGGCCGTGATCTTCGAAACCACGGGCAAGCCGCGCGACGCCCTGACGGCGTTGGAAAGCGCGGTCACGCTGGCGCCCGACAACGATTTCGCCAGGTCGGAACGCGACCGGCTTCGTGGGCAAGTGAAGGACAATGATCCTGCGAAGAGCAATCCCGGCGAGCTGCCGCCGACCTGACGTTCACACCGCCGCGGTCGCGACGACCTCAGGTAAAAGCTGCTCCATCCGGGCTACGATATCCGTCCTTGCGCCTCCGGCAGCGTAAGCACCTCGCATGGCGAGGCGATGCCGCGCAGCTGATGCGGTCCGAGCGCGACCAGAGGCATGTCCGTCTCGGCGGCGAGCGCGCCCGAGACCAGCACGGTCCTGCCGAGCGGCTTGCACAGGCCTTCGAGCCGGCTGGCGAGATTGACGGCGGGACCGATCGCCGTGAAGTCCAGCCGATTGGCGGCGCCGATATTGCCCCAGAGCATCTCGCCGAGATGAAGCGCGGCACCAAACGCGAGCGGCGGCAGTCCTTGCGCGCCGCGTTCGGCGTTGAGATACGCCATCCCGGCTTCGGCTGCAGCTGCGGCACGCAGAGCGGCGTCGCAGGCGCGACGCGGTGACGCCTCGACCACCGGAAAGATCGCCAGCACGCCGTCACCGATGAATTTCAGCACCTCGCCGCCGAAGGCGTGAACGGCACCGGCAATGCGATCGAACCAGGCATCGAGCGCCGCGATGACATCGGCTGGCGAACTGGTTTCCGACAACGTCGTGAAGCCGCGCAGATCGGCATAGAGCAACGCAGCCTGGATGGTCTCGCCGAGGTCGCGCCGCAACGGCGCCGCCAGCACGCGCTCGGCGCTGCGCTTGCCGAGATAGGCCTCCAGCGTCGCCCGCAACGTAGCGCGCGCCGCGAGCACGGCGAGCGGTGTCGCGGCAAAACGCGCGGCCTGGCGCAATTGCTCGATGTCGTCGGCAGTGAAAGGGCGCGTCCCGATCCAGCCCAGCAACGGGCCATCGCGCCCGACAACGTCTTCGTGCACCTCGCCACCCGCGATGTCGCGCAGCCAGCGACGCCCGGCATCGGTTGGCGGATCGGGCGCGAGGCCGCCCGGCGCAAAACCAAGCGCCTCGATCACAGAGCCGCTTTCGGCACGCCACAGCCAAGTCCGCTTCGCGATCAGCGGATGCGGCACCTCAAGCGTCAGGCTGCCTGCCATAAGCGGCACACCGTCGGCGAGCAGGTGCGCGCCAAGTTCCGCAAGCAGGCGGTCGGCGCCGGGACTGTCCAAGGCGGCATCGACCAGCCAGGCGAGGGTCGGAGAGAGTTGCATGATCCGATGATGGCGAATGAGGGCCGGCTTTGTCACGGGCAATCCTTGACGGGGTGCTTTGGCGCCGCCATGTGCCAAGTTCACCTCAGGGATGATCGCCGATGACCGAGCAGTTCGTATTACGACGCGAGACCCAGATCGCAGCCCCGCGCGCCACCGTCTTCGCCTATTTGACGGATCCTGAGAAAATTCTGAGCTGGATGGGCTCGGATGCGACCACCGAGCCGCATCCCGGCGGACTCTATCTGCTCAAAGGCATCGGTCCACGTGCCAGCGTCGCCCGCGGCGCTTTCCGCGAGGTCGTGCCGGTGCATCGTCTGGCCTACACGTTCGGCTGGGAGGGCGGTCAAGAAGTGCCGCCCGGCTCGAGCCTGATCGAGATCGATTTGATCGAACGCGATGGTGGCACGCTGATGCGCATGACACATAGCGGGTTGCCGACTGAGGAACAGATGGCCGCGCACGCGAAGGGGTGGGCGCATTATCTGGAGAGATTGACCATCGCAGCCGCCGGCAACGATCCCGGTCCGGATAAGGGTATCTCTGACAAGATGTAGCTCTCGTAGGGTGGGCAAGGCGACCTGTCCGCCGTAGCTCGAAGAGCGAAGGCGGAAGCGTGCCCACGCATTTTTGCGACCGAGAGAGACGGTGGGCACGGCGCAAGCGCGCCTTTGCCCACCCTACGGAACCGCCGCTTAGACAGCCGCAGTCGCGACGACCTGCTGCAAAAGCTGCTCGCGCCTCGCCTGCGAGCGCTGGCCCTTCATCGTCGCGGCGAAGCGCTCCAGGATGCCGTCCTCGAAGGCGGTGACGATGGTGTCGTGGACATAGCTCTTACGGCAGATCGCCGGCGTGTTGGAGAGCTTGTCGGCCGCGGCGCGGATCGCGTCCAGCACCTGCTTCTTGCGGCCACGCTGGCTGGTCGCGGGCGTGATCCGCGACAGCGATTCCACGACGACGGCCGAGGCCATCAGCGTGCGAAAATCCTTCAGCGAAATCTTGATGCCGGCGATCTCGCGCAGGAACGCATTCACCTGCGTGGTGCTGACCGCGCGCACGATGCCGTAGGCATCGCGATACTGGAACATGCGCTTGCCGGGAACGCCGTTGAGGATGCCGATGGCGCGCACCAGCTTGGCCGCGTCGCACTCCTTGCGCACGGCCTTGCCGCCCTTCGCCTTGAAGGTCAGCACGAAGCTGTCGTCTTCCAGCGTGACGTTGGACTTCAGCATCGTGGTGGCACCGCGGGTGCCGTTGAGGCGGGCATAGGACTCGTTGCCGGGGCGAATCGCGGTGCGCGCGATCAGCTCGATCACCGCCGACAGCGCGAATTCGCGGGTCGGCTCGTCGCCCGACAGGAACGCCGACACCTTACGCCGGATCTTTGGCAGCGCGCCGACGAGCTTTTCCAGGCGATGCGCCTTGCGGTGCTCGCGGACCTTCTCCCAATCGGCGTGATAGCGGTATTGCAGCCGGCCCGCGGCATCGCGACCCACCGCCTGAAGATGCGTGCTCGGATCGGCCGAGTAGCGCACCTCGCGGTAGGCCGGCGGCACCGCCATGGCGTGGAGCCGGCGGATGGTGCGGGCGTCGCGGATATGGGCGCCGTTGGAGCGGACGAAGGAATAGCCCTTGCCGCGACGGATGCGGCGAATGGTCAGCTCGTTCTGATCGCCGAGCCGCAGGCCGAGCTCCTTGGCCAGCGCCTCGACCGTCGCCGCGGGCGCCGAATCGAACACTTTTTTGGGGCTGAGGCGGGTGGAACCGGCCGATTTCGGCCACTGTCCGAGGGCTTTGGCGAGCGCAATGGCAGCAGGATCGGCCGAAGCGGGCCGCATCGTCCCGAGATTCTGCTGATCCATCATAGTCTTAAGCCTTAGCCTGTCTGCTACCGGTCAATGCCGCTGTTCTGATTATTGTTCCAAGGGGTCTCTTTGGGACCCGGGTTGGCCATTTAGGGTGTTCCGAACGGCATTGCGAGTCCCGAATCAGTGAAGGGCGGTTCCTAAATACCGCCTGCGACGCATGGGCGCTCTGTGCAGGGCTATTCCGGGGATTTGGGTCAAGAGCCGAAAAGCTCTCCCCGGCCCGTTTCAGATTTGCGACAGCCGGCTTTGGCCGCTTGATTCTCCGCATGGCCGGCCGCTCACCGAAGGTCCAGCTTGTGCTCCTTGTCGGGTCCGGTTAGCCCGACGCATAATCGGTTCAACGATCAAGTCGGCTTGCGCATCGCCAGCGTTTGGCTTGCCGTATGTGGAGAGAAACATGTCCGAGAAGATTTACGACGTCCCCGCGGAATGGGCCAAGCGCGCCTGGGTCGACCAGGCCAAGTACAAGGACATGTACGCCCGCTCGATCGCGGACCCGAACGCCTTCTGGGCCGAGCAGGCCAAGCGCATCGACTGGATGCACGCGCCGACCAAGATCGAGAACGTCTCCTTCGCGCCCGGCAACATCTCGATCAAATGGTTCGAGGACGGCATCCTCAACGTCGCCCATAATTGCATCGACCGCCACCTGCACAAGCGCGCCAACCAGACCGCGATCATCTGGGAAGGCGACGATCCCTCGCAGTCCAAGCACATCACCTACAAGGAGCTGCACGACGAGGTCTGCCGGATGGCCAACATCCTGCGCACCCGCAACGTCAAGAAGGGCGATCGCGTCACCATCTATCTGCCGATGATTCCGGAAGCCGCCTACGCGATGCTGGCCTGCGCGCGGATTGGCGCGATCCACTCGGTGGTGTTCGCCGGCTTCTCGCCGGACTCACTCGCCCAGCGCATCAACGACTGCCAGTCCAAGGTCATCATTACCGCGGATGAAGGCCTGCGCGGCGGCAAGAAGGTGCCGCTGAAGGCCAATGTCGACGCGGCGCTCGCCAAGGCCGACGGCGTCGACTGGGTCGTCGTGGTCAAGCGCACTGGCGGCACGGTCGAAATGAATCCCTCGCGCGATCTCTGGTACCACGACGCCGCCAAGATGGTGACGACCGAATGCCCGGCCGAGCACATGCACGCCGAGGACCCGCTGTTCATCCTCTACACTTCGGGCTCGACCGGCCAGCCCAAGGGCGTGCTGCACACCTCGGGCGGCTATCTCGTGTTCGCGTCGATGACGCATCAATACGTCTTCGACTATCACGACGGCGATATCTACTGGTGCACCGCCGACGTCGGCTGGGTCACGGGCCACAGCTACATTCTCTACGGGCCGCTCGCCAACGGCGCGACCACGCTGATGTTCGAAGGCGTGCCGAATTACCCGGATAATTCGCGATTCTGGAACGTCATCGACAAGCACAAGGTCAACATCTTCTACACCGCACCGACCGCGATCCGCGCGCTGATGCAGTCGGGCGACGAGCCCGTGAAGAAGACCTCGCGCGCGAGCTTGCGCCTGCTCGGCTCGGTCGGCGAGCCCATCAATCCAGAAGCCTGGGAGTGGTATTACCGCGTCGTCGGCGACGACCGCTGCCCGATCGTCGACACCTGGTGGCAGACCGAGACCGGCGGCATTCTGATCACGCCGCTGCCGGGCGCAACCAAACTCAAGCCGGGCTCGGCGACACAGCCGTTCTTCGGCGTGGCGCCTGAGATCGTCGACGCCGACGGCAAGGTGCTGGACGGCGAGACATCGGGCAATCTCTGCCTGACCCGTTCATGGCCGGGCCAGATGCGCACCGTCTATGGCGATCACGCCCGCTTCGAGCAGACCTATTTCTCGACCTACAAGGGCAAATACTTCACCGGCGACGGCTGCCGGCGCGACGCCGACGGCTATTACTGGATCACCGGCCGCGTCGACGACGTCATCAACGTCTCCGGCCATCGCATGGGCACGGCGGAAGTCGAGAGCGCGCTGGTCGCGCATGAGAAGGTGTCGGAAGCCGCCGTGGTCGGTTACCCGCACGACATCAAGGGCCAGGGCATCTACGCTTATGTGACGCTGATGGCCGGCGTCGAGCCGAGCGACGAATTGCGCAAGGAACTCGTCACCTGGGTGCGTAAGGAAATCGGCCCGATCGCCGCACCTGACCAGATCCAGTTCTCGCCCGGCCTGCCCAAGACCCGCTCGGGCAAGATCATGCGCCGCATCCTGCGCAAGATCGCCGAGGACGAGCCGGGCAGCTTGGGCGACACCTCGACCCTCGCCGATCCCGCCGTGGTCGACGATCTCGTGAAGAACCGGCAGAACAAGAAGACGGCCTAAGCACGCTCCAGTGCCCCAGACGCAGCGCAGCGCCACCTGGCGGTGCGCTGCAGAGCCGGGGCCCATCTATCCACGCAGAAGGGCTGGGTCTCGGCTCTGCGGAGCAGCGTTGCGCGCTGCACCGCGTCCGGGACATGAGACCGCATCCCGCGCAAGCGCCCCCTGAAACAACCCCCGTTCACACCCTCACGCGTTTGTCAGGGCGGGCGCCGGCGCGGCCGTATCTTTCCCGCCAAGTGTTGTTTTCAAGTCATTTACTTTATTTCGAACTTTTCCTTTGTTCCCCCTGCTGGCTCGCCCTTGGCGGCCGCGCGTGGAAACCATCCGGTTAACAGGCGCGGTCAAGAATGTCTGGGCAGGCCGGCTATTGCCGGTTTTGCGTAAATTTGGACGATCCGTTCGGGGTAAGGGGAAAATTGATGTCGATGAAGATTGCACTGGCGCTGGCCGCCACCATCGGGGCTGGGATCTTGATGTCGACGGCGGCAGAGGCGCGGCCGGAAATGGTGGGGACGCACGTCGCCAACTATTCGCCCGGCACCATCGTGGTCAAAACCAGCGAGCGCCGGCTCTATCTCATTCTCGATGACGGCCACGCCGTGCGCTATCCGGTCGGCGTCGGCAAATCCGGCAAGCAGTGGGCCGGTACCACCCGCATCGACGGCAAGTACCGCAATCCGGCCTGGTCGCCGCCCGCCGAGGTGAAGCGCGACAAGCCGCAGCTTCCCGACGTCATCCCGGGTGGCTCGCCGCGCAACCCGATGGGCGTTGCGGCGATGACACTGGCCGGCGGTGAATATGCCATCCACGGCACCAACGTGCCGGGCTCGGTCGGCGGCTTCGTCTCCTATGGCTGCATCCGCATGCTCAACGACGATATCACCGATCTCTACAGCCGCGTCTCCGTCGGCACGACGGTGGTCGTGGCGCGCTGATCGTTGCAACCAGAACAGAGATTGAAAGAGCCGCGTTTCGACGCGGCTTTTTTTGTTACCAGAAACGCCAGCCGCGCGCGCACCAGCCGTCGCGATGACCGCCATTGTAGCTGCGCGCGAAACCGCCCGCGAGCATCGCCGCCGAGACGTTGGCGGTCCGTTTGGTCGCGACATCGGCGAGAACGCGCCCGTATTTCTCCGAGCCGAGATTGTAGAGGGTGACGCCGCCCTGTCCGAGCAGATTGCGCAGCGCCCCGGTGGCCGCTTCCGCCTTGTCCAGCTCGTCCCGACAGGACGCCTTCATCTCGGGCGCATCGATGCCGCGCAGACGAACCCTTGCGACGAGATCGCGCCCGTCGCGTTGATGCACGCGCGCAAGAAAGGTGTCGCCGTCGATCGTGCGGATGACGTCGATCGGCAGGTAGCTGTCGGGATTGCCGGACTGCTGCAGGATGATCTCGGCGTCCTGCGTGCGTTCGTCAGCCGGATGCGGAACGGGCCAGTTCGTCCCGTGCCGGAAGGCGAGCACCACCGCCACTACGATTCCGACCACGAACATCCACGGCAACAGCCCGGAGAAACGGCGGCCGAATGGCGAGCCGTTGTACGAAGACCGGTAGGAATGACTGGGGTCGAAGCGCGACATCCGCGCACGCTAGGGCTGAGTCGGCAACGCGGGCAAGAGAGCCTAGAAGTCCGAGGCGATGCCTTTGCGTTCCCAGTCGCCGTAGCGTGTGGGCTCGGGTCCCTTCGGCCCCTGCAATTCCTTCGGCGCCGCCCTGGCATCGTCTTTGGCGTGCGCCGCCGCTGCCCGGCGGCGCGCCTCAGCTTCGGCAAGCGCGCGTTGGGCTGCCGGCGGCAAGGTCTTGCGGTCGCGAGCGGGCGGCTGGTCGTTCATCGTCCGGGGTCCTAGCTCGGAATCGCGACATGCGCGACGTCCAATTACGCATTGCAGAAATGGCCGCGACGGGCTGAAATCGCCAGAGGCCATTCTTACATTTGGCATATTCGCATGCCACAGCTGGTGTTCTTAAGGCATGCGCCCATATCGGCGGAACTGCCGCTCGCTCAGAACCTTACTTCCGCATGCCATCTCAACGTTTTGCCCCTCCATCCGAAGTGCCCGGTCTTGCGGCGCGGCGGATCGCTGCCGACATCGTCGACGGCGTATTGCACAAGCACCGCACGCTCGATGACCAGCTCGACGGCTCCGGCGCCCATCCCGGACTGAAGACGCTCGCCGATCGCGACCGCGCGCTGATGCGGCGGCTGGTCGCGACCATCCTGCGTCGCCTCGGCACGCTCGGCCATGTGCTGTCGCGCCTGCTCGACAAAGGCATTCCCTCCGACGCACCGCGCGCGCAGAGCGCGCTCCTGATCGGCGCCGCCCAGATCCTCTGGATGGACGTGCCCGATCACGCCGCGGTCGATCTCTCGGTTCGCCTGGTGCAATCCGACCGGCGCGCCGCGCGCTATGCCGGCCTCGTCAACGCCGTGCTGCGCCGCTGCGCGCGCGAAGGCCAGGCGCTGGTCGAGGAGGTCGCCACGCAATCGCTGGACCTGCCGCCCTGGTTGCTGGCGCGCTGGAGCGCGCATTACGGCGAGGCGACCGCACGGGACATGGCGCTCGCGCTCGGCCACGAACCGTCGCTCGATCTCACCGTGAAGTCCGACGCCGCACAATGGGCGAGCCGGCTGCATGGCGAAGTGCTGCCGACCGGATCGGTGCGCACGCTGCTGCACGGCGCGGTGACGATGCTGCCCGGCTTCACCGACGGACAATGGTGGGTGCAGGACGCCGCCGCCGCGCTGCCGGTCCGGCTGTTCGGCGACATCAAAGGTAAATCGATTGCCGATCTCTGTGCTGCGCCCGGCGGCAAGACCGCGCAGCTGGTGCAGGCCGGCGCGCATGTCACGGCAATCGACCGCTCACCCGCCCGGGTTGCGCGCCTGCGTGAGAACCTCAACCGGCTGTCGCTCCAGGCCGAGACTGTCGTCGCCGACGCCGTGGAATGGGCGGGCCCGGTGGATGGCCTCGATGGAATCCTGATCGATGCGCCCTGCACCTCGACGGGGACGATCCGTCGGCACCCCGATGTTGCGTGGCTGCGCCAGGAGTCGGACGTTGCTGCGATGACCGTTCTCCAGCAGCGGCTACTGCGCAAATCCGTCTCGCTGCTCAAGCCCGGCGGGATGCTGGTCTACTGCACCTGTTCGCTGGAACCCGAAGAAGGCGAGCAGGCCGTCGCCACGCTGCTGGCCGCAGAGCCTGCGCTCCGCCGCGTGCCGATCGAGGCCAGCGAGGTCTTCGGGCTCGGCGAGATCATCACCCCCGAGGGCGATCTCCGGACCCTGCCGAGCCACCTGCCGCATGTCGACCCGAAGCTCGGCGGGCTCGACGGATTTTTCGCGGCCCGGCTCGTTAAATCCTGATTTTGCACCGGTTTTTCCCGAAGCGACCCTGATTCGGGGTCTTTCAAGGTGGTGTCCGCGGTCCGATTTTGGGATTAATAAGGATTCGTCGGAATCCTCTCCCCCTTCAAGGCAAGGCGTGTCGGTCGCTAAACGCAGACGTATCTCGACGCTGGTGATGAACCGCTTCGCGCGGAACATGCTCGCGCGCGCGAGCGGCGGCTCCGTTGCGCTGTCGCGGGTCTGGCCCGGCCGCACCGATCGGCTGATCATCGCGCCGCATGATCTGCGCACCGCGGATGCGACGCGCGCCGCCGAGATCTATGCCGGGCGCTTCGTGTTCGCCGGCAAGATCGTCAACTGCCACGGCCGCTCGATCTTCGATCTCGATCCGCCCTCGGAGGATTGGGAGGTCGCGCTGCTCGGCTTCGGTTGGCTGCGGCATCTGCGCGCCGCCGACACCGCGCTGACCCGAGCGAATGCGCGTGCGCTGGTCGAGGACTGGATCAGCAACCCCGCCAACAAGCGCCGGCCCGTCGCCCGCCGCGCGGATGTGCTGGCGCGGCGCGTGATCTCGCTGCTGTCGCAGGCGCCGCTAGTGCTCAACGACACCGACAACAAATTCTACCGCCGTTACTTGCGCGCACTCGCGCGCGAGATCCGCTTCCTGCGCTTCACCATGGTCAACATTCCTGACGGGGTGCCGAAGCTCCAGGTGCAGATCGCGCTGTGCTACACAACGCTCTGCCTCGCCAACCAGGCCCGTCACATCCGCAGCGCGTCGAAAAAGCTCTCCGACGAATTGCAGCGGCAGATTCTCCCCGACGGCGGCCACATCTCGCGCAACCCGGGCGCGCTGATCGAGCTGCTGATCGACCTGTTGCCGCTGCGGCAGACCTTTGCCGCGCGCAACATCGCGCCGCCACCGGCGCTGCTCAATGCGATCGACCGCATGATGCCGATGCTGCGCTTCTTCCGGCATGGCGACGGTAATTTCGCCCTGTTCAACGGCATGAGCGCGACGCCGTCGGATCTGCTGGCTACGCTGCTCGCCTATGACGACGCCCATGGCGCGCCGATGGCGAACATGCCGCACACCGGCTTCCAGCGCCTCGATGCCGGCCCGACCACGCTGATCATCGACACCGGCCCGCCGCCGCCGCCTGGCGTCAGCCACGACGCGCATGCCGGCTGCCTGTCGTTCGAGCTATCCTCCGGCATCAGCCGCATCGTCACCAATTGCGGCATGCCGACTACGGGCCGCGACAATTGGCGGCCGTTCGCGCGCGGCACCGCGGCGCATTCGACGCTGACTTATCACGAGACGTCGTCCTGCCAGTTCGTCGAGATGTCGGCGATGAAGCGGCTGCTGCACGGCGCTCCGATCACCAGCGGCCCCCATGAGGTCGAGAGCTATCGCGAAATCGTGCAGGAGGGCACGCTGCTCACGACCTCGCATGACGGCTATCTCGCCAAGTTCGGCGTGGTCCATCGCCGCGTGTTGATGATGGCCAATGACGGCGCGCGGATCGACGGCGAAGACACACTGTCGCCGCCGCAGGGCGCGCGCCTCAAGGGCGCCGATGCCGATTTCGCGCTGCGCTTCCATCTGCATCCCGCCGTGAAGGCGAGCCGGCTGTCGGATGCCCGCGGCGTCATGCTGGTGCTGCCGAACCGCGACGTCTGGACCTTCGAGGCGCTCGACGACAAGGTCGATCTCGAGGACAGCGTGTTCCTGGCCGGCAATGATGGCCCCCGCCGCACCGCGCAGATCGTGATCCGCCAAGACGCCCGCCAGGCGCCCTCGATCCGCTGGAGTTTTGTCCGCTCCACCGCCTCGCCGGCGGTCACCAATGCCCGCCGCAACGCGCGGCGAGAGCCGGAACTTCCGCTGTAAAGAGCTGCGATTCGGCCCTATCTGATCGTTGTGAATGGCCTTGAAAACTGCTATCGAGCGCTCGTTCGCGCGACTGGCGACCTTGGATGGAGCACCATCGGGAAGCGCGACACATATCCGCCGCGCGCCTGGGCATAGACACTCCTTAAGACAGAGGATCTTGCTCATGACTGACCATCCCCGCCGCGTCACCCGCGCCCTGCTCTCCGTCTCCGACAAAACCGGCCTGATCGAATTCGCCAAGGCGCTTGCCGCACATGATGTCGAGCTGGTCTCGACCGGCGGCACTGCGAAAGCGATCGCCGCCGCCGGCCTCAAGGTGAAGGACGTCTCCGACCTCACCGGCTTCCCCGAGATGATGGACGGCCGCGTCAAGACGCTGCATCCGAAGGTGCATGGCGGCCTGCTCGCGATCCGCGACAACAAGGAGCACGCCGAAGCAATGAAGGCGCACGGGATCGCGCCGATCGACCTCCTCGTCGTCAACCTCTATCCGTTCGAGGCGACCGTCGACAAAGGCGCGGGCTTCGAGGATTGCATCGAGAACATCGATATCGGTGGCCCCGCGATGATCCGCGCCGCCGCCAAGAACCATGACGACGTCGCCGTCGTGGTCGAGGCAGACGATTACAAGGCCGTGCTCGACGAGCTCGCCGCCAACAAGGGCGCGACCACGCTGAAGCTGCGCCGGCGCCTTGCCGCGAAGGCCTATGCGCGCACCGCAGCCTATGACGCTGCGATCTCGAACTGGTTCAACCGCCAGCTCGAAATCGATGCGCCCGATTTCCGGGCCTTCGGCGGCAAATTGATTCAGTCGCTACGCTACGGCGAGAACCCGCACCAGACCGCGGCGTTCTATGCGACGCCCGACAAGCGACCGGGCGTCTCGACCGCGCGGCAGCTGCAAGGCAAGGAGCTCTCCTACAACAACATCAACGACACCGACGCCGCCTATGAGTGCATCGGCGAGTTCGACACCAAGCGCACCGCGGCCTGCGTCATCGTCAAGCACGCCAACCCCTGCGGCGTTGCCGAAGGCGCGAACCTCGTCGACGCCTATCGCAAGGCGCTCGCTTGCGATTCCACCTCGGCCTTCGGCGGTATCATCGCGATGAACCGCGCGCTCGACGCCGACACCGCGCGCGAGATCACGAAAATCTTCACCGAGGTGATCATCGCACCCGACGCCAGCGAGGAAGCGATCGCCATCATCGGCGCGCGCAAGAACCTTCGTCTGTTGCTCGCCGGCGGCCTGCCGGACCCGCGCGCACCGGGCCTCACCGCCAAGACCGTGGCCGGTGGCCTGCTCGTACAGAGCCGCGACAACGCTGTTGTCGACGACATGACCTTCAAGGTCGTGACCAAGCGTGCGCCGACCGATGCCGAGATGCGCGACCTCAAATTCGCGTTCCGGGTCGCAAAACACGTCAAGTCGAACACCATCATCTACGCCAAGGATCTCGCCACCGTCGGTATCGGCGCAGGCCAGATGAGCCGCGTGGATTCAGCGCGGATCGCCGCTCGCAAGGCGCAGGATGCGGCCAATGAGCTGAAGCTCGCGGAGCCGCTGACCAAGGGTTCGGTCGTGGCGTCGGATGCATTCTTCCCGTTCGCCGACGGCATGCTCGCCTGCATCGAAGCCGGCGCCACCGCCGTGGTGCAGCCCGGCGGCTCGATGCGCGATGACGAGGTGATCAAGGCCGCCGACGAGCACGGCATCGCCATGGTGTTCACCGGCACGCGGCATTTCAGGCACTAAGCCTCACCACATGCGTAGCCCGGATGGAGCGTAGCGAAATCCGGGTTTCGCAACTCAGCGGCAGTGGTCCCGGGTTGCGCTGCGCTCCATCCGGGCTACGAGCTACTCCCGCACCCGCATCAGCAGCGCGAACCCTGTGACGAAAAACACGACCAGCACGGCCATACCAGCCTTCTGGCTGGCGGTTGCCGCGGTGATCACGCCGATCAGCAGCGGTCCGATGAAGGACGTCACCTTCCCGGTCAGCGCGAACAGACCAAAATACTGCGCGATGCGATCCTTCGGCGCGAGGCGGATCAGGAGCGTGCGTGACGCCGCCTGAAGCGGACCGCCAGCCGCGCCGATCAGGCAGCCCAGCACGATGTAGGCGCGCTCCGCGGCGGCAGCGAACATCGGGCCGCCGGGCTGGGGCGGTGCGACCTTGACGAACAGCACGCTGTCCTTGTCGACGAGCAGGATCGCGGCAACCGCGAGCAGCAGGATCAGCATGCTGCCGGCGATGACGCGCTTCGGACCGAGGAAATCGTCGAGCTTGCCACCCAGCCACGCACCGAATGTGCCGGCGATGGCGAGGATGATTCCAAACGTGCCGATCTGGATCGTGTGCCAGCCGAAGGTGCCTGCGGCATAGATGCCGCCGAACGCGAACAGCGACACCAGGCCGTCCGTGTAGATCATGTTGGCGAGCAGAAATGCCGCGAGCGATTTCTGTTGCGGCAAATCCTTCAGCGACCGCTTCAGGTCAGCCAAGCCTTCATGCAGCGCCTCGCGCACCGGACGCTTCGCCGGATAATCCGGCGTGAACAAGAACATCGGCGTCACGAAGATGATGAACCACAGCCCGGTCAACGGTCCCGCCGCACGATCGCCTTCATGGGTGGCGGGATCGAGCCCGAACAGCGGCGAGAAGCCGAGCAGCGTACGGCCGGTCTCAGGATTGGCGGCGAGGAAGCCGAGCACGATGATGAGGCTGACAATGCCGCCGATGTAGCCCGTGGCCCAGCCGGTGCCGGAGAGACGGCCGATGCGCTCCGGCGGCACCAGGGTCGGCATCATCGCGTTGTTGAAGACGGTGGCGAACTCCGCGCCGACGCTCGCAAGCGCGACCGCGATCAGCAGCGGTGGAATGATGGCGTGATCGCCGGGCTTGCCGATCCACAGCGCGCAGGACGCCAGCACGAGCACCGCGCCGAACGCAGCGATCCACGGCTTGCGGCGGCCCGAGGCATCCGCGATGGCACCAAGCACGGGTGACAACAGCGCGATCGCCATGCCAGCTGCTGCCATCGCAAAACCCCAGAGCGACTGGCCCGTGGCGGGATCTGGCGCGATGCTGGTGGCGAAATAAGGCGCGAACACGAAGGTCGTGATCAGCGTGAAATAAGGCTGAGCGGCCCAATCGAAGAAGATCCAGCTGACGACAGCGGCGCGCGGCGGATAGGTCCGCGAGGCGCCGCCCATGCACGCCCCCGGGGCAATCGTCGTCATCACGCTGTCCTCATCACAAACAGTTTTGCCTCTCTTAGCGCAATCCGTATAGCATTATAGCAACGCGTTTGAACTGGCCTGAAGGCCCCGCGGAAATATGATAATGGCGGCATTTTCGACACGGCGGACTTTTTTCGCACTCATCGCCACTCTGGCGTTTGGTCTTGCATCGGCCACCGCGCAGGATGCGCGGCGGGCCTATGTCCCGCCGGCGCTCGACACCGTGCACGCGATCCCCGCCGAGCACGGCATGGTGGTGGCGCAAGAGAAGATATCTGCGCGGGTCGGCGCCGACATCCTGCGACGTGGCGGCAATGCCGTCGACGCGGCCGTCGCGACTGGCTTTGCGATGGCGGTGACCTATCCGCGTGCCGGCAATATCGGCGGCGGCGGCTTCATGGTGATCCATTCCGCCGAGCGCAATAAAGACATCGCGATCGACTATCGCGAGACCGCGCCGGCGGCGACCACGGCGCAGATATTCCTTGGAGCCGACGGCAAGCCTGATCCCGCCAAGTCGCGCGATTCCGGACTTGGCATCGGCGTGCCCGGCACGGTCGCCGGCCTGGCGCTCGCACTCGAGAAATATGGCTCGGGCAAGTTCACGCTGGCGCAATTGCTCGAGCCTGCGATCGGGCTCGCGCGCGACGGATTTATCGTCACCGACGACATCGCCGACACCCTGCCGGGCTGGTACCCGCGGCTCGCACGCTGGCCGTCCTCGGCTAAAATTTTCGCAAAGCCCGACGGCACGCCGTTTGGCGAAGGCGACAGGCTGGTGCAGAGCGATCTCGCCGACACACTGGCGAATGTCGCATCGCAAGGGCCGCGCGGCTTTTACGAGGGTCCGGTGGCGGAGAAGCTCGCCAAGGCCGTGTCCGACGCCGGCGGCATCATGACCCCGGCTGATCTGAAGACCTATCAGGCCGTGATCCGTTCACCGGTGCGCGGCACCTATCGCGGCTATGACATCGTCTCGATGCCGCTGCCATCGTCCGGCGGCGTCGTGCTGGTGGAATCGCTCAACATTCTCGAAGGCTTTGAGCTCGCCGATTTGAAGCAGGGCTCACCGGCATCGCTGCATCTGCTGATCGAGGCCATGAAGCGCGGCTATGCGGATCGTGCGCGCTATCTCGGCGATCCCGCCTTCGTCAAGGCACCGATCGAAACGCTTACGGCGAAGACCTATGCGGCCGAACTGCGGGCGAATATCGCGACTGATCGCGCGACGCCGTCGAAAGAGATCGTTTCCGCCGCGCCCGCGCCGCCCGAAGGCAGCAACACCACGCATTTCTCCGTCGTCGACAGCAGCGGCAACGCCGTCAGCAACACCTATACGCTGAACTTCAGCTACGGCGTTGGCCTCGTTGCCGATGGCACCGGCGTGCTGCTCAACAACGAGCTCGACGATTTCACCGCTGCCGTCGGCGCCTCCAATGCCTATGGCCTCGTCGGCTATGAGCCCAATCTGCCCGGGCCCGGCAAGCGGCCGCTGTCCTCGATGTCACCGACAATCGTGCTGAAGGACGGCAAGCCGGTGCTGGTGACCGGCTCGCCCGGCGGCAGCCGCATCATCTCGACCGTGCTCCAGGTGATCGTGAACGTGCTCGACTACAAGATGGACGTGGCGGCCGCGGTGGCTGCGCCGCGGCTGCATCATCAATGGCTGCCGGACGAGGTGCGCGTCGAGCGCGGCTTTTCCGACGATGTGCTGTTCGAGTTGAAAGCGATGGACCATCTCATCGTCGAGCCGATGGGACAGACCTCGGCCAACTCGATTCTCGTGACGCCGAACGGACCGCTTGGCGCGCCCGATCCGCGTACGCGCGGAGCGGAAGCCGCAGGACAGTAACTTGGCCGCTGCATTGCACGATGGCGCGCTCCGGCTTGCGCTGGCTGCCGCGCGTGCTACCACCGTCGGACACAAGAAAATTGCCGGGGGAACGCACATGAGCACAGCCGATTCATCGCAGCGCATCGAACGCGCCGAGATCGAAGACACCAGCCTTCTCGCCTTCTATCGCGACATGAATGCGCCGGAGCGGCGCACGTTCTGGGCCTGCGCGTCGGGCTGGGCGCTCGACGGCATGGACTTCATGATCTACCCGCTGGTGATCGGCACCATCATCGCGCTGTGGAAGGTCGATGCGGCCTCGGCCGGTCTTGCCGGCACGGTGACGCTGCTGGCCTCCGCCATCGGCGGCTGGCTCGGCGGCTATCTCTCCGACCACATCGGCCGGGTCAGGACACTCCAGATCACCATCATCTGGTTCTCGTTCTTCTCGCTGGTCTGCGCGGTCGTGCAGAATTTCGAGCAGCTGTTGATCGCACGCGCCGTGCTTGGTCTCGGCTTCGGCGGCGAATGGGCCGCGGGCGCCGTGCTGATGGGCGAGGCGATCCGGCCGCAATATCGCGGACGCGCGGTCGGCTCGGTGCAATCGGGCTGGGCGGTCGGCTGGGGCCTCGCCGTGCTGTCGCAGGCGATCCTGTTCTCTGCTCTGCCGGCGGAGACGGCGTGGCGCTGGATGTTCGTGATCGGCGCGCTGCCGGCGCTGCTGGTGTTCTATATCCGCCGCTCCGTCACCGAACCCGAGATCGCTGCCGAGGCACGCGCGAAGCAAGCCGCGAGCGGCGACCGCCCTGCGCTCTGGGAGATCTTTTCGGGCCCTATTCTGAAGACTACGATTCTCGCGTCACTCGCCGCAACTGGCTGTCAGGGCGGCTACTACGCCATCACGTTCTGGGTGCCGCAGTTTCTGACCAAGGAGCGGCATCTGTCGATCGTCGGCTCGACCGGCTATCTCTCGACGCTGATCATCGGCTCCTTCATCGGCTATCTCGTCGGCGCCTGGCTCGCCGACCGGATCGGACGGCGCAACCTGTTCCTGATCTTCTCGATCGGCGCGATGGCGATCGTGCTGCTGTACACGCAGCTGCCGCTTACCAACGAGATCCTGTGGGTGCTTGGATTCCCGCTCGGTTTCTTCGCCTCGGGCTATTTCTCCGGCATTGGCGCGTTTCTGACCGAGCTCTATCCGACGCGACTGCGCGGCTCCGGCCAGGGCTTCTGCTACAATTTCGGCCGTGGCATCGGCGCGCTGTTCCCGTTCCTCGTCGGCGCGCTGTCGGCGTCGACATCGCTTGCCAATGCGATCGCGATCTTCGCGGTGGTGGCTTACGCGCTGTTCTTCATCGCCGCCTTCGCGCTGCCGGAGACGCGCGGGCGCGTACTGCACGCGGACTGACAAGTCCTCGCGGGGCGGTGAGGGGACTTACCGCCCCACCTGGTACGGCCCACCCCTCTCGAGGGCACGCGCATAGGCCGGCCGCGCGTGAATGCGCTCCAGAAATGCCATCGCCTTCGGATGGCCCTGCTCGAGCCCGCCGCGCGCTTGCGCTGCTTCAAGCGGAAAGCTCATCTGGATATCGGCCGCGGTAAACTCGCTGCCGGCGAACCATTCGCTCTTGCCCAGTTCGCCTTCCCAATAATCCATGTGCTGCTTGAGCTGCGGATTGACCAGCGCGGTGAGCGCCTGGTTCGAGACCTTGCGCACCAGCGGGCGAAGCAGCGCCGGCGCGCGCTTCGGCATCAGCGTGAACAGCAGCTTCAGCAGCAACGGCGACATCGCGGACCCTTCCGCATAGTGCAGCCAATAGGTAAAGCGCAGCCGTTCCGGCGTGTTCGGCGGCGGGATCAGCCGGCCATTGCCGTAGGTCGCGATGAGATATTCGATGATCGCACCGGACTCGGCGATGGTGTTGCCGTTGTCGGTGATGACGGGCGACTTGCCGAGCGGATGGATCGCGCGCAGCTCTTTCGGCGCACGCATGTCGGGCTGGCGCTGATAGCGCACGATCTCGTAGGGCACGCCCAACTCCTCGAGCAGCCACAGCACCCGCTGCGAACGCGAATTATTGAGGTGGTGGACGGTCAGCATCGCGAGATCCTCAGGGCTGGGCGTGGTCGGTCGGCCGCGTAGGTGCCAGCCCGGGACCGCAATGTCGAGCCATCCGGATGGATATTTTCACCCGGGTATATTGACGTTGGCAATTTACCCGGATATTAAGGTGGCCCACGTCTTCAATATGGCAATGATTTCAATGCAGAAAACTTTCACCGCCTTCCAGGGGCCGCGTCGCCTGGTGTCCGGGCCGGCGGGAGAGGTCGCGCTGGTCGTCAAGCGGGTGGCGCCACGGCCGGACGAGCCCATCATCATCTTCGAGGACGCCACGGGCCGATCGATCGACTTCGATTTGCGCGGCGGCGACCGCGAGGTGCTGGCGCGCCTGGCGAAGCTGATCCCGCCGCCAGTTGAGGAGACCGCTCGACCAACCGAACCGCGCGGCCGCGGCCGGCCGAAACTCGGCGTGGTCGCGCGCGAGGTGACGCTGCTGCCGCGACACTGGGAGTGGCTCGGCGCGCAGCCGGGCGGCGCTTCGGTCGCGTTGCGAAAACTCGTCGACGAGGCGCGGCGCGCGAGCGGCGACAAGGATCGCGAGCGGCAGGCGCGCGATGCGGCCTATCACTTCATGTCGACCATGGCCGGCAATCTGGCGCAGTTCGAGGAAGCTTCGCGTGCGCTGTTTGCAGATGACCGGCGGCGCTTCACCGGACTGATCGCCGACTGGCCGGCCGACATCCGCGACCACATCGTCAAGCTCGCCTATAGCGACCGCGCGTAAACCGCGCGCCGCTCTCCAACAACCCCATCGACGGCCAAGCCGCACGTGCGTCGCGCGGCAACGGCTTTGCACGCCCTGATGAAAGGCACATCCATGTCCGCTCCAAAACCGCTCTGGAAAAGCTTCCTGCGCTTCCTCGCGCCGTTGATGCTGAGCAACGCGCTGCAATCTCTGTTCGGTACCGTCAGCAATGTCTATCTCGGCCAGATGATCGGCGTGGATGCCCTCGCGGCGGTCTCGACATTCTTCCCGGTGTTTTTCTTCCTGTTCGCCTTCGTCATGGGCCTGAGCACCGGGGCCACCGTACTGATCGGCCAGGCCTTTGGTGCGGGCGAGCATGGGAGGATCAGAATTGTCGTCGCCACGACGCTCGCGGTCGGCCTGCTGCTCTCGATATCTGTCGGACTGGTCGGCGGGCTCTTCAGCCGGCCATTGATGATGGCGCTCGCGACGCCCGCGGACATTCTCGATCAGGCAAGCGCCTATGCCCGCATCATGCTGCTGACGATGCCGCTCGGATTCGTGTTCCTGCTAATGACGGCGATGATCCGCGGCGTCGGTGATGCGGTGACGCCGTTGCTGGCGCTGGCATTGTCGACAGCGATCGGCCTGATCCTGACGCCGATGCTGATCCGTGGCGCATTCGGACTGCCGGCGCTCGGCGTCACCAGCCCGGCCTGGGCGGCTGCGATCTCCAACGCAGTGACGCTCATCGTGCTGGCCGTCTACTTGCTGCGGAAAAAGCACGCGCTCGCGCCGGACGTCGCACTGCTGCGCCATATGCGGCTCAATCGCGCCGTGATCGGACAGATCCTCGGCATTGGATTGCCCAGTGCGGTCGGCATGGTCGTGATGGCGATCGCCGAGCTGGTTCTGCTCGGCCTCGTCAACGGCTTCGGCTCGGATGCGACCGCGGCCTACGGCGCGGTCAATCAGGTGATGGGCTACACGCAGTTCACTGCGATGTCGATTTCGATCGCGGTCTCGATCCTCGGCGCGCAAGCCATCGGCGGCGGCGATAGAGGCCGGCTCGACGGCATCGTCCGCATCGGCCTGACGTTCAACCTCGTGCTGACCGGCGGGTTGGTCACACTGATTTACCTGATGCCGCGCGCCGTGCTCGGCATCTTCATCACCGACAGCGCCGTGCTCGATCTGGCGAAAGGGCTGCTCTTCATTGCCCTGTGGAGCTCGGTGCCGTTCGGCCTTGCGACAACGTTTTCCGGCGCGATGCGCGCCGCCGGCGTTGCGCTGACGCCGATGCTGCTATCGATCTTCGCCATTGTCGCGATCGAGCTGCCATCCGCGGTGATCCTGAGCCGCACCATCGGCCTCGGTGGCGTATGGGCCGCCTATCCGATCGTGTTCTGCGCCATGTTCCTCTTGCAGATGGGCTATTACCTCCTGGTGTGGCGCAAGAAAGCGATCCGGCGCCTGATCTGATCGTCAAGATATTATGACCGTCATTAAACGGTGGACCTGTGGCGCGCCCTGCGCCACAATGGGCGAAAAGTGACGTCAGGGAGAACGAATTTGACCCGCACAGCCCCGCAGTTCCTGTTCGATTTCGGCAGCCCGAACGCCTATCTCAGCCATCTAGCGATCCCGGCGATCGAGCAGCGCATCGGCGTCAAATTCGAATATGTGCCGATCCTGCTCGGTGGCATCTTCAAGTCGACCAACAACAAGTCACCGGCCGAGACGCTCGCCGGCATCAAGAACAAGCGCGAATTCCAGCAGGTCGAGACCGAGCGCTTCGTCAAGCGCTTCAAGGTCCAGCCTTACGTCTTCAATCCTAACTTCCCCGTCAACACGCTGAACCTGATGCGAACCGCGATCGCGGCGCAGCTCGAGGGCGTGTTCGAGAAATACGTGGATGCTGCCTTCCACCACATGTGGCGCGAGCCGAAGAAGATGGACGACCTCGAGGTCGCAGCGAAGGCGCTAGAGTCCTCCGGTCTCGATGCCCAAAAGCTGTTCGCCCGCGCCCAGGAGCCCGAGGTGAAAGGCAAGCTGATCAAGAACACCGAGGAGGCGGTCGCCCGCGGCGCGTTCGGCTCGCCGACCTTCTTCGTCGGCAACGAGATGTTTTTCGGCAAGGAGCAATTGCGCGAGGTCGAGGAATTGGTGCTGGAGAAGTGATTTTCGGATCATAAGCAAATGAGCTAACTCTCTGGTGTCGTCCTGGCTTTCGCCAGGACGACGGAAGAAAAGCAATAAGGACAATCCCATGCGTATCCTCGTGGTCGGCGCCGGTGCCATCGGCGGCTATTTTGGTGGCAGGCTGTTGCAGGCCGGCCGCGACGTCACTTTCCTGGTCCGGCCGCGGCGCGCCAGCGAGCTCGCAAGCGACGGCCTCGTCATCAAGAGCCCGAATGGCGATGTGACGCTGAAGAATCCGCCGACCGTGCAGGCCGATGCGCTCAAGGAAAAGTTCGACGTCGTGCTGCTGAGCTGCAAGGCGTTCGACCTCGACGACGCCATCACCTCGTTCGCTGCCGCAGTCGGCCCGAACACCGCGATCATCCCGATGCTCAACGGCATGAAGCATCTCGACACGCTCGATGCGAAATTCGGCAAGGAGCGCGTGCTCGGCGGTCTCTGCGCCATCGCCGCGACCTTGAACGAGAAGCGCGAAGTGGTGCAGCTGCAGCCGATGCAGTCGATCAACTACGGTGAGCGCGACGGCAAATTGTCGGACCGCGTCAAGGCGATCGACGAAGCCTTCAAGAGCGGCATCAAGGGCGCCGCCGCAAGCCAGAACATTATGCAGGACATGTGGGAGAAGTGGGTGTTCCTGTCCTCGCTCGCCGCATCAACCAGCCTGATGCGCACCTCCGTCGGCAACATCCTCGCCGCGCCGGGCGGCCGGGACTTTTTGCTCGGCATGCTCGATGAAACCAGCGCGATCGCCACCGCGTCGGGCTACGCGCCGGGCGGTCCGTTCTTCGACCGCGTGAAGGGCAACCTCACCACCGAGGGTTCACCGATGACGGCCTCGATGTTCCGCGACATCAAGGGAGGCTTTCCCGTCGAGGCCGATCACGTGATCGGCGACCTCATCGCACGCGCCGATGCCGCCAAGGTCCCGGTGCCGAAACTGCGCATCGCGTACACGCATCTGAAGGCGTATGAGAAGCAGCGGGCAAGCTAGTCGTACTCACTCACCGTCCCGGATCTGCGCATCGCTTGTCCAGGACGACAGTGGAGTTTGCGACTACACCCAGCGCTATTTGAAATACGCGAGATAGTGCGCGACGGCGGTGATTTCCTCGTCGCTCATGTGATAGGCGACGTCGGCCATCGCGGCGCCGCCACCGCCGACGCGCTGGCTGGTCTTGTAGTCGCGTAGCGACTTGACCAGATATTCCTCGCGCTGACCTGCGAGCCGCGCGACGGCCTTGGTGCCGGCAAAGCTATCCGTGTGGCATGAGGCGCAGCGGCGGCCGAGGGCCACTTGCGTGCCTTTTTTCGACAGGTCCGGATCCTTGTCTTCCGCTGCCTTCGGCGGCGTCATGGCCGCGAAATAGGCGCCGAGACTGCGGACGTCCTCGTTGGTGATCTCCTCGGCAATCGGCTGCATCTGCTCGTTCTTGCGCGAGCCGGCGCGGAAGAACACGAGCTGCCATTGCAGGAATTGATCGGGCTGACCGGCCAGCGAGGGAATGTTCTCGGTCTGCGAGATACCGTTCTCGCCGTGACAGCCGGAGCAAACCGCAGCCTTCTCCTGGACGGCAGGATTGTCGGCGGCGCTTGCAGAGAGCGCGCCAAACATGAGGAGCGCAGCCGCGCTGATTGCGTGCGAGATGAACTGCCGGCGCATGATGAGGATTCCGATCTGTCGACTGCGTCATTCCGGGGCGCCTGAAAGGCGAGCCCGGAATCCATAACCACGAGTCGGGGTTATGGGTTCCGGACTTGCGCTGGCGCGCAATCCGGAACGACATCGAAGTTGAAATGAAAGAGGCTGCGGCGCCTTTCGAGCACCGCAGCCTCTCTGTCACGTCGCGCTACTTCTTGCTGTAGCTGATGCGATAGATCGCGCCGGCCCAATCGTCGGCGACGAGGATCGAACCGTCCTTGGCGAGGATGATGTCGTCGGGACGGCCGAGATAGCCCTGGTCACCTTCGATCCAGCCGGAGGCGAACACCTCCTTCTTGGCGTTCTTGCCGTCGGGCCCGACGATCACGCGCGTGATGTTGCCACCCTGGTACTTGTGACGGTTCCAGGAGCCGTGCTCGGCGATCAGGATGTTGTTCTTGTACTCGGCAGGGAATTGGTCGCCGGTGTAGAACTTCATGCCGAGCGGAGCAACGTGCGCGCCAAGATTCAGCACGGGCGGTGTGAACTCGGAGCACTTGTGGCCCATGGCGAACTTCGGATCGGGAAGGTCGCCCTGGTGGCAATAGGGATAGCCGAAATGCTCGCCCATCTTCGAGATCATGTTCAGCTTGTCGGAGGGCAGATCGTCGCTAACCCAGTCGCGGGCATTCTCGGTGAACCAGTACTTTCCGGTGCGCGGATCGACGTCGCCGCCGACCGAGTTGCGAACGCCGAGCGCCACGGTTTCAGCGTTGCCGGTCTTGGGATCGACGCGCCGGATCTGCGAGACGCTGGTCGGGGGAATGCCGATGTTGAAGGGAGGTCCGAACGGAATGTAGAACCAGCCGTCCTTGTCGGCCGCAAGGTACTTCCAGCCATGCGCGGCATAGGACGGCATGTCGTCATAGACGACCTTGCCCTCGCCGGGATTGTCGAGCTTGTTTTCGATGTCGTCGTAGCGGATCAGCTTGTCGACCGCGATGACGTAGAGCGCGCCGTCCTTGACGGCCAGACCCGTGGGCATGTTCAGCCCCTTGAGGATGGTCTTGACCTCTTTCTTTCCGTTGTTGTCCTTGATGGCATAGACGTTGCCGAGGCCAAACGAGCCGACGAACAGCGTGCCCTTGTCACCCCAGGCCATCTGCCGCGCGGCCAGCACGCCGGAGGCGTAGACCTCCATCTTGAAGCCCGCCGGCAGCTTCACCTTCTTGATGATGTTGGCGAGCTCGGCATCGGAGGCGCCGGTCGGCGGACCCGAGGGCGGCGCGAGGCCCTTCTGCGCCTCGGTCTCGTCGCCGAGGAACCAGTCATCCGGCGGATGGGTCCAGAAGTCCTTGGTGCCGGATTCGTACTTCTTCAGAGCCCGGTTCTTGTCCTGCTGCTGCGCGCTGGCGACGCTTGTCCCTGCGAGTAGGGCAACCGCTGCAAGCGCCAAGACGGATTGATGGAATTTCATCGCGTCACTCCCCTAAGGCAGCCGTCAGGGCTGCACGTTCTTTGTTTTGATGTTCGAATAGGCGAAGTCCGGAGTCTGTCGAACTGACAGACGCAAAAAGGTTAGCACATCTGCGAGCGGTGAGAAGCGCGTCGCGTGCGCTGCAGTTGCGCTCAATAAGGCGGCGACAACGGTCTCGCTGCAACGCGAAATCGCAATGACGCGCGCCTCATTTGCAGGCAACTAAATGGTCGACCAATCCAAAAACGCGAAAACAACCCCATGCACAGTAGAACGGCCAAGACCGGATGGTGCGCGGTGATACCTGCCACAGATCTGAAACATCGTGCGAATTGACAAAAGCGGCGACTATTTGGCGACGGGATACGGTCCATCGCCAAATTGCGTGTCGTGATAGAATTTCGCTCCCACCTCGCGCGCCAGAGAGCTGCGGAAATCGGTGCCAGCGCGCAGGCTGCGCAGCACATGGGCGAAATCGAACTCCGGATGCCAGCCCAGCTCGCGCCGTGCGCGGTCGTTGACATAGACGCGGTCGATCTCGGGAAAGAGCCGCCAGCCGCGCGACGCATAGAGCTGGGCGCAATCCGGATAGAGCTCGTGCACGACGCCGGCCACGTTGCGCGACAGCATAGCAAGGTGTTTTGGCTCGAACGGGGTTGTAGCCGAGACAATATAACGGCCAAAACCGCGCTCCGGACCGCGCTCGACGGCAAGCAGATGGGCGCTCACAGCGTCCGCTATATCCAGCCGTCTATAGAGCAGCTCGTTGGCCTGCGCATTCTCCAGCGCGTAAGCCGACCGCATTGCGGGATCGTCATCATCCTCCGGAAAGAACCGCGAGGTCCGCAACACGACGACCGGCAGCCCGCGCTCGCGAAAGAACAGCTCGCACAGGTTCTCCGCCATCAGCTTTGTGGCGCCGTAAATGTTCTTGGGCACCGACGGCAGATCCTCGGTGACCCACACCGCCGCCTGCCCGGCCTCGGGCCGGAGCTGCGAGCCGAACGCGCTGGTGGTGCTGGTGAAGACAAAACTCTTCACGCCAGCGGCGACCGCCGCCTCGAGCAGATTGAGCGTGCCGGTGACGTTGGTATCGACAAAGGCCTGCTTGCTGTGGGTCGCCACATGCGGCTTGTGCAGGGTCGCGGTGTGGATCACGGCGATGACGCCGTCCATCTGCGCCCGAACGAAGCCGGAATCGCCGATCGAGCCGACCGCATCGGTGAAGGGCGATGCCTTCAGGTCGATCCCGCGCGCCGGCAACCCTCGACGCCGGAGCGTCCGAAGAATGGCCTCCCCGAGGTGGCCAGCACTGCCGGTAACCAGAATTGTCATGTGAGACCAAAGCCAGCCGCCAGCGGTGTGGAAAACCACGGCCCGCCCTGATTTGGCTGGATGCTCGGGAAAAAATTGGAGCGGGCGAAGGGGCTCGAACCCTCGACCCCGACCTTGGCAAGGTCGTGCTCTACCACTGAGCTACACCCGCATCCTGTGTCGGTCGCGTGACGCGCCGGCAACGGCTGTCGTATGCCAAAAGCGGGCGGCGAATGCAACAGCTACCGACGGCATAGATTCGCTTTCGGAGCCCCAATATGAGCCCGAACCCGGCCGAATCGCCCGCAAACGCCCCGGAATCGCCGAATCGGCAGCCATGGATTGAAATTCGGCCGCCCTGGCCCAATTTTAGGGCCGACAACGAAGCATATGCGATGGCGACGTGCTAAAGACCCGCCATTCCAGACATCAGACGAGGGGATCCCGTGACGATCATCGACCAGGGTAACGGCGCGAGCCCGGCTGCAGCCGATCTGATCAAGGACACCACCACCCAGACCTTCGTGAAGGACGTCATCGAGGAATCGAAGCGCCAGCCGGTGCTGATCGACTTCTGGGCGGAGTGGTGCGGCCCCTGCAAGCAGCTTACCCCCGCGCTGGAGAAGGCGGTCAAGGCGGCCAAGGGCAAGGTCAAGCTGGTCAAGATGAACATCGACCAGCATCCGGCGATCCCGGGCCAGATGGGCATCCAGTCGATCCCGGCCGTGATCGCCTTCGTCAACGGCCAGCCCGCCGACGGCTTTATGGGCGCCGTGCCGGAGAGCCAGATCAATGCCTTCATCGAAAAGGTGACCAAGGGCGTCACTGCGCCCGGCGAGCCCAACATCGCCGAGATTCTGCAGGAAGCCGAGGCCGTTCTCGCCGAAGGCGACGCCGCAGCGGCCGCGCAGATCTACGCCGAAGTGCTCCAGTACGATTCGACCAACATCGCAGCGCTTGCCGGCCTCGCCAAATGCTATGTCACCTCCGGCGCGATGGAGCAGGCCAAGCAGACACTGGCCATGGTGCCGGAATCCAAGCGCAACGATCCCGCCGTGAAGGCCGTGCAGGCCGCGATCGACCTTGCCGAGCAGGCCGAACAGCTCGGGCCCATCACTGAGCTGGAACAGAAAGTCGCCGCAAATCCGCTCGATCATCAGGCACGCTTCGACCTCGCCACCGCGCTGAACGCGCAAGGCAACCGGGCCGCCGCCACCGAGCAGCTGCTCGCGATCGTCAAGCGCGACCGCAAATGGAACGACGACGGTGCCCGCAAGCAGCTGGTGCAGTTCTTCGAAGCCTGGGGCGGTGCAGACGAAGCGACCGTCGAGGGGCGCAAGCGCTTGTCGACGATCCTGTTTTCATAAGGAAAACGTCGTTATTGCTGGAGCATGACCTTGTCGGAAAACCGCTTCGCACTTTGCGCTAACGCGGCCCTCCGGGTCCGGATCGTGCTCTAGCGACGTCAGCGGGGACCAGATGCCGATCAACATCGAATATCGCGGCCCCGCCGACCTTCCGGAAATCATCCCGGTGTTTCCGCTGCCGGGCGCGCTGCTGCTGCCGCGCGGCCAGATGCCGCTCAACATCTTCGAGCCGCGCTACCTCGCGATGGTCGACGACAGTTTTCGCGATGGCCATCGCTTGATCGGCATGATCCAGCCGGACGCGGCGCATTCGCCGAAAAATTCCGACAAGCCGGCGCTGTTCCGTGTCGGCTGCGTCGGCCGGATCACCCAGCTCGCCGAATCCGGCGACGGCCGCTACATCCTCGAGCTCACTGGCGTCGCGCGCTTCAAGGTGATCGGAGAGCTCGGGGTGCTGACCGCCTACAGACAGTGCAAGGTGGACTTCTTCGCCTTCGTCGACGACTTCACCGCGCGCAAGGGCGAGGACGAGGTCGATCGCGAGGCGCTGCTGACGGTGCTGGCGGATTTCCTGAAGGCCAACAATCTCAAGGTCGACTGGGAAGGCGTCGAGAGCGCGCCCAACGAGGCGCTGGTCAATGCTCTGGCGATGATGTCGCCTTACGGCCCCGCCGAGAAGCAGGCGATGCTGGAAGCGCTGGATTTGAAGACCCGCGCCGAGATATTGATCGCGGTGACCGAGATGGATCTCGCCAAGAAGCGCACCAGCGGCGATCCACCGTTGCAATAGCACGGGCCTGCAGGACGCTACCGTGGCTCCCGTCGACCCAGCCAGATGTGAAGCGGAAGCATCAGGGCCAACGAGAATCCGGTGCCCAGGTGGATCCAGCTCATCCAGGGCCGTACCGCTTCTGATCCCAGGTAATAGAGCCCGAACGCCGTCGCGATCAGCACGGCGTTGAACGACGCCATGACCGATCCGGAAACGACATTCTTGCCGCTCCGCCAGGAGCGCAACAGGTGCACCGGAATGAGGGCGCCAAGCAGCAGCAGCGCCAGCATTGCGACACCGCCATGGATCATCAGCATATTGGCGGCGATCTGCTGCCATACCTCGTCGCCGGCAGCGTCCTTCTGCCAGTCCGCCACGAGCCAACCGGCGCCGGTCAGAATCAGCGCCGCGAACGCCGCGTAGATTGCGTAGCGAAATGATGTTCTAAGCCGCAAGGTGCACCGCGTGATGCCAGTCGGAGGTGATCTGAATGTCGCCGTCGGCCGGGATCAGCAAGGCGCCGGCCTGGTAATGTTCAAGCAGTTGGCCCGCATCGGTCCCGGAGATCATGACGATCTTGGTCAAGGCGTCGGCAATCATGCAGGAGGGCGCGCGAATCGAGACGCCGTCGATCAGACTTGCCGGCCTCTGAGTTGCGGGATCAATCACCGCCGAACAGCCCGGCTCACTGCTTTCGAATGGCTCGACGCGACGCGCCGTTGAGGCCAGGGCTTCATCTGTAACGTCGATGCGGCAGATCGATCGGCCTGGGTCGCGGGGATCGCGGACGTGAACTGCGCGCGGCTCCGCGCCAAAGGCCCGAAGGTCGCCACCCGCATTCACCATGCCGCCTGGAACGCCAAAATCGCGCAGCGCGGCCACCGCTCGGTCGACGGCGAAGCCCTTGGCTATGCCACCAAGGTCAATGGTGACATCGGTCGATCGAAAGCGGGCCTTGTGGTCCGGAAGCAGCTCAATCGCGTCGGCGAAGCCCGCAACCGGCGTCGACGCCGGCTTACCCTGCACGAGCGGCAGCAACCCCATCGTCTGCAACGCCGGTGCGATCGTGATATCAAAAAGCCCGCCAGAGCGGCGATGCAGCTCGACGGCGGTCTCCAGCACCTCGAACGTCCACGCATGAACGCTCAAGGGGCGAGTGCCGGCTTCGCGGTTGAGCCGGCTGACGTCGCTATCCGGCTCATGAAAGCTCATCAGCCGATGCACCTGCGCAATGGCGTCAAATGCGGCGTCGATGGCGCCGTCCATGTCGGACCTGCGAGCGCCCGCAACCTCGATTTCCACGAAGGTGCCGAGCAGCGGCCTTGCGCGACGAATGCTATCGGAGACGATTGCCATAGGCTGCCAATATTCTTTTCACGCCTTCGGTGACATGGGTCGATGACAGCGTCGCGCCGGCGATGTTCCTGATGTCGCCGTTGATCTTGAGCGCACTGCCGCTGGTCTTGCCGACGAATTGTCCGAGCCAGCTCGGGCTCCTGATGTCGCCGCCATAGGATTCCCGATATTCCAGGATCTCGATCTTGTGGACGGCACCCGCCGGGGTCAGCGACACTGCGTAGTCGATGAAGAGGTGCTTGCCGACGACCCGGTCGAACACGAAGAAGCCGACAACCTTGCCGCCGGCCTCGGCCTTCCAGACGCGGCCCGCCTGAACTTCGGAAAAATGTGTCGCGGACGGAAAGGCCTCTTTCTGCGCTTCCTCAATCGACAGATACCGAACGGCATAGGCGGGAGAGGCAGCAGACAAGATCGCTGCAGCCGGCAGGGAGTATCGAACCCAATTCATAGTCACCTCGTTCCTGGCCCTCTCATCAGGCCTCGCAATGTTGTCCCAAGCGACGCTGTCGGCATCAAAAGAAGAACCCGACGCCGCCGAGGAATGAATCCGAAAGCGCGCCGGTCGCGCTCTTGTCGATCACACGCTGGTAGGTCGCCTTCAGCACAATCTTCGGGGAGGGGAAGACCGCAAAGCCGGCGGTGTGATACTGCCGCTGTCCCTGACCGGTCGGCAGATTGGCGTCGGTACCGGCGAACCCGCCGGTTTGCAGGTTCATATAGGTATAGCGATAGAACGGCACCGCCTCCCACTCGCTGTTCAGGATGGTCCCGAGCGGCACGTGATAGGCGATCTCGCCGGAATAGCCGTACATCGACTTGCCGACATTGTTGGTGGGGTCGGAGTCGTTGTTGGCACGCAGATTCTCCGGATGTCCGAAGTCCACGCGGACATATTCACCGCGAAGCTCGAGGCCCGTGTCAGGCACGCGGTAGCGGAACTCGGCGTCGAACATCGCGAGGCTCGACTTGCCGAGGAAGTTGCCGAGATCATCATGCGCACCGCGCGGCGTCGTATTCGGCGAGAAATAGGCGCTGACGCTTCCCGCGAAGCCCGGCCAGAATGTCGGCGTGAAATCGAGTCGACCTGACACGGCGGTCGCATTGTTGAGCTGCTGGAAGTCGCCAAGCGGGGGCCTCGAAAACCCGAGCGCGTTCATGCCATCGATGCCCGCGGCATACGACGTGCCGGGAAGAGGGACAGTCTTTGCGGCGGTGCGATTGTCGAACGAGTCGCCGAAATCCTCGTTGCTGGTGCTGACCATCACCTGGTATTTGACGTCCTCGGTGATGGTTCCATAGACGCTGCTGGACGGGACCTTCCAGGTCGACGGAATCAGACCGTTGTAAAGCTCGGGCCGGCCGACACTGTAGAATTGCGTCGGCTCGTGATGCTGGTTGATGTATCCGATCGGGACGAGATCGACGCCCGGCGAACGCCAGTTGAATTGATCGATGATCTTGAAATCGACCCAGACCTGTTCGATCTCGGCGGTACCGTGCAGCTTGTCGTCGTTGTCGAAGCCTGCCCCCGCGTGCTCGAATTCGATCTCGGCGTTGAAGATGATGTTCGGCGTGATCGCATAGGTCGGCAGAAGAACGAATCTTTGCGCATCAAACCCCTTCTGCCACTGGCCGCCGGCGGCGGGATTTTGCACCGTGCCGAACTTGATCTCCCCGTATGCTCCGATGCTGAGACCCGCGACCGGAGAATCGGCGAGGCCAAGAATGGGTTTATCCGGTGAGGACGGTAAGGGCGGCAAGGCGCTCCACTCTTTCGAACCGGGCCTGCTCGACTTCTCGGACTGTTGCACATCAGGCTTGGCTTGCGTGTCCTTTGGTTCAGGCGCTGACGCAGCTGCGTTGGCACTCCTGACTGTGGCCGATTTTGCGGCTGGCTTTGCGCCTGCATCGGCCATCGGGCGATCCTGTTTCTGCTTCAGCTCGCCCTCGAGCTGCTGGATGCGCTGCTCCATCTTCTCGAGCTTCTTCAGCAACAATTCGTTCGAGCCGCCGTCCGCAGCGAAAGCCGTGCCAGAACTCACGATCGATATAGCGGTGGCTGCGAGCAAGACCGACCTGCCGCAATACCGGCGGCGTTCGAGTTGCGACGTGAGTGGACCGGCGGAAACGTCCGATGACATGTGAGCCCCCAAGGAATTGCGACATCCGGACGCAGGAAAAGCTGGCAAGCGCGCTCTTGGGAAGCGGAAACAGTCAGAAATGTTCAGTAGTGAAGCTAGAATCGCTCCACATTAGAATTAGAATAAGTCTACGGGCTTATGTCGCCCTGCGCCGAGCCGAGCAGACCATGCTGGAGGCGCCGGACCTCAAGACCCGAGCCGAGATCTTGATCGCGGTGACCGAGATGGATCTCGCCAACAAGCCCACCTCGGGCGATCCGCCGCTGCAGTGACCGCCTGAATACTCACGCAGCGCGGATAGCTGTCTTTACAGTTTGCCTGGCACCTCGCCGCAGCATTTTCGCGACGCTGGATGCAGGCATCGGCCGGCTGAGATGGTAGCCTTGGGTTTCAACGCACCTCTCTTGGCGGAGAATGTCCAGCTGCTCCTTCGTTTCGACGCCTTCGGCGGTCGTCGTCTTGCCGAGGCTGACCGCGAAACGAACCACGGCTCGCGCGAGATGCTGCGCCTCTTTGCTCGCGCTGGACAGGTCGTTGACGAAGCTGCGGTCGATCTTGATCTTGTCGAACGGGAATCTTTGCAGAAAACTCAACGATGAATAGCCGGTGCCGAAATCGTCGAGCGCGATTCGTACGCCGAGCTCGCGCAGTTGACCGAGTGTTGCGAACACAGCTTCGCTGTCATGCATGATCACCGTCTCGGTCACCTCGAGCTCGAGCCTGTGCGGCGCAACGCCCGAATTCGCCAGCGCGCCGATGATGACCGGGACAAGCTCCTTGCTCCTGAATTGAGCCGGAGACAGGTTGATCGCGATCCTGAGATCGGCAGGCCATTTGGCGGCTTCTGCACAGGCGGTCCTCAAGACCCATTCTCCCAGCGGCACGATCAAGCCGGTCTCTTCCGCAAGCGGGATGAATTCGCCGGGCATGACCAGACCTCGCTCCGGGTGATGCCAGCGCAGCAGGGACTCGAAGCCGCGGACTTCGCCGGTCGCGGCATCGAAGATTGGCTGGTAGTGAAGCTCGAATTCACCGCCGGCAATCGCATCCCGCATGTCGCGTTCCAGATTGCGTCGCGCATGCATGAGCTGATCGAGTTCAGGCTCGAAGAAACGGAACGCACCACGTCCGCCACTCTTGGCCGAGTAGAGGGCAAGATCCGCGCTCTTCATCAGAACGTCGGAATCCTCGCCGTCGCGCGGCGCGATGGCAATGCCGATGCTGGTGCCCACCGTGACCCGATGATCGCCGAGATCGAAGGGTTCGCAAAGCGCTTTTCTGATCTTCTCGGCGAGGGAGGCGGCCTCCACAGCCGGGTTGGTCACGTAGTCGATCACAGCGAACTCGTCGCCGCCCAGTCGGGCGATCAACGCGGTTTCCGTGCTGCAATCGCGCAGACGCGCAGCTACGGCGCACAACAGGGAATCGCCCGCCGGATGTCCTAGCGTGTCGTTGACTTCCTTGAAGCGATCGAGATCGAGCATGAGCACCGCAAGATCGAGACCGCCATTGCGCGTAACTGCAAGGGCATGCTCCATCCGCTCTCTGAGCAGCACCCGGTTCGGCAGATCGGTCAGCGCGTCGTGCTGCGCCATATGAGTGATCTTGGCCTCGGATCGGCGTTGCTCGGTGACGTCAAGATGCGTGGCCACCCACCCGCCGCCGGCCATTGGCTGCCGCATCACGCAGATCAACCGACCGTCCGCGAACTCGTCGATTCTGCTCGAGACTGCGTCGAACGGCAACGCGGCCAGTTTCGAGACGAATTGCTCGGCTGCGCCCTCGTTGGTACCACCCTTGAGGATACCGTTCACAACGCGATGCCGGATGATGTCGGCGTGCGGTGTCCCCGTTCTCAGCAATTCCGGCGGCAACTGGTAGAGCCGGGCATAACGCTCGTTGCAGACGACAAGTCGCTTCTCCGCATCGAACATGCAAACACCCTCAACCATATTGTTGATGGCGGTATCGAGCCTGAGCTTCTGCTCCTGGAGCTCTCTTTGCGAACCTTCGAGCTGCTGCCGGGCGATCGACAGCTGGCCGATGATTTCCTTGAACCTGCTGGTTCTGGTCGCAAGGTGCTGATCCGCCAGCACGCCGACAAGACTCATCCCCAGCACCGACAGTGCCACACCGGCGATCGCCACGGCGAGAAAGGCGGGCGAAAGCAACAATGTATCGTTGTTCAGCGTCGGGTCCGGAACGATCAGCACGGCCCCCATGGCCGTAAAATGATGCGATACGATGGCGAGCGTCAGCAGCAATGCGGCGACGAAGGTCCCCCACTTGCCACTACGACCCAGAGCGACCGCGAGTGCCGCGTAGCCGAGGACCATGCCAAGCGCGATCGAGACGAACACCAGACCCAGCGACCAGGTCACGTGGCCCGGCACTTCGAGGGCCCACATGCCGAGATAGTGCATGCTCGCGATACCAGCGCCGATGATGCCGCCGCCGGCAGCCGCGCGCCATCGGCCGGCGCTGCTGACGGCAACGCCAAAACCGGCCGACGTCAGGATCATCGCCACAGCGAGCGACAGCGCCGTCAGCGCGATGCCGTAACCGGTCGAGACGCCAGGCTCGTAGGCAAGCATTGCTACAAAATGCGTGGCCCAGATTCCGTAGCCGATGGCGGCGCCGGCGATCGCAATCCAGATCAGCCGCCTCTTGGCTCGCGATGCGATCGCGCGATGAAAGATGCTGACGGCGACGATGCTCGCAGCAAAGCAAATCAGACCGGCGAGCAAGACAAGCCGCCAATCATGCTCTGCCGTAAGGCAGGTAAAAACGCGGAACATCGAAATCGCTCCCTCGTCAATGCTTCGACAATTGATCCGAGAGGACTTTCTCCACGTTTAATTTTCTACAATGCCCGGTTGCATGCCTATCGTGAGGTAAACGTTGCTCGGCGATGACGCAAATGGGCGGTAATTTGGTGCGGGTGAGAGGTCCAATTCCCGTGAAACCACGTGGCCTGTATGCGCGGCGGGATAACGGCGGTGCAATCCTTCCGTCCAGGACAACACATCCCACTCAGCGATGATGACGGATGCGCTTTCGTCCGGTGAACATCGCGCGGACCAGGTTTTCGCGTTGAAGCATCCCCATCAGCACCACGCCCACGACGTGCAGCACGACGAGGATGATGACGGCGTCGGATGCGTAGGCGTGGGTGTCCTCGATCCACCACACGCCGAAGAAGGTGACGGTCACCGACAGCGCGCCCGTGATCGCCGAGACGGCGAGCGACAGCAGCAGCGCCACCAGCATCAAGGTGCCGGCCGGATTGAGCCCGATATAGCGGCCGGTGATGCCGCGGCGCAGATTCCAGAGATAGCCTGGCGCTGCGTGAAGCCTGACGCCGACCATGCGAAACCGCGAATAGCGACTTCCCAGAAAACCCCAGACGAGACGAAAGGCGAGAAGCCCGAGTACCGCATAGCCGACGATGCGATGAAGCCTGTCATAGATCGTCGGGGTGAACCACGCGACCACAACGCTGGCCGCGAGAGCCCAATGCCAGAGGCGCAGCGGGAGATCCCAGACCGCGACCGTTCGATCCGCGGGGGTCCGATTGGGCACCCCGCGCGTGTCTGGCATCGCTTTGTCGTTCAAGCCGTAGCTGCCCTCAAGGATGACCTGGTCAGATCACTTGGCGATCGTGTGCTTCAGGCTGAGATCTTCCGGGCTGTAGAACAGCTCGTAGAGCTTGCCTTCCTTGACGCCGTAGACCTCATAACACGAGCCTTCGATCTTGGAGCGCCGCACCTCGTAGCCGGCCGCCTTGGCCTTGGCTTCGGCATCGCTCGCCGGCTTCCACGACGCCTTGTCGAGCTTGGTGCAGTCTTTGAAACCGTCGGCCATCGCAGTCGACCCCACGCCGATCCAGACCGTCAGTGCAATGGCAAGAACACGAATGACTCTCACGAATGTCTCCTTCTCTGTCGTGTGCGCGAAGCGCGCCCGAAGGAAGCAAAGGAGGAGGTGAAGTCAATCGGGGTACGGAGCCGCGATGCCTTAGAGATATTCTAACGGGAGCCAAAAGATCAGCGCTCTCCGCAAGCAGTGCGCGTTTGCAGCAACGCTGCGGCCTTAAGTCTCATGACGTCAGTAGCCGGCCACTGCCATCACCACGACCACGCTCAGCGCCATCCAGCCAAAATGCCGGCCACGCGTCGCCCATGCGTTGGCGCAGGCGGAGAAGCCGAACACGCAGACCATGGTGATGACGATCCAGCGGCGCGCCGGCGCGGAGTCCATCCAGGGCGTCGCGATCAGGAGCACGCCGCACCCGATCCACGCGACGGTCGAGGCCTGCCAGACCAGGCGGATCAGGGTACGGAGCCGCGGTGGCTCGATCGTGGCGCGGGGAAAGACCTTGGTCTCGCCGAGGATGCCATGGATGAGGGCCACCACGATGGCGAGGAATCCGGCGCACTGGAGCAAGAGATCACGCATCAAGGTCTCCATACATATGTGTATGGTGGGATAGACTCTGGCGCGACACCTGTCAATACACTAGTGTACGGTCAGAATTTCGGAACCCGACATGACCGACCAGCTTTCCGCCGACGACTGGATCAGCCAGGGCATCAAGGCACTCACCAAGAGCGGCTTTACCGCGCTGAAGGCCGATCCATTGGCAAAGGCCATGGGCGTCTCCCGCGGCAGTTTTTACTGGCATTTTGCCGATCTCGGCGCGTTCCACGCGGCCGTGCTGAAACGCTGGCGAGAGATCGCGGCCGAAGAGATCATCGCCGGTGTCGAGGCCGACAGCGACGAGCCGCTGACGACGCTGCTGCGCAGGACCTTTGGCGCCCGGCTCGATCTGGAGCGCGCGGTGCGCAACTGGGTCGCGTTCGATCCAGCGGCACAAGCGGCCGTGCGCGCCATCGACCGGCGCAGGCTCGATTATATCGAGGCCCTGCTGCAACGACGCGGATTCTCCGCGGCCATCGCGCAGGCACGCGCGCAGATCCTGTACTGGACGTTTTTGGGCTATGCGCTCTCGAGCCCCCAGCTGCCGGCTGCACGGCTGCAGGGCCTGCTCGACGAGATCCAGCGGATGGTATCGGCATAGCCCGCGATGGGCGTGCGCAATTTTCTATGCTACAGGCAGCCGATCGCCGGAGACCACGATGAACGCGCCCACCGAACGCCCCGAAAACAGCGTCGATCCCAAACTGCTGGAGACCCTGGTCTGCCCGCTGACCAAGGGCCCGCTGGAATTCGATTCCACTAGGCAGGAGCTGATCTCGCGCAGCGCCAAGCTCGCCTATCCGATCCGCGACGGCATCCCGATCATGTTGCCGGAAGAGGCGCGCAAGATCGATTGAGCAATTCGCAGCCCGGATGGAGCGCAGCGAAATCCGGGGCACCGCAAATGACGCACCAAACCCCGGATTGCGCTTCGCTCCATCCGGGCTACGAATCGGCGCTACAGCGCCTCGCCCTTCAGCAATTTCGGGATCTCACCCGTCAAACCCGCCGCCTGGCGGATGAAGAGATTCTTCAGCGGCGGGGTGCGGTCGACGATGCCGAGGCCGATGTCGCGCACTGTGCGCAATAGCGTCGACTGGTTCGAGAACAGGAAGTTCAGCGAGTTGGTGGCCACCCCCATCGCCATGGTGTCGAAGCGGCGCCAGCGCTGGTAGCGCTCGAGCACGTCGGCGCCGCCGAGATCCATGCCGAGCCGCGCGGCATCGACCACGACCTCGGCCAATGCGGCGACATCCTTCAGGCCCATGTTGAGGCCCTGTCCGGCAATGGGGTGAATGACGTGAGCGGAATCGCCGACCAGCGCGAGGCGCTCGGCGACGAAGGAGCGCGCCACGAAATAGGACAGCGGGAACGCACGCGGCTTGTCGAGCGCCTTGATCTCGCCGAGATGCAAGCCAAAACGCTGCTCGAGCTCGCCGTGAAATTCCTCGTCGCTTAAGCCAATGATGCGCGCGGCCGCTGCGCGGCGCTCGGTCCAGACCAGCGACGATCGCTTGCCGGTCAGAGGCAGGATCGCAAACGGACCCGCGGGCAAGAAGTGCTCTTCAGCACGGCCTTCGTGATCGCGCTCGTGGCCGACGGTGACGACGATGCCGGATTGATCGTATTCCCAGCCATGGGTGGCGATGCCGGCACGCTCGCGCAACTTCGACTTCGCACCATCGGCCGCGACGAGCAGGCTCGCGGCAATCCTGCTGCCATCGCCGAGCGTCACATCCACGCCATCGGCGCTCGCGTCGTAGGACGCAACAATCGTCGCGCGGAGATCGATGCCTTCAGCTTCGGCGCGGACCACCAGTGCATCGATCAGGCGGCGGTTCTCGACCATATGCGCAAAGGGCTCGCCGGGGGCGACATCGCCGGCGAAATTCAGAAACGCCGGACGCGTGGCGTCCTCGAGCTTGGAATCGGTGACGACCATGTCGAGGATCGGTTGGGCCCCGGCCTTGACGTCGTCCCAGACGCCGAGCGCCTCGAACAGGCGGCGGCAAGCCGCGACGATGGCGGTCGCGCGGGGATCGCGGCTCGGCCGTGTGGCGAACGCAGGATCGGCGACGATGACGGGAATCTCGGGTCCGAGTCCCTGGCGCAGCGCCAGCGCCAGCGCCAGACCCGCAAACGCGCCGCCGCCAATGACTATGCTATTCTGTGACATACCAAATTCCCGGCCAACTCTTGGTCTTGCTAGCAGACTTGAGGTGGGCGAAACAGTGCGGTGAAACAAGGGCGGAACGGCCCAGATGTGTCATTCCGGGGCGGCTCTCGCCCGGACATGACGGCAAGAAAGCACCACCATGTCCAAAAGCCTGATCGACCTGATTTCGATCCTCGATATCGAGCAGCTCGAGGTGAATCTGTTCCGCGGCAACAGCCCGAAGACGAGCTGGCAGCGGGTGTTCGGCGGGCAGGTGATCGGACAGGCGATGGTCGCGGCCTGCCGCACCGTCGAGGGCCGGCTGCCGCATTCGCTGCATTGCTATTTCATCCTGCCGGGCGATCCGCAGATCCCGATCATCTACCAGGTCGAACGGCTGCGCGACGGCAAGAGCTATTCGACCCGTCGCGTCACCGCGATCCAGCATGGCAATGCGATCTTCTCGATCATGGTGTCGTTCCATGCCGAGGAAGAGAGCGCGTTCGACCACCAGGAGAAGATGCCCGACGTGCCGCCGCCGGAAAAGCTCACGGCGGAGGAGGTGGCGAAGCAGCCGATGTTCCGCGAGATGCCGGACTTCATCCGCCGCTACTACGAATCCGATCGCCCGATCGAGCTGCGCCCGGTCGAGCTTGGCCGTTACTTCGGCCAGAAGATCGAGGACGGCCGCATTCATGTCTGGATCAAGACGGCGGCCACGCTCCCGGACGATCCGGCGCTGCACATGTGCGCGCTCGCCTATGCCTCGGACTTCTCGCTGCTCGATGCGATCATGGCGCGCTATGGCCGCACGCTGTTCGACAAGCGCATGATGCCGGCGAGCCTCGACCACGCGATGTGGTTTCACCGCCCGTTCCGCGCCGACGAATGGCTGCTTTACGCGCAGGATTCGCCAAGCGCGCAAGGCGGCCGCGGCTTGACCCGCGGCTCGATCTTCAAGCCCGACGGTACACTGGTCGCCTCCGTCGCGCAGGAAGGCTCCGTGCGCGAGCGGAGAAGCTGATCGCCCCAAGCGCGATCAATCGCGCTCGGGGCTGGTCGGGTCGTGCTTACATCGCGCCGCGCGGCGCGAGCTCGGTCTGCGATGCGAACCAGTTCATGATCCAGCGATAGACCCACGGGATCGGGATGATGAAGCCGCACAGGATCGCGGCCACGATCCCCCGCCAGAGAATCCCGAGTCCGCTGCCCCTGAAGATGATCTCCCGACGCGTGCCCTGGATGTTGCGATACATCCAGCGCAGCTGGGCTGCGGCGACCCAGGCCCATCCGATGATGGTGATGATGGAGATCGCGAACAGCAGGTTCCAGCCGATATAGCCCAGCACCGAACCGGTGAAGCTGAGGCCGAGCGGTTGCCCGTTGGAGGCGATGTTCGCAACCATCCATTTGAGCAGCATCCAGTAGAGAACGATCTGGACGACGTAGAGCGCGGTGCTCAGGATCTGGCTGCCGGTGTAGCCGACGACAATCGCCACAACGATGAAGCCGAAGAACCATGGCACCAGCGCCATCGCACTACCGGTGAAGGAGAGGTTCGGCCGCCCCGGAACCTTCACGCAGGACACGATCCATTGCGTGTACCAGACGAAAAGCCACGGAATCGGGATGATGAAGCACGAGCCGATCAGCATCACCAGCGTGCGCCAGGTGAAGTCGAGGATGCCGAAATCGACCGACAGCGATCCGCCGGCAGTACTGCCGGCACCGGTGTAGCCGCCGCCCATCATCGGCGGGCCTCCGGCGGGAATGATCGGCGCGCCGCCACCTGTCATCAGACCGGGAATTTCGGCGGCCCTCTGCCAGCCGGCCATGCCCTCGGACCACACCAGCGTATCGCCGCGCACCACGCCCTGGGCGATCAGGTCGCGGAATTGCCCCTCCGGATAGGGCCCTTGCTGCTTGCCCTCGGATGCGTAGAACCAACTCGCCATGAAGCGCCCCCCAAAATACTTTTGTACCGCTGGGCAGGTGCGGGTTCACCGCATCCATGCCAAAAATGCATTGTGAAGGATGAACCGTTGCCCTGTACAGAGGCGGCCGTTCACATGACCGCCCTTGGCCAAACGTTTTTCCGCTTCAATCTGCAAGTTTTTTGTGCCATTTGCCCGGAAAGATGCCAGATTGACGCAGCGCCGGGGACATGCGGCGCGGCGCATCCCCGGGGAATAGGCCTGACCATGAAACTCGTCGTCGCGATCATCAAACCCTTCAAGCTCGATGAGGTCCGTCAGGCCCTGACGGCGATCGGCGTCCACGGCATGACCGTGACCGAGGTGAAGGGCTACGGCCGCCAGAAGGGTCACACCGAAATCTATCGCGGTGCGGAATATGTCGTGAACTTCCTGCCCAAACTGCGGATCGAGATCGCGGTCGCCTCCGACATCGCCGACAAGGCGGTCGGCGTGATCACTGCCTCGGCGCGCACCGGGCAGATCGGCGACGGCAAGATCTTCGTCACACCGATCGACCACGCGCTGCGCATCCGCACCGGCGAAACCGACAGCGACGCGCTCTAAACACCTCTTCTGTGATCGCACCGGGCAACGATGCCACGCGTGCGACGCCATCACCATGCCGGGGGAAATGACATGGCGGGATTGTTGCGCCGCGCAGCTCGTATGGCTGCGCCGATCGGATTTGCCTTGGTCATGGCCGCGCCGGCGCGTGCCGCGACGGGCGAGATCAACACCGCCGACACCGCCTGGATGATCGTCGCCACCGCACTGGTGCTGATGATGACGATCCCGGGACTTGCGCTGTTCTATTCCGGCATGGTCCGCAAGAAGAACGTGCTCGCGACCATGGCGCAGAGCCTTGCCGCGGTGACGATCATCTCCATCCTCTGGGTCGCGTTCGGCTATTCGCTCTGCTTCGTCGGCGGCGGCCCGTGGATCGGTTCGCTCGACCGCTGGTTTCTCGCCGGCATGACCATGGACAGCGTCAACCCGGCAGCGAAGACCATCCCGGAAGCGCTGTTCATGCTGTACCAGATGACGTTTGCGATCATCACGGTGGCGCTGGTCGCGGGCTCCGTCGCCGACCGGATGCGGTTCTCCGCCTATCTCTTGTTCTCCGTCGCCTGGTTCATCTTCGTCTACATTCCGCTGGCGCATTGGGTGTGGGGCGGCGGCTTCCTCGCCAACATGGGCGTGCTGGATTTCGCGGGCGGTCTGGTCGTGCATCTGTCAGCCGGCACGGGTGGTCTCGTCGCGGCGAAGGTGATGGGGCGGCGTCACGGCTACGGCACCGAAAATCTATCGCCGTTCGATCTCTCGCTCGCGGTGATGGGCACCGGCCTGTTGTGGGTCGGCTGGTTCGGCTTCAACGGCGGCTCGGCCGGTGCCGCCAATTCGCGCGCTGTGATGGCGATCATCGCGACGCATCTGGCGGCCTGCTCCGGCGCTCTGACCTGGGGCGCGATCGAATGGTCGACGCGGCGCAAGCCGTCGGTTCTCGGCATGATCTCGGGCGCGGTCGCAGGCCTCGGCACCATCACGCCGGCTTCCGGCTTCGTCGCACCGTGGCACGGCATCGTCATCGGCATCGCCGCAGGCGGGATTTGCTACTGGGCCTGCACCTGGCTGAAGCATCGCTTCAATTACGACGATTCGCTCGACGTGTTTGGCGTCCACGGCATCGGCGGACTGACCGGCACGCTGCTCGCCGGCGTATTCGCGACCAGCGCGATCGGCGGCACGGCCGGCCTGCTCGAGGGCCATCCGCAGCAATTGCTGATCCAGTTCTACGGGGTCGCCGTCACCTTCGTCTGGTCGGCGGGCGTGAGCTTTGTCCTGCTCAAGCTGGTCGGCCTGTTCGTGCCCTTGCGTGTCTCGCGCGAGCACGAGCTCGAGGGGCTCGACATTTCACAGCACGGCGAGGCTCTCCAGTAAGAGCTTGCGCAACACATAAGCACGTGCTTATGTGTTGCCATGATCGAAGCCGATATCTTCAAAGCGCTGGCGGACCCGACGCGCCGAAAGGTCTTTGAGAAGCTCGCTGGCGGAAGCCTGAATGCCAGCGCCTTGCGCGACGGTCTGGAGATCAGCCAGCCGGCGATGTCGCAGCATCTTTCAGTACTGCGCGCGGCAGGCCTCGTGCGCGAACAGCGGCAGGGCCGCTTTGTGAATTACGAAGTCGACCCGGACGGAATCGTGGCCATCGGGGCATGGCTTGCGCGCTATCGCGCCTATTGGCCGAAGCGCATGGACGCACTCGCCGACCTCTTGAAGGACATGGACCAATAAGGATCTGGATCAATGAGCGACGCAGCAAAGCCTGATCCCACCGATGAAGCCCTGGTACGCGAAGAAGCCTTGGTGCTCGAATATGAATTCGAGGCGCCGCCGGCCAAGGTCTGGCGTGCCGTGACCATTCCGGCCTTGCGCGAGCGCTGGCTGCCGGATTGCGACCTTGCGGGCGCCGAGCCGGAATCAACCATCGCAGGCGCAGAGGTGCGTTACCGGCTTCGCGATCCAGAGCCGCCGTTTCGCGAGAGCCACGTCATCTTCCGGATCGAGCCGAACGAGGACGGCGGCACCCGCTTTCGCATCATCCAGCAAGCTTGCGACGAACCTGCAAAGCTGCCGAAGCCAGCCAACAGCAATTGCTGCCTGATGCGCGCGGCGGCCTAACAACAAACCAACGTCATCACCTGCAGACATGGAGGTCGCCGATGCGCGACATGCTTCAGCTCGTCCCTATGGTCGTCGAACAATCCGCACGCGGCGAACGATCCTTCGACATCTACTCGCGGCTCCTGCGCGAGCGCATCATCTTCCTCAACGGCGAGGTCAATGATGCGATGTCAGGCCTCGTCTGCGCACAGCTGCTGTTCCTGGAGGCGGAGAATCCGAACAGGCCGATCAATCTCTATATCAACTCCTATGGCGGCGTGGTCACCTCTGGCCTCGCCATGTACGACACCATGCAGTTCATCAAGGCGCCGGTTCATACGCTGTGCATGGGCACCGCACGCTCGATGGGCTCGTTCCTGCTGATGGCCGGCGAGCCCGGTCACCGCGCAGCCCTGCCCAATGCGAGCCTTCACGTGCATCAGCCGCTCGGCGGCTTCCAGGGCCAGGCGTCCGACATCCTGATCCATGCCAATGAAATGCAGGAGACCAAGCGGCGCATCACCCGGCTCTATGCGCAGCATTGCGGGCGCACCGAGGCGGAGGTGGAACGGACCCTGGACCGCGACCACTTCATGACCGCGCAGCAAGGGGTCGAGTGGGGATTGATCGACCGGGTCTTTGCGGAGCGCGAGGCCGCCTGATGGTCCAGGTTGGTCGCGCGTATCCCGCGAGCACCCGTGAGCCGCTTCGTTATTTCGCAGTGCGGCGAGGGCCTTCGGCCACCATCTTCTGTAATTAAATACCTCCATGCTGCCCGACACGTGAGCAACAATTGTGTCGGCAGCCTGTCATGCCTTCTTTTTGATCAGGTATGACCATGGATTGAGCGCGACGTAATAGCGCACTGCACCGCAATACCCGTCAAACGCGAAAACCCCCGTTTTCATAGTCCGTTAGGCAAGCCGCCCGATCTGGCACGGCATTTGATTCTAAGGGTCCCGGCTGTGCCCGCGTAGTGAACTTCTCCCTCGTGGCGAACCAGTCGAGAAACGCCCGGCCACGTCCGGACCGGGCCCAAGCGGGGATAGGACCCATGAAAATTGTTATGGCGATTATCAAGCCATTCAAGCTGGAAGAAGTCCGTGACGCCCTGACCGCCATTGGCGTTCACGGTCTCACGGTGACGGAAGTCAAGGGGTATGGCCGTCAGAAAGGCCATACGGAAATCTACCGCGGCGCCGAATATGCCGTGAGCTTCCTGCCCAAGATCAAGATCGAAGTCGCTGTCGCCTCCGAGCAGGTCGACAAGACCATCGACGCCATCACGTCGGCTGCGAAAACCGGACAGATCGGCGACGGCAAGATCTTCGTCATCAACCTCGACCATGCGGTCCGCATCCGCACCGGCGAGGCCGACGCTGCGGCCCTTTGATTTCGCGCTCAACCAAAATTCAATCAGGAGTAAATGAAATGACGTTTAAGCGTCCCTATGGCGCGGGATTGGCGGCTCTCGCAGTCGGCCTGTTCGCTGCGACCGCAGCCTATGCCGAGCCAACGGTCAACAAGGGGGATAACGCCTGGATGCTGACATCGACAGTGCTCGTGCTGTTGATGACGATCCCGGGTCTCGCGCTGTTCTACGGCGGCCTCGTTCGTTCCAAGAACATGCTCTCGGTCCTGATGCAGGTGTTCTACACCGTCTGCGTCGTCACCGTGATCTGGGCCGTGTACGGCTACAGCCTCGCCTTCACCGGCGGCTCCGACTTCATCGGCGGCTTCTCCAAAGCCTTCATGATGGGCGTCACCACCGACTCGAAGGCCGCGACCTTCTCGGTCGACGCCAACATCTCGGAGCTCGTCTATGTGTGCTTCCAGATGACGTTCGCGGCGATTACGCCCGCCCTCATCGTCGGCGCCTTCGCCGAACGCATGAAATTCTCGGCGATCGCCCTGTTCATCCCGCTCTGGGTCACGCTGATCTACTTCCCGATCGCGCACATGGTCTGGTACTGGCCCGGCCCGGACGCGATCCAGGATGCGGCCAAGGCTCTGGCTGCTGCGGCTGACGGAGCGGCGAAGACCGCGGCTCAGGCCAAGCTCGACGAGATCAACGCCGACGCCGGCTGGATCTTCAAGAAGGGCGCGATCGACTTCGCTGGCGGCACCGTGGTGCACATCAACGCCGGCATCGCAGGTCTCGTCGGCGCTCTCCTGATCGGCAAGCGCACCGGCTACGGCAAGGAGCTGATGGCTCCGCACTCGCTGACCATGTCGATGATCGGCGCCTCGCTGCTCTGGGTCGGCTGGTTCGGCTTCAACGCCGGCTCCAACCTCGAAGCCAACGGCGGTGCTGCCCTCGCCATGACCAACTCCTTCGTCGCCACCGCAGCCGCCGCGCTGTCGTGGATGTTCGCGGAGTGGATCGTGAAGGGTCATCCGTCGGTGCTCGGCGTCATCTCCGGCGCTGTCGCGGGCCTCGTGGCCGTCACGCCTGCCGCCGGCTTCTCCGGCGTGATGGGTGCGATCGTCCTCGGTCTCGTGGTCGGCGTGGTCTGCCTGTTCTTCTGCACCGTCGTGAAGAACGCGCTCGGCTACGATGACTCCCTCGACGTGTTCGGCGTGCACTGCATCGGCGGCATCGTCGGCGCCCTCGGCACCGGCATCCTGGTCAACCCGGCCCTCGGCGGCGCGGGCATCATGGACTACACCGCGATCCCGCCCAAGGTCGCCGATTACGACTTCGCCGCGCAGATGATCTCGCAGGTCGAGGCCGTCTGCACCACGCTGGTGTGGTCGGGCATCGGTTCGGCGATCCTCTACAAGGTCGTCGATGTGATCGTTGGCCTCCGCGCCAATGTCGAGACCGAGCGTGAAGGCCTCGACATCACCGAGCACACCGAGCGCGCCTACAACATGTAACCGGTCCTCCCGGACGCGATCTCTCCTCGGGGATCGCGTCCACAACTACGGTTTGGGCACATACCCGGCAATGCCCCGACCGTTGAGGGGCTCCAGCGCAAGTTGGAGCCCCTTTCTTTTTGCGCCGCGCCTGGAAGAAAAAGATTGCCATTCGAGATCGCCGGCGCAGAAATAACGACCACAACAAACAACAAAACGGGAGGTCGTCATGCGTCTGGAAGGCGGATGCTATTGCGGCGAAGTACGCTACGTGGCCGAGGGCGATCCGATGATGCAGGCCCAATGTCACTGCCGCGAGTGCCAGTACATCACGGGCGGCGCGCCCAACACGTTCATCGCGATGCCGGCCGCAGGCTTCAGCTACATCACCGGCCATCCCAAGCAGTTCACCCGCAAGGACCTCGAGCGCGCCGTGACACGGGAATTCTGCGCCGAATGCGGCACCCATCTGGTGACCAAGGTTCCGGGACTGCCGGCCACGATCGTGAAGGTCGGCACGCTGGACGAGCCAAAACAGTTCCATCCGCAGATTGCGATCTACACCTGCGACAAGCAGGAGTTCCACGCGATCCCCGCCGGGATGACAACATTCGAGAAACTGCCGGCGCACTGAACGGACCTATATCCGGAAACTCGTCATGCCCGGGCTTGTCCCGCCTGCGCGGCCGAAGCCGCTTCGGCGAGGCGAAGGCCCGGGCATCCACGTTCTTGGTACGGCAGGAAAGGCCGTGGATGGCAGGTGACAAGCCCGGCCATGACGTCGCGTCCCGTGCGACGAGATGCGAGGGTCTTGAGACCCCCGCATCCCGTTGTTATCCGGCGTCATTATTCCCGCTCTGGACGGGCCGGCCGACCGATGGTTAATCGCGTCTTAACCTCGCCCTATCTATGGTGAACTGAACCGCTTCCCGCCGGCGCTTTCGTGCGACCGGCTGTTCCAAGAGTGCTGGCGCCCAGAATGGCTATGACCGCTTCATCCCGTGCGCCGCTAGCCGGTGGAAGCTCCGACAACGAACGCTCGCCCTTCGTCCGGCTGAACGAGCTGTTGGCGCCGCATCAACCCGGCAAGCCCTTGATTTCTCTTGCAGTCGGCGAACCGCAGCATCCGGTGCCTGACTTCGTCGGCCCGGTGCTCGCCAAGCACATCGCCGATTTCGGCCGTTACCCGATGAACCAGGGCACCGAGCCGTTCCGCCAGGCGGCGAGCGCCTGGTTGTCGTCGCGCTTCAGGCTGCCGCGGCCGCTCGATCCCAAGAGCGAGATTCTGGTCCTCAATGGCAGCCGGGAAGGGCTGTTCCTCGCCGCGATCGCAGCAGCCCGCTATGTCGGGCCGAAGCCCGGCAAGCCCGCCATCCTGATGCCTAACCCGTTCTATCCGGTCTATGGTGCCGGCGCCGGTGCCGCGGCTTGCGAGCCGGTCTATCTGCCGACCACCGTCGAAAACGGCTTCCTGCCTGATCTCGACGCCATCGACGAAGCAACGCTCGCGCGCACGGTGGCGTTCTATCTGGCGTCACCCGCCAATCCGCAGGGCTCGGTCGCGTCGCGCGATTATTTCACGCGCCTGAAGAGCCTCGCCGATCGCCATAACTTCGTGATCCTCAGCGACGAGTGCTATTCCGAGATCTACACCCGCGAAGCACCGGGCAGCGCGCTCGAATGTGCGGGCCCCGATTTCACCCGCGTGGTCGCGTTCCAGTCGCTGTCGAAGCGATCCAACCTGCCGGGCCTGCGCGTCGGCTTCACCGCCGGCGACAAGAAGCTTATCGGCATGTTCCTGGAGCTGCGCAACATCGCGGCGCCGCAGGTGCCGGTGCCGCTGCAGCATGTCGCGACCGTTGCCTATGGCGACGAGGCGCATGTCGAGGAGAACCGCAGGCTCTACCGGATCAAGTTCGATCTCGCCGACCAGATCATCGGCAATCGCTACGGTTATCGTCGGCCCGACGCCGGCTTCTGCGTCTGGCTCAATACGTCCGAGATCGGCGACGATGTCTCCGTGACTCTCAGGCTTTTCAAGGAAGCCGGCGTGCGCGTGGTGCCCGGTTCCTATCTGGCGCGGCGTCAGCCCGACGGCTTCAATCCCGGTGCCGGCTACATTCGCCTGGCGCTGGTGCAGGACAGTGAGACCACGGCGCAGGCGCTGCACCGGCTGGTCGAAACTCTGGGTTAGGCGGGCCCATGAGCATGTCGGCAATCGAACGTGTGATTCCCCTGGTCGGCCATCTGCCGCCCTCGATCCGCGAGGCGCTGAGCCGGCGCGTGCGCGAGCTCACCGGCTTCGGCCTGATCACGCTGTCGGGTGTCGCGTCCGCCGCGCTGATGACCTGGTCGGTGCAAGACCCGAGCCTCAGCCACGCGACCTCGCGGCCGATCCGCAACATTCTCGGCTATGCCGGCGCCATCGGCGCCGACCTCGCGATGCAGATCCTCGGCCTCGGCGCGATCATGCTGATCCTGACCGTCGCGGTGTGGGGCTGGCGCATGATGACCCATCGCCCGTTCGACCGCGAGGCGCTGCGACTCGGCTGCTGGATTCTCTGCACCGTGATCGCGGCGGGCTTTGTCAGCTGCTGGCCGCATGGTGGCGCCTGGCCGCTGCCGACCGGACTTGGCGGCGTGGTCGGCGATGCGCTGGTGCGCGCGCCCGCGGTGATCTTCGGGCCGCCCGGCGTGATCTATCGTATGGTGCTCGGAATCATCCTGTTCATCGCGCTGGCTGCGACCTTCCTGATCGCTTGCGGGCTTGGCGCACGCGAGCATGACGCCGAGCTCGCGGAGATCGAGGACGACGACCAGCCGCTCGACGAAGACGAGGAGAGCGATCGTGGCTCGGTGTCGCTGGGCTGGCTGTTCCACGCGCTGATGAGCACCAAGGCGCGGTTGATCTGGCTGTTCGGCGCTGCCTATCGCTCGCTGGTCTCGAGCGGATCGAAGACCAAGGCCGTTTCGTTCAGCCGGCAGGAACCCAATCTCGGCGGCCGCGCCGCGCCCTCGATCTCGCCGCAGTCTGAGGACGAAGAGCACGAGGACGAGCACGAAGAAGAGGAAGACGAGGAGGAGGAAGAAGAGGAGCCGGCCGCGCGCGCTCCGCGCAAGAAGGCCGCACCGAAAGCCGCTTCCAAGAAATCCTCCGACAAATTCGAGCTTCCGTCCGTGTCCGTGCTGGCTGCGCCCAAGGCCGGCGATCGCCAGCCGCTCAGCAAGGCCGAGCTGGAAGCCAATTCGCGTGCGCTCGAGGGCGTGCTTCAGGATTTCGGCGTGCGCGGCGAGATCGTGAAGGCCAATCCGGGTCCCGTCGTCACGCTGTACGAACTCGAACCGGCGCCCGGCATCAAGTCGTCGCGCGTGATCGGGCTTGCCGACGACATCGCGCGTTCGATGAGCGCACTGTCGGCGCGCGTCGCCGTCGTACCCGGCCGTAACGCCATCGGCATCGAGCTGCCGAACGCACATCGTGAAAAGGTCTATCTGCGCGAGCTGCTGGTCGCCAAGGAGACGATCGACACCGTTGCCAAACTGCCGCTCTGCCTCGGCAAGACCATCGGTGGCGATCCCGTTATCATCGACCTCGCGCGCACGCCGCACATGCTGATCGCCGGTACCACCGGCTCCGGTAAGTCGGTCGCCATCAACACCATGATCCTCAGCCTGGTCTACCGGCTGCGCCCGGATCAGTGCCGGCTGATCATGGTCGATCCGAAGATGCTCGAACTCTCCGTCTATGACGGCATTCCCCATCTGCTCACCCCCGTCGTGACCGATCCGAAGAAGGCGGTGGTCGCGTTGAAATGGGCCGTGCGCGAGATGGAGGAGCGCTACAAGAACATGGCCAAGCTCGGTGTGCGCAACATCGACGGCTACAACACCCGCCTGGGCGAATTGAAAGCCAAGGGCGAGGAGCCGACGCGCACGGTGCATACCGGCTTCGACAAGGAAACCGGCAAGGCGATCTACGAGGAAGAGAAGCTCTCGCTCGATCCGCTGCCCTACATCGTCATCATCGTCGACGAAATGGCCGACCTGATGATGGTCGCCGGCAAGGACATTGAAGGCGCGGTTCAGCGTCTCGCGCAGATGGCGCGCGCCGCCGGCCTGCATGTGATCCTCGCGACGCAGCGTCCATCGGTCGACGTCATCACCGGCACCATCAAGGCGAACTTCCCGACCCGCATCGCCTTCCAGGTCACTTCGAAGATCGACAGCCGCACGATTCTCGGCGAGATGGGCGCCGAGCAACTGCTCGGCCAGGGCGACATGCTCTACATGGCCGGCGGCGGCCGCATCAGCCGCGTGCACGGCCCGTTCGCCTCGGACGATGAAGTCGAGAAGGTGGTGCGCCACCTCAAGACGCAGGGCCAGCCCGAATATCTCGAGGCGGTTACGGCCGAAGAGCCGACCGAGGACGAGGACGGCGGCGCCGTATTCGACGCCAGCGGCATGGGCGCGGATGGCGGCGGCGACCTGTTCCAGCAGGCCGTCGCCATCGTCAAACGCGACCGCAAGGCCTCGACCAGCTACATTCAGCGCCGTCTGCAGATCGGCTATAACCGCGCCGCATCGCTGATGGAGCGAATGGAACTGGAAGGCATCGTCGGACCCGCCAACCACGCCGGCAAGCGCGAGATTCTGGTCGAGGAAGAAGACAGCCATATGTGAGGCGAGCCGCCTCAAAGTCCTATTTCACGCAAAAACGTTATCTGCTTTTGCCCGAAATCACGCTAAAACGACGCCCAGCCACACAGGACGACGCGTTGACCCAACATCCGGACATTCGATTCGCGGCCTCTTTCGCGGCGCGCAGCGCACGCGCGGCGGGCGTGCTGCTCGTCACCGCCGCGATGATGACCACAGCGTCGACGGCGCAGACCGTGCCCGTGCCGAAGCCTGCGCCGAAGGCACGCGACGCGGCCCCGCCGTCAGGCGGACCGTCGATTACAGGCGCGACGCAGGCGCCGCCGAATCCTGTCATCCCCGATCCGCGCCGCAACGTGCCGAGCAGCATCTTCCAGACGTTCGACGACAAGCAGAAGGCGCAGGCGGCCAAGGTCAGCGCCTACCTGTCCTCGCTGTCGACGCTGGTCGGAAACTTCGTCCAGGTCGGCCCTGACGGCAGCAAGACGCAGGGCGATTTCTACATCCAGAAGCCGGGCAAGCTGCGCTTCGAATATGATCCGCCGAGCCCGATCGACATCGTCGCCGACGGATCGTCGGTGGTGGTGCGCGACCGCAAGCTCGCGACCCAGGACGTCTATCCGCTGTCGCAGACGCCGCTGCGCTTCCTGCTGTCGGACCGCATCGACCTGATGAAGGACACCAACGTCGTCAACGTCACCGCCGACGATCTCTTCATCAGCGTCACCATCGAGGAGAAGCAGGCGCTGGTCGGCACCAGCCGCCTGCTGCTGATGATCGGCGCCAAGGACGGCCAGCTGAAGCAATGGACCGTCACCGATCCGCAGGGCTACGACACCACGATCGCGGTCTACAATCTCGATGCGAGCAAGAAGCTCGATCCCAATATGTTCAAGATCGACTTCACCAATTACAGCGTGCCGTCACCGGGGTAAGTCCCGTGGTGCCGTGGGGTGGGCAAAGGCGCAAAGCGCCGTGCCCACCATCTCTCCATTCATGCGAGAGAATTGGTGGGCACGCTTCCGCCTTCGCTCTGCGAGCTACGGCGGACGAGCCGCTTTGCCCACCCTACGAGACTGCTCCTGTGGACAAGCGTTTCGCCCACGCCAATCCATGCTAAGACGCAAATCCCATGCGTCTTTCCCTGACAACCTGGAACATCAATTCGGTGCGGCTGCGCATCGATCTGGTCGCGAAGTTTCTCAAGAGCGCGCGGCCGGACGTGCTGTGTCTCCAGGAGACAAAATGCATCGACGACGCCTTCCCGCTGAAGCGCTTCAAGCGGCTCGGCTACGAGCACGTCGCGCTGAACGGGCAGAAGGGCTATCACGGCGTCGCCATCGTCTCGAAGATTCCGTTCGAGTCCACGGACATCCGCACCTTCTGCGACAAGGTGGATTCGCGTCATATCTCGGTGTCGTTCGGCGAGAAGGCCAACATCGCAAAGCCGCTGGTGCTGCATAATTTCTACGTGCCCGCCGGCGGCGACATTCCCGATCCCGCGCTGAACGAGAAATTCGACCACAAGCTCCGCTTTCTCGACGAGATGAAGGCGTGCGAACCACTGCATCCGCGCGGAGAAGATCGCCACATCCTGGTCGGCGATCTCAACGTCGCGCCGCACGCGAACGACGTGTGGTCGCACAAGCAGTTGCTGAAAGTCGTCTCGCACACGCCGATCGAAACCGAAAAGCTGCAGGCCGCGCTCAGCGCCGGCGAATGGATCGACGTCGCGCGCGACCGTATCCCGATGTCGGAGAAGGTCTATACGTGGTGGAGCTATCGTTCCGCCGACTGGACCGTCGGCGACCGCGGCCGCAGGCTCGACCACATCTGGGTCTCGCGCGCGCTGAAAGACGCGGTCCAGGATTTCAAAATCTTGCGCGATGCGCGAAGCTGGGAACGGCCGTCGGACCACGTGCCGGTGACGGTGACGCTGGACGTTTAGGCCTTCGGAGACGACGATGGGCACGCCTGCACCGTCAGAGCACACGGAACCACCGGTTCGTGCATGGTGGAATTCCCGTTTCGTCGTCCCGGGATTGATGTTGCTGAGCACGATACCCTTCTGGTTCGTGCACACGCCGCCGCTGATCGATTTCCTCGCCCATATTGGCCGCTACCAGGTGCAGCTGCATCTGGCGGATTCGCCAGCGCTCCAGCAGAACTGGGATTTTCACTGGCAGCTGGTCGGCAATCTCGGCGTTGAATTGCTCGTCGCTCCGCTGGCACCGATGCTCGGTCTCGAACGCGCGGCCTGGGTGATTGCGCTGGCGCTTCCGCTCCTCATGATCTCCGCGATCGGGCGCATCAGCAGAGCGGTGCATGGAGAGCTCACGCCCTTCGCCATCGCGGCGGCATGGTTCGCGATGTCCTATCCGTTCCAGCTTGGCTTTGTGAATTATTGGCTTGGCTGTGCGCTCGCGTTTCACGTTTTCGCATCCTGGATCGAGACGACAGGGAAGAATGGCTCGGTGATGCAAGCCGCGCTGTTCGCGGCGGCCGCCTGCCTGGTCTGGCTCGCTCACGCCTATGGCTGGGTTGTCCTGGTCGTCCTCGTCGGCGCCTTCGAGCTCTGCCGCAGCTGGAATCGTGCGCCGGCAACGTGGCCTTCCATGGTGCTCGTCGTTTTGCGACGCGCCTGGCCCGTCATGATTCCCGCCGTGCTCATGATCGTCTGGCGGCAAGGCAATGGCGCCGCCGCGACGGGACATTTCTTTGACATCGGCACCAAGATCCTAGGACTGGTATGGACGCTGCGTGACCAGAATATCTGGCTGGACACGCCGAGCCTGCTGCTCGCCATCGGCCTGCTATACTTTGGAATCCGCAGCCGTGACGTCAGGGTGAATCCACCCCTGCTGGTCGGAGCAGCGAGCTTCCTCATTCTGATTCTGTTGATGCCAGGCCAGATGTTCGGCGCCGTCTATGCCGATGTCCGGCTATGGCCCATCTTCTTCATCGTCGGTCTCACCGCCATCGCACCCACCGACGGCATGCAGCGCGGCTCCGCTGTCATTGCCGGCATGGCGCTGGCTGTTTTTGCCATTCGCATCGTTGCCATGGCTGTTGGGTTTACGGCCTACGATTCCGGTTACGCGCAACATTTGCAGGCCCTGAACGACGTCCCGCGCGGCGCAAGCATCGCTGTCCTGACACGGCCACCGACCTGCGAGCGATGGCGTGCACCGCGTGTCGCGCATCTGGGGTCGCTCGCCATCGTCCGGCGGGACGCCTTCGTCAATTCGCAATGGGATGCATCGGGTGGCCAACAACTGCTGACACCGCTCCATGCGCGCGGCACCGCGTTCAACGCAGATCCGTCTCAGTACACCGAGGTCGCCCCAGGCGACTGCGACGGCGATCTGAGCGCCACGCTCGCGCAAAGGATCGCGCAAATTCCGCGCGATCGCTTCGACTATGTCTGGTTGCTCGACGTCGATGCGGCGCACCTGGCCGTCATGCCGGGACTGCGGCGGCTTTACCAGGACGATCGCAGCGCGCTGTATGAATTCAACAAGGGATGAAATCTGCGGGGGAGGGCCCGGCTAAATCCGCCCCGCTCAGGTAATCAGCTTCGCACCGGCCATCAGTATGTCGCTCGCGATCTGACTGGAGCGAACCGCGAATTCGTCGCGGAGGCGGAGTGCGGCGGCAGGGTCGCTTTCCAGCACACGCTGAAACAGGCTTCGCGCGACGCGGATGACGGAGGAATGCTCCAGCGCCACCGCGCCCGAGGGCCGCTTCATGGGCACGACCAGCGCGAGCTCGCCAATCAAGGTGCCGGGACCTGCGATCATCTCCGCGCCGGCGCCGTCATCGACGCGAAAGGCGCCGCGCTGGACCACGAAGCCGGCGTCGGCATCGTCGCCGAGATTGAACAGGATGTCACCGCGGACGAAATCACGCTGCTCGGAGCCGATCGCCAGCATGCGCAACGAGGCGTCTCCCAACAGGCGCAGTGTCGGGACACGCTCGAGCAGCGCTACGTCATCGTCGATCGACATTCCGGTCCGAGGCTCGTGGAACGCGCTAATTTACGTCGAATCGCGCGCTCCTGGAACGTATCACGGCACCAGCTTGTAGCCACCGGCTTCCGTCACCAGGATTTCCGGGTTGGCGGCGTCCTTCTCGATCTTCTGGCGAAGGCGGTAGATGTGCGTTTCCAGCGTGTGGGTGGTGACGCCGGAATTGTAGCCCCAGACCTCCTGGAGCAGGGTCTCGCGCGAGACCGGCATCTGGCCGGCCCGGTAGAGGAAGCGCAGGATTGCCGTTTCCTTCTCGGTGAGGCGGACCTTGCGCGCATTGGCAGCGGTCAGCATCTTCGAGCCCGGACGGAAGGAATAGGGGCCGACCGAGAACACCGCGTCCTCGCTGGCCTCGTGCTGGCGCAGCTGGGCGCGGATGCGGGCCAGCAACACGGCGAAACGGAAGGGCTTTGCCACATAGTCGTTGGCGCCGGATTCCAGGCCCAAAATCGTGTCGGAATCGGTGTCATGCCCCGTCAGCATGATGATCGGCGCCTTGAAGCCGCCCTTGCGCAGCGAGCGGACCACTTCGCGACCGTCGGTGTCGGGAAGGCCGACATCCATCAGTACGAGATCGGGGGCGTTGGCCTTTGCGGCGCTGGCGCCCTTGGCGCCGGTATCGACGGCGGAAGCTTCAAATTCTTCGTGTAGCGATAATTGCTCCACCAACGTGTCGCGCAGATCGGTATCGTCATCCACGATCAGGATCTTGCGGGCATTGGCCATGGGGGATCATCCTTTTGGAGTCGACCAGGCGCGCATGCATGCCGCACCCAGCCGTGATGGGAAGTTTAAAGGGTCGCTGTTTTTATTGTTGTTCGTGTTGAAGTAGTGGGCTGTTACCGATTCACAAGCCGGAATTACTCTAACCCAGAATAGCAGGGCGTTTAGATGAATGTCCTGTAATGAATTCGACACCGCGCGTTCACATGAAAACTAACGCCAATTCAGATGCTTATACCATGATTCGACGCGTCCAGCAGCTCTCGGCGATCCGCGTTAAGCCTGCCGCCGGCAATCCGCGCCGGGGCTGGCTGACGGCCGGGCAGCTGACGATCCCGGTGGCGCTGGGGCGCGGCGGTATTCTGGCCAACAAGCGCGAGGGCGACGGCGGCACCCCCAGGGGCAGCTTTCGGCCTCGACGATTGTGGTGGCGGGGCGACCGGCACAGCCGTCCCAAGACGTTTCTGCCCGCCCGGATCATCACCGGCGCGGACGCCTGGTGCGAGGACCCCGGCGATCGCCACTACAACCAGTGGATCCGGCGCGGGGAGGGCGAGGGCGGCGACCGGCTCAAGCGCGCCGACCAGCTCTATGACTTCATCATCGAAATCGACCACAACACCAGGCCACGCATCGCCGGCCGCGGCAGCGCCGTGTTCCTGCATCTGGCACGCGACAATTTCGGCCCGACCGCGGGCTGCGTCTCCATGACCAAGGCGGCGATGCTGCAATTGCTGCGGCTGATAGGACCAAGAACAAAAATCATCATCGGGTGAGGACACATGCTCGACAAGGATCAGATCGCCGCCGCCTCGCAGGTCCTCGTTCAACATTGGCGCGACGGCAGCAAGCTTGACGCGCTGGAGACGCGGCTTCGGCCGCAGAGCCGCGCTGACGGTTACGCCGTGCAGGCCGCGCTTGGCGGTGAAGTGTTCGGCTGGAAGATCGCCGCGACGAGCGAGGCCGGACAGAAGCACATCAATGTCGCAGGACCGTTGGCTGGCCGCATCATGCGCGACACCGTGATCGCCGACGGCGGCGCCGCATCGATGAAGGGCAACGCGATGCGCGTTGGCGAGCCGGAATTCTGCTTTCGCATGGGGCGCGATCTGGCGCCGCGGGCGGCACCCTATGGCATCGACGAGGTGCTTGCGGCCGTCGACACGCTGCATCCCGCAATCGAGATTCCCGACTCGCGCTTTGCCGATTTCACCAGCGCCGGCGAGGCGCAGCTCATCGCCGACAATGCCTGCGCGCATCTGTTCGTGCTGGGTGCCGCGACTGGAGCGAACTGGCGCGCGATGGATCTCGTCGAGGAGCGGCCGCAGATCACGCTGCGCGGCGAGCGCTATGTCGGTCACGGCAAGAACGTGCTCGGCGATCCCCGCGTGGCGCTGGCCTGGCTCGCCAACGAGCTGCGCGGACTCGGCATCACCTTGCGGGCAGGGGAGGTGGTGACGACGGGCACGTGCCATCCGCCACTGCCGATCCAGGCGGGCAATCATTTCGCAGCGGATTTTGGGGTGTTGGGAAAGGTGTCGGTGGGGTTCGAATAGGCCTCCACCGTCGTCCTGGCGAAAGCCAGGACGACCAAAAATGAATCCGCCGATGATTACCGATGCCCGAAGATCGCGCTGCCCACGCGCACATGGGTGGCGCCGAGCATGATGGCGGTGGCATAATCCGCGCTCATGCCCATCGACAAATTCTGCAAACCGTTGCGCGCGGCGATCTTGGCGGTCAGCGCGAAATGCGCCGCCGGCGGCTCGTCAACCGGCGGGATGCACATCAGGCCGGAGATCGTCAGCCGATAGGTGTCGCGGCAGCTCGCGAGGAAGGCGTCGGCCTCGCTCGGAGCGATGCCGGCCTTCTGCGGCTCCTCGCCGGTGTTGATCTGGACGAAGAGTTGCGGGTGCTTGTTCTGGGATTCGATTTCTTTGGCTAACGCCTGGCAAATGCTCGGACGGTCGACCGAATGGATGGCATCGAACAGCGCTACCGCCTCTTTCGCCTTGTTGGATTGCAGCGGCCCGATCAGATGCAGCGCGATGTCCGGGTAAACAGACGTTAACGCCGGCCACTTGCCTTTGGCTTCCTGCACGCGATTCTCACCGAACACGCGCTGTCCAGCGCCGATAACCGGAATAATTGCATCCGCCGCGAAAGTCTTGGACACCGCGATCAGCGTCACGGAGGCGCGATCGCGCCGCGCATCCTTGCAGGCGCGTGCAATCTCCGCTTCGACGGCGGCGAGCGCATTTGGTGAATCGCCGGTTACCGGCACGGCGTTTTCTTCTGTCATGACGTCGATCAACTGCAGGAGTAACGGAGGTAGTTCCAATTTTACCAAGTTCAAGAAAGAGTTTTTGAACCCTTCGCTTTACCTTGCCCGCGGGGTGGGTAGTGAAGATGGCCAACGTTAGTTTCAACCGCAAACGAGCAAAACTCAAGCAGGTCCTTGGCATCAGGGCCCGGCTTGCATTGCTCGCGGTGATTCTGGTCGCGCCGTTGATGCTCGATCGCATTCGTTCGCTTGAGGACACCCGCACCAAGCAGATTGCGCAGGCCACGGCCGAGTTCACCACGGTGGCAAGGCATAGTGCGGACGCGCAGCGCGAAGTGATCTCGTCGGTCGAGACCATCCTGAAATCGGAAGCCTTCATCCGCGCCTCCGCCGGCGGCGTCAGCAAGAGCTGCGACGTGTTGCGCGCGAGCCTGCCGACGAGCCTTCCCTGGATCCGCACGCTCCTGATCGCCGGCCAGGACGGCCGCATCCAGTGCGCGACCAACAACATGTATGTCGGCCTCGATCTCTCCGACCGGCCCTATTTCCAGCAGGCGCAGGAAACCGGCCGCTTCGTGCTGTCCGACTTCATCCTGTCGCGGCCGGTGCAGTCGCCGACCGTTATGGCGGTCTATCCGGTCTCCGCGTTCAGCGGCGTCGCCGACGCAGTCGTGCTCGCCACCGTTAACCTCGACTGGATGTCGAAGGTGATGAACAATCTGGGCGGCCGCGCCGGCATCACGGCGGTGCTGGTCGACAGCGCCGGCACCGTGCTGGCAGCGCCCGCCGACCAGCGCAGCGCGGTCGGACGTCCGCTCGACAACATGCCGCTGATGTCGGCGATTGCCGACATGGCCTTGCGCTCCGACCAGGACGAAGGCTCGCTGTCGTTTCTCGCCGCCGACGGCTCCCGTCGCGCGGTCAGCTACACCCGCATCGCCGGCACCAATGCCCGCCTGATCGCCAGCATCGACGAGGACAAGGTATCCGCCGCGGTCAGCCGCGACATCCGCACCGCCTATCTCCAGCTCGCCTTTGTCGTCGTGTTCGTGCTGCTCGGCGCGCTGATCGCTGCCGAGAAGCTCGTGATCAAGCCGATCGAGATGCTGGCCGACATGGCCAAGCGTCTTGGCGAGGGCGACCTGTCGGCCCGCGCGGCGCGCAACCGGCTGCCGTCCGAATTCGTGCCGCTGGCGCGCGCGTTCAACGCGATGGCCGCGCAGCTCAGCCAGCGCGAGCGCGAGCTGATCGCGACCAATGACCGGCTGACGGTGATGGCGTCGATCGACATGCTGTCGGGCCTTGCCAACCGCCGCGGCTTCCAGAGCCGTCTCGACTTCGAATGGATGCGCGCGCAGCAATATGGCAGCGAGCTCGCGCTGTTGATGATCGACGTCGACCATTTCAAGCTGTTCAACGACACCTACGGCCATCTCGAAGGCGATTCCTGCCTGACACGGCTCGGCGAGTCGCTGTCCGGTATCGCCGCCGACACGATGGGTTTTGCAGCGCGCTATGGCGGCGAAGAATTCTGCCTGCTGCTGCCGAACACCGACGTGAACCGCGCCGTCGAGATCGGTGAACTCGTCCGCGCTGCGGTGCTGAAGCTTTGCCTGCCGCACATCACTTCCGCCCACATGGTGGTCACGGTGTCGATCGGCGTTGCGGCGACACGGCCGAACGAGGCCTTGCGTCCGGGTGATCTGATCGAAGCCGCCGACGCTGCGCTCTACGCCGCCAAGCATCGCGGCCGCAACAATGTCGTCGAGCACGGCATTCTGCGGATCGAGGGCACTACCGCCGAAATCGCGATGGCGGGCTAGTCGCTAACTTGCAGCCTCGGCCCGACCGAGCTCGCTCTCCGTCACCACGCGATTGCGGCCGCCGCCCTTGGCGAGATAGAGCGCGCGGTCACAGCGCTCGACGAGATCGGCAATCGCTTCACCCACGCGATACTGCGCGACGCCGATCGACACGCTGATGCCAGGCAGCACTTCTCCGGTCGAACGACGCGTGATCTTTGCGTCCGTGATCGCGCGCCTGATGCGCTCGGCGATCTCGGCGCAAGCCGCAAGATCGGCATCCGGCAGCACCGCGATCAGCTCCTCGCCGCCATAGCGCGCCGGCAAATCCTGCGGGCGAACCTTTTCGCGCAACACCTTCGCCATCAGGCGCAGCACCTGGTCACCGACGCCATGGCCGAAATTGTCGTTGAAGGTCTTGAAGTAGTCGATGTCGAGCATCAGCACGCTGAGCGGCTCGCCCCAATCCGCAGTCGTCTGCGCCTTGCGCAGGAATTCATCCAGCGCCCGGCGGTTCGGCAGCCCGGTGAGCGTATCGGTCAGGGCGCGCTCTTCGGATTTGGTCAGCGAGTCGCGAATCACGTCGAGCTCGCGGGTCTTTTCGGCAAATCCCGCTTCAAGTCGGGTCGTCCGGGTGGCCGCCCGCGCCAGCTCGTTCATGAGCTGGGCGACCAGCGTCTTCGGATCGACGCCGGCCTGGCCCTGGTCGGCAACCTGGCTGATCGCCTGCATCTGGGAGCGATTGTCGGCAATCGCGGTGGCCAGAAACTCCTTCGCCGCGCCCATCAGGGCGTGCAGCCGCTCGGACGTGTGGACCACGACGGCGCTTACCTGGGGCGCGATATAGGTCTCGAACAGGTCCTGATTGGTCCGGCTGTCGAACGGGCGGTTGTGGTCGATCAGGAGGTCGATCGCGTTGCGCAAATCGTCGTGGCTGCCGGCATAATACTGGAACCAGATGGCGAAATTGGTCGGCGTCGGCGGAATCCGCTGTTCGGCCATGCTCCGCACCGCCCGTCCGGCGATGGACGCGGCATAGTCGTAATCGGGATCGTCGAAATCTGAGGCCATCGCCTGACGCGGGGTGCTGTTGGCGGCCAACCTCGCACCGACCCCTTAATCCGATCCCAATACCCTTATCCGTACTTTTGCGGAGCAGCATTGCGGGGCGCCACGTCCAGTGGCAACCCATTGACCCCCCGAGGACTTCTATGGCCTAGTCCGGCCTCTTCAGCCGGCCGAAACCACGAAAACGCAACGGTTCCATGACCTCCGAACGCTATAACGCCCGCGACGCCGAACCGCGCTGGCAACGCCAGTGGGACGAACAGGCGATCTTCGTCTCGAAGAACGACGATTCGCGGCCGAAATACTATGTGCTGGAGATGTTCCCCTACCCGTCCGGGCGCATCCATATCGGCCATGTCCGCAATTACACACTCGGCGACGTGCTGGCCCGCTTCATGCGCGCCAAGGGTTTTAACGTGCTGCACCCCATGGGCTGGGATGCCTTCGGCCTGCCGGCCGAGAACGCCGCCATCGAGCGCAAGGTCGCGCCCAAGGCCTGGACCTACGACAATATCGCCGCGATGAAGAAGCAGCTCCGCTCGATCGGGCTGTCGCTGGACTGGTCGCGCGAGTTCGCAACCTGCGACCCCAGCTACTACAAGCATCAGCAGAAGATGTTTCTGGACATGCTCGCCGCCGGCCTCGCCGAGCGCGAGAAGCGCAAGCTCAACTGGGACCCGGTCGACATGACCGTGCTCGCCAACGAGCAGGTGATCGACGGCCGCGGCTGGCGCTCGGGTGCCGTTGTCGAGCAGCGCGAGATGAGCCAGTGGGTCTTCAAGATCACGAAGTACTCGCAGGAATTGCTGTCCGCGCTGGATGGGCTCGACCGTTGGCCCGACAAGGTGCGGCTGATGCAGCGCAACTGGATCGGCCGCTCCGAGGGCCTGCTGATCCGCTTCGCGCTGGACCAGGCGACTACGCCTGCCGGCGAGAGCGAGCTGAAGATCTTCACGACGCGCCCGGACACGCTGTTCGGCGCGAAGTTCATGGCGATCTCGTCGGATCATCCGCTGGCGCAAGCTGCCGCCGCGAAGAACCCGAAACTTGCGCAGTTCATCGCCGACATCAAGAAGATCGGCACCGCGCAGGAGATCATCGACACCGCGGAGAAGCAGGGTTTCGACACCGGCATCCGCGCGGTGCATCCGTTCGACCCGAGCTGGAAGCTGCCGGTCTATGTCGCGAACTTCGTGCTGATGGAATACGGCACCGGCGCGATCTTCGGCTGCCCCGCGCATGACCAGCGCGACCTCGACTTCGTCAACAAGTACAATCTCGGCAACGTTCCGGTCGTGTGCCCCGAGGGCCAGGATCCCAAGACGTTCGTCATATCAGACACCGCCTATGACGGTGACGGCCGCATGATCAACTCGCGCTTCCTCGACGGCATGACCATCGAGCAGGCGAAAGAGGAAGTTGCGAAACGCCTCGAAGGCGAGCTGCGCGGCAACGCGCCGGTTGGCGAGCGCCAGGTCAATTTCCGCCTGCGCGACTGGGGTATTTCGCGCCAGCGCTATTGGGGCTGCCCGATTCCCGTCATCCACTGTCCCAAGTGCGACGTGGTGCCGGTGCCGGATGCCGACCTGCCGGTGGTGCTGCCGGAGGACGTGAGCTTCGACAAGCCGGGCAATGCGCTCGACCATCATCCGACCTGGAAGCACGTCACCTGCCCGAAATGCGGTGGCAAAGCTCAGCGCGAAACCGACACCATGGACACCTTCGTGGACTCGTCCTGGTATTTTGCGCGCTTCACCGATCCCTGGAACGAGAACGCGCCGACGACGCCTGCGGTCGCCAACCGGATGTTGCCGGTCGACCAGTATATCGGCGGCGTCGAGCACGCGATCCTGCATCTGCTCTACAGCCGCTTCTTCACCCGCGCCATGAAGGCAACCGGCCACATCGCGCTGGACGAGCCGTTCGCGGGCATGTTCACGCAAGGCATGGTGGTGCACGAGACCTACCAGAAGGCCGACGGCACCTGGGTGCAGCCGGCCGAGGTGAAGGTCGAGGTTGGCGGCAACGGTCGCCGCGCCACGCTGCTCAGCACAGGCGAGGACATCCAGATCGGCGCGATCGAGAAGATGTCGAAGTCGAAGAAGAACACGGTCGACCCCGACGACATCATCGCGACCTACGGCGCCGACGTTGCCCGCTGGTTCATGCTGTCGGACTCCCCGCCCGACCGCGACGTGATCTGGAGCGACGAGCGCGTCCAGGGTGCCTCGCGCTTCGTGCAGCGGCTGTGGCGGCTGGTGAACGACGCGGTTGAACTCGGCAAAGCCGCCCCGGCGACCCGGCCGGCCTCGTTCGGCGACGACGCGACCGCCTTGCGCAAGGCCGCACACGGCGCGCTCGACAAGGTCACGACCGGTGTCGAGCGGCTGCACTTCAACGTCTGCCTCGCCCACATCCGTGAATTCACGAATACGTTCTCGGAGGTGCTGCAGCGTCCCGGCCAGCCGGCGGCCGATTTGGCTTGGGCGATCCGGGAGGCCAGCCAGATCCTGGTCCAGCTGTTCTCCCCGATGATGCCGCACTTGGCCGAGGAGTGCTGGCAGGTTTTGGGCCAATCCGGACTGGTTTCCGAGGCCAATTGGCCGCAAATCGAACGTGATTTGCTGGTCGAAGACAGCGTGACCCTGGTGGTTCAGGTCAACGGCAAGAAACGGGGTGATGTCACGGTTGCAACAGCGGCCCAGAATCCGGAAATCGAGGCTGCCGTTTTGGCCCTCGATGCGGTAAAACTGGCGCTGGACGGCAAGCCCGTCCGCAAGGTGATCATCGTCCCCAAGAGGATCGTGAATGTTGTCGGCTAGGATCCGCATCGCAGCCCGCTTGCTGGCGGTGGCCGCATTGGCGGCGCTGACGGCTGGCTGCTTCCAGCCGATGTATGCCGAGCATACCGACGGCACCCCCGGCCTGCGTGAAAAGCTGATGGGCGTCGAGCTGCCGCCGATCGACAAGCCGAACGCCTCGCGCGAAGCCCGGGTCGGCGTCGAGGTCCGCAACGCGTTGGCGTTCAAGCTCTACGGCTCGGCCACGGGCATGCCGCCGACCCATCGCCTGGTGATCCGCTTCACCTCCAGCAAGTCGTCCTTGATTGTCGATCCCAACACCGGCCTGCCGAACAGCGAGAACTACGGCATCGACTGCCAGTACAACCTGGTCGAGGTCGTGACCGGCAAGTCGGTGATGACCGGCACGACGTTCTCGCGCGTGTCCTACGACATGCCCGGCTCCTACCAGCGCTTCTCCCGCAACCGCGCGGTGCGTGACGCCGAGGATCGTGCCGCCAACGAGATCGCCGAGAACATCAACACAAGGCTCGCCGCGTTCTTCACCGCAGGCACCTAGCCTGTCATTCCGGGGCGCCTGACGGGCGAGCCCGGAATCTCGATTCATATTGGGCCCGATGGTCGCGCTGCGCGGAAAAGAGATCGATGCCTTCCTCGCCCGTCCTGACGCGGGCCGTCCGATCATCCTGCTCTATGGCCCCGATGCCGGCCTTGTGCGCGAGCGCGCCGACGCGCTGATTGCGTCCGCCGTCGACGATCCCAACGATCCCTTCTCGCTCGTCAAGCTCGACGGCGACGAGCTCTCCGCCGAGCCGTCGCGCCTGGTCGACGAAGCCATGACCGTGCCGCTGTTCGGCGGCCGCCGCGCCATTCGCATCCGCGCAGGCTCGCGCAGCTTTGCCAGCGGCGTCGACACGCTGGCCGAGATGCCCGTGAAGGATTGCCGCATCGTGATCGAGGCCGGCGAGCTGCGCCCGGAATCGCCGCTGCGCAAGGCCTGCGAGAAGGCAAAGACCGCGGTGGCTATCGGTTGCTACCCCGACAACGAGCGCGACCTTGCGAAGCTGATGGAGGACGAGCTCCGCATCGCCAATTTGCGCATCACCCAGGATGCCCGCGCCGCGCTGATGTCGTTCCTCGGCGGCGACCGCCAGGCCTCGCGCAACGAGCTGCGCAAGCTCACGCTCTATGCTCACGGCAAAGGCGAGATCACGCTGGATGACGTGATGGCCGTCGTCGCGGATGCGTCCGAGTTGAAGCTCGATCCGATCGTCGACGGCGCCTTCGCCGGCCGGCCCGATATCGTCGAGACCGAATTCGCAAAGGCCATGATCGCCGGCACCTATCCCGGCGTGATCATCTCGGCCGCGCAGCGCCAGGCCGCGTGGCTGCACAAATCCGCGCTCGCGATTGCCGACGGCCAGCCTGCCTCAGCCGTGCTCGACGGCGGATATCCGCGGCTGCATTTTTCACGAAAACCCATGGTCGAAACCGCGCTACGCAATTTCAGCGTGGCGAGGCTCACCGCCATCATCGAGCAGCTTGCGACCGCAGCGCTCGACACCCGCAAGCAATCGACCCTCGCCGCCGCCATCGCCCAGCGCACGCTGATGGCGATCGCCGCGAATGCGAAGCGGCGGGGGTAAGACCGCACTCTCTCCACGTCATTGCGATGCGCGCGAGCGGCGAAGCAATCCAGGATAGCCAAATCCGTCATCCTGAGGTGCGAGCCGCGCGGCGCAACGCGGCGTGCGGAGAGCCTCGAAGGATGAACGGCCCCGATGCGGCCGGGCCGTCGCCCTTCGAGGGCCGCTGAAGAAGCGGCCACCTCAGGGGGACGGTGATAGAGATTCGAGGCGGCTACAGCGCACCCTTCGCCAGCCGCTTCATCACCTCGTCGAGCTGATCGAGGTTGCGGTAGTTGATCTGGACCGAGCCGCCGGGATCGCGATGATTGACGGTGACCTTGAGACCGAGCGCGTCGCTGACGCGCTTCTCCAGATCGATCGTATCAGGATCCTTTTCCTTGCCCGCGGTGGCGCGCGCCTTTTGCGGCTTGCGCTCCGGCACGCCCTCTTCATGCGCGAGCGCCTCAGTCTGGCGGACATTGAGGCCCTCCGCGACGATGCGCTTGGCGGCGGCGAGCGGATCGGGCACGCCGATCAGCGCACGGGCGTGACCGGCGGTCAGCTCACCGCTCGCGATGAAGGCCTGCACCTCGGCCGGGAGTTTTGTCAGCCGCATCATGTTGGCGACGTGGCTGCGGCTCTTGCCGACGACTTTTGCGATGTCGTCCTGGCTGCGTTTGAACTCGTTGGCGAGCGCGTGATAGCCCTGCGCCTCTTCCATCGGGTTGAGATCTTCGCGCTGCACGTTCTCGACGATCGCGAACTCCAGCGCATCGCTGTCGCTGATGTCGACCGGCACGATCGGCACTTCATGCAGGCCGGCCATCTGCGAGGCGCGCCAGCGCCGTTCGCCGGCGATGATCTCAAAGCGATCCTGCGCACCCTTCACGGGACGCACGACAATCGGCTGGATCACGCCGTGCTGCTTGATTGATTCGGAGAGCTCCTTGAGCTCGGTGTCCGAAAAGGTGCGCCGCGGGTTGCGCGGATTGGCCTTGATGAATTCGATCGGCACCTTGCGCTGCGCGCGCGGACGGTCGACATGCTGAGCCTCGCCGCCGACATCACCGATCAGACTTGCAAGACCCCGGCCCAGTCGCGAACGCGCTTCGTCGGCCATCGCCAGCTCCCTTGGATTCACGCTGCAGCACTCCAGAACTGAATTATCGAATCGTAGGGTGGGTTAGCACCGCAGATGCGCTCCGCGCATCTGCTCGGCGTAACCCACCTCCTCTGTTTCCGCGGAGATGGACGTTGGTGGGTTACGCCTTCGGCTAACCCACCCTACGGCACCGCTAATGCGAGACCCGCAGCTCGCGCTCACGCTGGATCACTTCGGTGGCGAGCCGCAAGTAAGCTTCGCTGCCGACGCATTTGAGATCGTAGACCAGCACCGGCTTGCCGTAGGACGGCGCTTCCGAAATGCGCACGTTGCGCGGGATCATTGTCTTGTAGACCTTCTCGCCCATGAACTGACGAACGTCGGCGACGACCTGGTTCGAGAGGTTGTTGCGCGAGTCGAACATGGTCAGCACGATGCCGTGGATCGACAGGTTCGGGTTGAGCGTCGAGCGCACCTGCTCCACCGTCTGCAGCAATTGCGACAGACCTTCGAGCGCGAAGAACTCGCACTGCAGCGGCACCAGGATCGCGTCCGACGCGGCCATCGCATTGACCGTGAGCAGGTTGAGCGAGGGCGGGCAATCGATCAGCACGTAGGTGTAATCGGCCTCCGGCGAGACGTTGTTGTTGAGCGCGCCGATCGCATCGCGCAGCTTGAAAGCGCGGCCGGGCGTGGTGCCGAGCTCGAGCTCGAGGCCGGAGAGATCCATGGTTGAGGGCGCGATATGCAGCCGCGGCACCGCGGTCGAGACCACCGCTTCGCGCAAGCTCGATTCGCCGATCAGCACATCATAGGTCGAGCAAGAGCGATTGCGGCGATCGATGCCGAGGCCGGTCGAGGCGTTGCCCTGCGGATCGAGATCGACGATCAAAACGCGCTCGCCAATCGCTGCGAGTGCCGTTCCGAGATTGATCGCTGTGGTTGTTTTTCCCACGCCGCCCTTCTGATTCGCCAGCGCCAGGATGCGCGGGTGACCATGCGGCACGTCGGCGGCTTGCTCTTGCTGCGGCTCGTCAATCACGGTCATCGAAATCCCCCACTCAACCCCTGAACGCTCACCCGCGCCGTTCAACTGAAGTCAGCTCGACGATCCACCCGTCACCCGTCCGACTTCGGTGGAGCTGCGGCTGAATATTCCAATATTTAGCGGCTTCGGTCAATTCAGCCTCTACATCTTGACCCTTCGGAAACAACGCCTTTGCGCCCTGGCGCATCAGCGGCTCCGCAAAGCCGATGAGTTGATGTAGCGGAGCCAGCGCGCGGGCGGTGACGCAATCGACGGGGCCGGTGATTCTATCCACATTATCCCCGATCTCAGCGAGATGTACGACCCCTGGAGATGTGGTGACGCGAATCGCTTCGCGCAAAAACGCGGCCTTCTTGGCGATTCGTTCGACGAGGTGGACGCTGCCGCCCGGCGTCCCGGCCATGACGCAGGCCAGCACGACGCCGGGAAAGCCGCCGCCGCTGCCGAGATCGGCCCAGCGCTTTGCGGCCGGCGCGAGATCGACGAGCTGAAGCGAATCGGCGATGTGACGCGTCCAGAGCTGCGGCAGGGTCGAGGGCGCGACCAGATTGATCTTGGCCTGCCACTCCCGCAGCAGTGCGATGTACCGATCGAGGCGAGCTTCCGTTTCATGTGAAACGGGAGCGAGCTTCAACGCCTCGCGCTTGTCGGCCGCGATGATGGAGTCGAGCGCCTGATCGTTGGCGCTGGCCTTGTCGATCTTCGGCTTGGTCGGTGGAGATTCGGATCGACGACTGGCGCCCTCGCCTGCTCCGGGTCGTAGGGTCAGCGGTTTGTCCCCGCCCGGTCCGCGCTGTTTCACGTGAAACGCCTATGCGATTGCCTTGGAAATCTTGCGCGCCTCGCGACGGAGATAGGCCGCGAGGATGCCGAGCGCTGCCGGCGTCATGCCGTCGATCCGGCCGGCCTGGCCGACCGTGAACGGCCGCGCCTTCTCCAGCTTGGCCCGGACTTCATTGGAGAGACCCGGGACGAGGCTGTAGTCGACCTCCGACAGCACCATCCCTTCGTCGCGCCGGAAGGCTTCGACGTCAGCGCTCTGGCGTTCGAGATAGACATCGTACTTGGCGTCGATCTCGAGATGGGTGGCGATGACGGGATCGATGGCGGACAGCTCCGGCCAGATTGCGCGGACCTGGCTCCAGCCGATATCCGGATAGGCCATCAGCTCAAAGGCCGAACGGCGCTGGCCATCCCGGTTCAGGGACAGCCCGTGCTTGATCGCCTCGTTCGGGGTGATGGTCAGCGACTTCGACAGCGTCCGCGCCGCATTCAGGGCGTCCATCTTGGCGCGATGATGCCGGGTTCGGCTACTCCCAACACAACCCAGCGCAATCCCCTTCTCGGTCAGGCGCTGATCGGCGTTGTCGGCCCGCAGGGTCAGCCGGTACTCGGCCCGCGAGGTAAACATCCGATAGGGCTCGCTGATCCCGCGGGTGACGAGGTCGTCGATCATGACCCCGAGATAGCCATCAGCACGGTCGAACACCGTCAGCGCAGTCCCGCCGGCGGAGAGTGCCGCGTTCAAGCCGGCCACGATGCCCTGTCCGGCGGCCTCTTCATATCCCGTCGTGCCGTTGATCTGCCCGGCCAGGAAGAGACCGCGCAGACGTTTGGTCTGGAGGGTCGGATCGAGCTCCCGGGGATCGATGTGGTCGTATTCGATGGCGTAGCCCGGCCGGACCATTTTCACCCGCTCCAAGCCGGGGATGCTGGCGAGGATCGCGAGCTGGACCTCCTCCGGCAGCGAGGTCGAGATGCCGTTGGGATAGACCGTGGTGTCGTCGAGCCCTTCCGGCTCCAGGAAGATCTGATGGCCGTCGCGGTCGCCAAAGCGGACGATCTTGTCCTCGATCGACGGGCAATAGCGCGGGCCGGAGCTCTTGATCTGGCCGGAGTACATCGGGGACCGATGAACGCTGGCCCGGATCACCTGGTGGGTGGCGGCCGTGGTCCGGGTGATACCGCACTGGATCTGCGGGGTCGTGATCCGCTCGGTCATGACCGAGAAGGGCTCCGGCGGCTCGTCTCCGGGCTGCATTTCGACCGCGGACCAGTCGATGGTGGAGCCATCCAGACGCGGTGGCGTCCCGGTCTTCAATCGTCCAAGGGTGAAGCCGGCGCGCTCAAAGGAGGCCGAAAGACCCATCGCCGGGGCCTCGCCGACGCGGCCGGCGGGCCAGTTCTTCTCGCCTAGATGGATCAGACCGCGGAGAAAGGTGCCGGTGGTGACGACCACAGCCCCTGCCCGGAGCTGCCGACCGCCCGCCAGGCGCAGTCCGGTGATCCGGCCATCGACCACGATCAGCTCGTCGGCCTCACCCTCGATGACGGAAAGACCTTCGGTCTCCTGGATCGCGGCCTGCATGGCGGCGGCGTAAAGCTTCCGGTCGGCCTGGGCCCGCGGACCACGGACGGCGGGGCCCTTGCGACGATTGAGAACACGAAACTGGATCCCACCGGCATCGCCAACGCGGCCCATCAGACCATCGAGCGCATCGACCTCGCGCACCAGATGGCCTTTGCCGAGACCTCCGATGGCCGGATTGCAGGACATCGCGCCAACAGTCGAGAAACGGTGCGTCACCAGAGCGGTCGCCGCACCCATCCGGGCGGAAGCGGCCGCGGCCTCACAGCCGGCGTGGCCGCCGCCAATCACGATGACGTCGAAACTCTCTCGCTCTGTTCGCATGCGCCGACTTCTAACTCAGCGGCAGGAAAGCCGGAAGTGGAAACTGGGTGAGCCGGTGTTTCACGTGAAACGGGGCGGCAGGAGAGCCGGCGCAGTTCTACGAAAACAACCCCATGCACAGTAGGAAGCGCGTTGGGATGGTTGCTGTTTCACGTGAAACAAGGTGACCACAGGCGCAGGTCGATGAGGCGCAGGGCGTTTGCTCCAGACCCCGTCATTGCGAGCGGAGCGAACCAATCCAGGTTGCCGCTGCGGGAACAGCCTGGATTGATTCGTCGCAAGGGCTCCTCGCAATGACGAGCTTAAGGCGCCGATCAAGGCTCACCCACGTTTCACGTGCAACAGAGTGAAGCCCCACCGCCCCGCGTTTCACGTGAAACACAAGCAATGGGACAAGCGCTAGTTCTACACTAAAGAACTAGCGCTACTTTCCGATGCAGAATTTCTGAAAAATGGCCCCAAGGACGTCCTCGACGTCGACCCGGCCGAGCAGACGGCCCAGGGCATAAGCGGCAGATCGCAGCTCTTCGGCGGCGAGTTCTTCGCCCTCTTCTACAAGCTCCAGACTCCGGCGCAAGCTGTCCGCGGCCCGACCCAACAGATCCCGTTGCCGGGCCCGCGTCACCAGGGCTCCCTCGGTGGTTCCGAAAAAGTCAGCCGCGAATTTGACGAGGGCCTCGACCAGCTCGGGAATGCCGTCACCTCGGCTCGCCGAGATCCCGAACTCGCCGGTTGACCCTGTTCGCCCGAGATCGATCTTGTTGCGGAGGATCCAGACCTGGCTACTGGGCAGATCGACGGCTCGCTCGCCCTCCACCAGCCATAGCACCAGGTCGGCGTCTTCGGCCCGCGCCCGCGCCCGGCGCACGCCTTCTTGCTCGACGGGGTCATCGGTCTCTCGAATGCCCGCGGTGTCGATGACGGTGACGGGATAGCCGTCGAGATCGAGCTGCACCTCGATCACGTCACGCGTGGTGCCGGCGTGGGGCGAGACGATCGCCACCTCACGGCGCGCGAGCTGATTCATCAGCGTCGACTTGCCGACATTCGGCTCGCCTGCGATGGCAACCACCAGGCCATCGCGCAGGCGTTCAGAATGTCCCTGTGTCGCAAGGACTTTTGTGATTTCGTCGTGCAGCGCTTTGATCGCTTTCACGGCCGGCGCCATCAATTCCGCGGGCACATCGCCTTCGTCGGAAAAATCAATGCCGGCCTCGATCAGCGCCGACGCCTCGATGATGCGCTCGCGCCAATCGCGCGCCCGATTGCCGAGCAGGCCCTGCAACTGCCGCAGTGCCTGGCGGCGCTGGCGATCCGTGTCGGCGTGAATGAGATCGTCGAGGCCCTCGGCCTCGGTGAGATCGAGCTTGCCATTCTCGAAGGCGCGCCGCGTGAACTCGCCCGGCTCAGCCGCGCGAGAATTCGGAATTATCGAAATAGCGGCGAGGAGCGCGGCGAGCACCGCGCGACCCCCATGGACGTGGAATTCGGCGACGTCCTCGCCGGTCGCACTCCCCGGCCCCGGAAACCAGAGTACGACCGCATCGTCGATCGGCTGGCCCGCGGCGTTCCGAAGCAGCCGGCGGCTGGCCTGCCGCGGCGCCGGTAGCTTGCCCGCGAGCGTCGTCAGCACCAGGCCGGCTTGCGGGCCCGAGACGCGTACCAATGCGATCGCGCTCGGCGGACGGCCGGACGACAGCGCAAAGATGGTCTGGTCTCGCGGGTGCATGGCCTATTTGTCCGGCTGGCGGGGAAAAGGCAAACGGCCGTTCTCGTGTAATCGAAACCCGTTTTGCTGCGTTCCAATTTGCAGCAATAGCAATATTGCACTGCAATATGGACCACAGCAGCTTGCTGCAAAAAAAATGGCTCCCGGCGGCTAGATCCGGCTGGGCCAGAGCTAAGTATTATTTTGATATATCAACGTACTAAGGGAAATTCGGCTCTGACGCGAAGTCCGCCTCAATGCTGCATTTTCCCCGCAGCAAAGCCGCACAAATAAATAAAAAGGGCGCCCGAAGGCGCCCTCAAAGCTCTTGCTGCACCCTGGATCAGGTGTTCATGGAGTCGAAGAACTCCGAATTGCTCTTGGTCGAGCGCAGCTTGTCGAGCAGGAAGTCGATCGCGTCCATCGTGCCCATCGGATTCAGGATACGGCGGAGCACGTACATCTTCTTGAGCACCTGCGGATCGGTGATGAGCTCCTCCTTGCGGGTGCCGGAGCGCGAGATGTCGATCGCCGGGAAGGTGCGCTTGTCCGAAACCTTGCGGTCGAGGATCAGTTCCGAGTTACCGGTGCCCTTGAACTCTTCGAAAATGACTTCGTCCATGCGGCTGCCGGTATCGACCAGCGCGGTCGCGATGATGGTCAGCGAGCCGCCCTCCTCGATGTTGCGGGCGGCACCGAAGAAGCGCTTCGGGCGCTGCAGCGCATTGGCGTCAACACCGCCGGTCAGCACCTTGCCGGATGACGGCACCACGGTGTTGTAGGCGCGACCCAAACGCGTGATCGAATCGAGCAGGATCACGACGTCGCGGCCGTGCTCGACCAGGCGCTTTGCTTTTTCGATCACCATCTCGGCGACCTGGACGTGACGCACCGCCGGCTCGTCGAAGGTCGACGACACGACCTCACCCTTCACCGAGCGCTGCATGTCCGTGACTTCTTCCGGACGTTCGTCGATCAGAAGAACGATCAGATAGCATTCGGGATGATTGTGCGTGATCGAATGCGCGATGTTCTGCATCAGCACGGTTTTACCCGTTCGCGGCGGCGCGACGATCAACGCGCGCTGGCCCTTGCCGATCGGGGCGACAATGTCGATCACCCTTGCAGACAGGTCTTTTCGGGTGGGATCGTCGATTTCCATGCGGAAACGCTGATTCGGAAACAGCGGCGTGAGGTTGTCGAAATTGACCTTGTGCTTGGCCTTTTCCGGGTCCTCGAAATTGAGCGTGTTGACCTTCAGCAGCGCGAAATAGCGCTCGCCCTCTTTGGGGCTGCGGATGTGGCCTTCGATGGTGTCGCCGGTGCGCAGGCCGAAGCGGCGGATCTGCGACGGCGAAACGTAGATGTCGTCCGGGCCCGGCAGATAATTTGCATCGGGCGAGCGGAGGAAGCCGAAGCCGTCGGAGAGCACCTCGACGACGCCCTCGCCGACGATGTCGGTTTCGGCCAGCGCAAGCTGCTTGAGGATGGCGAACAGCAGCTCCTGCTTGCGCATGGTGCTGGCGTTCTCGACCCCATTCTCTTCCGCGAACGAGACGAGCTCGGCCGGCGTCTTCGACTTGAGGTCCTGGAGTTTAATTTCCCGCATTGGGGTGGTCCTGTGGGGTAACCTTGGGAGGGGGTGCGAGGAGGCTCTGAAATGCGGACGCGAGAAGGTAAGGTCCGCAGGTCTGGGGCAAGGAGAGCGCCGGTGGGGGCTTCAAACCTGATGCGGCGTCCGGCCTTCAAAAAGCTCGGACACAACCACATCCGCCTGCGTTGGGTGGGATATCCTCAATATAGAAAATCGCTTCCCACTCCGCAAGCCGAAGCGCTGAGCGATCGTTCACGATTCCTGCCTAGAACGGCTTCACGATCACCATGATGACGATGATGATCATCAGGACGGTCGGCACCTCATTGATAATCCGGAAGAATTTCTGACTGTGCAGGCGCTTGTCGGCAGCGAAGTCCTTCACCCAGCGCGAAAAAAAGCCGTGGACCCCGGACATCGCCAGCACGAGTGCCAATTTTACGTGCAGCCAGCCGAAGGTGAACCAATGACCGGCCCAGGCGAGATAAAGCCCGACCAGCCAGGTGACGATCATGGCGGGGTTGATGATCGCCTTGAGCAGGCGGCGTTCCATCACCTTGAAGGTCTCGGACTGTTTCGAGCCGATCTCGGCTTCGCAATGATAGACGAACAGCCGCGGCAGATAGAGCATGCCGGCCATCCAGGCGATAACCGCGATCACGTGCAGCGCCTTGAGCCAGAGGTAGACGTCTTCAAACATGTCCGGCGTCCACCTTTGCGCCCAGCCGTTCAGCGATCTGGGGATAGTAAGAACTCGTTAAGGTCTCACCTGCACACATATCTCTCTGGAGCGCCCTTCTCCAATAAAGAATCTTAGATTCTTAGAGTCTGAGTCTAAGTGACAGTGGATTGGACTCACACAATGCCGTCCGCTGCTTTGCGGACGCTTGTTCACATCCATCAACATGTCCAACGTGGTTCCGGTCTGACCGGATAAGTCGCTCAGGCTCAAAGGCTTGCGCGTTTTAATCCGCGGTCTATCAAGAGACTTGTCCGCGCAATCCCGTTTCCCTCTCGGAAGGCTCCCGGAGTTGTTCCGACGGGCAGTGGTGTGAAGAAAATTGGCACTTGTCCCGCCCCTGGTGTCGCAGAACCCTTTCCGAGGCGTTAAGGTCCACAGAAATCCACAAACCACACCGCCCTCATACAAAGAGTTTTTGTGCCGACCTCGAGCAATTATTTCCATCTGCACCTCGTCTCCGACTCGACCGGCGAGACCCTGATCACGGTCGCGCGCGCCGTTGCCGCGCAGTACGCAAACGTCACCCCGGTCGAGCATGTCTATCCGCTGGTGCGCAGCCAGAAGCAGCTCGATCGCGTGCTCGACGAGATCGAGGAAGCGCCGGGCATCGTGCTGTTCACGCTGCTGGAGAAGGACCTGGTCTCGCGGCTCGAGGACAAATGCAAAAACATCAATGTTCCGAGCCTCTCGATCATCGGCCCGGTCATGCAATTGTTCGAAGCCTATCTCGGTGCTGCGACGACGGGTCGCGTCGGCGCACAGCACGTGCTCAATGCCGAATATTTCAAGCGTATCGATGCGCTGAACTACACGATGATCCACGATGACGGCCAGCACGTCGACGGGCTCGAGGACGCCGACGTCGTCCTGGTCGGCGTGTCCCGCACCTCGAAGACGCCGACGTCGATCTATCTCGCCAATCGCGGCATCCGCACGGCCAATGTGCCGCTGGTGCCGGGCATTCCGGTGCCGGCGCAATTGGAGACGCTGACGCGGCCGCTGGTGGTGAGCCTGCATGCGACACCTGAACGTCTGATCCAGATCCGTCAGAACCGCCTGCTCTCGATGGGTGCCGAATCCGGCAGCGGGAGCGACACCTACACCGACAGGCAGTCGGTTACCGAGGAGGTCGCGTTTGCGCGCAAGCTGAGCGCCAAGCACGACTGGCCGCTGCTGGACGTCACGCGGCGCTCGATAGAAGAAACCGCTGCCGCGATCATGAAGCTCTACAGCGATCGCCAGCGCAACCGGCCTTCGGAATAGTTTTCGAACATGGGACTTTGGCGCGGCACATCTCCGTTGATCCTGGCCTCGCAGAGCGGCGCACGCAAAATGCTGCTGGCGAATGCCGGGCTCGAATTTGAAGCAGTCACCGCTGACATCGACGAACGCGGCATTCAGGATGCTTCAAAACTTTCAAGCCCGCGCGAAATCGGCCTGTTGCTGGCGCGCGAGAAAGCGAAGGCAGTCTCGGCCAATCATCCCGGAAGCCATGTGATCGGCGCCGACCAGACGTTGGCGCTTGGCGAGCGTCTCTTCAACAAGCCCGCCGGCCGGGCAGAGGCGCTGGCGCAATTGCGCGATCTGGCCGGCCATAGGCACGAGCTGAATTCGGCCGTCGTCGTGGCGCGTGACGGCAAGATAGTTTTCGAGGATGTGTCGGTCGCTCACATGACGATGCGGCAGATGTCCGAGGCCGAGCTTTCAGCCTATCTCGATGCCGCCGGCGACGCTGTCACCACCAGCGTCGGCGCCTATCAGCTCGAAGGCCTCGGCATCCATCTTTTCGAGCGCATCGAGGGCGATCATTTCACTATTCTGGGCTTGCCGTTGCTGCCGCTGCTTGCGTTCCTGCGGCGCGAGCGGCTCATTGCGGTGTGACTGACAGGGATGGTGTTGCGCTGATGCGGATTCTCGGACTGACCGGCTCGATCGGGATGGGCAAATCCACCACCGCGAAACTGTTCGCGGAGGCCGGTGTGCCCGTCTACGACGCCGATGCTGCCGTCCACCAGCTCTATGAGGGTGAGGCCGCGCCCGCGATCGAGGCCGCCTTCCCCGGCACCACCGCGAACGGCAAGGTCGATCGTCCCAAACTGTCTGCGCGCGTGGTGCACGATCCGGCCGCGATCAAGCAACTCGAGCAGATCGTTCACCCCATGCTCGGGGCCTCCCGGCAGAAATTCTTTGCCGATGCCGAAGCCGCTAAGGTGCCGGTCGTGGTTCTCGACATTCCCCTGTTGTTCGAAACCGGCGGCGAGAAGCGCGTCGATGCCGTGGTCGTGGTCTCGACCTCGCCGGAAGTCCAGCGCGAACGTGTGCTGGCGCGGGGAACCATGAACGAAGCAAAACTCGACGCCATCATCGCCAAGCAGACGCCCGATGCCGAAAAGCGCAAGCGGGCCGATTTCGTCGTGGATACCTCACACGGACTCGAGCCGGTGCGCGCGCAAATCACGCATATCCTGGCCGAGGTCGTTAAGATGCCGCAGCGGCGGAGCTGATTCGCCGACTTACACGGCTTCTTATACGGCGCCTCAAAATCATGCGTGAAATCGTTCTCGATACCGAAACCACCGGCCTCGATCCGCTCCGCGGCGATCGCCTGGTCGAAATCGGCTGCGTCGAGATATTCAACCGCATGCCGACGGGACAGACGTACCACGTCTATATCAATCCCGAGCGAGATATGCCGGCGGAAGCCTTTGCCGTGCACGGGCTGTCGGCTGAGTTTCTGTCGACCAAGCCGCTGTTCCACGAGGTCGTCGACGCGTTTCTGGAATTCATCGGCGATGCGCCGCTGGTGATCCACAACGCCTCGTTCGACATCAGCTTCATCAATGCCGAGCTCGACCGGATCAAGCGTCCCGCGATCCCGCGTGAGCGGCTGGTCGATACGCTGCTTTTGGCGCGGCGCAAGCATCCCGGTGTGTCGAACCGGCTCGACGACCTCTGCTCGCGCTATTCGATCGACAATTCGCACCGCACCAAGCACGGCGCGCTGCTCGATTCCGAACTGCTCGCAGAGGTCTATGTCGATCTGGTCGGGGCGCGGCAGTCGCAGCTGCTGCTGGCGTCAGACTCCCAGGAGATTCGCGTCAATGCCGCTGGCGATGCGCCGCGGCGGCAGCGGTCTGTGCCGCTCGCGCCGCGGGTTTCAGACGCCGAGCGCGAGGCCCATCGGGCTTTCATCGCAACGCTCGGCGACAAGGCGATCTGGAACGAGTTCTTGCCCGCTCCAGCCGTGCCTCCTGCTGGCTAGCCTATCAGTTAGGCTTGGCCTGCCTGACCACCGGCGGCCATTTGCCGCTCCATGTTCTGGCGATAAAGACCGACGAAATCGACCGGGTCCAGCATCAGCGGCGGGAACCCGCCGTCGCGCACGGCGGTTGCGATGATCTCGCGGGCGAACGGGAACAGCAGGCGCGGGCACTCGATCATGACCAGCGGGTGCAGGTTCTCCTTCGGCACGTTGACGATCCGGAACACGCCGGCATAGGCGAGCTCGAACGAGAACATCACCTTGCCCGCGTTCTCGGCCTTGCCCTCGACCGACAGCGTCACCTCGAACTCGGCTTCGCTGAGGTTGTTGGCGCTGACATTGATCTGGATGTTGATCTGGGGCGCCTGGCTCTGCGGCTGGAGCGAGGTCGGTGCGTTCGGATTTTCGAACGAAAGGTCCTTGGTATATTGTGCCAGCACGTTGAGCTGGGGAGCCTGGGCCGCCTCGGGAGGGGTACCGTTACCGTTGGTCATCGAAGTGTCTCCTTACCCGATTTGGGCTGAATTTCGCGGCGGTTGGCTAACATAGGGCCGCCTCATTCCACAAGGACGAACGGCCCCGGAGGGTCGATCCGGGCCACGCCCACAACTGTGACGTTTGGCCCGCCCCGAACCCGAAATCGCACGTTAAACGCTTGAAGATGCGCGATTTCCGGGCAGGATCGGGTTTCCCCTTAAGCATAAAACGCGCTACACTCCGCGATGTGCCAAAAGGCGCCATTGGCCGGGCCAAATTTCGTGCCTACATCCGGCGGACGTGACGCGCGGACCCAAAATGGTGATGTAGACTTGCCGTTCCCGTATGGAACGGTCTACTGGCCGGATCGATTTTCCCGGCGACGGCCCCCTTCTCGAGAAGACCAGAAAGCGAATACCACGTGGACATCTACACCATCATTTTCCTGGCGCTGGCGGTCTTTATTTTCCTGCGGCTGCGTAGCGTGCTGGGGCAGCGGACCGGCAACGAGCGGCCGCCGTTCGACCGCACGGCTCGCAATGCGCTGGGTGGTGCCCCGGACAAGAACGTCGTGACCATGCCGGGCAAGGTGATCGACCAGGCGCCGGTGGCACCGACGGCCGAGCCGACCCCGCCCTCCGATCGCTGGAAGGGCCTGACCGAGCCGGGCACCGCGCTCGCCCAGGGCCTCGATGCCATCGTCGACAAGGATTCCACCTTCGATCCGCGCCACTTCATCTCGGGCGCCCGCGGCGCCTATGAGATGATTGTGCTGGCCTTCGCCAATGGCGATCGCCGCGCGCTGCGCGACCTGTTGTCGTCCGAGGTCTATGAGAGCTTCGACGCCGCCATCAAGGACCGCGAGAAGAACGAGCAGAAGACCGAGACGCGCTTCGTCTCGATCGACAAGGCCGAGCTGGTCGGCGCAGAGCTGCGCGACCGCACGGCACAGCTGACCATCCGCTTCGTCTCGCAGATGATCTCGGCCACCCGCGACAAGGCCGGCAACATCGTTGACGGCAGCGCCGACAAGGTCGCCGATATTACCGATATCTGGACTTTCGCCCGCGATACCACCTCTCGCGATCCGAACTGGAAGCTGGTTGGCACCGGAAGCGCGAATTAAGGTCTTTCTGAAGAACAGCGCGACGGCGCTTTGCGCAGGTGCCGTCGTGCTGGCTTCGTTTTCGCTTGGCGCCGAGGCTGCGCGGCGCCACTACCGCAGCCATTACCATCACCTTCCCGAAGTCGCCGCGATCCCGCCGCGCGCCTTGCCCTATCCGCAGCTCCCTCTCCCGTTCGAGATTCCCGGCGCGCAATATTTGCCGCTGGCCTGGACCGACGTGAAGGGCTGGAGCGACGACGATCATCTTGCGGCCTACAAGACCTTTCGCGCCAGTTGCCGCTCGATCAATGCGCAGACCGGCGCTCCTGAACAGAAGGCACTGGGCGGCTCGTTGAGCGAACCGTGCCGCGCCGCCAAGTCGCACGAGCCGGCCGACGACGCGCAGGCAAAGACTTTCTTCGAGGAGAATTTTTCGCCCCTGCGGATCTCGCGCCTCGGTGAGCCCGACGGCTTCGTCACCGGCTATTACGAGCCGGTGCTGGAGGGATCGCGCACCCAGACCGATGTGTCCAACGTCCCGGTCTATCGCCGCCCCTCGAACCTGTTCGTGCGCGGCTTCAATCAGGCCTCGGTCAGCCTGCCCAACAAGGGATCGGTCTACCGCAAGATCGGCCGCCGCAAGCTCGTGCCCTATTACGACCGCGGCGAGATCGAGGACGGCAAGATCGCCGGCCGCGGGCTCGAGATCGCCTGGCTGAAGGACCCGACCGATTTGCTGTTCGCCCAGATCCAGGGCTCGGCGCGGATCAAGTTCGACGACGGCAGCACCCTCCGGCTCAACTACGATTCCTACAACGGCTATCCCTACACGGCCGTGGGGCGTGTCCTGATCGAGCGCGGCATCATTCCGAGGGAAGAGATGTCGATGCAGAAGATCAGGGAGTGGATGGCGCAGAACCCTGACGGCGCCAAGGAGCTGCGGCGCCAGAACCGCTCCTACATCTTCTTCCACGAGGTCAATCTGTCCGACAAGGACGAGGCGGTCGGTGCGCAGGGCATCCCGCTGACCGCCGGCCGTTCGATCGCGGTCGACAAATCGCTCCATGTCTACGGCACGCCGTTCTTCATCGAGGGCGAGCTGCCGATCGAGTCCGACCGCGCCAAGACCCCGTTCCATCGGCTGATGATCGCGCAGGACACGGGCTCCGCCATCGTCGGACCGGCCCGCGCGGATCTCTATTTTGGCGCGGGCGCTGACGCCGGCCGTGTCTCGGGCCGGCTGCGCCATCCCATGCATTTCGTGATGCTGGTGCCGAAGAGCCTCGATCCCGGCGTGCGCGCGGCGCGGCTCCCGGTGCCGGATCCGCGACCGTCGGAGAAGATCGCAAAACTGTTTCCGCAGACCGGTCCCAAGGACCCGGCGAAGGGCGAGACCGTCGCAATTGCCGGCCCGGTGCCGCTGCCGGCGCCGCGTCCTGTGATAGAACCTGTCCGCGAACCGCGCAGGCACATGAAAAGTCGTCCCCACCAGCAATGAAGCGATCGTCCCGTCCGCCCGTGCTGGATCCTCCGCGTCCCTCGCCGCGCCGTCGTGTGCTCACCGAGGAAGATCGCGAACTGTGGGAGCTCGTTGCAAAACAGGTCAAGCCGCTGCGGAAGCATCGCGTGACGAAGCTGCACACCGCGCCGCGCGCCGAGCCTTCGCCTGCAGCGCAGGTTGCCAAGCCCGCGCTGTCGCCACGGCCGTTGGCTGCTACGGCCGCCCCGCGTCCATCAAAGCCGGCGATGCCGCCGCTCGCCCCGCTCGGCAAGCGCGAGCGCACAAAACTGTCGCGCGGCCGCAGCGAGATCGAGGCGCGGCTTGATCTGCACGGCATGACCCAGACGCGCGCCCATCGCGCGCTGACCGGTTTCCTGCACCGCGCCCATCACGACGGCCTGACCTTCGTGCTGGTCATCACCGGCAAGGGAAGGAGCGGCGGCGAAAGTGGCGTGCTGCGTCGGCAGGTGCCGGAATGGCTGAGCCTGCCGGAGTTCCGTGGCTTCGTGGTCGGGTTCGAGGAAGCCGGCATCGGCCATGGCGGCGAGGGCGCGCTTTATGTGCGGATCAGGCGGGCGCGGTTTTAACCGCGGGCTCGCTGCAACCTCTCCCGCAAGCGGGAGAGGGAGCGCACCTCCTAAAACGGACGCACGATTCCGACGCGAGGGATCAAGGTGATGATCAGGCCGAAGATATTGGTCTTCTGGTCCTCGGCCGGGATCAACGGCGCTTCCTTGCTGGCCGGCAGCATCTTCACCGCATGCAGGATCAGGAACATGCAGACCGCCCAGTTCGAGATCCAGCGCGAATAGTCGAACACCATCGCGAACATCACGAGATAGGCGAGGCTGACGCCGATCAGCGCCGCGATGACGAGACGACGGTGCGCCTCGTCGGCGAGCCTGCCGATCAGGTTCGCGAAGAATCGCCATAGCGGCGTGTGCAGCCAGATCAGCAGCGCGAACACGGGAATGCCGAGGCTGTTGTGGGGCAGGCGGCCCCAGGTATCGGAAATCTCCTTCGCCAGCGGCTGGTACCAGATGTAGCTGAACTGCAGCAGATCGGTGCGCGAGGGATCGACCATGCGGGTCTTCAGATACGCGACGAAATCCGCTTCGGGGATCGGCATCGTTCCGAGGAACTGCGCGGCAAAGAACAGCGCAGAGACTGCGGCGAGCGCGACGATGCCGAACGCGACATTGCTGCGATTGAGGCCGTAAGCGAGATAGTGCCTGGTCACGACGATGGTGATGATCGTCGGCACATACATCAAGAGATGAATGTGGTGGATCAGGACGAGGATGATCGAGAACAGCGCGGCCGTCGCCACGAACAGCAATGAGCGCGCCGGCATCAGCAGCAGGATGATCGCCAGTGCACAGCCATAGATGTCGAAATGGCCGAGCGTGTGCATGAAGTTCTTGAGGAAGAACGGCGATCCCGCGATGAAGACGAACAGGGGTAGCGTCTTCGCCGTGAAGCCGAACGTCTTCTGAAACAGTTTTGCGTATAGCCCGAGCGTCACCAGCCACGTCACCCCGCCGAGCGCGAACACGGACCATACCGGCACTTTGGTCGTGAACAGCGCGACGATCGCCCCGATCAGCGCGCGCTTGATGAAGCCGAAATGGTAGTCGACGAGGAGGTGGATGTAGGGAACGTAAGGCGGCAGCTGGATCTTGTGAACGAACACGCCGACGATCATTGTGGCGTTGATCGCGAGCAGAAGGCGCCAGGGGTTTTGCAGGACGCTAGCGGGCATGTGTCACCCGGCGCGCACAAAACTCCGCTGTCGTCCCGGACAAGCGAGCAGAGCGAGCGCAGATCCGGGACCCATAACCACAGGATGCCGTTTGAGCCGAGATCGGGGCCGCCATCTTGTTTCAACAATATCCGCTGGTGGTAATGGGTCCTGGCTTTCGCCAGGACGACAGCGGATAGATAGCTGACCCCGGCCGATTTACAAAATGAACCGGCTCAAATCCGCGTTCTTGGCGAGGTCGCCGATGTGCTTCTGCACGAAATCGGCATCGACCCGGACGGTCTCGCCGTTGCGGTCGGGGGCGGTGAAGGAAATCTCGTCCAGCACCCGCTCCATCACGGTCTGGAGCCTGCGTGCGCCGATGTTCTCGACGGTGGAATTGACGGCGACCGCGATGTCGGCCAGCGCGTCGATGGCGCTGTCGGTGATGTCGAGCGTGACGCCCTCGGTCTGCATCAAGGCAACATATTGCTTGATCAGCGAGGCCTCGGGCTCGGTCAGGATGCGGCGCATGTCGTCGCGGGTCAGCGCCTGCAATTCGACGCGGATCGGCAGGCGGCCCTGCAATTCCGGCAGCAGGTCGGACGGCTTTGCGACGTGGAAGGCGCCCGAGGCAATGAACAGGATGTGGTCGGTCTTTACTGCGCCATGCTTGGTCGAGACCGTGGTGCCCTCGATCAGCGGCAGCAGGTCGCGCTGCACGCCTTCGCGCGAGACGTCGCCGCCGACGCGGCCGTCGCGGGCGCAGATCTTGTCGATCTCGTCGAGGAACACGATGCCGTTGTTCTCGACAGCGCTGATCGCCTCCAGCGTCAGCTGATCGGTATCCAGCAGCTTGTCGGACTCTTCGTTGACCAGGATGTCGTGCGAGTTCTCCACCGTCAGCCGCCGCGTCTTGCTGCGGCCGCCCATCTTGCCAAAGATGTCGCCGATCGAGATCGCGCCCATCTGCGCGCCCGGCATGCCCGGGATCTCGAACATCGGCATGCCGCTGCCGGACGACTGCGTCTCGATCTCGATTTCCTTGTCGTTGAGCTCGCCGGCGCGCAGCTTCTTGCGGAAGGATTCCCGCGTCGCGGCGCTCGAATTGGCGCCGACCAGCGCATCGAGCACGCGCTCCTCGGCGGCAAGCTGGGCGCGCGCCTGCACGTCCTTGCGCTTGCGCTCGCGCACCTGGGAGATCGCGACCTCGACGAGATCGCGCACGATCTGTTCGACGTCGCGGCCGACATAGCCGACCTCGGTGAACTTCGTTGCCTCGACCTTCAGGAACGGCGCGTTGGCGAGCTTTGCCAGTCGTCGCGCGATTTCCGTTTTGCCGACGCCGGTGGGCCCGATCATCAGGATGTTCTTCGGCAGCACTTCCTCGCGCAAGGAACCGGTGAGCTGCTGCCGGCGCCAGCGGTTGCGCAGCGCGATCGAGACGGCGCGCTTGGCGTCGGTCTGGCCGACGATGAAACGGTCGAGTTCGGAAACGATTTCGCGGGGAGAGAAGTCTGTCATGGGACCTTAGCTAGGATTAGAAGCCGGCGGCGACAAGCCGCTTTTTTGACCGTCAGATGATCGGCGGACCGGATTGCCATTGCTTCACGGCCTCGATCGGGTGGATGAGCATCAGGACGTTGAGCGTCAGATTGTCGCGAATGTGCAGCGCCAGCATGATCTCGAAGGCGAGCCCGAGCACGACGGTTGCGGGGATCGGAAGCACCCGCGCGGTGAGGAACCCGAGCATCATGAACAGCGTGTCCGAGACCGAGTTGACGATGCTGTCGCCGTAATAATCCAGCGAGATCGTGCCGGCGCGGTAGCGCTCGATGATCACAGGCGAGTTCTCGACGATCTCCCAGGCGCCCTCGATCAGCATCGCGATGATCAGCCGTGCCGGCCAGGAGAGGCGCCGCGAGAACAGCAGCCACGTCAGCCCGTAGAACAGGAAGCCGTGCAGAACATGCGAAAAGCTGTACCAGTCGGCGATGTGCTGGGAATTCTCCGAGCTGTTCACCACGCCATGCCAGAGCTTGACATAGCCGCAGGTGCAGATCGGCACCCGCCCCATCGCAAACAGGATCGAAGCCTGCAACGCCAGCAGCAAGAGCGCGATGCCGACCCAGGCGAACGGCGGCAACGCGGGTTGGGTCGGACTGGCGCTGCGGGCCAATGCCATCCGCTCAGCCGGCCGTCAGCGCTTCGATGGTGACGTTGCGGTTGGTGTAGACGCAGATGTCGGCGGCGATATCGAGCGAGCGGCGGACGATGGTCTCGGCGTCCTTGTCGGTGTCGATAAGGGCGCGGGCCGCGGCGAGCGCATAATTGCCGCCGGAGCCGATCGCCATGACGCCCGCCTCGGGCTCGAGCACATCGCCGGTCCCTGTCAGCACCAGGGAGACGTCCTTGTCGGCCACGATCATCATGGCCTCCAGCCGCCGGAGATAGCGGTCGGTGCGCCAGTCCTTGGCGAGCTCCACGGCCGCCCGGGTCAATTGCCCCGGATATTGCTCGAGCTTGCTCTCCAGCCGCTCAAACAGGGTGAAGGCGTCGGCGGTGGCGCCGGCAAAGCCGCCGATCACGTCGCCCTTGCCGAGTTTCCGGACCTTTTTGGCATTGGACTTGATCACGGTCTGGCCGATCGAGACTTGGCCGTCGCCGCCGACCACCACCTTGCCGCCCTTGCGGACCGTCAAAATCGTGGTGCCGTGCCATACCGGCGAGCTGTTCTGGGATTCCTGCATAATAACCCTCGTTGTCTGGCCTGATTTAGGGGCTCCGGAGCGGGGGCACAACGGGCCGTTCCGGCCCTAGATTTCGCTCACCATAGGCGGAAGTGCTGCCCTGCCGAAGCGTTCCCGCAGTAGCGAAGGTGTCATTTGGCTGTTAATAGACTGGCGTTTTCGGCCCTCAAGCCAGGATGGAAACCAGCTTTCAATGCGCACCGCGACGATCAAGCGCAAGACCAAGGAAACCGACATCGAGGTCACCGTGAACCTCGATGGCACCGGCGTGGCCAATATTGCGACCGGCATCGGCTTTTTCGACCATATGCTCGATCTCCTCGCCCGCCATTCCCGCATCGACCTCACGGTCAAGGCGGTTGGCGACCTGCACATTGATCATCACCATACCACCGAAGACACCGGCATCGCGCTCGGCCAGGCGGTCAGGCAGGCGCTCGGCAATATGGCGGGCATCACCCGCTATGCCGGCGTGCACATGCCTATGGACGAGACGCTGTCGCGCGTGGTCATCGACATTTCGGGCCGCCCGTTCCTGGTGTTCAAGGCCGACTTCCCCCGCGACAAGATCGGTGAGTTCGACACCGAGCTGGTCCGTGAGTGGTTCCAGGCCTTCGCCATCAACGCCGGCGTGACTCTCCACGTCGAGACCCTATATGGCGAGAACAGCCACCATATCGCCGAGTCCTGCTTCAAGGGCTTGGCGCGGGCGCTGCGCACGGCGGTTGCGATCGATCCCAAGGCGGCGGGTGAAATCCCGTCCACCAAAGGCTCGCTTGGCGGCTGACATCTCCGTCTCGGCGGCCAAGCGCCGCCGGCGGCATCATTGAATTCTCGAGAACGGGGCATCGAAAATGCCTGTCTATACAGTTCATGCTCCCACCCCAGGCGGGGCCGATCTGCGCGCGACCGACAGATTCGTGTTCGTGCGCGACGGTTTCCATTTCTGGGCGATGGTGTTCGGCCCGTTCTGGCTGGCCTGGAACAGGCTCTGGCTGGCCCTGATCGGCTGGATCGTCTTTCTCGCCGCGTTCGATGCCGGGCTGCATAGCCTCGGCGTCGGCCGCAGCTCGATCTTCTTTGCCAACATCATCGTTGCGCTGCTGATGGGTTTCGAGGCCTCCAGCCTGCGCCGCTGGACTTTTTCGCGCGGCAGCTGGCGTCAGCTCGATGTCGTTGTTGCCGATGACGAGGACACCGCCGAGCGGCGCTTCTTCGAACGCTGGAGCCAGAAACAGCGCGGCATCGTCAACGATCAATGGGCCGTCGATCGCGGCGGCCCGCCGCCGACCCGCAACGTGCCGGGTCAGCAATTTTCCAACCCGCCGCCGATTCCGGCCGGCGGCATCATTGGATTGTTTCCAGAACCGGGAGGGTCAAGATGAGCGTCGCCATCATCGATTACGGTTCCGGAAATCTGCATTCGGCCGCCAAGGCGTTTGAGCGCGCCGCGCGCAGTATGGAGAATCCGCAGAAGGTGTTCGTCACCAGCGATCCGGACCAGGCCTATGGCGCTGACCGCTTGGTGCTGCCGGGTGTCGGCGCCTTCGCCGATTGCCGGCGCGGCTTGGACGCCGTCAACGGCATGGTCGAAGCGATCACCGAAGCGGTGCGCGTCAAGGCGCGGCCGTTCTTCGGCATCTGCGTCGGCATGCAGCTGATGGCGAGCCGCGGCAAGGAACATGTCGTCACCGAAGGCCTGAACTGGATCGGCGGCGACGTCGAGAAGATCACGCCGCGCGATGAAAGCCTGAAGATCCCGCACATGGGCTGGAACACGCTCGACGTGCTGCAGGAGCATCCGGTGCTGAACAAGCTGCCGCTCGGCCCCAAGGGCCAGCACGCCTATTTCGTGCACTCCTACCACCTCAACGCCGCCAACGAGGCGGACGTGCTCGCGCGCGCCGACTATGGCGGGCCCGTCACCGCGATCGTTGCCAAGGACACCGCCATCGGTACGCAGTTTCACCCCGAGAAGAGCCAGCGTTTCGGCTTGGCCCTGATCTCGAACTTTTTGCGATGGAAACCGTGATTCTCTTTCCTGCCATCGACCTCAAGAACGGCCAGTGCGTACGTCTCGAGCAAGGCGACATGGCGCGCGCGACCGTGTTCAATCTCGATCCGGCCGCGCAGGCGCAGAGCTTTGTCACGCAGGGCTTTGAGTATCTCCACGTTGTCGATCTCGACGGTGCGTTCGCCGGCAAGCCGGTGAATGCGCAGGCCGTCGAGGCAATGTTGAAAACCATCAAGATTCCGGTTCAGCTCGGCGGCGGCATTCGTGATCTCGCGACGGTCGAAGCCTGGCTCGAAAAAGGCATCACCCGCGTCATCATCGGTACCGCTGCGGTCCGCGATCCCGAACTGGTGAAGGCGGCCGCGAAAAAATTCCCCGGCCGCGTCGCGGTCGGGCTCGATGCCCGCGACGGCAAGGTCGCGGTCGAAGGCTGGGCAGAGACCTCGCAGGTCACGGTGCTCGAGATCGCGCAGCGTTTCGAGGATGCCGGCGTTGCCGCCATCATCTTCACCGACATCGCGCGCGACGGCCTGCTCAAGGGCCTCAACCTCGATGCGACCATTGCGCTCGCGGACGCCATCTCGATCCCGGTGATCGCTTCCGGCGGCCTCGCCTCGATCGACGACGTCAAGGCGATGCTGACGCCGCGCGCCAAGAAGCTCGCCGGCGCGATCGCCGGCCGCGCGCTCTATGACGGCCGGCTCGATCCCGCCGCCGCCCTCACTTTGATCCGCAACGCGCCACCCAGGAGCTGACATATGTTCAAGGTGCGCGTGATCCCCTGCCTCGACGTCAAGGACGGCCGCGTCGTCAAGGGCGTCAACTTCGTCGACCTGCGCGACGCCGGCGACCCCGTCGAAGCCGCGATCGCCTATGACGCCGCCGGTGCCGACGAGCTCACATTCCTCGACATCACCGCGACCCATGAGAACCGCGGCATCATGCTGGACGTGGTCCGGCGCACGGCCGAGGCCTGCTTCATGCCGGTCACCGTCGGAGGCGGCGTGCGCAAGGTCGACGACATCAAGACGTTGCTGCGCGCCGGTGCCGACAAGGTCTCGATCAACAGCGCTGCGGTGGCGCGACGCGAGTTCGTCAAGGAAGCCGCCGAAAAATTCGGCGGGCAGTGCGTCGTGGTCGCGATCGACGCCAAGCGGGTCAAGCGCGCGGGCGGCGGCGAGCGCTGGGAAATCTTCACCCATGGCGGCCGTAACTCGACTGGCATCGACGCCATCGAATATGCCCAGGAAGTGGTCTCGCTCGGCGCTGGTGAAATTCTGCTCACCTCGATGGACCGCGACGGTACCAGGCAGGGCTTCGATATCCCGCTGACCCGGGCGATCGCCGACAGCGTTCCCGTTCCCGTGATCGCCTCGGGCGGCGTCGGCAATCTCGACCACCTCGTCGATGGTATCCGCGATGGTCGCGCTACCGCGGTGCTCGCCGCCTCGATCTTCCACTTCGGGGAATTCACTATCCGTGAAGCCAAGGAGCACATGGCCCGGCGCGGACTACCCATGCGCCTGGATGCCTGACGACTCCCGTTCATAAAAGTGCTACATCAACCGGCGGGGACTGGCCCAACCGGCCAGACGCGCGTTTCGAGTATTCAGTATGCCGCGTTTCACGATCCACGATCTCGCCATCACCATCGATGCCCGCGCGGCCTCCGGTGGCGAGGGCTCCTATACCCGCAAGCTCCTCGACAAGGGCGCCGAACATTGCGCCAAGAAGTTCGGTGAGGAAGCAGTCGAAACCGTAATCGCAGCAGTCGAAAACGATCGCGATCATCTGATCGCCGAGGGCGCTGACCTGCTCTACCATTTCCTTGTGCTGCTCAAGTCGCGCGGCGTAAAGTTGGAAGAGGTGGAAACGGCGCTGGACAAGCGTACGAATATGTCCGGGTTGGAAGAGAAGGCGTCTCGCAAGAGCGGCAGCTAGCCGAGCTTTTACGGAGAAGGTCGCGTCATGGATATCCGCGCACCCGAGCAACAATATAATCCATACCGCGTCTATTCGCGCGAAGAATGGGCGCGTTTGCGCGACGATACGCCGATGACGCTGGAGCCGGGCGAGTTCGATCGGTTGCGTTCGCTGCACGATCGCCTCGATCTCAAGGAGGTCGAGGACATCTATCTGCCGCTGTCGCGACTGCTCTCGATCTATGTCGATGCGATGCAGCGCCTGTACTACGCGGAGCGCCAGTTCCTCAACATCCGCGACCGCAAGATGCCCTACATCATCGGCGTCGCCGGCTCGGTCGCGGTCGGAAAGTCCACCACGGCCCGCGTGCTCCAGGCGCTGCTGGCGCGCTGGTCGCCGCGGCCGAAGGTCGAGCTGATCACGACGGACGGATTCCTTTACCCGAAGGCCCTGCTCGAGCAGCAAGGCATTTTGCAGAAGAAGGGCTTTCCGGAGAGCTACGACCTGCCGCTGTTGCTCAACTTCCTGTCCGACATCAAGTCGGGCCGCCGTCATGTGCGCTCGCCGGTCTATTCGCATCTGACCTACGACATCGTGCCGAACGAATGGGCCGAGATCGACCAGCCCGATATCCTGATCGTCGAGGGCGTCAACGTGCTGCAGACCGGCAAGCTGCCACGCGACGGCAAGGCGGTGCCCGTGGTCTCCGACTTCTTCGATTTCTCGGTCTATATCGACGCCGACGAGGCGGCGCTGCGGCGCTGGTACATCAAGCGCTTCCTGGCGCTGCGCGACACCGCGTTCACCAATCCAAAATCCTACTTCAACCGCTATGCGCTGTTGTCGGACGAGGAGGCCACCGCCACGGCCACCGCGATCTGGGAGCGCACCAACCTCGCCAATCTCGAGGACAACATTCTGCCGACCCGCCCGCGTGCGACGCTGATCCTGAAGAAGGCCGCGGATCACGCCGTGGAGAGCGTGGCACTCAGGCGGCTGTAAACAGCGGTCTCGTAGGGTGGGCAAAGGCGCAAAGCGCCGTGCCCACCATCTCTCCGCAAAACCGGATATAATCCGTGGGCACGCTGCGCTTTGCCCACCCTACGATATCTGTGCTGGGGCGCGCCTGCCTCCACATCGTCATTGCGAGCGAAGCGAAGCAATCCAGAATCTTTCCGCGGATGCAGTCTGGATTGCTTCGTCGCTTTGCTCCTCGCAATGACGATGGAGAGAGCTCGGGCTACACCACAAGCTGCCGCGCGGCGGCCAAGCCGGCCAACGCCTCGTCGAGCTTTTCGCGATCGAGTGGCTTGATCAGAAATCCATTCATGCCCGCCTCGAAGCAGGCGTAGCGATCTTCCACCAGCGTGTTCGCGGTGAGCGCGAGGATGGGCGTGTGATGGCCGCCTGTGGTGGCCTCATGGGCGCGGATGCGTTTTGTTGCCTCGATGCCGTCGAGCTGCGGCATCTGGATGTCCATCAACACCAGATCATAGGGCGTGCCGGCCGAGCTGGCCGCAAGCCAGGATTCCAGCGCGGCCTCGCCATGGACCGCGATGACGACGCGGTGACCGAGTTTTGTGAGAAGCGACCGCATCAACAGCGCGTTGATCTCGTTGTCCTCAGCGACGAGGATCGAAAGACCTCTTGCGGGCGTTCTGATCGCGGCGGGCTCGACAGGCTCGGGCGCGAGATCGGGCGAGGCGACTTCCGGCGCCAGCGCGAGACGCGCGGCGAGGGAGGCTGCGCGCAACGGCCTGACCAGAAAGCCGGTGAAGGCCGGCGAAAGCTTGTCATGGCGCGAGCTCGGCGTCAGCAGCACGAGCCGCTGCGTCGCGTGCGCGCGGGCAACTTCGCCCAGGCGATCGGCCACAGCCGGACCGAGCGCACGATCGACCAACACCGCATGCCATGAGCGCTCCGGCAGCAGCGCTTCGGCAACAGCCGAGTCTGCGACCAGGCAGGTCTGGCCGCCCCAGCGTTCCAGCCGCCGCGCGATCAGGGACGCCTCGATGCCGTCAGCGACCAGCAGGATCGACTTGCCGGCGAGGTCCGGACTTGGAAACGCGGTTTGTCCGGCGTCGCCCTGTGACGGTGCGAGCGGGATTGCGACCTCGAAGGTCGAGCCCTGAGTCGGCGCGCTCTCCAGGGTGATGCGGCCGCCCATGCGCTTGACGATGCGCTCGCTGATGGCGAGGCCAAGCCCGGTGCCGCCATAGGTGCGGGCGATGCGGTCGTCGGCCTGCTCGAATTCGCGGAAGATGCGCTGCTGCGCGTCCGGCGCGATCCCGATGCCGGTATCGCGGACCAGAAAGCTGATCTCGTTCGGCCAGATGCCGGGCTCGACGATCAGCGCCACGCCGCCGCTCGCAGTGAATTTGATGGCGTTGCCGGCGAGGTTGAGCAGCACCTGGCGCAGCCGTGCGGCATCGCCAACGACTTCCAGCGCAAGGCGCTCGTCGACGTAAGCCGCGATCTCTAGGTTTTTCGCCTGCGCGCGCGGCGCCAGCAGCTCGGTGACCTCCTCGATCAAGGTCGAGAGCGCAAAGGGACGCTGGTCGAGATCGAGCTTGCCGGCTTCGATCTTGGAATAGTCGAGCAGCTCCTCGATCAGCGCCATCAGGGCTTCGCCCGAGGTTTTCACCGCCCTGGCGTAAGTCGTCTGCTCCGGCGTCAGCGTAGTGTCGAGCAGCAGCCCGCCCATGCCGATGATGCCGTTCAGGGGTGTGCGGATCTCGTGCGAGGCCATCGCGAGGAAGCGCGATTTGGCGCGGTTGGCGGCGTCGGCCTGGTCGCGGGCATCCGACAGCGCGCGTTCGGTCTCGGTGCGATCAGTGACGTCGCGGCCGACGCTCTGCAGCTCGGCGGGCTGGCCCGCGTCGTGCCGCACAAATCCTTCGCGCCAGGCGATCCAGCGCGCGCCGACGGGCGTTGCGATCTTCTGATCGTGGATGCGGGTGCCGTTGCTTTCGCGGGCGCTATCGCCCTGCTCCAGCACGTCGAAATCAAAGCGTGTGCCGACCAGCGCGCTGCGCGCCTGTCCGGCCAGCGCGCAATAGGCGTCGTTGGCAAAGGTGATGCGGCCCTGATGGTCGCGCAGCACGATCAGATCGCCCTGCGATTCGAACAGGCTCCGGGCGCGCTCTTCGGCTTCCTTCAGCTCCCAATTGCGGTCGATCAGCGCCTCGTTGTGGACGGCGAGCTTCTTCATCCGCTTGTTGACGAAACGCAGCCGCATGCTGAGCGTCGCGAGGCCAAGGCAGGCCAGCGCAAACAGGAAGCTCGCGCCGATCGCAAAGGTGTTGGGATCGTAGCCGGAATTCGGCGCGCGGCTGCCGGTGACGAAGCCATAAGCACCGCCGAACGTCGCCGAGAAGATCATGAAGGAGCGGATCGCGAAGGCAATTCGGGGGTACTGCCGCCTGAAGCGGCGCATGCGCACCTTGATCCGGAACGTCCGACCCATTGCCACCGACCCTTGTCCGAACCTGCCACCGCCGTGCGCGACGATGTCCCCACCGACCTTGCGAACAGTTTGAGGTTTTGGCGCCGTCTCGAAACAGGGTTGACGAGGTGTTAACGCCTTAGAGCGATGCGGCCTGGAGGGGGAGCGGATGGCCGCCGCGGGCGCCGACGATCAGGGCTGCCGCTTCCTTCTGCGAGAACGTCTTCGAGCGCACATAGATGCGGTAATCGGCCGGGCCATCAGCGGAGAGATAGATCACCGGACCGCCGTCGACGGGCTGCGCGGCAATCGTAATGAGGCGGGTCGACGGATTGCCCTGGCAGGCGCCCGGCTCGTCGCTTGCGCCATCGTCGACGATCGCGAAGTCGGCAGCGTCCGCATCGTCGGTGATTTGAACCCGCACCGTGGCCCGCTCCGGATCTTCGGTGAAGGCGACATGCACGCCGGCCGTCCAGAACAGGGATGTCAGCTCGACCGAGGTGTCGCCGAGGGCGATGCAGGGATGCGAGACCGATACGATCTCGTTGCGGGCGAACACCGCCGCCGCCAACAGAGGAACCACTGAGGCCAGGATCTTGAAACGCAACATGACACGCTACTCGCCGGGCCCGGACTGGAACTTGTGGGCCTTATGGTTTGCAGAGCGTAAAGGAAACTCGTTACCGCCGGGTTGATGCGCCGGATGATCATGCCAGCTGGCGTACATCCTCCGCGAGTGCGCGGTAGGACAGCGCTTCGGCGAGATGCAGCCGGCCGATCTTGTCGGCGCCGTCGAGGTCGGCGAGCGTGCGCGCCACCCGCAGCACACGGTGATAGCCGCGCGCCGACAGCCGCATGGTCTCGGCGGCATCGCGCAGCAGCTTTTGTCCCTGCGCGTCCGGCTTGGCGATGTCCTCCAGCACCGACGCCGGCGCCTCGGCATTGGTGCGGACCTGCGGCAGGCCGGCATCCGCATAGCGCGCGAGCTGGATGTCGCGCGCGGCTGCCACGCGCGCGGCGACTTCGGCGGAGCCTTCGGCCGGCGGCGGCAGGATCAGATCGGCCGCGGTCACGGCCGGGACTTCGATGCGAAGATCGATGCGGTCCATCAGCGGGCCGGAGATGCGCGCCTGGTAGTCGCCGGTGCAGCGATCGATGCGGCCGCGCTTGCAGGCATAACCCGGCTCGAACGCATTGCCGCAGCGGCAGGGATTCATGGCTGCGATCAGCATGAAGCGCGCAGGGTAAGTCACGCGGTGGTTGGCGCGGGACACCGAGACCTCGCCGTTCTCCAGCGGCTGGCGCAGCGAATCCAGCACGCGCGGATCGAATTCGGGCAGCTCGTCGAGGAACAGCACGCCCTGATGCGCCAGCGAGACCTCGCCGGGCTTTGCGCGCGCGCCGCCGCCGGTGAGCGCGGCCATGCTGGCGGAATGATGCGGCGAACGGAACGGCCGCTGCGACGTCAGCGCGCCGCCCTCGATCTCGCCGGCGACGGAGGCGATCATCGAGACCTCGAGCAATTCGCCCGGCGACAGCGGCGGCAGGATCGAGGGCAGGCGCGCTGCCAGCATCGATTTGCCGGCACCGGGCGCGCCGATCATCAGGAGGTGATGCCCACCTGCGGCCGCGATCTCCAGTGCGCGCTTGGCGCTCTCCTGGCCCTTGATGTCGCGCAGATCGAGCGGCGAGGCGACTGCCTCGTGCACCTTCGGCACGGGCCGGGACAGCACTTGCGTGCCCTTGAAATGGTTGGCGATCTGAATCAGCGAATGTGCGGCGACGATCTGGATATCCGGGCTCGCCCACGCCGCTTCCGAGCCGCAGGCCGCGGGGCAGATCAAGCCTTCTTCGCGCACATTGGCGCCGATTGCGGCTGGCAAAACGCCGGCCACCGGCGCGATCGAGCCGTCGAGGCCGAGCTCGCCGAGCACGGTAAAGCCGGTCAGCGCATCCGGCGGGATCGCGCCGATCGCCGCCATCAGCCCGAGCGCGATCGGCAGGTCGTAATGGCTGCCTTCTTTCGGGACGTCGGCGGGCGCGAGATTGACGATGATCCGCCGCGCCGGCAGCGCCAGCCCCGAGGCGATCAGCGCCGAGCGGACCCGCTCGCGCGCCTCCGACACCGCCTTGTCGGGAAGGCCGACGATGGCGAAGGCCGGCAGGCCGGGCGCGACCTGCACCTGCACGTCGACCGCGCGGGCCTCGATCCCCTCAAAGGCGACTGTCGAAACCCGCTGAACCATGCTGCTCCCCTCGCACAATTAGGGGTAGCAGAGCGGCATCGGTTTGACAAGAACAATACGGGAACGACGGCGCGGACGCCCCCCGATTCCTAACCAGCGGTAAACGGGACGAAGACACTAAGCTTCGACTATGCCTCGAATACGACCGGCTACGCTCAGCACATTCCAACGAATGTTCGCTACTCCTAAGGCTGCGGGATGGGCCGTGATCTAACGGGTGAACAATTCAAATGCTTGCAAATCGCCGCAGAAGCGAACGCCGGGTGTGCACGCGGCTGGCCAAGATCCACTTTGGCGCGGGGTCGCTGCCGAGGGACTGCACGATCACGGATATCTCGGACGGGGGTGTGAAGGTCGTGGCGGAATTCCTGGAAGTGCCGCCGCAATTCACCATCATCTTCGCACCCGATTATTCCCGCCAATGCCGCCTGCGCTGGCGCATCGGTTGCGAATTCGGTGCGGAATTCACCGACTAGTCTCCACCGGCGCATTTCCTTAACCGGACTTTAGCGTTAATCGGCAAAGCATCTCTGATCAGTCCGCCGGCGGTGATCAGAGTATGTCCAAGCGTTCGTCCCTTGCCTCTCCCCCGGCGAGATTTCTGCTTCCCGCGCTTCTGGTGCTCGCCCTCGGTGGCTGCCAGACGACGAGCCTCGAGGATGTGACCGGCGCACTCGGCGGCAGGTCTGAACCCGTCGCCACGGCCGACGGCAGGCCAGACATGGACGTCTTGCGCGAGCGCTATCGCGCCAAGCCCAGCGATCCCAATATCGTCCTCGAATACGGCAAGGCGCTGCGCGAAACCGGCCAGCGCGCCCAGGCGGTCGCCGTCTTCGAGCAAGCCGTGCTGGCCCATCCCAGCAGCAAGGCGCTGCTCGCCGGCTACGGCCGTGCGCTCGCTGACAACGGCAATTTCCAGCAGGCTTTCGACGTGCTGAGCCGCGCGCATACGCCCGAGGATCCCGACTGGCACATCCTGTCGGCTCAGGGCGCGGCGCTCGACCAGCTCGGCCGCAACGAGGAAGCGCAGCAATATTACGCCGCGGCGCTGAAGATCGTGCCCGACGAGCCGACTGTGCTGTCCAATCTCGGCCTGTCCTATGTGCTGCAAAACAATCTGCCGAAGGCCGAACAGGTGCTCGGCCGCGCCTATCAGCGCAATCAGAACAATGCGCGGGTCCGTGCCAATCTCGCGCTCGTACTGGGATTGCAGGGCCGCGAGACCGAGGCTGAAATTCTCGTGAAAGCAGATCTGCCGCCGGATCAGGCGGCGGCAAAGGTCGCGGCGCTGCGTCAATTGCTGTCGAAGAAGCAGCAGCAGCAGCGGGCGGAGAAATAATTCTCCGCCGCCTGGAGCCTTGTTCGTCCGAAAGCGCTCTTGAGCTTACGACGCCTTGCGATGCGGCGCGGATCCGCGTCCGGACCTGCCCTTCAGCTTCTTCAGCAACGGTCCGAGCAACGAGCGCTTCGGTTTCTTCACCTCACCGCGCCCGGCGAGCCGGTTGGCCATGTTCTGGAACAGCGCGGTGGTGCGGTGGCTCTTGGAGACCTCCGCGATCATCTGGCCGTTGTTGGCTGCGGTCGAGAACAGCTTTGAATCGAACGGGATCACCGCGAGCGGCTGGCTCTCCATGGTCTTGGCGAACGACTTGACGTCGATCTCGGCGCGCTTGTGCATGCCGACCTGGTTGATGCAGTAGAGCGGCGGACGGTCGTTCGGCCGCGCTGATTTCAGCACCGTCAGCATGTTCTTGGTGTTGCGCAGGTTCGCGAGGTCCGGCTCGGCCACGATCACGATGTCGTCGGCATTGACCAGCGCGCGCTTGGTCCAGGCCGACCATTGATGCGGTACGTCGAGCACGATGCAGGGTGTGGTCATGCGCAGCGTATCGAAGATCGCATCGAACGCCTCCGCGCCGAAATCATAGACGCGATCAAGGGTCGCAGGTGCCGCAAGGAGGCTGAGGCGCTCGGTGCATTTGGCGAGCAGGCGCTCCATCAGCGCCGTGTCCGGCCGGTCCTGCGACAGCACCGCGTTCGCAATGCCCTGCGCCGGATCCTGGTTGTAGTCGAGACCGGCGGTGCCGAAGGCGAGGTCGAGATCAATCACGACGGAATCGAGCGCGAGGTCGCGCGCGATGGTCCAGGCCACGTTGTGCGCGACGGTGGAGGCGCCGACGCCGCCCTTGGCCCCGACCACCGCGATGACGCGGCCGGTGATGATGGCTTCGGAAGCCGAGAACAAGCTGCAGATCGAGCGCACGACGTCGAGGGTCTCGACCGGCCCGACCACGTAGTCGTTGACGCCGCGACGCACCAGCTCGCGATAGGGCGCGGTGTCGTTGGGATTGCCGATTACGACCACGCGGGTGCCGGGATCGCAGACGCCAGCGAGGTCGTCGAGGCCCTCGAGGATGTCGCGCGTGCCGTCGGATTCGATCACGATGACGTTCGGCGTCGGCATCGTGTCATAGACTTCGATCGCCGCGGCGAGGCCGCCGCTCTTGGCGGTGAGATGGGCCTTGGCGAGACGGCGGTCCTGGCCAGCCGCGGTGATCGCGGCGAGCGTCTGCTCGGTCTCGCAAAAGGCCTGCACCGAGATACGGGGAACCGGCGCAATGTGTTCCTCGGGATGCTGCGGATCGTCCGCCTCTTCGTCGTGGATGCCCGTCATTTGCCTGTGTCGCTGAGTTTGGCCTTGTCAGCCTCGGGATAAGTGGTCGAGGTGGAAGCGCCCTTGCGGTAGCGGTCGAACGCGATGTCGCGCCGTGCGGTGTAGGCCGGCGTCTCCGCGCGCGGCTGCTCGAGGTCGGCGGGGTTGTCGATCATCGCGGCAAGATTGCGCTGGGTGGCGCAGCCGAAATTGAAGTAGGGCCGGTTCTCGTTGTAGCCGGGGTCGAGGATGGACGGCCCCACGTCTTCGGGCCACAACCCGCACGGGCCGGCCACCGCCGCGATCTTGGAATAGCTCAGCCGGATGGTCGGCAGCAGGGCGGGATCTTCGGGACGATAGGGATGCTGGACGATGGCGCGCGACGGCACGCCGCCGCTGCCGAGCACGGCGCGGATTTCGCGATAGGTCGCAGCCGCCGCGCGGGAATTCGTGGTGTCGATGGGCACGTCGACGACGACGGAGCCGGTGCCTTCACGCACCCAGTCCTGGGCAATGCCCATCACGTCGGCGTGCTGCGCGGTCGAGAGTCCGCCGCGCGCCTTGCCGACGAAGATCACGATCGAGCGCTTGCCTTCCTGCACCGCGATCGGGTGACGCATGCGGTAGTCGGTCGGCACCGTCTGGGTGGTGACGACCTCGCCCGTGGTGTTGCACGCACCCAGAACGACGGAAAGCCCCGTCAGTGCGAGCGCGATACGCAATTTGCGACGTCGATCGGTTGTCTTCGTCATCGCCTGGTCCCCTCTTGCCCCGTTTCTCGCCCGTGCCCCAAACAGTCCGCTCGCGTCAGTCGATGATGAAGCCGAAATCGCCCTGGTTGCCGTCCATCGGATCGACGCGGCGGGCGATGCCATAGAGGCGGTTCATGCGGCCGAGCAGCGCCGACTGCGCATCCGAGGACGGCGCGAAGCCGTCATCGGGCCGCGACAATTCCTTCTGGGCGACCGCGCGCACCACATAGGGTGTCACGATCACCATCAGCTCGGTCTCGTTGTTGACGAAGTCCTGGCTGCGGAACAGCGCGCCGAGGATTGGCACCTGGTCGACGCCGGGCAGGCCGTTGATGGCCTGCTTGGTCTGCTGCTGGATCAAACCGGCCATCGCCATCGAGCCGCCGGAGGGAATTTCCAGCGTGGTCTCGGCGCGACGGGTCTGGACCGAGGGGATGGTGATCGAGTTGGTCGTGCTCGAGGACAGCGCTTGCGACACCGTGATCGCGTTCTGGCTCGACAGCTCCGAGACCTCGGTCATCACCCGCAGGCTGATCCGGCCCTCGCTGAGCACGACCGGGGTGAAGTTCAGGGAGATGCCGAACTTCTTGTAGGTGATCTGGGTGGTACAGACATGCGTGGTCGGATCGCAGGAATAGCCTCCGGGAATTGGAAATTCGCCACCGGCGATGAAGGTCGCCGATTCACCGGAGATCGCCGTCAGGCTCGGCTCGGCCAGGGTGCGCATCACGCCGGCGGATTCCATCGCGCGCATGGTGGCGCTGACGGTGGCAACGCCCTTGGCGAGGCCGGCAACGCCGAGCCCGTTGCCGCTGACCAGCGGTCCGCCGCTGGCCGAGAACGGGTTGGAATTGTTGAAATTCACCACCGCGGTGCCGGCATTGAGGCTGGCGCTGAGATCGACGCCCAATTGCTTGACGATGTCGCGGCGCACTTCGCCGACGACGACTTTCAGCATCACCTGGTCGCGGCCGCGCACGACGATGTTGTTGACGACCTTGTCGGCGCCGCCGACGAGCTTGGCGGCGACGTCGCCGGCCTGCTGGGCCTCGACCGGGCTCGACACCGAGCCGGTCAGCATCACGCTGTCGCCGACGCCTTCGATCTGCACGCCCGGCAGCGATGAGCGCAGCGCCGTGCGCATGCCGTTGAGGTCGCGCTTGACCGCGATGTCGTACGACGCGACCTGCTGGCCGTCGGCGGTGAAGAACACCACGTTGGTCTGGCCGACCTGGCCGCCGATGATATAGGCGCGCTGCGCCGAGCGGATCACCGCATTGGCGATCTTGGGATCGGCCACCAGCACGTCCTTGACCTCGCGCGGCAGGTCGATGACGACCGACTTGCCGACCCCGAGCGACAGTGAACGCGTCCGCGCCGGTGCGATGGTCGCGACCGGCGATACGCCGAGATCCGGCGCCTGCATCGGCGCCTGGTCTCCGACCGGCGCGTCCGCAGCCCGGACGAGATCTGGGGCTGCGACCAGCCCCAGTATCAGCATTGCCCCTGCCCAGAACGAGCCGGCGCGCTTCCCCCGAATGCGCAGGCCCATCCGATATTCCCCGTAGTTCATCATGTCCCCATCACTTCTGTGACGTCAGTTGTCGCGTCTGCACGCCGTATCGGATCACGTTGACGCCGCCGAGCCGCTTCGCCTGGTCTTCGATCGCAACCTCCGACGCGTTGGCATCGGCGATGCTTCGCAGTGCGAGTGTGAGCGTGCCGCCCTGGCGCGAGGCCGAGAGCGTGGCGACCTGGTCGGGCCTGAGCTCGAGCGTAACGGTCTTGCCGAGCACGGTGTTCTGACCGTCCTTTTCCTTCGGCGCCTGATCGATCGCGAGCACGCGGATGTTGGTCAGGACGACCTCTGACAGGATCAGGTCATTGCCACCGGTCGAGCCGTTGGCGCCGTCGGGATTCTTCAGGCGTCGCGTCAGGACGATGTCGACGCGGTCGTTCGGCAGGATGAAGCCGCCGGCGCCGGTCTCGGCTGAAATCTCGGTCGACACGGCCCGCATGCCGGACGGCAGGATCGCGGCCATGAAGCCGGAGCCGTCGGCTCTCACCAGCTTCTGCTCGCGGATCGGCTCGCCCTGCATCAAGGGCACGCGCGCGATCGAGCCGGCGATCTGGGTCTGTGCGTCGGGCCTGCTGTCGCGGCGGATGAAGGCGCTGCTTGCGGTCGATTGCGGCCAGGTCTGCCATTGCAGATCCTCGGCCTTCACGGCCTGGCCGAGCTGAATGTCGGATTTGGCGACGAGCACCTCGACCGTCGGCAGCTTCTCGGCCACCGGGAGCGCGGGCGCGGGCTTGTTGTCGTAGCCGCTCGCCAGATATGCAGCGACGCCGCCGGCGCCCAGCGCGATGACGAGAACGACAATGCGTGCGGTGTTCATACGCTTCTACTCTTACGCGGGGCACTCGAACCGCACGTGGCGGGTTCCCCCGCGTCGATGAGTAGGGAGTAAAAGTATAAGGGGTGTTGCGAGACCGAGTGTGATGGTCAGTGATGCTGCTGGTTTTGGGCAGATGGTGAATGCCGCGTTAGCCGCTCGGCCGGTGGCCCCGTAGATTCACCCAAGCGCGCGCGTGCGTTCGCGTGAGGCGCGGGCCGTCATGGTGAATGGGTGGTTAGTGAAGCGCGACGTTAAGAGTGCCGTCCGCGACGACGGTGGCGGACCGTCATCCTGAGGTGCGAGCTCTTGCGAGCCTCGAAGGATGCACGGCCATGATGCCTCGACACCGCCACCAGCCGGGCCGTCGCCCTTCGAGGCTCGCCGAAGAGGCTCGCACCTCAGGGTGACGGTGATGGATTGAGTATCCGTGCGACGACGCGCGAGCCTCTACTTCGCCCGCTTCTGCTCGATCACGTCCCAGATCCTGGCCGCCACGTCCGGGCCGCCGAGCCGCGCGATGGCGCGGATGCCGGTGGGCGAGGTCACGTTGATCTCGGTGAGATTGCCGTTGATGACGTCGATGCCGACGAACAGCAGGCCGCGCTCGCGCAGCGCCGGGCCGACGGTGGCGCAGATCTCGCGCTCGCGCGGCGTCAGCTCGGTCTCCTTTGCCGCGCCGCCGCGGACCATGTTGGAGCGGAGGTCGTCGGCGGCCGGCACGCGGTTCACCGCGCCTGCGAACTCGCCATTGACCAGGATGATGCGCTTGTCGCCGAGCTTCACCTCGGGGATGAACTGCTGGATCACCCAGGCCTCCTTGAAGGTGACCGAGAACATGTCGAACAGCGAGCCGAAATTCATGTCCTGCGGCATCACGCGGAAGACCGCGGCGCCGCCATGGCCGTGCAGCGGTTTCATCACAACGGCACCGTGCTTGTCGCGGAACGCGTTGATCTCATCGAGGTCGCGCGAGATCAGGGTCGGCGGCATCAGCTGCGGAAAATTCATCACGAACAGCTTTTCGGGCGCGTTGCGCACCGAAGCGGGGTCGTTGACGACCAGCGTCTTCGGGTGAATGCGCTCGAGCAGATGCGTCGAGGTGATGTAGGCGAGGTCGAATGGCGGATCCTGGCGCAGCAGCACCACGTCAAAACTGTTCAGCGCCTCGCGCCTGGGCTCGCCGAGGGTGAAATGATCGCCGGGCTCGTCGCGTACGGTCAGGAGCTGCACCGGGGCGACGATCTCATCGCCGACCATCGAGAGCTTGTCGGGCGTGTAATAGGACAGGCCGTGGCCGCGCTTCTGCGCCTCCAGGAGCAGCGCAAAGGTGGAATCGCCCTTGATGTTGATGCGGGCGATGGGGTCCATCTGGACGGCGACGTTCAGTTTCATGGTCTGCCTTTCAGGTCGAGGCGTCGAATGCCGCCAACACATGGCGTGGAAGTGATCGCGGCGCAATCAGCATGGCGTCGAATCGCAATTCGAATTCCGCATGCTCGGGATGCGTGGCAAGCCAGCCCTGCGCGGCGTCGATGATGCGCTGCTGCTGGCGCGGCGTCACCGCATAGGCGGCCTCATCGAGACTGGCGCGCGCCTTGACCTCGACGAAGGCGATCAGGTTGCGACGCCGCGCCACGAGGTCGATCTCGCCATGCGCCGTGCGGTAGCGCCTGGCCAGGATACGGTAGCCCTTCGCCATCAGATAGGCTGCGGCGCGGCTCTCGGCCGAGATGCCGGTGCGGAACGCGGCGACGCGTTCGGGCGAGGCCACTTTTGATTCCGCTGCGTCCTTAGTCTTCGCCATCGCCGCCCCGCAAATCTCTTGCGAGCTCGAGCGCGCGGGCATAGACCTCGCGGCGCGGCCGCCCCGAGAGCGCGACTGCGTGCGCGACGGCGTCCTTGACGCTATGCGTTGCGAGCTGCTCGCGCAGGACATCGTCCAGCGCATCCGACGTCAGCACGTCGGCACCCGCGGCAGGCGGAGCGATCACCAGCACGAATTCGCCGCGCGTCTCCAGCGTGTCCGCCTCGCGCGCCAGCTCGTCGAGCTTCGCGCGCGAAATCTCCTCGTGCAGTTTTGTCAGCTCGCGGCAGATCGCGGCCTCGCGTGTGCCCATGATCTCGGCGAGCTCGGCGAGTGTGTCCTGCACCCGATTGCCGGATTCGAACATCACCAGCGTCGCATCGATGCGGGCAAGTTCAGTGAGGCGCGACCGCCGCGCGGCGGATTTCGCCGGCAGAAATCCCTCGAAGAAGAAACGATCGGTCGGCAGGGCCGCAACCGACAGTGCCGCCAGCACCGAGGATGGGCCGGGCAGCGCATAGACCGCGTGGCCGGCCGCGCAGACCTCGCGCACCAGCTTGTAGCCGGGATCGGAGATCAGCGGCGTGCCGGCATCCGATACCAGCGCGACCGAGCCGCCAGCGGCAAGCGCCTCCAGGATCTTCGGGCGGGCGGCCTCGGCATTGTGCTCGTGATATTGCTTGAGCTGCGCCGAGATGTCGTAGCGCTCGGTCAGGCGCCGCGTGATGCGGGTGTCCTCGCAGGCGATGACGTCGACCCCGGCCAGCGTCTGCAGGGCGCGCAGGGTGATGTCGCCGAGATTGCCGATCGGGGTCGCGACCAGATAGAGGCCGGCCGCCGGCCTCGGCGCCACGAGCCGATGGGCGTCAATGGAGAAACCGCGCGGGGCGGCGTCTGTGCCTTCAGGCGTATTTATCGGGGCCGGCTTTGCGCGCATAATGGATCGAACTTAGGCATGATCCCCGGGGCTGGGAACCGGTCCCTTGAAAAAGATCATACCGGGTGAGGGGCGAGGAAGGACTGGAATGTGATCCATCCGGCATCACATTCCCTAGGGAATGAAGCGTCTGCGCCATATTCGCGGCGGAAACCCCGCTTTGATGCTGGATGATGGACGGCGAACAGCCAGCCAGGAACCGAGGGCAGCCGCGTTAAGCGGTCATTATCCTTTTGTTTTGGTTAACTATTTGCCGACAATATGCCCGAATCCGCGGCTTCTGTCGCGGCAAGATTTGCTGTGATCGGCCGGTGACGGAAGATCAGAAGAAGAGCTGCCATGGTGGGCCCGCGTGATCTGAAGTCTCCCGTTGAGGGGCCCCGTCTCTCGGGCGCGACCCGGCGGAGTGCGCTTGGCCTGCTGCTCGGCACGCCGCTGCTGTCGGCCTGCGCCGGCGTACAGCAGAGCCTCAGCCAGTTTTCCAACCCGTTCTCGAGCTCCTCTCCGCCGCCGGCCCAGCCGGCCGGCCCGCCGCAGCAGGCGACCACCGCAGGCACCGGCGGCGTGAAGGTTGCCGTGATCCTGCCGCTCTCGGCTGCCGGCAATGCCGGGCTCGCCGCGCAATCCATGCGCAACGCCGCCGAGATGGCGCTGGCCGAGTTCCAGAACCCGAACATCCAACTGCTGATCAAGGACGACAATGGCAGCCCGCAGGGCGCGCAAGCCGGCGCGCAGCAGGCGGTCGACGAAGGCGCCGAGATCATTTTGGGGCCGCTGTTCGCACAGTCGGTCCCGGCGGTGGCGCAGGTCGCGCGCACGCGCGGCATCTCGGTGATGGCGTTCTCGACCGATTCGAGCATCGCCGGCCGCGGCGTCTATCTCTTGAGCTTCCTGCCGGAGTCTGACGTCAATCGCATCGTCGAGTATTCCGCCAGCATCGGGAAACGCTCCGTCGCCGTGCTCGTGCCCGATAACGCCTACGGCAACGTCGTTGAAGCCGCGGTGAAGGCCGCGGTGCCCCGGCGCGGCGGACGCATCGTCGCGTTCGAGAAATACGGCGCCGATCGGGCCACACCCGCGCGCACTGTCGCGCAGCAGCTCGGCAGCGCGGATGCACTCTTCATTGCCGATGACGGCGATGCCGTCGTCGCGGTGGCGGATGCGATGACCGCAGCGGGCGCGAATCTGCGCAACATCCAGCTGCTCGGCACCGGCCTCTGGGACAGCCCACGCGTCTATGCCAGCCCGGCGCTGCAAGGCGGCCTCTACGCCGCACCGGATCCGGCCGGCTTCCGCGCGTTCTCCGGCCGTTACCGCACCAAATACGGCGCAGAGCCGATCCGCACCGCAACGCTCGCCTATGACGCGGTCGCGCTCGTGGCAGCACTCGCGCGCACGCAGGGCACCACGCGCTTCTCGTCCGATGTGCTCACCAATCCCTCGGGCTTCGCCGGCATCGACGGCCTGTTCCGTTTCCGCGCCGACGGCACCAATGAACGCGGGCTCGCGGTGATGAAGGTGACGACGGGCGGCGGTGTCGCGGTCGCGGGCTCGCCGAAGAGTTTTGGGGCTTGATGGCTTCGTAGCCCGGATGGAGCGAAGCGAAATCCGGGATTGAGCAGCCGGAGAGACCGTTCCCGGATTGCGCTTCGCTCCATCCGGGCTACGGCAGTTCGCTACGCCGCCAGATCCGCGACAACCGCATCCAGCACCGGGAATCCGCTGCTCGTGACGCGCAAACGGCCCGTTGCGTCCACCGTGATCGCGCCTTCCTCACGCAAGAGCGCGATGCGTTTGGGGTCGAGCGGGCGGCCGGAGAGCGCGGTGTAACGCTCGGGGTCGATACCTTCGGCCAGGCGCAATCCCATCAGCAAGAATTCGTCGGCGCGTTCTTCGCTGTTGAGGAGATCGTCGGTGACGACGCCGTCGCCATTGGTCTCGACGCGCATCAGCCAGGCCTCGGGGCGCTTCTCGGTGGCGGTGGCATGGCGCACGCCGTCGATGTCGAGGCGGCCATGCGCGCCAGGACCGATGCCTGCATATTCCTCGCCGCGCCAGTACCCGAGATTGTGCCGGCACTCGGCACCGCGCCGGGCGTGATTGGAAATCTCGTAAGCGGGTAGCCCCAGCCTGTCGCAGGTTTCCTGCGTCACGTCGTAGAGCGCGCGTGCGACGGCTTCGTCCGGCGTCTTCAATTTGCCGGCCTGGTGCAGGCCGAAGAACGGCGTGCCTTCCTCGATGGTGAGCTGATAGAGCGACAGATGCTCGGCCGCCTCATCGATGGCGAGCCGCAGCTCATCGGCCCACATTGCCGGCGTCTGGTCCGGGCGGGCGTAGATCAGGTCGAACGAATAGCGATCGAATGAGCGGCGCGCGATCGCGACGGCATCGAGCGCTTCGCGCGCGCTGTGCAGGCGGCCCAGCGCTTTCAGCGAGGCGTCGTCGAGCGCCTGCACGCCGAGCGAGACGCGGTTGACGCCGGCGGCGCGATAACCGGCAAAACGCGTAGCTTCGACACTGGTCGGGTTTGCCTCGAGCGTCACTTCGACGTCGTTGGCAACTTTCCAGTGCTTGCCGATGGCGTCGAGCACGGCGCCGACGGTTGCCGGTTGCATCAGCGAGGGCGTACCGCCGCCGAGGAAGATCGAGGTGACCTCGCGGCCGGGCGAGCGCTGTGCGGTCGTTTCGATCTCGCGGGCGAAGGCGGATGCAAAGCGCGTTTCGTCGATCGCGGCGTGGCGAACGTGGCTGTTGAAGTCGCAATAGGGGCACTTCGACAGGCAGAACGGCCAGTGCACGTAGACGCCGAAGGCTTCCTTAGCGCGGCTCAAGGCAGATCTCCGCCAGTTTCACGAAGGCGCGGGCGCGGTGCGACAGGCCGAGGCCGAGCGGCGGCAGGCCGTGCTTCTCGATGCTGGTCATCTCGCCGAAGGTGCGGTCGTAACCATCCGGCAGGAACATCGGATCGTAGCCGAAGCCGGCGGTGCCGCGCGGCGGCCAGACCATCGTGCCGTCGACGCGGGCCTCGACCTCTTCGAGATGACCGTCAGGCCAGGCGACGCAGAGCGCCGAGACGAAATGCGATTTGCGCTTGTCGGGCGTGGTGGCGCCACGCTCCTGCAACAGGCGTTCGATCTGTGCCATCGCGGCAGCAAAATCTTTGCTCGGACCAGCCCAGCGTGCGGAGAAAATGCCGGGCGCGCCGTCGAGCGCATCGACCACGATGCCGGAATCATCGGCGAAAGCAGGAAGCTTGGTCGCCTGCGCCGCCGCCATCGCCTTGATCGCGGCATTGCTGCGGAAGTCGTTGCCGGTCTCTTCGGGCTCGGGCAGGCCGAGCTGGCCGGCCGATACCACCTCGATGCCGTGAGGCGCGAGCAGCTCCTTCATCTCGGCGAGCTTGCCGGGATTGTGGGTCGCGATGACGAGCTTTCCGGTGATTCGGCGGTGCATGGGCCTATTGACTACGCGACAGCGAGTTTCTGCAAGTCCACGAGGCGCGCGATGCCTTTTTGCGCCAAGGCGATCAGCGCCAGGAACTCGTCCTGCGTAAACGGCTCGCGTTCTGCGGTGCCCTGCACCTCGATGATGCGGCCATCGCCGGTCATGACGAAATTGGCGTCGGTCTCGGCTTCGGAATCCTCGGCATAGTCGAGATCCAGCACCGGCTTGCCCTGATAGATGCCGCAGGAGATCGCGGCGACGTTGTCGCGCATCACGTTGGCCTTGATCATGTTGCGCGTCTTCATCCAGTTGATGCAGTCGGCGAGCGCGACCCAGGCACCGGTGATCGAGGCGGTGCGGGTGCCGCCGTCGGCCTGGAGCACGTCGCAATCGACCGTGATCTGGCGCTCGCCGAGCGCTTCGAGATCGACGATGGTGCGCAACGAACGCCCGATCAGGCGCTGGATCTCGACGGTGCGGCCGCTCTGCTTGCCTGCGGCAGCTTCGCGGCGGGTGCGTTCGGAGGTCGCGCGCGGCAGCATGCCGTATTCGGCGGTGACCCAGCCGCGGCCCTGGCCCTTCAGCCAGGGCGGCAGGCGGTCTTCCAGCGTGGCGGTGACCAGCACATGGGTGTCGCCGAATTTCACGAGGCAGGAGCCTTCCGCATACTTGACCACGCCACGCTCAAGCGTCACGGGGCGCAATTCGTCGGGCGCACGGCGGCTTGGCCGCATGGGAAATCCTCCAAAACTCGCAGGTAAGGGCTATTCGCGGTGCTTGTAGGTGGGGTGAGGGTGGGCGGCAAGGGGAAAGGACAAGGCTTTTTCACCCCCGGTTTTCCACCCCGCAAACGCCACGCTTGTCAGAACCCTCAGGGATGGACAAATTATGAGTATCTGAGAGGAGTTACCGTCTGTGGCCCATCACGATCCGATCCATCTGATCGCGCCGCGCGCAGGCCTCGCCCAGCTCAACGAGCGTTCCCGCGACATCTTTCGTCAAATTGTCGAAAGTTACCTCGCCACCGGCGAGCCGGTGGGCTCGCGCAACATCTCGCGGCTGATCGCGATGCCGCTATCGCCGGCCTCGGTCCGCAACGTCATGGCCGATCTGGAACAGCTCGGCCTGATCTATGCCCCGCATACGTCCGCCGGCAGGCTGCCGACGGAACTCGGCTTGCGATTCTTCGTCGACGCGTTGATGCAGGTCGGCGATCTCAACGAGGCCGAGCGGCAGTCGATCCAGAGCCAGCTGACCTCCGTCGGCCAGGCGCAGTCGGTCGAGGCGGCGCTCGATCAGGCGCTGACGCGGCTGTCGGGTCTTACCCGCACCGCTGCTGTCGTTTTGACGCCGAAATCGAATACGCGGCTGAAACACATCGAATTCGTGCGGCTGGAACCAGAGAAGGCGCTGGTGATCCTGGTCGGCGAAGACGGCCAGGTCGAAAACCGCGTGCTGGCGCTGCCGCCGGGAGTTCCCTCCTCGGCCATCACCGAAGCCGGCAATTTCCTCAATTCGCGGATCCGCGGCCGGACGCTCGCCGAGGCGCGGCTCGAGCTGGAAACCGCGCTCGCAGAGGCTCGCGCCGAGCTCGATCAATTGACGCAGAAGGTGATCTCGGCCGGGATTGCGAGCTGGTCCGGCGGCGAGAACGAGGACCGCCAGCTCATCGTCCGCGGCCACGCCAATCTGCTGGAAGATCTGCACGCGCTGGAGGATCTCGAGCGTGTTCGCCTGCTGTTCGACGATCTCGAGACCAAGCGCGGCGTAATCGACCTGCTCGGGCGCGCCGAAACCGCCGAAGGCGTGCGGATTTTCATCGGCAGCGAAAACAAGCTGTTTTCGCTGTCGGGCTCCTCCACCATCATCTCGCCCTATCGTGATGCCGCCGGCCGCATCGTCGGCGTTCTGGGCGTGATCGGGCCGACGCGGCTGAATTATGCCCGCGTCATCCCGACCGTGGACTACGCCGCCCGCATCGTCAGTCGCCTGCTGGGGGGCTGACCGGCATTTGAGGCGATCACGGGCGCTTGATTTTCAGCGCCCGAAGCACGATATCCGGGCCAGCAAAATCCCGTAAGACGAGTTTGAAAAGAGAGCCGATGACCGATCGAGACCGGCAACCCGAAGACACGACTGCCGCGACCGGCGAGCCCGTGGTGTCGAAACCCTACATCATGCCCGACGATCCCGAGCCGGGTTCGGTGGAATTGCTGCAGAAGGAAGCCGCCGAGGCGCGCGACCGCATGCTGCGGACGTTGGCCGAGATGGAAAATCTGCGCAAGCGCACCGCCAAGGAGGTCGCTGACTCCAAGCTCTACGGCGTCACCGGCTTTGCCCGCGACGTGCTCGACATCGCCGACAATCTCCAGCGCGCGCTCGACGCCGTTCCGGCCGAGACCCGCGCTGCGGCCGATCCCGGCATGACCGCTTTGATCGAGGGCGTCGAGCTCACCGAGCGCTCGCTGCTCAACGCGCTGGAAAAGCACGGCGTGAAGAAGTTCGATCCGCAGGGGCAGAAGTTCGATCCGAACTTCCAGCAGGCGATGTACGAGGTGCCGGATGCGTCGGTGCCGGCAGGCACCGTCGTTCAGGTCATGCAGGCCGGTTACACCATCGGCGAGCGCGTGCTGCGCCCGGCGCTGGTCGGCGTCGCCAAGGGTGGCGCGAAGGCGGCGCCCGCGGCGAACAGCAACGAAGCGAACTGATTGATCTTCATCCCGAGGAGCGCGCTCGCGCGCGTCTCCTCGCCTTGAGGGTTTGTCAGACGTGCGCGCCTTACGCGCTGACCGCGATATCAGCAGACTGAATCCGCTTCACGCCGGCCTTGGCCATGTCAGCCCAGGCTTTTGCGAGCGAGCCCTGATTGTCGATGCCGCGGCAGGCGTCTTCCACGACATAGACCTCAAAGCCTGCCTTGCGCGCGTCGAGCGCGGTCCAGGCGACGCAGAAATCCGTTGCGAGACCCGCAACGAACACGCGCTTGATCTTGCGGCCCTTCAGATAGCCGGCAAGGCCGGTCGAGGTCTTGCCGTCGGCTTCGAGGAACGCCGAATAGCTGTCGACGTCCTTGTGAAAGCCCTTGCGGATGATGAGCTCGGCTTGCGGGATCGAGAGGTCCTTCGAGAGCGAGGCGCCGTCGGTGCCCTGCACGCAATGGTCGGGCCACAGCACCTGCTTGCCATAGGGCAGGTCGATGGTCTCGAACGGCTTCTTGCCGGAATGCACTGACGCGAACGAGACGTGGCCGGGCGTGTGCCAGTCCTGCGTCATCACCACGTTCGAAAACGCTTTCGCGATTCTGTTGATGACGGGCACGACCTGCTCGCCTTCCTTCACCGCGAGGCTGCCGCCCGGCAGGAAGCAGTTTTGGACGTCGATCACGAGCAGCGCGGAGGTGTCATCCGGCTTGATCGTGGCCGCTGCGAAAAGTGCTGATGGAGCAAGGCTCGCGAGCGCCGTGGTCCCCAGCGCCGCCAAGATTTGTCGTCGATCCAGCATCGTCCGCCTCCCCTCAAGGTTGATCCAATGGAGGCAAAGCCTAATTCCGTTCGTGTACGAACAAAAGCCCGAAAATGCAGCCGGCTTTGGTCAGGGCTTGGGCGTGCTCCTTATCTCGTCGTCCCGGCCTAGTGCGCAATTGCGCACTAGGCCGGGACGACACCGAGTTTGTGGGACGAGCGCGCCTAACCCTTCGGCTGGATGCCGTCGCGCACAGCGCGGAAGCGGGTGAAGGCGTCGGGCCACTGGTCGCGCGGGGCGCTGGCGATGATGCGCAGCGAGGTGCCGCCGCCGAAGCGGATCCACTGCACCACGGTCACCGGCGTCTTGTCCTTGCCGCTGACGCCGTCGATCCGGGTCTCAAAGCCCGGCTGGCCGTTGATGCGGATCGGCTCGGACATGGTGACGCGGGACTCGCGCACGCCGGGGATCTGGAGCGCGGCCTCCTGGGCGAAGCGGGCGCGGTCGTCGGCCTGCTGCGGGGTCGCGCCGATCAGGCCGAGGATGATGAACGGCTTCGATTCATAGCCCGAGCTCTCGTTGCCGTCGGCCAGGATGAGGCTCGAGCCCGGCACCAGCGTGCGGATGTCCTTGAAGCCGGCGAGATCGGTGATCTTGAACGGCATCAGCCCGATCTGCTCGTCAGCCGACACCTCCTTGCGGGTGGCGGCGGTCGCAAACATCTGCCGCACCGCCTCGTCGGTGTAGATCTTCGACGCGTTCTCGGGGACCTGCACCGCGACATAGCCGGAGAAGCCGGTGCCCGGCACGATCATCGAATAGCGCTTCACCGGGGTCGTGCCGGCCTTGCCGCTCTCGGTGGTGAAATAGGCAAGGCCCGCTTGCGTCTCGATCTTGTCCGGCTTGACGCCGTTGTTGCCGGCCGGATTGGCGTTGAAGGCGCCCACAACCTCGCCATAGGCGGCCGGCGGCAGCTCGGTGATCAGCACCTTGACGCTGCCGTCCTCGCTCTCAAAGCCCGGAAAGGTTTTTGCCGTGTTCAGCCCGACCAGCGGCACCATGCCGAGGCGCAAGCCAGGCGGGAAGACCGCATCGGCGGCGAACGCCGGAAGTGCCGTGGCAACGAGGAGGGCGAGCGCGGCGAGGGGGCGGGTCAGCTTCATGGGCACTCTGATTGGTTCACATTGAGGCCGTTCAATGGTCGGCGATTGGGCCGCTTTGTCGCGCGAAGCAGCCCCATGACGAGGCTGTCCGGCCGGTCGGCCTTTTAGCGGGTTTGGCGCGCCGGTAACAGGGCCGGGCCCATCACGGCGGCGGGGGCTGGCGGATCGCCGAACCTGTTAATATTTCCTCACCCGCAAGGGCGGTTGCGCCCGGATATGATCTTCCAAAACCCAATGTTTTCACGGCCGAAACTTGCGTTCGGTCCTTGCGGGCCCCTCCCCCCCTCCTATATGAGCGTCAACCATCGCAATATCGCGAATGTTTGATCTTAGGGGGTTTCGGTTCGGGTGCCTTCTGGGCCCAGCCAACCTGCCGCAAAAACAAGGATATCAGGACCATGGGAAAGGTCATTGGGATCGACCTCGGCACCACGAATTCGTGCGTCGCCGTAATGGATGGCAAGAACGCCAAAGTCATCGAGAATTCCGAAGGCATGCGCACGACGCCTTCGATCGTCGCCGTGACGGACGACGGTGAGCGCCTCGTCGGCCAGCCTGCCAAGCGCCAGGCCGTGACCAACCCAGAGCGGACGTTCTTCGCAGTGAAGCGCCTCATCGGCCGCCGCTACGACGACCCGATGGTCGAGAAGGACAAGAAGCTCGTTCCGTACAAGATCGTGAAGGCTTCCAACGGCGACGCCTGGGTCGAGGCCGACGGCCAGACCTACTCGCCCTCGCAGGTCTCGGCCTTCATCTTGCAGAAGATGAAGGAGACCGCGGAAGCCCATCTCGGCCAGAAGGTCGACCAGGCCGTCATCACCGTTCCCGCCTACTTCAACGACGCCCAGCGCCAGGCGACCAAGGACGCCGGCAAGATCGCGGGCCTTGAAGTGCTGCGCATCATCAACGAGCCGACCGCGGCGGCGCTGGCCTATGGTCTGGACAAGACCAAGACCGGCACGATCGCCGTGTACGATCTCGGCGGCGGCACGTTCGATATCTCCATTCTCGAAATCGGCGACGGCGTGTTCGAGGTGAAGTCGACCAACGGCGACACCTTCCTCGGCGGCGAAGATTTCGACATGCGCCTCGTGGGCTATCTGGCCGACGAGTTCCAGAAGGAGCAGGGCATCAACCTGCGCAACGACAAGCTCGCGTTGCAGCGCCTGAAGGAAGCGGCTGAAAAGGCCAAGATCGAGCTGTCGTCGACGACGCAGACCGAGATCAACCTGCCCTTCATCACCGCGGACCAGACCGGCCCGAAGCATCTGACGATGAAGCTCACCCGCGCCAAGTTCGAAGCGCTGGTCGACGACCTCGTCCAGAAGACCGTCGAGCCCTGCCGCAAGGCGCTGAAGGACGCCGGCGTCACCGCCGGTGAGATCGGCGAAGTCGTTCTGGTCGGCGGCATGTCGCGCATGCCGAAGGTCCAGGAAGTCGTGAAGCAGCTGTTCGGCAAGGAGCCGCACAAGGGCGTCAACCCGGACGAAGTCGTGGCGATCGGTGCCGCGATCCAGGCCGGTGTGCTCCAGGGCGACGTCAAGGACGTGCTGCTGCTCGACGTGACCCCGCTGTCGCTGGGCATCGAGACGCTGGGCGGCGTGTTCACCCGCATCATCGACCGCAACACCACGATCCCGACCAAGAAGAGCCAGGTGTTCTCGACTGCCGAGGATAACCAGAACGCGGTCACCATCCGCGTCTTCCAGGGCGAGCGTGAAATGGCGGCCGACAACAAGATGCTCGGCCAGTTCGACCTGATGGGCATTCCGCCGGCTCCGCGCGGCATGCCGCAGATCGAGGTGACCTTCGACATCGACGCCAACGGCATCGTCAACGTCTCGGCCAAGGACAAGGCGACTGCGAAGGAGCAGCAGATCCGCATTCAGGCCTCCGGCGGTCTGTCGGAAGCCGACATCGACAAGATGGTCAAGGACGCCGAGGCCAATGCCGCGGCCGACAAGCAGCGCCGCGAGGCGGTCGACGCCAAGAACCACGCCGATGCGCTGGTGCACTCCACCGAGAAGGCACTGGCCGAGCATGGTTCGAAGGTCGCCGAGACCGAGCGCCGTGCCATCGAGGACGCCGTCAGCGACCTCAAGGAGGCGCTGAAGGGCAACGATGCCGAGGCGATCAAGGCCAAGACCAACACGCTGGCCCAAGCCTCGATGAAGCTCGGCGAGGCCATGTACAAGCAGCAGGCCGAGGCCGATGCGGCCAAGGACCCTGCGAAGGACGACGTCGTCGACGCGGAATTCACCGAAGTCGACGACGAGAAGAACAACAAGAAGTCTGCATAAGCCCCGAGAGGGTATGATGCGGACGGCTTGGACCCCACACACTCTCAAGGCCTCCCCCTTCAGGGGGGAGGCCCTCGTGTCGGGCTCGACGGGACGAGTGCCCGTTACGATCAATCAATTCCCAGAAGCTATGCTCAACGCTGCCATGCAGCCCTCTGCCGCTGGGCGGAAGGCTGCCTATATCGTTGCGTGGCGACGTTGTTTCGCTCCGACTTGAATCGCGATTGGATAGACCGAGTTGAACATGTCCACGTCCGCCAAGCGCTGCTACTACGAAACCCTCGAAGTCGAACGCTCTGCCGACGATTCCGTGCTGAAATCGTCCTTTCGCAAGCTTGCGATGAAGTTCCACCCCGACCGCAATCCCGGGGACGACACCAGCGAGATCAAGTTCAAGGAAATCAACGAGGCCTACGAGGTCCTGAAGGACAAGGACAAGCGCGCGGCCTATGATCGCTTCGGCCATGCCGCTTTCGAGCAGGGCGGTCCGGGCGGCGGTGGCGCCGGTTTCGGCGCGGGCTTCGCCTCTTCCTTCTCCGACATTTTCGAAGATCTGTTCGGCATGGCCGGACAGCGCGGCCGCGGCGGCCGCGAGCGTGGCGCGGACCTGCGCTACAACATGGAAATCACCCTCGAGGAAGCCTTCGGCGGCAAGACCGCGCAGATCGAGATTCCGGTCTCGGTCACCTGCGAGGCTTGCTCGGGCATCGGCGCCAAGGCCGGCACCAAGCCCAAGACCTGCTCAACCTGCGGCGGCGCCGGCCGCGTGCGGCAGTCGCAGGGGTTCTTCACCCTCGAGCGCACCTGCCCCGGCTGCCAGGGCCGTGGCCAGATGATCGAGGACGCCTGCCCGTCCTGCTCGGGCCAGGGTCGCGTGACCCGCGAGCGGAATCTGTCGGTCAATATTCCGCAAGGCGTCGAGGACGGCACCAGGATCAGGCTCGCCGGCGAAGGCGAGGCCGGCGTCCGCGGCGGCCCGCCCGGCGACCTCTACATTTTCCTGTCGCTGGCCCAGCACCAGTTCTTCCAGCGCGACGGCGCCGATCTGCATTGCCGTGTGCCGATCTCGATGGTGACCGCCGCGCTCGGCGGTGAATTCGAGGTGCCGACCATCGACAAGGGCAAGGCCAAGGTGAAGGTCCCCGCCGGAACCCAGTCCGCCCGCCGGTTCCGCATTGCATCAAAGGGCATGCCGGTGCTGCGCTCGCGTCAGATGGGCGACATGTACGTCCAGGTCGTGGTCGAGACCCCGCAGAACCTCACCAAGAAGCAGCAGGAATTGCTGGCCGAGTTCGACAAGCTCTCCTCCGGCAACACCCAGCCGGAATCCGAGGGCTTCTTCACCAAGGTCAAAGATTTCTTCGGTAATCGGGCGAGTTGAGCCGTCTTGACCGTACCGTCTTCGGCCTATACCTGTTTATGACCATTTTCTGACACGCCGCGGTCACGCGGTCTCGTCCCGTCCGGTCCAGACATGCCATTGCCGTCGTCCGCGCGTGCGTTGAAGAAGCCCCGTCTTGATGACGAGGTGCGCTTTCTCAGATCGTGGATCGAAAAGCCCCTCCACATGGGCGCGGTGATGCCGTCGGGCAAGCTGCTCGCCCGGACCATGGCCCATTACGTCGACGTCAATTCGGAGGCTCCGGTGGTCGAGCTTGGACCCGGCACGGGCGCCATCACCTCGGCGCTGGTCGAGCGCGGCGTCGATCAGAAGCGCCTTGTGCTCGTCGAGTACAATCCCGGCTTCTGTGCGCTTTTGCGCGACCGCTATCCGCAGGCCAAGGTGGTGCAGGGCGATGCCTATCGCTTGCGCGACACGCTCTGGAACGTGCTGAGCGCGCCGGCCTCCGCCGTCGTCTCCGGCCTGCCGCTTGTCACAAAACCGATGCTGACGCGGCTGCGGCTCATTCGCGACGCCTTCACGGCGCTCGCGCCCGGCGCGCCCTTCGTCCAATTCACCTATGCGGTGGTGCCGCCAATCCCGAAATCGCTGCCCGGCGTGTCCACAGAGGCTTCGGAACGGATCTGGATGAACCTTCCGCCGGCCCGCGTCTGGGTGTATCGCAAGGACTAATTCCGCCGGCTTCCTCTCATGCGCGGCGGGCTCGTTTCGCCGAACGTATGGAAGAGGATGTCAGCCCCGAATATCCTGGTCATTCCCGGCTCGCTGCGCACCGGCTCGCATAACGCGAAGCTGGCGGCGGTTGCCGCCTATGAATTCGCCCAGGCTGGCATCGAAATCACCCGCATCTCGCTCGCCGATTTTCCGCTGCCGATTTACGATGGCGATCTCCAGGCCAAATCGGGCGTTCCCAAGCACGCGATCAATCTCAAACGCATGATCGGCGCGCATCATGGCGTGCTGTTCGTCTCACCTGAATACAACGCCTCGGTGCCGCCGCTGCTGAAGAACGCGATCGACTGGGTCAGCCGCGTGCAGGATCCGCACGAGGCGCGCGGCGACGTGTTCCGCAACCGCGCCTTCGCGCTTGCCGGTGCTTCGCAGAGCCGGCTTGGCGCCGCTCGCGCGCTGCAGGCGTTGCGCCTGATCCTGACTTCCTGCCACGCCAATGTGATCGCCAGCCAGTTCACGCTCGCCTTTGCCGACCAGGCCTATGACGATATGGACAGGCTCAAGAGCCAGGCCGATAGCGATGGGCTGAAGGAGATGGTGCGGCAGTTGATCGACATTTCCCAACGCATGATGTGAGGTGACATGACGCCAGCCGAAATCGCTCCGAAAGACCGCCTGATCGTTGCGCTCGATTTGCCCAGCGTCGATGCCGCGGAGGCGATGATCGCAAGGCTTGGCGACAGCGTCACCTTCTTCAAGATCGGCTATCGCCTTGCTTATGCCGGCGGCTTGCCGCTGGTCGCCAGGCTCGCCGACAAGGGCAAGAAGGTCTTTCTCGATCTCAAGCTGCACGACATCGGCAACACGGTGACGCAAGGCGTCGAGAGCATCACGAAGTTAGGTGCGACCTTCCTCACCGTGCACGCCTATCCGCAGACCATGAAGGGCGCCGTCGAGGGCCGTGGCAGCTCGAAGCTGAAGATCCTCGCCGTCACCGTGCTGACCTCCTACAACGAGGACGATCTGCACGCGGCCGGCTACCGGCTCGGCGTCTCCGAGCTCGTCGAAGCGCGCGCGCAGCAGGCACAGGTGCTCGGCATCGATGGCCTCGTGTCCTCGCCCGAGGAAGTCGGAAGCCTGCGCAAGATCGTCGGCCATCAGATGCATCTCGTCACCCCCGGCATTCGCCCGGCGGGTTCGGCAACCGGCGATCAGAAACGTATCATGACACCCGGCCGCGCGATTGTCGCAGGCGCGGATTATCTCGTCGTCGGGCGGCCGGTGGTGGAAGCCGCGGACCCCAAGGGGACTGCAGAAGCCATCCACGCTGAGATCGCGCAAGCGCTCGGCTGAGTAACAACCAAGGAGAAGAACAATGGCAAAAGGCTACTGGATCGGACGCGTCGACGTGAGCAATGATGAGGGCTACAAGCCTTACGCCGTCGCCAATGGTCCCATCTTCAAGAAATGGGGCGGCCGCTTCGCCGTCCGCGCCGGCAAGTTCACCACTGTCGAGGGCGCCAGCCGCACCCGCAACGTCGTGATCGAATTCCCGGACTACCAGACCGCGATCGCCTGCTACAACTCGCCGGAATACCAGGCCAACATCAAGGTGCGCCAGCCGCACTCCATCGCCGACCTCATCATCATCGAGGGCTATGACGGCCCGCAGCCGTCGGACGGTTGAGATCCACTGTCATTCCGGGGCGCCCAAAGGGCGAACTATGGTGCGCAATTGCGCACCTGAGAATCTCGAGATTCCGGGTTCGATGCTGCGCATCGCCCGGAATGACGGTTGCGTTGGTCCCCCCCCCTCGGTTGCCGGAACTGCATCCCGCCGCTACAACGGCCCTGAGAGGATCGCACCATGTCAGACATGCGCTTGATTGTTGCTGGAGCCGGCGGCCGGATGGGTCGCGCGCTGGTGCGGGCGATTGCCGACACCCAAGGCGCGGTGCTGGCGGGGGCGCTGGAGGCGCCGGGCTCGGAGCTGCTCGGCAAGGATGCCGGCGTGCTCGCAGGCCTGCCGGCCAATGGTATCAAGCTGTCCGCTGACCTCTGGGCGATGTCGAAAGACGCCGACGGCATCCTCGATTTCACCGTGCCGGCCGCGACCATCGCCAATGTCGCGATCGCGGCCGAGCGCGGCATCGTGCACGTCGTCGGCACCACTGGCCTGTCGGCTTCCGATAACGCCGTGATCAAGAGCGTCACCAATCGCGCCATCGTCGTGCAATCGGGCAATATGAGCCTGGGCGTCAATCTGCTCGCCGCAGTGGTCAAGCGCGTCGCCAAGGCGCTCGACGAGAGTTTTGACATCGAGATCGTCGAAGCCCATCACCGCATGAAGGTCGATGCGCCCTCCGGTACCGCGCTGATGCTGGGACACGCGGCCGCGGCCGGCCGCGGCATCTCGCTCGAGGACAATTCAGAACGCGGCCGCGACGGCATCACCGGCGCACGCAAGCAGGGCGCGATCGGCTTTGCCTCCTTGCGCGGCGGCACCGTCGCCGGCGAGCACAGCGTGACCTTCCTGGGTCCGTTCGAGCGGTTGACGCTGTCGCATCTTGCCGAGGACCGCATGCTGTTCGCGCACGGCGCGCTGAAGGCGGCGCTGTGGGCGCATGGCAAGAAGCCGGGACACTACTCGATGGCCGACGTGCTCGGCCTTGCCGACATCTGAAATTAGGTAACGGAAAGCAGTCAATGAGCGAACGTCTTCTCGTGCTGGTGCGGCACGGTCAGAGCGAATGGAATCTGAAGAACCTGTTCACCGGCTGGAAGGATCCTGACCTCACCGAGCTCGGCGCGAAGGAGGCCAGTGAGGCCGGCCGCAAGCTGAAGGCACAGGGCCTCGTGTTCGACGTCGCCTATACGTCGGTCCTCACGCGCGCGCAGCACACGCTCGATCTCATTCTCGACGAGCTCGGCCAGAAGGGCCTGCCGACATCGAAGGACCTCGCGCTGAACGAGCGCGACTACGGCGATCTCTCCGGCCTCAACAAGGACGACGCGCGCAAGAAGTGGGGTGAGGACCAGGTGCTGATCTGGCGCCGCTCCTACGACGTGCCGCCGCCCGGCGGCGAAAGCCTGAAGGACACGCTGGCGCGGGCACTGCCGTACTACGTTCAGGAAATCCTGCCTGGCGTGCTCAACGGCAAGCGCACGCTGGTTGCCGCCCACGGCAATTCGCTGCGCGCGCTGATCATGGTGCTGGAGAAGCTCTCGCCCGAAGGCATTTTGAAGCGCGAGCTCGCCACCGGCGTGCCGATCATCTACCGCCTCAATGCGGATTCGACGGTGGCGTCGAAGCTGGATCTGGCGTCGTAGCCGTTCGGGAGCTGGTGCGGAGCGGCGCAGAAAGGGCGGGCTTCCATGGACGGTTCGGCACGGAACGGAATCTCCCGACGTGAAGCCGCCAAGCTCGGCATTGGCCTTGGTTTGATGTCGGTCGCCGGCGCCGGAAAGGCGGCCCAGTCCTACGAGGTGATCCTCGAAGCCAAAATCATGGTGCCGATGCGCGACGGCATCAGGCTTGCCACCGATGTCTACCGCCCCGCGCTGAACGGGAAGGCGCTGCCCGGCCCGTTTCCTGTCATTCTCGAGCGGACCCCCTACGGCCGCAATATCGTCAGTCGATCCGAATTATCCGTCGCGGAGCCGAAGCCGAAATCGCGTGCCGAGGTCGCGGCGTTCTTTGCAAGGACCGGCTATGTCGTGATCTATCAGGACTGCCGCGGGCGCTATGATTCCGAAGGCGAGTTCGTCAAATATCTGAGCGATGGAAACGACGGCTACGATTGCTGCAAATGGATCGTGGCTCAGCCGTGGTGCAACGGCAAGATTGGCACCATGGGGCTATCCTACGCGGCTCATACCCAGGGCGCGCTCGGCTGCACCAACCCGCCAGGCATTGCCGCGATGTTTCTCGACAGCGGCGGCTTCTCCAATTCCTACCAGGGCGGGATTCGCCAGGGCGGAGCCTTCGAGCTGAAGCAGGTGACCTGGGGCTTCAACAACGGAATCGTCAGCCCAGCGGTTCAGAACGATCCGGTCCGGCTCGCCGAAATGAAAGCGATCGACCTGAAGGCCTGGTTCGCGCGCATGCCCTGGAAGCGCGGCCATTCTCCGCTGACGCCCGCTCCCGAATACGAAAACTACGTCTACGATCAGTGGGAACACGGCAATTTCGACGATTACTGGAAACAGATCGGCATTCACGCGGCCGGCTATTACGACCAGTTCAGCGACGCGCCGATGGTGCACATGTCGGCCTGGTATGATCCCTATCCGCGCACGGCGAGCGAAAACTACATGGGTCTCAAGGCCCGCAAGAAGGGTCCGGTCAGGTTGATCCTTGGCCCCTGGACACATGGCGACCGCTCGCTGACCTATGCAGGCGACGTCGATTTCGGGCCCGCCGCCACGCTCGACCGCAATCTGGCGCAGGACTATCTGAGCCTGAGATTGCGCTGGTTCGACGCCTGGCTGAAGGGCGAGCCCAACGGGGTGGCCGAAGAGCCGCCGGTGCGGATCTTCGTCATGGGAGGCGGCTCCGGCCGCCGCAACGCTGCAGGCCGGCTCGACCACGGCGGGCGCTGGCGCGCCGAAAAGGACTGGCCTATCCCGGACGCGCGCAATACGCCCTACCACCTGCATGGGAACGGCCGGCTGGCGCCGGAGCCGCCTGTGGCCGCAGCCGAGCCGCTGACCTTCGATTTCGATCCAGCGCATCCGGTGCCGACGATCGGTGGCACGGTGACTTCGGGCGCTCCCGTGATGGTTGGCGGGGCGTTTGACCAGACCGAGGGGCCGCGCTTCTTCGGCTCGCACGAGCCCTATCTTCCGCTTGCCGCCCGCCCCGACGTGCTGGTGTTCGAGACGCCGGTGCTCGATCGGGACATCGAAATCACCGGGCCGATCCTGGCTCATCTCTGGGTTTCGTCCGACCAGCCCGATACCGACATCACCATCAAGCTGATCGACGTCTATCCGTCGTCAGACGATTATCCGCAGGGCTTCGCCATGAACCTGACCGACGGCATCCTGCGGCTGCGCTATCGCAATTCCTGGGAGAAGCCCGAGCTGCTCCACCCGGGCGAACCCGTTGCCGTGACGGTCGAGGCCTTCCCCACCGCCAATCTCTTCAAGCGCGGGCACCGCATCCGGCTCGATGTCTCGTCGAGCAACTTTCCTCACTTCGACGTCAACCCGAACACCGGCGCAGCCGAGGGCAAGGGCCTCTCGCGCCGGGTGGCTCGCAACAGCATCTATCTGGACCGCGATCGCCCGTCGCACGTGGTCTTGCCGGTCATCCCCGAGCGATCGTGACCCGCTGGCGGTCGAAGCCGCAAGCGGGAGGCATCGAGGTGTGCGGCGATTACTGCGCGACTTGCCCGGCCTCCCAGCCCAGCATCGCCTGCTTGCGGGTGATGCCCCAGTGATAGCCGGTGAGCGTGCCGCTCTTGCCGAGCGCGCGGTGGCAAGGCACGACGAAGGAGACCGGGTTCTTGCCGACGGCCGCACCGACGGCACGTGAGGCCTTCGGCTTGTTGATGTTGCAGGCGATGTCGGAATAGGACACCGCGCGTCCCATCGGGATTTTCAACAGCGTCTCCCACACTCGCACCTCGAAATCGGTGCCGATCATTACCACCCGCAGCGGCTGGTCCGGCCGCCACAGTCTTGTGTCGAAGATGCGCTGCGCCAACGGCGCGGTGCCTTCGTGATCCTCAATGTAAGTTGCGTTCGGCCAGCGCCGCATCATGTCGGCCAACGAAGCCTTCTCCTCGCCGGGATCGGCGAAGGCGAGACCCGAGAGGCCGCGATCGGTCGCGATCACGATCGCGGTGCCGAATGGCGAGGGATGGAAGCCGTAGCGCAAGGTCAAGCCCGCGCCGCCGTTCTTCCATTCACCCGGCGACATCGCTTCGTGCGTAACGAAGAGATCGTGCAGCCGGCCCGGCCCCGAGAGGCCTGAGTCGAGCGCGGCGTCGAGGATGCTCGCGGAGTCCCGCAGCAACCCCTTGGCGTGGTCGAGCGTAAGCGCCTGCATAAAGGCCTTCGGCGTGATCGAGGCCCAGCGGCGGAACAGATGGTGCAGCTCATCCGGCGTGACGCCGGCCGCATCCGCCATCGCCTCGATAGTCGGCTGCGCGCGCCAGTTCTCCGAGATGAACGCGATGGCCCGGCGCACGGAATCATAGTCGCGCAGCGCGGCGTTCTGGGGGCCCGGCTTGGCCAGGCGCTGGTCATGTATGGCGAGTGTCATCATGACCTGAAATGTAGGCGCGGCGGGGGTGCGAAACCACCCGATTTCCGACGGCGCGTCAGGTTACGGGGTTGTAGGTCGGGCCGCGCTTGGCGGCGTTGAGTGCCTCAATCAAGCCCTTGTAAAAGCTTGCTTTTTCATCCGGCCCCAAAAAGCGGGCGATCTGGATCTGGTGGCCCCGCGAGATCAGATAGAGATGCTCGATGCCAAAATCCTCGTCGACTTCCATGTCGAGGCGGACCCAGAGCGGATTGAAGGTCCATTCGGCGACCTGGCCGCGATGGCTGACGCGCCGCACGCGCAATTCGGATGCAGTGACCGTGATCTCCTCACGCGCCCGCGCGCTGCGGAAATTGGCCTTGAAGGCCCACCAGACCACCAGCACGTCGAGGCCGAAAAAGCCGAACACCGGCCAGGCGCCCTTCATCAGGAAGACAATGCCGGTGACGAAGCTGACGACGCTCAGGAACAGCATCACGGCGAGAAAGCCGGTGCGGTTCAGCGAGCGATGCGGCGTCAGCAGCGCGGAGAAGATCTGCTGCTGGGCATGACCTTCAAGATCCTGGCGCTCAATTTCGTTGCCTGTGCTCATGGTCCCTCAGTATATCCCGATCATGGCGAAAATCACCCGCAAGCCGGCCCCGCGCAAAGCGGCGGTGCCGAAGAAAAAGGCAAAGGCAGCCAGCGCGAAGCCGAAAGCGCCGGCGAAGAAATCGATCAAGGCTGCTAAACCCTGGACGCCGGCCGAAGTTCATGAGGTCTTCAGCCGTTTCCGCGCGGCCAATCCCGAGCCGAAGGGCGAGCTCGAGCACGTCAATCCCTTTACGCTGCTGGTTGCCGTGGTGCTGTCGGCACAGGCGACCGATGCCGGGGTCAACAAGGCGACACGCGCATTGTTCGAGATCGCCGATACCCCGCAAAAAATGCTCGACCTCGGCGAAGAGTCCTTGCGCGAATACATCAAGACCATCGGCCTCTATCGCACCAAGGCGAAGAACGTGATCGCGCTGTCGGCAAAAGTGCTCAGCGATTTCGGCGGCGAGGTGCCGCGCACGCGTGCCGAGATCGAGTCGTTGCCGGGCGCAGGACGCAAGACCGCCAACGTTGTGCTCAACATGGCCTTCGGCGAGCACACCATGGCGGTCGACACGCATGTTTTCCGCGTCGGCAATCGCACAGGACTTGCGCCCGGCAAGACGCCGCTTGAGGTCGAGCTTGGTCTCGAAAAGGTGATACCGTCCGAGTTCATGCTGCATGCCCATCATTGGCTGATCCTGCACGGCCGCTATACTTGCCTCGCGCGCAAGCCGCGCTGCGAGGTTTGCCTGATCAACGATCTCTGCCGGTGGCCGGAGAAGACGGTGTGAGAACTACGTTCGGGTAAAGTGGTTTCGGGGGCCTATCGTGAGTCAGCAGGAACAAGCTTCGTCGCCGCCGCCGGCTCCCACACCGGCTCCGCCGCCCAAGCCAACGCAGCCGCCAGCGAGCTCGCTCTGGAGCCGGCTCGCGATCCCGCTGTTTGCCGTGGTCGTCGCGCTCGCCTTCGTCGCGCTGGCGACGCTGCGGTTCGACGAATGGGTCGGCAATGCCGTGGTTCAGACCACCAATGACGCCTATGTCCGCGCCGAGCTGACGCGGCTTGCGAGCCGCGTCTCCGGCGAGGTGCTGACCGTCGCGGTGACCGACTTCCAGCGCGTCAAGGCCGGCGATCTCCTGATCCAGATCGATCCCGCCGATTACGAGGCTCAGGTCGCGCAGGCCCAAGCCGCGGTCGCCGCCGCGCAAGCCGTGCTCGACAATCTCGCCAACCAGATCGAGCTGCAATATGCGACCATCGCGCAGGCCGAGGCCGCGCGCCTGTCGGCGGAAGCTCTGGAAGTCGAGGCCAAGCAGGAACAGGAGCGCCAGCAATCGCTGACGCAGACCGAATCCGGCACGCGGCAGCGGTTCGAGCAGGCGGTCGCAGGCCTTGCCAAGGCGCAGGCCGACGTGCGCGCCAGCCGCGCCGTGATCGCGGCCCAGCAGCATCAGCTCGAAGTTCTCCAAGGCACCAAGAAGCAGCGCGCTGCCGATCTCGACGCCACCAAGGCGACGCTGGCGAGCGTCAAGCTCAAGCTCGGCTACACCAAAATCACGGCGCCGTTCGACGGCGTCGTCGGCGAGCGCCAGGTGCAGCCCGGCGATTACGTCAATATCGGCACCAACCTCATCAACGTGGTGCCGCTGCCGAAGGTCTATGTGATCGCGAACTACAAGGAGACCCAGCTCACGCACGTGGTGCCGGGCCAGCCGGTCGAGATCACCGTCGACAGTTTCCCGCGCGAGAAGCTGCGCGGCAAGGTCGAGCGCATCGCGCCCGCGACCGGCGCGCAGGTCGCCCTGCTGCCGCCTGATAATGCGACCGGCAATTTCACCAAGGTCGTGCAGCGCATTCCCGTCCGCATCCAGTTCGACGAGAACCAGCCGCTGCTGGCGCGGCTGGTGCCGGGCATGTCGGTCGTCATCAGCATCGACACGAAGGGCGCGGATGGCGGAAAATGACGACGCCAGTCGCGGCCCCGTCTCGCGCGGCGGCGTCGCGCCACAGCCTCTGTTTGCCGTGGCAGCCGTGCTGCTCGGCTCGTTCCTCGCCAATTTCGACAGCCGCCTGACCACCGTCGGCCTGCCTGACTTACGCGGTGCGTTCGGGCTTAGCTTCGATGAAGGTGCCTGGCTCTCCACCGCCGGCATCGGCTCGCAGATTTTCATCGCGCCGGCTGTGGCGTGGCTCGCGACCGTGTTCGGCCTGCGCCGCGTGCTCGGCATCCCGAGCCTCGTCTATGCCGTCATCTCGCTGATCGTTCCCTTCGTGCGCGACTATACGACGCTGATCGCGCTCAGCGTCGTGCACGGCCTGCTGCTCGGCACCTTCGTGCCAGCGACGCTGATGATCGTGTTCCGTAATCTGCCGATCCGCTGGTGGCTGCCGGCGATCGCGCTCTATTCGATCCGCGTCGGCTTTGCGCTCGACACATCGAGCTCGCTGGTCGGCTTCTACGTCGACCATCTCGGCTGGCAATGGGTGTACTGGCAGAGCGTCGTGATCGCGCCCCTGATGGGCCTGATGGTCTATCTCGGCACGCCGAACGACCCGGTCAATCGCGCGCTGCTGCGCGAGGCCGATTGGGGCGGCATGCTGTTGCTCGGTGCCTCCGTCGGGATGATCTATGCCGGCCTTGATCAGGGCAATCGCCTGGATTGGCTCGGCTCCGGCACGGTGATGGCGCTGCTCGTCGGCGGTGGCGTGCTGTTCGTGGCCTTCCTCATCAACGAGGTGTTGGCGCGTCAGCCCTGGGCGCATGTGAACGTGCTGTTCTCGCGCAATGTCGGATTGTCGCTGGTCGTCATTCTGCTCTACACGCTGACCTCGCTCTCCAACTCGTCGCTGGTGCCGAACTTCCTCGGTAACGTCGTCCTGCTCAGGCCGGAGCAGAGTGGGCTCTTGCTGCTCACCTATGGCGCGCTGCCGATGTTCGTGCTGGTGCCTGCTTCGATCTGGCTGCTCCGCCATTTCGATGCGCGCGCGGTGACGGTGGTGGGATTTGCCTGCTTCGCGGCCGCCAATCTCTGGGGCACCCAGCTTACTCACGACTGGGCGCGCGAGGATTTTATCGGCATCGTCCTGCTGCAGGCCGTCGGCCAGTCGACGACGCTGCTGCCGCTCATCATCATCGCGCTATCGAACTCCGATCCGAGCCGTGCGACCTCGTTCGCCGCCTATATCCAGATCATGCGGCTCGGCGGCGCCGAGATCGGCGTAGCGCTGATGGGGACGTGGCTGCGCGTTCGCGAGCAGGTCCATTCCTTCTATATCGGCCAGAACCTCGAAGTCGGCGACGTCAATGTGGTGCGCGCGCTGAAGCAGCTCGCCGATCACTTCGCCGCCCACGGCGCCGGCTCGGCATCGGCGCGCGCCGTCGGCACGCTTGCGAGCTTCGTCGCGCGCGAGGCCAATGTGCTCGCCTATATCGACGGCTTCTGGCTCTGCTTCTGGCTGGCCATGGCCGCACTCGGCTTCATTGCTTTGATCACCCGCGCGCCGCCGGGCCCATTCACCCCGGCGCCCTTCGGCTTCGCCAAGATGCTGCTGCGAAAATGGGGGGTGTCGGTGACTTAGTCGCCGTCACCGCATCTGCCGCGCGGGCTCGATCAGCTCGGGCCGCGACCCGGACAGGCGCTTGTGCATGTGAACCATGAAGGCCATGCCGAAGATCGGCGTCGCCAGATTGACGATCGGGATCGAGACGAAGGCTGCGATGAAGAGGCCCGCGGTGAAGATGGTCGCGGCATTGTCGCGGCGCATCGCCTTGGCGTCCTCCGGAGAGCGGAAGCGCATTGCCGCGAGCTCGAAATATTCGCGGCCCAACAGCCACGCGGCGGCGAGGAAGAAGATCAGGAAACCGGCGCCGGCCAGGAACACCAGCGGCAGTGCGACCAGATAGACCAGGATGGTCAGCAGCGCGGTCTTGATGCCCTGGAGGATCGACTGGTTGAACGGCAGTGCCGTGCCCGGCCGCTCGGCCGGATAATATTCGCGTTCGACGACGTCGGCGACGTCGTCGACGAAGAAGCTCGCCACCAGCGAGGTGATCGCCGGCATCAGGAATACGCTGCCGAACACGACGCCGAGGCCGGCGGCGATCGAGATGATCCAGGTCAGCACCTCCAGCGACGAATGCCAGCTCGGCCCGAGCAGGCCTTCCAGCCACACCCCGCCATAGGTCGCGAACCAGCTCAGCAGCCGTTGCAACCCGATCGCGAGCACGACAATCAGCACCAGCGCAAGCCCGATCGATCGCCACAGGATCGAGCGCATCGGCGGCGACATCATTTGCGACAGCGCCTTGACGGCGGCATCCAGCATGGGAACCTCTCACTAAACCACCCGCGAGACGTAGACACCCCGGACCGCTTCGGCAAGGGAGGCTGACCCGGTCTGATTGCGTCATAAGCACCCTCACCCCTCGTTCTGAGGAGCTTGCCTAGCAAGCGCCTCGATGGATCGCCTGGAGCTGGCAGGACACGGCTACACCGTATCCAGCGCCTTGCCGCGCACGTTCGGGCCGAACAGCGCCATCGCGATCACCACGATCAGCATGGCCACGGTGATCAGGCCGAACACGCCGATGACGCCGGCCTCCTTCAGCATGTAGGCGACGATGAATCCGGAGAATGTCGCGGAGAGCCGGCTCATGGAATAGACGAGGCCGGACGCTTGCGCGCGGATCTGGGTCGGAAACACCTCGGTCTGGTAGGCGTGATAGGCGTAGGACATCGTCGTGTTGCAGGCCGTCAGCAGCACGCCGCAGACGATCAGCAGTCCCGGCTCGGTCAATTGCGCGAACGCCATGCCGAACACGATGATGGCGATACAGGCGCCGGCGATGATCCATCGGCGTTCGAACTTGTCGGCGAAGCTTGCGGCCAGCAGCGGCGCGATCGGATAGGCGAAGGCGACGATGAAGGAATATTGCAGGCTCTTGGTGACGGTGATGCCCTTCTCGACCAGCAGCGTCGGCACCCAATTGGCAAAGCCGTAGAAGCCGAACGCCTGGCAGAGATTGAACACCATGAACAGGACGACGAGCGGGAGATAGGGCGGACGGAACAGGTCGGCAAAGCCGATGCGTGCGGCTGTTTGCGTCGCTGGTCGTGCGAGCGAAGCTGCGGGGCCCGGCGCGGCGGCTCCGCCTCGGGCTTCCAGCGCCGCGAGGATGCGAAAGGCTTCCTCGGTGCGGCCATGACGCGCCAGCCAGAGCGGGCTCTCGGGCAGGAACAGCCTGAGCACCCAGATGATCATGCTGGCGGCGGCCCCGATCAGCACCACCCAGCGCCAGCCCTCGACGCCATAAGGCGCGAGCGGCACCAGCCACCAGGCGAGGAAGGCGACGATGGGCACGGCGATGAACATGATCGACTGGTTCACCGCAAAGGCGCGTCCACGAATCCGGCTCGGCACCAGCTCGGTGATGTAGGCATCGATGGTGATGACCTCGACGCCGATGCCGATCCCGGCGAGGAAGCGCCAGAGCAGCAGGCCTTCCGAGGAGGTCTGACAGGCCATGATCACCGATGCCGCCGTGTAGCCGAGGAGTGCGTAGGTGAAGATCGCGCGGCGGCCAAAACGGTCGGCGAGGAAGCCGAGGAAGAAGGTGCCGACGAACAGGCCGGCGAAGGTCGCAGCGACGAAGGCGCCGATGCCGGAGAAGCCGAAGAAGGCCGTTGTCGTCGTGCTCATCAATCCGCTGCGGCTGAGCCCCGGCGCGATGTAGCCGGTCAGGAACAGATCGTAGATCTCGAAACAGCCGCCGAGCGAGAGCAGGATGACGAGCCGCCAGACATAGCCCGTCGCCGGCATCGCCTCGAGCCGTCGCGAGATCTCGTCCGGTCCGGATGGCGCAGCGCCGAGTTCAAAGCCTGTGTCGATGCCGACAACGCTCATGATGTCCTCCCCGTGGCGCGCGGATCGCACGCTGATCCCGGCGGCTCATCTTTGTTTTTTGCGAGCCTTGTTCGTGAGTCTTGCCGGACCGCGCCATGTTGGCGGGTCGAGGGCGGAAATCCAGAAGAACATATCGATGGAAGCGTTCGAGATTTTCGAACTCGTCGGTCGTCTCCCTCTCCCCGCGAAGAGCGGGGCGAGGGAGCGCGCCGTCGTTGGAGAGGCATCACCCCGCCAGCGTCGCCTGCCACGCGCCCGCGCGCACCTGTTCGGCGATCAGCGCCAGCATCAGCCGCCGCATTTCTTCCATGGCGTAGGTCATCGGGCGGTTGCGCAGGCGGCAGAGATAGAGCGTGCGGGTGAGTTTCGGGGCGATCACTTCGCGCGCGACCAGGCGGCCGGCGGCGAGCTCCTCCCGCGCGAACAGCTTTGTCGCGATGGTGCAGCCGAGCCCTTCCACCAGCGCGCCGGTCATGCCCGTGATCGAGTTGGCGTGCAGGATCGCGCTGCCCTCCAGCCGTTTGAGCAGGACCGGATCGTCGAGCAGCGCGCGCGAGGACAGGCCAAGGCCGTAGCGCAGCAGGATCAGCGGCAGCCGGCTCAGCTCCTCGAAGCGGATCGGGGTCTTGCTCTTGCCGACCAGTTTTGGAATGCCGACGAGGAACATCTCCTCTTCGAGAACCGCTTCCGTAATCAGCTCCTTCTCCGACGGCGGATTGTAGACCAGCGCCAGATCGACATTGGAGATCATCAGATGCATCAGCGTCGCGCCCGATAGGCTCTCGGTCAGCGACAGCTTGAGCTTGGGATATTTGGTCAGCACCGTGCGCATCAGCTCGACGCCGATCGCCTTGACGCCGGAATTCGCCATGCCGATCGAGATCTCGCCGGCAATGACGCGGGCGCCCTCGCGCACCTCGGTCTCGGCTTCCGCCATCGCGCGCAGGATGATGCGGGCGTGCTCGTAGAGCCGTTCGCCGGCCGCGGTCGGGTCCATGCCGCGCGACTTGCGCTCGAACAGCGGCGTTGCGAACTCGGCCTCCAGATTCGAGATATGATGGCTGAGCGCGGATTGCGCGACATTCACCTGGTCGGCCGCGCGCGACAGGTTCCGTTGCTCGTAGACGGCGATGAAATAGCGGAGCTGGCGCGAATCCATGTCGGTCTGCGTTCTATAAGCGCGAAGGCAATCTTCGACAGATTATATTTTTAAGAAGGCTTGTGAAGGCCTAGTCTTCGAGCCGAACGGACAGGGAGTGATGTATGGCTGAGACCGGATTGCCGCTCGAAGGCGTGCGGGTCGTCGAGATGACCCACATGGTCATGGGCCCGACCTGCGGCATGATCCTCGCCCAACTCGGCGCCGAGGTGATCAAGGTCGAGCCGCCCGCCGGCGACAAGACGCGGAGCCTCGGCGGCATGGGCACGGCGTTTTTCCCGCTGTTCAACCGCGGCAAGCGCAGCGTGGTGCTGGACTTCGAGAAGCCTGAGGATCGCGACACCATGCACCGGCTGCTGGAAACGGCCGACGTGTTCCTCGAAAACTTTCGCGATGGCCAGCTCGAGAAGCAGGGGCTTGGCGCCGAAGAACTGCGCCGCCTTCATCCGCATCTGATCATCGCCGGTCACAAGGGCTTTCTGTCCGGTCCCTACGAGCACCGTCCCGCGCTCGACGAGGTCGTGCAGATGATGTCGGGGCTCGCTGCGATGACAGGCACCAAGGAGAAGCCGCAGCGCGTCGGCTCCTCCGCCAACGACATCATGGGCGGCATGTTCGGCGTGATCGCGATCCTGGCAGCGCTCTATCAGAAGCGCGGGAGCAAGCGCGACGGCGCCGATATCCGCATCGGCCTGTTCGAGAACTGCCTGTTCCTGGTCGCCCAGCACATGGTCGAGTACGAGATGACCGGCAACAAGCCGCGCTCGATGCCGGAGCGCGAGCACGCCTGGCCGATCTACGACATCTTCGATGCCGCCGGCGACGGCCGCATCTTCATCGGGGTCGTCACCGAGGGCCATTGGCAGGCGTTCTGCCGCGAGTTCGGCCTGACCGAGTTTCTCGACGATCCCACCTTGCGCACCACCACCGATCGCATCCTGGCGCGGCCGCGGATCCTCCCGCGCGTGGCCGAGATCATCCGGCAACGGGACGTGGCGGAGCTGTCGCAAAGGCTCGACGCGCTCAACATCTGCTTCTCGCCGATCAACCGGCCGGAAGACCTCCTCACCGATCCGCATGTGCTGCGGCCGGGTGGCCTCGTCACCAATATCACCGCCGACGGCAAGCCATTTCACGTGCCGACGCTGCCGCTTGAATGGAACGGCAGCCACTTTGGCGAAGGCCTGAAGGTCGCACCGCTCGGCGCGGACACATCGGCCGTTCGCGCCGAGATCGACAACAACGACGTTACGTCAAAAGCCGCTGGGAGGCGCGCATGAGCCGGATCGAGACCATCTACCCCGCGGACCGCGTTGCCTTACGCGAAGTCGGCCTGCGCGACGGGCTTCAGCTCGTGAAGAAGTTCCCGTCAACCGCGGCCAAGCAGCGCTGGGTGCGCGAGGAGTATGCGGCTGGCGTCAGGCATTTCGAGGTCGGCTCGTTCCTGCCGGCGAAGACCTTTCCGCAATTCGTCGATGTCCGCGATGTCATCGCGACGGTGGCGAGCCTGCCCGGCGCCCATGGTGTTGCGCTCGCGCTCAACGAACGCGGCGTCAACGAAGCGCTGGAATCGGGCGTCGGCGAGATCGCCTCGGTGGTGTCCGCAACCGAAGAGCATAGCCAGGCCAACGCGCATCGTTCGCGCGACTCCGCAATCGCCAATGTGAAGCGCCTTTGCGAGATGCGCGATGCCAGCGCCCACAAGCCGCTGGTGAACGCCGCGATTTCGATGGCGCTGGGTTGCTCGATCACCGGCGCGGTCGATCCCAAAGAGGTGCTGCGGCTCGTCGACAAATGCCTCGAGGCCGGCGTCGATTTCGTCGCGATCGCCGACACCGTCGGCTATGCCGGACCGAAGCAGGTGGGTGAATTGTCGCGCGCCGCGGTCAAGCTCGCGGGGAAAAAGCCGATTTGCATCCATCTCCACGATACCCGCGGCATGGGCATCGCCAACGCCGCCGCGGCGCTGGACGAAGGCGTCCGCATCCTCGACGGCTCGCTCGGCGGCCTCGGCGGCTGCCCCTTCGCGCCCGGCGCGACCGGCAATGTCGTGTTCGAGGACCTCGTGTTCCTGTGCGAGAGCAAGGGTTTTGCGACGGGCATCGATCTCGACCGGTTGATCGCGGTCCGCAAGATCCTGCGCGAGGAGATGCCGAACGAGCAGCTCTACGGTGGCCTCGCGCGGGCCGGGTTGCCGGGTGGGAGTGCTGCGAAGGCGGCGTGATCTTCGCCTCTCACCGTAAGACCGGGGTGAGGGAGAAGCCTCAGTCATGCCGATGCCCGTGCTTCCTTGCCTTGGGCGGTTTCCCTTCTCCCGTCGGAATCATCACCACACGCCCATAACGCACGCCACGCTCCGCGATGATGTGGTCGGCAAAGTGGCTGACCTCGGCAGCATCGCCCTTCAGCGCCGTCATCTCCATGCAATTGTTATCGTCGAGATGGACGTGCAAGGTCGCGAGCGCGAGGTCGTGATGGCCGTGGAATTCCTCCACCAAGCGCTTCGAGAGATCGCGCGCGGCATGGTCGTAGACATAGACGAGGCCGGCGACGCAGGGGCCGCTCTGCGCCGTGTCCTTGCTCGACTGCTGCAGCCCGGCGCGGGCAAGGTCGCGAATGATCTCGCTGCGGTTCTGGTAGCCGCGCGCTTCGGCTGCGGCATCGATCTCCGCCAAAAGATCGTCCTCGATCGTGATCGTTATCCGCTGCATCAGATAGTCCCCGCGTCTCGGCTGTGTCCCGTGAACCGTAGCCCGGATGGAGCGAAGCGCAATCCGGGACGGTGCCAATATGTGGCCAGGACCCCGGATTTCGCTTCGCTCCATCCGGGCTACGAAGGCCCCTATAACCGAGTCCCGCGAAGCCGCAACGCGTTCCCGACCACGCTGACCGAGGACAGCGCCATCGCGGCCGCCGCGATGATCGGCGACAGCAGCACGCCGAAGGCGGGATAGAGGATTCCGGCGGCAATCGGAATGCCGGCGGCGTTGTAGATAAAGGCGAAGAACAGGTTTTGCCGGATGTTGCTCATCGTTGCCTGCGATAGTTTTCGCGCCCGGACGATGCCGGTGAGGTCGCCCTTGAGCAGGGTGATGCCCGCGCTTTCCATCGCCACGTCCGTGCCGGTGCCCATGGCGATACCGACCTCGGCCGCCGCCAGCGCCGGTGCGTCGTTGACGCCGTCACCGGCCATCGCGACACTGCGGCCGGCCTTTTGCAGCTTGGTCACCACCGCGCTTTTCTGGTCCGGCAGCACCTCGGCTTCGACGTCGGCGATGCCGAGCCGCCGTGCCACGGCTTCGGCCGTGGTGCGGTTGTCGCCGGTCAGCATGATCACCTTGATGCCTTCGGCGGCGAGCGCTTTCAGCGCCTCCGGGGTCGAAGCCTTGACCGGATCGGCGATGGCAAACAGACCGGCGAGCCGGCCGTCGATCGCCATGTTGATGACGGTAGCGCCGTCGCCGCGCAGGCGCTCGGCCTCCGCGTCAAGCACGTTGGTGTCGATTCCGATCGATGTCAGATACTTTGCGTTGCCGAGCACGATGGTCTTGCCATCGACCTTGCCGGTCGCGCCCTGTCCCGTCGGCGAATCGAATCCTTCGACCTGGCTGAGCGCAAGCTGCTTCTCCTTTGCCGCGCGCACGACAGCGTCGGCGAGCGGATGCTCACTGGCGCGTTCGACGCTGGCTGCAAGCCGAAGGATGTCATCCTCGGCAAAGCCGCCCGCCGGGACGATCGCCACCACCTTGGGCTTGCCTTCGGTCAGGGTGCCGGTCTTGTCGACCACCAGCGTGTCGATTGTCTCCATCCGCTCCAACGCTTCGGCATTCTTGATGAGCACGCCGGCATGCGCGCCGCGGCCGACGCCGACCATGATCGACATCGGGGTCGCCAGGCCCAGCGCACAGGGGCAGGCGATGATCAACACACTGACGGCGGCGACGAGGCCGAAGGCGAGCCTCGGCTCCGGGCCGAACCAGGCCCAGGCCGCGAAGGCGATGATAGCAACAGCGATGACGGTCGGCACGAACCAGCCGGCGACGTGGTCCGCCAGCCGCTGGATCGGCGCGCGCGAGCGCTGCGCATCCGCGACCATCTGCACGATCTGCGACAGCAGCGTCTCGCGACCGACCTTCTCGGCCCGCATGATGAAGCTGCCGGACTGGTTGAGCGTGCCGGCGATGACTTTTGCGCCAACCTCCTTGGTGACAGGCATGGATTCGCCGGTCACGAGCGATTCATCGAGCGAGGAGCGGCCCTCGAGAATAACGCCGTCGACCGGCACTTTTTCGCCGGGACGTACGCGCAAGGAATCGCCGGCGTGCAGAGAGTCGATTTCGACCTCATGCTCATTGCCGTCGGTATCGACGCGGCGCGCGGTTTTTGGCGCGAGTTGCAACAGCGCCTTGATTGCGCCCGACGTGGCATCGCGGGCGCGCAGCTCCAGAACCTGGCCGAGCAAAACCAGGACGGTGATGACCGCGGCGGCCTCGAAATAGACGGCGACCGCGCCCTCATGGCCGCGGAAGGTCGCAGGGAAAATCTGCGGCGCGATGGTGCCGATCAGGCTGTAGACATAGGCAACCCCGGTGCCCATCGCGATCAGCGTGAACATGTTGAGGTTGCGCGTGACGAGCGATTGCCAGCCGCGGACGAAGAACGGCCAGCCGGCCCAGACCACCACGGGCGTCGCGAAGACGAGCTGGATCCAGTTCGACAGCACAGGCTCGATCCAGTTGTGCGGACCCGCGAGATGTCCGCCCATCTCCAGCACCACGGGCGGCAGCGCCAGCGCGCCGCCGATCCAGAACCGCCGCGTCATGTCGGCGAGCTCCGGATTCGGTCCGGTCTCCAGGCTCGCGACCTCCGGTTCCAACGCCATGCCGCAGATCGGGCAACTGCCGGGTCCGACCTGGCGGATCTCCGGATGCATCGGGCAGGTGTAGATCGTGCCCGCCGGCATCTCCGGCTCTGGCACCTTTTCCTTTGCGAGATATTTGGCGGGATCGGCAGCGAACTTCGTGCGGCAGCCGGCCGAGCAGAAATGGAAGGTCTCGCCGTGATGCTCAAAGCGGTGCTTTGACGTCGCGGGATCGACGCTCATGCCGCAGACGGGATCGAGGACCTTTGTCGCAGCTGCGCTGTGGTCATGACCGTGATGATGGGCATGATCGCCATGCCCGCTGCAGCAGGACGAGGCCGCAGGCTTCGGGGGCGCCGCGGTCTTGGCGGAGCAGCCGCATCCGGAATGCGTGTCCGCGTCGTGATGATGCTTGTGGTCCGCGTCGTTCATTTCCATGCTCCGGCCCTTGTACCAGGGTACTTGCAACCCATACCCGGTAGGGGTATATAGACCGCATGCGCAAGGACATCAAGGCATCCGTCGGAAAACGTCTTGGCCGGATCGAGGGCCAGGTTCGCGGCCTCTCGAAAATGGTCGAGGAGGATCGCTACTGCATCGACATCGTCACGCAGATCTCGGCGGTGCGTGCCGCGCTGCGCCGGGTCGAGGAAGAGGTTTTGAAAGACCACGTCGCCCATTGCGTCGAGCACGCCATCGCCAGTGGTGATAAGGCGGATCAGCGCGAGAAGATCGCGGAACTGATGGCGGTGATCGGGCGGGCGGAGCGGTAGGGTTTCCCTGTTGTCCCGGCGAAGGCCGGGAGCCATAACCCCAGGGAGAAGTTTGGCGAAGATCAGAAGTTGATCTCTACCGCGGTACAAAGGCCGCAGGTGACGGATAGATTCCGCGGTATGGTCCCGGCCCCCCCGTGCGCAATTGCGCACTAGGCCGGGACGACACCGAATATGTTGGACGGCGGTCGCGTTACATTTTTCCCGATGAGAGCTACGCTGCCCTCTCCCGCGAGCGCCCCCGGCGCCTCGGGCGGTACATCGCGATTCTCTTCAGCAGCAAAAAGTGCTCCGAGATGGTGACGCGTTCGACCATTTCGGCGGGCTGTGCACTTACTTGCTCAGCCGGAACTTCAGCCGGCGTCTCTTCGTCAGTCGCTTCAGGAACGAGCGGCGGCGCACGGAGCGTTTCTGGAAACACACCGAATGAGCCCGCTACCTCCTCGAGCGGCTTTTGCTTGTCGGCCCAGTGCAAGGCTGTGTAGTCGAAGCCGTGCACGATGGTGGGTTTGACCACTTCGAAATAGGGCGAGATGTCGAAGTCGCGGGGCATGTAGAGCGAGGAATCGCGGATGTGCAGAATCTCGCGGCGGGCGGCGCGGCTGCCGGCCTTGGTGATCTTCGGCAGGATCGGATAGCGCACCGCGTCGAACGCCTGCGCGATCAACGCCGAGCAGATGATCTTGGTCGGATCGCCCGACCCGATCGCAATCATGCGCCGCCGCCATCGCTGCGGGATCGGCAGTGGAAACAGGAAGCGCATCAGATCGATGATGTTCTTGGTGTCGTAGCCGAAGCCGATGCGGTTGATCGCATAGCGGCACACCGTGGTGCGGTCCTCATAGGACAGCCCGACGGGCCGGCAGACGCGGGTGTGGTAGGGGAAATACTTCGACAGCGGGGCGCAGGTGACGCCCTCGCCGATATTCGCCTCGATCAGCACATGCGGCTCGCCGCCGGGCTCAATGGCGCCCTCGATGGGGCCGACATAGAGCGCGGCATGCGACCAGGTCGACTGCGTCAGATATTTGATGATGCCGGAGATGCGGTTGTTGCCCTCGACCAGCAGCACGTCGCCGGGCTCGATGACGCCGCGCAGGTGCTCCGGGTCGCTCGGCGTGAACGGCTCGTAGCCCGGCACCTCCTTCGAGAGGTACGCGGCAATCAGCTTGCCGACTGAATCTAGGACCGTCCCCATGAACTCCCCCAGGCCTTTTCTGGCCATCTTTTTTTCCATCTGTATCATGGTCCAAACCTGTTGCAATTCAGTTCATGGCTCTGTGACTTCAAACACGATTGATTCACCATGATGGTTGCTGCGCAACATCAGATGCGGCAAGGTTCGCTGGCTGTTCCCGTTCGCCGCAAGTCCCCGGAAACCATGACATGACAATCACGCGCCGCAGCTTCCTATCGGCGTCCGCGGCCTTTGCCGCAACACCGATCCTGCGCGCGACCGCTGCGCCCTTGCCGCGCGATGCTGACATTGTCGTGATCGGTGCGGGTGCGGCCGGAATCGCTGCAGCGCGGCGCGTCATGGCGGCCAATCGCAAGGTCGTCGTGGTGGAAGCGGCGTCGCAAATCGGCGGGCGCTGCATCACTGACAGCACCACCTTCGACGTGCCGTTCGACCGCGGCGCGCGCTGGATGCACAATCCCGACACCAACCCGATGATCCGGCTGGCGCGCAGTGCCGGGCTCGATGTCTCCCCGGCCCCATCGGGCCAGAAGATGCGGATCGGCCGCCGCAATGCGCGCGCGGGCGAGACCGAGGAGTTTCTGGCGGCGCTGGTGCGCGCCAACCGTGCCATCGACGAGGCGGCGCGCGGCAAGCTCGATACGTCCTGCGCGTCGGTCCTGCCAAAGGATCTCGGCGATTGGGCGGGCGCCGCCGAATTCGTGCTCGGCGCGAGTTTTGCCGGCAGGGACCTGAAAGAGCTGTCGGCGATCGACAAGGCGCGCGCGCAGGACCGCAACGCCCCGATCGCATGCCGCCAGGGCCTGGGCACGCTGATTGCCAAGCTCGGTGAGCAGGCGCCGGTTGCGCTTGCGACCCCGGCAAGCCGGATTGTCTGGAGCAATCGCGACGTCAGCGTGGAGACCCAAGGAGGCAAGATCGCCGCGCGCGCGGCCATCATCACGGTCTCGACCAACGTGCTCACCGGCGGCGCGATCAAGTTCGCGCCTGACATCCCCAAGCGCACGCTCGATGCGGCGTCAAAGCTCACGCTCGGCAGCTACGATCACATCGTGCTGCAGCTGCCGGGAAATCCGCTCGGGCTCTCGCGCGACGACATCCTGATCGAGCAGAGCAACTCGACGCGCACCGCGCTGATGTTCGCCAATATCGGCGGCTCCTCGCTGTGCTCGATCGACGTCGGCGGTTCGTTCGGCCGCGATCTCTCTGAGCAGGGCGAGAAGGCAATGGCGGCCTTCGCGAAGGAGTGGATCACGAAGCTGTTCGGCAGCGAGGTGGCAGCCAACATACAGAAGACCGCTGTGACGCGCTGGAATGCGTCGCCCTATGTCATGGGCGCGATGTCGGCAGCCTCGCCCGGCGGCCAGTTGTCGCGAAAAGTCTTGACCGAGCCGATCGGCAACATGTTCCTCGCCGGCGAAGCCACGCATGAAACGCTGTGGGGCACGGTCGACGGCGCCTGGGACAGCGGCGAGCGCGCCGCGGACGCCGCGCTCCGCAAGATCGGTGCGCTGAAGGATGGGCCGGCCGAGGTGCCGACGCAGTCGACGAAGCGGCGGCGCGCACCGCGGCAGTAGAGCAACGAAGCCACAACAAACTCCGCTGTCGTCCCGGACAAGCGAAGCGCAGATCCGGGACCCATAACCACAGGGAGTAGTTTGGCGAAGACCCGGAGTTATCGCCTCGCCTGATCACCTCTCCCTGGGGGTATGGGTCCCCGCGTTCGCGGGGACGACAGCGGAGATTACCGCAACACCCCGTCCAGCACCGGCAGCCCCGCGATCACCGCGATCGCGATCAGCGCGTAGCAGATGCCGCGGAAGATCGTCTCGCTGGCGCGGCCGAACAGCGACGCGCCGAAGGCGACGCCGATCGCATAGACCGGGCCGACGATCAGCGACAGCACCAGCGATTCGCGCGAGATCAGGCCGGTCGTGGCATAGCTGACCATCGAGAAGAGATCGGACGCGCCGAAGAACAGCACGATGTTGGCGCGGGCCACGATCGGAGCAATGGGGCGGCCGAGCCAGTAGCCGACGATCGGCGGCCCGCCGGTCTGCGCCAGTCCGCTGCAGAAGCCGGAGAGGCCGCCGATGCCGACCGAAAGCCAGGCGTGGTCCTTGCCGCGATAACGCCAGCCCGACAGCAGCAGCAGAAGCAGCGCGGCGACGAAGCAGGAGATAATCCAGCGCGTGGTGACGGGCTCGAGCACGCTGAGGAAATAGGTGCCGACGGGCACACCGACCAGCGCGCCCAGCACGATCACGGCCGTCGCCTTGCGATCTGCTTTCCGCCATGCGTCTGGCAACAGCGGCGCGGCCGCGACGAAATCGATGACGAGGAGCAGTGCCGCGACCAGCCGCGGCCCAGCGATGCTGCTCGCCAAGGGCATGAAGATCAGCGCCGAGCCGAAGCCGGAGAAGCCGCGCGCGGTGCCCGAAACGAAAGCGATGGCGCAGAGCGCCATCGCGATGGTGAGGCTGACGTCCTTGGGAAGGAAGTCGGCAATCGTCATGCTCTCAACGTGCCGCCGGTCTTCTTGGTGACCTCTGCCACGATCTTCGCGGCAACAGCTTCGATTTCCTGATCGGTCAGCGTCTTCTCGCGCGGCTGGATCGTCACGGCGATGCCGATTGACTTCTTGCCGTCGTCGATGCCCTTGCCCTCGTAGACGTCGAACACGTTGACGCCGGTGATCAGCTTCTTGTCGACGCCTTGCGCGGCGCGCACGATGTCGCCGGCCTTCACAGTGCGATCGACAATGAAGGCGAAGTCGCGCGACACCGGCTGGAACGCCGAGAGCTCGATCAGCGGCTTGGCGCGGGTCGGCTTCTTCTTCGCTTCAGGGATACGGTCGAGGATCACCTCGAACACGACAAGCGGGCCGTCGGCGCCGAGCGCTTCCAGCGCGCGGGGATGCATCTCGCCGAAAGTGCCGAGCACGTTCTGCGGACCGATTTGGATCGTGCCGGAGCGGCCCGGATGCAGCCAGGCCGGACCGCCGGCGACGATCTGGAGCGCCTGCATCGGCGCGCCGGCCGCGGCCAGCACCGCCAGCGCATCGGCCTTGGCGTCGAAGACATCGGCCTGCGCCGAGCCCGACCAGTGCCGTCCCAATCGGTCCGACGACGCAAGGCCGCGGCGCACGCCGCTCGCGGCCATGAACTGATCCTGCGGGCGATCGCCCTTGAACACCTGGCCGACCTCGAACAGCACCACATCGCCAAAACCGCGATCGGCATTGGCTTGCGCGGCTGCGACCAGACCCGGCAACAGGCTCGGCCGCATGTCGGAGAGGTCGGCGGCGATCGGGTTGGCGACCTCGAGCTCGCGCTGGCCGCCGCCGAAAAGCTTTGCCGCAGGCTTTGTGATGAACGACCACGTCACGGCTTCGGTCATGCCGCGGCTCGCGAGCGCGCGCCTGGCGCGGCGGGTGCGGAGCTGCAGCGGCGTCAGCACCGGCTTGCGCGCATCCTCGCCGCGCTCGAACGGCGTCATCGGCACCTTGTCGACGCCGTAGATGCGGATGACTTCCTCGACGATGTCGGCCTTGCCATGCACGTCGGAGCGCCACGACGGCACCGCGACCTTCACCACGGGGCCCGGACCCGCCATCATGAAGCCGAGATGAGACAGGATACGCTTCATCTCGACCTGCGGCACCTCGATGCCGGAGAGACGCTTGACTTCGGTGAGCGGGAAATCGATCACGCGATCGTCGCCGAAGGTTTTGCCGACCACGACGTTCTCTGACGGCGTGCCGCCGCACAGCTCCAGCACAAGCTTGGTCGCGAGCTCCAGCCCCGGCACCATGAAGGCCGGATCGACGCCACGCTCGAAGCGGTAGCGCGCATCCGAATTGATGCCGAGCTTGCGGCCGGTCTGGGCGACGTTGATCTCGTTCCACAGCGCCGATTCGATCAGCACGTCGGTGGTGTTTTCGTCGCAGCCCGAGGCTTCGCCGCCCATGATGCCGGCAAGCGATTCGACGCCGTGCTGATCCGCGATCACGCAGATCGAGGGATCGAGATTGTAGGCGCGGCCGTCGAGCGCGAGCAGCGCCTCGCCGTCGCGGGCGCGGCGCACCACGAGATTGCCCACCACCTTCTTGGCGTCGAACACGTGCAGCGGACGCGCGCGGTCGAAGGTCATGAAATTGGTGATGTCGACCAGCGCGTTGATCGGGCGCAGGCCGATCGCGGTCAGCCGCTTCTGCAGCCAGTCAGGCGACGGGCCGTTCTTCACGCCGCGCACGAGGCGCAACGCAAAACCCGGGCACAGCACGGCGTCCTCGACCGTGACCTTCACCGGGCAGGGGAATTCGCCCTTGATCGGCTTGATCGAGGCGTCCTTGAACTTGCCCATGTCGGCGGCGGCGAGGTCGCGCGCGATGCCGTGCACGCCGGTGCAGTCCTGCCGGTTCGGCGTCAGATTGATCTCGATCACGGGATCGCCAAGGGCTGCCCATTCGGCATAACCCGCGCCGATCGGCGCGTCCGCCGGCAATTCCATGATGCCGTCATGGTCGTTGGAGATCTGCAGCTCGGCCGCCGAGCACAGCATGCCGCGGCTCTCGACGCCGCGGATGGTGCCGACGCCGAGCGTGATGTCCTTGCCGGGAATGTAGGTGCCGGGCGGCGAGAACACGCTGACGAGCCCGGCGCGCGCATTCGGCGCACCGCACACGACCTGCACCGGCGCGCCACCGTCGCCGGTGTCGACCATGCAGACGCGCAGCCGATCGGCATTGGGATGCTGCTCGGCCGAGATCACCTTCGCAATGGTGAAAGGCTTCAGTGCCTTCGCCTTGTCCTCGATGTTCTCGACCTCGAGCCCGATCATGGTGAGCTTGTCGGCAAGCTTTTCCAGCGGCTCGTCGGTGTCGAGATGATCCTTCAGCCAGGAGAGGGTGAATTTCACGAGCTCAGCCCTCCGGCAAGTGTCGGCACTTCGAGCGGCTTGAAGCCGTAATGGTTGAGCCAGCGGACGTCGCTGTCGAACAGCTGGCGCAGATCGGCGATGCCGTATTTCAGCATGGCGATGCGGTCGATGCCCATGCCCCAGGCAAAGCCCTGGTACTCGTCGGGATCGATGCCGCAGGCGCGCAGCACGTTGGGATGCACCATGCCGCAGCCGAGAATCTCGAGCCAGTCCTCGCCTTCGCCGAAGCGGATCTCGCCCTTGTCGCGGCGGCACTGGATGTCGACTTCGAGCGACGGCTCGGTGAACGGGAAGAACGACGGCCGGAAGCGCATGTTGATGTGGTCGACCTCGAAGAATGCCTTGCAGAACTCGTGCAGGATCCATTTGAGGTGGCCGAGATGCGAGTGCTTGTCGATGACGAGCCCTTCGACCTGGTGGAATTGCGGCGTGTGGGTCGCGTCCGAATCGATGCGGTAGGTGCGGCCCGGGCAGATCACGCGGATCGGCGGCTTCTGGGTGAGCATGGTGCGCACCTGCACCGGCGAGGTGTGGGTACGCAACAGCATGCGCGAGCCGTCCTCCTTCGGATGGAAGAAGAACGTGTCGTGCATCTCGCGCGCCGGATGGCCTTCCGGAAAATTCAGCTTGGTGAAGTTGTAGTCGTCGGTCTCGATATCGGGGCCTTCGGCGACCGAGAAACCCATGTCGGCGAAGATCGTGGTCAGCTCGTCCCAGACCTGGCTGAGCGGATGGATGCGGCCGACTTCGGCTGCCGCATCGCGCAGCGGCAGCGTGACGTCGACGGTCTCGGATGCCAGCCGCGCATCGAGCGCTGCGGATTTCAGCACATCGCGCCGTGCGGCGAGCGCCTCGGTGACCTTGTCCTTGGCCTGGTTGATCGCGGCGCCTTGGGTCTTGCGCTCGTCGGGCGACATCTTGCCGAGCGTGGCAAGCAGCGCCGAGATCGAGCCCTTCTTGCCGAGGGCTGCGACGCGCACCGCTTCGAGCGCGGCTTCATCGCCGGTGGCGGCGATCTGGTCGAGGATGGATGTTTCGAGCGTTGCGAGGTCGGACACAGTCAAATCCTTGCTGCCAAATTCGGCTGGGTTGTCGCCGCCCGAAGGCCGTAACGTCAAGCAAAAAGCCGGTCATTTCGGGCATGGGACCAGCTGGGTTGAACCTCGCGCGGGGGCCGGGCACCAAGGGGGATACGAGGAGACCTTTGCGATGCTTTCGAAATCCTGTTTCGCCGCTCTCGCCGTCGTTCTGTCGGTCGTAGGCCACCCGGCGCGTGCCATGGTCTGCATGGACAAATCCATGACGCTGGACGAGGTCGCCGACACCATCAGCGCGCAGAAGGGCTGCGAAAGCGCGATGAAGGTCTTCAAAGATTGCGAACTGACCGCGAGCGGCGATGTCGCGCTCGGTGCCGCCGTCGAAAAGAAATGCGAGGCGGACTTCAAGCCCGGCCTCAGCGCCGCGCAGACACAGGCCTACAAGCGCGAGATGGACGCATGCGACATCAAGTACCGGAATAAGTCCGGCACCATGTATCTCTCGTTCACGGCATTCTGCCGGGCGGAGGTCGCCCAGCGTTACTCGCAACGCGCGCTGAAGGCTGCGGGCCAGAAGGCCCGCTAGCGCCGGCCTAATTAGGCTGCGAGCGCAGCCTTGGCCTTCTCGGCGATCGCCTGGAACGACGCGGGCTCGTGGATCGCGAGATCCGACAGCACCTTGCGGTCCACGGTGATGCCCGACTTGGCGAGACCGTCGATAAATCGGCTGTAGGTCAGGCCGAACGGACGGACGGCAGCGTTGAGACGCTGGATCCAGAGCGCGCGGAAGGTACGCTTCTTGCGCTTGCGGTCACGGAATGCGTACTGCTGGGCCTTCTCGACGGCCGGCTTGGCAGCGCGGATGGTGTTCTTGCGGCGGCCGTAGAAGCCCTTGGCGGCCTTGTAGACTTTCTTGTGCTTGGCGTGAGCGGTCACACCGCGTTTGACGCGAGACATGACAAAAATCCTTCAGAGATGACTTAGGTTTCGGATCGCCGCGAAAGACGCGGCGCGGATGGCAATGATCGTGGACGCGATCAGGCGTTCGGCAAGAAGTACTTCTTGACGTTGTCGCCGTCGGTCTTGAACAGCACGGCGGTGCCGCGCAGCTGACGGATCTGCTTCTTCGTCCGCTTGATCATGCCGTGACGCTTGCTGCGATGAGCGAACATCACTTTGCCGGTGGCAGTCACCTTGAAGCGCTTTTTAGCGCCCGATTTGGTCTTCAGCTTGGGCATTTGGCTCTCCTAATGGCCACAGAATTCCGCCCGCGAAGGCGGCTGGCCGTCAAAAATGCTCGTTAGAGCGTTGATTGTGCTCAGGTTTTGCGAACAAGCGCGAAACCCGCACGGAACACCGCCACGGCAGCCCTTAATCAGCCGGGCGATGAAGGCCGGGCTTATGACAGAGAACGGGCGAATTGGCAACGATGAACCGCCAGAACCTGGCCGCCGACTATTCGGAATTGCTACCATCCTTGTCCAAGTCGTGTCGCTCGAAGCAGGACCAAAATGGCTCATTTTTCCCAATCCGTTTCGTCTGTTGTCGCCCGTCCGCGCTATCTGGCGCTGTTCGCCGTGCTTGCCGCGGCCGCTGTTCCATCGACAGCCGATGCCCGCATCGGCGGCTATGACGGCGTCTGGAATGTCACCTTCGCCACCACCCGGGGTAATTGCAGCTCGGGCTACAGCGTGCCCTTCACCGTGACCGGCAGTCGGGTGTCGTCGGCCGGCGGCGGCCGGGTGTCCGGTACGGTCAATCGTGGCGGTGCCGTCGCGGTCCAGGTGTCGGTCGGCGCCTCCCACGCCAGCGGCGGTGGCCGGCTTGGCAGCGCGGCGGGGGGTGGCTCTTGGCGCGGCATCATTTCCGGAGACCAGTGCAGCGGCACCTGGCAGGCGACGCGGACTTGAAAACAAAACGGCCCGCCGGAGATCCGGACGGGCCGTTGAAACTTCAACTGCAGTGAGCTGGCGCTCAGCGCGGCGCCAGGACCATGACGACCTGACGGCCCTCGAACCGGGCGTCCTGCTCGACCTTGGCGAGCTCGGCAACGTCGGTCTTGATCTTGTCCAGCAGCTTGGTGCCGATCTCCTGGTGCGCCATTTCGCGGCCACGATAGCGCAGGGTGATCTTGACCTTGTCGCCCTCTTCGAAGAACCGCAGCATCGCGCGCATCTTCACGTCATAGTCGTGATCGTCGATCATCGGGCGGAGCTTGATCTCCTTGATCTCGACGGTCTTCTGGCGCTTGCGGGCTTCGGCGGCTTTCTTCTGGGCGGAATACTTGTACTTCCCGTAGTCCATGATCTTGCAGACGGGAGGGCTGACATTTGGCGAAATCTCGACCAGATCCATGCCGGCTTCCTGGGCCATCTTGATGGCAAGCATCGTCTCGACGGTGCCTTTGTTGTCACCGGTCTGATCGATCAGCTGGATCTGCGCATTGCGAATATCATCATTGATGCGCGGCCCGTCTTTGGCGGCAGGGGCCGGGGCTCTATTGGGACGGCGAATGGGTGGTTCTCCAAAGTTGTGAAAGGAAGCGGCTACTGTGCAGGAAGATGCGTTTGCCGGCAAGCAAGTCGCCCTGCGGGGAGCGAAAAACCCTCAAATGCGAGGCATTTTGGTCACGCCCATCGGCACGGTGCTCGACTTAGACACCTTGCACCTGTTCCGCAAGCGTCCCAAAGGGCCAATACCAATATAGGGTTGCTTGGCGGAGTGCGCCCGGACCGCTCAAACCCCACAGCCAGAGTAAACGTTCCATGACCCCAGCAATTCCCGATGCCGTGCTCGACTTTATCGAATTGGGCGAAGGCCCGTCGGCGCGCCGGATCGCGGTGCGCCGACGCGCCGGCCAAGGGCCTGGCCTGGTCTGGCTTGGCGGCTTCAAGTCGGACATGCAGGGCGGCAAGGCGGTGGCGCTCGACGGCTGGGCCGGCGAGCATGGTCGTGCCGCGGTCCGGTTCGACTATTCCGGCCATGGTGAATCCAGCGGCGATTTCGCCGATGGAACCATCGGAAGCTGGCTCGAGGACAGCGTTGCGGTGTTCGAGCGGTTCTGCACCGGTCCGCAAATCCTGATCGGTTCCTCCATGGGCGGCTGGATGGCGCTGCTGCTCGCGCGCGAGATCAAGAAGCGTTCGGGAAACGCCTCGCTCGCGGGCCTGGTGCTGATCGCACCGGCGCCCGACTTCACCGAAGAGCTGATGTGGAAGAATTTTTCGCCCGAGGTGAAGAAAGAGATCGAGACCAAGGGTTTTTGGCTGCGTCCGTCCGAATATGGCGACGGCACGCCCTATCCGATCACGCGCAAGCTGATCGAGGAGGGACGCGACCATCTCGTGCTCGGCAGCGCCATCGATCTCGGCTGTCCCGTCCGAATTCTGCAAGGTGCGCAGGATCCCGACGTGCCGTGGCAGCACGCGTTTGCGCTGACGCATCGGCTGCCGGCCGACGATGTCGTGCTCACCATGATCCAGGACGGCGACCACCGCCTGTCGCGTCCGCAAGATATCGCGCGCATTCTTGCCGCGGTGGCCGAGATCGGATGACGTGCCTCTCAGCACTCAATGTCGTCGCCCGCGAAAGCGGGCGATTGGAGGAGAACTACGGCGGCGGCTTTGCCATCGGCTTGCGCTGCGCCAGCGCTGCCACCGTCGCTGTGCCGATCGGGCCCTGCTCGTCATAGAGCCAGCATTCGCCGATCGCCACACCGTCGGTGGCCTGGTGGTTCACAACGTCAAAACCGATCCAGTTCGTCACCGGCAGCCGGTGCAGGTAAATCGTCACGTCGCTGTTGATGTAGCCGAGCCCCTTGTCGCCAGCATTGGCAAACGGGCTCGCGAAGTCGGCGCCGGTGGCGACATGGACGAACGGCGTCATCGGCACGCCCGCAACGAGCTCGCGCACCTCGCTCATCCACAGCCGGCGCGGTCCGAGTGAGCCCATATGACCGACGATCGGCCGTGTCGTCCATTTGCCGTTCATGCCGAGCCTGGGATCGGTCGGCTTTGGAATATCGTCCGGCTTCGGCACGTCCCAGTTCGGCGCCGACCAGACATTGCCATCAGGGTTTTGCGTCCGCCGCAACAGCTGGCACGAGGCGCGCGCCATGCCGACGCCGCCGGAGACGAACTCCGCCTCGATCACGCGGATGCGCAGTCCGTCGCGCACCAGCCGCGTCGTCACTTGGATCGGCTTATCGATCGTCGGCAGCCGAAACATGTCGACGGTCAACCGTGCCGGCACGAATTCAGGACCGGAATGGCGCTCCTCGATGGCGAAGCCGAGCAGGCCGATGATGACGCGTCCGTGCAGCGATTTCGGATCCCACGGGCCGTTGGCAACTTCCGTCGGATGGAATGTATCGCCGTCGCGGGTGAAGAAAGGCATGTTTGTCATGACGCGCGACCTTGAAGGAACGGGTGGGGAAATCAAGGTCCACGATCCTCACACTCCGCTGTCATCGTCCGCGAAGGCGGACGATGCAGTATTCCAGAGACGGCAATGATTGAATCGAGAGGCCGCAGCGTACTGGCTGCCCCGCCTTCGCGGGGCGTGACAGCGGAGGGTTAGGAAGCGGCTTGCCACTCCACGCGCACGGCATCATCTTGCTCGCGGTCGAACATATTAAGCCTCAGCGCTGCGAACTCTTCATCGGACAGCAACTGCGCCAACGCCCACACGGCAGCCCCGCGCACCAGCGCGCTCTCATCATCCAGCAATCGCCGGGCCTCAACCGCCAGCATCACATCGCCCGAGTTACCGATCGCAATCAGCACATTGCGCAAGAAGCGATCGCGACCAATCCGCTTCACCGGTGACTTCGTGAACAGCGCGCGAAACGCGGCATCGTCGAGTCGCGAAAGCTCGGCAAGACCAGGCGCGCGCAATTCATCGCGCGCGGCGAGCTTGGCCTCACGTCCCTCCTGCGCAAACTTGTTCCAGGGGCACGCCGCGAGGCAGTCGTCGCAGCCATAGATGCGGTTGCCGATGGCTTTGCGAAATTCCGGCGGGATCGGTCCCTTGTTCTCGATGGTGAGATAGGAGATGCAGCGCCGCGCATCGAGCTTGTAGGGCGCGGGAAACGCCGCGGTCGGGCAGATGTCGAGACACGCCTGGCACGAGCCGCAATGGTCGATCTCGGCGCCGTCGCGCGGCAAGTCGAGCGTGGTGTAGATCGCGCCGAGAAACAGCCACGAGCCGAATTCGCGCGAGACCAGATTGGTGTGCTTGCCCTGCCAGCCCAGATGGGCGGCCTGCGCGAGCGGCTTCTCCATCACCGCCGCGGTGTCGACGAACACTTTCACCTCGCTCGGCGCCGTCGCGACCAGCCAGCGCGCCAGCGCCTTCAGCCGCTTCTTGATGAGGTCGTGATAGTCGTCGCCCTGGGCATAGACCGAGATCGCCGCGCGTGTGCGCTGTTGCAGGATTTTCAGCGGATCAGAGTCGGGGCCATAGTTGACACCGAGCATGATCACGCTGCGCACGTCAGCCCACAGCCCGCGCGGATCGACCCGGCGCTCCGGCTGGTTCGCGAGCCAGTCCATGTCGCCATGGCCGCCCGAGGCGATGAATTCGAGGAAATGCTTTCCGGCGTTCTCGATCGTGCCCGGCTCAGTGATGCCGATGCAGTCGAAGCCGAGCGCGCGCGCTTCGCGCGCCAGCGCCGCCTTTAGTTCAGTCGGATCGGAGTTCAGAAATCCAGGTCCACGTAGGTCCGCGACGCCGGCACGCCCGCCAGCCATTCGCTCAGCAGCGGACGGAACGACGGGCGGGATTTCACCCGCGCGTACCACGCCTTTGCTGCGTCGTCCTCGCTCCATGGCACGTCGCCCAGATAGTCGATCGCCGAGAGATGCGCTGCGGCGGCGAGATCCGCGTAAGTGGGCCGGTCGCCGGCGAGGAAGTTACGCGTCTGCGCCAGCCAGCCGATATAGGCGAGATGATAGCGCACATTGGCCTTGGCGGCGCGCATCACGTCGGGCGAGGGCGGCCCGCCGCCATTCTCCTCGCTCATGAAGCGCTTGTAGATGCGCTCGGTGACGAGCGGATGAGAGACTTCCTCGAAGAATTTTTCGTTGAACCAGGCCATCAGCCGGCGCACCTCGACGCGCTCGGCGATCGTCTCCGGCATCAGGCGCTTGGGGCCCATCTCGGCGCCATAGGCTTCATCGAGATACTCGGCAATGATGGCCGCGCCGGGGATCGGCGGCTGTTCGTCGTCCACCAGCAACGGTGTCGTGCCGGCCGCGTTGAGCAGCAGAAAGGCCTCGCGCCGTTCCCAGCCGCGTTCCTCGACCAGCTTCAGCTCGAGCCCGTATTCGCCCGCGATCAGGCGGATGAAGCGCGAATGCGGACAGAACGGATGATGGAACAGAGTAAACATGAAGCCTTTGACTATTTGATGGTGCTTAAGAATCCATCAATGTTTGTGCGGCGCCACACTAGTCCTTCAAAACCGCGAGGCAAGGCCGCGTTAGCGCATTTTGCGATTGCGAGCGAGGGGGGAATAGGCGAGAAGAACCCCGCTTTTCCAGCGGAAATGGACCGTAAATATGTCAGATGCAATACGGGCAGTGATCCTCGGCATCATCGAGGGTGTGACCGAGTTCCTTCCTGTCTCCTCCACCGGCCACCTGCTGCTAGCGGAGCGTTTCTTCGGCCTCGGCGAGGGCGCTTTCTGGGATTCGTTTACGGTTTTGATCCAGCTCGGCGCGATCCTCGCGATCGTCGTGCTGTACTTCAAGAAACTGTGGGACGTGGCGATCGGCATGTTCACCGGCGATGCCTCTGCGCGCCGCTTCGTGATCGGCGTGCTGGTGGCGTTCCTGCCTGCGGTGATCGTCGGTCTCATCGCCGGCAAATACATCAAGAGCGTGCTGTTCAATCCGTGGGTCGTGTGCTTCTCGCTGATCGTCGGCGGCGCCATCCTGTTGTGGGTCGATCGGCTCAATCTCAAGGCGCGCGAGCACGACGCCACCAAATTTCCGCTGTTGATGTATCTCTATATCGGCATGGCGCAGTGCGTTGCGATGATCCCGGGCGTGTCGCGCTCCGGTGCCAGCATCGTCGCGGCTATGTTCCTCGGGGCCGACAAGCGGGCGGCGGCGGAGTTCTCGTTCTTCCTCGCCATCCCCACCATGATCGGCGCGTTCGCCTACGATTTCTACAAAAGCCGCTCCGAGATGACGATGGACCATATGGGCATCGTCGCGATCGGCTTCTTGGTGTCGTTCATCACCGCGCTCATCGTGGTGAAGGCGTTCCTCGGATACGTCACCCGCCACGGTTTCGTGCTGTTCGCCTGGTGGCGCGTCATCGTCGGCACGCTCGGCCTGATCGCGCTGGCGCTCGGCCGTTAACCTTCGACAATCTGCTGACGCGCCTCAACGCAATATCAGCTTTTGACCGGTAGGCAGTGTCCGGAGCGGGTTGGCCCGCAGGCGGAGCTGAACGATGACCCTCGTCAGCGGCTGGGGGCGCTTCCCGGTCGTCGATAGCGAAGTGTTGCGGCCGCGGTCGTTCGAGGCCGTGGGTGCGGCTGTCGCTGATGTGACCGGCTCCGTGGCCCGGGGCAATGGCCGCGCCTATGGCGATGCCGCGATCGGCGCCGTCAGGACCGTCGCCATGACCGGGTTCGACCGGGTCAGATCGTTCGATCCAGTGACGGGCCGCATCCGCCTCGAAGGCGGCGTGCTGCTGTCTGACCTCATCGACACCTTTGGCCCGCGCGGCTTCTTGCCGTTCGTCGTACCCGGCACGCGGTTCGTCTCGGTCGGCGGCGCCATCGCGGCCGACGTGCATGGCAAGAACCATCATGGCGAGGGCGGTTTTGGCCGCTATGTCGACAGCATCTTGCTGCGCACCGGGGCGGGCGAGACCATCGAGGCCTCGCGCGAGCAGAATTCCGATGCCTTCTTCGCGACTGTCGGTGGGATGGGGCTTACCGGAGTCATCCTCGAAGCGACGGTGCGGCTGCGCCCCGTGGAGACCGGCTGGATCCGCGAGCGGGTGATTTCTGCATCCGATCTCGACGCTGCAATGCGCGCACTCGATGCCGGTGACTCCGCAACGTACTCGGTGGCGTGGATCGATTGCGCGGCGCGAGGGCGCGATCTCGGCCGCGCGCTGATCTATCTCGGCGAGCACGCCCGCGCCGACGAGCTGACTGAGGGCGCCGATCGCTTTCCAATCGGCAAACATCCCGGGCTCGCCGTGCCGATCGATCTGCCGTCGATGACGCTGAACCGATACAGCATCCGCGCCTTCAACGAGCTCTATTACCGCATGGGCACGAGGCGCGCCGGCGGCGACCGTGTGGTCTCGCTGTATCCGTATTTCTTTCCGCTCGACAGCATCGCTGACTGGAATCGCATCTACGGACGGCGCGGCTTCCTCCAGCATCAATGCGTGGTTCCGGAAGCCAGCGCGCGCGCCGTGCTCGGCGACATCCTCGATCGTGTCTCGAAGCGCGGCGATGCCTCCTTCCTCGCGGTGCTGAAGAAGCTCGGCCATGGTGATGGCCTGCTGTCGTTTCCGCTGCCCGGCTACACGCTGGCACTGGATTTCCCGATCAGGGGCGACATCCTGAATTTCCTCGACGAGATCGACCGTCTCGTGGTCGCCGCCGGCGGGCGGCTTTATCTCGCCAAGGATGCGCGCCAGTCGCGCGCGACGTTCGAGGCCGGCTATCCCGCGCTGCCGCGCTTCAACACGATCCGCAGATCGCTCGATCCCGCCAAAAACATCCGCTCAAAGCTTTCACAACGCCTGTTCGATGAGGTTTAAGCCGTGACGTCACGCAAGACCGTTCTGGTGCTCGGTGGCTCCTCCGATATCGGCCGCGCCGCGGCACGCGCCTTTGCCAGGGCCGGCTACGATGTCGGCCTCGCCGGCCGCGATGCCGCCGCGCTCGAGCCTGACGCCGCCGATCTGCGCGCGCGCTACAATATCGAAGCGAGCACAGGGACATTCGACGTGCTCGACACCGCCTCGTTCGATGGCTTTGTTGCCGGCCTTCCCGCGTTGCCCGACGTCGTCGTCTCGATCATCGGCCTCCTGGGCGTGCAGCCAAATGCCGAGAGCGATCTCGCGCACGCCACCACGATCATGCGCTCGAATTACGAGGGTCCTTCACTGATCCTCGGCCTGTTCGCCGAAAAGTTCTTGGCGCGCGGCAATGGCACGATCGTCGGCGTGTCGTCTGTGGCGGGCGATCGTGGCCGCGCCTCGAACTATGTCTACGGCTCGGCGAAAGCCGGCTTCTCCGCCTACCTGTCGGGCCTCCGCGCCCGCGCCAGCCGCGGCGGCGTGCATGTCGTCACTGTGAAACCCGGTTTCGTCCGCACCAAGATGACGGAAGGCATGAAGCTGATCGGCCCGCTAACCGTCGATGCACCTGTCGTCGGCGATGCGATCCTCAGCGCCGTCGAGAAGAAGACCGACGTCGTCTATGTCAGCGGCAAATGGCGTCTCGTGATGCTCATCATCAAGACGCTGCCGGAGGCGGTGTTCAAGAAGCTGAAGTTTTGAGCTGTAGCCGCGGCGGCGGTCTGCTCCTTCGCCCCGTTCTTACGGGGAGAGGGTCGGGGTGAGGGGCCTCTCTCAACACGCGAGGTCGTAGAGAGATCTGTACCCCCTCACCCGGATCGCAAGAGCGATCCGACCTTTCCCCGCAAGCGGGGTGAGGTTAAAAAATCACACGCTCTTGCGCTGGAACTGGCCCGCCGCACGAAAACGCCAGAGATATTGCGGGGCGATCGCTTCCAGCGAATCGGCTGATATGCCGAGGCCTTCCAGCGTCAGGCCGGCGGCCTTGGCCGCATCCGACACGACATTGTCGCGCTCGAGCAACGTGACCTGGTCCGGCGTCAGCTTCAGCGCGCCCGGCGCGAATTGCAGGAAGTTGGCCTGGAAGCGGGCGAGGCCGAACGGCAGCGGCACCAGCGTCGGCTTGCGGTCGGCGATGGCGACGATGGCCTCGATGATCTCGCGCATGGTCAGCACTTCCGCACCCCCGAGCTCGTAGGTCGCGCCCGCCTTGGCCTTGCCGTCGACGGCCTCCGCAATCGCGGTGGCGACGTCGCCGACGTAGACCGGCTGCATCTTCGTCTCGCCGCCGATCAGCGGCAGCACCGGCGACAGCCGTGCCAGCGCGGCAAAGCGGTTGGTGAACTGGTCCTCGGGGCCGAACATCACGGAGGGGCGGAAGATCGTGGCCGACGGCACGGCCGCCATCACAGCCGCCTCGCCGGCCGCCTTGGCCTTGGCATAGCGCGAGGGTGATTCGGCATCGGCGCCGATGGCCGAGACATGGATCAGCCTTGCGCCGACGGCGGCCGCCGCCTTGGCGACGGTCTCGGCGCCCTTGGCCTGGACGGCGTCAAAGGTCTGCCCGCCGCCCTCGGTGAGGATGCCGACCAGATTGATCACGACATCCGAATCACGCACCGCCGCCTCGACCGAGGCCGGATAGCGCAGATTGGCCTGGATGGTGTGGACCTGGCCGACCCTGCCGGAGGGCTGGAGGTATCCGGCGAGTTCCGGCCGCCGCACCGCGACCCGGACCCGGTAATCCCGCCGGCACAGCGCGCGGACGACATTCCGGCCCAAAAACCCCGATCCGCCGAAAACCGTGACGAGAGTTTCCAGATTCGATGCCATGGGTCAGATCCTGCAGGAAGAGTGCGTGTTATCAGGCTTGTATCGGCCCGGTTTGCAATGCGCAATCGGCATCCCGAACCATGAATTGACAACGGCGTCACTGAACCGTAGTAACCGCCTCCGTGCCCCAAACGGCATGCCCAGGTGGTGGAATTGGTAGACGCGCTGGCTTCAGGTGCCAGTGGCTTAACGGCCGTGAAGGTTCGAGTCCTTTCCTGGGCACCAGCTTTTTCTGGATATCCAGCATTTCCAGATAGATAAACCGCATCCCTGTGTTGCGTGACCCCGGCTAGGCAATGAAGGGCTGCGGCCCCGCCGATTGTTCTGGGACGGGTTTCCCTCGGTCATTCGCGCAGCGCATTCCGCCCGAATTGTCGGCGCCTACCATCCCGGACCTGATGACCGTCTGGCTTGCGCGGACGGCAGATTAGCGCTCATCTCAACGCGGACTTCGGCGATCGCTCATGCGATGTCGCGCGTCATTCGTGTGGATAGCGAGCCGTTCGCTCACGCCGCGCTGAACTGCCATTGCGATGTTACCCTTCCAGCGATCCATCTGCTCGATGTTTCACCGTTTCCAATTCGCACGACAATCTCCAGAGCCGAACGGCCGACATCAACGATGTTGAAGACGATTGGCTGCCCGTCGCGGTAACACAAGCGAAAGGCAGCGTGCGCGGGGCTGCCCCTGTGGATCATGCAACACAGGTCTGTGATTGATGTCCGACGCAAAACTCGGATAGCCTTCGAGAAGGCCTAACCCCGATCGGGAGTATGCTTCGTTGAAGAATGATCAAGCGCCAAGGCTTCTTCGACGTGATTTGCTTCGGCTGACAATCGTCGGTGCCGGTGCGTTAGGTGCCGGCCAGCTGTTGCCGACGGCGGCTTCCGCGAAGCCCGTTGATCTCGATCAGAAGCGCAGAGCTCGCTACAGACCTGACTCTCAGGAAGTCCGGAATTTCTATCGCGTCAACAGCTATCCTGCTCGATAGGAGACTTCCGTGCTGATCAGGAAGTCCGATCGTCGTCCGGAGCGTGCCAGGCTTTTCGATGCGGCGGCCGACGAAGCATCGGCGAAGTTGGACCGACGGACGTTCCTGAGGCGCTCCGGACTCACGGCTGGCGCATTGGCGGCGGTAGGTGAACTCGCGTTGCACGGCGTGCGGAAGGCCGAAGCCGGACCGCCACCGCCTGTCGGTGCGCCGGTCACGACCCGCAAGAACATCTGCACGCACTGCTCGGTCGGTTGCTCGGTGATCGCCGAGGTCTCAAGGGGCGTATGGATCGGGCAGGAGCCCGACTACGACAGTCCGATCAATCGCGGCTCGCATTGCTGCAAGGGTGCGGCAGTTCGCGACGACGTGTTGAATGAGCGGCGCCTGCGCTACCCCGTCAAGCTCGTCAACGGACAGTGGACACGCATCTCCTGGGAGAAGGCGATCGACGAGATCGGCGACAAGCTGCTGGACATTCGTCAGAAGGCCGGCCCCGACTCGGTGTATTGGCTCGGCTCCGCCAAGTTCACCAACGAGGCCGCTTATCTCAATCGCAAGCTTGCGGCGTTCTGGGGCACCAATAATTCCGATCATCAGGCGCGGATCTGCCACTCCACGACGGTCACAGGCGTAGCCAATACTTGGGGCTACGGCGCGATGACCAATAGCTACAACGACATCCGCAACGCCAAGACCATTTTGTTGATGGGTGGCAATCCTGCCGAGGCCCATCCGGTTTCCCTGCAGCACATTCTTGAAGGCAAGGAGCTCAACCGCGCCAACATGATCGTGGTCGATCCCCGGATGACGCGGACCGCTGCGCACGCGACCGAGTACGTTCGGGTTCGCCCCGGCACGCATATCGCCACGATCTACGGCATGCTGTGGCACATCTTCGAGAATGGCTGGGAAGACAAGGAATTCCTCAGCCAGCGTGTCTACGGCCTGGATGAGGTCCGAAAGGAAATTGCGAAGTGGCCTCCCAAGGAGGTCGAGCGTGTGACTGGCTTGCCCGAAGCACAGGTCAAACACGTCGCACAGCTGTTCGCGACGCAGAAGCCGGCCACGCTGATCTGGGCGATGGGACAGACTCAGTTCACCACCGGCACCGCCAATGTCCGCGCCAGTTGCCTGTTGCTGCTCGCCACCGGCAACATGGGGCAGCCTGGTGCCGGCGCCAACATCTTCCGCGGCCACACCAACGTGCAGGGCGCAACCGATCTCGGTCTCGATGTCACGTCGCTGCCGCTGTACTACGGGCTTGCCGAGGAGGCCTGGCGGCATTGGTGCCGGGTATGGGAGGTCGATTACGACTGGATGAAGTCGCGCTTCCCCGACAAGAAGCTGATGGAAACGCCTGGCATTCCCAGCACGCGCTGGTTTGACGCAACCTTGCTGCCAAAGAACCAGATCAGCCAGCCCAATCCGGTGCAGGCGATGTTCATCATGGGGCATGGTGTCAATACCATCACCCGGATGCCCGAGGCGGTGAAAGGCATCGAGAAGCTTGAGCTGCTGGTGGTCTGCGATCCCTATCCAACCGCATGGTCGGTGCTGTCGGAACGCAAGAACGGCACCTACCTCCTGCCGGCCTGCACGAGCTTCGAGATGGAGGGCTCGCGCACCAACTCCAACCGGTCCCTGCAATGGGGTGAAAAAATCGTCGATCCGGTCTTCGAGGCGAAGAACGACTACGACGTGATGTACATGTTCGCGCGCAAGTTTGGATTCGCCGACCTGATGTTCAAGAACATCAAGGTCGAGAACGGCGCAGTTTCGGCGGAGGACATCCTCCGCGAAATCAACCGCGGCGGATGGTCGACGGGCTATTGCGGACAGTCGCCGGAGCGGCTCAAGGCCCACATGAGGAACCAGCACAAGTTCGATCTGGTGACGCTGCGGGCGCCGAAGGACGATCCCGAGGTTGGCGGGGAATATTACGGCCTGCCGTGGCCGTGCTGGGGCACGCCGGAGTTCAAGCATCCGGGTACGCCGATCCTCTACAATACCAATCTTCCAGTGAAAGAGGGCGGCGGAACCTTTCGCGCGAGGTTCGGCGTCGAACGCGTCGTCAAGCGCAAGGTGATGGAGAACGGGCAGGAGGTGGAGCGGGAAGATCACGATAATCTTCTTGCCGAGGGCTCGTACTCTGTCGGCTCGGAGATCAAGGACGGGTATCCCGAGTTCACCCTCGGCGTGCTGAAGAAACTCGGCTGGGACAAGGACCTCACCCCGCAAGAGAGCGAGGTGATCGCGCGCATCAATCCGGCCGATCCCGACAAGGTGTCATGGTCGACCGATCTGTCCGGCGGCATCCAGCGGGTCGCGATCGAACACGGCTGTTCGCCCTACGGAAACGCCAAGGCGCGCATGATTGCGTGGAATCTACCTGACCCGGTTCCGATGCATCGCGAACCGATCTACACGCCGCGTCCGGACCTCGTTGCCGACTATCCGACCCTGCCGGATGCGAAGCAATTTCGGGTGCCCAATATCGGCTTTTCCGTGCAGAAGGCCGCTGTCGACCGCGCGATAGCGAAGCAGTTCCCGCTGATCCTGAGCTCGGGCCGTCTGGTTGAATACGAAGGCGGTGGCGAGGAAACGCGGTCCAATAAATGGCTCGCCGAACTCAAGCAGCACATGTACGTCGAGATCAATCCTGCGGACGCAGCCGAGCGCGGCATCGTCGATGGCGGCTGGGTTTGGGTGACGGGTGCTGAGAACAGCTCGCGTGCCCGGATGAAGGCGCTGGTGACGGAACGCGTCGGCAAGGGCGTTGCCTGGATGCCTTTCCATTTCGCCGGTTGGTACGAGGGAGCCGACCTTCGGGCGAAATATCCGGCGGGAACCGATCCCATCGTGCTCGGTGAGAGCGTCAACACGCTGACGACCTATGGCTATGATCCTGCTACCGGCATGCAGGAGCCGAAAGCCACGCTGTGTCAGATCAGGGCCGCATGAGAGGTTAGACCGATGGCACGCATGAAATTCCTGTGTGATGCGGACCGTTGCATCGACTGCAATGCCTGCGTGACCGCCTGCAAGAACGAGAACGAGGTGCCTTGGGGCATCAATCGACGTCGCGTCGTCACCATCAATGACGGCAAGCCGGGCGAGCGGTCGGTCTCGATGGCCTGCATGCACTGCACCGACGCGCCTTGCGCGTCGGTGTGTCCGGTCAAATGCATCTATCCGACCGAAGACGGCATCGTCCTGCACAACAAGGATCAGTGCATCGGCTGCGGCTATTGCTTCTACGCCTGTCCGTTCGGAGCGCCGCAATATCCCCAGGTCGGGAATTTCGGCTCACGGGGCAAGATGGACAAGTGCACCTATTGCGCGGGCGGCGGCGGACTGGAGGCGCCGGGCAGCGCCGAAGAATATGAGAAGTACGGGTCGAATCGCTTCGGCGAAGGCAAGCTGCCGATGTGCGCCGAGATGTGTTCGACCAAGTCACTGCTCGCTGGCGATGGCGACATCATCGCGCAGCTCTACGAGGAACGCGTCGAGAAGCGCGGCTATGGCTCCGGAGCCTGGGGTTGGACGACGGCCTACCATGAGGACGTCAAGACGTAAGGGGCTCAGCGCTCACGCGACGATCAGGCACGAAGATTGGGTATCCGTCATGACGGCTCTCGCACGCTTTCGCTTCGCAGCGCTCTTGTTGATGCTGTTCGGTCTCACGACAGCATCAGTGCTCGCTCAGAAGCTCGGTCCTGATGGGGCACCCAATCCGACCGCCAGCGTGACCAACCAGAGGACGCTTCTGGAGCAGGCGCCACGTATCCAGGGCCGGATCGACATTCCCGATGTCAAAGCCAGCGTATTGATGCAGCCGGCCGGACGGACCTGGGATTATTTCCACGAGGTCCTGCTGCACTGGGGCGGGGCGGTGGTGATCGTCGGCATGCTTGCAGTGCTCGCACTCGCCTATCTGATCATGGGCCGGCTTCGTATCGAGGCGGGGCGCTCCGGCCAGACGATCGTCCGCTTCAAGGCCTTCGAGCGGTTCGCGCATTGGCTGACAGCGGTTTCGTTCGTGCTGCTCGGGTTGACCGGCCTGAACATCACCTTCGGCAAGGTCCTGCTGCGACCTCTCGTCGGCCCGGATCTATTCTCGGACATTTCCCAGGTCGCCAAGTACGTGCACAATTTCACGAGCTTCGCCTTCGTGGCGGGCCTCGTTCTGATCACGGTGTTGTTCTTCAGGGACAATATCTTCAAGCGGGTCGATATTGACTGGGTCAAGCAAGGTGGCGGCTTCATCAAGTCGAAGCATGCGCCTGCAGGACGATTCAATCTCGGTGAGAAGATGGTCTACTGGCTGTCGGTCGCAGCCGGCCTCGCGGTATCAGCATCGGGATTCGTGCTGCTGTTTCCCTTCTACGGCACCAACATTGCGGACATGCAGATCGCGCAGGTCGCGCACGCCGTCATCGCGATCCTTTTCATCGCGCTAATCCTGGGACACATTTATATCGGCACGCTCGGCATGGAAGGCGCGTTCGAAGCGATGGGTACAGGCGAGGTCGATATCAATTGGGCGAGAGAGCATCATGATCACTGGCTCGCCGAAAAGCTTGAGGCGGAAGGCCGGCAGGCTTCCGCAACGCCGGCTGAATAAAGCGATGCCGTGCAGGCTATCCCGAACCGGATAATTCAGTTGGTGCGGCCGTCCGGGTCCCGCTTCGGCTCCCGCTCGCGCAAGTAATCATCCGTGGTGCGGACGGACGGGCCAGGTGCGCCGTAAGATTCAAAGCCCTGTTCAGCCACGAAGCCGACGCGGCAGTCGCCGCACATCTTGATGGCGTCGAGCCGTTGCGCCGACCCGGAATACATCCAGTGCTGGCCTTCGAGCTTCGCCACCACGCGCTCGATGCTGCTCTTGACGCCGAACGGCTTGCCGCAGCGGATACAGCAAAACGGCTCCTCTTCCTTGAGAACCCGGGTTGGTGCCCGGCTGGCTCGGAAGTCGATTTGCGGAACCAGCGTGATGACTTTCTCCGGGCACGTCGTGCGGCACAGGCCGCACTGGACGCAGGAGTCTTCGACGAACCGCAACGCCGGGCGTTCGGGGTCGTCGCGCAGGGCGCTCGTCGGACAGGCCGACACGCAGGATAGGCAAAGCGTGCAGCCGGCAGCATCGATCTCGACGGCTCCGAACGGCGCGCCGTCGGGCAACGGAATGACGTCGACCGGGGCAGGCGCCGCGCGGTGCAGTTCGGCCAGTGCAAAGCGCAGCACGTCGCGCTTGCCGCCCACGGCACGGAAGCTCGCAGGGCGCGGAGCCGGCGCGTCGGCCGGCGCGGCGCGGAGCGCTTCGATCAGATGGTCCGGATCGTCGGTCGCTATCACGGAAAGCCGGCCCGGGCCGAAGCCGAGCCCGGCAAGGATCGGATCGGCCAGCGCGATCGTCCGCGTCAATCCCGAGACGTCGTGGCGCGGGTTGGCGCGTAGCAGGAAGCGTACCGCCGATACGCCATATGCAAAGGCCGCGGCGATGCTCTCCAACCCGATTTGCGTGACCTCGTTGACCACAAACGGCAGCACGTTTGCGGGCAAGCCGTCGCCGAACCGCGCCAGCGCGTCGATCAGCGGCGTGCCATGGCTTTCGTCATGCACGAGGACAACGGCCCGCTCACCGCCGGCCTGTCGATAGGCGAGCAGCATGGCACGCAGCTTTCTGACCAGCGCGTCCTCCGCCGGTAACGCATAGGACGCAGCACCCGTAGGACAGGCCGCCGCACATTGGCCGCAGCCCGCGCAGATGTCGGCGTCGATCGCCACATGGTTGCCGGCAGGTGTGATCGCGCCGGCAGGGCAGGAATCGAGGCAGCGGGTGCAACCGGTCCGGTTCGAGCGCGAATGCGCGCAAAGTCCGGCGTCAAAGGTGATGTAACGCGGCTTCTCGAAGGTCCCGACGAGGTCGCGCGCTTTCAGCACGGCCTCGAGGATTGCCGAGCGGCTACCGGGATCAGCACGCAGATAACCGTCGCGCAAATCGGCGGGAAGCAGCGCGGGCTCACCGGTCAAGTCGAGGACGACGTCGCATGTCGAACGGGCATTATTGCGCGATGGGCCAAACGTCAGGACGCGACGCGAAGACGGGGCAGCTTCGGCGAAATCGTTGACCACCAATTGGAACGCGCCCAGATGTCCCGTGAGAGCACTTATCCGGCCCTTGGCGATCGGAAAATCAACGATGCGTGGCGGTGCGATCGCGGCTGGCGGCGCTATCAGCACGGTGACGTCGAGATGCTCCTTCAGCAAATCACCGGCCTCGATCGCGGCCTCGTCGCGGCCGTAGATCAGGATGATTCCGCTGCTTTCCAGCTGGACCATCGGCGCGGGTGCTGCCACTTCGGCCGCGGCGGCGAGCAGCGCGGCCATCTTCGGCCCAGCGCGGTCGGCATCGTCGGACCATCCGGCGGTCTCGCGGATGTTGGCGAACTGCATCGAATTCGCACGATTATTTTCGGCCGCGACCTGCGAAAACAGTGCTGCCTGCTGCGTGCAAGCGACTGTGAGCGGACCATCTTCGGCGGCGACAGCCTTGAATCGGCCGAGTTCGGCGCCGCAGAGCTGCGTCGCCGCCGTCACTTCACCGCGGCAGCCCTGGCGAATTGCGTCCACATCGAGCGGCATCGTCCCATCGCATGAGCAGATCAGGAGGCGCCTGCCGGTGTCAGATATGACGGTCACAATATCTCGCGGCTCCCAAAATAGAGCGGCCACCCACTGGCCCGTTCATCCCCGAAGTATATACTCCCGATATCGGAAAAGACGACGCCCGTATCAGGAGCGCACGATTACCGCTCTTGCCGGGGCCAGCTTCGCTCGATTGGATTCGGGAAACAGGAACCGCACCTCGATCTTGAGAGGGTACATTGATATCGACAAGTCTTGCACGCATTGCTGTCGGTGTCGCGATCGAACGGCGCAAAGCCAAGAGTGCGTGGGTCGATTTTCTGTGGCGGCCCGTCTCGGTGTTTGCGGGAGAGCCGTCCGCGAAGCCGTGGACTCCGATTGGAGGCGAAGGCGAGGTCACGTTGTTCTATGCAGGTGATGCCGTGATCGAGCTGCACCGGACCGAAACCACCAACTATCGCGAAAATCTCGCATCGGGCTCGCCCACGCTGTGGGTCAATTTGCGGCCCACCGGTTCCGAGCCGCCCTACGAACTGCTCGCGGTCACGGCCGATCCTGCGGAGGGCGAGGCCTTTACCGACGCAGGCAGCAATCTGGTCGAAGCCGTGCCGATGCCCGCCGGCATCTCCGAGATCGTCGGCCGTTTCATTGCCGAGCATCATGTCGAGCGTCCCTTCGTCAAACGGCAACGCAATCGTTAGCAAGGACAAGAGAGATCGGTGTCAGACAGTAACGTCTTCGTTCGCTGGGCACGGCTCAAGCAGGCTTCAAGAAGCCTGAACGCTGAACGTGCTCCGGCCGGCGGCGAGCAGGCGGCCGAGCCGTCCGTTGCGAATGGCGAGATCGATCCGCCTTTCGATCTCGCCAGCCTGCCGTCGATCGAATCGATCACCGCTCACACCGACATTGCGGCGTTCCTGCGCACCGGCGTTCCAGCCGAATTGACGCGCGCGGCATTGCGCCGAGCCTGGGCGGCCGATCCTGCAATTCGCGACTTCATCGGGATCGCGGAGAACCAGTGGGATTTCAACGACCCCAACGCAATTCCCGGATTTGGCCCGCTCGATCCCGCGGACAACGTCGCCGATCTTGTCGCCCGGATGTCGAAGGGGTTGGAGCCGGTGCGTGACGTGCTGGCGGACGTGCCGCCGCCGGCCAGGCTCATTCCGCAAGGCCGGCCCGATGCCGAACAGCCTGGCCTCGAACCGGCGACATCGGCCGCTCAATCGTTACCCGACGATACCGCGGAGCGACCCGACCCGGATCGGAATGCGCGCATTCTGCCCGACAGTCCTGCCGCCGGAGAGCCCCCCTCGCTGCGAACACGACGTCATGGCAGCGCGTTGCCACGTTAGCAGCCGGCAGGATTGTATGTTTTGCGCGACCGAACGATGATGGATCCAGCCTCGAAGACCGCTTCAGTGCATACCGTCGATGAGTTCGACCTCGCCCGGGCGCAGGAATATGCGCTGTTGGCGGCGTTGCTGACGCGCAGCCCGGACGCGCAGCTGCTGCGCAATATCTCCGCTTTGCGCGGCGATGCCAGTGCGATGGGCGTGGCGCACATGGCGCTGGCGGATGCAGCGCGCCGGACAGATGAGCAGGCCGCGGCGCGCGAGTTCTTCGACCTCTTTGCAGGGTTGGGTAAGGGAGCACTGCTGCCTTATGCCTCGCACTATTTATCCGAGACCCTGTATGGTCGTCCGCTCGCGCGATTGCGGGAAACTCTGGGGGGGCTCGGTGTCGAAAAGGCTCCGGAGCGTATGGAGCCCGAGGATCACGCGGGATTTCTCTGTGAGGTCATGGCAGGCCTCGCCAGCGGAAGCATTTTGGCGCCAGCGGGCGCCGAGCGCCTCTTCTTTGATCAGCATGTCTCTCGCTGGATCAGGCGCTTTTTCGTCGATCTTGAGCGAGCGAGCTCGGCGGATTTCTATGCGGCCGTGGGTGCGCTCGGGCGGACGTTCATCGACATCGAGGCGGAGGCCTTCGCGCTTCCGGGCTGAACACGGTGTTTTGTACGGGCGCTGCACGAATCCGGACAGAAACGTGCTAGACTGCAAAGGCAGGGATCAAAGAATGCGCGTTTTTATTATTGCCTGTCTGCTCGCTGCTGTTGTCGCACTCGGTGCTGCCAGCATCCTTGATCGTTTCGTGCAAGAAACGGTCACAACGGCGTTCGCCGAGTCGAGTGCCCGCGTTTAGCGGTCGTTATTGTTTGTTAAGCTTTCTGTTCTCCACATAGACGTGGGAGACGCCATATGCGCCAATTGCTGATTGCTTGTTTCGTCGTTGCAGCTTTGCTCGCAGCTACTGTCGTGATCTTCAGGGGGCAGCCTCGCGCGGTCGAGCTGTCCGCCGCGGCCATGCCGTCCTTGGTCGAGCTGCATGCCATGGCGGGTGTCCATCAGCTGCCGGACCAGGACATCGACGATCAGTCACTCATTTTCCCGACCCGGGTCAAGCAATAGCCTGCCCTCAAACCACGCTTCTCCCGACCCTCTCCGCCACCGACCTCTGCACAAAATACATCGCGACCAGCGTGATGATCGTCGTCGTGACGACGACGTAGCCGATCCGCTCGAAATGCAGCAGCGAACCGTCAGGTTGTTGCGAGATGATCGCAGCCGCAAGCACCGAGCCGAGCCCGCCGGAGAATTGCTGGAGCGAGGCGCTGACCGCGCTGAACGAGCCGCGCTGGCTCTGATCGGGGATCGCCGAGATCAGCGCCTGCGACGGGATCATGCGCGAGAAGATGCCGACGAACATCAGCACGTTGACGACGATCGCGGTCACCAGCGAGACGTGGCCGAGATGGGTGTAGATCAGCACCATGACGACGGTCATGGCGCAGCCGAACACGAAGGTCGGATATTTGCCGAAGGCGTCGCTGGCGCGGCCGACCAGCGGGCCGGTGACGATGCTGAACAGGCCGGAGACGAGATAGATCGTCGGCAGATGCGCGATGTCGATGCCGATATTGTTCACGGTGAACGCGCTGGAATACGGCATCAGCATGTAGCCGCCCGTCGCCAGCAACGTCGTGACCGCGAAAGCCAGCGTGTAGCGCGGCTGGAAGATGGTCGCGACCAGATGATGGAACGGGTTTCTGTCCTGCTTCAATTTCAGATGCCCGTCGACCGGTGCCATCGCGAAGGCGATGACGGCAATCGCCAGGATCGACAGGCCGACGATCGCAAAGAAGCAGACATGCCAATCCCAGCGATTGGCGAGAAACAGCCCGGCGGGAACGCCGAGCACCTGGCTTGCGGCGAAGGCGGTCTGGACGAAGCCCATCACGCGGCCGCGTAAATGCAGCGCGAACAGATCGGTGACGATGGCGAGTACGATCGATCCGATCACGCCGCCGAACAATCCGGTCACGATCCGGCCGAGCAGCAGCACGTGGTAGTTCTGCGCCAGCGCGCAGAGCAGCGTTCCGAGCGTGAAGCCGACATAGAAGAACAGCAGCAGCCGCTTGCGGTCGAACCGGTCGGCAAAGCCGGCGGCCAGGATGCCCGACAGTCCGGCGCTGAACGCATAGGCCGACACCGCGACGCCGAATTGCCCGGTCGTGATGTTGAGCGAGGGCATCAGGATGGCGCCGAGCGGCGACATGATGATGAAATCGAGGATGATCGTGAACTGGGCGAACGCGAGCAGCGCCACGAGGAGTGACTGGTAGCGCGAAAAGCCGCGCTGGCGTTCCTGCTGATCGTCGATCGGCGCGGCGAGCGTCTGGTCTGTCATGGCACCTGATGTGTGGTGAGAAGCTGGGCTCAGATAGGGTGGGCGCGGCCGATTTCCACGGGCGCGGGCCTTAAGTTCCGCTGGTATATCGCGCGGGTGCCGGATTGTGGGATCCCTGCAACAGGCTGGCCGCGACCCCTCCCGGCCGCCATTCGTCCGGCCGAATTAAGCCGCCCTTAGCGAATGCTCCCTAGGCTCGCGGCCGTCCATTTTCCTGCTCCCCGGCCGAACGCCGGTCATGCTGCGGTCAGTGGGGAGCGCTTTCGTCCGAAATTCCAAATTGTTCTTGGGCCGCCGGAAAAAGGAAAGGGCCGCCTACTCACGAGCGGCCGCAATCCGATCGATACAGGGGCTATGCGACGGCTTTGCCCAGCTTGGTCACGCTGTAAACCGCGGCCACGGTGCTATCGGCGAACTCATAAGCGCTGATATTTTTCCCGACCTTCTGTGGATCCAACTGTGCCATGTCGAGGACCAATCGGTAGCTCTTCATGATGTCGACCAGGTGTTTGCTCAAGAATGCCTGCGGGTTCGTACTCCAAATCAGCAATCCATCCTTGTCGACCGTCAGGAGCGCCCGGAGCCCGTAGAGCAACGGAACGATGTATCCATCAGGACAGGTGGATTGAGTAGTCTTCTCGTAGAAGGGTGTAGTTGGCTTGGAACGCAGGTACTTCGGATTTTTTTCGGCGGCTTTCTCGGGATCGTAAATCTTAACCGCCGAGATTTTGCCGAAGCTACCACCGGCCTTGTTGTAGGCGTTGGGAATATCCTCGAAGAGTATGTCGTATAGCTCTGGGAACGCGCCGGCGATCTGGAGAGCGCTCTTCACCGCCTTGTTGTGCAGTGTGTGCTCGTACCCACCTTGAGTTGGTGTGGAGACTTCGCCATGCTCCAGCAGCTTATTGAAGGCGGCCACGCAGACCGCCTTGTTGCGGTAGATCTGATTGGGATTGACACGGATCCCACCAGGAAGCTCCATTTTTGACAATGGGATCCAAGCCAAGGCGATGACGTCACGGACCTTAATGCGGCCGCCATCATTCGTTTTCCACTCGACCGCGTCGGCCAGTGAGTTCGGCAAGTGTTCCTTGAAAACGTCGTAGAACCCTTTTTTGTTTGCCTTGGTCTCCTCAGTCAGCTGCACGTTGTTGTTGCGCGCAGCTCCGATTTCGAGAAGTGAGCTACGAAAGGTCTCAACGAGATCTTCATCGTGCATATTTGCCGGCACCTGAACTTCAACCGGCATTTCGAACGCCAGCACATCGGCAATCTCGCCGATAGCATTCCGGTTCTCGGTCCAGGCAGTCCGGAAGTCGTCCCAATCCTTGATGCGATTCAGATCACGATCTGACAACCCTGCTTCGCGCAGGATGTGTCGCCCAGCGGCAAATGCGTTATGACCGCCGTCAAGGATTCCCTCACAATCGGGATCGACGAAACTGAACTGATACCGGTCGCGGTCCATCGCCTTGTAGGACGACGAGGCGAGCAAGATTCCCTTTGTTTTCGCCGGGAAAAGTTCGGGTTCCTTGAGGCTGCCCTCGATATCGGCAGTCACGGATCCCTTCTTTGCAGAGCGCGGATTGGCCGCAAGATCATCCGCGTCCAACAGCTGAATGACGGACTTCGGCGGAAGCAGCCCATAGAGCTTGCGCACAGGGCCAACCACCTGCTCGCCGCACTGATTGATCTTGATGGTAAGAGATTTATTCATGAGGTCCTCTGAGGTCATAGAGGACCGATCCCGGCAAAAGGGGGAAGCGCGGCACGGTCGCCGCCATTCTCACTATTCCGAAACCAGTCCAGGTTTCTATCCGGCTCCCATCCGGGAGCCAAAAACCAATCTGATGGATTCGGGGTGTGAATGCAAGGCCAGGTTGAAAGAAGATTGGCTTCTTCGCCCTCGGTCTAGCCTCCCGCGAATTAAGCCCGCCTTAGCGAATGCTCCCTAGGCTCGCGGCCGTCCATTTTCCTGCTCCCCGGCCTCCCCAGCCCTTGGGCCGGCCGTGTCGCGGTCAGTCAGAGCGTTTTCGGATGGAGCGGCCCGTCAGGCAGTACGATCGGAGTGAGGCCGCGCCGCAGGCCACGATGGCGCCTGCCCGCACCCTCGTCATCGATCTCGAAGCCGCCCTGCTGCGCTCCGAGCTGCTGATGGAGGCGCTGTTCTCGAGCCCCGCGCGCATGCTGGCCCGTTTTGGTGCGGGCGGACGCGCCGGGATGGCGGCGCTCACGGATATTCTGGCGCGCGCCGAGCTCGACTACGCCCACCTTCCCTATGATGCCGACGTGCTGAACCAGGCACTGGTGGCGCGCGTGCGCGGCGCGAAGATTTTCCTGGTCGCGGGCCGCTTCGCCGATCATGCCGCGGGCATCGCCGCGCATCTTGGTTTTGACGGCGTCGTGACCCCGGCCGATCTTGCTGCGGGCAGCAATCTGCCGTTCGATCGCGCCGCGATCGAACGCATCGAGCCCCGAAGCCGAGGCCGCGCCACTCTCAAGACCTGGGCGAAGGCGCTGCGGGTCTATCAATATGCCAAGAACACGCTGGTGTTCGTGCCCGTCATCACCGCGCATCAGATCAATGTCGCCACGCTCGGCTCGACGCTGCTGGCGTTCCTGGCGTTCTCGGCCTGTGCGTCGGGCGCCTATCTGTTGAACGATCTGCTCGACCTCGCCGCCGACCGTCAGCATCCGACCAAGCGCCATCGCGCGCTCGCGGCAGGCGACTTGCCGATCTCCTCGGCGCTAGCGGCGATCCCTGTGCTGTGGCTGTTCGCCGTCGCTGCCAGCCTCTGCATCTCCTTGACCTTCCTCGGCGTGCTCGCCGCCTATCTTGCCACCACCATTGCCTATTCGCTGGTGCTCAAGCGCAAGATGCTGGTCGATGTCGTCACGCTCGCTGGTCTCTACTGCTTGCGCATCGTCGCCGGAGCCGTCGCGGCCGGCGTCATGCTGTCGGAATGGCTGATGGTGTTCTCGCTGTTCGTGTTCACCTCGCTGGCGCTGATCAAGCGCTTCAGCGAGCTCAGCATGCGCCAGGGCGAGGGCCTCGCCGATCCCTCCAACCGCGACTACCGCATCACCGACCTGCACATCATCGCCGCGATGGCGGCGGCGAGCGCCATGAATGCGGTGACGGTGTTCGCGCTCTACGTCTCGTCCTCCGCGGTGACGCCGCTCTACAGCCGGCCCTGGATGCTCTGGCTGCTCGCGCCCTTGCTGCTCTACTGGTTCGGCCGCGCCCTGATGATCGCGCATCGCCGCGAGATGCCCGACGATCCCATCATCTACGCCTTCCGGGACAGCGCCAGCCGCACCACCGTGGCGGCGATGGTCTGCATCATGCTGGCGGCGATCTGATGAGTGTGACGACGTCGGGCCCCGGCGCGGCCAGCCGAGGCGGCTCGCTGACGATCTCGCCTGCGATCGTCGAGACCCTGGTGATCGCGGCGCTTGCTGCGGCCTTGTCCCTGCTGCGCACCGGTTTCGTGTTCGGCATTGAGAACAACCTGTTCCACTTTCCGATCGTGGCCGGGCTCGGCAACGCGCCGCAATTTCACGACGATGCGTTCATCCAGTCGCTGCGTTACTTCGCCTCCGGCGTCTGGATCCTGCTAAACGACACCCAGAAGGACGTTGGACAGACTGAGCTCCTGTTCTTCGTCCTGAACTATTTGTCGCGGCTATTGTCCTTCACCGGCTTCCTCTGCTGCGCCTCGCTGCTCGGAATCGTCACGCGGCGCGACAAGATCGTCTTCAGCCTGATTCTGTGCGCGATCGGATTCCTCGACGGTTACAGTCGGGCCGGCGGCATGGGCGGGCTGTTCGTCAACTATTTCACGCATTCGGAGATCGCCAACGGTACTGTCCTGCTCGCGATCTATTTCGCAGCGCGTCGGTGGTTCACATCGGCAGCCGTTGCGTGCGGCGTTACCTTCTTTGTCAATGCCTTCGTGGCCGTCTGGCTTGCGCCGCTGCTCGTTCTCGTCGCGGTCACCTCGATCCTCAGAGGTGAAACGACACTGCGAGCCGTCTGCCTGCGGACATTTGCGGGGCTGGTGATCTCTTTGCCCATTGCCTATCCGGTTCTGCACGCCGTTCTCGGCAATCCCGAGTTCGGAACGCCGCCCGGCTTCGACTATCCGGCCTATCTCCGCGAATATTACGGCGGCCATTCGCTGATCACGTCCGTGGCATTGGACGACATCTTCGTCATGGTGGCGGTGATCGCTGTCGGCGCCGCCGCCCTTGCCTGGTTCGGCGCCCGGGCGCGGGCGTTGCAGGCGGCCTATCTGGGAGCGATCCTGGTCTATGCGCTCGGCATCGTCATCCCGTCTCTCTCCGGGGCGAATCTCGTCCTCAATCTCCAGCTGCTGCGTTCGGGAACTCAGATTGACCTGCTGGCCGGGCTTGCCGTGGCGGCGCTCGCGACAAGCTGGTTGAGCAGCGACCGCGCGACCACCTTCCTTCCGGGGTGTCTGATCGTGCTTTGCCTCGGCATCAACGGGATCGCGGTCGCGCTCGTCGTTCCGCTGGTCCTGGTCATGAGCTTTCAGGGGTCGGTGACGGATGGCGCGCCCGTCGCGCACCGCCGGCTCGGCTATGCGGCCTTGGCCGTGGCCGGTGTGGTGCTGTGGCCGCTCGCGGTCTGGCAGAATGTCGTCGTCAATCGCTTCTTCAACGATGCGGTCGGCGAGTGGCGAGACGTCGCCAATTGGGCCAACGCTGCGACGCGTATCGATGCGATCTTCCTGCCGCCACCTCATCGTCCGGAGGTCGCAACGGCAGATCCCGCCGACCTGGCACTGGCACGGGCGACAATCTTCGAATTCGTGTCTCATCGCCGCATCTGGGTTGACTATAAGCGCGGCGCGGCCGCGATGTGGACACCATCCTATTACCGGATCTGGCACGACCGGATGGCCGAGACGGAGGCGCTCGAGTCCCATGCTGCACGGATGGCCTATGCCGTGGGACACGGCATAGGCTATGTCGTCGATCGTTGCGAGACATTGTCCTCGCAGCACGACGTGATCTTTCGAACGAGACGGCTCTGCGTCTGTGCAACCGAGCGCGCGCCGGCCGGCTGAGACAGGCGCCGCCGGCGCTTGCGCCGGTTGGGGCCAGCCGCTACATCGCGGCGCGCGGGCTACCGGCAGATATTCAGCCCGGCCGGCCCTCGCCAGTTCCCATTCCCGGCACTAATTTGATCCAGTGCTGATTCGATTGAGGGTTTGAAACGCCATGACCGTACGCCTGCATCGCGGCGACCTGCCTGATCTCACCCGCTACACCGGGGCGGTGGCGATCGACACCGAGACCATGGGGTTGAACCCGCATCGTGACCGGCTCTGCGTGGTCCAGCTCTCGCCCGGCGACGGCAGCGCCGACGTGGTGCAGATCCCCAAGGGCCACACCGATGCGCCGAACCTGAAGGCCCTGTTGGCCAATCCCGCCATTACGAAAATCTTCCATTTTGCGCGGTTCGACGTCGCGGTGCTGTACCAGAGCTTCGGTGTGATGACCGGGCCGATCTACTGCACCAAGATCGCCTCCCGCCTGACCCGCACCTATACCGACCGCCACGGCCTCAAGGACCTCGTCCGCGAGGTGCTCAATGTCGACCTCTCCAAGCAGCAGCAGTCCAGCGATTGGGGTTCCGACAGCCTGACCGAGCCGCAGCTGGCCTACGCCGCCTCCGACGTGCTGCATCTGCACGCCCTGCGCGAGCGGCTCGATGCCATGCTGGTCCGGGAAGGCCGCACGGCGTTGGCAAAGGCCTGCTTCGACTTCCTGCCGACCCGCGCCCTGCTCGACCTCCAGGGCTGGGAGGAGGAGGACATTTTCGCGCATTCCTGAGCGCTCTGGCGGCCGCTACGTTCAGGTTGCCGCCCCGTTTCGGACACTTTCGTAACGGCCTGTCCAAAGCTGATGTGCCCAAGGCTGCCTATTCCAAAGGCTGCATATTCCCGAGGTCGCGGGTACAATGGGGCGCCCTCGATTGGAGCCTTCTGACCAGGCAAGCGATGCCCCCGGAGCAGCGGTGAACTCGGCCCAGTTTTCCACCTACGACGCCGCGCTTGCGGCGAAGTTTGCCACCGCGGCGCGCCACAGCCGCCTGGTGCGGATTCTGCGCATCGCCGTGCCGGTGACCGTGGTTCTGGCCATGGCCTCGATCGTCGCGGTCTCGACCTTCCTCAACCCTTTCACCATGATCCCCGTGAAGGTCGATTCCGGAAACCTCGTGGTCACCGGCACCAAGATCACAATGGAATCGCCGCATATGTCCGGCTTCACGCCGGACCAGCGGCCCTATGAGCTCTGGGCCAAGACTGCAACGCAGGACATCACCGATCCAGATCACGTCGATCTCGCTGATCTGCGCGCGAAGGTGCTGATGGAAGACCAGTCGACCATGTTGCTCGATGCCCGCACCGGCCGCTTCGACAACAAGCAGCAGCAGCTCGATCTGCACAAGGACATCTTCCTGCGCACCTCGACGGGCTACGAGGCGCGGCTGAACTCGGCCTTCGTCGACATGGCCAAGGGCACGGTCTCCTCCGATGACCATGTCGACGTCAAGCTGACCAACGGCACGCTGACTGCCGATCGCTTACGCATCACCGAAGGCGGCGACGTCATCCGCTTCGAAGGCAATGTCGTGATGCATCTGGACAAGATCAGCACGGATGACGCGACGCCAGCGCCGGTCGAGCAGCCCGCGCCCGCGCCTGTGCCTGTGAAGTCCAAGAACAAATCTGCGAACTCAAAGTGATTTTCATGGCTCATTTTTTTCGTCGCAACGACAGCAAGCGTCGCGCCATCGTCGCAGCGGTCGCGCTTGGTGGCGTTGCGCTGATTGCGGCGGGGGCCGCCGTCGCACAAAGCACTATGCAAGGCGTGCCCAATGCGATGCAGGGCTTTTCGCAGAACCGCGATCAGCCGATCCAGATCGAGGCCGCCTCGCTCGAGATGCGCGACAAGAAAAAGGAAGCGACCTTCGCGGGCAATGTGAAGGTCGTGCAGGGCGATACCACCATGACCTCGAAGACGCTGGTGGTGTTCTACGAATCGAGCAGCGACAAGGCGGCCGCGCCGCAAGCTGCGCCGGCGCAATCCGCTTCTGCAAAAGGCCAGAAAGGGGCGCCGATGCAATCGGCGACACCGGGGCCGGGCGGCGCCTCCTCGATCAAGCGGCTGGAAGCGCGCGGCAATGTCGTCGTCACCCAGAAGGACCAGGTGGTCACCGGCGAGACCGCAGTGTTCGACACCAAGACCAACCTCATCACCATGCTCGGCGGCGTGGTGCTGACGCAGTGCCAGAACGTGCTGCGCGGCGACCGCCTCATGGTCGACATGACCACCGGCGTCTCCCGGGTGGAATCCGACAGCGGCAAGGTGCAAGGCCTCTTCATCCAGACCCAGGGTGGCGCGAACGGCAAATGCGGAACGCCGGTCGCCCCTGGCGCGGGCTCGCCTTTGCAATTGCCTGGTTCAGGTAAACAAAAGTAAATTCAAGAGCTTGGCTCAGATGCGGCCGATCCGAGGTTGAAGCTTGCTAGGTGAGACTGTATCTAGCGGCAGGGCTTTCGAAACGGGGTCCGCCGCTTTTCGGGCGTGTTTCACTGGGCATGAGACATCCCTACATTCATGCTGCGTCGGCGAAGCAAGAGGCCGGCGCGGCAGACCGCGCGAGCACCGCGCAGGATCCGTAGCAGGCTAGAAGGCGGGGATGGTCGATCTATTCAGCATGTTCCGTCGGCGCCCCGCCAAGCGCGGCCGGCCAGGATTTGCCCGTCAGGACATCACCGCGCTCGGTGACAGCGTCGGCGGCTTGGTGGCGAGCCCAGTGCGCGACGCGCCGCCGATTGCCCGTGACCAGCCTATGCAGGCCTCGGACCCCTATGGCGTCGAGGCGCCGCCGCGGGCGCGTCAGCCGGCCACTCAACCGCCCAAAGCCAAATCCAGCGCGAAGCCTGCCGCTAGGTCCAACGGCACCGGCGGACCGCAGCTGTTGCGGCGGCCGGGCTTCCTGGCTGTGCATAGCGTGGAAAAGAGCTTTGGCAGCCGCCAGGTTGTGCGCGGCGTCAGCATCTATGTGCGGCGCGGCGAAGCGGTCGGCCTGCTCGGCCCGAACGGCGCCGGCAAGACCACCGTGTTCTACATGATCACCGGGCTGATCAAGGCCGATCGCGGCGCGATCGAGCTCGACGGCCACGACGTCACCAAGTTGCCGATGTATCAGCGCGCGCGGCTCGGCATCGGCTATCTGCCGCAGGAAGCCTCGATCTTCCGCGGCCTCACCGTCGAGCAGAACATCCGCGCCGTGCTCGAAGTGGTCGAGCCCTCGCGCAAGAAGCGCGAGCAGCAGCTCGACTCCCTGCTCGACGAATTCAACATCACGCGCCTGCGGAAATCGCCGTCGATCGCGCTGTCCGGCGGTGAGCGCCGCCGCGTCGAGATCGCGCGCGCGCTCGCAACGCGTCCGAACTACATGCTGCTCGACGAGCCCTTCGCCGGCATCGACCCGATTGCTGTTGGCGACATTCAGGACCTCGTCCGCCATCTCACCAATCGCGGCATCGGCGTGCTGATCACCGACCACAATGTGCGCGAGACGCTCGGTCTCACCGACCGCGCCTATATCGTCTATGCCGGTGAGATATTGACTGAGGGCAGCCCGGACGAGATCGTCGCTGATCCGGATGTGCGCCGCCTTTACCTTGGCGAGGAATTCCGCCTCTAGCCCTTTTTTCCATTTCGTCAAGGCGTGTACATCGGGCCAGGACTAAGATAAGCAAGAATCGGACCAATTTTCGGGAACGGTTCTTGTTAGATGGCGCTTACGCAGAGATTAGAGTTCCGGCAATCGCAGTCGCTGGTCATGACGCCGCAGCTGATGCAGGCGATCAAGCTGCTGCAATTGTCCAATCTCGATCTCACGACCTTCGTGGAAGAAGAGCTCGAGCGTAATCCCCTGCTGGAGCGGGCCAATGACGAGGCCCCCGGCGGCGAAGCCCCGGCCGAGGCCGGCCAGTTCAGCGACCGCGATGGCGATGATTCAGGCAGCCAAGGTGACGGTCATGGTGCCGATGACGGCTTTGGCGGCAGCGGCAACGCCTTCGAGCCCGGCCAGGAAGAATGGATGAGCAAGGATCTCGGCACCCGCGCCGAGATCGAGCAGACCCTGGACACGGGCCTGGACAACGTCTTCTCCGAGGAGCCCGCCGAGGCGGCGGCGCGCAACGCCCAGGACGCCGCGCCGACCACCTACACGGAATGGGGCGGCGGCGCCTCCGGTGACGAGGACTACAATCTCGAAGCCTTCGTTGCCGCGGAAACCACGCTCAGTGACCATCTTGCCGAGCAGCTCTCGGTTGCCTTCACCGGCCCGGCGCAGCGCATGATCGGGCAGTACCTGATCGACCTCGTCGACGAGGCCGGCTATCTGCCGCCCGATCTCGGCCAGGCTGCCGAGCGTCTCGGCGCGACGCAAAAGGACGTCGAGGACGTTCTTGCCGTGCTGCAAAAATTCGATCCGCCCGGCGTCTGCGCGCGTAACTTGAGCGAATGCCTGGCGATCCAGCTCCGCGAGCTCGACCGCTACGATCCGGCGATGCAGGCGCTGGTCGAGCATCTCGATCTCCTCGCCAAGCGCGACATCGCCGCTCTTCGCAAGCTCTGCGGCGTCGATGACGAGGACATCGCCGACATGATCGGCGAGATCCGCCGCCTCAATCCCAAGCCCGGCATGAAGTTCGGCTCGGCGCGGCTGCAGACCATGGTGCCAGACGTCTATGTCCGCCCGGGTCCGGACGGCGGCTGGCATGTCGAGCTCAACAGCGACACCTTGCCGCGCGTGCTGGTGAACCAGACCTATTATTCTGAGCTGTCGAAGAAGAAAGGCAAGGACGGCGACAAGTCGTATTTCACCGACGCACTGCAGAACGCGACGTGGCTGGTGCGCGCGCTCGACCAGCGCGCCCGCACCATCCTGAAAGTTGCGACCGAGATCGTGCGCCAGCAGGACGGCTTCTTCACCCATGGTGTCGCGCATCTGCGGCCGCTGAATCTGAAGGCCGTTGCCGACGCCATCCAGATGCATGAATCCACGGTGTCGCGCGTCACCGCCAACAAATACATGGCGACAAATCGCGGCACATTCGAGTTGAAATATTTCTTCACGGCGTCGATCGCCTCGGCCGACGGCGGCGAGGCGCACTCCGCCGAAGCCGTGCGTCACCACATCAAGCAGCTGATTGATTCGGAAGCGCCGGCTGCGATCCTGTCGGATGATACAATCGTGGAACGCTTGCGCGCCTCGGGCATTGATATTGCCCGCCGCACGGTCGCGAAGTACCGCGAAGCCATGCGCATTCCGTCCTCGGTGCAACGCCGTCGTGACAAGCAGAGCGCTCTTGGTAACGTCCTTTCCACCGCAATGCCCGATCGCTCCCGCAACACCGAGCCGGCCTGATTGCGCTGGCGCGAAATCGCGCTACTCTCACTGTCCCACCAAGACCGATCCAAGCTGGGCACTTAAAACCAAGCGAGGCATCAGATGACTCTTCGAATCTCGGGCAAGAGCGTCAGCGTCGGCGACGCCCTGCGCGGCCGCGTCACCGATCGGACCGAAGAGGTCCTGCGCAAATATTTCGACGGCAATTATTCCGGCCACATCACGCTCAGCAAGGACGGCCTCGGTTTCCGCACCGACTGTTCGCTGCATCTCGATTCCGGCATTACGCTGGAAGCCGATTCGAACGCGCAGGACGCCTATGCCAGCGCCGACCAGGCGCTTCTGATGATCGAGAAGCGGCTCAAGCGCTACAAGAGCCGGCTCAAGGACCGTTCGGCCCGCAAGGCCCACGTCGCCTCCGCGGCGCTGGCCGCCATGGACGCCACGGCTTACGTACTGGAGGCCCCTGGCGAGGGTGACGATGAGGACGAGGTCACCGGCTACAGCCCCGTGATCATCGCCGAGGCCACGACGTCGCTGAAGCAGATGTCGGTCAGCGAAGCCGTCATGGAACTCGACCTCAGCGGAGCACCCTGCCTGGTATTCCAGCACGGTTCCTCGGGCCGGGTGAACATCATCTACCGCCGCGCCGACGGCAATGTCGGCTGGATCGACCCGCCGGGTGCCAAACCGGGCGGCTAGGGTGCCCCCGTATCAACCACAGGTCTTAACAATGACCGTGGCAAAGCCGCACGCGGGAGTTGGCACCGGGATTGCGTTGGAGTAGAAGCGCCCCACATCAGGATCGGGGCTAAGTCCGCCTCCTGCTTCACCTTCTTGACGCCGGCCGGGCTCGATCTGATCGAGCCGGCCAATTCGGAACCTGACGGTTTAATTCACCTCGGAACACTTCCATGCCGATTACCGATCTGGTCGCCCCGGAGGCGATTCTCCCGGCATTGAAGGTCAACAGCAAGAAGCAGGCGCTCCAGGAACTCGCGGCCAAGGCCGCCGAGCTGACCGGTCAGAACGAGCGCTCCGTCTTCGAGGTGCTGCTCCAGCGCGAGAAGCTCGGCACCACCGCGGTTGGCTACGGCGTCGCCATTCCCCACGGCAAGCTGCCCAAGCTGGAAAAGATCTTCGGCCTGTTCGCCCGGCTCGATCGCCCGATCGATTTCGAGGCGATGGACGGCCAGCCGGTCGACCTCGTCTTCCTGCTGCTCGCCCCCGAAGGCGCCGGCGCCGATCATCTGAAGGCACTCGCCCGCATCGCCCGCCTGCTGCGCGACCAGGACATCGCCAAGAAGCTCCGCGCTTCACGCGACGCCCAGGCGATCTACTCGGTGCTGGCGCTGCCGCCGGCGACCGCGGCGTAATCGCTCGCTACTGAGCGCGTAGCTCTCTCAACGCCGTCATTGCAATGACGATGCGGAAACATCATCGCGCAAAATGAAGCCGGGCACGCCTTCGTGCGAAGGCATCATTCCGGCAGGCCCGCCCGCCGCAGACCTTCGCCGTACCGCCAGGCATCGTCCGGCCGCCGGTAGGGTCCGAATATGGCTTCGAGGTTGGAGACGCGCTCGTCGGGATTGATGTGCAGCAGCCGGGCCACCGCCTTCTGCGCCGGCTCCATCTGCCCGGCGAACGCATCCGCCGCCGCACCGATGCGCAGCGCCGGCAACAATCTTGGCGTGCCGCGCAAGGCCGCCGTCGCCCAGGAGGACGCCTCGCCATAACGGCCGGCGAAGAAATGCGCGTGCGCCATCGCCACCTGCATCAGCGGCATCAAGGGATCGACGGGGCTGAGGCGCATCGCCAAAGCGAGATGCGACGTGGCTGCCTCCGGCTCGCCCATCCAGCTCTTGATGAAGCCGGCGAAGTAGCACGCCCACATCATATTGGGATTCACTTGAAGCGCCTGGTCGATGCAGGCAGCGCCGGTGTCGAGATCGCGCACCACATAGGCCAGCGCGCCGGCGCCGGTTGCCAGCGCGAGCGCATCGTCGCTGCCGAGACGAATCGCATGCCGCGCCAGCCGGTCGGTCTCGGCGATGTCGCGCGCGAGATCGTCGGTCGGCCACCGGTTGGTCCTGTCCTTGACGTAGCAATAGGCGGCCATGCCGTAGGCGGCCGCAAATTCCGGATCGAGATCGATGGCGCGCCGAAACATCTGCAACGCCTCGACATTGGCCTCGCGGATGGTGAAGCGGTAGATCGCCGCCGTGCCGCGCAGATAATATTCGTAGGCGCCGAGGCTCTCCGTCGGCTTGCGCTTGGCGCGCTCGATCGCGGAGTGCTCGAGCTTCGGCACCAGCAGGCCCACCACCTGCCGCGCGATCTGGTCCTGCAAGTCGAAGATATCAGCGAGCGCGCCGTCGAACCGGTCTGCCCACAGATGCGCACCGGTCGACGCATCGATCAGCTGGGCGGTGATGCGCACCCGGTCGGCCGATCTGCGCACGCTGCCTTCGAGCACGAAGCTGACGCCCAGTTCGCGTCCGATCTGCTTCACGTCGACGGAGCGGCCCTTGTAGGTAAAGCTGGAATTGCGCGCGATGACGAACAGCGAGCGAAACCGCGACAGCGTTGTGATGATTTCCTCGACGACGCCATCGGCGAAATACTCCTGCTGGGGGTCGTCACTCATGTTCTGAAACGGCAGCACCGCGACGGCCGGCTGGACCGGAAACGGAAGCGCTTCGGTCGCAGCGGAAGACGACGCAGCAATGGAGGCTTGGCTATCGAGGCTCACCGGGCCGACAAACCGATAGCCGTATTTCGGCATGGTCTCGATCCAGTGTTCGCCACCGGGCTCTTCACCGAGCGCCCGGCGCAGCGCTGCAATCTGGACCGGGAGATTGCTCTCTTCGACGATGAGGCCGGCCCAGGCGGATTTGATCAGCGCATCCTTGGAGACCGGCGCTCCCGCCCGCTCCGCGAGCACGCGGAGCACGGCGATGGCGCGCTGGCCGAGCGCGACGGGAGAGCTGCCCCGAAACAGGATCGCAGCGTCTCCATCAAGTCGGAACGGACCGATGATGTAACCCGTGGCCATGGGGTGATGCTTAAGAACTTTTTTAGAACGACACCATGACTTTCGGTCGAGCCGGGCGCAGAAATCAACCACCCTGATTATAGGGCTGTCTACCCTGGCCGGATTTCAGTCGCAAAATCAAGCAGGTGCCGCGCGTCGTCCCAATTTCCAGACGCGTGAAGTCGCCTGGCATTTTCGGTGCGCAATGGCCGCGCGACCGAACGACCAAAGAAAGGAAATCACACATGGCACTCGCACTCAATGACATCGCGCCGGATTTCGAAGCGCAGACGACCGACGGCGATATCCGTTTTCACGACTGGATCGGCGATTCCTGGGCGGTGCTGTTCTCGCACCCGAAGGATTTCACGCCGGTCTGCACCACAGAGCTCGGCACCATGGCCGGCCTCAAGAGCGAGTTCGACAAGCGCAACGTCAAGATCATCGGCATCTCGGTGGATCCGGTCGAGAACCACAACAAGTGGAAGGGCGACATCCAGAAGGCCACGGGCCATGCGGTCAACTATCCGATGATCGCCGACCGCGACCTCAATGTCGCCAAGCTGTTCGGCATGCTGCCGGCTTCTGCGGGCAACACGTCGGAAGGGCGCACGCCGGCCGACAACCAGACGGTGCGCTCGGTGTTCGTCATCGGCCCCGACAAGAAGGTCAAGCTGGTGCTGACCTATCCGATGACGACCGGGCGCAATTTCCGGGAAATTTTGCGCGTCATCGATTCCATGCAGCTCACCGCCAGGCTGCCGGTTGCGACACCCGCCGACTGGGCGCCGGGCGAAGATGTCGTGATCGCGGCGTCGGTCTCGGATGAGGATGCTGCGAAGCGTTTTGGCAGCTTCGTCACCGTGCTGCCCTATCTGCGCAAGACCAAGCAGCCGTCGCTCTGACCGCCGTCAAAGCAAAGCGGGCACGCCTTCGCGTGAAGGCATGCCCGCTCAAAACTCCATGACCTTCGCCGGCGCTGCTCGTGCGCTTCAGCAGACCGTCGGCAGCAGGCGCCGGACTTCGTCGAGCAGTTCGGGAATCGCCGTCTTGTCACCCGCGAGGTGCTTGAGCAGCGCACTCTGGAATAGACCGTCGAACAGCGCATAGAGCGCAGCCGGCGACGACGCCGGCCGCTTGCGGCCGAGCTCGGCATAGCGGGAGGCGATGCGCCAGATCATCGCTTCCAGGCTCTTGTCGATCTCGAGCACATCCTTGCGAAAGGCCGCCTCGAACATCGCCTGCGAGCGCAAATCGTACCACAGGCGGTGCATACGGGCTTCGTTCTGCAGCGTTGCTGCGAGCTTGGCGAGGAAACCCTCCGTCAATTCGTCGCGGCTCGCTGCTGTCGCGACGACATCGTCATATCGCGTCACGCACTTCGCCTTGTAGTGGCGGACGCAGCAGCAGATCAGGTCGAGCTTGTCGCTGAAATAATAGTGGAACACGCCGTGCGTGAATGCCGAGTTTTGCGCGATTTCGCGCAGGCTGGTGCGTGCGAAGCCGAGCTCTCCAAGCGTCTCTAACGCGGCCTCGGCAAGCTCGACGCGCCGCGCGTTGAACTTCTCGTCGCGCAGCACCTCGGCCGCATCAGCCACACGCCGGGCCGCTCCCGTCACCTGCCGCGCCATCTCGTCCCTTCCTCAGTCCCGTTCTTTCAAGGACTTATACCGCGTCGACCGCGGAATGCTCTATCCCCGAACAACCACTTCCTTTGACAACTGTCAAATTCGTTCTTGACAAGTGTCAAGATTCTGGCGGAGGTTCGCACCAAGAATTTGGACAGTCGTCAAGACGTCCGACCATGGAGGAACGCTTCGCTGGGTGCCGCCGAAAGGCCTGCGCCCATCGATCTGGTGCGCGCCGATGGGCGCAGCACGAAACGATCAATCACCAGCAACGGAGGAGTGCGTCATGAGTGGGAAGAGCCTTGCAGGCAGGAAAGCCCTGGTCACCGGCGGTGCGCGAGGAATCGGCGCGGCCATCGCGCAGGCGTTGGCGCGAGCCGGCGCCGCGATCATGATTGCCGACATCCTCGAAGAGACCGGCCGCGCCAGCGCAGCCGCTATCGCGAAGGAAGACGTCGCAACGGGCTTCGTCCAGCTCGACGTTACCGATGACGCCCAATGGGAGCGGGCGGTCGCCGCGACGGTCTCAACCCTCGGCGGCTACGACATTCTGATCAACAATGCCGGCATCGAGATCACGTCGCTGATCTCCGAGGTCAAGGCCGAGGACGCGCGGCGGATGTGCGACGTCAATATCGTCGGCACCGTGCTCGGCATGAAGCACGCATTCCGCGCGATGCGCCCGGGCGGGCCGGCCGGCAAGGGCGGCGCCGTCGTCAACATCGCCTCGGTTGCGGCAACGATCGCCTTCCCGAGCATCGCGGTCTATTCGGGCACTAAATCCGCGGTCGACCGCATGACGCGGGTCGGGGCGATGGAAGCCGGCAAGCTCGGCTTCGGCGTGCGCGTGAACTGCATCTATCCGGGCTTGATCCCGACCGACATGGGCATGCAGCTCGCCAACGACATCGTCAAGGTCGGGCTCGCGCCTGACGTCAACGCCGCAGTCGGCTCGGTGGTGGAGCAGACCCCGCTCGGCCGGCTCGCCGAGGTCTCGGACATTGGCGATGCCGCGGTGTTCCTGTGCTCGAACGAGGCGCGCTTCATCACCGGCATCGGCCTGCCGGTCGATGGCGGTATGGGCATGTAACAACAAAGCCGACAACAAGCATTTTGGAGGAACGCAATGAGCGAGAAGAAGCCCGTCATCGTCTATGGCGCTTCCGGCTATACCGGCCGGCTGGTCTGCGAATACTTGCGCGAATACAACATCCCCTTCATCGCCGCCGGCCGCAGCAATGAGAAGCTCAACGCCGCGATGAAGTCGAACGTGGCCGGCATCGAGACCGCCGACTACGAGGTGGTCAAGGTGCCGCACACCGTGGCCGCGTTGACTGAACTGTTCAAGGGCGCCTCGGTGGTGCTCAACACCGTTGGCCCCTTCGCCAAGTTCGGCGGCGAGGTCGTGCAGGCTTGCCTCGCTTCCAAGTGCCACTACACCGACACGACCGGCGAGCAGGACTGGCTGATCACGCTCGAGCACGAGTTTGGCACGAAGTTCGCCAATGCCGGGCTACTGCTGGCGCCGGGCATCGCGCAGATGTACACCACCGGCGAGATCGCCGCGCAGCTGTGCCTGGAGACGCCCGGCCTCGACACGCTTGATATCGCCGTGTTCTGGGGTGGCAGCCCGACCATCGCATCGACGCAGACCATCCTGGTCAACGCCGCGATGGCCAAGGCCTACTATCTGGAGCAGAACAAGTACGTCGAGCACCAGCCCGATGCCGGCCTCTACAACCTCGCCATCCCCGGCCAGCACGAGCTGGCGTTGGCGCTGCCCTGGGGCGGCACCTCGCACCCGGTGTGGTTCAAGCGCGATCCGCGCGTGGCCAACGTGAAGGTGCTGGGCGGCGTGTTCAATCGCGCGCTGATGCTGGGCGTGCCGCAGATCGTCGCCGCCGCGCTGGAGGCGACCAAGGACATGAACCCCGACGACCGCTACGCCGCGTTGGCGCAGACCGCCGCCGGTGTGATGAACACCATGCCGCCGCGCGAGAACCCGCGCGTCAACAAGTCCTTGGATTCGGTGTATGCCTCCGGCCCGTTAGGGCGCGCACACTGCATCATCTACGGCAACAGCAACTACAAGCAGACCGGCATGTTGCAGGCCTATGCCGCGGCGCACCTGCTGCAGCAGCCGCCAAAGCGCGTGGGCTTCGCCTCCGGCTGCCAGGCGTTCGGCCATCACGAGCTGCTCGGGCAATTGCGCAGCTTCGGGCTGGTCAGCAAGCCTGTTCTGACCGTGCACGATTAAGTCAATCGCGGGTGGCGCGGTCCTCCGCGTCACCCGCTGCCGCTTCGGGTGTTGATCATGCGCTTCATCGATTACCTCGACAAAGGGGCCTCGCTCGGCGCTGATGCGCCGTGCCTGACCATGGACGGACGCGACCTCAGCTATGGCGAGGTGCAGCGGCTGAGCTACCGCGTCGCGCGCGGGATCGCGCGATCGGGTATTGCCGCCGGCGAGAAGGTCGCAATCCTCTCCGGCAACGATCCGGTCGCGTTTGCTTGCGTGTTCGGCATTTCCCGCGCGGGCTCGGTCTGGTGCCCGATCAATCCGCGTAACGAGGCGGCCGAAAACCGGCTCATCCTCGAGCAATTCGACTGCAGCCTGTTGCTGTTTCATTCAAGCTTCGCACCGATGGTCGAGGCGGTGCGTGCGGAGCTGCCAAAGCTGCGCGCCCTCGTCTGCCTCGATGCTGAGTTATCCTTCGCGCCCTCGTTCGAGAGTTGGCTCGCCGGCCTCTCCGACGACCACTATCAACGCGGGACGGTCGACGATCTCGCGATGATTCCCGGCACCGGCGGCACCACCGGCAAGCCGAAAGGGGTCATGCTGGCGGGCCGCAATATCGAGGCCATGACGGCACTGACGCTGATGGGCTATCCCTTCAAGGGACGTCCGGTCTATCTCGCGCTCGCGCCGCTGACCCATGCGGCCGGCGTGCTGTGTTTCCCGATCATGGCGCTCGGCGGCCGCATCGTGATCATGCATCACCCCGACATCGTCGAATTCCTCGATCTGATCGAGCGCTACCGTGTCACGCACACCTTCCTGCCGCCGACCGTGATCTACATGCTGCTCGATCATCCGAAGCTCGACTCCGCGAAGCTCGGGTCGCTGCAATGCTTCTGGTACGGTGCGGCGCCGATCTCGGCCGCGCGGCTTGCGGAGGCGCTCCAGCGTATCGGGCCGATGGCGCAGTTGTTCGGTCAGACCGAAGCGCCGATGATGATCTCGATGATGGCACCTGGCGAGCATTACAATGCCGACGGCACGATCGCGATGGAGCGGCTCGCCTCGGCCGGGCGGATCAGCCCGCTGGTGCAGGCCGGCATCATGGACGGCGACGGCAATTTGCTGCCGACCGGCGCTCGCGGCGAGATCGTGGTCCGCGGTTCGCTGGTGATGGAGGGCTATTACAAGAATCCCGAGGCCACGGCGGAGGCCTCCGCGCATGGCTGGCACCACACCGGCGACATCGGCTACATCGACGATGACGGCTATCTCTATATCGTCGATCGCGCCAAGGACATGATCATCACCGGCGGGTTCAACGTCTACTCGATCGAGGTCGAGAACGCGCTGCGGGCGCATGAGGCGGTGCAGGATTGCGCCGTGATTGGGTTGGCGGACGAGAAATGGGGTGAGCGGATCGTCGCCGTCGTGCAGCCCCGCGCCGGCCAAAGCGTCGATGCGACGGCGCTGGCGGCCTTCGTCAAGCAGCGGATCGGCAGCGTCAAGACACCGAAGCAGATCGAAGTCTGGGACGATCTGCCGCGCTCCAAGGTCGGCAAGGTGCTGAAGCCGGACATCCGCGCGCGGCTGTCAGATCGCTCAGGCGAGTAGACCGTGATGGGTGTAGGTTGATCGAGTTCGGCCGCTCTCTCCGTTCCCTCCCGCCTTGTGGGGCCGGCATGCCCCGCAAGAACGGTGCCCGCGCTCGCGCCGGCTACGAAACCATTAAGGCGGCCAGTGGCAAAATCGGTGCCGAGCTCTTCGCCGCGTGCGCGACCAGCTAGTCCGAAAGCCGCTCCAGCACGTCGCGCACCAGCCCTTGCAGAAGATCGAGCTTGTAGGCCGTCATCGGCAATGGTTTGGCACCCGAGGTCGCCGCTTTCGCCGCTTCTGCGATCGATGCCGCATTGGTAACCTTGCCACTGAGCGCGACTTCTGCGGCGGTGAGGCGAAGCGGCACGGGCGCGACGCCGCCGGCAGCGAGACGCACGAGCTGGAACTTGCCGCCGGCGATCACGACGCGGGCGCAGAGCTCCACTAGCGGCCATTCCGCATAGGTCCGGCTGATCGCCCGCTTGTAGGAAGCGTGCTCGCCCGCAAGCGGAGCAGGCAGCGCAATGCTCTTGATCATCTCGCCTGCCGCGAGTGTATGATCGGCGTGCGAGACCGAGCCATCGCCGAGCAGGTCGGCAATCGTCAATCCGCTGCGCCGGTCCGTGGTGATGGTCGCATCATAGGCGAGCAGAGCCGCCGCCATGGTCGAGGGATGCGGCGCGACGCAGTCGCCGAGATCGAAGGCAACGCCATAGAGATGATTGCCTGTTCGGGCAGGGCAGGTGCTGCCGCTTTTCTTCAAACAATCGATGTCGGCCCGGCGGAAATACCAGCAGCGCGAACGCTGCGCGAGATTGCCGCCGAGCGTTGCAACCTGGCGCACCTGTGGCGTGGCGAGGCCTTGCGCGCTCGCCGCAATGCCGGGATAGGCAGCGGCGATGCGCGCGTCCGTCGCGATCGTGGCGATGGTGGTAAGTGCGCCGATCTGGGCTGCTCCGTCGGCGTCCCAGGTGATCGCCTTGTAGCCGGTGGCCGAGATATCGATCAGCATTCCCTGCGACACGCCGCTGCGGCGGCGTTCGCTGAAGTCGGTGCCTCCGGCGCGGAATTCAGGCGTGGGCTTGGCGGTCATGACGGCGACACTCATGCTGCATCCCTCCCTTTCAGCGCGGCCACCAGGCGATCGGGCCGGAACGGAATTTCGGTCAACCTCACGCCGATCGCATCGCGGATGGCGTTGGCGATCGCGGGCGAGGTAGGCACTGTGGCGACTTCGCCGATGCCGACGCTGCCGCCCGGCACATGCTCGAAACCGGCCTCGTCGAAATGCACTTCCAGTTTCGGCATGTCGGCAATCCCAGGAATGCGGTAATCCTCCATGCTGCCGCTCAGGATGTGGCCGCTCAAAGGATCGGTCTCCCGCGCTTCATAGAGTGCGTAGCCGATGCCCTGGATCACCGCGCCCGCGGCCTGGCTTCGCGCCAGCGTCGGCGCGGCGAGCTTGCCGATCGCGAGGCCCGTATAGGCGTTCAGCACGCGCACATGGCCGAGCCAGGTATCGACCTCGACTTCCATCACCTGCACCGAGCTCGGCACGCCGGCGCCGACCACCATGTGGTTCATCAGGCGCAGCACCCAACCGAACACCCGGCCCATGATGCCCGCCTCGTGCAGCGCGGGCCTGACGCCGGGCGGCGGCTTGCCGTCCTCCTGGCGTCTCGCCGAGACGGCGATGTTGGGAGAAGCCGCAATCATCTCGCGCCACGGCGCGTTCGAGCCCGGAGCAGGTGTGCGAGACGCGGTGCGCTTGATTTCCGCTTTCAGCTTGTCGATGGCGAACAAGGTCGGCGGCACCACCGAAGCGGTGACGCGGCTACCGCCGGAGCCCGGACCGGGCGGCAGGTTGGAGCGGCCGATGCGAACTTCCACATCCTGCGGCTCGAGATCGAACGCCTTCGCGACGGTGTTCGCGATCACGCTGCGCGTGCCTGTGCCGATATCCTGTACCGCGCAGCTTGCGACGATGCGGCCGCCCTCGACCGCGAGTTCGACCGAGGAGCCGGTCTGCCAGAGATAGAGCCAGTAGCCGGTGGCGACGCCGACGCCGCGCCGGTAGCGGCCGGTCTGCGAGGCGGCCAGCTTGCGGTTCTTCCAGACGTCGAGGCCGGCGGCCCAGTCGTACAATCGCTGGCGGTTGGGATCGGGGTCCCAGAGCTTGCGCAGGTGAATCGGGTCGACCTTCATGCGCAACGCCGCTTCGTCGACCGCCTGCTCCAGCGCAAAGGCCATCGGCGGACCGCCGGGGCCGCGGAACGGCGCGCCGGGCGGCAAATTGCTGAGCACGTCGAAGTCGACGAGCTCTTTTGCTTCGGCCGGATAGATCAGCCGCGCCAGGCCGGCGATCAGCGAGTTCACGGCGGCGCCGGTATCGGCATGCGCGGTGAGCGACAGCGCCTTGAGGCGGCCTTCCGTCGAAGGCAGCAAGGACAGCTTCAGCTCGGCGGCCGGACGATAGCCGGTGACGGAAAGCTCCTCTTCACGATCGAAGGCGACACGCACCGGCGCCTTCGCGGCGCGCGCAAGCTCGATCGCGGCGATGGTCTCCAGCCCAATGCTGCCCTTGGAGCCGAACCCGCCGCCGACATGATCGGCGATCACACGCACCTTGTCGTGCGGAAGGCCATAGCGCTTGGCGATCTTCTCCATGCTCTCGTGAATGGCTTGCGTCGAGATGTGCAGGGTGAGCTGATCGCCATCGAACCTGGCCACGGCGGCATGTGGTTCGAGGCTTGCGTGCTGTTGCGTCGAGACGCGGAAGGTTTCCTCGACCAGCAGCGGATTGCGTTGCTGGCGCGCCTCGTCAAGCCAGCTCTTGGCCTGCTTGGCTTTCTGCGAGAACGGCGCCGAAGGCCCGCGTACATTGCCCTTCCACGACACCGGAGCGCCGCCGGCGCCCTCGGACACGTTGCCGGCACGCTTGCGGTCCCTCTTTTCGAACACGACGGGCGCATCGTCGCGTCGCGCTGCATCGAGCCCGATCACCGCGGGAAAAGGCTCGGGCTTGAAGGTGATCGCGGCGATTGCCTTCAGTGCGGTGCGGCGATCCTTGGCCGCGACTGCTGCAATCGGCGCGCCGACGAACCGGATCATGTTGTCATCGTCGAGCAGCGGAACGACCGCGGCAACACCGGCAATGGCGCGCGCCGGCGCCAGATCAAGCCCGGTGATCCTCGCATGCGCGACGTGCGCGCGCAGGATGACGCCTTCGAGCTGGCCGTCATGGTGGATGTCGACGGTGTAGCGGGCCAGTCCCGTCACCTTGTCGCGGGCTTCCAACCGCGGCGCGATGGGATCGTTGCCGTCGAAGCGGCCCGAGCATGCTTCGGCGACGGCGCGATAGATGCCTTCATAGGCGCCGCAGCGGCAGAGATGTCCCGATAGCGTGGCGGCGATCTCCTCGCGCGAGGGTGTCGCCGCGCCCTTGGTCGCGCGCCAGCTGTCATGGAAGGCGGTGGCTTCGACGACAAAGCCGGGCGTGCAGAAGCCGCATTGCAGGGCGTCGTGCGCCATGAACGCCTTCTGCACCGGATGCAATCCGGCTGCTCCGACGCCCTCGATGGTCGTCAGCGATTTGTCGGCGGCCGCCTGCGCCGGCAACAGGCAGCTCACGACGGGTGTGCCGTCGAGCAGCACAGTGCAGGCGCCGCAGACGCCGGAGCCGCAGACGAGTTTGGTGCCGGTGAGGCCGCCATCGCGGATCACGTCGATCAAGAGCGCATCCGGATCGTCGGGTAGCACCAGAGGCCTTCCATTGATGGTCGTGGTGGTCATTTTCGAACTCCCGTTTTGCGTAGGGACTTCTTCGCGGACGGCGCCATCGCGCCGGCGATCAGCATGCGCAGCATGGTTTCGAGCTGTTTCAGGAACGCGTCGACCGGCTGCATGGAAGGGAAAGCGGATTTGGTGCCCTTGATCGCCATCTCGACGCAGCGCGCGAGCTCGCGCACGCTGACACCGCTTTCGAGCGTGAGCTTTCGCTTGCGGCACACCCGCGCGATCGTGGTTGCGATCTCGTCGGCGAAACGGTTGGAATAGCTCTGGTAGAGGTCGCGCGCCTGCGCGAGGTGCTCGGAAAACAGCTCGTCGGTATGGGGCGAGTCCTTGAGCGACGCGAGCAGCGACTGCATCCGCGCGCCGATCTCGGCGACCAGGATGTCGGCAAGCTCGAGGCCCGCTTCTTCCGCCGCCTTCGCTGCCGCGATTTCGGCAGCGAGCCCCTGCTCATAGAGCCGCTCGAGCACGGCGCGAAACAGCGCCTCCTTGGAGGCGAAGTGATGATAGAGCGCCTGCCGCGTCAGTCCGGCCTCCTCCGCCGCCTGCTCGATCGAGGAGCGGCGGAAGCCGTGGCGCCGGAACACGCGCATGGCGGCGTCGAGGATACGGTCCTGGGGAAGGGCCTTGGCCTGCATTTTGTCAGATTTTACAAATATGAATTAAATGTCAAATCACGGATTGATGACGGTCTCCTGCGCGCACTAGCTGAGGTCGCCCCGAATCGAAGCGGTATCCCGTCAGTGTCCGGAGGTGGGCTGCCTCCGAGGGGTGATCCGGATCGAGGGAACGATTGGGTTGCTTCGCGGCGCCTATCGTCAGGCCGCGCTGTGCGCGGACCCGTTGGCCGGCGATAGCGACGCGAAAACATCACCTCCCAAAGCAAAACGGGCATGCCTTCGTGCGAAGGCATGCCCGTCAAAACTCTAGTCGTGCGACGTGCGTGCGCTCAGTGCACGCTCACCGCTTGCAGCTCGTTGCTCCAGGCATTCGCCACTGCGGCTTCGCGGCTGTCGGTCAGCATGATCGGCGTGCCGTCGGCGGCGTGAAGCGCGAACAGCTTGAGGCCGGGCGCGATCTTCGGGGCCTCGGGGAACAGGCCGGGCACATCCTCGGAGCGGATCTGCTTCACATAGGCGATGTGGCCTTCGCCGAGGGTTGCCAGCGTCTCGGGCGAGACGGCCTTGGCTTCGTATTCGAACGCAACGTGACCTTCACTCATGGTCTCGACTCCTTCACAGAAACTAAGCGGTCGAGTCCGCTACTCGTTCCATTATTCGTGCTCATTGATAGCGATTGTCTTAACGATCCTCTCCGGTTCTGGCCGGGCAAGATCGACTGACAGCAGCCCGTTCTTCAGATCCGCACCCAGCACCAGCATCCCCTCCGCCAGCACGAACGTGCGCTGGAAGTGGCGCGCGGCGATGCCGCGATGGATGTATTGCCGGGTCTTGTCGTCCTGCTGCCGCCCGCGGATGACGAGCTGGTTTTCCTCAATGGTTACATCGAGTTGGTCGCGGGTGAATCCGGCAACCGCCAGCGTGATCCGCAAACGCTCGGGCTGGCCGTCCGACCGGTCGCACCTCTCGATATTGTAGGGAGGATAACCGTCGGCGCCTTTGACGACGCGATCGAGCACGCGCTCAATCTCGTCGAAGCCCAGAAGGAACGGACTGGATAACGTGGGAACACGAGACATAGTTTACAAAGTCCTCTCGAAGCGACTTTGGCATTTCAGGGCCCGGAAGCGGCGCCCCTTGGTCAGCAATATGGGCATATCGCCGTGTGGGTTCAAGCACCTAGCATGGGGCTGTGGATTCACTGTTTCCGGGGGCGTCCGGCTATGACGAATTTGCGGGGCGATTTATCCTAATGAAAACAGGGCCCCTTCTACTGTGCATGGGGTTGTTTTCGCCTCTTTTGCCGGCTGGTCCTATCGGAACCGGTCAGGCCTCGATCCGCGTCCGTCCGTCGCCGCTGAACAAATGCAGCTTTTGGCGTACCGCCGCGACCCGAATCTTCTCACCGATCGCCGGAGCCTCGGTTCCGGGGATGCGAACGATGACCTCGCCCGGCGGCAGCTCACCCGGCGTGGCGGCGACGCGCTGCTCGTCCTGGGCGCGCGAGCCGTAGATGAAAGTTTCGGCGCCGACGCGCTCGATCGCTTCCACCGTTAGCGGCAATGCGACGCCGCCGGCCGGGGTCTGGTCGGTGATGACAAAATCTTCCGGACGGATGCCGAGGATGCCGGCCTCATTCGCGCTGCCGCCAAGCTGCGATTTGATTTCCTCAGTGCGCGTCGACATCAGATTCATCGGCGGCGCGCCGATGAAGGAGGCGACGAAGGTCGTGGCCGGCTTCTCGTAGATGGCCAGCGGATTGCCGACCTGCTCGACCTGGCCGCCATTCATCACGACCAGGATGTCGGCGAGCGTCATCGCCTCGAGCTGGTCGTGGGTGACGTAGATCGACGTGGTGTTGAGCCGGCGCTGCAATTTGCGGATCTCGACGCGCATCGCGATGCGCAGCTTGGCGTCGAGGTTCGACAGCGGCTCGTCGAACAGAAACACTTTTGGCTGGCGCACGATGGCGCGGCCCATGGCGACGCGCTGGCGCTGGCCGCCGGAGAGCTGGCGCGGCTTGCGCTCCAGCATGGCCGAGAGCTCGAGCACGCGCGCGGCTTCCTCGACGCGGGTCTTGACCTCGGCCTCCTTCATGCCGCGATTGCGCAGGCCGTAAGCCATGTTGTTGAACACGCTCATATGCGGATAAAGCGCGTAGTTCTGGAACACCATCGCGATGTCGCGATCGGCGGGCTCGACCTGGTTGACGACGCGGCCGCCGATGTCGATCTCGCCGCCGGTGACGGTCTCGAGCCCCGCGACCATGCGCAGCAGGGTCGACTTGCCGCAGCCGCTTGGTCCGACCAGCACGCAGAACTGGCCGTCGCCGACATCGACGTTGACGCCCTTGATGGCCTCGAAGCCGCCGGTGTAGGTCTTGCGGACGTTGCGCAGGGTGACGTTCGCCATAACTCTCTACTTCTCCGTCTCGACCAGGCCGCGCACGAACAGTTTCTGCATGGCGACGACGACGAACACCGGCGGCAGCATGGCCAGCACGGCGGTCGCCATCACGACCGGCCATTCGGTCAGCGCGTCGGTGGTGGTGATCATCTTGCGGATGCCGACCTGGATGGTCTGCATGTCGTCGCGCGTGGTGATCAGCAGCGGCCAGAGATACTGATTCCAGCCGAGGATGAAGAGGATCACGAACAGCGCCGCCATGTTGGTGCGCGACAGCGGCAGCAGCGTATCCCAGAAGAAGCGGAGCGGACCGGCGCCGTCGATGCGCGAGGCTTCCAGGAGTTCATCCGGCACGGTCATGAAGAACTGGCGGAACAGCAGCGTCGCGGTGGCGGATGCAATCAGCGGCAGCGCGAGGCCCGCATAGCTGTCGAGCATATGCAGGTCGGCGACGATCTTGTAGGTCGGATAGATGCGCACCTCGACCGGGAGCATCAGCGTAATGAAGATGATCCAGAAGATCGGCATCCGGAACGGAAAGCGGAAATAGACGATCGCATAGGCCGAGATGATCGAGATCGCGATCTTGCCGACCGCGATCAGCAGTGCCATCACCAGCGAGTTCAGCATCATGTTGCCGACCGGCTCGCGGGTCGAGCCGCTCGTGCCGACGAAGATGGTCTGATAGTAGACCTCGAAGAAATGCCCGCCCGGCAGCAGCGACATCTGCCCGTTGGCGATCAGCGCGTTGTCCTGGGTCGAGGCGACGATCGCGATGTAGACCGGGAACGCGACGATCGCGATCCCGATCCACAGGATGATATGAGCGACGTAGCGTCGAAAGCCCTCTTGCTCGACCATCAGTAGGTCACCTTGCGTTCGACAAAGCGGAACTGGATTCCCGTGAGCACGATGACGAGGATCATCAGGATGACGGATTGTGCCGCCGAGCTGCCGAGATTTCCGCCGAGCAGGCCGTCGGTATAGACCTTGTAGACCAGCGTCACTGTCGATGTGCCGGGTCCGCCGCGGGTCATGGTGTCGATGATGCCGAAGGTGTCGAAGAAGGCGTAGACGATGTTGACGACCAGCAGGAAGAAGATGGTCGGCGACAGCAGCGGGAACGTCACGGTCCAGAACCGCCGCATCGGGCGCGCGCCGTCGATTGCGGCGGCCTCGAACACGCTCTTCGGAATGGCCTGCAGGCCGGCGAGAAAGAACAGGAAATTGTACGAGATCTGCTTCCAGGCGGCGGCCAGGATGATCAGCGCGGCGGCCTGGTTGCTGTCGAGCAATGGATTCCAGTCGACGCCGGCGGCGCGCAGATATCGCGCGAGCACGCCGAGCGAGGGATGCAGCATGAAGATCCAGAGCACGCCGACGACCGGCGGGGCAACCGCATAGGGCCAGATCAGGAGCGTGCGGTAGAGCATCGAGCCGCGCAGCGGCTTGTCCGCCATCACGGCGAGCAGCAGCGCGAAGGACAGCGACGACACGGCAATCGCAAACGAGAAGATGAAGGTCCGGACGATCGCTTCAAAATAGGCGGGGTCTTTGAACAGCTCGATGTAATTATCGAACCAGACGAAGTTCGACGAGAGACCGAAAGCGTCCTGGAGCAGGAACGACTGGATCACCGCCTGCAAGGCCGGCCAATAGAAGAAAATCAGAACCACTGCCAGTTGCGGGGCAACCAGCAAGTACGGCAATAGCTTTGATTGGAAAATCGCTTGCTTTTGCATGATGGGGTGGCGCCGGCGGGCCGCTGATCGTGCGGCACCGCCGGCGCCTTCGCCTTATTTCACGGCGGTCTTTTCGAACTGACGCAGCATCGTGTTGCCGCGCTCGACCGAGGCATCCAGCGCCTGCTTGGCGGTCTTCTTGCCGGCCAGCGCCTGCTCGATCTCTTCCGACCAGACGTCACGCAGCTGAACCATGTTGCCGAGGCGCAGGCCGCGGGAGTTCTCGGTCGGCTCCTTGTTGGTCAGCTCGAGCAGCGGGGTCTCGAGATAAGGCTGATCCTTGTAGAAGCCTTCCGCCTTCGCCTTTTCATAGGCGGCCTTGGTGATCGGCAGATAGCCGGAGGCCTTGTGGATGTAGACCTGACGATCGGTGTCGGAGAGGAACGTCAGGAACTTTGCGACGCCCTTGTATTCGTCGGCCGACTTGCCGCCCATGACCCAGAGCGAGGCGCCGCCGATGATCGAGTTCTGCGGCGCGCCCTTGACGTCAGGATAATACGGCATCGGCACGGCGTTGAAGTTGAACTTGGCCTGCGCCTTGACGTTGCCGAAGAAGGACGACGAGGTCAGGTAGATTGCGCACTCACCCGAGGTGAAGCGGCCTTCACCCTGGCTGGTGCGGCCGGCGTAGTCGTAGGTCTTGTCCTTCTGGAGCTCGACCAGCTTCTCGAGATGCTTGACCTGGAGCGGTCCGTTGAACTCGAGCACGGTGTCGAAGCCGTCGAGGCCGTTGGCCTTGCTGGCGAGCGGCACGTTGTGCCAGGCGGAGAGCTGCTCGAGATTGACCCAGGTGACCCAGGAGCCGGAGAAGCCGCAGGTCGGATGGCCGTTGTCGTGCAGCTTCTTGGCGACCTCGAACACTTCGGGCCAGGTCTTCGGGATCTCGGCGTTGACCTTCTTCAGCTCGTCGAGGTTGACCCACATCACGGTCGACGACGAGTTGAACGGGAAGGACAGCATCTCGCCCTTCGAGGTCGAATAGTAGCCGGTGATCGCGGACAGATAGTTCTTCGGATCGAACTTCTCGCCGGCGTCGGCCATCAGCTTGTAGACGGGCTTCACGGCGCCGGTCGCGGCCATCATGGTCGCGGTGCCGACTTCGAACACCTGCATGATGTGCGGTGCGTTGCCGGCGCGGAAGGCGGCGATGCCGGCGTTCATGGTGTCGGGATAGCTGCCCTTGTAGGTCGGGATGACCTTGTAGTCGCTCTGCGACGCATTGAAGTCGTTGGCGAGCTTGACGATGACGTCGTTGTTCGCGCCCGTCATCGCATGCCACCACTGGATTTCAGTCACGGCCAGCGCCGGCGAAGCCGTCATGCCAACCGCGATTGCAACAGCGGCAGCCGCCCCAAAATGTCGAAGAGCCATCAAGTAACCTCCCTTGGCCGTCAAAAAGATCGCTTGCGCTAGCAGCGCCATATGACGTTCACATGACTGTGTAAGCGGCCGAAACGAAAGCGGCAAGCGCCGGAAAAGGGAAGCCATCAAATAGGCGAACGCGCCGCGCGCAGCCTCCTCCGTTCGCGGTGCACACCAGTGCCCGCGCCGCACTGCGGCATTTGCAGATCTCTCTAAACCTCTCCCGCTTGCGGGAGAGGGAGCGCACCGCCGTGAAGGCTTAGCGCTTGCGCTCGGGCCCGCAGACCACGCCGCTCTTGACCATCGCGTCGATCTCCGCCTGTGAGTAGCCGAACTCGCCCAGCACCTCCACGGAGTGCTGGCTGAACTTCGGCGGCAGGCGGCGCAGGCTCGGCTTGCTGCGATCGAGCCGGATCGGCGAGGCCACACCCTTGTACCAGTCCTTCTCGATGACATCGCCGCGCGCGATCGTGTGCGGGTTGGACAATGCCTGGTCGATCTTCTGCACGGGACCTGCGGGCAGGCCTGCGGCGAGCAGGCGATTGCACAGCGGCTCGGCCTCGTGCTGGCTGAACACCGCGGCAAGCTCCGCGCGCAGCGCGTCGCGATTGGCGATGCGGTCCTTGTTGCGGGCAAAGCGCGGATCGGTGCCGAGCTCGGGCTTGCCGATCTCCTTGGCGAGCTTGCGGAAGGTGCCGTCATTGCCGACGCCGATGAAGATGTTGTCGGTTTTGGTCGGGAAGATCGCGTAAGGAACGAGGTTCGGATGCTCGTTGCCGGTAAGTCCCGGCGGCTTGCCATGCATGAAATAATTCGCGGTGTGCGGATGCATGATGGCGAGGCCGGTCTCGTACAGCGTCGTCTCCAGGAACTGGCCCTTGCCCGAGCGCTGCCGCTCCGACAGCGCCATCAGGATGCCGATCGCCGCGTAAAGACCGGTGGTGATGTCGACCAAGGGCACGCCGATCCGCATCGGCCCGCTCTCGGGCGAGCCGGTCGCCGCGATCATGCCGGTCATGGCCTGGATGATGGCGTCATAGCCGGGATTGCCGCCGCGCGGGCCGTCGGCGCCGAAGCCGCAGATCCGGCAATGCACGAGGCGCGGATATGTCTTGCTGAGCACATCGTTGCCGATGCCCCATTTCTCCAGCGTGCCCGGCTTGAAATTCTCGATCAGGACGTCGGCCGTCTCCAGCATCTTGAGCAGCACGACACGGCCGCCCTCGGAGGCGAGGTCGAGGCCGATCGAGCGCTTGTTGCGGTTGATGCCGACGAAATAGGCCGCGTCGTCCTCGTGGAAGGGAGGACCCCAGTCGCGTACCTCATCGCCCGCGGGTGGCTCGACCTTGATCACGTCGGCGCCATGGTCGGCGAGGATCTGGGTGCAGTAGGGACCGCCGAGCACGCGCGTGAGATCGATGACGCGCAGTCCGCTCATTGCGCCGGTTGCGGGTTCAGTCATGCCTTCGCTTCCCCTGTGTCGATAATTGACCACAGGCCTAGCGAGGTTCGTCCAAGCCAGCAATGGCTTGCCGCGTGGGGGCGTATGCGTCGCCGCGCAATCCCGCGGCATGGCAAATCAAGCGGAAGCGGCCGGCCCGAGGGGGATCTCGGGCCAGCCAATCCACCGTCAGATCAGACGACCGTCAGGCGAACGTCGACATTGCCGCGGGTCGCGTTGGAGTACGGGCACACCTGGTGCGCCTTCTCGACCAGCGCCTCGGCGTCGGCGCGGGACAGGCCCGGCAGCGAGACGGCCAGATCGATGTCGAGGCCGAAACCGCCGGCCGAGCGCGGGCCGATGCCGACCGTCGAGGTGACGGAGGCGTCAGCCGGGACCTTCGGGCCGCCCTGCGAGGACACGAACTTCATCGCGCCGATGAAGCAGGCGGCATAGCCGGCCGCAAACAGCTGCTCGGGATTGTTGCCGGCGCCACCGCCGCCGCCGAGTTCCTTCGGCGTGGTGAGCTTGACGTCGAGTGCGCCGTCGAGGGTCGCAGCATGGCCGTCACGGCCGCCGGTGGCTTTTGCGCTGGTCTTGTAGAGGACGTTCACGGACATTTTCGTCTCCCTTGGGGTCTTCGGGTTGGGGTGCATCCTCTATCGCAAACAATTAGATTGTGCGCAATTGAAATTTGCATGCCTCACATTTAATTGTTCGCAATTGAATGTCGGCCCGCCCGGTCCCACAATGCGGGTCAATCTCGTGAGATTCTCTATGGCCCGGAAATTATCGACCCTGGATCCGCAACGCCTCGACAACCAGATCTGCTTCGCCGTCTATTCGGCCGCGCATGCCTTCAACCGCGTCTACAAGCCGCTGCTCGACCGGCTCGGCCTGACCTATCCGCAATATCTGGTGATGCTGGTGCTGTGGGAGCGCGACGACGTGCCGGTCAAGGATATCGGCGAGAGGCTGTTTCTGGATTCGGGCACGCTGACGCCGCTGCTCAAGCGGCTCGAAGCCGCGCACCTCGTCAAGCGCACGCGCTCCAGCGAGGACGAGCGTCAGGTCCTGATCGCGCTGACGCCGCAGGGCCACGCGCTGAAGGACAGGGCGCGCAGCGTCCCGCAGTCGATCCTGGCCGCGTCGGACTGCTCGGTGCCGGAGCTGGTCGCAATGAAAGACGAGATCGTCGCGCTAAGGGACCGGTTGAATGCGGTGATCGGGGAGTAGGAATCAGAGGCGCTTCTTGGCGAACGCTCGGCCTGACGCTGACTTCAGGTATTTCTCGAATGCGACGGCCTGCTTCTCGTCGCTGAAAGCGATGTAGGTCTTGATGCGCCACGGGCCGTACTTTGATGTGTGGGGCACCTCGCCGGCGTTGTGCTTTGCGAGCCGGGCCCGAAGGTCGTCAGTGATGCCGATGTAGAAATGGCCGGAATCGAGGCTCTCGAGAATGTAGACATACTTCATCCTATCCCCCGCCTTGCGCAGTGGACGGATAGTATCTCAGGACGAGTATTTGCCGAGAGCCCGGCTTCGCCCTTCGGGCTACGCCGCGGCAGCCTTCGCTAGCTTCGCTACGATAGAGCGGAGCTGGCTTGCCGAGCCGAAGCTCGCGAAGCGAGCGAAGGCTGGTGGAGCCAGGCGGGATCGAACCGCCGACCTCTTGCATGCCATGCAAGCGCTCTCCCAGCTGAGCTATGGCCCCTTAAGTCCTGGGACGACCCTGGCGGGTCATTCCCGACCGGCGAGCCTGGTGACTCGCGCGGTGCACCCTTTTTCACAGATCAGGGCTGATCTCAAGTCTCTTCATCACCTCCGACATCACCAATGATGTCGGTCACGTCCTCATCGCCCTCTTCTTCGTCGGCAATGAAGGTCGAATCATCGTCATCGTCGTCGTCGAGGGTCTCGTCGACCTCGATATCGTCCTCGGATTCGGGGACGACGGCCTTGACCTTGCCGGTGTTCTCCTCGGCATCGGCCTCCTCGAGCGAGACCTCTTCGACTTCTGCCGGCTCCGGCGTGGTGTCCGCCGCGGCCGCATGACGGGCTTCGGCGCCGCGGGTGGCGCGCGCCGGCGCCACAGGCGCGATCGGGACCACTTCGCCGGTATAGGGCGAGATCACCGGATTCTTGTTGAGGTCATAGAATTTCTTGCCCGTCGTTGGGCAAATGCGTTTGGTTCCGAGTTCGGACTTGGCCACGGCAGAGGAATCCTGGGATGTCTGAAAAGCGGTGTTTCACTTGGCTAGTTGGCGGCCCGCTGTCAATAGCGCATTACGACAGAAAGACATGCTCGTGACGGCGGGGAGACCATGTGGTAGGTGCCCGCCAGCCTTTGAGTGCATCTAAGGACACAATCTTGACCCATTCCGACAAGCCGACGCCGCTGAAGTCGCGCTCAAGCGGCCCCCTGACCGGGAAAGTACGGGTGCCCGGGGACAAGTCGATCTCCCACCGCGCCCTCATCCTGGGCGCGCTAGCTGTCGGCGAGACCCGGATTACGGGTCTTCTCGAGGGCGAGGACGTCCTCAACACCGCCAAATCCATGCAGGCCCTCGGCGCCAAGGTCGAGCGCACCGGCGATTTCGCCTGGAAGGTGCAGGGCGTGGGCGTCGGAGGTTTTGCACAGCCCAAGGCGGCGCTGGATTTCGGCAACTCCGGCACCGGCTGCCGGCTGGTCATGGGTGCCGTCGCCGGCTGCCCGATCTCGGCCGTGTTCGATGGCGATGCCTCGCTGCGCAGCCGCCCGATGCGCCGGATCCTCGATCCGCTCGAAAAGATGGGCGCCAAGGTCGCTTCTGCCGCTGAGGGTGGCCGCTTGCCGCTGACCGTCCAGGGCGCGCGCGATCCGCTGCCGATCACCTACAAGACCCCGGTCGCCTCGGCCCAGATCAAGTCGGCGGTGCTGCTGGCGGGCCTGTCTGCGCCGGGCACCACGACCGTGATCGAGAACGAGGCCAGCCGCGACCACACCGAGCTAATGCTTAAGCATTTTGGCGCGGACATCACCTCGGTGGTCGAGGGCGCTCACGGCCGCCGCATCACGCTGGTCGGCCAGCCCGAGCTGCATGGCGCCACCGTCGTCGTGCCCGCCGATCCGTCCTCAGCGGCCTTTCCGGTTGTCGCGGCGCTGATCGTCGAAGGCTCCGATGTCGTTCTGTCCGACGTGATGACCAATCCGCTGCGCACCGGCCTGTTCACGACGCTGCGTGAGATGGGCGCCTCCATCGAGGAAAGCGAAGTGCGCGGTGACGCCGGCGAGCCGATGGCGCAGCTGCGCGTGCGCGCGTCAAAGCTGCGCGGTGTCGAAGTGCCGCCGGAACGCGCGCCGTCGATGATCGACGAATATCTCGTGCTGGCGGTCGCCGCCTCCTTCGCCGAAGGCACGACGATCATGCGCGGCCTACAGGAGCTGCGCGTCAAGGAATCCGACCGGCTCGAGGCCACCGCGGACATGCTCCGCGTCAATGGCGTGAAGGTCACTGTCTCCGGCGACGATCTGATCGTCGAGGGCCGCGGTCACGTCCCCGGCGGCGGCACTGTCGCCACGCATATGGACCACCGCATCGCGATGTCCGCGCTGGTGATGGGCTGCGCGTCCGATCAGCCGGTGACGGTCGACGACACTGCCTTCATCGCGACCAGTTTCCCGGATTTCATTCCGATGATGCGGTCGCTGGGGGCCGAGTTTTCATGAGGCCGCGGCCATGAGCGCAGCCTTCGATCGCGACGCCCTGCTGGATGCCTTCGATTCGATCGGCCGTGCTGCGGCCGACGCCGGAACCAAGCTTCAGATCGCGGTCTATGGCGGCTCTGCCCTCATGCTTGCCAGCAATTTCCGCTTCGCGACCGAGGATGTTGATGTTTCGAAGCTCGAGCGGCCGCTGCCTGATTGGCTTGAGAGGACAATTAGCGAGCTTGCGGCAAGAAATGGATGGGACGCCGACTGGTTCAACGATCAGGTCGTATTTCATCTTAGTCCGTTGGCGGATCGCGCCGCGGATCATCTCGAATTTGGCACATTCCCGCGCGACGGCACGTCACCGGGGCTTGAGGTCTCGGTGCCCTCCGCGGCATATCTTCTGGCACTGAAATTGAAGGCATTCCGGATCACGGATCCTGTTCGCGGGGAGACGGAACGGCTGGATATCTTGAATCTGATGAAAGTAGTTGGAATCTCGACCATCGAAGAAGCCATTGCCCTGCTCGGTCGGTATTTTCCGGTGAGCGCGGCTTCCTCTGAGAAGCAGCGCTTTCTGCTGAAGAATATGGACCTGGAGGGAGGAGCCGATGCGCCCAAATACCCTCGCTGAAGCAGTCGATCGCATTCGCGCCGGCGCGCCGCAGGACGCGACCCTGGCCGAATTCTTGGACACCTTCGACTTAGCGGGAACCAGCCGGGCTCAATACGACACGATCGAAGACGAGCCGGCCTTAACGCGGGACGATCGGCTTGATGCACTCGTCGGCGCGATCGCCGAATATCTGGCAAAGCAACGTCGTCTCGGCCGCGTACCGGCGTGGGTTTGCGATCCGGCGCGGCGCCTTGCCGAACCTTGGTTCACCGCGTCGTCTCCGTCCGACGCAATGCGTGAATATCTCACTTTTGCGAGCCCCGCCGAGTTCGCGTCCCGCAACATTTTTACTGAAGAGCGGCCATTGCGACGCGCGCGCGGTCCTCAAACAGCTGAGACACAGTGACATGATCATCGCTATCGATGGACCCGCGGCCTCGGGCAAGGGCACGCTCGGCAAGCGCCTCGCCCATCATTACGGCTATCGTCACCTCGATACCGGCGTGATCTACCGCGCGGTCGCCTACGCCCTGATGCAGTCCGGCCAGGATCTCCGGGACGAGGCGGCTGCGGTGCAGGCCGCGCTGGAACTCGATCCTGAAAAGTTCGGCAATCCCGCCCTCAAGACCCAGACGGCCGGCGAGGGCGCCTCCATCGTTTCGGCGATCCCCAGGGTTCGCGAGGTTCTGCTCGATTTCCAGCGGCAGTTCGCCGCCGGCCCGCCCGGCGCGGTGCTGGACGGCCGGGACATTGGAACCGTGATCTGCCCCAATGCCGACGTGAAGATTTTCGTCGTGGCTGACCCGAAAGTCCGCGCCCGCCGCCGCACGATGGAGGCGAGGGCGCGGGGCGAGGAGGCGGATGAGGCGGCGGTGCTGGCCGACATCATCCAGCGCGACGAACGGGACAAGAACAGGCCGATTGCACCGCTAAAACCGGCCGCAGATGCTTACTTGCTTGATAACTCCCAACTGGATATAGAAGGCGGCGTCCGGGCCGCCATCGACATTATCGAGGCCGTCCGAGCGGGCCGGTCGCGGGGTTAAGCCGCAGCCGTCATTGGAGGAAGCGCCCGCTCCCGCTCTTTGAGGTCGATACCCTCGGTCCCTGTTTGGGGCCGACGCGATCCAGGCTCCGGACACAACGATTTCCACGTATCGAACGTGCGGGCCCAGCCGGCCCGCTTGCGCTGTTCCGGTCTTTGGACCGGAGCAACGAGCGGTCGCTCGAAGGTTTTGTGGACCTTCCGACACTGCGCGTCCGATACGCCCAAAAACCCAACGGCCGGCAAGACATCCGCAACTGGAGAACAAATGGCTTCGACTTCCGCTGATACCTATAGCCCGTCGCGCGACGATTTCGCCGCGATGCTCGACGAGTCCTTCGCAGGTGGCAACCTGCAGGAGAGCTCGGTCGTCAAGGGCAAGGTGGTTGCAATTGAAAAGGACATGGCCGTCATCGACGTCGGCCTGAAGACCGAGGGCCGCGTCGCCCTGCGCGAATTTTCCGGCCCCGGCCGTGAGAGCGAGATCAAGGTCGGCGACGAGGTGGAAGTGTTCCTCGATCGCATCGAGAACGCCCTCGGCGAAGCCGTGCTGTCGCGCGACAAGGCGCGCCGCGAAGAGAGCTGGGGCAAGCTCGAGAAGGCGTTCCAGAACAACGAAAAGGTCACGGGCGTCATCTTCAACCAGGTCAAGGGCGGCTTCACCGTCGACCTCGACGGTGCCGTTGCCTTCCTGCCGCGTTCGCAGGTCGACATCCGTCCGATCCGCGACGTTGCGCCGTTGATGAACAACGCGCAGCCGTTCCAGATCCTCAAGATGGACCGCCGTCGCGGCAACATCGTCGTCTCCCGCCGCACGGTTCTCGAAGAGACCCGCGCCGAGCAGCGCCAGGAGCTGGTGCAGAACCTCGAAGAGGGTCAGGTCATCGACGGCGTGGTCAAGAACATCACCGATTACGGTGCGTTCGTTGATCTCGGCGGCATCGACGGCCTGCTGCACGTCACCGACATCGCGTGGCGCCGCGTCAACCACCCGACCGAGGTGCTCTCGATCGGCCAGACCGTGAAGGTCAAGATCATCAAGATCAACCACGAGACGCACCGCATCTCGCTGGGCATGAAGCAGCTGCTGGACGATCCGTGGCAGGGCATCGAAGCCAAGTACCCGCTGGGTGCCCGCTTCACCGGCCGTGTCACCAACATCACCGACTACGGTGCGTTCGTCGAGCTCGAGCCGGGCATCGAAGGCCTGATCCACGTCTCCGAGATGTCGTGGACCAAGAAGAACATGCACCCCGGCAAGATCGTGTCGACCTCGCAGGAAGTCGATGTGCAGGTGCTGGAAGTCGATTCCGTCAAGCGCCGCATCTCGCTCGGCCTCAAGCAGACCATGCGCAACCCGTGGGAGGTCTTCGTCGAAGGTCATCCGACCGGTTCGACCGTCGAGGGCGAGGTCAAGAACAAGACCGAGTTCGGTCTGTTCCTGGGTCTCGAGGGCGACGTCGACGGCATGGTCCATCTCTCCGACCTCGACTGGAAGCTTCCGGGCGAGCAGGTGATCGACAACTACAAGAAGGGCGACATGGTGAAGGCCGTGGTGCTCGATGTGGACGTCGAGAAGGAGCGTATCTCGCTCGGCATTAAGCAGCTCGAAGGCGACCCCTTCGCCGAGCCGGGCGATGTCAAGAAGGGCGCTGTCGTGACCTGCGAAGTGCTCGAAGTGAAGGAAAGCGGCATCGAGGTGAAGATCACCGGTACCGACTTCTCGACCTTCATCAAGCGCTCGGAGCTCGCGCGTGACCGCAACGACCAGCGCGCCGAACGCTTCGCCGTCGGCGAAAAGGTCGATGCCCGCGTGATCCAGTTCGACAAGAAGGCCCGCAAGGTTCAGGTGTCGATCAAGGCGCTCGAAGTCGCCGAAGAGAAGGAAGCCATCGCGCAGTACGGCTCCTCGGATTCGGGAGCGACGCTCGGCGACATCCTGGGCACCGCGCTCAAGAACCGCGACAGCAAGTAAGCGAAACGTAAGTTTCACTGACATCAGAGCCCCGGCGCAAGCCGGGGCTTTTTTGTTGCTATCGTCGTCCCGGCCTTCGGCGGGACGACAGCGGAGTATGTGGCAGCGTCCAGGGCCTACCCGGCCGCAGGCCTTGTTTTCTTCAAATTGCGCCGCAATTGATGTATCCAGACAAGCCATTGGTCACGTTGTGACGGCACAACGCCAAGCGGCCTTTCATTTGGAGATATTCCGATGTCGCTCGATTCGGACATCATCGTCGATCGCCGCAGGATCCGCCGCAAGCTGACGTTCTGGCGCGTGATGGCCGCGCTGATCGCGATCGCTGCGATCGCGGGCTTCGCACTGATCGCGACACCCGGCGCGCGCAGCAGCTTCGCCTCTGCAGGCTCAATCGCGCGTGTGCAGATCGATGGCCTGATCCGCAGCGATTCGGAGCGCACGCGGGCGCTGGAGCGGTTGGAGAATTCGCAGGCCGCCGCCGTGATCGTTCACATCAATTCGCCGGGCGGCACCACCGCCGGCTCCGAGCAGCTCTATGATTCCCTGACGCGCCTGAAGGCGAAGAAGCCGCTGGTCGTCGTGGTCGAAGGTCTTGCGGCGTCCGGCGGTTACATCACCGCCATTGCGAGCGACCATATCATCGCCCAGCAGAGCTCGCTGGTCGGCTCGATCGGCGTGCTGTTCCAGTTTCCGAACGTCTCGGAGCTCTTGAAGACCATCGGCGTCAAGGTCGAGGAAGTGAAGTCCACGCCGCTGAAGGCCGCGCCCAACGGTTTTGAGCCGACCAGCCCGGAGGCCCGGGCCGCGCTGGATGCGCTGGTGAGGGATTCCTATGCCTGGTTCAAGGATCTGGTGAAGCAGCGCCGTGGCATGGATGACACGCAGCTCGAAAAAGTCGTCGATGGCCGCGTCTTCACCGGACGCCAGGCAATCGATCTCAAGCTGATCGATCAGCTCGGCGACGAGAAAACCGCCGTGACCTGGCTCGAGGAGCAGAAGGGCGTCAAGAAGGGTCTCAGCGTGCGCGATTACAGGCTGGAGCCGCGCTTTGGCGATCTGCCGTTCCTCAGGACGGCGGCCGCCGTGACGCTGGAAGCGCTTGGATTCGGCTCGATTGCGCACCAAATCGCGCAAACCGGCGTCGTGCAGGCGGTCGATCGTGTCGGGTTGGATGGAATGCTGGCCCTGTGGCAGCCGGCTGCGTCGAATTGACCGGGAACAAGCGGGAACAACGCGAGTTTCAGAGCTTTTTCCCGCCCGGCGGGTAGCCGTGCAGCCTGCTTTTTCGGCATTTGTCACGCACTTTCGCGACGCTCAACCTTCATTTAGCGTCTTGACAGATCACAGTATTTTCACGGAAATGGTCATCCGCACGCTCCCGGGTCCTATCTCTCGATGATCAAATCCGAACTTGTTCAGCGTATCGCCGAGCACAACCCGCATCTGTACCAGCGGGATGTCGAGAACATTGTGAATGCGATTCTCGAGGAGATCGTAGCGGCACTCGCACGCGGCGACCGCGTCGAGCTGCGCGGCTTCGGCGCTTTCTCGGTGAAGCACCGCCCAGCGCGCGCCGGCCGCAATCCGCGCACCGGCGCCCATGTCCCGGTCGATCAGAAGAGCGTTCCGTTCTTCAAGACCGGCAAGGAAATGCGCGAGCGGCTGAATCGCGATCATCCGGATCCGGGCGCCCCGGACTAAAGTCTGTCGTCCGGGCTTAACCGAACGGCCGCATGATGCGGCAGCAAGCTTGATTCAAGACGAGCGCTCGCGATGCGAAAATTCCTGACCGCGCTGATCGTGATTCCGCTGGCCCTGATCCTGGTGACCTTTGCGGTGGCCAACCGGCATTTCGTCACCGTCTCCTTCGATCCCTTCATGGCGGCCGATCCGGCCCTGTCGGTCACGCTGCCGCTGTTCCTGCTGCTGATCCTGGTGGCTGCCCTCGGCGTCATCGTCGGCGGCTGCGCGGTCTGGTTTGGCCAGCGGCACTGGCGGCGCGCTGCGCGCCGGCATGAGGCGGATGCACGGGCCGCCCGGGACGAGCTGGCCGATCTGAGGGCCCGGACGGCCCCGGCCAAGCCCGAGCTCCGGCACCTCCCGGTACCCACCGGCGTGGGCCTTTACGGGGCCGTTGGGCGAGACAAGCAGCGCGCGACGTTGTAGAAGCGGCCCGACCGAAAAACCCGTTTCCCGGCCCCCGCTTGCGGCCTCCACCCGCTTTGAGACCATGTCCCTGCTCGTCAAAATCTGCGGCCTGTCCACGCGTGAGACGCTCGAAATAGCGCTCGACGCGGGCGCCGACATGGTGGGATTCGTGTTCTTTCCGCCCTCGCCCCGGCATGTCTCGCTGGAGACGGGGCGGGACCTCGGCCGGCAGGTGAAGCAGCGCGCGCTCAAGGTCGCGCTCACGGTCGATGCCGACGATGCCACGCTCGACAACATCATGGACGCGCTGTCGCCGGACATTTTTCAGCTCCACGGCAAGGAAAGCGTGGCGCGGCTGCGCGACATCAAGCAGAAGTTCGGCCGCCCGGTGATGAAGGCGGTGCCGGTCGCAACATCAGCCGATCTCGCCGTGTTGCCCGGCTATGCCGCGGTCGCCGACCGCATCCTGTTCGACGCTCGCGCGCCGAAGGATGCGACCCGGCCCGGCGGCCTGGGTGCGCCCTTCGACTGGCACTTGCTCGAACATCTCGATCTGAAACTGCCCTACATGGTCTCCGGCGGGCTTCACGCCGACAACGTCGCGGAAGCCCTCCGCGTCACCGGCGCCGGTGGCGCCGACGTGTCCTCGGGGGTCGAGAGCGCCCCAGGCGTCAAGGATCCCGAGCTGATCAAGGCCTTCATTCGCGCCGCGCGCGCCACCCAAGATGCAAGTCAAAAGTTGAGCGTTCGATGAACATCGTCAAACCAAACTCCTATCGCAGCGGCCCCGACGAGCGCGGCCATTTCGGCATCTTTGGTGGACGCTTCGTCGCCGAAACCCTGATGCCGCTGATCCTCGACCTGGAGAAGGCCTACAGCGCGGCCAAGGCCGATCCGGCCTTCCAGGCCGAGATGAACGGCTATCTCAAGAACTATGTCGGCCGGCCCTCTCCGCTCTATTTCGCCGAACGCCTCACCGAGCATCTCGGCGGCGCCAAGATCTATTTGAAGCGCGAAGAGCTCAACCACACCGGTTCGCACAAGGTGAACAACGTGCTCGGCCAGATCATGCTGGCGCGGCGCATGGGCAAGAAGCGCATCATTGCCGAGACCGGCGCCGGCCAGCATGGCGTCGCCACCGCGACGTTATGCGCGCGCTTCGGCCTCGAATGCGTGGTCTATATGGGCGCCGTCGACGTCGAGCGGCAGCAGCCGAACGTCATCCGCATGGAGATGCTGGGCGCAAAAGTCTTTCCGGTGCAGTCGGGCACGCGCACGCTGAAGGACGCCATGAACGAGGCGCTGCGCGACTGGGTCACCAACGTGCACAACACGTTCTACTGCATCGGCACGGTGGCGGGTCCGCATCCCTATCCGACGCTGGTACGCGACTTCCAGTCGATCATCGGCAACGAGACCAGGGCGCAGATGCAGGAGGTCGAAGGCCGCCTGCCGGATTCGCTGGTCGCCTGCATCGGCGGCGGCTCGAACGCGATGGGCCTGTTCCATCCGTTCCTCGACGACCCCTCGGTCGAGATTTTCGGCGTCGAAGCCGCGGGCCACGGGCTGACGCAGTTGCATGCGGCGTCGATCGCGGGCGGCCGTCCCGGCGTGCTGCACGGTAACCGCACTTATCTCCTGATGGATGCCGACGGCCAGATCCAGGACGCGCATTCGATCTCGGCCGGCCTCGACTATCCCGGCATCGGTCCCGAGCATTCCTGGCTGCACGAGATCGGCCGCGTCAATTATCTCTCCGCGACTGATGATGAGGCGCTCGCCGCGTTCCAGCTGCTCTCGAAGCTCGAAGGCATCATTCCGGCACTCGAGCCCGCGCACGCCATCGCCAAGGTGATGGAGCTCGCGCCGAAGCGGCCGAAAGACCACCTGATGGTCGTCAATCTCTCCGGCCGCGGCGACAAGGACGTCCCGCAGGTCGGCGACATCCTGAAGGGCAAGAGCAAGTGACCACACGTATCGACACCCGTTTCGCCGAGCTGAAAAAAGCCGGCCGCTCGGCCTTTGTCACCTATGTGATGGCCGGCGATCCCGATCTCACGACTTCGCTCAATATCGTCAAGGCGCTGCCCAAGGCGGGCTCCGACGTCATCGAACTCGGCATTCCCTTCACCGATCCGATGGCGGATGGCCCCTCGATTCAGGCGGCAGGTCTGCGCGCGCTCAAGAACGGCATGACCTTGAAGAAGACGCTGGAGCTGGTGCGCGGCTTCCGAAAGGACGATGACGTCACGCCGCTGGTGCTGATGGGCTATTACAATCCGATCTACATTTACGGCGTCGACAAGTTTTTGGCGGATGCCAAGACGGCCGGCGTTGACGGCCTGATCATCGTCGATTTGCCGCCGGAGGAAGACGACGAGCTCTGCATTCCCGCGCTGAAGGCGGGCCTGAACTTCATTCGCCTCGCGACCCCGACCACCGACGACAAGCGCCTGCCGGCGGTGCTCGCGAACACATCAGGCTTTGTCTATTACGTCTCTATCGCCGGCATCACCGGTGCAGCAGCGGCGGACGCGAATGCCGTCGGTGAAGCTGTCGCGCGCATCAAGCGGCATACCAAGCTGCCGATCTGCGTTGGTTTTGGCATCCGCACGCCGGAGGCGGCGCGCGCCATTGCCGAGAAGGCCGATGGTTCGGTGGTCGGCACCGCGCTGGTCGACGCACTCAAGAACAGCCTCGATGCCGAGGGCCGCGCAACCGCCAAAACCGTTAACGCCGTGGCCGAACTGACGGCGGCGCTGGCCCAGGGCGTCAGGGCTGCGAAACAAGCGGCCGAATAGGCCATAATTCCGCTGCCAGGGCGGACGACACGTCGGCTTGCCGGGCAAGGGCCCGCCCGCCATATAGTCCTTCAGGCGATCCCCTGCGGGTTCGCACATCGGAGCAAACCATGAACTGGCTTACCAATGTGGTCCGGCCGAAGATCCGCAACATGCTGCGGCGGGAGACGCCGGAGAATCTGTGGATCAAGTGCCCGGATTCCGGACAGCTCGTGTTCTACAAGGACGTCGAGGCCAACCAGTTCGTCATCCCCGGCTCGAACTACCACATGCGCATGGGCGCGGTGGCGCGGCTGAAGTCGATCTTCGACAACGAGACCTGGTTCGACGTGGCCGTGCCCGACGTCACGCCCGATCCGCTCAAGTTTCGCGACGAGAAGAAATACGTCGATCGCATCAAGGACGCGCGCGCGCGCACCAATCTGAACGATGCGGTCAAGGTCGGCTACGGCAAGCTCGAAGGCGCCGGTGTTGTCATCGCCGTGCAGGATTTCGATTTCATGGGTGGCTCGCTCGGCATGGCTGCCGGTGAAGCCCTCGTGCGCGGGCTCGAGCTCGCGGTCGAGAAGAAGTCGCCTTTCATCGTGTTCGCAGCAAGTGGCGGCGCGCGCATGCAGGAAGGCATCCTGTCGCTGATGCAGATGCCGCGCACCACGGTCGGCGTGCAGATGCTGCGCGAAGCAAAACAGCCCTATATCGTCGTGCTGACCAACCCGACCACTGGCGGCGTCACGGCGTCCTATGCGATGCTCGGCGACGTGCAGATCGCCGAGCCCGGCGCGCTGATCGGCTTTGCCGGCGCACGCGTGATCGAGCAGACCATCCGCGAGAAGCTGCCCGAGGGTTTCCAGCGCGCCGAATATCTGAAAGAGCACGGCATGGTCGACATGGTCGTGCATCGCCACGAGTTGCGTCCGACCTTGGCGCGGCTGTGCCGTCTGCTGACCAGGGCGCCGGCGCAGGAAGGCGCGTCGAAATCGGTGCAACCGGTCGTCAGCCCGGCGCAGATCGTATCGGCCCCCGAGACGGCGCCGGCTGCGCCCCACGCGTGAACGCGCCCTCTGACAGCGCAAAGCCGTCGCTCGATGCATTGATCGGGCGGCTGTCGGCCCTGCATCAGAAGCGTATCGATCTCGGGCTCGAGCGGATGCATCGCCTGCTCGAAGGGCTCGGCCATCCGGAACGCAAGCTGCCGCCGGTGATCCACGTCGCCGGCACCAACGGCAAGGGCTCGACGGTGGCCTATCTGCGCGCGACGCTGGAGGCCGCCGGCCTGCGCGTCCACGCCTACACCTCGCCCTATCTCGTCCGCATCAACGAATGTTTCCGCCTCGGCCGCGCCGGCGGCGGCGTGCTCGTCTCCGACGACGAGTTGCGCGCGGCGCTGGAAGAGGTCGAGCGCGTCAATGCCGGCGAGCCTGCGACTGTCTTCGAACTCAAGACTGCCGCCGCCTTCCATCTGTTCGCGCAAAATCCTGCCGACGCGGTGCTGCTCGAGGTCGGCCTCGGCGGCCGACTCGATTCGACCAATGTGGTCGATACACCTGCGGCCTGCGTGATCACGCCGATCAGCATGGACCACATGGATTTTCTCGGCGACACCCTGGCGTTGATCGCCGGCGAGAAGGCCGCGATCATCAAGCGCGGCGTGCCCGTGGTGTGCGCGGAGCAGACGGGCGAGGCGATGGCGGTGATCGAGGCGCAGGCCAAGCGCATGCGCGCGCCGCTGTTTGCCGCGAACGAGAGCTGGCACGTCAATGTCGAGCATGGACGTCTGGTTTATTCCGACGAGCGCGGCCTGATGGATCTCGCGGCGCCGCGCCTGTTCGGCCGCCATCAGTTCGACAATGCCGGCCTTGCGATCGCGACGCTGCGGGCGATCCCGACTTTCAAGATCAACCAGGCGGCATGCGAGGCCGGCATCGTCGGTGCCGAATGGCCGGCGCGGATGCAGCGGCTCACCTCGGGCGAGTTGCTCTCCTGGGGTCCGCAAGGCAGTGAGATCTGGCTCGACGGCGGCCACAATGCCGAAGGCGGCCGCGTCGCCGCCGCCGCGCTCGGCGACCTCGAGGAGCGCGTGTCGCGGCCGCTGGTTGTCATCGCCGGCATGATGGCCAACAAGGATGCGCAGGCGTTTCTGGCCAATTTTGCCGGCCTCACCCGCCACATCATTGCGGTGCCGATTCCGGACACCGAGAACGCGATGCCGGTCGATCGTCTTGCGGACGCAGTCCGCAGCCTCGGCATGCGCGTCGAAATCGCCCCCGGCGTCGAGGCCGCATTGCGCGCTCTGTCGAAGCTCGCCTACGAAGTGCCGCCGCGCATCCTGATCACTGGCTCGCTTTATCTTGCCGGCCATGTGCTGGGGCTCAACGGCACGCCACCTGCATAAGCTCTCGTGTCCCGGACGCGGTGCTGCGTGCAACGCTGCTCCGCAGAGCCGGGACCCAGAATGCCGCCACATAGGCCCCGGCTCAGCAGCGCACCACTAACGTGCTGCGCTGCGTCCGGGGCAAGAGAGAAGCCAATGCGTTTTGCCGCGATTGCCGACATCCACGGAAACTATCTCGCGCTGGAGGCGGTGCTTGCCGACATCCGCGCCCAGGGCATCGACGACATCGTCAATCTCGGCGACATGCTGAGCGGCCCGCTCGATGCGCAGCGCACCATCGAGATCCTGATGACGCTCGATGCCGTGCACGTGCTCGGCAACCACGACCGCCATCTGCTCGACCGTCCGCCGGAGAAGATGGGCTCGTGGGACCGGCCTGCCTACGACGCACTCAATGCCGCGCAGCTCGACTGGCTGCGCGCACAGCCGATGATTCGTGTGTTCCGTGATCAGGTCTTCCTGTGTCACGCGACACCCGAGAATGACGAAGTCTATTGGCTCGACACTGTGCACCCCGACGGCACCGTGGCGCTATCGCCGCTCGATCGGATCGAGCAATTCGCGCAAGGCGTCACGCAGTCGCTGATCCTCTGCGCCCACACCCATCTTGCCCGCGCCGTGCGCTTGCGCGACGGCCGGCTGATCGTCAATCCCGGCAGCGTCGGCAGTCCCGGCTATCGCGACGTGCATCCGTTCCCGCATCTGGTCGAAGCCGGCACGCCGCACGCGCGCTATGCGATCCTCGAACACGTTGGCAGTGCCTGGCAGGTCACGTTCCGCCAGATCGCCTATGACCATGAAACGATGGCTGCGCTGGCCCGCCGCAACAATCAGCCGGAGTTGGCGAATGCATTGGCGACGGGGTGGATGAAGTAGGGCAAAACAAAACGGCCGGCTGTTCGCCGGCCGTCGCACAAATCTAATCGGACGCGACGCGGATCAGACCGCGGAGGTGATCCACTGCTGGAGCTTCGCCTTCGGCGCTGCGCCTACCTGGCGGGAGGCCATCTCACCGCCCTTGAAGATCATCAGGGTGGGGATCGACATCACGCCGTACTTCGACGCGGTCTTCGGGCTCTCGTCGACGTTGAGCTTGACGATCTTGACCTTGTCGCCCATCGCGCCGGCGATCTCGTCGAGGGCGGGTGCGATCATGCGGCAGGGGCCGCACCATTCGGCCCAGAAATCGACGACCACGGGGCCGTTCGCCTTGAGCACTTCGGCTTCGAAATCGGTATCGGAAACCTTGCCAACGGCCATTGGAGTACCTCACTCGGTTGAAAGAGAATCGGCGCGACGTGGAATCGCGCCCGGGATCATGGGCCCAACCTATGAACGGCCCCTTGCCGGGTCAAGGACGCTCACGCCGACATGAAGGGATGCCAGCGCCGCGTCCAGCGCGGGGGCTGAAATCTCCATATATTCAAGGGCCTCTGTCCAGAGCAGGACGGCGCGGATCGGCTTTTGGGGATAGAGCCGCGACAGCACCGCCCGGTACAGCGCAAGTTGCCGGACATAGGCGGCGGGGGCTTCCGCAGCGCTTTTGGGGGCGGTCTGGTTGGTCTTGAAATCGACGATCAGAACCTCGTCCGGACGAACCACCAGCCGGTCGATCTGCCCCGACACCAGCGCCGGCGGGCGGCCCGGCCGGTCGAGTTTCCCGACGATGGCGACCTCCGCCCGGCTGCCCTCGGCAAACACCGGGGCAAAGCGCGGCTCGGCGATCAGGGCGAGCACCTTGTCGGCCAGCAAGACGCGATCGGCATCGAGCCAGTCGCCGGCATTGCGGGTCATGAAGCCAAGTGCGGCCTCGCGCCGGCGCGCGGCGGCGATGTCGGGCAGAGACTGCAGCAACCGGTGCACCAGCGTGCCGCGCTGCAGCGCCAGGGCGCGGGACTGGACTGATTCGCTTGATCGTACGCTGCGGCCTTCCTCGGCCGGCTGGCCGGAGGGACGCACCAGATCGTCGTCGATGGTCTCACGCGGCGCCGGTGTCCGCAGCCAGTCCGGCAGAGTGATGGTCCGGTCCACGCTTGTCGCCGGCGTGCCCAGCGCCGCGACGTCCTCCGGACGGGCGAATCGGGTCACCTTGCCGAGCGGCGTTTCTATCGTCTGCTTGTCCAGGCCGGAGCCGGTGAGCCCGGTGTCGATCAGGTCGTACCAGCTCAGCTTTCGGACGGTTCTCATGTTGCCGGGCAGGCAGCCGCCGACGATCAGCCGATCGGCCGCGCGCGTCATCGCGACATAGAGCAGGCGGCGATATTCGTCCTCGGTCTCCTCCAGCATCGCCTTGCGCGCGTCGGCGACGGGCTTGGGATCGTCCGCCTTGCGCCCGGCCCAGACCACGACCTCGCCACCATTGCCGCGCGGCACGTGGATCAGCCGGACCCGCTGCGAGTCCGCGGGCGACGACGTGGTGTCGACCATGAATACGACCGAAGCCTCGAGACCCTTGGCGCCATGCACCGTCATCACCCGCACCTCGTCGCGGGTGATTTCCATGTCGCGCTTCACCTCGGTGTCGGCCGAGCGCAGCCAGGCCATAAAACCCTGCAGCGAGGCCGGTGCCTTGCGCTCGCAGTTCAGCGCCAGTTCCAGAAACTCGTCGAGCGCGTCATTGGCCTCATGGCCGAGCCGGCGCAAAATACGCGCGCGGCCGCCGTCACCGCCGAGCAGCCAGGCATAGAAGGCGAACGGCGTCTCCTCGCGCGCACGGATCTCGCAGGCCTCGAGGCGTCGCAGCACGGTCGCGAACTTCTCGCTTCCAGCTGCATGCTCGCAGAGCGCGCGGCGCAGCGATCCCTTGCGGTCATGGGCGAGCTGGAACAAATCGTCGTCATCGAGACCGAACAGCGGGCTCTTCAGCGCCACCGCCAGCGCGAGATCGTCCTGCGGCAGCAGCAGCGCGTCGGCAAGATTCATCAGATCGATGATCGCGATGTGCTCGGTCAGCTTCAGCCGGTCGGCACCGGCGACGGGAACGTTGGCATGCTTCAGCGCCTGGATCACGGCGTCGAACGCATTGCCGCGCCGGCGCACCAGGATCAGCATGTCGCCGTAGCGTAAGGGCCGCCGCTCGCCCTCATGTCCCGTCAGCGTGCCGCTCTCGACCAGCCGCTTGATCTCGGCCTGGATGCGGCGGGCAAGCTTGACCTCGGGACTGGTGACGGCGACGCCGTCGAACGGCGCGCGCCAGCCCTCGATCTCCTGCCTGTCGTCGGCCTCGGCAAGATCCCACAGCTCGATCACGCTCGGGCCGGCATCGGCGAGCGCATTGTGCAGGGGATGGCCGATATCGACCGAATGGATGCTCTTGTAGATTGCGGGCTCGCGGAAGACGTGGTCGACCGAGTGCAGGATCGCGGCGCCCGAGCGGAACGAATAGGTGAACGCGACCGGATCGAATTTCAGCCCTGCGGCCGTGAACTTGCGGTGAAGCTCGCGCCGGCGCGTGTCGAATTCCCGGGGCTCGGCGCCCTGGAACGAGAAGATCGACTGCTTCTCGTCTCCGACGGCGAAGACCGTGCGGTTCAACCCTTCGCGCGCGCCTTCTCCGGCCGTGAACTCAGAGATGATGTGCGCGACGATGTCCCATTGCCGCGGGCTCGTATCCTGCGCCTCGTCGATCAGCACGTGATCGACGCCACGGTCGAGCTTGTAATGCACCCAGCCTGAGGAGATGCGGTTCAGCATCGCCAGCGTCTTGTCGATGAGGTCGTCGTAGTCGAGCAGCCCGCGTTCCTGCTTCTCGCGCCGGTAGTTTGCGGCGGCGGCCGTTGCGATGTGTAGCAGGGCCGCGGTGCGGTCGCGCATGGTCACCGCGCGGCGTCTCTCGATCAATCCACCGAGGCGGGACACTTCGTTCTCGAACATCTTACCAATCGCTTGGTTTTTTGTCGCGAAAGTGTTGGTAATCACAGTCGCACGTGGTGTTCGATCGGCATCAGTCAAAAAGACGCTTAGGTAGGCGTCTACTTGGTCGGAGCCTGAGTACGACAGTGCACCACGTAGTCGATCGGCCTGCTTTTTGTCTGCGTTGGTGCTGGTATCAAGAATCTCGGCGGTTTGAGCCCATCTTGTTCTTGGTAGATGCGGACCGTTTAGTATTTCGGTCTCGACGTCCTCGATGCGGTCGCTCGCATCAACACCCAGCACGACGGCCATCTGTTCAGCCGCGGCGCCGGCGTTGCCGGCATCGTCAGTCCAGGCCATGAAGTGGTCGCGGCTCAGGCACGCCTCGCGCACGACCTCCTTGAAAGTGACGTCGGCGGCGCTCGCCATTGCCGTCAGTAGCGCGCGGCCGGTGACGGTCTCCGGATCGCGCGCTGCCTCAAGCAGCACTTTCAGATTGGCGCGCTCCATCATGTCGGTCTGGTCGCGCTCGTCGATGACGGAAAAGCGCGCCGGCACGTTGGCCTCGAACGGAAACTGCCGCAGCAGGCGGGTGCACAGCGCGTGGATGGTCTGCACTTTCAGCCCGCCTGGTGTCTCCAGCGCGCAGGCGAACAGCTTTCGCGCTTCGCGGCGCAGCTTTGCGCTGGGATGCGGGATGCCGACGGCGCGGATCGCGGCATCAAGCCCGGTGTCGTCAAGTGTCACCCAATGACCAAGCGTGGTGAACACGCGCTCGGCCATGTTGGCGGCGGCGGCCTTGGTGAAGGTGATGCAGAGGATCTTCTCAGGCGGCACGCCGGAGAGCAGCAGGCGGATCACGCGCTGCACCAGCACATGTGTCTTGCCCGAGCCGGCGTTGGCCGACACGAAGGCGGACGCGGTCGGGTCGGAGGCCCGCGCCTGCCGCGCGCGCACTTCATCCGGGATGGGACGCGGAGCCTTTACCATTCCTCGATCCCCAGGCCGCCGGCCGCGGACCATTCCTTGATCCGGGCGAGATCGTCATAGGCGCCGTAGCGGTTCGTCCACATCGGCAGGTTCAGCGAGGTGTAGGGCTGGTTCTCGTCGTCGAAGGCGCGGATCAGCGCTTCCAGCTTGGCTCGCGCCTCCGCTGCAGCAGTGTCCGGCGGCTGCGGCTCATCGCCCGGTTTGTACTTGAGCTCGAGAATGCGCTCTTCGCCCGGCGGATTGTTGCCGCTCAGGCGGACATAGACGAGCTGACTGACGGATGCGCCGGCGTCGATGTCGCGGAAGCCTCCCTCGCGCAGGATCGCCGCTTCCAGCGTGAGCTGCGGCGACAGGCCCATGCGGACCTGCTTGCCTGTCGGTGGTTGGCCGGTCTTGTAGTCGAGAATGGCGTAGCCGCCGCCCTGGCGCTGCTCGATGCGGTCGGCGCGGGCGGTGAGAACAAAGCTGCGCTCATGGTCGAGCTTGATCGAGATTTCGCCGTGCGTTTCCGCGGTGATGGCCTCGATGACGTCACGCCGCGCCGTCTCCCATTCGCCAAACCAGCGCGCGATGCGCTGGAAGCGCGGCCACCACAGCGCCCGCGCCTCGGGCCGTTCCATCAGCGGTGTAAAATACTTCTCGCCGATCGCGCGCAGCACGCGCGCGGGATCGTCGGGCAGGCGCGCAGCATAGGTCTCCGTGAATTCGCCAAGTGCATCGTGGATTGCCGAGCCGCGATCGGCGGCCGAAAGCGGCATGTCGACGGGATCGAGCGCATCGAGCTTCAGGATGCGTTTGGCGTAGATCGTGTAGGGATCGCGCAGCCAGTCCTCGATCGCTGTGACCGACATCTTCAGCGGCCGCGTCGCGCGCGGCGGCCGTGGCTCCGGTTGCTTGACCGGCGTGACCTCGGCGGGCTGGTCCAGCGCGCCCGCGAACCGCACGTATTTTTCGCCAGCGCGAACCGCCGCCTTCCAGAGTTCGTCGCCCGCGACAGCCTCTAACCGGTGCAGGAAGCGCGAGGCCACCGCCGGCGCGCCGCCGGCCTTGGCGGAATGGGTGAGGATCACCTCGTCGCCGCCGAGCAGCTGCGCGAAGTCGTGCGCCGAGAGGCCGATACGCCGCTCCGGCAGATCGAGACCAAGCTCGTGCCGCATCGGGCGGCTGAGCCAGGGGTCGATGCGCGGTGCTGGCGGCCAGACGCCTTCGATCAGCCCGCCGATGATGATGCGGTCGGCCTGCATCAGGCGCGATTCCAGCGGGCCGTAGATTTGCAGCCGCGCGCCCGGCTTGTCCCGCCGCCGTACCGCGCGATCGCTGAACGCGGTCTGGAAGACGTCGGCGTAGTCGGGCAGCGTCACCATCAAGCCGCTGGTCATGCCGCCGCGCAGGAGATCGTCGAAGGCGCTGGCGAGCGCCAGGCCCTCGCGCTCCTCGAAGGCGAGCGGAATGCCCTGCTCGTCGCGCGACAGCTCGATCATGATCTCGCGGTGGCGATGCGCAAGCTCGGCGAAGTCGAACGGCTTTGCCGACGCGAGACTTTCGATCGGCGCCAATGCCTTTTGCAGGGCGTCGATCAGGGCCTGGATGCGATCGAGGTCCTCCGGCTTGAGGCGTGCGCGAGGTTCGGCGTGGTGCAAGGCGGAGACCTCGCTGCGCCACAGCTTTGCCAGCTCTTCACGAAAGCGGTTGAACTCGCGCAACAGGCCGCCAGTGCCTGCCGGCGGGCGGGTGCCGCGCAACACAGCGAGCTCCAGGCCTTCAATCGCCGCCTTCCACGCGCCGGGCGCGCGGCCAAGCCGGCACAGCGGATGCTTCAGCATCGCCAGCAGCGTCGGCGGCTCCAATCCCTTGGTTGCCGCTTCCGCCGCGAGGCGGGCAAAGACGCCGGCGGAGGTTTCCATCAAGACGTCGCCGCCGGAATCATCAAAGGCGAGATCCCACCGGGTCAGCGCGGCCATCACCCGCCGCGCCAGCGCGCGATCCGGCGTCACCAGTGCTGCCGATTTGTCGAGATGCCGCGCCTCGCGCATGGCGATGGCGATGGCGAGCGCCTCCATTTCCGGATTGGGGGCTTCGACCACCGCGAGATTGTTCATGCCGCCGGCAATCTTCGCGGCCACGTCCGGCTGCTTCAGCCGGTCGTGCCAGACTTCAGTCCTGGCGGAGGGGCGCATCGATTCGGAGGCCAGCAGGTCGCGACCGCCGTCGGCAGGCGGCTGGAGGATCTCGACGTCGCTGCGCCTGATGCCAAAGCGGTCCAGCAGCGCGTGCATGGCATATTGCGGATGGTTCGAGGCCGGATGCTCCGCGAATTTGCCGAGCGAATCGCGCACGCCGCCGATGGTGCGCCAGGCGTCGTCGTCGAGATCGGTGTCGAGGCCGGGCAGCACCACGGCGCCATGCGGCAGCGAGGCAACGGCATGCAGGAATTTTGCGGTGGCCGGCATCGAACCGGTCGAGCCGGCCGCGATCACGGGGCCATGGGGATGCGCGGTCAGGCGCTTGGCTTCCGCCGCGATCAGGAGGTCGCGTCGCGCCGCGGGCTCGATCCGGTTGATCTCGGCGAGATGGCTGGGCCAGGCGATGCGGGCGATGCGCAAGAATTCGAGCGAGTGCTGCCAGTAGCGATCGAGGTTATCAGGAACAAGCCCATCGAGCGCGCTCCAGTCGACGCCGCGCGTGACCATGTCGTCGATCAGGCGGGCGAGGTCGCCGGCCAGCGCCAGTGTCGAAGCGGGGCCGCCGACCACCAGCGGCGCCAGCACCGGGCCCTTGGCCCAGGCGGCAACGAGTTGCGCCAGCGTCAGCCGCCGTTCGAGCTCGCCGAGCCGCGGTGGAATCTCGATCGGCGTTGCGCCTGAAAACTGCTCGCCTTCGTCGGCGAAGGCGAGCTCGTCCTCGTCGATATCGCCGAGCGCAACGATGCGCGGCAGCACCACGGCCTCCGCCTTCATCTCGTCGAGGAAGATCTCCCGGACGACGCGCATCGCGCGCCGGGTCGGCAGATACAGCGTGGCGTCCGCGAGTCGCGCCGGTTCCTTGCGCGCCTCGAACCCGTCGACCAGCCGGCCGTCGAGCAGGGCGGTGACGATGGTGCGCAGGAATGGAACTGAGAGGGGAACGCTGAAAACGCGCATGAGCCGCCTGATTCGAGAATCAGGCGCCAATATAGGGAGGCGGACTCAAATGGACATGGGCCGGGGCGAAATCGTCCCCGCTGTTCGCTTTACACCGCTCTCGTGCCCCGGACGCGGCGCAGCACGCAGTGATGCGCTGCTGAGCCGGGGCCCAGGTCGCTTCGTTCCGCAAGTGCAGATGAAGTGGGTCCCGGCCCTGCGGAGCGGCACTTCGCGCCGCACCGCGTCCGGGACAAGAGAGCGGCCTACGCCACGCTCTCCAAAAACGCCTCTTCCGCGGCATGCACCGCATCCGGCGTGCCGACATGCATCCAGACGCCGTCGAGGCGGAGGCCGAACAGGCGCTCCTGCTCATTGGCGCGGTCGAACATTTTGGTCAGCGAGAACTCGCCTTGCGGCGCATCAGTGAAGATCGTCGGCGACAGAATGGCCGCGCCCGCATAGACGAACGGGACGATCTCTTTTTCCTTGCGCTTGCGAAGCGCACCGTCGGGCAGCATGCCGTAATCGCCGCGACCGCTATAGCCGATGCTGGTTGCCGTCGGCGCCATCAGCAGCAGGATGTCCATGCGCTCGGGGTCGAAGTTTTCCGCAAGCCGCGTCAGATTGGAGCGAACGCCGTCGATCCACAGCGTGTCGGAATTGACGTGATAGAACGGCGCATCGCCGAGCAGAGGCAGCGCCTTGACCACGCCGCCGCCGGTGCCGAGCACCTGGTCGCGCTCGTCCGAAATGATCACGCGTGGATGCTGGCGCGTTGCGGTGTGATCGATGATCTGGTCCGGCAGATAGTGCACGTTGACCACCGCCTCGGTCACGCCAGCCTGAGCGAGCTTGTCGAGCACGTGGTCGAGCAGCGGCTGGCCCGCGACCGGCACCATCGGCTTCGGCATCTTGTCCGTCAGCGGACGCATGCGCACGCCGAATCCTGCGGCGAGCACCATGGCTTTGGTCGGTTTGACGGACATGCTTCGCTTCTCGAACCTCTGAAATTCGCGTTTGCAGCAATCCTAGCACGGACCGGACTCGACCGCACTGCATCTCAACGGCCTTAACCACCCGCCGTGACGGTTGTACGACGTGTGTTGCCCTCACGCCCCGACGGCTGTGGAGCGCGACTTTTTCTTCTTGTCGCCTTGCTTGAGGAAATTGACGCCGATCTGGTCGCCATTGACCCAGGCCAGTTCGCAGCGCCGGTAGGCCAATCCGGTGGACGACAGGACGAGAAAAAATTCCTTCAGATGCAGACCTTCGACCGAACCGTCGATGGTCAGCTTGGCGCCGCTCTCGGAGACGTCTTCCATTGTGCATTCGCGCCGCCAGGTGCCGTCGATCCCCATCATCTGGGCCGGTACTCCACGTTCGAAAACAACCCGACTGTTCCCGCGCTGGTCCGTCTTGACCGCCATCTGCCCTTGCTCCAGCTCCAATCTGTGCGGCTGCCTGCGGGCGATGATACCGGTGCGACGGCTAACAGCCGGTAAACCGGTTCCGGCTCAGGACTGGGGCGGCGGGACGTTAGCGAGATACCAGTCGCGCAAATGCTCAAGGGCCGGATGCGCCAGCGAACGCTGCAGATAGGTCCATATCCGCGGCTGGTGGCGCAGATAATGCGGCTTGCCGTCGCGGCGGTTGAGCCGGGCGAAGGTGCCGAGCAGGCGCGTGTTGCGCTGCGCCGACATGATGGCATAGAGCTCGGCAAAACCAGCCGGATCGAAGCTTGCATCGTCAACGCGGCGCGCCTTGATGTAACGCGACAGCAGTGTCAGCTCGAGGGCTTCGGGCACGTCGATGCGGGCGTCCTGAAGTAGCGACACCACGTCATAGGAGTGCGGCCCGAGCACGGTGTCCTGGAAGTCGATCACGCCGACGCGCGCCACGCCGGTGCGGTTCGCAAGCCAGATCAGATTCGGTGAGTGGTAGTCGCGGATGATCCAGGTTTTTGGCGCGGCGAGCGGCTTCTTCAGCAGCTCGCGCCACATCGCGAAAAATTCCGCGCGCTTCTCGTCGCTCAGCGGTGCGTTGCGATCGGGCAGATACCATTCCGGCATCAAGCCGATCTCGATCAGCAGCGCGTCGGTGTCCCAGGCGGGAATGGCATGGGTTTGCCCGTCCAGCGGCAGCGTCTCCGGCAGCGTCTTACCGTGCAGCACGGCGAGCACGTCGGTCGCGGCTTCATAGCGCTCAGTGATCGGGCGTGGCGGATCGACTTCGATCACGCCTTCGCTGCCGAAATCCTCTGAGATCAGAAAACCGTGGTCGAGGTCGACATGGTGGATCGCTGGCGCCGAGATGCCTGCCGCGCGCAGGCCTTCGTCGATGGCGACGAACGGCTTGATGTTTTCCGCAAGATGCACCACGGCGCTGTAGGATTTGCCGTTGTAGATCGCGGCACCATCGGGGCGCTGCGGCGAGTTCATGAGGATGACGATTCCGTCGTCGCGGATCAGCCGCGCATAGGAACGCGTCGAGGCGTCGCCGGCCATGCGCTTGCGGCCTGCGTCGATATAGCCGGACGCGGCGAGGAATTCCCGCAGCGCCTTCAGCCGCGCGACAGTGGCGGCGGCCCTGCCATGGCCGGTGATGTCGGCGGCGCGCGCATTCGAGCCGAGCGCCGGGCGATGCGTCAGCGTGATGTCGATCCGGTCCGCGGGCATTGCCGAGGGCGCACGCTCGGGCCATTCGATCAGCACCAGCGTCGCATCCGGCAGCGGCGACAGCCCGATCTCCTCGAGCTCGCTCTCATCCTCGACGCGATAGAGGTCGGCATGCATCACGGCAAATGCCGGCAGCTCGTAGCCCTGCACCAGCGTGAAGGTCGGGCTTGGCACTTCCAGGTCGGCGTCATCGGCGAGGTAACGGATCAGGCTGCGCGCCGCCGCTGTCTTGCCGGCGCCGAGATCGCCGGTGAGCGTGATGACATCGCCGGGACCGACCAGCAGCGCGAGGTCGGCCATCAATTGCCCGGTCGCCGTCTCGTTGTGGAGCGCGACGGAGAATGTGGCCGGCGCGATCATTCGGCGGCGTCGCGATGCGCCGCCTGGTCGGTCGGGAAATCGCAGATCACGACCGTGCCTTTGCCGACGACCGAATCCACCTGCACCTTGCCGCCATGCAGCTCGACAAAGGAGCGCACCAGCGACAGCCCGAGCCCGGCGCCGCGATGACGCGAGCCCTGCGAGCGGCTTTCGAACCAGTTGAACACCTTGTCCTTCATGTCGGCGGGTATTCCAGGACCGGAATCTGTCACAATGAAGACCACGCTGCGCTCGGTGCGGCGCGCACTGATCCCGACGGTGGAATCCTGCGGCGAGAAGCCGACGGCGTTGGCGAGCAGATTATAGAGCACCTGCACCACGCGCTTCTCGTCACCGACGAAGCTGCCGACATCGGGCGCGATCTCGACCTTGAGGCGGATGCGGTCGGTGGCGAGCCGGTCCTGGATGCCCTCGGCGGCGAGCTCGATGGTCTTGCTGACGTCGACCGGGCCGAGCTCCAGCTTCATCGCGCCGGCGTCGATGGTGGCGAGGTCCAGGATGTTGTTGGTCAGCGCCAGCAGCGCATTGGTCGATTTGGTGACGTAGTCGAGATATTCGGCCTGCTTCGGGGTCAGCGGCCCGGTGGAGGGATCGCTGAGGAAATGCGCGAAGCCGATGATGGTGGTGAGCGGCGAGCGCAGCTCGTAGGAGACGTGGTGGACGAAATCCACCTTCATCTGGTCGGCGGTCTCCAGCGCCTCGTTGCGCTCACGCAGCGCGCGCTCGACATTCTCGGTGTCGGTGATGTCGAGGAAGGTCAGCATGGTCGCGCCGTCCGGCAGCGGACGGATCATGCCGTCGAGCACGCTGCCGTCCTTGCGCTCCAGCTTGATCGGCACGTCGGCGCGGTTCTCGATCGAGGTGATGGCCTCGCGGATCTGGCGCCAGACCGCGGGGTCGTCGAACAGCTGATGGCACCAGCCCTCGACAGTCTGGATATGCGGCTCCTCGCGCATGGCGTCGTTCGAGAGCTTCCACATCCGCAGGAACGCCGGATTGAACAGCTGCGCCTTGCCATTGCTGCCGAACACAGCGACGCCCTCGGCGAGACTGTCCAGGGTCTCGCGCTGGACCCGGATCATGCCGTCGAAGCGGCGGGCCAGCTCGAGGCTCTCGGTGACGTCGTCGAACAGATAGGTGACGCCGCCTTCGGGATTGGGCGTGGTGACGACCGACAGCGCGCGGCCGTCGGGCAAATACCAGGTGTCCTTGGCGGCCTCGACCGCGCGATAGGCCTCGTGCAGCTTGGCCTTCCAGGCGCGGAAGTCCGGCTGCTCCTGCAGTTTGCGCGCGGCGCGGAGCTGGTCGAGCACGCTGGAATCATCGGGATGGGCGTCGAGGAAATTGCGGTCGAGGTCCCACAGCCGCCGGTAGGAATCGTTGTAGAAGGCAAGCCGGCGCTGGCCGTCGAACACGGCAACGCCGGAGGAGAGCTGGTCGAGCGTGCGGCGATGCGCCTCCGCCATCCGCACCAGGGCCGCGCTCAGCGCATCGGCCTCGCTCGCGTCGATCGCGACACCGACGCTGCCATTGCCGACATTGACGGCCCGCACGTCGTACATGCGCCGCTCGCCGCCAGTCACGATCGGCAGCCGCGAGGTGAAGTGAGCTGCCTCCTTCAGTCTGCGCTCCATGGCGGTGCGGTCGGCGCTGTCGAGCAGCTCGAGCTTGCGCGCCTGGGCGTCGGCGATGCTGGTTGCTTCCGTGGCGCGCGCATAGGCCGGATTGGCGAAGGTCAGCGCGCCGTTCTCGCCCTTGGCCCAGATCGGCCACGGCGCGGCAGCGGCGAAACCGCGCAGCATCTCGGTTTCGTCGGAGAGCGCCTTGTAGCGCAGATTGGTCTCGGCCAGATCGCGGCGCAGGCCGGAGAGTTCGCGAATCCGAACAATGGCCTGGCCACCGATGGCGCGGCCGATCGCTTCCAGCGTGCGGCCGTTGGCGGTGGTCAGCATGAGCTGGAAGCCGTCACCGCGCTCACGCAGCGCATCGACAGCGTGATCCATCTGCAGCGCCGGTTCCGGCGGCAGCCAGGTTCCGAAGGCAAGTACGCGCTGCGGCGACGAATCGCGCGGCAGCACCATGGAGATGTCGCCCGAGATCTGCGCGCGATCGTCGCCAGCCGGCCAGGAGATCAGGACCTGCGGCTCGGCAAACAGCAGCGCGCCGAAGCGGTCCGACTGCAGCTGGAGTTCCCGGATCCGCGCGTGCAACGCCGCCTCAGTCTTGGCCTTGCCGACGCGCGTACGCATCAACAGGATCGCGGCCACCACCGAGAAGCCGAGCAGAGCCAGCGCGGTGGCCAGCACCGCGAGCTCCTGCCGGTTGAAGTCCAGCAATATCGAGAGTGTGTCGACGAGGTCGGCGGCCTCAGCCGGCGCAGCCGGCAGCAGAGCTGCGAGAGCACCTCCCAACAAGCCGTTGCGCGCCAACGAAGTGCACGACAACAGCGTCCGACGCATCGACACGATCACGCCTGACATAGTTGCCCCAAGACCGCACGAATTTGCGCGCGGCGACCCCCGCCGCACGCGAATCAAACGACAATACCCTCACCGTGACTCCACCGGTAAGAGTCCAGACCGTGAACGCAAAGGTGGCCCCAAAAAAATGCCGGGCGCGGGGTTCCAGCCCACGTAGTTCTTCGGGATGATTCGGTTGGGATTCCCGCGGGCTAGCGTGTCGTGCGGATTGCTTGCCACAAACTCGGTGCGCTCCCTCCCCCGCCTGCGGGGGGAGGGTTGGGGAGAGAGGGTGTCTCCGCAACGGGACGCTCCCCCAGAGCAAAGAGCCCTCACCCGCCACGCTCTGCGAGCGTGTCGACCTCTCCCGCAAGCGGGAGAGGTAAGAAAAACTAGCGCCCGGTCGAGCCGAAACCGCCGGCGCCACGATCGGTCGAGGACAGGGTCGGTACCGGAACCAATGCAGCCTGGACCACCGGCGCGATCACCATCTGCGCGATGCGCTCGCCGCGCTTGATCACGAAGGGGGCGGCGCCGTGGTTGATCAGGATCACCTTGATCTCGCCGCGGTAGTCGGCGTCGATCGTTCCCGGCGAATTCAGCACGGTGACGCCGTGCTTGGCGGCAAGCCCCGACCGCGGCCGCACCTGGGCCTCGTGTCCGGGCGGCAAGGCAATCGCAAGCCCCGTCGGCACCAGCGCATACTGGCCGGGCGCCAGCGTCATCGGCTCGCTGTCCGCCACCGCCGCCATCAGGTCGAGGCCGGCGGCTTCGGTCGTCTGATAGGCCGGCAGCGGCAGGCCTTCCGCGTGGGGCAGGCGCTGCAGTTCGACCGTGACTTTGCTGCTCAAGATGCCGGCTCCTGGACTTTGCCGGTCACGCTTTTGGCGATATGCGCGACCAGTTCGATGGCGACCTGTTCCTTGGTCATCACCGGCCAGGAATCAACTGTGATCTCGCCGTTGTTCTCAGCATTCTTGCTGATGAGGTGCACGGTGTTGCGATCGCCGCCCATCACGCCCGTGGCGGGCGAGACGTCGTTGGCGACGATCCAGTCGCAGCCCTTGCGGGCGAGCTTTGTCTTGGCGTTGTCGATGAGGTGCTCGGTCTCGGCGGCAAAGCCGATCACCAGCGGCGGACGCTTGTCGGCGAGTTTTGAGATCGTGGCGAGGATGTCGGGGTTTTCGACCAGCTGAAGCGGCGGCATGCCGGCCGAAGTCTTCTTCAGCTTCTGCTCGCCTTCATTGGCAACGCGCCAGTCGGCAACGGCGGCGGCGAAAATCGCGATGTCGGCGGGAAGCGCGGCCTGCACCTGCTCCAGCATCTGTCGCGCCGATTCCACACGCTTCACCGTCACGCCCTGCGGATTGTCGAGGTCCACGGGGCCGCTCACCAGAATCACCTCGGCGCCCGCGGCCTGCGCGGCGGCGGCAATGGCAAAGCCCTGCTTGCCGGAGGAGCGGTTGGCGATATAGCGAACCGGATCGATCGGCTCGTGGGTCGGACCTGCAGTGATCAGCACGCGCTTGCCGGCGAGCGGGCGCGGCACCGGCGGCCACAGCAGCCGCTCGGTGGCAGTGGCGATCTCGATCGCCTCGGACATGCGGCCGACGCCGGCTTCGCCCGCTTCAGCCATCTCGCCGGAATTGGGGCCGATCAGCAGGACACCGTCGCGCTGAAGCTGCGCGACATTGCGGCGCGTTGCGGCGTTGTTCCACATCAGCGGATTCATCGCCGGCGCCAGCAGGATTTTTCGGTTGGTCGCGAGCAGGATCGCGCTGGCGAGATCGTCGGCATGTCCGTTGGCCATCTTGGCCATCAGGTCGGCGGTCGCCGGCGCCACCACGATCAGATCGCAGTCGCGCGCCAGGCGGATATGGCCGGCGTCGAACTCGCTCTGGGGGTCGAACAGGTCATTATAGACGCGCTCGTGGGAGAGGGCGCTGACCGAGAGCGGCGTGACGAACTGCTCGGCCGCCTTGGTGAGCACGCAGCGGACCTCGATGCGCCGCTCCTTCAGCCTGCGGATCAGGTCGAGCGACTTGAAAGCCGCGATCCCGCCGCCGATGATCAGGGTGACGCTGGCCTCGGGGACGGCGCTGGAGCGCGCCGAGGCGGGCGCAGGAGATGCCTCGGGCGGTACCGCAAACGGCGTCAGCGGCTCCTCGCGGCCCTCGATCAGCTCCCGCAGGATGACCCGGACCTCTTCCTCGACCGACCTGTGGTTCTTGGCCGAGCGCAGCCGCAGGTAGGTTTTGACGTGTTCGTCGAGCTTGCGGATGGTCAGGCTTGCCACGACGCCCCTCTAGCACGGAATGATATCGATGCTATCACTGATGTGATTGCAGTGCAATCATAGATTCCGGACGGCGATCAGGATGCCGATGAAGGTCGCGGCGATGATCCAGAGCGCCACGGTACGCCAGCGGTTCTTGCGGCCCTCGCTGCGGCCCATTGCGGCGATGCTCTCCGGCGACAGCTGAATGCCCTCTCGCGTCATGGTCTCGAGCTGCTCCAGCACCGCGACCGAGCGCTGCGCGATATCAGGCAAGCGCATCAGCACGCGGGCGAGGTCGCCGCCGCCGGCGAGCGCGCCCTGCACGCGGCCGATCGGTCCGAGATTGCGCTCGATCCATTCGCGCACGACGGGATCGGCGACCTTCCAGATGTCGAGCTTGGGATCGAAACCGCGCGCCACGCCCTCGACCACGACCATGGTCTTCTGCAGCAGGATCAACTCGGGCCGGGTCGTCATGTCGAACAGGCCGGTGACCTCGAGCAGCAGCGTCAGCAAGCGCGCCATCGAGATTTCCTCGGCGGTGCGGTTGTGAATGGGCTCGCCGATGGCGCGGATGGCCTGCGCAAAATTCTCGACCGAGTGATGCGCGGGCACATAGCCCGCCTCGAAATGCACCTCGGCGACGCGGCGGTAATCGCGCGTGATGAAGCCGAGCAGGATTTCGGCGAGGAAGCGCCGCTCCTTCATGCCGAGCCGGCCCATGATGCCGAAATCGACCGCGACGAGACGGCCGGCATCGTCTAGGAACAGATTGCCCGGATGCATGTCGGCGTGGAAGAAGCCGTCGCGCAGCGCGTGGCGCAGAAAACTCTGGATCACCTTGCGGCCGAGATCGGGCAGATCGACCTGCGCCTCCGCCAGGCGCTTGTGATCGTTCAGCGCGATGCCGTCGATCCACTCCATCGTCAGCACGTTGTGCGTGGTGCGATCCCAATCGACCGTCGGCACGCAGAAGTCAGGATCGTCCTGAGTGTTCTCCGCCATCTCCGACATTGCAGCCGCTTCCAGCCGCAGGTCCATTTCCATAGCGACCGAGCGCGACATCGTATTGATGACTTCGATCAGGCGCAGCCGCCGCGCCTCGCTCGAATAGGTCTCGGCCTTGTGCGCAACGTAGAAGAAATCGGAGAGGTCGCGGCGGAAGCGTGAGGCTACGTTCGGCCTGAGCACCTTGACCGCGACCGCCTTGCGGACGCCGTCACGCAGCACCTCGCCGCGATGCACCTGCGCGATCGAGGCGGCCGCGACCGGCGGGCCGAGGCTCGCGAATACGTCCTTGAGCGGTCGCTCCAGCGAGGTCGCGATCGCAGCTTCTGCTTCGGCTTGCGAAAACGGCGGCAAGCGATCCTGGAGGCTTTCCAGATCACGCGCCATGACAACGCCGACGACGTCGGGACGGGTGGCGAGGAACTGCCCGAGCTTGAGGTAGGCCGGGCCCATCCGGGTCAGCGCACGCGACAGGCGCGGTCCGTGCTTTGGTCCGCGCCGTTCGATGATACGCGCAAGCTTCAGCGCAAGCTGCCCGGGCGGCGGCACCAGGCTCGGATCGACGGAGCCGAACACGCCCTCGCGGGCGAACACGAACGCGGCGCGGATCAGGCGCGAAATGTGGGTGATGGCAGAGATCACAAACGCCAGCCCGAATGCAATGCGACGATGCCGCCGGTCAGGGTCTGAAAGCTGACGCGGGAAAAGCCGGCGTCGCGGATCATGTCGGCGAAGGTGTTGGGCTTCGGAAACTTGCGGATCGATTCGACCAGATATTGGTAGGATTCGGCGTCGCCGGTCACCATGCGCCCGAGCGGCGGGATCACCTTGAACGAGAACAGATCATAGATCTTGTCGAGGCCGGGCATCTCGACGGTGGAGAATTCCAGGCACAGGAAGCGGCTGCCGGGCTTGAGCACGCGATAGGCCTCGCGCAGCGCCTTGTCGATCTGGGGCACGTTGCGAATGCCGAAAGCGATCGTATATGCATCAAAGCTGCGATCGGCAAAGGCGAGCGCCTCGGCATTGCCCTCGACGAAATCGACCTGGGTTTCGAGATGGCGCTTGGCGGCACGCTCGCGGCCCACCGCCAGCATGTCGGAATTGATGTCGCAGACGGTGGCATGGAAGCCCGGACCTGCCGCCTTGGTGGCCCGGAACGAGATATCGCCGGTGCCGCCGGCAACGTCGAGCAACGCAAATGGGCGATCGCTCCGCGGCGGGGCGAGCGCGTTGATCATGATGTCCTTCCAGACCCGGTGCAGGCCGCCGGACATCAAGTCGTTCATCAGATCATAGCGCGACGCCACGCTGTGAAACACATCGTTCACCAGCGTCTGCTTGTCCCCCAGGGGAACGTCTTTGAAGCCAAAATGCGTGGTTTCGCCCGGCCGATCCATTACTCTACTCCACGACGCCGACCATAGCGCGGCCGCCGCAATGGCGCTATCACACCGCCCTCATAAGGTGAATGCCTGACCATGCCTGAATTGCCCGAAGTCGAGACTGTCCGCCGCGGCCTTCAGCCCGTCATGGAGGGGGCGAAAATCGTCGTCGCGGAGGCCCGCAGGCCCGATTTGCGCTTTCCGTTCCAGCCGGACTTCGTGGCCCGGCTCCAGGGGCAGATCGTCACGGGGCTCGGCCGCCGTGCAAAATATCTCATGGCCGATCTCGGCTCCGGCGACGTGCTGCTGATGCATCTGGGCATGTCGGGCTCGTTCCGCGTCATCAAGCCGGACAACGAGGCCGCGCCCGGCGAGTTTCATTATCCTAGGGGTAAGGACTCCGCGCACGACCACGTGCTGTTTCGGATGTCCTCGGGCGCCGACATCGTCTTCAACGATCCGCGCCGCTTCGGTTACATGAAAGTGATCGCGCGCAACGCGCTCGAAGACGAGCCGCTGCTGCGCGACCTCGGCCCCGAGCCGCTCGGCAACGAGTTCGATGCCGCAATGCTGGCGCGCTCCTGCCAGGACAAGACCACGAGCCTGAAGGCCGCACTGCTCGATCAGCGCGTGGTCGCAGGCCTCGGCAACATCTATGTCTGTGAAGCGCTGCATCGCTCGCATCTGTCGCCGCGCCGGATCGCCGCGACGCTATCAACAAAGAAGAGCGAGCCGACCGATCATGCCAAGCGGCTGGTCGGCGCGATCCACACCGTGCTGAACGACGCCATCAAGGCCGGCGGCTCGTCATTGCGCGACCATCGCCAGACCTCGGGCGAGCTCGGCTATTTCCAGCATTCGTTCAAGGTCTACGACCGCGAAGGCGAGACCTGCAAGACACCGCGCTGCGGCGGCATCGTGAAGCGCTTCACCCAGAACGGCCGGTCGACCTTCTGGTGTCCGAAATGTCAGAAGTGACGTAGCACCGTAGCCCGGATGGAGCGCAGCGAAATCCGGGACCTTCGCGCGACGGATGCCGCTGCCCCGGATTGCGCTGCGCTCCATCCGGGCTACGAAAATCGAACCTTCAATTCGGACGACGAAACGCGAAGCGAAGCAATCCGGCCGGGCTGGTGGCCGGATTGCTTCGTCGCCCGGGCTCATTCACCGGATGGCGAAGAGCCCATTTGGCGCCTGAGCGATTGCCCCGCTCAGGACGCCAAGATTGTGGCTTCGTCCGCCGCGCGTTCAGCGACGACGTGCAACATCCCGTTCGCGGCCGAGATGACCTGGTCGATCAGCACATTGGTCGCCGAGATGTTCAGTCGGGTCTCGACCCACTGCCAGAGGCCGCGGATTTCCTCGGTCGACTTGCCATTTGGCGCGAATTCGCTGACGGCGAGGCCGCTGGCCAGCGAATCTTGGTGATCATTGCGCATCACGATCAGCGGGCGCGCAAGCACGTCCGCGAGATCGAGCGCGGCTTCCTCGGCGAGCGCGTTGGCCGCGTTGTCGATGCGCTGGCCGCGGATTGGCGTCTGGTTCAGCACGAAACTGTAGGGCCGCTTCCAGGCGCGCGCCACGCTCAGCGTCGAAGCGGTCGCTTCGATGTCGGCCACAGTCGGGCGCGACGGGATCAGGCAGAGGTCGGAATAGCGGATCGCGGCGGTGGTGGCGGCGCTGAGGCCGGCGGCGGTGTCGACGATCGCGAGCTGGAGACCGCTTTCGGCCAGCATCTTCAGCCGCGGCTCGAAATCGGCGGCGTGATAGATCGGCTCGACGACGATATCGTCATTGTTGCGGCGATGCGCCCAGTTGGAGAGGGTGCCCTGCGGGTCGGTCTCGATCAGGCGGACGGTGAAGCCGGCCTGCTTGGCCGCCAGCGCGAGGCCGATGGCAAGCGTGCTCTTGCCACTGCCGCCCTTTTGGGTGGCCAGTACGATCGTATGCATGGAAAGTTGAATCCTTTGGAGTGCCTGGGTCTAGGGGTAACGCCACGCGAACGTGCATCGCTTCTCGATGCTGAGCTCTTCTCGCTCAGGACGTGCCCTGCCCGATCCAAAGGGGACCGCGGATGTCCGAATCAACGGTAACGATGATGGCAGAATCGGGAATGCCAGCCAATCCGTACCAACACTGGACCCGTCATCGCGCGCATGATGTGCTCGCCGCCGTAGATAAGAAGGATAAGCGGCATGAGCAGCAACTGGCGCGACCGGACGGCAACCACCTTTGATTGCCAGAAGCTGCCGGCGGTATCGAGCCGCGGCATGGTGGTGAGCAATCACCCACTGGCCTCCAGCGCCGGGGCCGAGATGCTGGCGGCCGGCGGCAACGCCATCGATGCTGCGATCGCGACGCTGTTCACGCTGACCGTGGTCGAGCCGATGATGGTCGGCATCATCGGCGGCGGCATGGCCCATATCCGGCTCGCCGACGGCAGCCATCGCTTCATCGACGGCCAGAGCACCGTGCCCGCGGCGGTGCGCGACACCACTTACACCTCCAGGCCGGGTTCGGCTCACGACGTATTCGACACCGTCGGTGACGAGAACCTCAACGGCCCGAAGGCCGTCGCCACGCCAGGATCGCTGAAAGCCTGGTGCGAGACGCTGCGCCGGTTCGGCACCATGAGCCTCGCCGATGTCACGCAGCCCGCGATCAAGCATGCCGCGCGCGGCTATGCGGCGACGCCGTACTTGCACGAATGCATCAGCGAGAGCGCCGCCGAGATGCGCAAGGACAAGCCGATCGCGGCAATTTACCTGCCGAACGGCGAACCCTTGAAGGTCGGCGAGCGCGTGGTGCAGGCAGAATACGCCGAGACGCTGCGCCATATCGCCGACCATGGCGAGAAGGCGCTCTACCAAGGACCGCTCGGCGACATACTCGTCGACTACATGGAGAAGGCCGGTGGCTTCATCCGCCGCGGCGATCTCACCAATTACAAGACGGTCGAGCGGCAGCCGATCCGCGCCGACTATCGCGGCTGGACCATCCTTGGCCCGCCGCCGCCCGCGGCCTCCGGCGTGCATATCGCGCAGATGCTGAACATTCTGGAGGGCTACGACATCGGCGCCCTCGGCTTCGGCACGACGGAGACCATCCACTATCTCGCCGAGGTCCTTAAGATCGCCTTCGCCGATCGCGCCGCGGCCAGCGGCGATCCCGACTATGTCGGCGTGCCAGTGGAGCAGCTGACGTCAAAAGCCTATGCCGAGGCGCGCCGCCGCGCGATCGATCCGGCGCGGGCGCAGGCTTTTGGCGCCGGCGTGACGCAGCTCGAAAGCGCGCACACCACGCACATGACGGCGGCAGATAGCTTCGGCAACGTGGTCGCGACCACGCAGACCATCAACAATCTCTTTGGTGCGAAGATCATGATCCCGGGTCTGGGCGCCATCGCCAACAATTACATGAACCTGTTCGACCCGCGCCCGGGTCATGCGCTGTCACTGGCGCCGGGCAAGCGCGTCACGACCTCGATGTCGCCGATGATGGCGCTCTGCGATGGCAAGCTGCGCTATGCGCTGGGCCTGCCCGGCGGCAAGCGCATCTTCCCAAGCGCGATGCAGGCACTCGTCAACCTGATCGACCATGGCATGAGCTTGCAGGAAGCCGTCGAAGCGCCGCGGGTCTGGACCGAAGGCAATGCGCTCGAGGTCGAGCAGAAGATACCGGAGAGCGTGCGTACGAAGCTTACAGCGCTCGGCCACAAGGTTCAGCCGGTCGCAACGGTCGCGGGCGGCATGAACGGCATCGCCTTCCACGACGACGGCACCATGACCGGCGCCGCCTGCTGGCGCGCGGACGGCACGCCGGTCGGGATCTCTGGCGGCCTCGCCAAGAGCGGGGTGCGATTCAGGCTGGACTAGGTCTCGTGCCCCGGACGCTGCGCAGCGCGAAGCGGTGCGCCGCACAGCCGGGGCCCAGAAATTTCGTGCACCGAATTTGAGGCGGTATGGGTCCCGGCTCTGCGCAGCAACGCTGGTGCGTTGCAGCGCGTCCGGGACAAGAGGGTTACTTCCGCACGCAGATCACGCGCACGATGGCAGCTTTCGCATCGGTCGACGTGCCGTTCGCAGCGACGGCGTTCGCCTTCAGGAAATCGCGCACTGCATCAGGGGAAACCATCACGGCTTGTGATGCCGGGGCCGCCGTTGCAGGTCCCGCAATCATTGCCGGCTTCGACAGTGCAACGCCCGCGAATTTGCCGTCGCTGTCGATCGTCGGCCCGCCGGAAAACCCAACCGCAGGCGGCGGCGATAGTGCAGCATCGCCGCCACCGACCGATGCCAGCGCAGCCTTGACGCTCGACACGCCGGCCGCGCCGCCCTGGCTCTGCGGATCGGCGATGCCGATGACGTCGACGTTGGTTTTCACCGCTCCGCCGGCGAGGCTGAGCGGCTTCAATCCCCGCGCGCCATAGATGTGCAGCAGCGCGAGATCGTGCTCCTTGTCCTCGGCGAGACGATCGGCATTGCCGTAACCGCCGATGGTGATGGCGAGACAGGAATCCGTGACGAGACGGTCGGCCAGAATCGCACCGTCGTCGCTGACGACGATGCCGGTGCCGTACTCGACGGTTTTTCGCGGCGGCGGCCCTGGCTGCGGTCCCGTTGGAAACGCATTGAACGCACTCGACATCGCGATCACGACAGGCTCGACCGTGTTCTCGGTCGCCTGATCGTACAAGATCGTCATGATGCGGACTTCGTCGCCCTTGAAGGTGCCGCGCACGTAGAATTTCTTCAGGCCCTGCAATCCCGACAGCACGAAGAAGTCGGGCTTCACCACGGTGTAGTCGACCTTGCGTCCGGCCGGCTCCTTCTTCTCGGCCTCCGCGAGTTTTGCGGTCGTCGGGTTCGCCTCCTTGCGCCGGCTCAGCAGCACCTGCACCGTTCCGGTCGGCGAACTCCATTTCGAGCCGTTCGCATCTGTGGCCTGCTGCGGCACCAGTTTTGAGGGAATGCCGAGCCGCGCGCCGCTGGTCATCTCCGTCACGATTTTCCAGCCGACGCTGTCCTGCTTGCGTCGAGCGGTCTCGGCGAGCGCGGCGCGCTCCTGCGGATTGAGCACGCCGGTCGGCTTGCCGCCCTTGACTTTCTGGTACTCCTTGATGGCGTCGACCATGCGCGAGCTGACGTCGCCGGTAATCGCGCCATTATATTCGCCGACCCAGGCGAGATCGGACTGAAGCGACAGCCGCTCCGCCTGTGCCATCCCATCCGCGGTTTCCGACGGCGTTTGCAGGGCGGGCGGCTTGATCGGAACGGTCTGGACCACTTTCGGCTTGGTGCCGGGGAGCTGTGGCGTCGTCATCTGGGCGCTGGCGCCTGTGGCAGACGCCAACATCAGTGTTGCCGCAAGCATCGATCTCATGACAAATCCAGCCAGCCCATTGAACGCGCTGCCATTGAAGCACATCTCGTTGGTCGCGAACAATGTTGGGGTGGTTCAGGAGTAAGAGAAGGTGCTGAGCCCGGACGAACTCGAACGCTATGCCCGCCATATCGTGCTGCGCGATGTCGGCGGTCCCGGCCAGGCTGCGCTGAAGCGGGCCTCGGCGCTGGTGATTGGCGCCGGCGGGCTCGGCGCGCCGGCTCTGATGTATCTGGCTGCGGCCGGCATTGGCACGCTCGGCGTGGTCGATGACGATGTCGTGTCGCTGTCCAACTTGCAGCGCCAGGTCATTCACACCACGCCTGACATCGGCCGGCACAAGGTCGAGAGCGCTGCCGAGCGGATCGCGGCGCTCAATCCGCATGTCCGCTTCGTCGGTCACGCCACCTGGCTCAATGCCGACAATGCGCTGAGCCTGATCGGCGACTACGACCTCGTGCTCGATGGTTCCGACAATTTCTCGACGCGCTATCTTGTCTCGGATGCCTGCTTCTTTGCGAAGCGGCCGCTGATCACTGCGGCGCTGGGCACGTTCGACGGCTCGCTCACCACCATCCGCGCGCATGAGACAAACGAGCAGGGCGAATTCAACCCGACCTATCGCTGCCTGTTTCCGGAGGCGCCCCCGCCCGGCACCGTGCCGGCCTGCGCCGAGGCCGGCGTCATGGGCGCGCTTGCGGGCGTGATGGGCTCGATGATGGCGCTGGAGGCGATCCGAGAGATCGTCGGTTTCGGCGACGGGCTGGTCGGCCGCCTCCTGATGATCGATGCGCGCGCGATGCGCTTCGAGACGCTGCGCTATGCGCGCGATCCGGCCAACCCGCTCAATGGCGATGGTCCGGTCATGACTGACCTCAGCGGCCATCGCACCTGATTGAAGCCGCTACTTGGTCGCCGGCTTCTCACTGTCGAGATGCGCCATCTGATCGGCCGCATAGCGGGTGCCGGCGGCAACGTTCGGCGGGAAGGCCTTTGCCAACGCGGCCAGATGAGCCGGCGCCAGCGTTACCTTGGTCGCGCCGAGCGCTTCGGTGAGACGGGTGCGGGTGCGGGCGCCGATCAGCGGCACGATCTCCTTGCCTTGCGCGGCGACCCAGGCGATCGCGACCTGTGCAGGGGTTGCGCCGATCTCACCGGCGATCGCGCGCAGCTGCTCCACCAGCGCGAGATTGGTATCGAGGTTCGATCCCTGGAAGCGCGGCGTCATCAGACGGAAGTCCCTGCCGACCTTGCCGCTGTCCTTCGACCAGTGGCCGCTGATCAGCCCGCGCGCCAGCACGCCATAGGCGGTGATGGCGATGCCGAGCTCACGGCAGGTTTTCAGTATATCGCGTTCGATGCCGCGCTCGATCAGCGAATATTCGATCTGGAGATCGACGATCGGATGCACGGCGTGTGCGCGGCGGATGGTGTCGGAGCCGACCTCGGACAGGCCGATATGCTTGACGTAACCAGCCTTCACGAGATCAGCGAGACCACCGATCGTCTCCTCGATCGGAACAGTGGGATCGAGCCGCGCTGGCCGGTAGACGTCGATGTAGTCGGTGCCGAGGCGCTGCAGCGAATAGGCCAGAAAATTCTTGGTTGCAGTTGGCCGCGTATCCATTCCGATGAAGTCACCGGCGGGACCGCGCAGCGCGCCGAACTTCACGCTGATCTGCACTTTTTCGCGTGCGACATTTTTCAGCGCCTCCCGCACCAGCATCTCGTTGTGACCCATGGCGTAGAAATCGCCGGTGTCGAGCAGCGTGATGCCGGCATCGAGCGCTGCGTGCACCGTGGCGATGGCTTCGCCGCGATCGGCGGGGCCATAGACCTCGGACATGCCCATGCAGCCGAGGCCCAGGGCGGAGACGTTGGGGCCGGTCGAACCGAGTTTGCGCTGTTCCATGATGGCTCTCCTCGAAAAGGCGGCGGCTGATGGCGCCGCCTGACGAGCCAGATGTGCGCCTGCCTGATTGCCGCGATAAGCTGGACAATGCGGAATAGCTTGTTCACACTAGCGAACAATGGCCGATCCCGACCTGCGCGATCTCGACGCCTTCGTGGCGGTCGCCCGCACCCGCAATTTCCGCCGGGCGGCGGTCGAAATTCGCGTGTCGGTGTCGAGCCTTAGCCAGCGATTGCGGGATTTGGAGGAGCGCCTCGGCGTCCGCCTAATGAACCGCACCACCCGCAGCGTGGCGCTGACCGAGGCGGGGGAGCTTTTGCTCTCTCGGGTGGCTCCGGCGTTGCGGGACGTCGGCGATGCTCTGGATCAGGTCCGGGGCCTGCGCGAGGTGGCTTCAGGCCGCTTGCGTATCAACGCGCCGCCGCCGGCGGTGGATCTCGTGCTGGCGCCGATGGTCGGACCGTTTCTTAGCGAGCATCCGCAGGTCGATCTCGACATCGTCTCGGAGAGTGGTTTCGTCGATATCGTGAGCGGGGGCTACGATGCCGGTGTGCGCTATGGCGAGCATCTCGCGCAGGACATGGTGGCGGTTCCGCTGAGCGGCCCGCAAAGCTACGTCGTGGTCGCGTCGTCTGCCTACATTGCAAGGCGTGGCCGACCAAAGCATCCAAAGGATCTGCTCGAGCACGATTGCATTCGCGCGCGCTATTCGAGCGGCGTCATGCACGATCTGGAGTTCGAGAAGGCCGGCCAGGTCGTGAAAGTCGATCCGCCGGCAAAACTGATCTCGACCAATATGGGCCTTGCGATGCGCGCCGCGCTCGATGGCGTCGGCATCTGGGCGACGATCGATGGCTATGTCGGTGATGCCGTGAAATCCGGTGCGCTGGTCAGCCTGATGGAAGATTGGTGCGAGCCGTTTCCGGGCCCGTTCCTGTATTATCCAAGCCGGCGCCAGGTGCCGCCCGCTTTGCGGGCCTTTATCGATTTCGTCGCCGACTGGCGCAAGCGCAGCAAATAAACCTCAGAGCATGCTCGGCAGCACGCGATCCGGCGGCTTGTGGGCGTCGAGGAAGGTGCGGATGTTGATGATCACCTTCTCGCCCATCTCGACGCGGCCTTCGATCGTGGCCGAGCCCATATGCGGCATCAGCGTCACCTTGCCGGCCCTCGCGAGTCGCACCAGCTTTGGATTGACCGCCGGCTCGTGCTCGTAGACGTCGAGGCCGGCGCCGCCGATCTCGCCGCCTTCGATCAGCTTGATCAGCGTGTCCTCGTCGGTGACCTCGCCGCGCGCGGTGTTGACGATGTAGGCGTCCTTGCGGATCAGCTTCAGCCGGCGCGCCGAAAGCAGGTGATAGGTCGCCGGCGTGTGCGGACAGTTCACCGAGATGATGTCCATCCGCGCCAGCATCTGGTCGAGGCTTTCCCAATAGGTCGCACCGAGCTCTTCGGCGATCTTCGGCGCGACGGGACGGCGGTTGTGATAGTGGATCTGCAGGCCGAAGGCGCGGGCGCGCCGTGCGACCGCCTGGCCGATGCGGCCCATGCCGATGATGCCGAGGCGTTTTCCCCCGATGCGGTGGCCGAGCATCCAGGTCGGCGACCAGCCGGCCCAGGGTTTTCCTTCCGTCAGCACGGAGGCGCCTTCGATCATCCGGCGCGGCACCGCCAGGATCAGCGCCATGGTCATGTCGGCGGTGTCTTCGGTCAGAACCTTTGGCGTGTTGGTGACCGTGATGCCGCGGGCATGAGCGGCCTCGACGTCGATATTGTCGACGCCGTTGCCGAAATTGGCGATCAGGCGGAGCTTGCAATCGGGCTGATTGACGATGTCCGCGCTGATGTGATCGGTGACGGTCGGAACCAGGATGTCGGCGGTGCGCGCGGCTTCGGCGATCTGCTCGGCCGACATCGGTGTGTCGTCGAGATTGATGCGGGCGTCGAACAGCTCGCGCATCCGGGTCTCGATCGAGTCCGGCAGCTTGCGCGTCACCACGACGAGGGGCTTTTTCTTCACCGACATGTCCTGCCCTCATGAGGCGTTGCAGGCCGCCTCTGTCACCAAAGGCCGGCCGTTGAGGCCTCATTAACCCGGTTGTTCGACACTGCCCTGGCCGTGTCGTCCCCGGCGTTTCCTTCAAGCTTTCCCCCCACTTTCCGGCCGGAAAATCGGGGCAAACTGGTTGTTCAGATGTCCGTCCTCTCTAGCAGAAGGCCGGGCCAAGACAAGAACCACGGGATTGGCTTTGGGAACACCCGCGTGGGGCGGGAGCGGGGTTTGCACGGCAGGTTTTGGAATTTGGGGTGAGGACCTGGCTCAGGCCGAGGTCTTCGACAGGAGACGGGTTGATGGCGTTGGGGCGTTTTTGTTCGGTGATGGCGCTCGTTTGCACCTGGTTGAGCGCCTCGGTCAGCCCCGGGCACTCGGCCAAGGACAACACCCCTCAGACGGCCAGCGGCCTTCCGGTGCCGCGCTATGTCAGCCTCAAATCGGATCACGTGAACGTCCGTGCCGGCCCCACCAAGGACAATGATGTGGCCTGGGTCTACACCCGTTCCGGCCTGCCGGTTGAAATCACCGCCGAGTTCGAGAACTGGCGCCGGGTGCGCGATTCCGAGGGTGCCGAGGGCTGGGTCTATCATTCGCTGCTGTCGGGCCGCCGCACTGCGGTGGTCACCATGAAGAACAAGGACGACCTCGCGCCGATCTATGACCGCGCCGATGCCGACAGTGCGGTGGCCGCAAAGCTCCAGGCTGGCGTCGTCACGCAGGTGAAAAAGTGCACCACAAGCTGGTGCCACGTCACCGGCAACGGCTTTGACGGCTGGATCCAGCAGGAGCGCCTCTGGGGCGTCTACTCCGACGAGCAGGTCAATTGACGGCCTGAAACGACAATGGCCGGGACAAGCCCGGCCATGACGACAAGTTCAACGATTTTGGATCGATCTCAGCGCTTCTTGCGCAGGCGCACGACCATGTCGATGCGCGCGATCTCGTAGCCTTCCGGCACCTCCGGCATCTTGGACAGCGCCAGATGCGGATCCTCGATATCGACCAGCTCGTGGCTGTTCTCGAGGTAATAGTGATGGTGCGTCGTCACGTTGGTGTCGAAATAGGTCTTGGTGCCGTCGACGCTGACCTGACGCAGCAGGCCGGCATCGGTCAGCTGGTTCAGCGTGTTGTAGACGGTCGCGAGCGAGACCGGGACCTTGGCCAGCGTCGCTTCCTCGTAGAGCATTTCAGCCGTGAGGTGGCGTGCACCCTTGCCAAACAGCAGCCAGCCCAGCGCCATGCGCTGGCGCGTCGGGCGCAGGCCGGCAGACTGGAGCATTTCATTGACGTCGTGCCAGGGGCAGCCGGTCAGGGCCGGCTGGCGGCCGGACAGAAGGGCCGCCGCGTGGGCGTCGTCGTCGTGACGGGTGACGTTGTTTTCGCTCATTTCCAGAATTCGGGCACGCGTGAACACTATCTATTTGCAATATATGGACAGATAGATGCAGATGCAAGTTTCTCGCAACTAGAGTGGTTCTAATCAGCAGAGGAACCGAGCCGGGTCCCGGTCACTTTACCTTCGTGGGACCGCTTTGCCACCCGAAAAGGCCTGTGTTAGAGAGCGCGCGGTTCCGCTTAGCCGATTGTGGCGCGGCCGGGCATTGAGGCCAGGTTCGCATGTCCATCCGGGCTCTCGGCATTCGCGCCTGACGACGGCAATTGGCGTTGCTTTCCGAACGAAGCGGGGCCCATTTTTGCCAGAAACGCCGCTCAATCGGGGTTCAAACAGAGGCTTCCGCATGCTGAACAGGCGCAACGGTTACGAATACGAAGATCTGCTGGCATGTGCCCGCGGCGAGATGTTCGGCCCTGGCAATGCCCAGCTGCCGCTGCCGCCGATGCTCATGTTCGACCGCATCACGGAAATCAACGACAATGGCGGCGAGTTCGGCAAGGGCATGGTGCGCGCTGAGCTCGACGTGAAATCCGACCTCTGGTTCTTCGGCTGCCACTTCAAGAACGATCCCGTAATGCCCGGCTGCCTCGGCCTCGATGCGCTGTGGCAAATGGTCGGCTTTTTTCTGGGTTGGACCGGAGGCGAAGGTCGCGGCCGCGCGCTCGGCTTGAACGAATTAAAGTTCAGTGGCCAGGTGCTGCCGGAGGCCCGCAAGGTTGTGTACAACGTCGATATCAAGCGCGTGATGCGTTCAAAGCTCGTGCTCGGCATTGCCGACGGATGGCTTTCGGTCGACGACCAGATTATTTATCGCGCCAAGGATCTGAAGGTCGGCCTGTTCAAGCAGGGCACGAGCCTGGGCTAACGCGCATCACCAAGAAGACAACGATATAGGGCGAGGCTGTCATGAGGCGGGTTGTGGTCACCGGGATGGGTATCGTCTCGTCGATCGGAAACAACACCCAGGAAGTGCTTGCGAGCCTTCACGAGGCGAAATCGGGCATTTCTCGGGCTGAGAAATATGCCGAGCTCGGCTTCCGTTCGCAGGTGCAAGGTGCGCCGACGCTCGATCCTTCGACAGTGGTCGACCGCCGCGCGATGCGCTTCCTCGGCCAGGGCGCGGCGTGGAATCATGTCGCGATGGAGCAGGCGATCCAGGACTCCGGTCTGTCGCCTGAGGACGTCTCCAACATCCGCACCGGCATCATCATGGGCTCCGGCGGTCCCTCGGCGCGCACCATCGTCGAGTCCGCCGACATCACCCGCACCAAGGGACCGAAGCGCGTCGGTCCGTTCGCAGTGCCGAAGGCGATGTCGTCCACGGCCTCGGCGACGCTCGCGACCTGGTTCAAGATCAAGGGCGTGAACTATTCGATCTCCTCGGCCTGCGCGACGTCGAACCATTGCGTCGGCAACGCCTATGAGACGATCCAGATCGGCAAGCAGGACGTCATCTTCGCCGGCGGCTGCGAAGAGCTCGACTGGTCGCTGTCGGTGCTGTTCGACGCCATGGGCGCGATGTCCTCGAAATACAACGACACGCCCGCCACCGCTTCGCGTCCATATGACGTCAACCGCGACGGTTTTGTCATCGCCGGCGGCGCCGGTGTGCTGGTGCTGGAAGAGCTCGAGCATGCCAAGGCGCGCGGCGCGCGCATCTACGGCGAGATCGTCGGCTATGGCGCGACCTCGGACGGCTACGACATGGTCGCGCCGTCAGGTGAGGGCGCCGAGCGCTGCATGCGCATGGCGATGTCGACGGTGAAGACCAAGGTCGACTACATCAACCCGCACGCCACCTCGACGCCGGCAGGCGATCCGCCGGAAATCGACGCGCTCCGCCGCGTGTTCGGCGCCGGCGAAAAGTGTCCGCCGATCTCGGCGACCAAGGCGCTGACCGGCCACTCGCTGGGCGCGACGGGCGTGCAGGAGGCGATCTATTCGTTGCTGATGATGAACAACGGTTTCATCTGCGAAAGCGCGCACATCCAGGAGCTCGATCCCGTGTTCGCCGACATGCCGATCGTGCGCAAGCGCATCGACAACGTCAAGATCGGCACCGTGCTGTCGAACTCCTTCGGCTTCGGCGGCACCAACGCCACGCTGGTGTTCAGCCGGCTGGATGTGTGACGTCACTGTCGTCGACCGATAATTATTTCGTCATGGCCGGGCTTGTCCCGGCCATCCACGTCTTAGGTTCTGGCTGCAAAGGGCGTGGAAGCCCGGGCATGACGAAGAGCGGAGAGTAGTTTCGCGATGGAAGGTTTGATGCAAGGCAAGCGCGGTCTGATCATGGGCATCGCCAATGATCATTCGATCGCCTGGGGCATGGCGAAGACGCTGCATGCCCACGGCGCTGAGCTCGCCTTTACCTTCCAGGGCGAGGCTTTGGGCAAGCGCGTCAAGCCGCTGGCGGAATCGCTTGGGGTTGATCTGGTGCTGCCTTGTGATGTCGAGGACATCGCCAGCGTTGACGCCACGTTCGACGTCTTGCGCGAAAAGTGGGGCAAGCTCGACTTCGTCATCCACGCGATCGGCTTTGCCGACAAGAACGAGCTGAAGGGCCGCTATGCCGACACCAGCCGCGAAAACTTTTCGCGCACCATGGTGATCTCCTGCTTCTCCTTCACGGAGGTGGCAAAGCGCGCTGCCGAGCTGATGACGGAGGGCGGCAGCATGATCACGCTGACCTTTGGCGCCTCAGAGCGATCGATGCCGAACTACAACGTGATGGGCGTGGCCAAGGCGGCACTCGAAGCCTCGGTGCGCTATCTCGCCTCCGATTTCGGACCGCGCGGCATCCGCGTCAACGCGATCTCCGCTGGTCCTATCCGCACGCTCGCCGGCTCCGGCATCGGCGAGGCGCGCGCGATGTTTGCCTTCATGCAAAAGCACTCGCCGCTCCGCCGCGGCGTCACGCTCGACGAGCTCGGTGGCTCGGCGCTGTATCTGCTGTCGGATCTCTCCGGCGGCGTGACCGGCGAAATCCACTATGTCGATTCCGGCTACAACATCGTCCTGATGCCGAGGCCGGACGATTTGAGAACGCCGGATTAGCCCGCCGCGATCTTCTCCGCGCGCTGGAATGCCGGCCGCGCCATGCAGCGCGCGATATAGGCATCGAAGGCCGGGCGTGTCGGCACCATCTTGAACAGGCGCACCGCGAAATTCAGGCCCGAGCCGATCGTGATGTCGGCCGCGGAAAACTCCTCGCCGAGAATCCACGGCCCCTTTTCGAGCGCCGCTTCCAGCACGTCGAACACCTGCGTCGCGCTGCCCCAGGCCGCGGTCGAGGTCGGCACTTCGATCTTGGTGAAGATCTGGATGATCGCAGGCTCAATGCAGCTCGGCGAAAAGAACAGCCATTGCAGATAGCGCGCGCGGCGCGGATCGGTCACTTCTGGCGCGAGCTTCGTTTCGGGATAGCGGTCGGCGATATAAGCGCAGATCGCAGCGGCCTCGCCGAGCGCGGCATCGCCATCGCTGAGCGCCGGCACCTTGCCCATCGGATTGACCTTCAAATAGTCCGGTGCCTTCTGCGCACCCGTGGAAATATCGGTCAGCACGCGCTCATAAGGAAGTCCGCTCTCTTCCATCAGCCAGAGCGCCGAGAACGAACGCGAGCGAGGCGACCAGTAGAGCTTGATCATGGCATTGACCTTTCATTGGCACGAAGCGAGCAGAGGCAGATTCATGGCGCGCCTGTATCGAATCCGCAATGCACTACGCCTAGGTGCAGATGGTCCGGGGTTCGGCGACATCTTGGTCAATCTGTTTCGTCGCTGCGACAATAGCGGCGAATCGGCGCGACGATGATTGCGCCACTCAATCTCGGCCGGAATCAATGCTGCGGCTCAGTCTTCCTTGAGATAACCGGGCAGGCCCCGATCGAGCCTGTCCGCGACAAGTGCCCGCGTCCTCTCACGCAGCGCCGCATTGGCCGAAGCTGCCGCGGGTGGGTCAGGGAATAGCGAGTTGTCGAGCTTGGTGAGCGGGTCTTCGGTCAGTCGCATGCTTGCGGCGAAGTTGGCGCCGAAATTCACAAAGGGGCGCTTGATCTCCTCGTAGCTTCGCCCATCGATCAGCGTGATCGCAACATTGGCGAAAAGATGAGAGTGCCGGAGGATGCCGCCGAGGCCCTGATTGTAGGTGCCGATCCCGTTCAGCGTCATGTGCGTGTTCGGCAGCTCCGCCTTGAAAGTCGTCGCGACAAGATAGCGTTCGCAATTCGCGTTCGCGGTGAAGCTCCGCACGATCACGGGGAGGCGTTCTCCGGGATCGCGGATCAGGATCGTCTTCGGATTATAGAAGGGCTCGAAGACGCCCTTGGGATAGGCGATCCTGCGCAATGCGGGATCGTTGTTCGTTGCCGCGCGCACCCGCGCAAAGACGAGATCATCGAGGCCCCAGTCGATTGGGACCTCGCTTGCCTCATTCTCGAAGATCGTGAGGCCAAATTTCTGTACGGAGTAGTGGTCTCCGATCACCGAGATCACGCCAAGCCGGCACGGGCCGTTCTCCGCCGCGACCGGTTGCTTCGCAACTGGCTTGGCTTTCGGCGCCGCCTTCTTGGCAGCCGGTTTTGCCGGTGCGGGAGGCGCGGTGGTTGCGGGAGGGGTTTGCGCGACTGCCGAGCTCAAAAGGGACAGCAGCGCGATCAGCGAAACAGCAATTCGAGCCATGGATTCCGGGAGATCAGCGGCAGGAGGTCATCGGTCGCGCCAGACTAGGGTGGGATCGTGACAACCGCAAGCTGCGTCCAGAGGTCGGTGCCTACCCGGTGAGCCGCTTCCACCGGTAGTACTTCATCATGAACCCGTTCGATGGTTCGATCTCTTCCCCCTCGAACACAAAGCCCTCGCGCTCGTACCAGCGCCAGGCCTTTTCGTTCTCGCGAACGCAGCGCAGGTACATTTCATCCGGCATTTGCGTGCGCGTGAAGGCGAGCAGCTTCCGCCCGAGCGATTGCCCTTGATAGGCGGGCCCGACGAACAGCATGTCGAGGTAGAGCTTTGGCAGATGCAGCGCGAGCATCGCGGCGATGGTGCCGTCGTCGTCGGCGACGAACAGGGTCCAACCGTTCTCGATCTCGCGCCGGATGCGCGCGCGCAGGTTTGCCAGCAGGAATTCGCTGGCTTCGGCGAGCCCGGTCGAGACCCAGCTCTCCATCCAGACGCGGGCAATCTCGTCATATTCCTCAGTGCGCGCGAGGCGGATGATCGGATCAGGCATTGGTGCTCAAGCCCGTTGGCTACGCGGGGCCTGCCGCGGGCGCGCCTTGCCGGCCGACAGGCACACCACCTCGGAGATCTGGAGCAGCTGCCGCGCCAACGGGCTGGTCTTGCGCCAGACCATGCCGATGGTGCGCGAGGGCTCGGGGTCGAGGAATCGCGACAGCGAGACCGAGGCCGATCGCGTCTCCACCGACACCGCCATTTCCGGGATCAGGGTGACGCCGATGCCGGCGCTGACCATCTGGACCAATGTCGACAGCGAATTGGCATCCAGCATCTCGCGCGGCGGCGCCGACTGCATGTTGCAGAACGACAGCGCCTGGTCGCGGAAACAATGGCCCTCTTCGAGCAGCAACAGCCGCATCTCCCGCATCATCTCGCGCGACGGCACCGGCGTGCCCGCATCCGTACCTGGCCGCACCAGCAGGAATTTCTCCTCGAACAGGGCGACCTCGGTGAGCGAGGGTTCAGAGACCGGCAGTGCGACGATGGCGGTGTCGAGCCGGCCCTCGACCAGTTCCTGGATCAGCCGCGGCGTCATCGTCTCGCGCACGCGGATGTCGAGCTCCGGATGCATGCGCGTGAGATTCTTGGTGATCTTGGGCAACAGATAAGGCGCGATCGTCGGGATCATGCCGATGCGCAGGCGGCCCGCAAAACGGTCTTGCGAGGCGCGGGCGAAATCGCCGAGCTCATCGACCGAGCGCAGGATGTCGCGGACGCGCTGTGCGAGTTCCTCGCCGAACCGGGTCAGCGCGACCTGGCGCGCGCTGCGCTCCAGCAGCAGTCCGCCGAGCGCCTCCTCCAGTTCCTTGATCTGCATCGACAGCGCCGGCTGCGAGATGGAACAGGACTCGGCGGCGCGGCCGAAATGACCATGACGCGCCAGCGCGTCGAAATATCGCAGCTGGCGCAGCGTCACGTTGATCATCAGAAAATCCTATCGCAGCGATCACTAAAGTCAACTTCCCCTGATCGGATGCGGCGCCTAGAGTGGTTCTACCTGGTCAAAGGCGCCGTCGGACGCCACCAGAGGAGGTAATCATGGACGACACTTCGAAGTGCCCGTTTTCGGGCGGAAAACGCGTGCCAGCGAACCGCGACTGGTGGCCAACTCAGCTCAGCATCGAGATGCTGCACAAGAATTCCGGCCTCTCCGATCCAATGGGCAAGGAATTCGACTACGCCAAGGAATTCAAGACGCTCGATCTGAACGCGGTCATCAAGGACTTGACTGCCTTGATGACGGATTCGCAGGAATGGTGGCCCGCCGATTTCGGTCACTATGGCGGCCTCATGATCCGCATGGCCTGGCACAGCGCGGGCACCTATCGCATCACGGACGGTCGCGGCGGCGCCGGTGCCGGTCAGCAGCGTTTCGCTCCGCTCAACAGCTGGCCCGATAACGCCAACCTCGACAAGGCGCGCCGGCTGCTCTGGCCGATCAAGCAGAAATACGGCCGCAAGATTTCCTGGGCCGATCTGATGGTGCTCGCGGGCAACGTCGCGCTGGAGTCGATGGGCTTCAAGACGTTTGGTTTCGCAGGTGGTCGCGCCGACGTCTGGGAGCCGGAAGAGCTCTATTGGGGTCCCGAAGGCACCTGGCTGGGCGATGAGCGCTACAGCGGCGAACGCCAGCTCGCCGAGCCGCTCGGCGCGGTGCAGATGGGCCTCATCTACGTCAATCCGGAAGGCCCGAACGGCAAGCCTGATCCGGTCGCCGCGGCCAAGGACATCCGTGAGACCTTCTTCCGGATGGCGATGAACGACGAAGAGACCGTCGCGCTGATCGCGGGCGGGCACTCTTTCGGCAAGACCCATGGCGCGGGCGATCCGTCGCTGGTCGGTCCGGAGCCGGAAGCGGGCGCGCTGGAAGATCAGGGCCTCGGCTGGAAGAGCAAGTACGCGTCGGGCCTGGCGGGTGATGCCATCACCAGCGGTATCGAGGTGACCTGGACCGCAACGCCGACGAAGTGGAGCAACAATTTCTTCGAGAATCTGTTCAACTACGAATGGGAGCTGACGAAGAGCCCGGGCGGTGCGAACCAGTGGACCGCCAAGGGTGCCGACGCCATCATTCCGGACCCGTTCGACAAGTCGAAGAAGCATCGGCCGACGATGCTGACGACCGACCTCTCGCTGCGCATGGATCCGGCGTATGAGAAGATCTCGCGGCACTTCCTCGAGCATCCCGATCAGTTTGCGGACGCGTTCGCCCGCGCCTGGTTCAAGCTCACCCACCGCGACATGGGCCCGATCCAGCGCTATCTCGGCCCGCTGGTGCCGAAGGAGACGCTGATCTGGCAGGATCCGATTCCGAAGGTGAACCACGAGCTGGTCAGTGATCAGGACATCGCTGCGCTGAAGACCAAGATCCTGGCTTCGGGCCTCTCGGTTTCCGAGCTGGTCTCGACCGCCTGGGCGTCGGCCTCGACGTTCCGTGGTTCGGACAAGCGCGGCGGCGCCAACGGTGCGCGCATCCGTCTTGCCCCGCAGAAGGACTGGGAGGTGAACCAGCCGGCCCAGCTCTCCAAGGTGCTCGGCAAGCTCGAAGCGATCCAGAAGGACTTCAACGCCTCGGCAGGCGCCAAGAAGGTCTCGATCGCCGACCTGATCGTGCTCGGCGGTTCTGCCGCGGTCGAGAAGGCCGCCAAGGATGCCGGCGTCGACGTCAAGGTCGCGTTCACCCCGGGCCGCATGGATGCTTCGCAAGAGCAGACCGATGCAGCTTCGTTTGCGCCGCTGGAGCCGCGGGCAGACGGCTTCCGCAACTACGTCGGCAAGCGCCAACAGTTCCTGCACCAGGAAGAGGCCCTTATCGATCGAGCGCAGCTTCTGAAGCTCTCGGGCCCCGAACTAACGGTGCTCGTCGGCGGCCTGCGCGTGCTCGGTGCGAATGCAAATGGTTCGAAGAACGGCGTCTTCACCGCGAAGGTGGGCACGCTCTCCAACGACTACTTCGTCAACCTGCTCGACATGAGCACGCAGTGGACGCCGGCTGCTGACGGCTCCTACGAGGCCCGCGACCGCAAGACCAATGCGGTGAAGTGGACCGGCACGCGCGCCGATCTGATCTTCGGCTCGCACTCGCAGCTCCGTGCCTTCGCCGAGGTCTATGCCTCGTCGGACGCGAAGCAGCAGTTCGTGCAGGATTTTGCCAAGGCCTGGACCAAGGTGATGAACCTCGACCGGTTCGATCTCGCGGCGTGAGTTGCTTCACCTCTCCCGCTTGCGGGAGAGGTGACTTCTCGTAGCCCGGATGGAGCGCAGCGCAATCCGGGACACTGGTCCCGCATTCTGCTTCGCCTCATGCGGGCTACGGACTGCGGAGACGCGATACGTCAAGCACAAACAAAAAAGGGCGGCCGCGAGGCCGCCCTTGGTGTTTCTGGGGTCGCGGAGCGATTACTCGCCAGCCGCTTCGCGCGGGGCCTTCTCGCCGTCGCCGCCCTTGCCTTCGAGGTCTTCGCCGGTGGTCTGGTCGACGACCTTCATCGACAGGCGGGTCTTGCCGCGATCGTCGAAGCCGAGCAGCTTGACCTTGACCTTGTCGCCTTCCTTGACGACGTCGGAGGTCTTCTGCACGCGCGCCGAGGCGAGCTGGCTGATGTGGACGAGACCGTCCTTGGAGCCGAAGAAGTTCACGAAGGCGCCGAACTCCATCACCTTGACGACAGTGCCGTCATAGATCTGGCCGACTTCCGGATCGGATGCGATCGACTTGATCCACTTGATCGCGGCCTTCATCGCCTCGCCGTCGGAGGAGGCGACCTTCACGGTGCCGTCGTCCTCGATGTTGACCTTGGCGCCGGTCTTCTCGACGATCTCGCGGATCACCTTGCCGCCGGTGCCGATCACTTCACGGATCTTGTCGGTGGCGATCTTGAAGGTCTCGATGCGCGGCGCGTATTCGCCGAGCTCGGCGCGGGCGTTGGTGAGCGCCTTCGCCATCTCGCCGAGGATGTGGATGCGACCTTCCTTGGCCTGGCCGAGAGCGACCTTCATGATCTCCTCGGTGATGCCCTCGATCTTGATGTCCATCTGGAGCGAGGTGATACCCGCTTCCGTGCCGGCGACCTTGAAGTCCATGTCGCCGAGATGGTCCTCGTCACCGAGAATGTCCGAGAGAACCGCGAAGCGCTTGTCTTCGAGGATCAGGCCCATCGCGATGCCCGCGGTCGGCCGCTTCAACGGCACGCCGGCGTCCATCAGTGCGAGCGATGCGCCGCAGACCGAAGCCATCGACGAGGAGCCGTTGGACTCGGTGATCTCGGAGACCACGCGGATCGTGTACGGGAACTCGTGATGTGGCGGCAGCACCGGGTGGATCGCGCGCCAGGCGAGCTTGCCGTGGCCGATCTCGCGGCGCTTGGTGCCGCCGAGGCGGCCGGTCTCACCGACCGAGTAGGGAGGGAAGTTGTAGTGCAGCAGGAACGTCTCTTTGTACGTTCCCGACAGCGCGTCGATATACTGCTCGTCCTCGCCGGTGCCGAGCGTGGTCACGACCAGGCCCTGGGTCTCGCCGCGGGTGAACAGCGCCGAGCCGTGGGCTCGGGGCAGCACGCCGACTTCGGCGACGATGTTGCGCACGGTCTTGCTGTCACGGCCGTCGATGCGCTTGCCGGTGTCGAGGATGTTCCAGCGAACGATCTTCGCCTCGAGCTCCTTGAACACGGCGCCGATGCGCAGCTTGTCGTATTTCGGCTCCTGCCCTTCAGGGAAGTAGTGAGCGATCACCTTTTCCTTGACCTTGCCGACCGCCGCGTAGCGATCCTGCTTGACCGGAATGGCGTAGGCGGCGCGCAGCTCCTGCTCGACGAGGCCGAGCATTTCCTTCTCGAGCGCGGCATTGTCGATGACGGTGACTTCGCGCGGCTCCTTGGCGGCCTTCTCGGCGAGCTCGATGATCGCGTTGATGACCGGCTGGAAGTGGCGGTGACCGAACATCACGGCGCCGAGCATGATGTCTTCGTTCAGCTCCTTGGCTTCCGATTCCACCATCAGCACGGCGTCGGCGGTGCCGGCGACGACCAGGTCGAGCTGGGTGTCGACCATCTCGTCGAGCGTCGGGTTGAGGATGAACTCGTCATTGGCGAAGCCGACGCGGGCAGCGCCGATCGGGCCCTTGAAGGGCGCGCCGGACAGGGTCAGCGCGGCCGAGGAGGCTACCAGCGCGACGATATCGGGATCGTTCTCCATGTCGTGCGACAGCACGGTGGCGATCACCTGGGTCTCGTTGCGCCAGCCGTCGACGAACAGCGGACGGATCGGACGGTCGATCAGGCGGGAGACCAGCGTCTCCTTCTCGGTCGGACGGCCCTCGCGCTTGAAATAGCCGCCGGGAATGCGGCCAGCTGCGTAGGTCTTTTCCTGGTAGTCGACGGTCAGCGGGAGGAAGTCGACGCCTTCACGCGGCGCCTTCGCCGCGACGACGGTGGCGAGCACCACGGTCTCGCCATAGGTGGCGAGGACGGCGCCGTCGGCCTGGCGTGCGATCTTGCCGGTTTCGAGCTTGAGAGGGCGTCCGCCCCAGTCGATCTCGACTGAATGCTTATTGAACATAGAGGTCTTCTTTCATGGTTTCTCGAAAGAAGGGACGGCTCGAAAAACAAAAACCATGTCAAGATTGCAGGACGCTGATCGGAGCGGGCGATCAGCGTCCTGCGATCCTGCCATGGTTTTTGGATGTCGGATGGCGTCCATCCTTTCGGGTCATACGGGCACCTTGCCCGTTGCGCCCAGCCGCCGGATTGCTGCTGGACTGTCAGTCGGCACGCGCGCGAACACCGAACCGCGGTCTTCGCTCATCGTGCCCCCGGATGCGAAGCAGCCTTGGCCCGCACCGGACGTACGCGTGAGGCTCGATCAAAAACCTTAAAATAAGCGCTTTCGCTCGAAATCACGCGCAAAAACGCGCGCCGGTGGCGCGCGCAAGAACTCTTAACGACGAATGTTGTGCTTCTCGAGCAGCGCCTTGTAACGCGCCTCGTCCCGCTTCTTGAGGTAGTCGAGGAGCGAACGGCGAGTCGAGACCAGCTTCAAGAGGCCACGACGCGAATGGTTGTCCTTCACGTGGGTCTTGAAATGGTTGGTCAGGTTGTTGATGCGTTCCGACAGGATCGCGACCTGAACCTCCGGCGAGCCGGTGTCGCCGGCCTTGGTGGCATTCGTCTTGATGACTTCCGCTTTGCGTTCTGCGGCAATCGACATCGTCAATTTCTCTCGTTGCGACCGGTTGAGGCAGTCAAGCCGGTCAGGTTGAACACACGCTTGGGGATGATTTCGCCATTGCCGACTTCAGCAAGCGCCAAAAGACGGCCTGCTACCGTGACATAGACTGTGCCGCTACTTGTGGGCGCATCCCGTCCGCGCAACAAAACGGCCTGGCCCCGATGGAGCCTTGCCGCATCAGCCCGAGTGACGGCCAGTGCCGGGATGTCGTCCAGCGCGGTCTCAACGGGCATCAGCGCGTCGGCGAGGCTTCCCTCGCCGGACGCGGCTCTATCGCACAAAGCCTCCAGCTGATCCAGCGGAATCATGTCGTTTTCGCCAAACGGGCCGACCAGGGTCCGCCGCAGCGCGCAGATATGGCCGAAAGTGCCGAGAATCCGGCCCATATCGCGGGCGAGCGCCCGGACATAGGTGCCCTTGCCGCACTCGGCTTCGAACACGGCCCGGTCGTTATCCGGTTGATCGACAAGGGTTAAATGGTGAATTTCGACCGGCCGAGGCGCCAGTTCCACGATCTCGCCGTCACGGGCGAGGTCATAGGCCCGCTCGCCCTGGACCTTGATCGCCGAATAACGCGGCGGAACCTGCTCGATCACCCCGGTGAAGCGGGGCAGCAGGGCTTCGATGGCCTCGCGGGTCGGGCGCTGGTCCGAGGTCGCGGTGACCTGGCCTTCGATGTCGTCGGTGTCGCGCTCCTGGCCCCAGCACACGGTGAAGCGGTAGCGCTTGCGGCCGTCCATGACAAAGGGAACCGTCTTGGTGGCTTCGCCGAGCGCAATCGGAAGACCGCCCGAGGCGAGCGGGTCGAGCGTGCCGGCGTGACCCGCGCGCTTGGCATTGAACAGACGCTTGAGCACGGCAACGGCCTGCGTCGAGGTCATCCCGATCGGCTTGTCGAGCACGACCCAGCCGTGCACGTCGCGCCGGTCGCGGCGCGGCTGATTGCCCTTCTGCTTATTGGCGCGCGGATCGTTGTTGACGCGACGCGCCTCCTGATGCGGCTGAGCATCGCCGCCGACATCCGCAAAATTATTTTTCTGCAGGTCGCGCGTATCGGCTTCTTCGCTGCCGATCGTGCCGTGAGCCGGGTCCATCATCATTGCTCTTCTTCCCGATCCGAGTCCGGATCCTGTTCCAGGTCCTTCTGCACCGCAGGTGTTCGCAAAAGCTTCTCGATCCGTTCCGCTTCGTCGAATCGCTCGTCGACGCGGAAGCGAAGGTCAGGTGCAAATTTCAGGTTAACGCGCCGCGCGACTTCGCCGCGCAGGAATTTCTTGTTGCGATCGAGCGCAGTGATGACGAGCTCGGTGTCGCGGCCACCAAGCGGCATCACGTAGATTGTCGCGAGCTTCAGGTCAGGCGACATCCGCACCTCCGGCACGGTGATGATGTGGCCTTCGAGGTCCGCATCATGCACGCTGCCTTGCGCCAGAATCTCGGCTATCGCGTGGCGAACCTGCTCGCCGACGCGCAGTTGACGCTGCGAGCCGCCGGGCGCGGAACTTTTTTTCTGATGATGGCGCGGCATAGTCGAAAATCACCTTGTCGTGCCCGCGTTTGGGACACGAGCATTGTCATTTATCCTGTTGAAACGAATGCGGTGCGATGGCCGGAAAAAATCCGGCCATCGCACTCCCGCAATTTCAGCTCAAAAAGATCCGGGCGCTTCGGTAAGATTTGGACTTACAGGGAGCGCTGGATCGTCTCCACGCGATAACACTCGATCACGTCACCGGCACGCATGTCGTGATAGTTCTCGAAGGCCATGCCGCATTCCTGACCGGACTGGACTTCCTTCACTTCGTCCTTGAAGCGCTTCAGCGTCGACAGCTTGCCTTCGTGCACGACGACGTTGTCGCGGATCAGGCGCACATTGGCGCCGCGTTCCACGGTGCCGTCGGTGACGCGGCAGCCGGCAACCTTGCCGACCTTGGAGATGTTGAAGATCTCCAGGATCGAGGCATTGCCCAGCATGGTTTCGCGCAAGGTCGGCGCGAGCAGACCGCTCATCGCCTTCTTCACGTCGTCCACGAGGTCGTAGATGATGTTGTAGTAGCGGATCTCGATGCCGTTGCGCTTGGCGGCGGCGGCAGCCTCCTTGTTCGCACGAACCGAGAAGCCGATGATCGCGGCGTTGAAGCCTTCCGCGAGCGTCACGTCGGATTCCGAGATGCCGCCGACGCCTGCATGCAGGATGCGGGCGGCGACTTCGTCGGTGCCGAGCTTCTCCAGCGAGCCGAGGATCGCTTCCAGCGAGCCCTGCACGTCGGCCTTGATGATCAGCGGGAATTCCTTGCGGCCCGCCGTCTTCAACTGCGACATCATCTGCTCGAGCGAGCCGCGCATGCCGGAGATCGAGGCAGCCGCGTTCTCGCGCTTCTGGTGCGCGCGGTAGCTCGTGACCTGGCGGGCGCGGGCTTCGTTCTCGACCACCGCGAGACGATCGCCGGCTTCCGGCGGGCCGTTGAAGCCGAGCACTTCGACCGGGACCGAGGGACCAGCTTCCTGAACCGTCTCGCCCTGATCGGAGATCAGCGCGCGGACACGGCCCATTTCTGCGCCGGCGACGATGATGTCGCCGACACGGAGCGTGCCGCGCTGGACCAGCACGGTCGCGACCGGACCACGGCCGCGATCGAGCTTGGCTTCGATCACGGTGCCTTCGGCCGGGCGCTCCGAATTGGTCTTCAGGTCGAGGATATCGGCCTGAAGCGCGATCATCTCGAGCAGCTTGTCGAGATTGGTCTTGTTCTTGGCGGACACTTCGACGTCGACGACGTCGCCGCCGAAGGATTCCACCTGCACTTCGTGCTGGAGCAGCTCGGTGCGGACGCGCTCGGGCCTGGCATCGGGCTTGTCGATCTTGTTGATGGCAACGATGATCGGCACCCGCGCCGCCTTGGCGTGGTTGATGGCTTCGACGGTCTGCGGCATGACGCCGTCATCGGCCGCGACCACCAGCACGACGATGTCGGTGACCTTGGCGCCGCGGGCGCGCATCGCGGTGAACGCGGCGTGGCCGGGCGTGTCGATGAAGGTGATCTTCTTGCCGCTCTCGGGCGACAGCACCTGATAGGCGCCGATGTGCTGGGTGATGCCACCGGCTTCGCCGGACACCACGTTGGCATGGCGGAGCGCGTCGAGCAGCGACGTCTTGCCGTGGTCGACGTGGCCCATCACGGTCACGACGGGCGAACGCGTCTCGGTGTCGGTGGAATCGTCGGTCGCGTCGAACAGGCCTTCTTCGACGTCGGACGCCGCCACGCGCTTCACGGTGTGGCCGAGTTCTTCTGCGATGAGCTGCGCGGTGTCGGCGTCGATCACGTCGGTGATCTTGTGCATCGCGCCCTGCTTCATCAGCATGCGGATGACATCGACCGCGCGCTCGGCCATGCGGTTGGCGAGCTCCTGGATGGTGATCGCTTCCGGAATGACCACCTCGCGGATGAGCTTTTCCTTCGGCTCGTTCGAGGCGTGGCCCTTCAGACGCTGGGTGCGGCGGCGGAACGAGGCGATCGAGCGCTCGCGCACCTCGTCGGCATTGAGCGCGGTGACGACGGTCAGGCGGCCACGCTCTTTCTGCGGGCCGGGCTTATGGGTGGGTTTGGGCGCGACCACAGGACGCGCGGCGCCGCCGGGGCCACGACGGATCTGGCGCGGACCATCGTCCTCGTCCGGTCCGGCCGCGACTGCGGGAGCACGACCCACAGGGCCACCCGGCCGCGTCGTTGTGGTGGTCGCCGGACGGGCTGTCGTCGTCGCTCCGGGGCGCGTCGTCGCGGTCGGCGCGGGGCGCGGAGCGCTGGTTGCCGGGGCGGCCGCTGCGGGACGCGCGGCAGCCGGCTGCTCACCTTCGCCAAAACGCTTCTTGGCTTCGGTTTCGGCCTTGCGCTTGGCCTCGTCCTCGTGACGGTGACGCTCTTCCTCGGCCTTGCGGCGGGATTCGGCGGCTTCGCGCTCAGCGCGTTCGGCGGCCTCGCGAACCGTGCGGCGCTGGGCCTCTTCCTCGGCCTGGCGGCGCTCCTCGACTTCGCGCACCTTGGCGTCAGCGAGCGCGCTGGCGCGAGCGGAACGTTCATCCTCGGTCAGCGTACGCAGCACCACGCCGGAGCCGGCGTTGCGTTGCGGCGCAGGGCGTGATGGGGCGGGCGCAGGTGCAGCCGGCGCCGGCTTCGCAACAACCACGGGGGCCTGCGGCTCAGGGCTGCCGTCGATACGGCGCTTGCCGCGCTTCTCGACCACGACCTGCTTGCTGCGGCCATGGCTGAAGCTCTGGCGCACAGTGCCCGTTTCGACGCGCGGCTTGAGCGATAGCGTCTTGCTCGGAACGCTCAGCTTCTTGTCGTCAGGGGTCTTGGTATCAACCATTCAGCAGTCCTAATCCTGATTTATCAGTGTTGTGCGTTGCCGCACCGTCTTATCGGGTCGTCGTTATCTTCAGAAATCCTGGCCGGGCTTTTCGGCAATCTTGTCAGCGTCCGCCATCCGGTATCGGACCAGCATCTGGCTACGTGACAGGAATGACTTGCTCGCCGGGCCCGCGAGCAGGGCAGCATGTATCACATTTGACCGGGTAAGTGCCAAATCCAATTCTATCGATTTCAAGGCCGTGATGACCGGAATCTGCGGCTCGGCACCGCGATTTCCGGCATTTTGACGCGCCAGCATGTCCAATTTGCGGATTCCGTCCGCGGCCCCGTCGCTGGCGTGGATCAGGACCTCGACCGTGCCTTCCCGCAGGGCGCTTTCGACCTTGCCGAAGCCGGCAACGATCTGGCCCGCCTTGGCGGCAATCCCAAGGGCTTCGGTCACGCTCCGAACCAGGAGCGCATCGATGTCGTCGGGTAGCGTCAGGGGAATGCGCAGATCGCGCTTGAAGGCCTTGGTAAATTGGTGACGACGGACGGCTTCCGCAACCACCTGTCGCGATGCCGTGACCCACATGCCCCGTCCGGGCAATTTGCGCTTGAGATCGGGAACTATGTCGCCTTGCGGCGATACGACGAAGCGGATCAGCTCGTCGATCGGCCGGACCTCGCGGCTGACAGCGCACATGCGCATGGTCGCGGACCTTTCGGTCCGCGGTCCATGGTCGAGTTCGTTGTCAGTGCTGGCATGCATCCGGGCGACATTCTCCTTTGCCCTTAAGCCGGCTGATCTTCGGTCGCGTCAGCCTCTTCAGCCGGCTTGGCGAGGTCAGCCTCGGTGATCCAGCCGGCCTTGACGCGGGCCTGCATGATCATGGCTTCGGCATCGTCGCGGGAGACGCCGAGACCGTCGAGCGCGCCGGCGAATTTGGTCTGCTCGCCGCCTTCCTTGCGCTCGGTCCAGCCGACCAGATCGTCGGTGGCGCAGCCAGCGAGGTCCTCGACCGACTTGATGTCGTTCTCGCCGAACTTCACCAGCATCTTCGAGGTGACGCCGGGCACGTCCTTCACGGCGTCCTCGACGCCGAGTTCCTTCCGGCGGGCCTCGATCTCGGCTTCCTGCTGATCGAGATATTCGCGGGCGCGGTTCTGGAGCTCCTGCGCGGTCTCTTCGTCGAAACCCTCGATCCCGGCGAGTTCCTTGAGATCCACCATCGCGAGTTCCTCGACCGAAGTGAAGCCTTCGGACGCGAGCAGCTGGCCGACCACTTCGTCGACATTGAGCGATTCCATGAAGACGCGGGTGGAGTTCTCGAAGTCGGCCTGGCGGCGCTCCGATTCCTCCTGCTCGGTCAGGATGTCGATGTCCCAGCCGGTGAGCTGCGAGGCGAGGCGGACGTTCTGGCCGCGGCGGCCGATCGCCAGCGAAAGCTGGTTGTTGGTGTCGGGCACCACGACCTCGATGCGCTCGCGGTCTTCGTCGATGACGACCTTGGAGACTTCAGCCGGCGCCAGCGCGTTGACCACGAAGGTCGCGATGTCGGGCGACCAGGGAATGATGTCGATCTTCTCGCCCTGCAATTCGTTCACCACGGCCTGCACGCGCGAGCCGCGCATACCGACGCAGGCGCCGACCGGATCGACCGAAGAATCGCGGGAAATCACGCCGATTTTCGCGCGCGAGCCCGGATCGCGGGCGACAGCCTTGATCTCGACGATGCCGTCGTAGATTTCCGGTACTTCCTGCGCGAACAGTTTCGCCATGAACTGCGGATGGGTGCGGGACAGGAAGATCTGCGGACCGCGGGTCTCGCGGCGGACATCGAAGATGTAGGCGCGGACGCGGTCGCCGTTGCGGAACACTTCGCGCGGCAGCATCTCGTCGCGGCGGATGATGGCTTCACCGCGGCCGAGATCGACGATGACGCTGCCATATTCGACGCGCTTGACGACGCCGTTGACGATGTCGCCGATGCGGTCCTTGAATTCCTGATACTGCCGGTCACGCTCGGCCTCGCGCACCTTCTGCACGATCACCTGCTTGGCCGACTGCGCGGCGATGCGGCCGTATTCCAGCGGCGGCAGGGTGTCGGCGATGGTGTCGCCGACCTGGGCGCCGGGATTGGCGCGCTGCGCATCGACCAGCGAAATCTGGTTGGAGTGGTTCTCGACCTTCTCGACCACCAGCATGTGGCGCGACAGCCGCAGCTCGCCCTTCTTCGGGTCGATCTCGGCGTGAACGTCAGTCTCGCTGCCGTAACGAGCCCGCGCCGCCTTGGCGATGGCATCTTCCATCGCCGCGATGACGATGCCGCGGTCGATCGATTTCTCGCGGGCGACGGCGTCGGCGATCTGAAGCAATTCAAGTCGATTGGCGCTGACTGCCATGGCTAGTCTCCTTCGTCAGGCTCGATCTCGCCGCGCCGCGCGCGTTCGGCGGCAAGGCGATGTTTCTTCGTATTGGTCGGGGCCGGCTTCTTTTTCGGCTTAGTATTCTTGGTGATCTTCGCACTGATCTCCGCGTGCGGTGCCTGCGGCGGCTCGAGGCCGAGATCGCGGCGCATCTTGCGCTCCTCGGCCTTGCCGCGGCGCATGGATTCCGCGATCAGCTCATCGGTCAGCACCAGCCGCGCCTCGCCGATATCTTCCATCGTCAGGAGCACGTCGGCATCGTCGTTTGCCTTGGCGTCGTCGCGATGCAGATGCACGCGGTCGCCCTCGACGGCACCGAGGGTGCCACGGAACCGCTTGCGCCCCTCATGGGCAACCGCCATGTCGATCTTCACCAGATGGCCGGAATAGCGCTCGAAATCGGAGCGGCGCACCAGCGGACGGTCGATCCCGGGCGAGGAGATCTCGAGCCGATAGGCGCGATCGATGGGGTCGGCGACGTCGAGCACGGGCGACAGCGCCCGCGAGATCGCCTCGCAATCCTCGAGCTGCATCGAGCCGTCCGGCCGCTCGGCCATGATCTGGACGGTGCAGCCGGCTTCGCCGGAAATGCGGATACGCACCAAGCGATAACCCATGCCCTCGAGCACCGGAGTCGCGACCGCAGCCACCCGCGCCGCCGCGCCCGGCTCGACCACGAGCCTCGGCTCGGCCAGCAACTCGGCATCGGTGGAACCAGTGTTCGGTTCGGTCATATCAGGGGTCAAGGCGCTCGATAGTCTCGATGGTTAAGGCTTGGTTAAAACGTCAAAGCCCGCTTCGGAACTTTCCCGACACTCCGTCGGGCCGCATCTTCCGCCAAGCCGCGTTCAGGTAATAAAAAAGAGCGGGTCCTTTCGGGCCCACTCTCACTACGCGGATCGTATGAGAAGATGAATTGGCGCTGATATAGCCCTTTCCGCCCTCCCGGACAAGGCCCATCGCAGGCGGGTGCAGGCTTTTTGCGATCCGGCAGGCCCCCGGGAGCAACGCTTCTTTCATGAAGCGGGCCTAAATTTCCCGGTTGTGGGGCGGCTTGAGCCTATGGCGCGCCCACGGCGTGCCAGAATCGAGTTGCGTTCCATGACCGTTGCCACGTCGCTCATTCCCGGACTGGACGATATCGTCAAACGCGGCGATCCCCGGCGTCGTGGCGAGATCGCGAGCGCCATCGCTGCGCTGTTCTTTCAGGACGCCTCAAGACTCCGTCCCGAGCTCGTCGATCTCTTCGACAATCTCCTGATCGATCTCGTCCCGCATGCGGAGCTTGCCTCGCGCGTCGATCTCGCCGAGCGCTTCTCGCGGCTGGACAATGCACCGCCTCATCTGGTCGGCCAGCTGGCGCGTGAAAACGAAATCCTGGTGGCGGGCCCGGTGCTGCGCCATTCGCCCGTGCTCGATGAAGCTGCGCTCGTCGAGATCGCCCGGCTGAAGGGCCAGGGCCATCTGCTGGCGATGACGGAACGGCCGACCCTGTCGACTGTGATCACCGACGTGCTGGTCGAGCGCGGAGATCGCGATGTGGTGCGTCGCGCCGCCGGCAATGCCGGTGCGATCTTCTCAGCCGGCGGCTATTCGGAGCTGATCAAGCGCGCGAGCCAGGATGGCGTGCTGACGCTCAAGATCGGCCAGCGCGAGGATCTCTCCGGCGAGCGCCTCAAAGAACTCCTGGACGGCACGCTCGATGTCATTCGCCGTCGCCTCTCCAGCGTGGTCAATCCGACGCGCCAGGTCGAGATCAAGCGCGCCATGGCTTCGATCGAGGAAGCCGCGCTGCCGCCCGGCCCGCGGCGTGATTTCTCCGCCGCGCAACGTACGGTGCTTGGCCTGCATCGCGGCGGCCATCTCGGCGAAAGCGCGCTGCTCAGCTTTGCCAAGGCGCACAAATACGAGGAATCGGTCGCCACGCTCTCGGCGATGGCCGGCGTCAGGCTTTCGATGCTCGATCGCCTGATCGCGGGCGACCGCTACGATCCGATCCTGATCCTCGGCCGTGTCCTCAATCTCGGCTGGCCCACGGTGCGCGCGCTGATCCTGATGTGGTATGGGCCGCATCGCATGCCGGCCGATGCCGATCTCGAGCAGGCGCGCACGAATTTCACCCGCCTGATGCCGGCGACCGCCGAGCGCGTCGTGAATTTCTGGCGCAACCGGCGAACGATCTAGCGCCTGCGAAACCGCAAGTAAGCCGCCTTGCGCCCTTCGCGCGCGGCTTTTCGTCCATAGCGCGTCATGGTGTAGCCGGCCCAGGGCTGCCGAAAATCATCGGCGCGTTCCGCCAGCCACTGAAAGTCCGGTGCGCGCGCAAGATGCGAAAGCGTCCAGGCGCAGTAATCGTCGATATCGCAGACGAAACGGAATTCGCCGCCGCTCCTAAGCACGCGCGCCATGGCGACGATCGTCCGGTCCTGAACGAAGCGCCGCTTCCAGTGCCGCCGTTTCGGCCAGGGATCGGGATGGATCAGATCGATCCGTGATAGCGATGCGTCCGGCAGCCACGCCAGCAGTTCGGCGGCATCACCGGCGAACAGGCGGATGTTGGCGATGTTGGCGGCCTCGATCTGCGCGAGGATCTTTGCCATGCCGTTGACATAGGGCTCACAGCCGATGAAGCCGGTCGTCGTGAAGTTCTGCGCTTCCGCGGCGAGATGTTCGCCGCCGCCGAAGCCGATCTCGAGCCGCAAATCTTCGGCTGCCGGATCGAAGATCTCGGCGGCGTTCGCCGGCCTCTCCGTCGTGATGTCGAGCGAAAGATGCGGCAGCAGATGATCGACCAGCTCGGCCTGGTGCTGCCTGAGCTTGTGGCCCTTGCGCCGTCCGAAGAAGGCGCGCTCGCCGTCCGCGCGATCGGGATCTGATTTGCGTTCGCTCATCGCAGCGTCTGGTACAGGCGGTAAAGCAACCGCGCGCGCGGTTCGAGCGAGGAGACGTAGAGCTGCTCATAATGGGTGTGCGCGCCCTTGCCGTCGACGCCGAGCCCGTCGAGCGTGCCGGTATGCGGCGCGGTGAAATTGCCGTCCGAGCCGCCGCCGGTGTGGGTGTCGATCAGCTCGAAGCCGATCTCTGCGGCGATGGTCTTGGCGTGCTCATAGAGTGACGCGCCCGCATTGCCCTTTTCATACGGCGGACGATTGAGTTCACCGGTGACGGTGACGGTCACGCCGTCGGTCTTCGATGTCAGTCCGAGGATCTTGCCGACGAACTCTTCCGCATCGTTGACGCTCGGCACGCGCAGATCGACCTCGGCATAGGCATCTTCCGGCGTGACGTTGGGCCGCGTGCCGCCGCGGACCACGCCGACATTGATGGTGACGCCGCGCTTCAGATCGTTCATCCCTTCCAGCGTCTGGATGACATTGGCGAGCTCGCGCACGGCGCTGCGGCCGTCTTCGGGCCGCGAGCCGGCATGTGCGGGCACGCCCTTGATGTCGATCTTGAATCGTCCGACGCCCTTGCGTCCGGTGACGATCTTGCCGCCGTCGCGCGCCGGTTCCGTCACCAGCACGTGTTTGGCCTTGCGCCCTTCCGCCTCGATGAGCGCGCGCGAGGTCGGGCTGCCGATCTCCTCGTCGGAGGTGAACATGTGGGTGATGCCGAGCGGCGGACGATCGGGCGCCGCGCAAAGCTCACGAAAGGCGTGATAGGCGATGTAGGCGCCGCCCTTCATGTCGTAGATGCCGGGACCGAACGCGCTGTCGCCTTCGACCTTGAATGGCAGACGTTCGATGAAGCCCATGGGATGAACGGTATCGAGATGGCTGAGCACCAGGATACCGGGCCGGTCCTGGCCCCAGGTCGAACGCACCACGAGATGATCGCCGCAGCCATCGACGCCGGCGACGCGTTCGAGCGTGACGGGCAGATCGCGGTAATGGTCGGCAACCACGGAGACCAGCCTGTTGACTTGATCAGGCACTTCCGTCGGCGTCTCGATCTCCACCCAGCGGCGGATACCAGCGAGAATAGTTTGGGAATCGAACGAGTTTGAGTTCGCCATGGACGTATCTGTGCCTTCGAATCGCATCATCTAAGCGGAGGCGCGGTGAAGAGCGCCGACAAATGACGACATAGGCCAGATTTGGCGCAGTCTCAAATCGGAATGAGATGGCGAGTCAGCGCTTGTCCGGGCCTTCGCGGGCGGCGATCTGCTCGACGAGATCGACGATCGAACGGCGCAGCTTCGAATCGGCGATTCGGGTGAACGCCTTGGTCAGCGCGAGCCCTTCGGAGGTCGCGAGGAAGTCGGAGACATAAGTGGGCGATGCACCTTCCGCGAAGCCGCCGGGGCCGGCGACGCCGCTCGGTCCGCCCTCGAACAGGAACGACACCGGCACCTGCAGAATCTCGGCGATCTGCTGGATTCGGCTTGCTCCGACGCGGTTCGTGCCCTTCTCGTACTTCTGAATCTGCTGGAAAGTCAGGCCCAACGCTTCACCGAGCTTTTCCTGACTCATGCCCAACATGATGCGGCGCATGCGCACGCGACTGCCGACATATTTGTCAACAGGGTTGGGCGCTTTCGACATTTCCTCAGCCCTCCAAACACCACCGTCGGCGCAATGAAAGTATTGCCTGTGGTGACAGCAACGTCAAAACTTCACCCTCATTGGGGAAACATTGCGGAGAAATTTAGCAATGCACCGCTGTCTTGCGCAGCCGGCGCAGAATGAGGAGCCCGCGTGCAGTCTGTCAACCGTGGGACTACGGTTGTCAAAGGTTTCCGGCCGCCTCGCTGGAAAGCGCTAGCGACGGTGCGATCAGGGGTGCCGTTTGGCAACACGTCGTCGCACCGCCAAAATCACAGCCAGCGCGACGAGCATGGCTGCGGGGATGTCACCGACTCTCGCATAGATCGTGGGCGGGATTGCGGTGGGCAGGCTTGCATCCAAAATGCCTTCGATTCCGAGACCGAGGCTGGCCACCGTGCGTCCCACCGGATCGATCACGGCCGAGACGCCGGTGTTTGCGGAGCGCACCAGCGGTAGTCCGAGCTCGACGGCGCGCATCCGCGCCTGCTCCAGATGCTGGTACGGACCGGTCGAGATGCCGAACCAGCCGTCATTGGTGAGGTTCACCATCCAGCCCGGGCGCTCGTCGCGCGTCCCGACCTCGCCGGGGAAGATCGCCTCGTAGCAGATCAGCGGCAGCGCGGGCGGTGCCCCTGGTATCGGCAGCACGTGGCGCACCGTGCCGGGAATGAAGCCGCCGCGCATCCGCGTCAGTTGCTCGAAGCCGAGCTTCTCCATCAAATTCTGGTAGGGAAGAAATTCGCCGAACGGAACCAGGTGCAGCTTGTCGTAGACCGCAAGCACGCTGCCGTCGTGATCGATCACGTAGATCGAATTATAGGCCCGCGTGATCGGCGTGCCCGGCGGCAGATCGGGGGCGCGGACCGATCCGGTGATCAGCACCGTGCCCTTGGGCAGCAGCTCGGCGATTTGCGCCATCGCGTCGGCTTCGCGGGTCAGGAAGAACGGAAAGGCGGATTCCGGCCAGATCAAAATCGTGGCAGCGCTCACGCCGGTCGATTGCGGTCCGGAGGCGCGGTCCGACAGCGCGAGATATTTCTTCATCACCTCCGCCTTGGCGGAGTAGTTGAATTTCAGGTCCTGCTGCAGGTTCGGCTGCATCAGGCGAAGCTTGGCACCCGCAACCATCGTGGTCGGATGCAGCGCCATTCGGATGGCGCCGAAGATGCCCATGACGACCAGCAGCGCGACGGCGCCGGCCGGCACGCGCCACGCCAGGCTGCGGTCGCGGGTGCGGTCGATCAGCACCGCTGGGCTCGCGAAGATCGCGACGGTGAGGAACGTCATGCCCCACTGGCCGATCAGCGAGGCCGTCTGCGCCAGTTGCAGCGGCTCCGAGAGCGCATAGCCGAATGCGTTCCAGGGAAAGCCGGTCAGCACGTGCCCGCGCAACCATTCGCTGACGGTAAGGCTCGCGGCGAGCGCGAGAATGCGGGTGGCATCCTTGGTCCAGAGCAGGCGGGCCAGCGCGAAACCGATCGCGGTGAAAATGGAGAGATAGGCCGGCAGGCCCAGCACGGCGAACGGCGTCAGCCAGGCAAACACATCGGCGTCGACGAAGAAGGCGATGCCGATCCAGTAGAGGCCGGGGACGAAATAGCCGAGCCCGAACCAGTAGCCGGTCAGCGCCGCGGCGGGGACGCCGCGATATCGTCCGGCCCCGGCGCCATCGATCAGCCAGACCATCACGGGGAAGGTGATGAACAGCACCGGAAAGAAATTGAACGGGGCGAGAGCCAGCACCGACAGCGCACCGCAGGTCATCGCAAGCAGCGCGCGCTTCCACCCCCAGGTCAGGATGATGGCAAGCGCAATCTGCCGAAGTCGCTGAAACGCGCTCACTGCGGGCCGGTCCCGTCGGCTGGCGGCGGGGTCGGCGTGTCGCCGGCCGGCGGCTGACCGCTCTCGGGCGCGGCCTCGCGGCGGCGGCTCTCGCGCTGGGTGCGCGGCGCGGGGCGTTCCTTCCGCGTCGAGATGCGCAGCCGTTTGACGCGGCGCGGATCGGCATCGAGCACTTCGACCTCGTAATGGCCCGGGCCCGAGATCACCTCGCCGCGCACCGGCAGGCGGCCGACGAAGCTGACGAGATAGCCGCCGAGCGTCTCGACTTCCTCGCCGGCCTCGCCGGTGACGAAGTCCTCGCCGATCACCGTGCGCACGTCGTCGAGGCTGGCGCGGGCATCGGCGATGAAGGCGTTGTCGGGCAGCCGCACGATCGACGGCGGCTCGTCGCTGTCATGCTCGTCGTCGATTTCGCCGACGATCTGCTCGACGATGTCCTCGAGCGACACCAGCCCGTCACTGCCGCCATATTCGTCGACGACAAGCGCCAGGTGAATGCGCGTGGCCTGCATCTGCGCGAGCAGGTCGATCGCCCGCATTGACGGCGGCACATAGAGCAGCTTGCGGATGATGCGCGCGTCCTGCAGCGGCAGCGCGAGGTCCACGGCCTTCAAATCGAGCCCGGCCGGCAGCGGCTTCTTGCGCTTGGTCTTGGTGGCCTCGGACACGCGCGCACGCGCGGTCATGAAGGCGAGCAGGTCGCGGATGTGGACGATGCCGACGGGATCGTCGAGCGTCTCGTTGTAGACCACGAGGCGCGAATGGCCGGCGCTCTCGAAGCGGTCCATCAGTTCGCCGAGCGGGATGTCGCGCTTCACCGCGATGATGTCGGCACGATGCACCATGACGTCGGCGATGCGGCGCTCGTGCAGGCCGAGGATGTTGCGCAGCATCGTGCGCTCGACCGCGGAGAAGCCGGTGTCGTCGGGTGTCGTCGCATCGAGCACGACCTGGAGGTCGTCGCGCACCGATCCGGCCTTCCAGCCGAACAGCGTGCGGATGGCACGCAGCAGCCAGCCATCCGCCGTCGGGCGCATGACCTCGCCGGGCGCCACCACGGCCGGCAGATTGGCCGTGTTGCGCGGATTGTCGTGAATAGGCTCTGAGTCCGGCATCTCAGTGCGTCCCCGCGCGATCTGCATAGGGATCGGGGATGCCGAGCTGAGCCAGGATCTCGGTTTCGAGCGCTTCCATCTCTTCCGCGTCGGCGTCGTTCTCGTGATCGTAGCCGATCAAGTGCAGGAAACCATGCACGGCGAGATGGCTCAAATGATGATCGAACGGCTTGTGTTCCTCGTCCGCCTCGCGGCGCATGGTCTCGTAGGCGATCGCGATGTCGCCGAGCATGCGCGGCGCATCGCCTGGCTTCCATTCGCCCTCCGGCTGGAGCGCGGGGAATGACAGCACGTTGGTCGGCTTGTCCATGCCGCGCCAGTTGTTGTTGAGCGTGCGAATGCCGGCATCATCGGTCAGCATCACGGCCACTTCCGCGTGGGCAACGTCTTCGTCGACAGATTCGGCGGCGGCCGCAACGGCACGCTGGATCACGGCTTCGGCGTCGGGCTCGCTCTGCCAGCAATCGGCGACGACGAGGACCTCGGTCATGGGAAGGTTGGGATGTGACATTGTCTTTGTTCGGAACGAAAGGGCGCTTCGTCCGCGCCCGTAGGATCCGGCTTTTGTCCCGTCAGGATTTGTTGCCAGCGGGCGGCCGCTGCGGCTGCCCTTCGTAGGCGGAGACGATTCGTGCCACGAGCTCGTGGCGGATCACGTCCTCGGCTTTGAAACGAACTTGCGCAATGCCTTCGACGCCATCAAGCAGACGGGTCGCTTCGGCTAGCCCCGAGGTCTGGCCATTCGGCAAATCGATCTGCGAGGGGTCGCCGGTCACGATCATGCGGCTGTTCTCGCCGAGACGGGTCAGGAACATCTTCATCTGCATCGATGTCGTGTTCTGCGCCTCGTCCAGGATGATCGCGGCGTTGGTCAGCGTGCGGCCGCGCATGAAGGCGAGCGGCGCGATCTCGATTTCGCCGGTTTGCAGCGCGCGCTCGACGATGCGTGCGTCCATCAGGTCGTAGAGCGCGTCGTAGATCGGGCGCAGATAGGGATCGACCTTCTCGCGGAGGTCGCCGGGCAGGAAGCCGAGCCGCTCGCCGGCTTCGACCGCCGGACGCGACAGGATGATCTTGTCGACCTCCTTGCGCTCGAACAATTGCGCGGCGTGCGCGACCGCGAGCCAGGTCTTGCCGGTGCCGGCGGGGCCGATGCCGAATACGAGCTCATGGCGCTTCAGCGCGCGGATGTAGGAGTCCTGCGCAGCGGTGCGTGCGCGCACAGGGCGCTTGCGCAAGTTGATGCTGTCGAAGGCCGACTTCGCCGACTTTGCGTCGAACTCGAACAGCGACCCTTGGGCGATCACGGCGCGGATCGCGCCTTCGACCTCGCCCTGGTCGACATCCTGCCCCTTCACGGCGTGCGCGTAGAGCGTCTCCAGCACGCGGCGTGCCGCGTCGCAGCCGTCGCGCGTGCCGCCGATGGTGATGTGATTGCCCTTGGAGTCCACCACGACGCCGAGCCGACGCTCGATCTGCGCCAGGTTCTGGCCGTAGGGGCCGACCAGCGCGGATGCGGCGCGGTTGTCGTCGAAGTCGATGACGACCTGGGTCTCGGGTGGAACTTGCATGTCGCGGTCAAATTTGCGGCTGGGAGCGATAGAAGACGAATCCGATGCGCTTTTTGGCAAGGGTTCAGGCTCCAGTGGCGATGGATGATAAAGCGGGCTCGCGCGTGCGTGGCGTGGCGAGCTCGCCGAGGAAGCTGTAGCGCTCGAGGCTGTCGATCCGCACCGGCAGGATTTGTCCGATGATGTCGGGCGAGGCCATCACATGTGCAGGCTGAAGGAAGGCGGTGCGGCCGACGATCTGGCCGTCCTTGCGCGCCGGACGTTCGAACAGCACGTCGACCGTTGAGCCAATCGCAGCCTTGTTGAAGGCCGATTGCTGGCTGTCGATCAATTCCTGGAGCCGCTCCAATCGCTGGTCCATCTCGGCGGGGGACACCGTCTCCTGCATATCCGCGGCCGGCGTTCCCGGCCGGGCGGAGTATTTGAACGAATATGCGGCAGCGTAGCCGATTTGCGTGACAAGCGCGAGTGTGGCGAGAAAATCTTGCTCGCTCTCGCCGGGGAAGCCGACGATAAAATCTGATGAAAAAGCAATGTCTTGGCGCGCCGACCGGAAACGGTCGATGACACGCCGGTAATCATCGGCGGTATGTTTCCGGTTCATGGCGGCGAGAATCCGGTCCGAACCCGACTGCACCGGCAGGTGCACGAACGGCATCAGTGCATCGAGATCGCGATGGGCTGCAATCAAGCTGTCATCGACGTCGCGGGGATGACTGGTCGAATAGCGCAGCCGCGCGATGCCGGGAATCCCGGCCAGGCGCTCCAGCAATTGGCCGAGTCCCCAGCTTTTTCCGTCCGGTCCGTCGCCGTGATAGGCGTTGACGTTCTGGCCGATCAGCGTGAGCTCGCGCACGCCGTTGTCGGCGAGGCGCTTCACGTCGTCGATGATCTTTGCCACCGGGCGCGAGACTTCCGCGCCGCGCGTATAGGGCACCACGCAGAAGGTGCAGAACTTGTCGCAGCCTTCCTGCACCGTGACGAACGCGGAAATGCCGCGCGCGCGGATCGCATCGGGCCTGGGCTGGGCGAGGAAGCCGAATTTGTCCGCGGCTGGAAACTCGGTCTCGATTGCGCGGCCTTCATGACCGGCGCGCTTCAAGAGCTCGGGCAGGTGATGATAGCTCTGCGGACCGACCACGACGTCGACCGTGGGCGCGCGGCGCACAATCTCCTCGCCTTCGGCCTGCGCGACGCAGCCCGCCACCGCAATCTGCATGGTGCGGCCCTCGCGTGCGGCCTCGTCCTTGGCGACGCGCAGGCGGCCGAGCTCGGAATAGACCTTTTCAGAGGCCTTTTCGCGAATGTGACAGGTGTTGAGGATGACGAGATCGGCGTCCTCGGCGTTATCAGTCTCCACGAATCCTTCCGGAGCCAGCGTGTCCACCATGCGCTGGGCATCGTAGACGTTCATCTGGCAGCCATATGATTTGATGTGCAGCTTGCGCGGCGGCTTCATGGAACCCGGAATTGAGGTGGAGGACGGCTCTCAGATATAGGCTGGGGGCCCGAAAATCCAGCGATTGGGGCCTGAAAGGGGCGTTCCAGGCTACGACGCAGCCGAGAAGTGCGGAATCGGGAGATTTGGCGCCGGATTCAGCCCGTCAGGGCCTCCACTGCGGCCCGCCGGACCAGTTCAGGCAATTGATGCATGTCCGAGAAGGTCAGGTCGGCACCGGCCTCGCGCAGGGTCTCGGCATGGCCGGCCCCGCAATGGCTGCCACCGTAAAAGCCGAACACTTTCATCCCCGCCGCCCGCGCCCCGGCGATGCCGGCGAGGCTATCCTCGACCACGACACAGCGCTCGGGCGGGATGCCCATTTGCTTCGCCGCAAACAGGAACAGATCCGGCGCAGGCTTGCCGTTTGTCACCTGCGAGGACGAGAAGATGTTCGGCGCGAGACGGTCGTAGAGCCCGGTGCTCCCCAGGCTCACTTGCATGCGCTGATGCGAGCCGCTGGAAGCGACGCAGACGGCTTGCGTGACGACATCGAGTACGTGGTGAATGCCGCGGATCTCCTCGAGGCCGGCCTCGAATGCGCGGAACAGCTCGTCCTGCAGATCGCCGTGATAGGCCTCGGGCAGCTTGCGGCCGAGTTCGGTTTCGATCTCGAGATTGGCCTGTTTTGTCGAGCGGCCAAGGAAGCGCTCGGACACCTGCTCCGATGTGATCGGATAGCCGTGCCGGGTCAGCACGTCCGCATGCGCACGACAGGAGATCACCTCGCTGTCCACGAGCACGCCGTCGCAATCGAAGATGATGAGATCAACGGCCACTAGATCAAGACGTCGGCTTGTCGTCGTCGAGCGGAACGCAATAGAGCTCGAGCCGGTGATCGACCAGCTTGTAGCCGAGCTTGCGGGCGATCTCCGCCTGGAGCTTCTCGATCTCTTCCGAGGTGAACTCGATCACCTTGCCGTCGCGCAGATTGATGAGGTGGTCGTGATGGCTGTCGCGCATTGTCTCGTAGCGCGCGCGGCCCTCGCGGAAATCGTGGCGCTCGATGATGCCGGCATCCTCGAACAGCTTCACGGTGCGATAGACGGTCGAGATCGAGATCTTGTCGTCGACGGCGACACAGCGCCGGTACAATTCCTCGACGTCGGGGTGATCGACCGCTTCCGCAAGCACGCGGGCGATGACGCGGCGCTGCTCGGTCATGCGCATGCCGGTGGCGGCACAGCGCGCCTCGATGCCGGATGCCTTGGATGCGGGAGAAGGTTTAAGTCCAGTCATGTGATGTCTGCCTGACGGGCGCTTTCTGCCATCGATATTACGACAAGTCACGTCGCATCAGAAGTGCGTTCAATTGTTCCCCGTTGGCCTGCTTATAGTAGCGTTCGCGGCGCCCGACCACCACGAATCCGCCTCTGTCATAGAGCCGTCGTGCCGGCTGATTGTTCTCCTCGACCTCCAGAAATATCGTGCGCACGCCTCGCCCTGCGAGGTGACCGAGATGGGTCATCAGCAGCGTGCGGGAAAGGCCGCGGCCGCGATGGGACTGGTCGACCGCGACCGAGAGGATTTCGGCTTCGTCCGCACCGATCCGCGACACTGCAAAGCCGATCGTCTTGCGCCCCAGGCGCAAGCGGTGGACGAGCGTGTTGCGCTCGCTGAGCATGGTCTCGAACTCGCTTTCACCCCAGCCGTGCGCGAAGGAGGCGCGGTGGAGCTGCGCCAGCCGCGCCGCGTCGCGCGCGGACGCCGGTTCGACGGCAGCGGTGCCGCCGCGCCACCATTCCGAAAACCATCTCATCATGACGTTGCGGCTTGAGCTGCGAGCAGCGGCTGGGCCGCCGGCTTTGCATCGGGGGCCTTCAGATAGAACGGCCGCGCCGGATTGGTGTCGGGATTTGCCGCGGCGCCGAGCCAGGCGACCCAGCTGATGTCAGGCGCGGGCTGCGCGTCGACCGAAACAGGTTGCGGCACATCCTTCGGCCAGCGTTCGGCGAGAATCTTCGCAGCATTGCCGACCAGATGCGGCGCGCCGAATTGCGAGGCCGCGATCGCCTCGTCGATGGGAGCGACGGCCGGCCGCACCAGCAAACTGCCGTCGCCGGCGACGATCTGGAAATAGACGTGATCGTGTCGCGCATCGATCGCCGAGATCACCGGCGCCGGTCCGCTCTGGCCGACAATGGCGGCCGCATAGGCCGACAAGGTCGTCAGTCCGACGGCCGGCCGCTTGGCCGCGAGCGCAAGACCGCGGGCTGCCGAAATGCCGACGCGCAAGCCGGTGAAGCTGCCGGGGCCGACCGTGACCGCGATGCGGTCGAGCGCCGTGAAACCGAGATCGGCCGACTGCATCGCGCGCGCGATCATCGGCATCAGCGCCTCGGCATGGCCGCGCTTCATCAGCTGTTGCTCCTGCGCGAGGAGCTCACCGGCGTCGGTGTCGAGAACGGCAGCCGCGCACGCCTCCAGCGCGGTATCGATGGCAAGGATCAGCATCGAATCAGCTTAGTCGGTTCCGCTCCGGTTGAACCAGTGCAAGTTTGATTTCTCGACAGGCGCATGATCGGACCCGTAATTCTACGTACACGGGAACTGGCAAAATTTTCACGCCCTTCTTGGGAGGCGAATGCACGGATCTGCAACCTCTGGGATAGCTAAGTATTTGAAATATTTAAATTTTAAGAAAGCGTTAGGAATCAAATGCCACTTTCCGTGCATAGCAAAAAAGCGAGTCAACGACGACCCGGACGATGCATTTGGGCAAATCAGGCCGCGCGAGGTCCGGGCATTCGCAATGGGGTTCATTAATGTCTTTTTGGCGAAGCGGCTCCTCGGCACGGGAGGCTTTGGCTCAGGTCACAGCGCTCGGTAAATCGCAGGCAGTGATCGAGTTCAATCTCGACGGCACCATCATCACCGCCAACCAGAACTTCCTCGACGCTGTCGGCTACCGGCTCGACGAGATCAAGGGCAAGCACCATGGCATGTTCGTCGTGCCGGAAGTGCGCAGCAGCCCAACCTATCGCGAGTTCTGGGCGCGTCTCGGTCGCGGCGAACATCAGTCCGCCGAGTACAAGCGACTTGGCAAGGGCGGCCGCGAGATCTGGATCCAGGCGTCCTACAATCCGATCATCGACAAGGCCGGCAAGCCGGTGAAGGTCGTCAAGTTCGCGACCGACATCACCGCGCGCAAGATTCGCAGCCTGGAAGATGCTGGAAAGATTTCCGCGATCGGCCGCGCCCAGGCGGTGATCGAGTTCAATCTCGACGGCACCATCATCACCGCCAATGAAAACTTCCTGGCCACGTTGGGCTACCGGCTCGACGAGATCCAGGGCCAGCATCACAGAATATTCGTCGGCGCCGGCGAGCGCGACAGCGCCGCCTATCGCGAGTTCTGGGCCAAGCTTGGCCGCGGCGAATTCCAGTCCGGCGAGTACAAGCGCATCGGCAAGGGCGCCAAGGAGGTGTGGATCCTCGCTTCCTACAATCCGATCCTCGACGACGCCGGCAAGCCGTTCAAGGTGGTGAAGTTCGCCACCGACATCAGCGCGCAGAAGCTGTCGAACGCGAATTTCGCCGGCCAGATCGAGGCCATAGGCAAGTCGCAGGCCGTGATCGAGTTCGATATGGACGGCAAGGTCCTGACCGCGAACGAAAACTTCCTGGGCGCGCTCGGCTATGCGCTGTCCGAGATCGTCGGCCGGCATCACAGCATGTTCGTGGAGGCCGAACAGCGCGACAGCGACGCCTATCGCGCCTTCTGGACCCGGCTGAACGCCGGCGAATTCCAGTCCGGCGAATATCAGCGCGTCGGCAAGGGTGGTCGCGAGGTGTGGATCCAGGCGTCCTACAATCCGATCCGCGATCTCAACGGCAAGCCATTCAAGGTGGTGAAATACGCATCCGACACGACAGCGCAGGTGATCGCGCGCAAGCGCAGCGAGAAGGTGCGCAGCATGATGGAATCGGTCGCCGCCGGCGCCGAGGAGCTGAATGCCTCAGTGCGCGAGATCGCCGAAGCGATGACGCGTTCGCGCGAGACCGCATCGACCGCGGTCGATCGGGTCGAGGCGGCGGATCAGCAGGCGCAGCGGCTGACGCAGGCGGCTGAATCGATGAGCTCGATCGTGCAGCTGATCGGCAACATCACCGGTCAGATCAACCTGCTGGCGCTGAACGCCACCATCGAATCCGCGCGCGCGGGCGAGGCCGGTCGCGGCTTCGCGGTGGTCGCATCCGAGGTGAAGAACCTTGCCAATCAGGCCAAGCAGGCGGCTGACCGGATCGAGCAGGAGATCGGCAATCTGAACGGCATCTCGGGCGACGTCGTCTCCGCGCTGGACGCGATCAAGAGCGCGATCCAGGGTGTCAGCGAATACGTCTCGTCAACGGCCGCCGCCGTCGAGGAGCAGAGCACCGTCACCCAGGAGATGTCGACGAGCATGCGCAAGGCGGCCGAGGAAGCCGCGAATATTGGGCAGGCGGCGTAGGAAAATCTCGTAGGGTGGGTTAGCCGAAGGCGTAACCCACCACGTCTGCCGCGCAGGAAGGAGAAGAGGTGGGTTACGCCGAGCAGATGCGCTTTGCGCATCTGCAGGGCTAACCCACCCTACGGCACCGTGCCTACATCGGCCGGACTTCGACCACGTCAGGCACGAAATGCTTCAGCAGATTCTGGATGCCGTGCTGGAGTGTCGCGGTCGATGACGGGCAGCCGGAGCAGGCGCCCTTCATGTTGAGATAGACGATACCGTCCTTGAAGCCGCGGAAGGTGATGTCGCCGCCGTCATTGGCGACCGCCGGCCGCACGCGCGTCTCGATCAGATCCTTGATCATGTCGACCGTCTCGGCATCGGCCTCGTCGAAGAACTCGTCCTCGTCGTCGAGATCGACATCGGCTTGCGCAGCGCCATCGGCGAGCAGCGGGGCGCCGGACATGTAGTACTCCATGATCGCGCCGAGGATCGCGGGCTTGAGCTGCTGCCATTCACCGTTCGCCTTGGTGACGGTGATGAAGTCCGATCCATAGAACACGCCGCTGACGCCGGGCACCTCGAACAGCTTTTCCGCGAGCGGCGAACGTGCCGCCGATTCGCGGCTCGAAAACTCCATCGGGCTGCCGTCGACCACGACGCGGCCGGGAATGAATTTCAACGTAGCGGGATTGGGGGTGGCTTCGGTTTGAATGAACATGGTTTTCTCCAGACGTCGCCGGTTCAAGGCCGGCGCGTGCTCCATCCAGTAGCAGATGGCGACGGCGAACGCACGGTCAAGGGGATGGGCCGTCGTTTCGCTGTTATTTCAGCGGGTTAGGATGGTGCCGATCCTCCGCCGGAGGCTACGCCAGCGAATCCACGCTTCCGTCGCTCAGCGCACCTGAAATGACGGTCACCGGCACCGGAAACGTGCCGAGCGCGTGCGTGAGCAGCGCCACCCACGGGCCCGGCCCTTCCGCGCCGGGGCTGGCGGCGAGCACGAGCATGGCGATGTCAGGGTCTTCGTCGATCACCGCAAGCAACTGTTCCATCGCGGCGCCCTCGCGGATGAGCCGTTCCGGCGTGATCGCGGCAATGCCGTTGGCGCGGCCGGCGGCGCGGTCGAGCGCGGCTTCCGCCGCTTCATGCGCCTCGGCGCGCATGATGTCGGCGACACCCAGCCATTGCTGGTTCTGATCCTCGATCTCGATGATGCGCAGCATCACCACGCCGCCGCCGGCGCGGATCGCCCAGCGGCTGGCGTAATAGACCGCGCGATCCCATTCGGCGGTGTCGTCGACGATGACGAGGCATTTGGGCTTGTGACCCGGCTCGAAGCAAAGTCGCTTGCTGGTCATGCCTATCCCGGAAGGTGCACAGGGCGCATGCTGCCACGACGCGGCCGTTTTCGACAAGCGGCGTCGCTTAGGCCGAACGATCCCAGGGGATCGGCACCGGCGCCTTCGCGGCTGCAACACTTTCCGCGTCGCCGGGCGTCACCGCAATGATGTGCCGGTATTCGAACGGAAGCTCGGTTCCGTACCAGAACTCATTGTTCTCGGCCACGGAATGCGGTTGATTGGCGAGCATGCCGACATAGCCATCCGGTGTGTGCTCACGGATAATGACCCACATCCGTTCGACGGCGGGATATTCGTCGCCCTCTACGGTGATTTCGAAGATCAGCTTGGCGTAGTCACCCACTCGGAGCATCTTGCGGAGAGCAAGGTCCGGAATGAGAAAGGTCGCGGGAGCTTCGCGGTGACGCTGCTCGCCGTCGTCGAGGCGCCAGCCGTCTTGACGAAGGTCTGGCGCTCTCATCGATATATTCCCTCTAGCGCCGGCGGATGAAGCCGACGATGTCCTTGGAGAGGTTCATGGTCTCCTCGGCGAGGGCGCGGGCCCGATCGGAACCATCGTTCAGGATGGTATCGATATGGCTGGGGTCGGCGACCAGGCGCTTCATTTCGCCGGCGATCGGCGCGAGCTTGGTGACGCACAGCTCCGCCAGCGCGTTCTTGAAGCTGGAGAACTGGCCGCCGCCGAACTCGCTGAGCACGCTGGCTTTCGATCGGCCGGACAGCGCGGCGAAAATGCCGACGAGATTGTCGGCCTCGGGACGCGTTTCCAGGCCCTTCTCTTCGCTCGGCAAAGGCTCCGGATCGGTCTTCGCCTTGCGGATCTTCTGCGCGATGGTGTCGGCGTCGTCGGTCAGATTGATGCGCGAATTGTCCGACGCATCGGACTTCGACATCTTCTTGGTGCCGTCGCGCAAGCTCATCACGCGCGTCGCCGGCCCCTGAATCAGCGGTTCCGGCAGCGGGAAGAACAGTCCGTCATTGGAGCCGTGGCTGCGGATCGAGTCGCCGAAATCATTGTTGAACTTCTGCGCGATGTCGCGCGAGAGCTCAAGATGCTGCTTCTGGTCCTCGCCGACCGGAACGTGGGTGGCGCGGTAAAGCAGAATGTCGGCGGCCATCAGCACGGGATAGTCGAACAGCCCGACCGAGGCGTTCTCGCGGTCCTTGCCGGCCTTCTCCTTGAACTGGGTCATGCGGCCGAGCCAGCCCATCCGCGCGACGCAGTTGAAGATCCAGGCGAGCTCGGCGTGGCCGGAGACCTGGCTCTGGTTGAACACGATGTGCTTCCTGGGATCGATGCCGCTGGCGATGAACGCCGCGGTCACCTCGCGGGTGTTGCGCGCGAGCTCGGCCGGGCCGCCCCAGACGTCCACGCCTTGCGTGATCGCGTGCATGTCGACGACGCAATAGATGCAATTGTGGGTTTCCTGCATCTTCACGAAGTTGACGATCGCGCCGAGGTAGTTGCCGAGGTGCAGATTGCCGGTCGGCTGGACGCCCGAAAAAACCCGTTCAACGAATGGCATGGGGAGTGTTCCTGGAGGTATTCGGGCCGTCGTTTCCAACAGCGGCGCTGCCCCGTCAAGGGTAATTCGCGGGCCTAACGGTCAGGCGGGCCGCTTCAGGGCATTAACCGCCTCGCGCCAGGACGCCGCGCCGAGGATTTGCAGGAGCAGGCCATAGACGGCGATTCCGGCGCCAATCTGCAAGCCCAGCACGATCAAGCGGACGAGGCCGTGGGCCTCGACCGGCATCAGCCCCGTCGTCAGCCAGAGCAGGGCGCCCATGGCGGCAGCCGCAAGCACGATCCGCGGCAGCCGCGCGCGGGCGGCAGCGTCGACCGAGAAGCCGAATTCGCTGGTGCCGTTCCGAAGCAACGAGAATGCGCTGCTCCAGGCGCCGGCGGCGATGCTCGCGGCGATCCCGCTCGCGCCGAAGAAGTGCCCAAGCAGCACAGCGAGCGCGACTGCGACCACAAAGCCTTTGGCGGTTGCGAGCAGCGGCGTCATCGTGTCGTTGCGGGCAAAGAAGGCCGGCGACAGCGCCTTGATCAGCACATGCGCCGGCAGGCCCAGCGCCAGCCACATCAGTGCGTGTGCGGTCGCTGTACTATCCTCTGCGCCGAAGGCGCCATGCTCGAACAACAGCCGCACGATGGGTTCGGCCAGTACGGCAAGGCCCAGCGTGGCGGGCAGTGCGAGCCCGGTCGCAAGCTCCAGCGCGCGTGACTCCGCATGGGCCACCGCGTCGCGATCGCCGCTCCCAACCGCGCGTGTCAATTCCGGCACGAGCACCGTGCCCATGGCGACGCCGACAATCCCGAGCGGCAGTTCGATCAGGCGATTGGCGAAATAGAGCCAGGACACGGCGGACGGCGTCGCGGAAGCGATGATCGCGCCCGCCACCATCAGCCATTGCGGGCCCGAGCTTGCAATCATGCCGGGAATCGCCTTGGCGAAGAAGCCGCGCATCTCCTTGTCGAAACTTGCGCGCAACGGTGACGCGAGATGCGCACTTCGCTGTGACACCAGCATCAGGAGTTGCAGTAGGCCGGCAATGCCGACGGTCGCCGCCAGCATCCATGCGGCGAGGGACGCATCGGCGTGCCAGACAAGCAGCATCGCGATCGTCGCAATCAGCGCGATGTTGAACAGCAGCGGCGAGAACGCCGTGAGCGCAAATCTCTCTTGCGCGTTCAGCAGCCCCATCAGCACCGTGACCGGGCCGGCAAAGGCGAGATAAGGCAGCATCAGCCGCGCGTTCTGGACGGCGAGATCGAGCGTGGGGCTGCCGACGAAGCCCGGCGCGATGATCATGATGATCAGCGGCATCAACAGCGCGATCACGATGGAGATCACGATCAAGGCCGCGCTGACCGTGCCGAGCACGCGTCCCGCAAATGCGGCGGCGGCCTCTTCGCCATCGCGGTCACGGACGCGCAGCCAGGCCGGGATCAGCGCCGCATTGAGTGCCCCTTCGCTGAGCAGGCGCCGCACCACATTGACGAGCTGGAAGGCGGCCAGAAAGGCATCCGCCACGGCGCCGGTGCCGAGCAGCGCCGCGATCAGGGAGTCGCGGGCAAAGCCCAGCAGCCGCGAGGCCAGTGTTCCCGTCGAGACGGTCAGGAAGGAGCGGATCATCGGCTGTTATAATACCGTTGCTTGCTCGGGCCCGGCGGAACGTGATAGGCCGCCAGCTACATTTTCAGGCGGACAGGAAGCGGATTTTCCGCAACTCCGCAATCGGGCAACGGGATCAAAGTGAATGGCTGACGTGAAATATGACGTTCTCGGCATCGGCAACGCGCTGTTCGACGTGCTGGTCCGGACCGATGAAGCCTTTTTGGTCAAGCACGGCATGGCCAAGGGCAGCATGTCCCTGATCGATGAGGCGCGGGCCGCCGCGATCTATGCTGACATGGGCCCGGCGACCGAAGTCTCGGGCGGCTCGGCCGCCAACACCATCGTCGGCATCGGCAGCCTGGGCGCGCGTGCCGCTTATGTCGGCAAGGTCAAGGACGACCAGATCGGCAAGCTCTATGTCCACGACATCCGCGCCGCCGGCGTCGCCTTCAACACGCCGCCAGCGAAGGACGGCCCGGCCACCGGCTGCTCCTACATCCTGGTAACCGGCGACGGCGAGCGCACCATGAACACCTATCTTGGCGCGGCGCAGGATCTTTCGCCGGCCGACATCGATCCGGCCGAGATCGCGGCCGCCAAGATCGTCTATCTCGAAGGCTATCTCTGGGATCCGCCGGGCGCCAAGGAAGCCTTCCTCAAGACCTCCAAAATCGCCCACGAGGCCGGCCGCAAGGTGGCGCTGACGCTGTCGGACTCCTTCTGCGTCGGCCGCTATCGCGACGAATTCCTTGGGCTGATGCGCAACGGCACGGCCGACATCGTGTTCGCCAACGAGTCCGAGCTGCACTCGCTCTACGAGACCTCCGATTTCGACACCGCGCTCAAGCAGCTGCGCAACGACGTCAAGCTCGGCGTGGTCACCCGTAGCGAGAAGGGCTGCGTGGTGGTGACGCCGACGGATGCCGTCGCGGCTCCAGCCTCGCCGATCGCGCAGCTGGTGGACACCACCGGCGCCGGCGATCTGTTCGCGGCCGGCTTCCTGTACGGCCTCTCACGCGATCTGTCGCACAAGCAGTGTGGCGAGCTCGGTGCGCTTGCGGCAGCCGAAGTCATCCAGCACATCGGCGCGCGCCCGCAAGTCTCGCTGAAGGAATTCGCGCAGCAGCGCGGGCTGACGGTTTAGGGTAGGGCCGCCTCTCTCCCCGTCATTGCGAGGAGCGCAGCGACGAAGCAATCCAGAGTCTCTCCGCGGAGGCAGACTGGATTGCTTCGCTGCGCTCGCAATGACGATCGGCCTCACGCCGTCTTCGCCGCCTTCAGTCCCAACCGCTGCTCGACCGCTTCGCGCATCACGAACTTCTGGATCTTTCCGGTCACGGTCATCGGAAATTCGTCGACGAATTCGACGTAGCGCGGGATCTTGTTGTGGGCGATCTGGTCATCGCAGAAGGCGCGGACTTCCTCTGCGGTCAGCTGCTCACCTGATCTGACACGGATCCAGGCGCAAAGCTCTTCGCCGTAGCGGGTGTCGGCCACGCCGAAAATCTGCACGTCCTGGATCTTCGGGTGACGGTACAAGAATTCCTCGATCTCGCGCGGATAGAGATTCTCGCCGCCGCGGATCACCAGGTCCTTGATGCGGCCGACGATGTTGCAATAGCCCTCGTCGTCGATGGTGGCGAGATCGCCGGTGTGCATCCAGCCGTTGGCATCGAGCACGTCGCCGGTCTTTTCCTTCTCCTCCCAATAGCCCAGCATGACGCTGTAGCCGCGGGTGCAGAGCTCGCCGCGTTCGCCGCGCTTGACGATCCGACCTTCGAGATCGACGACCTTCACCTCGACATGCGGATGAATCCGGCCGACGGTGGAGACCCGCCGCTCGAGCGGATCGTCTGTCGCGCTCTGGAAGCTGACCGGGCTGGTCTCGGTCATGCCATAGGCGATGGTGACCTCGCGCATGTTCATCTCGGTGTTGACGCGCTTCATCACCTCGATCGGGCAGGGCGCGCCGGCCATGATGCCGGTGCGCAGTGATTTCAGATTGAACGTCGCAAACTCGGGATGATCGAGCTCCGCGATGAACATGGTCGGCACGCCGTACAGCGCGGTGCATTTCTCCTGCTCGATCGCGCGCAGCGTCGCGAGCGGATCAAAGCCCTCGCCGGGATAGACCATGGTCGTGCCGAGCGTGACGGAGGCGAGGTTGCCCATCACCATGCCGAAGCAATGATAGAGCGGCACGGGAATGCAGATGCGATCCTGTTCGGTCAGGCGCATCGCGCGGCCGGTGAAATAGCCGTTGTTAAGGATGTTGTGGTGCGTCAGCGTCACGCCCTTGGGCGAGCCGGTGGTGCCGCTAGTGAACTGGATGTTGACGGGATCGTCGAACTGAAGCGCCGCGCCAAGCGCGGCGAGCTGCTCGCGATGCTCGGCCCCACCCATGTGCGCGACGTCCTCGAAGGGGATCGTGCCCGATGCCGGGGGGCCGCCGATCTGGATCACCATGCGCAGGGCCGGCAGCCGCGCCGCCTGCAGCTGTCCGGGCCTCGCGCTCGCCAGCTCCGGCAGCAGCGTGTTGAGCATCTCCATGTATTGGCTGGTCTTGAACGCCGTCGCGGAGACGATCGCCGCGCAGCCGACTTTCTTCAGCGCGAACTCCAGCTCGCTGAGCCGATAGGCGGGATTGATCGTGACCAGGATCAGGCCGGCCTTGGCGGCGGCGAACTGGGTCAATGTCCATTCCGGCCGGTTCAGCGACCAGATGCCGATCCGCTCACCGCGCTCGAGACCAAGCGCGAGAAAGCCCGAAGCGAGCGCGTCGATGCGTTCGGCGAATTCGGTCCAGGTCCATCGCACGCCGTGGCTGGGTGAGACCAGCGCCTCCCGCGTACCCCAGCTCCGTACCGCATGGTCGAGGCTGCGACCGATGGTGTCGCCGAGCAGCGGCGTGTCCGAGATGCCGCAAACGTAGCTGTCGGCTTGGCTTGCATGAACGTCCGCCAAGTTCGCCTCCTCAAAATTGTTGCCTCGTGCCCGAAGCCGATGGCGTTGGGGCACGAGGTTATCCCTTGCCGCGAAGGCGCGCGCCTCATACTAAGGGGTTAGGCCGCTTTCTTCCCGCTGCCCGCATCGAGCCCGGCATAGACGCCACGCTCGAAGCCCGCGAACGCCTGCAGGCATTTCGCATCGGCAAACGGCAGCACCTGCATCAGGATCACGCCGGTGACGTCACGCGCCGGGTCGATCCAATAGTAGGTGTTGGCAAGGCCGGCCCAGGCGAGGCTGCCGGCGCTACGGCCCTCCGCGGTCTTGGCGGTGTTGATCATGAAGCTGAGGCCCCACTTCTTCGCCTGATCCGGATAGAGATCGACGTCGTTGGTGTAGGGCGGCGCCGCCGTCGTCATCTTGGTCATGTTGAGATCGCCCATCTGGTTCTGCCCCATCATGGCGATCGTCTCGGGCTTCAGCACCTGGTTGCCGTTGCCGCGGCCCTTGTTCAGGATCATCTGGGTAAATTTGATGTAGTCACCCGCGGTCGAATAGAGGCCGCCGCCGCCCATGTGGAATTCCGGGTTCTGCTCGAGCTCGAACGGGATCGCGGCGAGCTGGCCGTCCTCACCGCGGGCATGCATGCCGACCAGACGCTTGCGCATGTCGTCGGTGATCTTGAAGCCGGTGTCGGACATGCCGAGCGGCGCGAACAGATTGTCGCGCAGATAAGCATCGAGACGCTTGCCGCTGACGGCTTCGACGGCTTTGCCGACGAAATCGATATTGGTGCCGTATTCCCAGCGCGTGCCGGGATCGGTCATGATCGGCGTCTTCAGCGCGGCATTCTGGCAGGTGGTGATCGCAGGGATGCCGGTCTTCTCAAGATAGACCGCGAGATCGCCGTTCCACATGTTGTAGGCGAAACCGGCGGTGTGGGTCATCAACTGGCGCAGCGTGATTGCGCCCTTCGCCGGCCGTAGCTTTGGTTCGCCCTTGGCATCAAAGCCTTCCAGCACCTGCGGCTTGGCCAGATCAGGCAGCAGCGATCCGATCGGCGCATCGAGCGAGAGCTTGCCCTGTTCGACCAGCTGCATCGCGCCGGCACTCGTCACCGCCTTCGTCATCGAGGCGATCCAGAACACGCTGTCCGCAGTCATCGCATCCGGCTTGGACAGATCGCGCTTGCCGAACGCGCCCTGATACAGAACCTCGTTGCCGCTGGCGGCGATCGCAACAACGCCGGGAATCTCCTTGGCGTCGCTCGTCTTGCTCAGAATCCCGTCGATCTCAGCTTTGCCTTGCATACGCGTTTCCTTCGGTTTGATTATTGTTGGAAGCGATCGATTGTCCTCCCGCATCCGCTGCACGGCAAGCGTGGCCATATGCACCCTGTGGTCGCGATGTCGTGACTTGACGGTCCCTGCGTGGCGCGGGACGACTGATTTGCAACACGTCTTTACAATCTGCGGTGGATGGCCGCAGTTCGCCGTGACCATGGATGGGCTCAGGCGATATGTTTCGAGCGTTTGAAGCACTTGAAACATTTTGTGCGTTGCGGCGTTCGGCATCTGGCCCAATGGGCGGCTGACGTTAAGACTTGAAGCAAATTTGGCGGCCGCTTAACCGGCCGCGAGGGGACCTGAGATGATTTCGACCTGGAGCGAATGGAAGCGCTATCCCCGTCCCGGACGGGGCGACAATCTCGAAGCGCCGATCTCGCCCGGTATTTACGAGGTCCGCATCGCCGGCACCGGCGCGCTCTATTCCTTCGGTGCTGTCGACAATCTGGCGCAAGCGCTGGCGCTGCTGCCGGTCGGCTCGAAGTCCTGGTTCGGCCGCCGTGATACCTCCGATACGCCGGATCTCGAATATCGGACGTGTGCGACCTCCTCGAAGGCCGACGCCAAGGCGGCCGCCGAGCGAATGATCGGCCGGCGCGAGACCTATATGAGCGGCGCGGCGTAACCTTCCCGCTCCGAGTTTAGCTCCCAGCAGATGTGCGTTGCGGGACGGTGCATTGCGCGCCGTATGTCCCTATATTCGGGGCCGATCCGATCGCGCCCAAATGATCGCCCGAGGAGTAACGCCATGACGCCGACCGCCGCCGCACGCGCCCAGCACGCCACCGCCATCCTGCGTGACCGGTTGAAGGACCCTTCGCTGCTGAAGGAGGCCTGCTACATCGACGGCGCGTGGGTCGGCACGCCCGTCTTCGCCGTGAACAATCCCGCCACGGGCGTCGAGATCGCAAAAGTCCCGCAGCTTGGCGCGGACGATACCACCAAGGCGGTTGAAGCTGCCCAGCGCGCCTTTCCGGCCTGGGCCAAGCACACCGCCAAGCAGCGCTCCAACATCCTGCGCAAATGGTTCGAGATCATCACCGCCAACCGCGAGGACCTCGCGCTGATCCTCACCTCCGAGCAGGGCAAGCCGCTGTCGGAAGCGCTCGGCGAGGTCGATATCGGCGCCGCCTATATCGAGTTCTTCGCCGAGGAGGCCCGCCGCGTCTATGGCGAGACCATCCCGACGCAACGGCCCGATGCGCGGCTGCTCGCGATCAAGCAGCCGATCGGCGTCTGCGGTGCGATCACGCCGTGGAATTTCCCGAACTCGATGATCACGCGAAAAGTGTCGCCGGCGTTGGCCGCGGGCTGCACCGTGGTGCTGAAGCCCGCCAACGAGACGCCGCTTTCGGCCTTGGCGCTGGCCGTGCTCGCCGAGAAGGCCGGCATCCCCAAGGGCGTGCTGAACATCATCACCGGTGATGCGCCGCCGATCGGCAAGGTGCTGTGCGAGCATCCGGCGGTGCGCTTCGTCGGCTTCACCGGTTCGACCGCCGTCGGCAAGATCCTCTACCAGCAGGCTTCCGTCGGCGTGAAGCGGCTCGGCCTCGAGCTCGGCGGCAACGCGCCGTTCGTCGTGTTCGACGACGCCGACATCGACGCCGCAGTCGAGGGCGCGATGGTCTCGAAATATCGCAACATGGGCCAGACCTGCGTCTGCGCCAACCGCATTTACGCCCAGGACAAGATCTACGACGAGTTCGTCAAGAAGCTCTCGGCCAAGGTCGCGGCCATGAAGATCGGCGACGGTACGGAAGCCGGCGTCACGCAAGGCCCGCTGATCAACATGAAGGCGATCGACAAGGTCGAACGTCACATTGCCGATGCCGTCAAGCGCGGCGCCAAGGTCGTCACCGGCGGCAAGCGCAGCGAGCTCGGACGGTCCTTCTTCGAGCCGACCGTGCTCGCCGACGTCAAGCCGGACTCACTGGTGTCGCAGGAGGAGACTTTCGGCCCGCTCGCGCCGGTGATCCGCTTCAAGGACGAAGCCGACGTGATCGCGATGTGCAACGCCTCGCCGTTCGGTCTGGCTTCGTACTTCTACTCCCGCGATCTCGGTCGCGTCTGGCGCGTCGCCGAAGCGCTGGAATCCGGCATGGTCGGCGTCAACACCGGCCTGATCACGACGGAAGTCGCGCCCTTCGGCGGCGTCAAGGAAAGCGGCCTCGGACGCGAAGGTTCGCGCCACGGCATGGAAGAATATGTCGAGATCAAATACGTGATGATGGCGGGGGTGTAGCCCCCGTCGTTGTTGTCGACGATGCTTCTTCTCAAGGTGCGCTGATCCACGGACTGTTCGCGTCGGCGATGATGCTCTTCGCCCAATCGATGAACACCCGCACTTGCGGAGCTAAATGCTCGCGCGCGGGAAACATGATCGACAGCGGGCGATCGACGGGCCGTAGCTTGGGCAGGACCCGCACGAGCCTTCCGTCGTTCAGGTATTCCTTGACGACGCAGCCGGGCACCTGGATCAGCCCCATCCCTGCGAGAGCGCAGGCAACGAAAGCCTCCGTGTCGTTCACGAGGATGCCGTTTTCGAGGCGAAGTTCGCGCTCGCCGGTCCCCCGCGGGAGACGCCAGGGTATGGCGACATGGCCCCGGCCTGAAAAATAGTTGACCGCGCGATGGCGACGCAGGTCCTCGACACTTTCCGGAATGCCGAACCTGTCGAGGTAAACCGGTGACGCGCAGATCAACATGGCCATCTTGGCGAGAACGCGCCCAACGAGACTGCTGACCGGCAGGTCGCCAATCCTCAGAACACAATCGATGCCCTCCGCAATCAGATCGACCGGCTGATCGCTGACGCCGAGAATGAGGTCGATATCCGGGTATTTATTCTGGAAGTCCGGAAGATTGGGAATGATCAGCGGTCTCGCGATCGCGACCGGGATGTCAACCCGCAAGCGTCCCTTCGGCGCATCGCCCGCGCCGCCAAACAGGTTACGCGCTAGCCCGACCTCGTTCAGGATTGCGACCGAGCGATCATAGAACAACCGCCCTTCACTCGTCAGGGAGGTCTGGCGGGTCGTTCGATGCAGCAGTCTTGCACCGATCGACTTTTCCAGTTCGTTCACGGCGTTCGTCACCGTTGGACGGGTCGCGCGAAGGGCCTCGGCCGCGCGGGTGAAACTCTTGTTCTCCGCGACAGCCACGAAGACCCTCAATTGCTGCAGAAAATCCACGAATCTCCTCCGCCCGGGCCGATCAAGTCCGCCTTTAATTGTTATCAAGAAATATAACAATCAAGTTCGAATTTCATCACTTCTGACTAACAGAGGGTGAGGCTATGTCCGGAGCCGCCGAATAGTCCGGAAAGACAGCAGATGGCTCGCGTTGTTCGCTTTCACGAATATGGTGACGCCGATGTTCTCAAGATCGAGGACATCGAAGTCGCCGCTCCCGAAGCCGATGAAGTGCAGATCGACGTGCGCGCGATCGGGCTCAATCGGGCCGAGGTCATGTTTCGGCGCAACGCCTACGTCCAGCAGGCGCAGTTTCCCAGCCGATTGGGCTATGAGGCGGCCGGTGTCGTCAAAGCGGTCGGCGCGTCGGTGAGCGATTTCCGCCCGGGCCAGTCGGTGAGTGTCATTCCGACCGAAGACATGGCGCGATGGGGCACATACGGCGAAGTCATCAATATTCCGGCCCGCCACGTGGTGGCGCACCCCAAAAACCTCACCTTCGCGCAAGCCGCTGCGTCATGGATGCAATATGTCACCGCGTGGGGGGCGCTGATCGATCAAGCGAAGCTGAAGGCGGACGACGATGTGATCGTAACGGCCGCATCGAGCAGCGTCGGGACTGCGGCGTTTCAGGTCGCGCGCGCGGTGGGCGCGAGAGTCATCGCGACGACGCGGACCAGCGCCAAGAGCAAGGCGCTGCTGGACGCCGGTGCCCATTGCGTGGTCGCAACCGCCGAAGAGGATCTCGTCTCGCGGGTGATGGAGATCACGAGCGGCAAGGGAGCGCGCGTCGGATTCGATCCGATTGGCGGTCCCGCCATCGCGCAGTTGGCGAATGCGATGTCTCATCGGGGAATTCTGCTCGAGTACGGCGCCTTGAGCCCGGACACGGGCGCGTTCCCTCAGTTCGCCGTGCTCGGAAAGAGCCTCACGATCAAGGGATACCTATACAACGAAGTTGTCGATGACGACGACGTGCTGGCGCGCGCGAAGAGATTCATCTCGGAAGGCCTTTCATCCGGGACGCTGAAGCCGCTGATCTCCCGAAGTTTTGAGTTCGAGCAGATCCAGGAGGCGACGCGCTTCCTGGAATCGAATGAGCAGATCGGAAAGATCGTCGTCACGGTCTGAGACACCCAGCGCAGTTAGGGGTGATGGAATGACGAATTCGAACCACTGGCAGGCTCCCGGCCTGAACCGACGGAAAATCGGCGACTACATTGTCACCGCGATCGTCGACGGCATTGTCGCTGTGCCGTTCGACCTCCTATCCGGAATAGGACCTGATGAGGCGATGCGCATGACGGTGGCGACGGGACGTCATCCGTCGTCTGCTATGACCGTCAGCGCCTATCTGATCGAGGGACAAGGCCGGGCCATATTGGTGGATGGCGGGGGCGGTGGCATCAACGGTTGGGGAGGGCGGCTGCACGCGTCGCTTGCCGCGGCCAACGTCAACCCGCTTGCAATCGACCAGATCCTCCTGACCCATGCCCATCCGGATCACATCGGAGGCCTCGTCGGAGCCTTGCCGTCGGCACCCCTGTTTCCGAACGCCGAGATTGTGATGCACGACGCCGAATTCGCCTTCTGGTCGGATGATGCGAATCTCACTCAGGCGCCGGAGGCGATGACGCCGTTCTTTCACGCCGCCCGTAGCGTCTTCGAGGCCTATGCCGCGCGGCGCCGCACGGTCAGCGCAGGGCAAGTCGCGCCTGGCATCGTGATTGAGCATCTTCCCGGCCATACGCCGGGACATAGCGGCTACCGGATCGATGGCGGCGCGGCGTCCCTGCTCATCTGGGGAGACATCGTTCACTATCCGGATATCCAGGTGTCCAGACCCGAGGTGACGATTGCGTTCGACGCGGATCCGCAGGCGGCCGCAGCGACCCGAAAGAAAATCCTGGATAGGGTCTCCGCGACCGGAGAACTCGTCGCCGGAATGCACCTGAATTTCCCCGGCTTCGCGAGATTGTCGAGAACAGGACAGTCGTTCGAGATCCGTCATGAGCCCTGGTCTGCGGAACTCATCTGACGCGAGACGCGTCGGGCCTCTCCTTCGTCGTCCTGGCGTAAGCCAGGACGGCACCGAGGTTGTGGCGTGCAGTTTCCATGAAACGCGATCGCCCTACCGCCGCAACACCGCAATCGTCCGGTTCGCGAACGTCAGCCGCTCGGCCATGACCGATACGAAATAGGTCAGCAGCTTCTGGCTGAGCGCGGGGTCTTCTTCCCGGATCGCGCCGAACTGGTGGGTGTTCAGCACGTACAGGACGCTGTCGACCTCGGCCTGGATGGTGGCGCTGCGCGGCGTCTGTGACACCAGGCCCATCTCGCCGATCGTGGTGTAGCGCCCCAGGCTGCGCACGCGCGTGGTGCGGTCGTCGTCGGCGGGGACCATGATGCCGACGCGGCCGTCGAGGATGAAGTGCATGGAATCGGCGGGATCACCGGCCTCCACGATGACCTCGCCGGCCTCGACCTCGATGCGCTGGCAGCGGCGGATCAGCTCGTCGGCGTCGTCCTCGCTGTCGAGAATGCTTGCGAACCAGTCGCGCAGGCTCGCCGCTTCCTGCGCCAGGCCCTGGTGCTGCGAGATCAGTTCGTTCTCGCACCATTCCAGCGCGTGATCGAGCTCGGGAATGATGGTGACGCCGTCGCCGACGAAGTCGCTGGAGCGCAGCACCTTCTCGGCCGCGGCCGACAGATGCACGAGGATCAGCTCGACGCCGAGATCGGCTGCGCTGCGCTTGATCTGCGCGAAACTGTAGGCAGCCGAGGAATCCACACCGGTGACGAGCTTGAAGTCGAACAGCAGATAGCGGCACTCCGGACGCTCATGGAGCAATTGCTTGACGTGCTGGTAGAGCCGGTTGGCGGAGCCGAAGAACAGATAGCTCTGGAGATTGAGTCCCTGGATCTTGCCGCCATGGGCCAGCAGCACCTCCTGGTCGTCGCGCGAGCGGTCGAGCGAGGAGCGATATTCAGAGCCGTCAAAACTGTACTTGATCGATTCGACCCGCGCCGCGCTGAAGGCAAAGGTCGCGCAGCCGATGATGACCCCGATCAGGATGCCCGGCACGAAGCCCCAGGCCACGATGATAACGATGATGGCGACCAGCGACAGATATTCGAGCTTCGAAAGCCGCTTGCGCGACTCGATGATCCATTTGTGCAGCTGGTCGGCGCCGAGATAGAGGAGCAAGCCGCCGAGCACGAATTTCGGAATGAAGCCGAGCAGCTCGGGCGCGACCGCGAGCATCAGCAGCGACAGCGCCGAGGCGGTGAGGCCGGACAGCCGTCCGCGGCCGCCGCTGGAGAGGTTGAGGATCGAGCGGCTGATCGAGCTGCAGCCGGTATAGCCGCCGAGCACGCCGCTGAGGATGTTGGCCGCGCCCGTGACATTCAGCTCGCGCTCCAGATTGGCTTCGCGGTGCACGGCGACCTCGATGCCGGTGGTGTTGAACAGCGTGCTCGACGCCGTGACGAAGATGACGGCGACGAGATTGCCGAGCAGGTCCGGCACGGCAAACCAGGGATATTGGGCGAGTTCGTCGGTGTGCCAGGGCAGCATGAACGCGGCCTGCGGCGGCGGCTGAAACGTCCAGCCCAGGGACCGGGCCTGGTCGAGCGAGACACCCGAAATCCAGAACGCCACATGTGCCGTGATCACGCCGCCGACCAGGATGATCGGCAGACCGAACGGATTCCGCGAGCGGTGCCAGGTCAGGTACAGCACCAGCGCCATCGCGCAGGCGGCGCCGAGCTCCAGCAGCGTGGTGCCGTTGGCGAAGCGGGGCAGTGTCGAGAGCTGCACCGGGTAATTGGTGATGACCCTGATCGCACCGAGAGCGATGAGAAGTCCGGTGGCGCCGAGGAAGCCGCCGACCACGGGATAGGGCACGTAGCGGATGGCGCGGCCCATCCGCGTCAGGCCCAGCCCGCACAGCACGACGCCAGTGAGTATGGTCGACAGGCCGAGCGTGATCAGGACCGGCGAGAGCAGCGGTGCCGACGGATTGGCCGACTCGATGTGCTCGACCAGCGAGGCCGCCAGGATTCCTGTGACGGCGGCGGTCGAACTGTCCGGCGCGGCAATCGCGAAGGGCAGGGAGCTGCCGAGCCCGATCACGGCGGCAAGCACCGCGGAACTGATGAAGGTCGCAGCGATGCCGTAGGACAGATAGGGCGAGAGAGGGCCGGCGAAGATCAGCAGCGAATAGGACAGCCCGAACGTGACGGTGAGGACGCTCGCAGCACTTCCCCCCAACATATCATTCAGTGCACGCTTGACGGACGGATTGATCCCCGCGACCGGACCAAAGCCAATTGCCGGATCTGTCATGCCCTGAAACTCGCTCATGAAAATGCCTGCCCGGAGAGGTAGACGAGTGCGAGCCTAGCGCAACAGGATTCTTGCAAATATGAAGTATCCGACAGTTCTGCGGCGTTCCGCGTGTGAACGGTCGATCATATGGTCGATGGAAAAACCGAAATGCACACTCTGATGTCGTCCTGGCGAAAGCCAGGACCCGTTACCCCAGGGAAGAGTTTGGCGAAGATTGGTTGTTCGGGATTGGCACTGCCCGCGATCGAGACACCTCGCGGTATGGGTCCCGGCCTTCGCCGGGACGACAATAAACAGCGCGGCTAAATCTTCAGCTCCGTCCCCGTCACGCGCCGATACGCTTCCAGATACCGCTTGCTGGTTGCATCCACGACGCTCGCGGGCAGCGGCGGCGGCGGGGCGTCGCCGTTCCAGCGTCCGGCGCGGCGCTCGACGTCGAGATAGTCGCGCAGCGGCTGCTTGTCGAAGCTCGCTTGCGGCTGGCCGGGCTTATAGGCATCGACGGCCCAGAACCGCGACGAATCCGGCGTCATGACTTCGTCGATCAGGATGATGCGGCCGTCCTTGTCGCGGCCGAACTCGAACTTGGTGTCGGCGATGATGATGCCCTGCTCGCGCGCCAGCTCTTCGCCGAGCGTGTAGATCGCACGCGTCATGCTTTCGAGCGTGGTGGCGACGTCGTCGCCGACGACTTCGCGCATCCTAGCGATGGTGATGTTCTCGTCATGGCCGGTCTCGGCCTTGGTCGCCGGGCTGAAGATCGAGGGCTCGAGCTTCTCGCTCTCGACGAGGCCGGCCTTCAACTTTTCACCCGCAAGCGTGCCGGAGCCGGCATATTCCTTCCAGGCTGAGCCTGAGAGATAGCCGCGGATCACGCATTCGATCGGAAACACGGTGGTGCGGCGGGACAGCATGGCGCGGCCGAGGATTTCGGCACGATGGGCTTTAAGCGCCGGCACGGCTGCGATGATCTCGTCGGTGTCGGCGCTGATCATGTGATGCGGCACCACGCCTTCGAGCTTTCTGAACCAGAACCCGCTGATCTGGGTCAGCACCGCGCCCTTCATCGGGATGGTCTCGCCCATCACGACGTCGAAGGCGCTGATGCGGTCGGTGGTGAGCAGCAGCAGGCGGTCGTCGTCGACAGCGTAGATATCGCGCACCTTGCCACGCCCGATCTTGGTCAGGGGCAGGTCGCTGGACAGCATCGTGGTCATCGCAAAGCTTTCGCAGACTTGGCTTTCGCGCAGGAAATCCGGCCGCGCCGGACAGCGCGACCGGACACCGGATTAGCCTATTCCGGCAGCGGAATGAACTCATGTTCCTGCGGAACCGCGGTGAAGCGGCCGGTTTTCCAGTCCTGCTTGGCCTGCTCGATCCGCTCCTTGCTGGAGGAGACGAAATTCCACCAGATGTGGCGCGGGCCCTCCAATGCATCGCCGCCGAGAAACATCATCCGCGTGGCCTTCAGCGCCTTCACGGTGATGCGGTCGCCGGGCCGGAAGATCAGCAGCCGCGGCCCTTCGTAGCGCTCGTTCGCGATCTCGACCTCGCCATCGACGATGTAGATCGCGCGCTCCTCGTGGTCAGGGTCGAGCGGCACGGTCGCGCCGGCGACCGCCGTGACCTCGGTGTAGAACCAGGGCGAGACCATCTTGACCGGCGAAGTGATGCCGAAGGCGGATCCGGCGATCACCCGCGCGGTGAAATCGCGCTCGGAGATCATCGGCAGTTCGCCCGCCGCATAGTGCTGGAACGAGGGATCGATCTCTTCTGATCCAGCCGGCAGTGCGATCCAGCTCTGCAGGCCGAGCATCTTCTGGCCCGCGGCGCGCTGCGCGTCCGGCGTGCGCTCGGAATGCGCGATGCCGCGGCCCGCCGTCATCAGATTCATCGCGCCGGGCGCGATCTCCTGCACGTTGCCCTCGCTGTCGCGATGCATGATGGACCCGTCAAACAAATAGGTGACGGTGGCAAGCCCGATATGCGGATGCGGCCGCACGTCCATGCCCTTGCCGGAGACGAACTGCACCGGTCCGAAATGATCGAAGAAGATGAACGGCCCGACCATCTGCCGCTTGCCATGCGGCAGCGCGCGCCGCACCTCGAATCCATCGCCGAGGTCGCGGGTGCGCGGCACGATGACGAGATCGAGCGCGTCGCAGGACATGGGATCGCCGAGCACGGGATCGTTGGAGGGTTGCCAGCTCATGGTGGACTCCTGTTTGACTTTCTTGAATTCGATCATAGCAGAATTTCGCATCGCCGTCGCAACAATGCCTGAAGCACATCCTCCGCTGTCATGCCCCGCGAAAGCGGGGCATCCAGGACGCCGTGGCCCATCGATTCGGTCACAACCGTCTCGGAGTACTGGACCGCCCGGTCGGGCCGGGCGATGACAGTTGCTGTGAGGATGGTCCTTGAAAAACTGAGCCTGACGGACGATGTTCGGGCCGCTCACACTACTCACGCGCAGCATTCGATGACAACAGCCGCCCTCGATCTCGCCTTTCGCGCCGCCAGCGTCGCGCTGCTGCTGATGCTGGCGGCGTCGCTGTTACGGGACTTTCGCAAAGTGCTCACAGCTCGCCTCGGCGTGGCCTTCGCGCTCGGCTCGGCCGTGCATGCGGTGAGTTATTCGGTGGATGTCACGTCACGGATCCCGCTCTGGCATGCACCGCTGATCGCGTTGTCGACCGGCGACATCGTGGTGTTCTGGCTGTTCACGCGCTCCCTGTTCGACGACGAGTTTCGTCTCCGCTGGTGGCACGGAGGCATCTGGGCGCTGGTGGCGGCCTTCAGCTTCGCAGGCTGCGTCTGGATTGCACCCAGCGGCCATGTGCGGTTCTCGGTGACGGTGGTCAATCTGATCGTGCTTGGTTTCATCGCGCTGGCGGTCGGACAGATGATCGCATCCTGGCCGGCCGACCTGGTCGAGCGCCGCCGCCGCGTTCGCGTCTTCGTCGTCTGCGCAATCGCGCTGTACGGCGGGCTGAACGCGTTGCTCCAGATCGCCGTCGCCGGCCACCACGTCGGCGATGTCGCCGAAACCATCAATGCCGGCGTGCTTACCTGTACCGTCGCTGCGATCGTCTATGCCATGATGCGCGTTGACGGGGCGGATCTCTTTCCGGCAGCAGTGGAGCTCACACCGCCGATTGTTTTCAGTCAGCCTGCGGCCGATGACGCCGCCGATCAAAGGCTGATCGACGCCCTGATGCGGCTGATGGCGGACGACCGGATCTACCGCCAGGAGAACATCACCATCGGCGTGCTGGCAGGCCGGCTGAAGATTCCGGAATACCGGTTGCGCCGGCTGATCAACCAGCGGCTCGGCTATCGCAACTTCAATGTGTTCCTGAACAACCACCGCATCGAGGAGGCCAAGGCCGCGCTGGCCGACCCCACCCAGGCCGAGGTTCCCGTCATCACCATCGCGATGGACGCCGGCTTCCAGTCCCTCGGCCCGTTCAACCGCGCCTTCAAGGCGGTGACCGGGGTCACGCCGACGGAGTACCGGCGGCTCAAGGCCGATGCAGCCTAAGTTTTCTTAACCTCTCCCCGCCTGCGGGGAGAGGTCGAATTCGATCGCAGATCGAATTCGGGTGAGGGGGTACAGGTCGGCCGGCAGTCTCATGTAAGAACGGGGCGAGGGAGCGCAGTACGTCGTGGCGATGCGGTGATCTTAAGGGATTGGAATCACGTAGGAATTTCGAAATCGAACAGTCCTGATCAGTTTCGACGAGGTCGCTTTTCAAATCCGGCGAGCGTGGTTCGCCCGGATCCGGCCTGCTCTGCCGCACTCGTCCCGCAGCCGGAGAAAGCCCGTGACCCGTCGCCGCCAGATCGTCCTCCTCACCACCGCCATCGCCTGTGCCGGCCTCGCGCTCGGCGCGGCGCGGGCGCGTGACGTGCCCAAGGTTGCCACCGGCTTCATCGCCGACACGCTCTGCTCGGAGACGTTCGTCTCCGGCCTGGATCCCCAGCGCAACCTCGCCGAGACCACCGACGCGATGCCGGGCACCGGCCTCCTGACCTGGGCAATGAATTTGCAGATCGATCGCACCCGCAAGGATGTCACCGTGACGCTGTTCGGCATCGGCCGCAGCCGTGCCGTTTATCGCGAGGGGCTTGGCTGCACGCTCGAGCACGGCCAGGGGATCACCGACGTCGCGTTGCCGCCGGATGACAAACAGCCGGCGTTGCTCCCTGAGATCGCCGGTCCGGGTCTCGTATCGCCGCAAAGCGAGGAACTGTCGGCCGCGCTCGACCGCGCCTTCGCCGAGCCCGCGCAGCCGCCGTATCGCCGCACCCGCGCGATCGTCGTCATGAAGGCCGGCGGCATCATCGCCGAGCGCTACGCCGAAGGTGTCGGGCCGGAGACGCAGCTGCTCGGTTTCTCCATGACGAAGTCGGTGATGTCAGCGCTGACGGGCATCCTCGTGCGCCAGGGCAAGTTGAAGCTCGACGGGCCCGCGCCAATCGCCGCCTGGAAAAATCCGGATGACCCGCGCCATGCCATCACGGTCGATCAGCTGCTGCGTCACACCGCAGGCATTGCGCTCGGAAGCTCTCTGCAGGCCTCGCTCGGCTCCGTGCTCGAGCCGGTCAATGTCATGAAATACGTCGAGGACGACATGGCCACCTATGCCGCGAGCATGCCGCTCGCCACCGCGCCGGGCACGGTGTGGAATTATCACGACGGCAACACCATCATGATCGCGCATCTGATCCGCAACGCCGCCGGCGGCAAGCCCGAAGATGCGCTGCGTTTTGCGCGCCGTGAGTTGTTCGCACCGCTCGGCATGAACCACGTCACGCTCCAGCTCGACGGTGCCGGCACGATCGAGGGCTCCGGCGAGATGCTGGCCTCCGCGCGCGACTGGGCGCGCCTCGGCCAGCTCTATCTCAACGACGGCGTTGCCGGTGGCCAGCGCATCCTTCCCGAGGGCTGGGTGAACTATTCCGCGACGGCTACGCCAAATGCCTGGGTCGGCATCGGCGCCGGCTTCTGGACCAACCGGGGCGACAGCCTTGGCGCAAAGTTTCGAATCAAGCACGGCTGGCCGCGCGATGCCTTCTTCGCCAAGGGCACGATTGGGCAGTACACGATCGTGATCCCGTCGGAGCGGCTGGTGATCGTGCGCCTCGGCCGCTCGCCGAACGCGCCGCCGGACGCCGATGGTGTGTTCGATCTCGTGCGCGATGTCGTGGCGATAACGCGCGAGAAGGGGAAGCTGGCGGGCGCGAACTAGGCGGCTACTGCCGCCCCAGCTCCGTCGCCTTCGCCACGCGATCGAATCGCTCCAGCGTCATGATCGCATCGGCGAACTTGTCGGCCCGCGCATTCAGCACCGGCCGCGCCAGCGTCAGGAATTTTTGCTGCATCGCCTGCGCATCCGGGAACGATGTCGGCTCGCCCGAGGGATCGGCGTAGAGGCGCTCGTGCACACCATCATCCGTGGTGATGCTGACGCGCGCGCCAAAGGGATGGGTGCGGCCGACCTCGAGCCGGTCGTCCTGAACCACATCGAACTTGTCGGCGAGCGCGTCGATCGCGGCGTCGCCGAGGCGGTTGTAATCGTCCCAGCCGAACGAGCCCTGGTCGAGCGCGAGCGCGCCGGTGAAGAACATCGAGAACTGGCCGCCGACGATCGAGGTCGGATGCCGCTTGGTGGCGGCATCGCCGGTCAGCGTGATGCCGTTGCGGTGCAGGCCGATCTCGACGCGCTTGACCTGATCGGGCGTCAGATTGTGCTCGCGCCGCATCGCGATCAGCGCGTCGATTGCGGCATGGGTGTAGCGGCAGCTCGGATACGGTTTGACGCCGATCTTCATGGTCTCGTAGGTCCTGCCGAGCCCGGCGACCGCCTTGTCGGGATGCGCGTCGTCGGTGTAGCCGGCGAGCAGGCCGTGCTTGCCTTCGACCGATTCCGTCGCGCCGACGAAATCGTTGCGCGCCAGCGTTGCGGCGATCACGCCGTTCATCGCGGCAGCGCCGACCTGGTAGCGCTTGTTCCAGGCGCCGTTCATCAGGAATTGCAGCGAGCCCGCCGCCTGGCTGCCCGCGACGCCGAAGGCGGCGATGATCTGCGCCTCGGAGAGGCCGTACAGCTTGCCCGCCGCAGCAGCCGCGCCAAAAGTGCCGGCAGTCGCGGTCGGATGAAAGCCGCGCGCATAATGCGAGGTCGGGTCGAGCGCGTTGCCAAGCCGGCAGCAGACCTCATAGCCCGCGACGATCGCGGTCAGCACGTCGCGTCCGGAGGCGCCGACCATCTCGCCGACGGCGAACGCGGCCGGAACCACCGGAGCGCTCGGATGCAGCGAGGAATCCGCATGTGTGTCGTCGAAATCGAGGGAATGGCCGAGCGCGCCGTTGAGCAGGGCCGCCACCGCCGGTGTCCAGGTCTTGGCATCGCCGAACACGGTGGAGTCGCCCTTGGTGTCGAGCGCGAGCGCTTCCAGCATCTTCAGGATCGACGGGGTCGATTCCGCCTCGCTCCGCGCCCGGATGGCGCTGCCGAGGAAATCCAGCGTCAGCACCTTGGCGCGATCCAGCACCTCCGCCGGAATATCCTGATATTTCAGGTTGGCGACATAGGCGGCAAGCGTTGCGGTTTCGTGAGCCATCGTGTTTCCTCGTTTTGGCCGGCAAATTAGGCGGGCTGATTTTGCCTTTCAAGCGGCCTTGGGGCCGCGGGCATCAGCTATGCTTTGGGCTGGTTACGAGGATCGGGACGTTTGACGATGGCATTCGCAGGACAGCTGTTCGACTGGGTCGGGGCGCGAAAGACGCAATTGGGGCTGGCGGTCCGGGTCACGGTCGCGGCCACCGCGGCCTATGCACTTGCCACCGCTCTGCATCTGCTGTTGCCGCTCTGGGCCGTCCTCACCTCCATCATCGTGACCCAGATGAGCGTCGGGCGCTCGCTGAAGGCGACGCGCGACTACATGCTCGGGACGATCGGGGGCGCGGTCTATGGTGGCGCTATCGCAATCCTGATCCCCTACTCCAGCGAACTTGGTCTTCTGGGTTTGCTGGTGCTGGCCGTTGCGCCGCTTGCTTTTCTCTCGTCGCTCTATCCGAACCTGAGCTCTGCAACGGTGACGGCCGTGATCGTGCTCGTGCTTCCGAGCATGCATCACGCCGATCCCATGGCCTCGGCGATCGATCGCGTCAGCGAGGTTTCGGTCGGCGCCATCACCGGGCTTCTGGTCTCGTTCCTGGTACTGCCATCGCGCGCGGTACGGCAGATCCGCGCCAGCGCGGCAAAGCTGCTCGAGCTGATCGCGGAAGCTTTTACCGAGCTGCTCGCGGGCCTCACCCGCGGCCGCGACAACGATGCGCTGCACCGGATCCAGGACGGCATCGGCACCGCCATGGTGGGCATGAATGCGATCGGTGCTGAGGCCGAGCGTGAGCGTTCGGCGCGGCTGTCGGGCGGTCCCGACACCGGCCCGCTGCTGCGCACGATCCTGCGGCTGCGCCACGACGTCGTGATGATCGGCCGCGCCACCGTGGTGCCGCTGCCGGTCGAGGTGCAGGTCAGGCTCGCCGGCCCGCTGGCAGAAGTCAGCACGGCGATCCTGCGCTTCCTGAGAGCGGCGGCCGAAGCCTTGCGCGAGGGCGCCGGTGCGCCGCCGATCCATCCCGTGCACGTCGCGCTTCAGCATTATTCCGAGGCGGTCGCGGCCGTGCGCCAGGATGGCGTGATCCGCGGCCATCCCGGCGACACCGCCGAGCGCTTCTTCGCACTTGGCTTCTCGCTGGAGCAGATGCACCAGAATCTCTGCGATCTCGACCGCGTCGTCGGCGAATGGTCGGAGGCAGCAGTGGATGGGCCGGTGAAGGTCGGGGAGTGAGCTATCTTCTCGTCAGGCCCTTGCCTTGCAGGCGCCAGACGAGGAGATCGATGCGGTCCTGGCCGAAGAACGGCTCGTTTGCGAACACGAAGGTCGGCACGCCCCAATGGCCGGAGGCGGCATGATCCCTCTCGTTCTCCGTGATCACCTGCTCGTAGCGATCGGGATCGGCGCTGATGGCGGCATCCATCACGGCGAGATCGAAGCCGGCTTTCCCGGCGGCGCGCGCGAGGTGATCGCCTTCGTTCCAGCCCGCGACCGAGCCGTCCCACAGAACGCGCGCGATCGCGTCAGCGAACGCAAGCGAGCGGCCCTCGAGCTGCGCCATCGCACCCAGTCGGGTCAGGCGGTGGATATAGGGCTGCTCGGCCGCGACATCGAGCGTCGTCATGTCCTGGACGATAGGATCGGGCCGCGGAAAGCGAAATGGAATGCCCGCATGCTCGGCGACGCGGCGGCTATCCAGCACGATGTAGCGCGCGAATTGCGGGCTGGCCTTCTTGAAGAAACCGGGCACGCGCACCGCAATCGGATAGACCGGCCGCAGGTTGACCGCGAGATCATACTCCTCGACCAGCTTCAGCGTCCTCGGCAGCGCCAGATAGCTGTACGGGCTGCGAAAGGAAAAGAAGAGGTCGACGGACAGCGTCATCGCGCCGGCTCCACGATGCATCCCATAATGCTGCGGGCCACGAGCTTGTGGAACGGCGTGATGAGTGTGAGGTAAGTTCGTCCGAGGAAATTATTCGTCTTCACCAGAGTGGTCACCGTGACGTGGCGAAGCATCGCTTCGCCGGCGACATCAACCACGATACGGAAATCGAGATGATAGTCGTCGAAGCCGGCGACCAGCCGCTCCGGCGTCTCGCTCAGTACCGGAAACAGGCCAATGAGGCCGCCGGGCGCGTAGGCGCCTTCGCCCGATTTTTTCAAGCCGAAGGGCGTCACTAGGATGTTGCGCAAGCGCGTCAGCGCATCGACCCAGCGCGGCCCATGCAGCATCATTCGGGTGCAGGCCTCGCGGGCGCTCAATTGCGTCGCGCCGACCTCTGCACGAAACGCGTCGATGAACTGCGCGCCCGATAGCACCGCGCCGGCATCGACATTGGGGGTGATTTCGTGAACTTGTCCGGTCATCCCACCAGTTTGCGCGTCAGCATACGGAATCGCAAGATCAAGAGTCCGGCATAGACGAACGATCCGACCGACAATCCGACCCAGACGCCGACCGCGCCGAGGCCGGCGTGGAAAGCCAGTGCCCAGGCAATGGGGAAACCGACGCACCAATAGCCGATCGCCGCGAACACCAGTGTCATCCTTGTGTCATTGATGCCGCGCAGCGCGCCGGCCATGATGGTCTGCAGCGCGTCCGCAATGAAGAAGGTTGCGCCGACCAGCAAAAGTGTTGCGGTCAATTCGACGGTCGGCGCGCTGGCCTCGCTGCGGCCGAAGAACAGCCGTCCCAGCTCATAGCGGCCGAGGATGATGGCAACCGTCAGGCCTGCGACGAACGCGATCCCGAGCACGGCTGCGACGAGGCCCGCGCGTCGGACGCCGGCCGGCTCGTTACGGCCAAAGGCATGGCCGACCCGCACCGTCGCGGCCATGCCGATGCCGAGCGGAACCATGAACAGCACGGCCGTGACCTGAAGGGCGATCTGGTGCGCGGCCAGCGCAGTGGTCGAGATCAGTCCCATCAAGAGCGCTGCCGAAGAGAACAGGCCAAATTCCAGCAGGAGGGAGAACGAGATCGGCGCGCCGATCGCGATCAGCTCACGCATCAAGGGCCAGTCGATCCGCCACAGATGGGCTAGGAGGTGATAGTCGGCGAACGGCTTGCGCCACGCCGCGATGGCGAGCGCGGCGATGAAAGTGCCGAGATTGACGAGCGCCGTTGCCAGTCCCGCGCCGAACAGGCCGAGCTCCGGCAGGCCGAGCAGGCCATGGATCAGGCAGTAGACCAGCGCTAAATTCGCGGGGATCGCCGCGAGCGTGATCCACAGCGGCGCCTGCGGCCGGTTCACCGCGCTCATCATGCTGCGCAGCGCGATGAAGCCGAGTGCCGGCGCGATGCCCCAGGCGAGGCCATTCAGATAGCGCTGCGCGAGCGCGGCCGAATGCGGCGCCTGTCCGAGCGCAATCAGGATGTGCTCGCCATAGAGCGGCGAAGCCATCATCGGCAGCGAGATCAGCAGCGCGACCCAGAGGCCGGCGCGCAGGGACAGGCGGATGCGTCTGACGTCGCCGGCGCCGAACGCCTGCGCGGCCAGCGGCGAGACCGCAGCCATTAACCCAAGCCCAAATGTGAAGCTGACGAAATAGACGGTGTGCGCAAGTGCCGCAGCGGCGACCGCATCCTCGCCGAGCCTCCCGATCAGCGCGAGATCGCTCGTGATCATCGCGATCTGCCCGAGCTGCGTCAGCATCATCGGCACGGCCAGCCGCAACGTCTCGACGAACTCCTGCGCGAGATGGCCTTGCACGCCGGCCTGCGGCTGCTGCTGTGGTTGGATCGTGTCGAGCATGGCGGGTGAAATAGCACAGCCGCGCGACCAAAACATGGCTCTCGTGTCCCGGACGCGCGAAGCACGAGCCGGGACCCAGAAGCCACAGGCGCTGCGCTCGACCGCATGGGCCCCGGCTCAGCAGCGCATCACTGACGTGCTGCGCTGCGTCCGGGGCACGAGACCGGTATCAGATTGAAAGCCGCCTCAGCCCTTCCGTTCCGGCACGCGCCGGATTTTCGCACCCAGCGCGTTCAGCCGCTCGTCGATGCGCTCATAGCCGCGCTCGATCTGGTCGGCGTTGTTGATGGTGGAGGTGCCCTCGGCGCAGACCGCGGCGAGCAGCATGGCCATGCCGGCGCGGATGTCGGGCGAGCTCAGCGTCGCGCCATGCAGCCGGCTGGGGCCTGCGATGATGGCGCGATGCGGATCGCACAGCACGATGCGCGCGCCCATCCCGATCAGCTTGTCGACGAAGAACATCCGCGACTCGAACATCTTCTCGAACATCAGGATCACGCCTTCGCACTGCGTGGCGGTGACGATCGCGATCGACATCAGATCGGCCGGGAAGGCCGGCCAGGGCTGGTCCTCCAGCTTCGGCACGTGGCCGCCAAAATCGTCCTGGATTTTCAGCGTCTGGTTCGACGGCACGATGAGATCGTCGCCCTCGACGCGGCAGACGATGCCGAGCCGCTCGAAACCCATGCGGATCGAGCGCAGATGCTCGACGCCGGCACGCACGATGCGCAGGGGCGAGCGCGTCACGGCGGCGAGACCGATCAGCGAGCCGACCTCGATATGGTCGGGCTGAATCCGGTAGGTCGTTTCGCCCAGCGTCGCCGGACCATGCACGATCATGGTGTTGGTGCCGATGCCCTCGATCTTGGCACCGAGCGCGACCAGGAAATTGGCGAGGTCCTGCACATGCGGCTCGGAGGCGGCGTTGCGCAAATAGGTAACGCCATCAGCCGCGACTGCCGCAACCAGCGCGTTCTCGGTCGCGGTGACGCTCGGTTCGTCCAGGAACACGTCGGCGCCGGTGAGCTTGGGGCAGCGGAATTCCAGCCGGTCGGTCGCGGTGACTTTTGCGCCAAGCTGTTCGAACGCCAGCACATGGGTGTCGAGCCGGCGCCGGCCGATGACGTCGCCGCCTGGCGGCGGCAGCATCACCTCGCCGCAGCGCGCGAGCAGGGGGCCTGCGAGCAGGATCGAGGCGCGGATGCGTACGCAGAGCTCGGGATCGAGATCGGCGGCGCGGATGCTCTTGGCGTGGATATGAAGCGTGTTGCGGGCGGTCCATTCCGCGGCCGCGCCGACGGAACGGACCAGCTCGACCAGCGTCTCGGTGTCGCGGATCCGCGGCACGTTCTCCAGCGTCACCGGATGCTCGGTGAGCAGGGCAGCCGCGATGATCGGCAGCGCCGAATTCTTGTTGCCGGCCGGCTCGATCGAGCCCGAGAGCCGGTGACCGCCCTCGACGATGTACTGAATGGGCGCCACTTGGTTCTCTCCGTCCTGTTGCGATGGGGCGGGCTGCTTTGGAGGCGGAAACTACCGAGATTTGGGCACGGTAGCAATTCGGGCTTGATGGTCGTCACGAAGGAGGCGTGCTTCCCTCTCCCGCTTGCGGGGGAGGGTTGGAGTGGGGGTGCTTCCGCGATGGGGGTGTCGAAATCTACGGAGAAGACCCCCGCGAGGAGAGAGCCCCCACCCGGCGCTTCGCGCCGACCTCTCCCGCAAGCGGGAGAGGTGCAGCGAGCGCTAGATATCGATCGTCGCGCTCAGCGAGTGTTCCTGGATGAAGTCGCGGCGCGGTTCGACCACGTCGCCCATCAGCTTGGTGAAGATGTCGTCGGCCTCGTCGACCTCCTTGACCTTCACCTGCAACAGCGAGCGCGCATTGATATCCAGCGTCGTTTCCCAGAGCTGCTCCGGGTTCATCTCGCCGAGACCTTTGTAGCGCTGGAGCGTGACGCCCTTGCGGCCGGCGTCGGTGACTGCTTCGAACAGGTCGACCGGGCCGTAGACCATGTGCTCGACGTCCTTGCGCCGCAGCTTGCCAGGGCGGGCATAAACGTCCTGGAGCTTCATAGTGTATTCGTCGAGCTTGCGGGCTTCGACCGAGCCGAGGAAGGCGTCGTCGATGACCGCGGCTTCCTTGACGCCGCGCACCGTGCGCTCGAACTGGAAACCCTGGCCTTCCACGTACTGGCCGAGCCAGCCGCGCTCGACCTCCTCGGACTGATTGTCCAGGCGGCCGGCGATGTATTGCGCGGCCGCGGCGGCCTTCTCGGGATCGCCGTAGATCGCCTTGTTCAGCACGCCGGTGATCGCGGCCTGCTCGATCACTTTGCGATTGTAGCGGCTGTGCAGATTGCGCAGGACGCTGCGGACCGTGCGGGCGTCGTCGACCAGCGAGCGCAAATCGCGGCCGGTACGGTCGCCGCCGTCGCCGGGAATGAACACGCAGTCGTCGAGGCCTGTGTCGATCAGATAATCCTCGAGCGCCCGCTCGTCCTTCAGATATTGCTCTGACTTGCCACGCGAAACCTTATAGAGCGGCGGCTGGGCGATATAAAGATAACCGCCGTCGATGATGTCGCGCATCTGCCGGTAGAAGAAAGTGAGCAAGAGCGTGCGGATGTGGGCGCCGTCGACGTCGGCGTCCGTCATGACGATGATCTTGTGGTAGCGCAGCTTCTCGATCGAGAACTCGTCGCTGATGCCGGTGCCGAGCGCCGTGATCAGCGTACCGATCTGCTCGCTTCCCAGCATCTTGTCGGGGCGCACGCGCTCCACGTTCAGGATCTTGCCGCGCAGCGGCAGCACCGCCTGGAATTCGCGGTTGCGGCCCTGCTTGGCGCTGCCGCCTGCCGAGTCACCCTCGACGATGAAGAGTTCCGACTTGGCCGGATCCTTTTCCTGGCAGTCGGCGAGCTTGCCGGGCAGCGAGGAGACCGACAGCGGGCTCTTGCGCGTCAGCTCGCGCGCCTTTCGCGCAGCTTCGCGCGCAGCCGCCGCCTGGATCACCTTGCCGACGATCATCTTGGCTTCAGACGGATGCTCCTCGAACCAGGCCTGGAGCGCCTCGTTGAGCACGTTCTCGACCACCGGCCGCACTTCCGAGGACACCAGCTTGTCCTTGGTCTGCGACGAAAACTTCGGGTCCGGCACCTTCACCGACAGCACGGCCGTCAAGCCTTCGCGGCAGTCGTCGCCGGTCAGCGCGATCTTTTCCTTCTTTGCATTGGCCTCGGCATAGCCGTTGACCTGGCGCGTCAGCGCGCCGCGGAAGCCGGCGAGATGGGTGCCGCCGTCGCGCTGCGGGATGTTGTTGGTGAAGCACAGCACGTTCTCATGGTAGCTGTCGTTCCACCACAATGCGGCCTCGACGCCGATGCCATTGGCTTCCGCGCGCACCATGATCGGTGCCGGCACGATCGCCTTCTTGTTGCGGTCGAGATATTTGACGAATTCCTCGACGCCGCCGGAATAGTGCATCTCCTCGCGCTTCTCGACTGCGTGACGCATGTCGGAGAGGGCGATGTTGACGCCGGAATTGAGGAAGGCGAGCTCGCGCAGCCGGTGCTCCAGCGTGGCGAAATCATATTCGATGTTCTTGAAGGTCTCGGGGGAGGCGTGGAACGTCACCTCGGTGCCGCGCTTGCCCGGCGCATCGCCGACGACGGCCAGCGGTGCAACCGCATCGCCATGCGCGAACTCGATGTAGTGCTCCTTGTTGTCGCGCCAGATGCGCAAGCCGAGCTTGCTCGACAGCGCGTTGACGACGGAGACGCCGACGCCGTGCAAACCGCCGGAGACCTTGTAGGAGTTCTGGTCGAATTTTCCGCCGGCGTGCAGCTGGGTCATGATGACCTCGGCCGCCGAGATGCCTTCGCCCTTGTGGATGTCGACGGGAATGCCGCGGCCGTCGTCGCGCACGGTGACGGAATTGTCGGCATTGAGCACGACGTCGACGCGGGAGGCGTGTCCTGCCAGCGCTTCGTCGATGGCGTTGTCGACGACCTCGTAGACCATGTGGTGCAGGCCCGAGCCGTCATCGGTGTCGCCGATATACATGCCGGGACGCTTGCGAACGGCATCGAGCCCCTTGAGCACGCGGATCGATTCCGCCCCGTAATCGCTCGGATTTGAGGGCTCGTTTTCGGCAGGCGTCTGCCGAGCAGGTTCTGTCATGAGAGGCCTTCGAGATGTCGCCCGAATCAGCCGCGCAAAAGGCGCTGATTTGCAGGCTATTTGTGCCATGAAAGACCGCTTGCGCCTAGCGCAAAGTATCTTCCAGCAACCCTTTGAGAAAGTAGGGATTTTTGGCCGATTTTCAAGGCCTCTGAAGGCCGATTCCGGGCGCCGCAAAAAGCGCGATTCGGGGCTATTTTTCGCGTCGAAAATGACCGCATTTCCCCGGTGTGCGGGGGCTTGCGTCCGGGGCCTATCGCCGGGCGGAAACGCGCCCGCTCTCGACGTCAAAGACTTCGCCGCCGGCGCCGATCTCGGCAAACGCGGCCGGGTCCGCGCCGGTGAGCCAGACCTGCGCGCCGAGCTTGCACAGCTCCTCGAACAGCGCCGCGCGCCGGTTTGGATCGAGATGGGCGACGACCTCGTCGAGCAGCAGCAGCGGCACGATGCCGGTCATCTCGGCGACCAGCGTCGCATGCGCCAGCACGAGGCCGATCAAGAGCGCCTTCTGCTCGCCGGTGGAGGCATCGCGCGCGGGCATGCTTTTCGGCGCATAGATCACCTGGAGATCGGTCAGATGCGGGCCGTCGGTAGTGCGGCCGGCAATCGCATCGCGCGGGCGGTTGTCGCGCAGGATCTGGCGGTAGCGGTCCTCGACCGAGGTCGCGGTTTCGGTCAGCAGCGCGTTCTCCATCCAGCCGTCGAGCGCGATCTTTGCCGACGGAAACGCGGATGCCAGCGCGCGCGTGTTCAGCATGCCGGTCAGCCGCGCCGCGGTCTGGCCGCGCGTGGCGGCCACCGCGACCGCGAGCTCGGCGGTCTCGCGCTCGATCGCGTCACACCAATGGTCGTCGTAATTGCGCGTCTCGAGCAAGCGGTTGCGCGACCGCAGCGAGCGTTCGAGCGCGTTGATGCGGCTGGAATGCTCGCTGTCGATCGCGAGCACCAGGCGGTCGAAGAAGCGCCGCCGCTCGGAAGCCGCGCCCATGAACAGTCCGTCCATCGCCGGCGTCAGCCACACCATGCGGAGATGGTCGCCGAACGCGGCCGCCGAAGTCACCGGCTCGCGGTCGATGCGGCAGCGCCGGCTGACCGCGCTGTCCGCGCGCGGCGGCTCGATGCCGGTGCCGAGCGTTGCCAAGCCTAAAGCGCCCTCGACCTGCGCGGACACTGCCCAGGAGCCGTCGCCCTGGTTGTCGGCGACGTCCTCCAGCGTGGCGCGCCGCAGGCCGCGCCCGGGCGACAGGAACGAGATCGCCTCGATGCAATTGGTCTTGCCCGCCCCGTTCGGCCCGACCAGCGCCACCATGTCAGCCGCCGTCTCGAGCCCCGCCGCCCGATAATTGCGAAAATGCGTCAGCGTCAGGCGATGAATGCGGGAGGGGGTCATGGGATCCGCTTTTCGTCATGCCCGGCCTTGTGTCGGGCATCCACGTTCTTGGCTCTTAAGACGTGGATGGCCGGGACAAGCCCGGCCATGACGGATGTAGTTAGTACGTGGAGAGGCCGGTAGCCCTTACACCCGCATCGGCATCAGCACGTACAGCGCGCTCTTGTCGTCGCGGTCTTGCACCAGGGTCGGCGAGCCGGGATCGGCGAGCTTCAGGGTGGCGACGTCGCCTTCGATCTGGGCGGCGATGTCGAGCAGATAGCGGGAGTTGAAGCCGATATCGAGCGCGTCGGAGGCGTACTCGACCTCGATCTCTTCGGTGGCGCTGCCGGAATCCGGGTTGGTCACCGACAGCACCAGCTTGCCCGGCGACAGCGACAATTTTACCGCGCGGCCGCGCTCGCTGGAGATGGTGGAGACGCGATCGACCGCGTTCTCGAAATCCTTCTTGTCGACCACGAGCTCCTTGTCGTTGCCCTGCGGAATGACGCGGCCGTAATCGGGGAAAGTGCCGTCGATCAGCTTCGAGGTCAGGACCACATTGCCGATGGTGAAGCGGATCTTGGCCTGCGACAGCTCGATCGTGACCTCGGCATCGTTGTCCTCGATCAGACGCTGCACCTCGCCGACGGTTTTCCGCGGCACGATCACGCCGGGCATGCCCTCGGCGCCCTTGGGCTGGACCAGGTCGAGCTGGGCGAGGCGGTGGCCGTCGGTGGCGACGCCGCGCAAGGTCGCGGCCTTCGCGGTGCCGGCAGCGTGCAGATAGATGCCGTTGAGGTAATAGCGGGTCTCTTCGGTCGAGATCGCGAACTGGGTGCGGTCGATCAGCCGCTTGACGTCCTTGGCGGCGAGCGAGAACGAATGCGACAGGTCGCCGGCGGCGAGATCCGGGAAGTCGTTCTCCGGCAGGGTCTGCAGCGTGAAGCGCGAGCGGCCGGCGCGGATCGCGAGCACCGCGCGATCGCCGTCGGCTTCCAGCACGATCTGCGAGCCATCCGGCAGCTTGCGCACGATGTCGTAGAACATGTGCGCCGGCACGGTGGTGGAGCCGGCCGTGGCGGTTTCCGCGGGCAGCGTCTCGGTGACCTCGAGGTCGAGGTCGGTCGCTTTCAGCGACAATTTCGCGTTCTCGGCGCGGACCAGCACGTTGCCCAGGATCGGAATCGTGTTGCGGCGCTCGACCACGCGATGGACATGGCCCAGCGACTTCAGGAGTTGCGCGCGTTCGACCGTAACCTTCATTGCACTACTCGCCCGATCCCCAAAGACGGAAAAAGCCGGGCGGAGGAAAGCGCGCCGCGGCACCGAAGACCCCGGAAAGCCGGATCATCCAGCCAATATGACCAAAGCCGTCAGGGTCGCGCAAGGTGGCGCGGATGGCCCCCGGATTCAAGGGATTGGGGAGCAGTTCCCCACGATTTACAGGCGAAAACGAAGCCGCCGCCCAGGCATGGCCGGGGCGGCGGCAGAACGGCAGGAGCCGTAGGCGTTTATTCCTGAAGCTGGCGCTTGAGCGACTCGACCTCCTCGGACAGCGCATTGTCCTTGGAAACCAGTGCCTCGATCTTGCGCACGGCGTGCAGCACCGTGGTGTGGTCGCGGCCACCGAAGCGGCGGCCGATCTCGGGGAGCGAGCGCAGGGTCAGCGTCTTGGCCAGGTACATCGCCACCTGGCGCGGACGCACCACATTGGCGGTCCGGCGCGAGGACAGCAGGTCGGAGCGGCTGACATTATACTGCCGTGCCACCACGCGCTGGATGTCCTCGATCTTGATCCGCTTCGGCTCCTGCGGCCGGATCAGGTCGCGCACCTCGCGCTCGGCCATCTCCAGCGTCACCGGCTGGTTGTTGAGCTTCGAGTGCGCCAGCAGGCGGTTGATCGCGCCTTCGAGGTCGCGGCCGTTATGGGTGATGGTGCGCGCCAGATAATGCAGCACCTCTTCCGGCACGTCGAAGGTCGCATGATGGGCGCGGGCGGCTGCGACGCGCGATTTGAGAATGCCGTGGCGCAGCTCTTCGCCGAGCGAGCCCATCTCGACCACGAGGCCGCCGGCCAGACGCGAGCGGACGCGGTCATCCAGGCTTTCGAGATCGGACGGCGGACGGTCGGCCGCGATCACGACCTGACGGCCGGCATCGATCAGCGCGTTCAGCGTGTGACAGAACTCGGCCTGCGTCGACTTGCCCTGCAGGAACTGGAGATCGTCGATGACGAGCACGTCGATGCCGCGGAGCGCTTCCTTGAAGGCGAGCGCGGTCTGCGTCTTCAGCGCGGCGACGAAGCCGTACATGAATTTTTCCGCGGTGAGATAGAGCACCTTGCGCTCGTTGCCGGAATTGCCGGCCCAGGTCACCGCCTGCAAGAGGTGCGTCTTGCCGAGGCCGACGCCGGCATGGATGTAGAGCGGGTTGAACATGACGGGATCGCCTCGGCGGCCTTCGGCGACCTGACGCGCGGCGGCATGCGCCAGCGTGTTGGAGCGGCCGACGACGAAGCTTGCAAAGGTCAGGCGCGGATCGAGCGGCGAGCCGCCGAGCGCATCATGATTGGCGGAGACCGGCGCGGTCGCCGTCGAGCGCAGTTCAGCCGCCGGCGCACGACGCGTCTCGACCGGCGCGGGCGCTTCCTTCGGCTGCACCACGGGGCGCACCGCGGAGCGGACGGTGAGATCGATGCGATGCACTTCCGGCATCTCGGCCTGCCAGCACGTCAGCACGCGCTCGGCATAGTGGGCCTGGATCCAGCTCTTCAGGAAGCGGGTCGGCACCGAGAGACGCACGCTCTCCTCCTGCACGCCTTCGAGATCCATGCGCGCAAACCAGCTCGTATAGACGTCTTCGCCAACGTTCGAGCGCAGCCGATTCTTCACGCGTGACCAGCGATCCTGTTCCGATGTCGTCATCATTTGAGAACTTTTCTTGAGAGGTAAGTTTGCGTTGTGAACGCCATGCAGAGTTCCTGCCATCAGGGTTTCTGCAATGGCGCGACCTCAAGCGAGGCCATCGTCGGGCATAGCTCTGCCGTTCGGCGCGAACGCCGCGGTCAGATCAGCGATGTCAGAGATGGAGTGTTCGCGAGGTCAGCGCGTACTCGGCGCCCCGTCACACGCGGGAGGCTGGAGGTCCGACGGATCCAGAACGGCATCGGTGGAAATGGATGCTTGTTTCAATACCGCGTAGAGTCCGTAAGACATGATACCTCCCCGTCCTGCCGTGATTACTCACGGCAAGGTCCTGCGTGTCCTAGAAGACAACAGCGACTGAAGTCGCCGATGCCCCGCCCGTCTGCACTGTTCGTCCGCTCGGCTACGCCATCATGCGTGTCGGGGTAGCTTCATGACGTCCCTCATTTTGCGCCTGGCGCGAGCGAGATTGAGAAAAATCCCGCCTGGAGACATTCAGACAAAAAGCCACCGGTCCCACATTGCTGTAGGTTTTGATCCGACAATCGCTTGTTGAAGCGTCGCCTACGTGCACACCGCCGCCGATTTGCACGCCGCCCCGTTTCTAAAACCGCGCTGGTCTCAAGATCGTGGGCGCCGCGAACGACTTAAGGAATACACCAAGCGGAAAGACTCGCAACGAAATTGATTCACACTTGAGGCGTTTAAAATCTTGACCAGCGTTAACGCCGCGCACGAGTTGTTCACAGGCTTGAGAGCAAGTTTTTGGATTCGTGCACAGATTCGAAAATGCGACGCGTCATGTGACAATTCTCAGCCACGACCAAAAATTTTTTACAAAAGCGTCACGCGCGTGCCGTGTGCACGAATTTTCCAAATGCTTGGCGCTGCTATGTCGATAAGTGATTAGCGAGACATCGTTTTTTGAGTCTCGTTTCGCAGGGTAACCCCATCGCGAAGCATGTCCCGGGAAAACTACGGTGTGCAGAACTCGCGTGTGCGAGAATTCAACTTAAGCCCGCCCCGCAGCGGCTCTTCGCAGCGCAGTGAAAGTTTCCGCTGTTGCAAAAACAACGGCAGGCAAATTTACCGGCGCAGCATGGCGAAGACGACAAGTATCTTCCAACGGAAGCTTGGCCGCCCAAAGACCGCAAGCGGGAATTGTGACAGGCAACAAAAAGCCCGGCGCGAAGCCGGGCCGATTGACCTGTGCGATGTTCGCCTCAGCCGATCCGATGAGACGATCGGGTCGCGTTGACGAGCTTACTTGGCGAGCTTGGCGATCTGCGCGGTGAGGCGCGAGACTTTGCGGCTGGCGTTGTTCTTGTGAATGATGTTGCGCTGGGCGGCGCGCATCAGCGCGGGCTCGGCATTGGCCAGCGCCTTGACGGCGGCGGCGCGATCGCCGGTCGCGATGGCTTCCTCGACGTGACGCACGGCACCGCGCATCTGGGTGCGGCGCGACTTGTTGACGGCGGTGCGGCGGGCGATCTTGCGCGTCGCTTTCTTGGCGGAGGTAGTGTTGGCCATGGTCTCAATGTCCTTTGCGGGTACCGGTCGCGTCTTGGTCGGGTAGCGCCGGCAGCTTGACCGCGGAATCGACGCTCGGATTTAGGGTGTTCGGTTGCTGGGCCGTTCCCGGAACATGAGCGATAAGCCTTGCGGCCATCTCTGAGGCTCAAAAGAGCCTGCAACTGCTCAAAGAACAGCGGCGGCAGGATTGCGCCCACCGCCAGTTGGCGCCCTTATAGAGGGGGTCTTTGGCACCGTCAACGCTTTAGGGACTGGAAAAGCAGGCCCAAGGGCCCGCCGAGGGGGCCGTAACGCCCTGATGAGGTTGAATTTCTGCCGTCTCCCGGCTATTGCCTGACGGCATTCCGTCAGCGTTTCCAGGGGTCGTCCGACCGGATGGCCGTAGAGGGTAGGGCATGATCCGCGGCTTTTTCCGACTGATTGGCTTGTTGCTGCTCGCCGGCGGGTTCTTCTTCATGGTCTATGACGGTGCCCGCTGGGTGGCCGACCAGTCCCTGCGCTTCACCCGGTTCGGGCAGTTCTGGAACGATATCAACCAGGCCAGCCAGTCGGCCTTCCGGACCTGGGTCGAGGCCAAGGCGCCCTGGCTCTGGACCTCGGTGATCCGCCTGGTGCTGGACCAGCCGGTTTTCGCAGTCCTCGGCCTCCTCGGCATTTTGCTGATGATCCTGTTCCGCCCGCGCAAGCCGCTGATCGGCTATTCCCGGGATTGATCTTCAATTCCCGCCGGGATTGATCTTTCAATTCCCGCCGGGACTGACCTGAGACGAGGCGCGCGGCGTAACAACACTGCCGCTTGCTGCGTAAAGACTTATATTCCCCACTCGATCGCGAGCACGCCGCCTCAGCACCTGGCTCAGGCGCGCGAAGCTCGTTTCTTCGGAGATCCGATCATGCTGTTCATGCGCAAGACCACCGCACTGCCGAGCGCAGCTGACGCGCTGCCCGGTCGTGCGCAACCGATTCCGACCGCGAGCATCCATTTCGTCAACGGCGCGAAGCTCGCGCCGCCTTATCCGGCAGGTCTCGAGCAGGCCGTGTTCGGGCTCGGCTGCTTCTGGGGCGCCGAGCGCAAATTCTGGGAGCTCGGCGACGGCATCCATGCGACCGCCGTCGGCTATGCCGGCGGTCATACGCCGAACCCGACCTATGAAGAGACCTGTTCGGGACGCACCGGCCACACCGAAGTGGTGCTGGTCGTGTTCGATCCGAAGAAGATCTCTTACGAGAAGCTCCTGAAGACGTTCTGGGAGAACCACAACCCGACGCAGGGCATGCGCCAGGGCAACGATGTCGGCACGCAGTACCGAAGCGCGATCTACACTTACTCCGACGCGCAGAAGAAGGCGGCCGACGAGTCGAAGGCGCTCTATCAGAAGGCGCTCGGCGCGAAGGGTCTCGGCGCCATCACCACCGAGATCGCGCCGGCCGGCCCATTCTATTTCGCCGAGGACTATCATCAGCAATATCTGGCAAAGAATCCCGCCGGCTATTGCGGTCTGGGCGGCACCGGCGTCTCGTGTCCGATCGGGGTTGGCGTGAGCGCCTGATCCAAACGCAAGCTCTCGTCATGCCCGGGCCTTCGCCGCGCCGAAGCGGCTTCGGCCGCGCAGGCGGGACAAGCCCGGGCATGACGGAGTGTGCGGCTCGCATTGTCGCGCCCAAACCCCCCTCAACCCTTTGTTAACCATACCGGGTGCATCACTGAAGCTGTCTCGTTTTCAGGGATGGTCCGGTGCCGGTTGCACGCGCGTTTCGATGGTCGATCTTGGCAGCGTCCGCCGCGCTGGCCCTGGGCGGCTGCATGCAGACCACCGGCCCCGTCGCTTACGTGCAGACCCGTCCCGATCTCGACGCCATGGCCTATGGCCAGCCCTATAGCGCTCCGCAGCCCGTCGTCGTTGCCAACAGCGGCGGCGGCGCCATTGCCGCGCTCAGCAATTCCTTTGCGTCGGGTCCCGGCCCCGAGCCGGTCGCCTATGCGGCGCCGATGGTGGCACCACCCGTGCGCTACGACGCCTCCTATCACCTCGATGCCGGCGACAAGCTGCGCGTCGTGGTCTATGGCCAGGAAGGTCTCACCAACAGCTACGCCATCGATGCCGGCGGCTCCATCACCATGCCGCTGATCGGCGCGGTGCCGGCGCGTGGCCGCACCACCGCAGGGCTCGCTGGTGAAATCGCCGCGCGCCTGCGCAACGGCTACATCCGCGAGCCGTCGGTCGCTGTGGAGATCGAGTCCTATCGGCCGTTCTTCATCCTCGGCGAAGTCGCAGCACCTGGCCAATACCCCTACGTGCCCAACATGACGGTCGAGAGCGCAGTGGCGATCGCCGGCGGTTTCTCGCCGCGCGCCAAGCGCGACGTGGTGACTGTCACGCACACGGAAGGCGGCGGCGCCATGCGCGCCGTCGTGCCGCTCGGCACACCCGTCAGCCCTGGCGACACCGTGTTCGTCGGCGAGCGCTGGTTCTAGCTCGCTGTCATTCCGGGGCGCGACGAAGTCGCGAGCTATGGTGCGCAATTGCGCACCTGAGAATCCATCCCTCCACCGTCTCTGCCGCACAATGGATTCTATGACGCGCAATTGCGCGTCATAGCTCGCGCTACGCGCGCCCCGGAATGACGACGGAGTGTCACCTTCGAAAATCGAGCCGCCCGTTCGGAAAGCATCCGTCGATGCGCGTGGCATCGACAACAAGTCCGACCCATGGCCGCATGATCGCGGGATTGGTCAGGTTGATGTATTTCCCGACCAGACGATTGCCGCTCTCGCGGCGCGCATCGATCAGTCCGTGCCGTCGGCCACTGTCCCAATCGAACCGCAGGTAAATCCGCTCGCCCATGACGCGGACCTCCGCGCGGCCCTGCTTCCATGTCTCCGGCGTATCGCCGGCGATGGTCGGATCGGCGCCGCCGTTCCAGCGGCTCGCCCAGATGCCGTCGAGCGGGTCGGAGAGCGCGAGAACGGGAGCCCAACTCCCCGCATTGCCGTCGGCGGCATTGCCGGCCAGCGAGGCGGTTGCGGCATAGTCCATGACTTCGGAATTGCCGGGCTCCGGCACGTCCATGGTGCCGAAAGGATTGCGGATGACGAGGTTCGTGTTGGCCTGCTGCATGACGCTCTCCCGGCGTGACCTGGCTTGATCAGCCAGCTCTATCGCCGCGCGCCGCGATGCAGCCACCCGATTCCTGCTTCGAGAGGCGGCGCAACTCTCTCCTCTCGTCATTCCGGGGCGCGACGAAGTCGCGAGCCCGGAATCCATAACCCCGGCTTGTGGTTATGGATTCCGGGCCTGCGCCTGACGGCGCATCCCAGAATGACAGTGGTGAGAGGGCGCCCGCGCTACTTCGTCAAATGCTTCGCGAAAAACGCCATGCTGCGCGGCCAGGCGATATCCGAGCTGGCCTTGTCGTAGCTCGGCCGCTCGTCGCAATGGAAGCCGTGCTGCGCGCCGGGATAGATGAAGACCTCGACATCGGGCCGCTTTGCCTTGACGGTCTCGACGTCGGTCAGCGGAATGCCGGCATCCTTCTCGCCGAAATGCAGCTGCGTCGGCACCTTCGGTTTCTCGTCGGCAAAGCGCACGACAGCGCCGCCGTAATAGCCGATCGCGGCCGTCAGGCCGGTGAGCCGCGTCGCCGCGACAAAGGCGATGCTGCCGCCAAGGCAGAAGCCGATGATGCTGACCGGGCCGACGCTCTTCACCGCATCGATCGCGGCCTGGGTGTCGCGCAGCATCGCCTCCCAATCGGGATTGGCGACGAATTTTCGCGCCTCGGCGATCTCATCGGGCGTGTAGCCCGACTGGAAGCCCGGCGCGGTGCGATCGAAGATCGACGGCGCGATCGCGACATAGCCTTCGCCTGCGAGGCGGTCGCAGACCGAACGGATGTGGTGATTGACGCCAAAAATCTCCTGGATCACCACCACCGCGCCCTTCGGCGCGCTGGCCGGATCGGCGCGATAGGCGCCGAGCTGGAATTTGTCCGACGCTGTCAGCTTGATGTCTTGTCCCACGCGGGTTGTCCTTCTTGCTTGTCGATCTGAAATCTCAACTCCTAACCCTCATCCTGAGGAGCGCGTCAGCGCGTCTCGAAGGATAGAGGCCGAGATGTAGCAGCCGGGGGCCTTCATGGTTCGAGACGGCGCTCACGCGCCGCCTCACCATGAGGGGATAGGGCTCACTCCCACATCCAGTTCTCGCCGTAGTCCTCCTTCCATCCTGCCAGCCGTCCATGACGGAATTGCAGGAACAGGCGGTGGCGGTATGGCACCAATCCGCTGCCGCCGACGTCGCGAAGCGCAAGATAGATCTCGTTGCCGGGGCGCCCTTTGACGTATTGCAAGGGCTGTCCGAGGACGTGCGCGGTCTGCTCCGCATCCATCCCGAACGCCAGGGGCGTATTGTTCGACAAGGTGTCGACGAAGGGGCGGCGCAGCGGCACCGTCCCGAACGGCTCGGCTTGCACCGACGCTGCCATTGAGAGAAGCGCTGCGCCTGCAGCCAAGATTGCCCGCTTCATAGCCGTGATCCCTGTATGACCGCCTATCCCGGCAAGTTCTTCAGGAAAGGCACCACGGCGTCAACAAAAGCTTGGGGCTGATCGATGTTGACGGCGTGTCCGGCCGCGGGGATCACGACCTTTTGTGCGCCGGGGATTTTTGCCGCCATGTAGTCCGACGCCGCCAGGAACGGCGTGTCGTCGGCGCCGACCACGATCAGCGACGGCACCTTGATGTCGGGCAGCAGCTCCATCACTTTGGCATCGCGCTGGGTCAGCATGCCGCGCGCGGCCAGTGCCAGTCCCTTGGCGTCGCGATGGCTGGCGGTGGCGCGCTCGCGGGTCGCGGCTTTCAGCACGTCGAGGCCTTCACGATCGAGCTTGTCGGCGGTGGCGAGCGCGCGCGCATTCCAGGTCTCGCGCGCGTCGTCTTTCTTGAAGCCGGGACCGGTGTCGATGATCAGCAGTGCTCGCGTGCGGGTCGGATGGGCGCGGTAGAACGCGAGCGACATGTAGCCGCCGAGCGAGAGCCCGCCGATGATGGCGCGCCTGGCGCCGACGGCATCGAGGATCGCCGCCATGTCGCCGACCGTGAGCGCTTCGCTGTAGGCTTTGGGATCATCGGGATAATCGGACTGGCCGTGGCCGCGCATGTCCCACAGGATCAGCTTGTGGTCCTTCGAAAGTGCATCGACCTGCCCATGCCACATCGCCGAGGTCGAGGAATAGCCGTGGGTCAGCAGCAGCGGCGGCCCGTCGCCATGTACTTCGTAATAGATTCCGACGCCGTCCCGATTGATCCTTGGCATTGCACCCACCCTTGTTTTTCTAGGCCGTGAACCCATAAATCGGCCGAGCTGACGGCTCGCGAGAGTCCGCTATGCCCCGGTAGCGATCAAATTCCGTATCGCAGCGAAATGACGCGATGGGCCAGATGCAGACGCTCGACAGTAGCCCAATTCGACGCCGACGAGCATCGGGCTTCTGTCAAAAGATTGTCGCGGCATGGCCGTCGCATCTCAACATATCCTCGCATTGTCGCTCTCGTCGCAAATGTGGCCGGGCACGCCCCGGACCGACGGACCGAACCATATTGGAATGCCCTCCCAGACAATCCAGCAGCCGCCGGGGCCGGTATTGAATATATGACAGGGTGTGCCGTGTACTGTGATGCGCGTTCGCCCGGCTGCGAATTTCTCGCGAGCCATGGCGGTCGTTGTAAGCATGGTGATCGCGATCACTCCAGTTGCCAAGAGCTTGATTGTGGTCATCGCGCTTGTCCTTTCAACCCTTGATGGCGCTGCGACCTTAGCCTGTTTCCACAGCCAGTGAAGGACAGGATACGCTTGCTCGTCCGCATCCTGCCCGACGAAGTTCCCCGATGTTGCCCGTGGCGACGTCACGGGTCACTGCGCCTGTGGGATGCCGTGGTGCTTGAGCCAAGGTCGGCTAAGGGGCAGTCGCGTCATTTTGGGTCGGTTGGCTGGTTGTCCGCTTAGCCCCCAACAGCGAAGCTACAGCAGACATTCCGGGACCGCCGCTTCGGCCAACGCGACATTCCCGGCCTCGATTCATTACACCGAGATCATTACGCGGTAACGATGCGAGCCCATCCGCCGAGAACCGACAGTGTTGCTTGCAAAACCTGAACCAAAATCAATCGATGAAGACAAACTTTCATCGAGATCGCATTGAGATTCGCTCCCCAACCGTCGCTCGATACATGCCTCTTGGACATTTCAATCACTATGGAGGTAGCCCATGCCGATCGTGCAATTTACTCGTTTCAAAACCGACAAGCCCGACGAAATGATCCAGATTGTTAGGCGGGCGAAGACAATCTTCGAAAAACATGGTGCTGAATTTCTTCGGCTATCCCGTTTCCACACTGGCACGTGGGCAGGAGAGTTGCTGGTTGCGACGCGCTACTCCAGTTGGGAAGTTTACGGCAAAGTGCAGGAGGCCGTAGCAAAGGACCCGGAGTTCGCGCAGGTGCAGGCTGACGGAATGAAGATTGCCGAACTACAGGGCCGTAACATCGCTGTTGGCATCGATCTCTAGTCGGGGGCGCCGCCCAGCGAACGACGTTAAGTGCGAAGGCCGCTGGACATATTGCCAGTGGCCTTATTCAATTTCGATGGATTGCACAGGGTTACTCTGCCCTCGCCAACCAATGTCGGCTCAGGTCAAAAGCAGCAGTCAGCCGGCGCGGCCGAGCAGCCGCTCAATCATTTCGTCTCGCCCGCAGCCAAGCGTAGCCCCTCCAGGAAGAACTCTCGTTGCTTTTGGACACGCCAGTGTTCGGCTCTGGGAATTACCGCAGGGGTGATATCCCGCAGCCGCTCGATGATCGCTCGCGCCTCGTCGAGGCGCCCCAGATGCGCGCAACAGGAAGCCAGAAAGCGATAGCACGGCGGCCAAGTCGGGTTTTCCTGCAGCGAGAGGCGCATCATCATCGCCGCACTTTCCAGGCGGCCAGCGAAGAAGTGACCGACGGCGATCCCGAACGAAGCTGGGGCCGGCCGCAGTGGATTCAAGCGCAGGGAGTTTTCGAAGTGCTCGATGCCGAGGTCGATTTGTCCGGCCCAGAGCCTGAGCCATCCGCTCCGGAACCAGCCTATTGCAAAGCTCGGATTGAGCTCAAGAGACCGGTCGATCAAAACGATCGCCGGCTCGATATCGTGCTCGAAGTAGCCGACCACGAACGCGGCCTCGCCGAGGACATAGGGGTCATCACCGGAAGCTCGAAGCCCACGGCGAGCAAGTTCGATACTTTGTTGGCGTTCGCTTTCCGCGTCCCCGCCCCAGTCGTTCAAATGAAGATTTTGATGGCACTGAGCTGCCAGCACCAGCGCCGGTCCGTAATAGGGGTCGAACTCCATCGCTCGCCTGAGTAGATCGAGTGCGCGAAGCAATCGGTGCTTTTCCCACGCCATTGCCTCGGCGCGGGCGCGGAGAAAGAGGTCGTAGGCCGTGACGTGGGTGGTCTGTCGTTGAATCGATCGACGTATTTCGGCCGCCACCAGCGCGGGCTCGATAACGCCAGCAACAGCTATTGCGACCTTATCCTGAATGTCGAAAACATCATCGAGCGGACCGTCGAAGTGGTCGGCCCAGAGATGAGCGGCGCTGACCGCGTCGATCAACTGGCCGGTGATGCGTATGCGGCTTCCGGCCTTACGGACGGACCCCTCCAAAACATAGCGAACGCCAAGTTCGCGGCCGACTTGCGTCACGTCTACGGCACGACCTTTATACGTGAAGCTTGAGTTGCGCGCGACCACAAAAAGCCAGCGGATGCGGCTGAGCGCAGTGATGATCTCCTCGACCATTCCGTCGGCAAAATACTCCTGTTCGCGATCGCCGGACATGTTCTGGAACGGGAGAACGGCGATAGACGGTTTGTCTGGGAGTGGAAGGGCCGCGCTTGGTCCTTCGGTCGCCGCGCAATGCGCACCAGCGCGTACCGCGTAGGTGTGGACCGGCCTGGAGATGTTTTTGAGCAGCTGCACGCCACGATCCTCGAAGCCAACGTCCACTTTGCCTTCAACTTCGCTGTATACCTTTTCAGAAATCAGGATGCCGCCCCGATCGGCGATCCCCTCCAACCGGACAGCAATGTTGATCCCCTCGCCGTAAAGGTCACCGTCCTGGCCAACGATAACGTCACCAAGGTTAAGCCCGATACGTAACCTTAGCGGACTGCTGCCCGAGGCGAGATGGTCCTGCATCTCAACCGCGCATCTCATGGCGGATAAGGGACTCGCGAACTCTGCGAGCGCGCCATCGCCCGTTGTCTTGATCAGGCGGCCTTCGTGGCGGGAGAGGCAAGGCTCGATCAATTCTCGCTTGAACCGCTCGAACTCGGCGTAGGTGGCTTCCTCGTCGCGTTCCATGAGCGCGGAATAGCCGACCACATCAGCGGCCAGGATCGCCGCCAATCGCCTATGAACCCGCTGCTCAGTCACGGCACCCTCGAAACGACCAGACTAACCACGCCGGAGGGACGGCAAGCAGTTTAGCACTTTGTTTCGCTTCTGTGAGCGGTAATTACAGGACCAGTCGCAAGCTGCATTTGGCGACCTGCGCAAAGCCCAGAGACGGGCAAAGGCTTTGGGCTTGGGTTCGAGGTTCGTACGCAGTGGGACGGACTCCACGGCCAGGACCTTTGGGTTCAGAGTCGGCTTGGGGTCAATCGCGACAGGGCCGGGCCAGCAGCAAGTCCGACAATGTCCCTTATGCCGCCGGAAGCGGAAGTAAATTCAGAGCATTAGCAAGGCCGCGACCGGCCATTGCGGGTTGGTGGCGCTGCCCGAGACGTGATTCAAGCTCAAAAACCGGAGCCTCGAATCATGCGCTGCGAACTCAGCGATTACGAATGGACTGCCATCAAACCGATGCTGCCGAACAAACCGCGTGGGGTTCGGCGTGTGAACGACCGTCGCGTGCTCAGTGGCATCTTCCGGGTCCTCCGCTCAGGTGCTCCATGGCGCGACCTGCCCGAGACCTATGGTCCCCGCACCACTTGTTACAATCGCTTCGTGCGGTGGCGGCGTGCTGGCGTCTGGGACCGGATCATGGATGCGCTGGCCGCCAGTCATGATGCGGCGGTGCAGATGATCGATACCTCCGTCGTGCGCGTGTACCAGCACGGAGGTATCTCAGGCAACAATCACCAACCTATGGGGCGCTCGCGAGGAGGCCTCAAACTCGCAGCCAACTATCTGGCGTTCGTCAAGCTCGCATCAATCCGAATTTGGCTGCGCGCTAGCGAGTCCACGCCCTAGTTTCTCATTCATCCTAGCCCGCGTGGTTACTCGGAGGAAACCGTCGCGGTCGCGATAGCATGCATGCTGAACGCACTGCATGTTGTGTCCAGTCGCTAGCATCCGCGTCGTTGTCGCAACGCACAACAAGTAGCTGCCGAGATAGCTTCGATCGATCCCAAATTGCATTTGCCTCCGCGCGCGAACCCGATCATTCTCGCGCGCAAGGCGGCCGCCGATCCGGTGGGCGTCCGCTACACAAGTTGCCGCCGTAAGCGGCTTCATGCACCGGCAGGGGAAGACGCCTTATGCCAACACTCACGATCAACGGGCGGAGTATGTCCGTGGATGCGGCAAATGACACGCCGCTCCTTTGGGCCATCCGCGAACAATTGCAGATGACCGGCACGAAATTCGGCTGCGGTGCCGGCCTGTGTGGTGCCTGCACCGTGCACGTCAACGGCGAAGCCGTGCGGTCGTGCCAGACCATGGTCGGCGACGTCGCCGGCAAGAAGATCACCACCATCGAAGGCCTTTCCGCCAAGGGCGATCACCCCTTGCAGAAGGCGTGGGTCGCCGAGCAGGTGCCGCAATGCGGCTACTGCCAGTCCGGGCAGATCATGCAGGCGGCTTCGCTGCTGGCGAAGAACGCCAATCCGACCAAGGAAGAAGTCGTGGCCCATATGGACGGCAATCTCTGCCGTTGCATGACCTATTCGCGGATACAGAAGGCAATCATGCGCGCCGCCACCGAGATGCGCACCGCATCCGCCGCCGGCAACGAGCGGAGGCCCACATGAACAAGCACGTGAAAAACGTCACGTCAGGGACATCAGATCTCAGCCGCCGCTCCTTCCTGGTCGGCACCGCCGCCACCGGCCTCGTGCTCGGCTATGCCGGCGTGCCCGGCATCAGTGAAGCGCTCGCTGCGGCTCCTGCCAATTTCGAGCCGAGCGTCTGGTACGCGATCTCGCCCGATGGCCTGGTCACCGTGACCTGCGGCAAGGCCGACATGGGCCAGCACATCGCCTCCACCATGGCGCAGATCGTCTGCGAGGAGCTGGGCGCGAAGTGGAGCGATATGCGGGTCAACCTCGCCTCCAACGATCCAAAATTCAACGACCCCGTGCTGGGCGCGCAGATCACCGGCGGCAGCTGGTCGACCATGATGAGTTTCGACGCGATGAGCCGGGCGGGCGCCGCCGGACGCATGGCGTTGACGGAAGGTGCCGCGGCCGCGATGGGCGTGCCGGCAGGCGAACTCGCAGTGCGCGACTCCATGATCATGCATGCGAAGTCGAAGAAGCAGATGTCGTTCGCCGACGTCGTGAAGAGCGGCAAGGCGACGAAAACCTTCACGCCCGACGAGCTGAAGGCGATCAAGCTGAAGGCGCCGGATCAATACACCATGATCGGTGTATCGGTGCCGCAGATCGACATCCCCTCCAAGACCAACGGCACGGCCAAATACGGCATCGACGTGATGATTCCGGGCATGGCCTATGGCGCGGTGGTGACGCCGCCGGTGCGCTACGGCGCCACGGTGAAATCGGTCGACGACAGCGATGCGAAGAAGGTGCCGGGCTTCATCAAGGCCGTCACCCTCGACGACAAGACCCAGACGACGACGGGCTGGGTGGTTGCGGTTGCCAACACCTACGCCAACGCCAAGAAGGCGGCAGCGGCGCTGAAGGTCAGCTATGACGGCGGGCCGAATGCGAAGGCATCGAGCGAGTCGCTGCTCGAGGAGGCCAAGCGGCTTCAGAAGCTGGACGATTCCGGCCAGTTCTTCGTCAAGGACGGCGATCCCGCAGCAGCCCTCGGCACGGCGGCCAAGGTGTTGGAGGCGGAATACACCACCAGCATCAACATCCACGCGCCGATGGAGCCGATGAACGCCACTGCGGAGTTCAAGGGCGACATCCTGCACATCTATTCCGGCAACCAGTTCGCGACGCGCTCCGGTGCTATTGCGGCCGGTGCTGCCGGGATCGATCCAAAATTCGTGGTGATGCACCAGATGTGGCTCGGCGGCGGCTTCGGCCGCAGGCTGGACGCCGACATGATGGTGCCGGCGGTGCAGGCCGCGAAGGCGATTGGCAAGCCGGTCAAGGTGATCTACACGCGCGAGAACGACATGACGATGGATTTCTCGCGTCCGCTGACCTACCAGAAAGTGAAGGCCGGCTTGGACGGCGACGGCAAGCTCACAGCGCTCAGCCACGACGTGGTCTCGGCCTGGCCGACCCAGCGCTGGGGCATTCCCGACTTCCTGTCGCCCTCGGTCGACAAGAAGGGGCCGCTCGATGCGTTCGCGGTGAACGGATCGGACTTCTTCTACACGGTACCCAACCATCACGTGCGGGCGATCAAGAACGAGATGGCGCACAACGCCACCCCGTCCGGTCAGCTCCGTTCGGTGGCGCCGGGTTGGACCTTCTGGGCGGTCGAGAGCATGATCGACGAGGTCGCAAATGCTGCCGGCAAGGATCCGGCGCAATACCGCATCTCGTTGCTCGACGGCGCCGGCAAGAACGACGGCGGCGCGCAGCGGCTGCGCAACACGCTGCTCGCGGCGATGGGCCTCGCCGGCTACGGCACCAAGAAACTCCCCAAGGGAGAAGGCATGGGCGTGGCCTGCGTGTCGTCGCAGGAACGCGCGACCGCAAGCTGGACCGCTTGCGTCGCGCATGTCGCGGTGGCGCCGTCGGGCGAAGTGACCGTGAAGAAGCTCACGGTCGCAACCGATGTCGGCACGCAGGTGCATCCCGACAACATCCGGGCCCAGGTCGAGGGCGCGGCGCTGTGGGGCCTGTCGCTGGCCTTGTACGAGAAGGCGACGCTGAAGGACGGTGGCATCGAGCAGACCAATTTCGATGGCTACACGCCCTTGCGCATGAGCCAGATGCCGGAGGTCGCGGTTGCCGTGATTGCCAATGGCGAGAAGGCCACCGGCGTCGGCGAGCCCGCGGTAACGGTGGTGGCGCCTGCCATCGGCAACGCCATCTTCAACGCCTCCGGCGCCCGCGTCCGGGCGCTGCCGATCACGGCCGAAGCCGTGAAGGGGGCGATGAAGGCGTAAAGCCGGGACACCATCGCGAGGAAAAACGATCCGCCGGAGGATAACCTCCGGCGGATTTGTTTTAGCTCTCCCGAAAGGAATTGTGGACTTCACAAACCCGTGCGCTCGCTTGCGCGAATTCCGCAAATCAGCACTGAGTAGTCATCGCCGCCATCGGCATCCCTCCTGTGATCCGACCTCACCGTCGGAGGCTCAGCTAGTCGCATCCCTGCGTTCCGGGATGAGCCTGCAAGGCAGTACGCCTCGCGCAACAGAAAGGAATGGGCCATGGCAAATGGCACCAGATCGAAGACAGTTTTTGTGAATGCGTATGTCCGGTTACGCTACGGTAGATTGGAGCAAGTCTGCGCCCACTTCCGATCGCTTCCCGGTCAACTGTCCTTCGACTTTTGATGAGGGGAGGCACCGGTCTTCCCAGCATCCGCCGATGGCGGCGACTTGTTCTGGCTTGCTTCTCGCGGGGATTTGTCCAGGTTTTCCAGTGTTGTGTTGAATGCGTTCTCGAAATCGTCGGCTCCCTCACGGGCGGCCGGTCGAAATCCACCGATTTGAGATTTCCACTTCGCTATACGGTCAATCTAATGGGCTCAGAACTGATGAACAGGGTACCTACTCAGGACGAACTTCAGGAGCGGATGCAGTTTTACGCAACCGTTGGCCAAGGCATTTCGAACTGGGCACGAATGGAAGGGCGTATCATCAACCTTGCCGCTTACCTGCTCGACACCAATGTCCAAAAGGCTGGCGTCGTTTTCTACTCGATGAACTTCAATCTTTGGCTCAACGTAATCGACGATTTGTTGCTGCTGGATAAACACTTAACCAACATCAGAAAGAGGCATTGGTCGCCAGTTTCTTCCGAATTGCGCAAGCTGAACGATATCCGGGTCAGGCTGGCCCATCACACCACTTGGCAGGCTCCAGCGGCCGGCTCCGGGGTTTATTTGCGGCCAGCGCGAGAGGATCAGCGCTCCAGATCACGGGCGTATCCCATTCTTACAGCGGACGAAATTCTCAAGTTTACAAGTGACACAACCGATATCGGCCACAGGATTTTAGATGTTGAACAACAATTGCGCGCTGCGCGCATGACTATGTAGAGCTTCTTGCAATCATCAAAACGATCCGCGCCTTGAAGCGGATGTTCTACGGCACAGTGTGCATGCAGCACCTCGGCGCCGGTCTCACTGCTCGGTCACCGTACCAGCGAATAGCTCGTGCTGCGGCCGCCGGCGGCGTCCTTTTGAAGGACACCCTTCTCGATCAGGTCTTCGATGTCGCGGGCAGCGGTCGCTTGCGAGACCTTGACGATCTGGGCCCATTTCGAAGAGGTGAGCTTGCCCTCAAAACCATCGAGCAGGCGGTTCAACATCAGCCGCTGGCGATCATTGAGGGAGCGCGCGCGATGGCGCTCCCAGAACCTTGCCTTGAGCAAGACGTTTCCGATGATGGTTTCGGCGCCGTCGAAAGCGCGATCGAGACAGTCGAGAAACCATTGCAGCCAATTGGTGATGTCGAGCGTTCCGCGCTGGGTTCTTTCGAGGATGTCGTAATAGGCGTTGCGCTCTTTGCGGATTTGCGACGACATGCTGTAGAAGCGCTGCGCGCTCTGTTCCGAACGTGCGAGGACGAGATCGGTTATCACGCGCGCAATGCGGCCATTGCCGTCCTCGAACGGATGAATGGTCACAAACCAGAGATGCGCAACCGCGGCCTTGATGACAGGGTCTGATTCCCGATCGGCGTTGAACCAGTCCAGGAATGTTTTCATTTCATTGTCGAGCCGCTTGGCGGCGGGCGCTTCGAAATGAACGTGCTCGCGGCCGACTGGGCCAGAGACGACCTGCATGGCGCCCGACTGTTCGGTGCGCCACCCGCCAACGACTATTTTCAACATCCCGCTCCGACCTGTCGGGAACAGGGCGGCGTGCCAGCCGAACAAGCGCTCGGCGGTGATGGGCTGATCGAATTTCTGGGTGGCGTCGAGCGTCATATCGACGACGCCATCGACGTTTCGTTCGACATGCGTGAGCGCGCCGATATCGATGCCGAGCCGTCGGGCAATCGACGACCGGACCTGATTGCGATCGAGGATCTCGCCTTCGATCTCGCTTGATTTGACGACATCTTCCGTGAGCGTCTGGAGCGAGGCCTCTGCCTTCAAAGTGAAGCCGAGACTTTCCATCCGGCCGAGCAGGCGGCCCTGCTTGTGACGTACCTGGGCCAGCCGCGCCGCCAGCCGGTCTGCGCTCCACTGAAACGTCGGCCAGTCAGCTCTGTCGTGGATATAGACCATATTCTCTGCATCCTGTGACGAGTAAATGGGGCCTGATCTCGTCATGGTCAAGCTATTCTCGTCACTTTCCGATGAAAATGACTTGGCCTGTCTACTGTGCATGGGGTTGTTTTCGCCATTTTGCTGGAGCCGCCGCGGGACCCCGAATCCGTAAAATTGCGCGCAATTCCGGCAGGTTCCATTGAGCACGCCTCTTAAGGGCCGGAGAACCTGATCCGGCTTAGGCTGACGCCAAATACACTCCCGTGCTTTTGGGGAAGCCATGAACGCGCCAGCCAAATCCGCCGCCAAACGCCGGCTTCTGCTTGCCTCCGACCGGAGCGATGCGAGCACCGAGCTCGCCAGCATTTTGAAGGCGGTCGGCGATGTCTCGACGGTGACGACGCAGGAAATCCCCGAGCAGCCGTCGCGCGATCTCTCCGGCCTCGTGGTCGACATCAACCTGCGTGCGCCCGAGAGCGTGCAGCGGGTGCGCAACAAGCTGCGCGGCGAGGGCTATCGTTCGATGCCGCGTTTGTTCGTGCTGGCGGATGCCCTGCACCACGGCACCATGCAGGCCTGGGCGCTCGGAGCCACCGACACCATCTCGCGGCCGCTGCAGCCCGAGGCGATCCTGCAGCGCATCCGCGCCGCGTTCCCCGATACGGCGACCTATGACGCGACCGATCGCGGCAAGACGCTCAACCGCGGTGTCGAGGCGGCGCATGCGGTGCTGAAGAAGATGTTCGAGAAGCTGCCGCTCGGCGTGCCCCTGACGTTCGACGACGTCATCGCGGCCGAGAGCAAGATCCTGAAAGCGATCAAGCACTCCTCGCTGCGCGAATGGCTCACCACCGTCGGCTGCCATCATGTCGGCAGCTACCGCCACTGCCTGTTCGTCACCGGCTTTGCGGTGTCCTTCGCACAGCATCTCGGCATGCGCGAGGATGACCAGCGCCGACTGACCCGCGCCGCTTTGCTGCACGATGTCGGCAAGGCCTTCGTTCCCTCCGTGCTGCTCGACAAGCCCGGCAAGCTCACCGACGAGGAGATGGCCGAAGTCCGCCAGCATCCGCGCCGCGGCTATGATGCGCTCGCAGCGCAGGGCGGCTTCCCGCCGGAGATGCTGGATGTCGTGCTGCATCACCACGAATTCCTCGACGGCAGCGGCTATCCTAACAATCTGTCGTCGAACCAGATCAGCGACATCGTGCGGCTGACGACCATCGTCGATATCTACGCAGCCCTGGTGGAGAAGCGCGCCTACCGCATGCCCTTCACCCACTCGCGTGCGTTCACGATGATGGAAGGCATGGGCGGCAAGCTCGACCAGCAGCTGCTGCAGGCGTTCCGCCCGGTGGCGCTGGGATCGTTCTGATCCGGCGCCGCTATCCCAGCATCTTCCGCAACTCCGCCTTCGCCACCTTCTCCAGCGTCGAGCGCGGCATGTCGTCGACAAGCCTGATCTCGCGCGGCACCTTGAAGTCGGCGAGACCCGTGCGGCAGGCGGCCATCACGCGGTCCTGAAGATCCGGCGCTGCGCCTGCGACGCCGCCATGCGGGATGATGAAGACCACCGGCACCTCGTCCAGCATCGGATGTTTCTTGGCCACCACCGCGGCTTCGCGCACGCCGGGCACGATTGCGATCACCTGCTCGATCTCGGAGGCCGCGACGTTCTCGCCGCCGACCTTCAGCATGTCCTTGGCGCGGTCGCCGAACCTGATGAAGCCGTTCTCCAGCAGAGTGACGCGATCGCCGGTGATGAAGAAGCCGTGCTCGTCAAAGCTCTCGCGCGTCGCCTTCTCGTTGTGCAGATATTCGGCAAACAGCGACAGGCCGGGGATACCCTTGATCGAGAGATTGCCGGTGTCGCCGGCTTCGGTCGGCCGTCCGTCATCGTCGGTAATGCGGATCTGGTATTCCGGCGCGGCGCGGCCGATCGACATCGGGATGTTGGGCTGGTCGACCTCGCCGATGATGCCGTGGGTGATCGTCTCGGTCATGCCCCACCAGCCGATGATCTTGACGCCGAAGACGGCAAAGGGTGGTGGCTCGTTCACCGCCGTGCCCCACAGGCGGAATTTGTGATCCCGCGGGATCTCCTGCTCGAGCAGCGCCTTCATGCAGAAGGGGATCGTCGAGGTCCATGTCGAGCCGTGCTCGCGCGCGATGCGCCAGAACCGGCTCGCGGAAAACCGCGGCTGGATCACGCAAGTCGCCCCGACCCAAAGCGTCGCCAGCATGGAATAGGCCAGCGCATTGGTGTGGAACAGCGGCAGATAAGTCTGGTGCACGTCGCCTGCGTGAAGGTCTTCATGCGCCGCATTGATCTTGGCACCCCACAGCGCGTTGGCATGGGTCCAGAGCACCGCCTTCGGCCGCGATGTCGTGCCTGACGTGTACTGCACGCTGCATGGCGCGAGCGGATCGGTCGCGCGCTTCGGGCGGTCCGCGCTGTCGGCGAACAGCGCCTCAAAGCTGTCGCCGCGTGAAACGCTCTGCGCGGGCGCGGCGCCGGCGTCGTGTGAGGTCACCGCCATCCAGCGAATGTTGCGGCAGTTTTGCGCGACAATCTCCGCATAGGCCGGCTGCGTGATCGCAGCGACCGCGCCGCAATGGTCCGCGAAATATTCGATCTCCGCTGGCGCTGAGCGCGTGTTGGTGGTGACCGCGATGGCGCCAAGCTCGACGCAGGCAAACCAGGCCAGCAGCGCCTCGATGCAATTGTCGAGATGTATGAGCACGTACTCGCCGGGCTTGATGCCGCGCTTCGCGAGTCCGGCCGCGAGCGCGCCGACCCGCTCATGAAACTCGCCGTAGCTCCAACGCCGCGCCGGCGCCTCGAACGGTGCCCAGATCAGGAACGGATGTGAACTGCGCACCTCGGCGCGCATCTTCAGCAGCCACGGCACGTCGAGCCCGTCGAACGGGCCCACGATCCCGGCTGTATTTTGTTGAAGTGACATGAATCCTCCCGTGCTGCCTGCATCTTGATGGCGGCTGCGTTTTGATTATTGCGTCTTCCTGCCATCGGATAGCGTGGGGCGCAAATCGGGGGAGGAGCGGGGCCGTCAGCTCGTCTTGGCGCGCTAATCCTCGTACGACGAAATCTCGATCAGGCTGCCATCCGGATCCCGGCAATAGACCGAGCGCAGCGTGCCGCGGGAGCCTTGCTTGGGAACCGGGCCTTCCTCGATCGCGACGCCATGTGCCTTCAAATGCGCCACCACCTCGTCGGGCGTCGCCGAGGTGAGGAAGCACAGATCCTCGCTGCCGGCGGTCTGGTGGTCGGCGGTGAACCACTCCACCTTGTCGGCATCGCGCGGCCGGACGTTGATCTTCTGTTGACCAAACTGAAGCGATGTCCGCGGCGCTTTGCCGCCGCCGGGGTCCGACACCTTGACTTCCATGCCGAGGATCTTGCGATACCACGCGGAGGTCACTGCGACGTCGGCGACGTTGATCACGAGGTGATCGAGAGCCTCAACCTTGACCGCCATGCCTTATCCTTTCGTCGCCATGGACGTTGCGTACTTTCCGCGCGTGGCGGGCTTTGTTACAACGCCGCTGACGCCACGATCAAGAACAACGCCCCTTTTTAAGAACAACACTTGGGAGAACCCTTGAGATGATCACTCGCCGTTCCGCGCTTGGCCTGCTCGCCGCCAGCCCGCTTGCAGCCAGCCCGCTGTCGAAGGCCTTTGCAGCGGATTATCCGTCCCGGCCGGTGAAGTTCGTGGTCGGCTATCCGCCGGGCGGCGCCACCGACATCCTGGCGCGCTTGATCGGCCAGCGGCTGTCGGAGCGGCTCGGCCAGCAATTCGTGATCGAGAACAAGCCGGGCGCCGGCAACAATATCGGTACCGAATCCGTGATCAACGCCGAGCCCGACGGCTACACCGTCTTGCTGGTCAATCCGGCGAACTACATCAACGCCACGCTCTACGCCAATCTCAAGTTCAATTTCGTCCGCGACATCGCGCCGATCGCCGCGTTCCAGCGCACACCGAACGTGATGACCGTCAACAAGGACGTGCCGGCCAAGACCGTCGCCGAATTCATCGACTACGTGAAGGCCAGCCCCGGCAAGGTGAACATGGCCTCGTCCGGCAACGGCACCTCGGTGCATCTGTCCGGCGAGATGTTCATGTCGATGACCGGCTGCAAGATGCAGCACGTGCCCTATCGCGGCGCGGCGCCCGCGATCACCGACATGCTCGGCGGCCAGGTGCAGGTGATCTTCGACAACATGCCCTCGATCATCCAGCACATCCGCTCCGGCTCGCTTCGCGCGCTCGGCGTCACCACGGCACAGCGATCGCCGCAGCTGCCGGACGTGCCCGCGATCGGCGAGACCGTGAAGGACTACGAGGCGAGCGCGCTGTTCGGCATGGGTGCGCCGAAGAACATGCCCAAGGACATGATCGCCAAGCTCAACAACGAGATCAACACGCTCATGAAGGAGCCCGACATGACCAAGCGCCTGGTCGAGCTCGGCGGCGATCCGCTGGTCGAGACGCCGGAGGCGTTCGGCCAGGAGATCGAGGCCGAGACCGCGAAGTGGAAGAAGGTCGTCGAGTTCGCCGGTCTCAAGGTCGAATAACGATCTCAGGAATGACCGGAAATGGAGCCCCGCCGGAAGGCGGGGCTTTTTTGTTGCGTGGTTCCCGCTTGACGGGATGGCGTTTGGGTCTATACTAAACCTTATGGTTAAGTATCAAGACGAGACGCTCGATCGCACCTTTGCGGCGCTGTCCGATCCGACACGGCGGGCGCTGCTCGCGCGTCTCGGCGACAAGGACAGCCTGTCGGTGAGCGAGCTGGCGGCGCCGTTTTCGATTTCGCTGCCGGCGATCATGAAGCATCTCGACGTGCTTACGGATGCGGGCCTGATCGCGCGCGAGAAGACCGGACGCACGGTCTCCTGCCGGCTCACCGCGCAGCCGATGGAGCAGGCGATGAACTGGCTCAATCGCTACGCGCAATTCTGGTCCGAGAGTTTCGACCGCCTTGCCGCTTTTGTGGAGGACAAACCATGGTCAACGCAGCCGCCAACACCGCCGAACGCGCAACCGAAGGTCCAAGCCTCACGCTCACGCGCCGGCTCCGCGCGCGGCCGGAAAAGGTCTTTGCCGCCTGGACGCAAGCCGCGCAGCTAGTGCAATGGTTCGGGCCGCCGAACATGAAGCCGGCGACGCTGAAGGCCGAGCTCGATGTTCGCTCCGGTGGCCGCTACCGCATCTCCTTCACGCGCGAGGACGGCGAATATTTCGAGGCGGGCGGCCTCTATCGCGAGGTCGTGCCGAACGAGCGGCTGGTCTTCACCTGGGCCTGGCACTCGACGCCGGAGCGCGAATCGCTGGTGACGATCACGCTGAGGCCGGACAGCGCCGGCACGCTGATGGTTTTTCATCACGCCCAGTTCTTCGACGAGACCGCGCGCGACAACCACCAGCGTGGCTGGAGCTCGTTCTTCGACAAGCTCGACACTTTTGTCGCCTGACCGCAAGGAGGATATCATGCAGCCACATCAGATCGTCTCGCGCGAGCAATGGGTCGCCGCCCGCAAAGCCCATCTGGCCCATGAGAAGGAGTTGAGCCAGGCCCGCGAACGCCTGGCCGAGGAGCGCCGCGCATTGCCCTGGGTGAAGGTCGACAAGAGCTATGTATTCGATGGACCGAACGGCAAGGTCGCGCTCGGCGATCTCTTCAAGGGCCGCCCGCAGCTCGTGGTTCAGCACGTGATGTTCGCGCCCGATTGGGAGGCCGCCTGCAAGAGCTGCTCGTTCTGGGCCGACGGTTTTGAGCGCATGGTGCCACATCTGGCGGCGCGCGACACCACCATGGTCGCGATCTCGCTGGCGCCGGTCGAGAAGCTCGAGGCGTTCAAGAAGCGCATGGGCTGGAGTTTTGACTGGGTGTCGTCAGGCCACAACGACTTCAACTATGATTACGAGGTCTCATTCACGCGCGAGCAGATCGACCAGGGCGTCCCAAAATACAATTTCGGCACCACGCCGTTCTATGGGCCGGAGCTGCCTGGCATCAGCGTGTTCTATCGCAACGAGGCCGGCGAGATCTTTCACACCTATTCTTGCTTCGCCCGCGGCCTCGACATGATGAACGCCGCCTATCAATATCTCGACCTCACTCCGCTCGGCCGTCACGAGGAGGGTCTGCCCTATCCGATGGACTGGGTCCGCCTGCGTGACCAGTACGAGCCGCAGGCAAAGGGCGCGTGCTGCCACGGGTGAACTGATGCCGCGGTGAACCCTGCATCACCGTCACTCTGAGGTGGCCGCTCCTTCAGCGGCCCTCGAAGGGCGACGGCCGGGCTGCATCTCGGCCGTTCATCCTTCGAGGCTCCTCATGGGACGCGTTGCGCCCCATGCCTCGCACCCCAGGATGACGGGTTCGGCAGTATCGGCCCGCTCTATTTCTTCGCGTCAGCTTGCTCCGTGCCGGTACACGAGATCAGCATCGTGTAGGCGCGCGCATTGCCGGCGATGTCCGTTGTCTTCAACTCGCCTTTCGGCTCGGCCGTCTGGTACGGCACCACGGAATTGTCGAGGAAGTCGCGCAGCGCGCCGGTCTTGATGGCGAAATTGATGTTTTCCGGGATGCTGCCGGTTGCAACGGCGACCCGCAATCCATCGAGCTTTCCGGTGACGACGCCGACGATCTGACCAGTCGTGTCGAACAGCGGACCGCCGCTATTGCCGGGCTGCACCGGTGCACTGATTTGCAGGAAGCGCGAATCGTTGCGCATGCCGCTAAGCGAGCTCACAATGCCCGTCGTCACCGTGAAGTCCGAGGTCAGCAGTCCGTGGAAGGGAAAGCCGATCGCGACCACGGAATCGCCGGAGCGGATCGAGCGATCGCGGATCCGGGCAAACTCCTTGAATGTCGCGGTCGACGGCGCCTGCAACAAAGCGAGATCGTTGTTCGCGTCGCTCGAGACGACGCGCAACACCATCGCGGCCTCGCCGGTGAGATTGCCCTTGAGCTCACTACACCCGTCGATCACGTGGTTGTTGGTCACGATGTGCCCAGCAGCGCTGACCACGAAGCCGGTGCCAAAGCCCGAGCTATTCTTGGCGCCTTTGCCGGTTTTGCCGGCTGGCGGTGGGCCTTGCTTGTCTGCGGTGGTCGCCGGCCTCGCCGCCCCCTTGGTGAAATCGCCGGCCTTGCTGAGCCCGTCGGCCTTCACCTTGGTCACGCAATTGGCCAATGCCGCGATCACCGGCCCGGTCGAGGTCAGGTCGAAATTCAGAACGGCGTGGCCGGCTGTCGCCACCATCAGGCTCGCCTTCTGAAACGTACGCACGACATTGAGCGGCATGATGGCCGTGAGCATGTTGGACTGGTACGCGGTGGCGTAGAGCCTGGCCCGCTCCTGCCCGTCAAACGTCACATCGATCGCGGCGTTCTCGCCCTTGTTGAAGTGGTAGCCGGGACTCGCAAAGGCGAGCGACCATGTGCCGGCGGCATTTTGGCTCACGACGAGGATGACACCGCTCGCGTACGGCGTCGTTGCGGCACAATGCGAGAAGGCGCCCGTTTCATCATTGCTGAAGGCGCCACCGATCCAATTGCCGACATTGACGGAACCGAACGGTCCCGCCGCTTGCGCCAATCCGGCAAGACTCAGTTGCAACAGGGACGCAACGACAAACGACTTTAACCACATGACTTTCCCCCAGAACGCTTGGGTCGCATCTTATCTGCGCGGGCAGGTATCGCGCAACCGACAGTTGTCCGATCGGATCGCGTCCCTTGCGGACGACTTTCAGGCTTGCCTTTACTTTGTCGCGCGGTATACTTTGCATCACAAAGTGACTGGGCAAGCCGGTCGTGAACTGGGTGGAGCGGAGTTTTGGCGTTGCCGATGCGCGATCTGGACAAGGCGCTGGCCGACATCGTGGCGATCCGCAGCCAGATTGCGGCCGGTACGGCGTTCCGCGGCTACGGTCCGGCGACGATAGCTGCGACCGGCGCGGTCGCGCTTGTCACCGCAATCCTGCAATTCTGGCTGCTCAGCGATCCCACGACCGAGCCACTCGGCTTCTTTTTCGGCTGGTTCGTTGCGGCTGCGCTGTCCGGCCTGATGATCTGGATCGAGATGCGCGCGCGTTCGCGCCGTCATCATTCGGGCCTCGCCGACGCGATGATCCACCAGGCGGTCGAGCAGTTCTTGCCCGCGGGCGTCGCCGGAATCCTGCTCGCGGTGGTGATGTGGAAGTTCGCCGCCGAGACGCTCTGGCTCCTGCCGGGACTGTGGCAGATCCTGGTGTCGCTCGGCATTTTCGCCTCCATCCGCTCGCTGCCGCGCAGCGTGGCGTTCGCTGGCGCCTGGTACTTCATCTCGGGTTTTGCCGTGGTGGCGCTGGCGAGCCGGACTCACACGCTGTCGCCATGGACCATGGGACTGCCTTTCGTGATCGGCCAGTCGGTGATGGCCGCCATTCTGTATGTTGCGTCCGGAGAGAATGATGTCGAAGACTGACAGCGCGCCTTTCTCCTATGAAGGGCTCGATCGTGTGATCCACGAGAAAGCCAGGCTCGGGCTTCTGACCTCGCTGATGGCCCACCCGAAGGGGCTTGCCTTCGCCGATCTCAAGCAGCTCTGCGGCCTCACCGACGGCAATCTCAGCCGGCACCTCGCCGTGCTTCAGGAGGCCGGCCTGGTCGAGGTGACCAAGGGCTATGAGGGCAATCGCCCGCACACCACCTGCCGTCTGACCAAGACCGGCCGCCGACGCTTCCTCGACTATCTCGCCGTGCTCGAGCGTCTCGTGCGCGATGCCGCCAAGGCCGCCGGCCGCGAGGCACCGCCGCTTGGCCGCCTCGGCATTCTCCCGACCTGATCGTCCCCCCTTTTTTGACTGGAGACTTTGCGATGCAAAGTGACGTCACGTCCCCCAACGAGAAGCTTCATGTCGGCATCATCATGGACGGCAACGGACGATGGGCGACGCGGCGCGGGCTGTCGCGCGTGCGCGGCCACGAAGCCGGCGTCGAGACCATACGCCGCATCGTCGAGGCGGCGCCCAAGCAGGGCATCGGCACACTGACGCTCTATGCGTTCTCGACCGACAATTGGCGCAGGCCCAGGGCCGAGGTCGCTGCCCTGATGACGCTGCTGCGCTTCTATCTTGCCAATGAGGTGCAGAGCCTGGTGAAGAACGGTGTGCGGCTCAACGTGATCGGCCGCCGCGACCGCTTGCCGGACGGCATCGCCACGGCCATCGCGCGCGCGGAGGCCTCCACTGCCCAAGGCACCGCGCTGAATCTGCGCATCGCCGTCGACTATTCCGCGCGCGACGCCATTCTCAATGCCGCAGCGAAGGCTGCCGCGCTGACCAGCCTCACCCGCGAAGCCTTCTCGCAACTGGTCACCGGCGAGGCCGGCTTGCGTGACGTCGATCTCATCATCCGCACATCGGGCGAAAAGCGGCTGTCGGACTTCCTGCTCTGGGAAGGCGCCTACGCCGAGTTGCATTTCACCGAGCGGATGTGGCCCGAATTCGATGCGACCGATCTCGCCGCGGCCTTGGCCTCTTTCCGCGGCCGCGAGCGCCGCTTCGGCGGGTTGCAGGCGATCATGCCCGAGGAGGTGCCGTCACTCTCCCGTGCGTAACGCGACATGATTTGCCGCGTGGCACGGATCGTGCTCTAGTAGCTCCTGCGACAGGAGCCACTAGAGCACGATGCGCGCGGTTCTGGATTATTGCACCGGTGGAACTGAGCGGCAGGTTGTGGCCGGCACGCATCTGGTGACCGAAGGCGGGGCCTCCGGGCATCTCTATGTGCTGATGCAGGGGAAGCTCGAGGTGCTCGAGGGCGAAATGGTGGTCGCCACCATTGCCGAGCCCGGTGCTGTGCTGGGCGAGATGTCCGTGTTGCTGGGATTGCCGCATACGGCAACGGTACGGGCCTGCTCCGACACGGTCGTTTGCGAATTCGAGGATGCTGCCTCACTCCTCAAGCAGGAGCCGGAGCTCGCGCTGCTGCTCGCGCGCATGCTGGCGCAGCGGCTCAACGTCGCCAACACCTATCTCGCCGATCTCAAGCGCCAGTATGCCGGCCACGGCACGCAGCTCGCCATGGTCGGCGAGGTGCTGCAGAGCATGATCAACCTGCCGCCGCTCGAGGTCTCGCCAGGCTCGGATCGGCAATCCGACCCAAGGATGTAAGCCAGTCAGGTGGATTCTCGATAGTGGCGGCCGGTCGCTTTAGCGGCGCGTCGAGATCGATCCACTGCGCCGCGCCCGCCGCTAGCCAGAACGCCTTGTTCTCATCCAGGTCCAGCACGATGTGCGTCGGCGGCCGTCCCGGTTGCTTCCCCGCGTTGAACACCCAGGTCTGGCCCAGCCGATCGAACCATGAGCCGTCCTTGATGAAGGGCGATTGATGCACATGGCCCGAGATCACCATCGACGGCTGATACTGCATGATCCACTGCACCAGCTCGACATCGCCGAAGAAGCGCTTGCCGCCCCAGCTCGTCGGCGAATTGGCCGGCGGCGCATGATGCGCCCAGATCCATCGCTGCGGGCGATTGAGTGAGGCATCGCGCAGCTGGTCGGCGATGCGTTGCTTGACCAGCGGCCCGTCCCACCAAGGGCACACCGTGAACAACGTGTCGCCGATGGTCAGATTGTCGCCGTCGCAGGCGATGCCAAGCTCGCGCACTTCCGAGATCCAGCGCGAGATCTTCTCGCCCTCCGCATTGCGCTCGTCGAGATCGTGATTGCCGGAGCAAAGGATCACGCGGGTCTGCGCCGTGACCAGCGCGAGGTACTTCTTCACCACCACGATCTGCGCGCGGAAATCCACCATCGAGCCGATGTCCAGCACATCGCCGGCGAAGATCACAAGGTCGAATTGCGGCGCCGCGCTGACCAGCCAGTCGAGCTGCGGCAACGAGTAGTGCAGATCGGCCACGACCAGGCAGCGCATTGAGATTCCGTCGGCGAGAGCGTGAAAATATCTGGGAATTCCAAATTGTTATCAAGCAAGAAGCGGACCAGCGCGGCGGCCTCGTTCCGCTAAATCCGGCAAGGACGAAGCATGCTGCGACGCGTGGGACCGCGCAAGTGCAGGTGCGTCGCAGGACTGGACCGGATCGTCGAATTCTGGTGTCGTGGCGCGCCTTCAACGCGGGTAATCGCATGACCTCCTTCAAGACCATTCGTGCCCGTGCCGAGAAGCGCAAGGGCGGGCCCAAGGCACTCGACAGGCTGATGCCTGACAAGCCCGATCTGAAGGGGCTCGCAAAACTCGGCGACGATCGCATCCTCGCGGAGATGACCAGGCGGGTGTTTTGCGCGGGCTTCGCCTGGAGCGTGATCGACACAAAGTGGGACGGTTTCGAAGACGCCTTCCTGCGCTTCCAGCCGGCCAAGCTCGGCTTCCAGCCCGAAGATTATTGGGAAGGCCTTCTGCGTGATACGCGGATCGTGCGCAACGGCGCCAAGATCATGTCGGTACGCGACAACGCCGCCTTCGTGCAGGAGATCGCGAAGGAGCACGGCAGCTTCGGCAAGTTTCTGGCGAAATGGCCGCCGTCCAACGAGATCGGCCTGCTCGATCTCCTGACCAAGCGCGGCAGCCGGCTCGGCGGCAACACCGGCCAGATGCTGCTGCGCTTCGTCGGCTGGGACGGTTTCGTCACCTCGAAAGACGTCGTCGCCTGTCTGCGCGATGCCGGCCTCGACATCGCCGAAGAGGTCAAGTCGAAGGGCGATCTCGCCAAGGTGCAGGCGCAGTTCAACGCCTGGGCGGAGGAGACGGGGCTGCCCTACACCTATCTGTCACGCATCTGCGCGCTCTCGGTTGGCGAAAACCGGAGCGAGCACTAGCGCTCATCGATCAGATCGTGGACATCGTGTGGCGATCTCGCGCCGTCGGCGCGGCAGGCGCAATGCGCGATCACGAAATCCATTTCGCAGGAACATTTGTGCGCAGCACCCGTTCGGGAGTTTGAGCCAGGCGACACAGGGCAGGGAACACGCGCTCCGGCCAAACCTTGGTTCAAGCCATGAAACTCGAACGACAGAACGGAGCAGCTCATGAAGCTCACATCCGAACAGGTGAAGCAGACCGTCGACCAGCTCGGCGCCCAGGTGTTGCCCGACGAGCATCCCGCCATGCCCCAGCTGAACAGCATGTTCGGGGAACACACCTTCTTCGTCGACGAGATGGGACTGAAAGTTCTCGAACCAACGCCGTCGCTGAGCGCGGAACGTCAAACCGGTGAAGTCGTCAGCCTCGCCGACTGGAGCGATGCGGATCTGACGCGCCTGATGGCGCACGAGCCCGAGCCGACCGGCGTGATCGTGGTGTTCGAGCATGTCAGGCATTGAGATTGCGAGGATGAGGGCCGCGTACGGCCCTCATCCTGAGCCATGTTCTGCTTAGCAGTCTCCTCATTTCATATCGCGCAGACCATTCCGCGCGATGCGAGAAGAATGATGCGGGCCAAGCCGCGCCGCCGTGACGCGGGACACAGAAAAGAACAACCACCCTTCCAGCCACCTTTCGGGGTGTCGAAGGGTGGCTGGATCAGACCTATGGTGCGTCGCCGATATCAGATCCGGTCGTTGAGCAGGACGCCGGACAGCGAGGGGTCGGAGGGATTGGACGTGCCGCTCGATCCCGTCCCGCTGTAGGTCGAATCCGCAAGCGAGGCTTTCAGCGACTCCAGGAATTTCTCAAGCAGGTCCGCGGTCGAAGTGGCGGTCGACGAGCTGTCGGTTCCCTCGGAGGGCGGCGGTCCGCCTGCTCCACCTGGCCCGTGCGAGAACGCAGACTTGAAGATGCCTTGCAGCTCGGTGGCCTGCTGGTCGGTCAGCTTGCCGGACGACACTTCCTGCTGGATCAGATCATCGATCTTCGACTTGATGCCGTCAGGTCCGCTGCCGCTGGATTGATCGCTTGTCCCGTCCGATTGCAGGGAGGAGCCGATATCGTTGAGCGCGGAGGACAGCGCCGACTGATCGGACGCGCTGATCGTGCCGGAACTGACTTCCGATTGCAGCTCGTCTTGCAGTTGCTGCAACGGTGATGTGTGCTGGTGGTGATGAGTGGAGAGCGCCGAAATCGAGGTCATGGTTGCTTTCCGTGCTTTTGGTGGACTCGGGCTGGTATTGCCGAAGTCACATCCAGTCCTGGGTTCGCAGTCCTGAGTTCACCTTGGCGGTTGGATTTGCCCGGTCGGGCGATGGTAGGCACGGGAGCTGGCGCGGAGCCGTCGGAGCCGCGATCCGCCGGTTGCTCAATGTTGCCGTTGAATGATCAGAAATGTTCTGAAACAAAAATCCGGCGAGCGGCCATTCAGGCCGGAGGCGGATGCCGTCCGGCAGATCCGTTCGAAGTCACTGCAGGTTCAAACTCCTACTGCACCATAAAGCGCGAGTGATACGGTAGGTTGGCTGCGCCCACTGCCTTTGGTGCAACAGAGTTCGCACCGTAGAGGAAGTCCACCTCGGGTACCTCCTCATGAAGTTCGGAGCATAGCGTCTGTCCGAGTTTCGGCGGTGCGTAACTCGATACGACCACTGAGTTGAAACTGACAAAGCTCAGGAGTGAGCGGACCGCCCCGACGAGGTGGCTGCAGCACAGGCGACGCCATTCGGCGTAGTACTCTGCGGCAGCCGTCGGCAGCGTTTCCCGTCCGATGTCACTCAGCACGAGCCCATGCCGCTTCAATTCCTCGCGCAGGCGCAGCAGTCCGACGTCATGACTCATGCCGAACCTGCCACTGTGGATTTGATAGTTCAGGACGAGTCGGCTGTGCAGGTGAGAACCCAGATAGAAGAAGAGAAAATCGGGCAGCGAGCGCGCTACGCCGAACAGGCTTTCCCCGCCCGCAGCCGCCGTTATGTCATCCTGGATGTATACGGAAAGATTAAGAGCGCTCTCAATGCCAGCCTGCAGACTTGGCAGGTCGCTCCCCAGGAGGTCTCTCAGATGATGTGGTAAGCCTGCTTCGTTGGGAGCCGCCAGTCCGATGCCGGCCACTCGGGTTCGGCTCGTGGGCGGAAGCGCCTTGAGAGTTTCCTCGATCTTCGCGGCGAGCGCGCCGGATCCCTGCAAGGCGGAATATGGATGCGCAGCGTGGTGCTGCACCTCGCCGACGAAATCGATGACGGCAATATCGGCCGCGCTCTCGCCGAAGCTAACGCCGATCGAGAATGCTCCCTCGGGATTGAGGGAGAGGGGAATCGTCGGCGGCCCGACTCGACCACGCTGGGCCTCACCTTTCGAGACAAGGCCTTCCTGCTCGAGCGAACGCACGATGACAGATACGGTCTGTGCCGAAAGACCGGTTTTCTCACCGATCTCGAGGCGAGAAATTCCAGAGCTCTGCAACAGCAGTGAGAGTACAAGGCGTTCATTGTAGCTTCTCACGCTAGGCGCATTCAGGCCGCTCGCCCGATCTGCGATCCGCAGCGGGTTCGGTGGCGCAAATCGCATGTCAGGCAAGGAACTGCTCCTCTCTGAAGAACTCAGGCGGGATTTCACTCAGCGCTGAGACTCGCTAGGCCATCCGATCGCGTCGATCTCCTGCGCCAGCGCTGCCCCCAGCGCACGATGCGCCTCGGCGTTTAGGTGAAATCCGTCCGCTTCATCGCATTGGCATATCGCCCCCGCGTTGAAGAAATGCACGCCCAGGGAATCCGCCATGATTTCGAATTCAAGGGCAAGCTGTCGTGACTTCTCTGGTCCCCCTGCAAAGATTGATTTCCACTCCTTGATGTCGTCGAGCATTGGAGGAGGTGCAACGATCATGATCTCGGGTACGCTTCCTCCGGGCCCTGGCGCCAGTTCTCGTATGTCGTAAATCAGGCACCCCATTCCCATCGCGACCTCCGAAGGTGGCTTGTTGAAGCGCACCTTGAGGTCATTGGTGCCGAGCATGATGATCACGAGGTCGAGAATGGTGTGGCTCTGGATGCACGGGCGCAGATAGGTCCGGCCGTTCTTGTGCGCTCCCTCTATGGGATCGTCATGAACGGTCGTCCTTCCGCTCAGACCTTCCTCGACGACGTACCAGTTCGGCCCCAGCTCGGCCTGAAGCACACCCGGCCACCGGGTGTGTCGATCGAAGCGTTCAAGCGGCCCGCGACCCGGTATTTGGCCGTGGGTATTGGAGTCTCCGAAACATAGAACCGAACGCACCCGCATCGTCCTGAATCCCTGTGCTTTTTCGGCGCCATCATTGTCTTCGCAGTCAAGAATCTGCAACAGATCAATTGATCATTCAATCTGAATAACTATTGACACGGAGAGTGACGCTGTGCATCGTAGGCTCGCGGCGGACTGAAAAGCCTGCCAGCACAGGGAGTAGAACGCCAAGAGGCAAGCTCTTCGTCCAGAGGAGCCGATCCATCAACTTGAATGGATGCGACAACGTACGCCGTGCTGCGGCGGACGCGCGCTGACCTGCGCTCTGCTTTCCCTACCAAAGAGAATTGGCGCTTCCACTGCGTTGAAGGAGGGATTCATGCACCAGGGACTTAAGCTTCTCGGAATTGGACTTGTCGCCGCGACGTTGGCTGCCTGGACGCAGGCTCGCGCCCAGGAAGTCAACCTGATGAATGGGGTCACGCCACGGCCGGGCGATGAGCGCACGACGGCACCGAACCAGTTCAAGAAGGACGGGCCATGGAAGATCGGGATGAGCCATTTTGGCGTGAACGCCAACACCTGGACGGTCCAGATGGCGCATGACGCGGAAGCGGCCGCTAAGCTCGACAAGCGAGTTGGTCAATTCATCCTGCTCGACGCCAACATCAGTCAGGCCAAGCAAGTCGCCGACATCGAAGATCTGGTTGCGCAAAAGGTCGATGCGATCATCGTGACACCGCTGACGCCAACCTCTGCCGATGCCGGTATTGAAAAAGCCGTCGCCGCCGGCATTCCCGTTATCGTCCACACAGGCCTGACCGAGACAGACAAATACACTGTCGACATCCAGGGCGGAGGTGTCCACTTCGGAAAGGTGATGGGAGACTTCCTTGTCAAGCAGCTCGGCGGCAAGGGAAAGATCTGGGTCTTGCGTGGGCTTCCGGCGCACCCTGAGGATATCAATCGCTACAAGGGGCTTCTGGAAGCGATCAAAGGTACCGACGTCAAGATCATCGCCGAAGACGCCGGCAAGTGGCAATATGACGTCGGCAAGCAGGTCTGCGAGACCCTCTATCTGAATAATCCGCAGGTCGATGGCATCTGGTCATCGGGTGCCGATATGACCCGCGCCTGCGTCGATGTCTTTCAGCAATATGGCGCAAAGATTCCGCCTATCACTGGCGAAGGCAATAACGGCTTCTTTGCCAGGTGGATTGAGCTCGGCTTCCCTTCCATCTCGCCGGAGTATGGTCCGGAACAGGGTGCTGCCGGCGTGCGCGCCGCGGTCGCTCTGCTCGAGGGCAAGCAACTCCATAAGCGCTACATCTATGAGCCCGAAGGCTGGGATCTGGAGAAAGCCAAGAAATATTATCGCAGGGATCTGAGCGCGAATGCCTGGTTCCCCACGAGCCTGAGCGAGCAGGATCTGCAGAAGTACTACGGCAAGCACTGATCTCCGTTGGTGCCGGCGCCCATTTGGTGCGCCGGCATCCCTTCCACTTATTCCGCTTTGGATCGAAGCGATGACCATGCAGCCGCTTGTCCAGATGACATCCGTCTCGAAATCTTTCGGGGGGATTGCCGCGCTCGAGAACGTCGATTTTCAACTGCTTCCCGGATCCGTTCACGCGCTCATGGGAGAAAACGGCGCCGGCAAATCGACCCTCATGAAGATCTTGGCTGGCGTCGTTCAGCCCGACGGCGGCATGATTCGGAAGAACGGGCAGATCGTCCGCTTCGCCTCGCCTCGCGAGGCGCTCGATGCAGGTGTATCGACAGTGTTTCAGGAACATTCGCTGCTTCCCAATCTGTCGATTGCCGAGAACATGTTCCTTGGCAAGGAGCCAGTCACAAGGTTCGGCGTAACCGACAGGGCCCGGATGGAGCGGGAAGCGAAGGAGGTTTTGTCCGGCCTTGGCCTGAAACTAGATCCAGCGGCCCTCGTCGGAAATCTCTCGATCGCCGAGAGGCAGTTTGTGGAGATCGCCCGCGGCATTTCGGCACGCGCCGACGTGGTCATTCTCGACGAACCAACGGCCGCGCTCAATGCCGCGGACGTCGAAGTTCTCAATACTCAGATTCTGTCGCTCAAGAAGCAGCAGAAGGCTGTCGTCTACATCTCGCACCGCATGGAAGAGATATTCAAGGTCTGCGACACCATCACCGTGCTGAAGGATGGTCGCAACGTGGACACCGTGCCGGTTTCGTCAATCCGTCCCAAGCAGCTGATCGCGATGATGGTCGGCCGCGAGCTGAGCGAGCTATTCCCGCCAAGGCCGGATCAAACGCAGCGCGAGGTCGTTCTCTCGATTGAGGGGCTTCGACTGACTCCCGACGCGACGCCGTGTTCAATCGTGCTCCGGCGCGGCGAGATCGTCGCGCTTGCAGGTCTGGAAGGGCAGGGGCAGAGGGAGCTCGTCAGGTCGCTCGTCGGCGAATACGTGCCCCACGGCGGCAAGGTCGCCGTCAGAGGACGCGAGTTCGCCTTCCCGCTCTCAGAGGAGCGCGGCATTCGCGAGATGCAGGCGCTAGGCCTCGGCTTTGTGCCCGAGGACAGAAAGCTCGAAGGCTTGTTTCTTGATCTTTCGCTCGCGCACAATCTCACCATCGGACTGCACAGCCGGCATTTCGAACTGAAGCCGGCTGTGGCTCATCGCGAGGTGATTGCAAACTCGATGAAGAGCCTTTCCATAAAGGCTGCAAGGCCGTCGCTGCCGGTGAACGCGCTGTCTGGCGGAAACCAGCAGAAGGTTCTTCTGGGACGATATCTGGCCCTGGGGGCCGACATATTGATCATTGAAGAGCCGACACGAGGTGTCGACGTCGGCGCGAAAGCAGAGATCTACAAGCTCCTTCGCGACTATGCGAACGCCGGCGGTTCAGTCGTTGTCCTCTCGCGAGAGACCCTGGAGCTGATTGGGCTTTGCGACCGGCTATACGTGATCCATGACAAACATGTCGTTGCCGAGATGCCGGCCAAATCGGCTACCGAGCACGCCATTCTCGAAGCCGCCCTGCATGGTTGAGGGGAACACAACAGCGATGAGCCAACTTGGTCGCATGATTCTGGGAGCAAACTCGCGGGACGGGTTGTGGACGGTCCCGTTGATCGTCGCTCTAGCCTGTTGTGCAGGCCTGGCCTTCTCGACGGCTGAGTTCGCGAGCTCACAGAATATTCTCAACCTGATCGCACAGGCGGCGCCGCTCATCCTCGTGAGCATCGGACAGATGATCGTGATCCTTGTCAGAGGCCTCGATCTATCAGTCGGCTCCGTCGTAAGTCTGACCACGGGGATTCTGTCGCTTAATGTCCCGGTCTACGTTTCGGTGCCCGCGGTGATGCTCGCGGCCGCAGCGATAGGCCTCCTGAACGGGATCTCGGTAACCACGTTCAGAGTGCACCCAATCATCGCAACCCTCTCCATGATGGGCATCGTGCAGGGCGTTACGATGTTTGTCAGGCCCTCCGCTGGAGGCACAGTCCCACCGGAGATTCTTGCTCTCGTGAGCGGCCGGCTTTTTGGCATCTACATGCCGGTGATATGGGTGATCGTTGCAATATTGGTGGCGTGGAAGGTGGTGCACGGCTCCCGTTTCGGTTTGCACCTCTTCGCGATCGGCGGAGGCGAAACGGCAGGTACCTTCGGCATCGCCGAACAGCGCAATGTCCTCGCCGCATATGTCCTGAGTTCCTGTTTCGCCGCCGTGGCCGGCATCTTTCTGGCGGGTCGCATCGTTTCGGGGGACCCAAACATCGGGACGCAATATGCGGTCGACTCGATCACCGCCGTTGCGCTTGGCGGCACCCAGCTTGCGGGGGGAATCGGCAGCCTCCACGGCACTGTCATCGGCTGCGCGCTTCTGGCGGTCATCGCAAATGGCATGAACCTGCTCAACGTCTCAGCCTTCATCCAGACCATCGTGAAAGGTCTGATCCTGCTTGCCGTGATCTCGCTCCAGCCCCGCAAGACGATTGGCCTGTAGGTCATGAACAGACTTTCCAATCTGTCCCGCGCGGCTTTGCGAGTGCCGCCTTCCTATATCGTTTTCGCAGTGCTCCTTGTCACCCTGTGGGCGATGCGGCCCAACCTGATGAACGTCGCGATCCTCGGTACGTTTGCGCGTCAGGTCGTGCCGCTCGGTATCGTCGTTCTCGGACAGCTCCTTGTAATCTCCTCGCGCTCCATCGACCTGTCCGCGGGCGGTGTCATTCTGCTCGTCAACTATCTGATATCTTCCGGCCTTCTTTACGACTGGCCCGTTTGTCTGGTCATTCTTCTGTGCCTTGGTGTCGGGTTGTCGGCCGGTCTTGCGAATGGCCTGCTCGTGGGCAAGCGCAGAGCCTCCGCCGTCATCGTGACGCTTGCGCTGAACATCATTCTTATCGGATTGGTCGAATATCTCGCGAACGGCAAGCCGCCGGGAGATGTGCCGAAGTATTTCCGCGAGCTCTATAACCTGAGGTTCTGGACGCTGCCGGCCCCGGTCATCTTCTGGTTCGCGCTCGCCGGACTTATGAGCGCGTTTCTCGGTAGATCCGTGTTCGGCAGATTCGTCTGGTCGATCGGTAGCAATCCGATATCCGCACATTTCTCGGGCGTGCCCGTCGAACGCACGGTCGTGCTTGCGCACACGATCTGTGGACTCATGTCTGCCGTGGCCGCGCTGGTTCAGACGTCCTCGATCGCGGTCGGGAGCGTGCGATTCGGACCCGAGCTCGTCATGAACTCGATCGCGGCGACCATATTGGGCGGCGTGGTTTTCGGCCGACCTGCGCTTGTGTGGGGCCCGTTCGTCGGTGTCCTCTGCTTCGCCCTTCTGTTCGTGGTCATGACGACCATGGGCGTGCAGGAGCCAGGCAAGCTCATCGCTCAGGGGCTGATCATCCTTCTCGCCGCGATCTTCTACGGCGTTCGTTCCAAATCAAACTCATGAGGGACCGATGACGAAACGTATCCTGTGCTTTGGAGACTCGCTCACCTGGGGATGGGTTGCCGTCCCCGAAGGCTCGCCCACGACCCGTTTTCCCTATGTTGAGCGATGGACGGGCGTCATGGCCGCGAAGCTGGGACCCGACTACGAGATCATCGAGGAGGGGTTAAGCGCACGTACGACATCGATCGATGATCCGGCTGATCCGCGACTGAACGGTTCAGCCTATCTTCCATCAGCTCTCGCAAGCCATCTTCCGCTGGATCTCGCCATCATCATGCTCGGGACCAACGATACCAAGAGCTATTTCCGCCGCACGCCTTACGAGATTGCGGTCGGTATGTCGAAGCTGGCGGGACAGGTGCTCACTTCGGGCGGCGGAGTCGGCACCATCTATCCCGCGCCCAAAGTGCTCATCGTCTCGCCGCCGCCACTCGCCAAATTGCCGGACCCGTGGTTCCAGGGAATGTTTGAGGGAGGGCACGAGAAGACCATCGAACTCGCCAATCAGTATCGTGCGCTCGCCGCCTTCATGAAGGTCGACTTCTTCGATGCTGGAAGCGTGATCTCAACCGACGGTGTGGATGGAATTCACTTCACCGCCAAGAACAACGCGGACCTTGGAAGAGCGCTTGCCGGGAAGGTAGCCGATATCTTTGCCGCCACCGCGAAACGCGAGAAGGTCCTAACGTAATCTGTATCCACGCCAGACAAGATGGTGCCTCAACTCAAGGGATCAGTTGCCATCAGCCGCATTTGCGAATTGCGTCGCGGTCTCGCCGCGTGCGCTCCGTGGTCCCGCATGGGACGTTCCTCCCGAAACTGGTCATGACCTTCATGACCGAGCCCGCACTTCCCGCAAGTGCGGGCTTTTTTCGGAGCGCCGGCCGAACATGCGGTTTGGCCACCTGCATTCAAAGGTGCGAGCGTCTCTTCGAGGAGCGCATCCAGCTCAATCAAGGCACCTCTCTACGGACCGTCCAACAACTCCGCCGATCTGCCACTGACCCATCCGGATTTGACTTAGAAGGGAGCTGGCATAAGATCGAATGAAGGCGTCTTGTCGCCCGGTGCCCATCTGCCGAGAACTTCGCCAGGCGTAGGCCGGTGAGATGGGAAGTCGGAATCGGGAGGAGTTGTTGGGCACACAAAGCCAGGAAGCGTGGCATGCCCCCGCCCTTGCAGAGGATATCCGCGAGGATGTCTTTGCAGCGCAGCGGAAGCTGCGTACCCAGCTTCTTGATCGCGGTGCAATCCGCTACGCCCATGCGCGCGATCTGGCCGCCCACATGCTTCTTCATCTTGATGACCTGTCGGACTGCTGGTCGATCGCCACCAACTGGCTGCGGGCCGAACTTCGATGCCAGCGTGTCGACACCGGTTTCGGAATGCGCGAGGCAAGGGACTATTTCCCCGGTTTTGCGGAAGCAAAGGACACGAACTACGATGTTCCCTCGTTCGGCGGCAAAGCCGTCGACAATCGGGATGCCGCGATGCAGGCGATGTGGCTGGGTCCGCGCCCGGTGATCTTTGCCGATATCAAGCAGGATAGCCGCATCACGATGCGACTTCGGCAAAGGCTTTCGGGCGCCCGGACAAAATCAAAGTTCGCCTGGGCGCTTCGGACCGGACGCGGCGGCTACGGCCTGATCTGCGCCGATTGGACCGAGCATTTTGCCCCTTGGGAATCCGGCCTTTATGATTGCTTCGAGCAGACCGTTGTCGATGTCCTTAACCCGATCGTTGCCGTTGCCAAAGAGATTGCCGATCGAGACCCGACGCGTCGGAATGCGGAGGCGCAGGGTAGCTATCTATTGACCTCATCGATGGGCGTTTCAGCGACGGCCTGGCTGGCAACGCTTACGGACTCAGAAATCGAGGTTGCCAGGCTGGTTGCGAAAGGCCTGAGTTACAAGGAAATCGCCAGAATTCGCCGCAGGTCCTTTTCCACGATCGATCATCAGCTGCGAAGCATCCGGCAGAAGACCGGAGTTTCAAGCACCTCCGCCTTGGTCAGCCTGCTTGCGCGGACCGACGCGCTGATGGCCTGAAGAACCGCGGGCGTCGCGCGGACATAGGTCGCATTTCGTAAGGTCGGGCAGCGAACGTCTCCTCCTGACGAAAACCAGCATTCCCAAGATGCTAGATCGATGGAGCGGTGCTCCACGATCCTGACCGGCATCGCGAACCTTCGCGATAGATGGCTCCGCACGTCTCTTGGTAAACGCCTATTGCACGTAAATCATCGTGCCGCGCTGAACCATCTCAGACGGGTGGTTTTGCGAAGGGAAGGGCGGGGAGACGAAATGACGAGACAATTGCTCGCGGCAACATCAGGCGCGGACTTTGTGCCCGGCCTTGTGGCGTTTGCAGGCGGCCTACCCATCAAGACCGGGGCGGGCGATGTCGTCGGCGGGATCGGTGTCAGCGGCGCCAGCGAGGATCAGGACGAAAGCTGCGCGCAAGCGGGCCTCAATGCAGTTTCAGAAAGCCTGAACTGAGTGGCGTCATGATCGAGAACCCGTTTTACAGCCGCGAAACGCAAGGCGAGTTCAAGCTTTACGAACTCGGCAATTTCATCCTTGAAAGCGGCGAAACACTGCGCGGTACAAAGATGGCCTACCGCACATTCGGCAAGCTGAACGCAGAAAAATCCAACGCCATTCTGGTGACAACCTGGTTCTCGGGAACCGGCAAGGTGATGGAGGACGTATATGTCGGCCAGAACCACGCGCTTGATCCGGACCGGTACTTCATTGTCATCGTGGATCAGCTCGGCAGCGGCGTGTCGTCGTCGCCGCAGAACACCCCCGCGCCACAGGCGATGGCGAAGTTTCCGAAGCTGACAATTGGCGACGATGTCCGCGCTCAGCGCCAGATGTTGACAGACCTGTTCGGGATCGAACGGCTAGCCCTTGTGATCGGTGGTTCGATGGGTGGGCAACAGGTTTATGAATGGATTGTCGCTTATCCGATGATGGTTGAACGGGCGGCGCCGATTGCTGCGACGGCCCGCATTTCGCTGCACCAGCAGGTCTTTGTCGAAACTCTGCAAGAGGCGATCATGTCCGACCCTTGCTGGAACGGCGGCTGGTATGCCTCGGGCCTCGCTGTGCGCGAGGGCATGGACCGGATGGCGCGGATCGTGGCGACACTGGGCTGGTCTCCGCAGTTCTACCAGGAGGAACGTTGGCGCAGCATAATCGGCATGTCGTCGCTCGACGATTTCATCAACGGCGTGATGAAGGCCTACTTCGAGCCGATGGACCCTAATGTCCTGTTGTGCGAGATGCACAAATGGCAGCGGGCTAACGTGTCGCGGCACACCGCGGGCGACCTCGCCCGCGCCTTGGCGCGGGTCAAGGCAAGGACGATGGTCATGCCTATCAGCCACGACGGCTTTTTTCCCCCACACGAATGCGAGGCCGACTGTCGACTTGTGCCGGGCGCTCTGTTTCGAGTGATCGAATCGCCCGAAGGTCACATGGGCCTGAACGGATTCGAGCCGGGATACATGGAGCAGGTCGATCGTCACCTGAGTGAACTGCTCGCCATCTGACGATTTCGAAAATCGGTTTTGAACCGCCCCCGCGCTGTCGCTGCGGGGAACGGAGGGGCATGTCCCGACCATCGCGCCGGAGGACGCGTGCAAGATGCAACAGACCAAGGGCAAGGCGCTCAACGTCAGGGGCGCAACCAAGATCTACAGGACGCAATCGGGCGAAGTTCACGCGCTGAAGGACGTCGATCTGACGGTGCGGCAGGGCGAATTCATCGCCGTCGTCGGACCCTCGGGTTGCGGCAAGACCACGCTGCTCTGGTCGATCGCGGGATTGCACAAGCTGACCTCAGGCGCCATCGCGCTTGGCGAGGAATGGATCACCGGCCCGCATCCCAGTATCGGCATGATGTTTCAGGATGCGAATCTTCTGCCTTGGCGGACGATCCGCAAGAACATCGAGCTTCCGTTTGAGATTCGGGGAACGCGCCCAGATGCCGCGCGGATCGATACGTTCCTGCAGCGGGTCGGGCTAGGCGGTTTCGGCGACAAGATGCCTCGCGAACTGTCGGGAGGGATGCAGCAGCGCGCATCCATCGTGCGCGCGTTGGCCAGTGATCCCGCGGTCCTTCTGATGGACGAGCCCTTCGGGGCGCTCGACGCCTTCACCCGCGACGAGATGAACAAGCTGGTGGAGGAGATCTGGCTGGAATCCCGCAAGACGGTGATCCTGATCACCCACTCTATCGCAGAGGCGGTGTTTCTGGCCGACAAAGTTTACATCATGAGCGCGCGGCCAGGCCAAATCGCGCGAATGGTGGACATTCCGTTTCCGCGGCCAAGGTCTCTCGACCTGATGGAATCGCGCGAGTTCTTCGACCTCGTCAACATGATCAAGCACGACATTCAGCACCAACGGCCGGCCACGCCAGCTGCCGTCCTGGCACGATGAGGGGTACCACCATGAGCCAGACAACTCAGACCGGTGCCGGCATCGCGGGCGCAACGGGAATTGCCCGCGGGCTTGGCGACCAAGGGGGCAAAGAAGTCGCCGCGATCATCGCGGTGGCCCTGCTCGTCATCGGCGGAGGAGAGCTGCTTCTGCGTCTGTTCGAGGTGCCGCGCTACATCCTGCCCACCCCCTCGGCCATCGCCAGCGTGTTCTTCTCGCACGAGATCGCGACCATCTGCGAGCATTATTCCTACACGCTGATCGAGCTTTTTGCAGGCTATGCCATCGGAGCGTCGATCGGGTTGGTCCTGGCTGCGGTCATCACGCAATTCCCGTTCGTGGAGAAAGTGATCACACCCTACATTTTGTTGCTGGTGACCACGCCGATGCTGGCACTCGTGCCGCTCTTGATCCTGAACTTCGGCTTCGGATTTACACCGAGGGTCATCGCTGTCGCTCTTGCGGCTGGTCCGATGGTGATGATCAACGCAGCCACCGGATTTAGGCGCGTCGACGCGATGAAGATTGCGCTGGCGCGATCCTGCGGGGCATCGACCCTGCAGATCTTCACAAAGATCCGCATTCCGATGGCAATGCCGATGGTGATCGTAGGCCTGATGATCGGGGCGATCTTCGGCATGATCACCGCGGTTGGCGCCGAGATGTCGGGCGGTGGGTTCGGGCTTGGCAGTCGCCTGACGACCTATTCTTCAACGCTTCGAATGCCGGAGTTCTTTGCTTGCATCGTGATCCTCGCTGTCACCGGGATCACGATCTACGCCTTTTTCTTCTGGCTCGGAAAAAGGCTGGCCGGCTGGGAAAGCTGACCAGGAACGGGCGAAACGCCGCGCTCGACCCGGGAAATACAATCACTGCGGCCCAATCAACGAGGGAGGAGACCTTATGACTCACCAAATGATGACGCGTCGGCGGCTGCTGCAAGTCAGCGCCACCGGCCTTGTGACCACCACCGTTCTCGGCGGCTGCCTGCTGACCCCGGGTACGGCTCAAGCCAAACCCTACAAGTCGCCCTTCACCTGGATCTCGCCGCGCGGCACAGTCGAGGTGATGGACGACTACCCTTACTGGGTGGCCAAGAAGATGGGCTACTTCGGGGACCTCGGCGCTGAGACCGGTATGGAGCCAGGTCCTTCAGACGGGACCGCGGTGGTGAAATTCCTGGCGGTGCAACAGGCCGACATCGGTTTTCCCTCGCCGGGCGTCCTGTCGTTCGGGGTCAACGCGGGTATGGATCTTGTTTCGGTCTTCGGCAGCGGCTTTCTCGATCTCTTCAACGTCGCCTTCCGCAAAGGCGAGGGGGTCAAGGATCTGAAACAGCTCGAAGGCAAGACCGTGCTTGTGGGGTCGGCAGCTTGGCAGTCGATCTGCGACCCAATGTTTGCCGCCGTCGGCGTGAATCCCAAGAAGATCACCTATGTGGAGGCGGGCTGGCCGACCTGGACAACTGCGCTTGCCAGCGGACAGGGTCATGCCTGCCTCGCCTGGGAGGGTCTAAGGGCCGATCTGGGCGCGAAGGGTCTCAATTTCGACTACTGGCTGGGCATGCGCGGCTCACCCCTGCCGTCGAATTCGTTGGTCGTGCGCAGGTCCGATCTGCAGGATCCCGATCGGCTGACGTTCCTGAAGAAGTACCTGAAGGGCTGGGCTATGGGCAGCGAATTCGCCGACCGCAACCCGCGCGCCGCCGCAGATATCGTGTTCAATGCGTTGCCGACGACCAAGGCAAACTACGGTCCGCGAGCAGGCACTGAAAGCCTCATGCAGATCCACCGCACCTTCAAGGGCAACATGGCGGCACGCGCAGGCTGGGGAGAGCACAACATTCCGGCTTGGGATAGTTTCTTCAAGATCCTCAAGACCATCGGCCAGTCGAGTATCGACATCGATACCACCCGCTATGTCACCAATGAATTCATCGCAGGAGCGAATGACTTCGACAAGGCGAAGGTTCATGCCGATGCCGATGCTTATGCGCTGCCTAAGGAGCTCGCGGCGATCGACATGCCTGACGTCGAAGCGAAATTCTACAACAACGTGATCAACTGACAGAACCAGCGGCGCTGGCGGCGTGCGTACCGAAGCGTGGCGCGATCTCGGTCACACAAAGGACCGGGCACAGGCATCGGCCACGCCACCTCGCCGGGCACTTACCTCCCAGTGCCCGGCGAGGAGTTGGATTCGGGCCTGATGTCCCAAACAAAGAGACAATCGGAATGGCGCAATTCATCAACTCCAAGGAACACATCGTTCAAGAGGCACTCGACGGCTTGGTTGCCGCTTCTGGTGGCCAGCTAGTCAGGTTGGACGGTTACCCATTTGTACGCGTGATCGCTCGGTCGGATTGGGATCAGTCCCGCGTAGCCGTGATCTCGGGCGGCGGGTCTGGGCATGAACCAGCCCATGCTGGCTTTGTCGGCCCGGGCATGCTGACGGCGGCCGTTTGTGGCGACGTCTTTGCCTCTCCGTCCGTCGATTCGGTATTGGCAGGAATCCTGGCCGTGACAGGAGCTGCCGGCTGTGTCCTCATCGTCAAGAACTACACCGGCGATCGCCTGAACTTCGGTCTTGCCGCTGAGCGGGCACGTGCATTGGGCAGGAAAGTGACCATGGTCATTGTCCAAGACGATATCGCCATCCCGGACATCAGCCGCCCTCGCGGCATTGCTGGAACTCTCTTCGTGCACAAGCTCGCTGGCGCGGTGTCCGAGAGTGGAGGCGACCTGGAGGCAGTGACTGCAGCGGCGCGTCGCGCCGCGTCGAATGTCATGAGTATCGGGATGTCGTTGGACACCTGCACGGTGCCTGGTTCGCCCAAGGAAAGCCGAATCAGATCGGGAGAGATTGAGCTAGGGCTTGGCATTCACGGCGAAGCTGGTGCTGCGAAGTTTCCCTATCTTGGCGCACGTCAGGCGATGGCTGATGCCGTCGCAAGATTTATCCCAAGGATGAACGGGAATAGCTATGCGGCGCTTCTGAACAATCTCGGCTCCACGACGGCCCTTGAAATGTCGGTCCTTGCAGAAGAACTGCGGCAGTCCTCCATCGGTCCTTCGGTTTCCCATATCATTGGTCCTGCCGCGATGATGACGGCACTCGACATGCATGGCTTTTCGCTCACGCTTTATTCGCTGAGCGCCGAGGACGAAAAACTGCTGACCACGGAAACGCCACTGCGTACCTGGCCGGGGCTCAAGCCTTTCGTGGCACCTCGCATCGTGCCGTTGCCCGATGGGTTAGCTCGCCCGCGGCCAACTCCTTCCGCCGATCCAGCAACAGAGGAATTCCTCATCCGATGTTGCAAGGCGCTGATCGCCGCCGAGGCAGATCTGAACGCGCTCGATGCCAGAGCAGGAGACGGCGACACCGGAACAACCCTTGCGAGCGCGGCGAGCGCCTTGATCCAAAACATTGGTCAGCTTCCGCTGTCGGACCACACGCAACTCTATCGCGCATTGGGGCAGGAACTCAGCCAGACCATGGGGGGCTCTTCGGGTGTGCTGCTGGCGATCTTCTTCGCTGCCGCAGGGGATGCAGTATCAAACGGGCACGGCCTGATAGGCGCGCTCAAGGTTGGATTAGCAAGGATGCAGGAAGTGGGCGGCGCGCAGCCGGGTGACAGAACCATGATCGACGCGCTCCTGCCCGCCCTCGATGCCTTGCCGCAGGGGCTGGCCTACGCAGCCCGCGCCGCAAGAGAGGGGGCGAACCTGACGGTCACGATGTCCAAGGCGCATGCTGGAAGAGCTGCCTACATCAGCGCGGAACAATTGCTAGGGCATCCCGATCCTGGGGCGGAGGCCGTTGCGAGATTGCTTGAGAGCTTGTGCTAAGCTGTTCGCATCCTCCGGCGCTCAATACTCTCGTGCACGGCGGCGAGTTCGTCTTGATCGCCGGCGAGGATGGCCAGCCATGGATCGACGCGGCGCGAAAGCAGGCGGACAAACTGCGCATTGATCTCGTGGCGGTTCGCGTCCTGGCCATCACGACTTGGCACGACCACCTTTCTTCTTCTGCTTACCGGATGTCTTCGAAGGCTTCCGGCCCGGCTTTGCCGTTATCGTCGCATTCGGAACCTGGCTTTCGAACCGCGCAATGAGCCAGGCAGCGGCAGGGCCGGGTGGCGTATCGGCCCGATAGATGGCCTCGAGGCTATAGATGCCCCCTTTGGTGTCGGGCAAATCGAGATGAACCAATCGTCCTGAATCGAGATCTTCCTGCACCATCGGCACCGGCATGTTGCCCCAGCCAATGCCCGCCTTCAGCAGCATGTGCTTGGATCCGAGGTCGGCGAGACGCCATGTGCGCGGACTGACCACGGCGAAATCGGTCTTGCCCGTGAGGAGCGAACGGTCCGTCAATACGAGCTGAACGTGATCCCGTCCCGCCCCGGGCTTGTTCTTGCCAGCGCGCGCCAAAGGGTGATCCGGCGAGGCGACGGGGATCAGAACGACGTTGCCGACGCCGATGCGTTCGACGCCGGTCACGCCCGCGTCACCGGGCAGCGGTCCGCTCACCCCGATCGTCGCGACCCCATCGAGCAGCAGTTGTGTGACCCCGCCCAACGCCTCCATGTGCAGGCGGAGAGTGACGGTCGGAAACTCGGTGCGGAATGCCTTCAATGCATCGACGATGCGCGTAGTTGGCAGCATCACATCAAGCGCGAGATGGACCTCGGGCTCAAGGCCCTGAAGGAGGCCTTTCACCTTGGCGCGAAGCCCGTCGATTCCGTTAGAAACAGTTCGAGCCTCCGCAAGTACGGTGCGACCGAACTCGGTCAATTGAGGCTTCCTCGTCGATTCGCGGTCGAACAGCGTGACTCCGAGTTGCGCTTCAAGATTGGCAATCGAATAGCTGATCACGGAAGTCGCGCGGTTGAGCTTCCGGGCCGCCCCGGCAAAGCTCCCGACGTCGACGACGGTCAGAAACACCTTTAGCTGATCAAGGGTCGGCGTGCCGGGGTCGGTGCTCATATCTATTTTCTCGAACGTTTCGATCCATATTATACCAGTTATATCGATAAGAAAAATCGCTTTAGATCGGCGTCTCAAGAATTCAGGAGCGTCCGATGCCTAAAGTTCTCGTCCTCTACTACTCGTCCTACGGCCATATCGAAAAAATGGCCGAAGCTGTCGCGGAAGGCGCGCGCAGCGCCGGAGCCCAGGCCGACATCAAGCGCGTGCCGGAGACTGTTCCGGAAGCGATTGCCAAGGGCGCGCATTTCAAGCTCGATCAGGTTGCCCCGATCGCAACCGTGGCCGATCTGGAAAACTACGATGCGATCATCGTCGGGACCGGCACGCGCTTCGGGCGGATGTCGTCTCAGATGGCGGCCTTTCTCGATCAGGCCGGCGGCCTGTGGGCGAAGGGTGCGCTGCACGGCAAGGTCGGTGCCGCCTTCGCATCGAGCGCCACGCAGCACGGCGGCCAGGAAACGACGCTGTTCTCGATCCTCACCAATCTTCTGCATTTCGGCATGACGATCGTGGGGCTTCCCTACAGCCATCAAGGGCAGATGAGGGTCGACGAGATCGTCGGCGGTGCGCCCTACGGTGCCACCACGATTGCCGGCGGTGACGGTTCGCGCCAGCCGACCGAGACCGATCTGGCCGGTGCACGCCATCAGGGCGAACTGGTCGCCAGGACGGCAGCCAAGCTTTTCGGCTGATCGACAACAATCACCGCGGCGCTCGACCGGACTGCGTGCGCAAAACGAATTCAGGCTGACAGGAGATCATCATGACCAACGTCATCAGCGAAGCGGCAAAGGCCGTGGTTCGCCGTAACACCGAAGAAGTGCAGGGTGGAGGAAACTGGGCCTTGTTCAACGAACTTTTTGCGGAGGACTTCTTCGATCACACGCCACAACCCGGCGGCACCCGCGACAAGGCGGGCGTGCTCGTCCTCTACAAGCGGCTGCGCGAAGCTTTTCCCGATTTCACGCCGGAGATTCATTGGCAGCGCGTTGATGGCGACGTGGTCACCACCTTCAAGACCTATCATGGCACCCATCGGGGGAACTTCCTCGGCATTCCCGGCAAAGGCACCAAGGTCAGCTTCGAAACCGTCGATGCGATGCGCGTCATCAACGGCAAGATCATCGAGCACTGGGGCGTAGCGAACCTCTATTCGGTCATGCAGCAGGTGGGTGCGATCGCGCCTCTGCCGCAGGCCTGAGGGATTGGGTCACTTCTCTCGCTAAGCAATCGAGATCATCAGGAGAATATCATGTCTGTCGTCATCCGCATGCGGCGCACCGGCGAGCCGTCGGTCCTTGTTTCTGAGGAAGACGTTGTTGGCGTCCCCGGTCGAGGTCAGGTCAAGCTCCGACAGGAAGCGATCGGTGTAAACTTCGTCGACACAATGTTCCGCTCAGGAGCCTTCAGTGCCGACCTTCCGTTTGTGACCGGTGTCGAGGCCTCCGGCGTGATCACCGAAGCCGGCCCAGAGACCGACGGCTTTGCGGTCGGCGATCGTGTCGCCTATTTCTTCGCACCCGGTGCCTATGCCGCCGAGCGGCTCATCGACATCGCTCCCCTGGTGCATTTGCCGGCCGACGTGCCTTCCGAAATTGCCGCTGGTCTTATGACCAAAGGCGTGACGGCATGGCTGGCAGTCAAGAAGCTGCACGAGGTCAAAGCTGGCGACAGGGTTTTGGTTCAGGGGGCGACGGGCGGCGTCGGTACGTTGGTCACACGCTGGGCGAAGGCTCTGGGCGCAACCGTGGTTGCGGTGGGCTCACGGTCCAAACTTGCACGCATTTCGGCTGACGCGGATCACGTTCTCGCCTCCGACGAGGCCAACCTTGCTGACCGGATACGCGCCGTCGTCCCCGAGGGTGTAGACGTCGTCTACGAGTTCGTTGGAAAGGCAACCTTTGCGGCCTCCGTTCACAACGTGCGGGATGGCGGAGCAATCTTCACCATTGGCGCCGCCTCGGGTTCGCCCGACGTCGATCAGAAAATACTGACAGCGCGCGGCCTGAAGGTCAGCCACGCCAGCGCGGCCGCGACCGTGAAAGGCGCCATGCTCGCCCGGGCGGCGACTGAGGTCTTCAATCAGTGGAGAGACGGCATCTTCGGCGAGATAGAACTTCAGCGCTACCGCCTCGCTGATGCGGCACAAGCGCATGCGGACTACATCGCGCGCAAGATTGGCACAAATCCCATTCTCGTGCCCTGAGGCTGCGCGATGCGACCTCGGTCATCGGAGAACGGCACGCGATCCATCCGAGCCACGCGTGCATCCGAACTTACCTTGGGTATTCGAATGCCCGCGCAATCATCCAGAGCCTATAGAGGAGAGAACAGTGAGCGACATTCTGAAGGGCAAGGTCGTCGTCGTTACCGGCGCTTCGAGCGGGATCGGGCGTGCTATCGCGATCGGCGCAGCACAACACGGAGCGAAGGCTATCATCGTTTCCGATGTGACCGAAGCGCCGCGAGAGGGAGGTGAACCGACGGTGGCGGAGATCGAAAAACTCGGCGTGGCTGCTCGGTTTCATCGCACCGACGTCAGCAAACAATTTGAAAACGATGCGCTCGTGGATGCGGCGAGCGAGTTCGGCGGCGTCGACGTGTTCGTCGCTAACGCCGGTATCACATTGCGGTCGGATGGCGCGAACGTTCCTGAGGAAGATTACCGGCGGCTCATGTCTGTCAATCTCGACGGGGTTCTGTTTGGCGCACAAGCTGCGGCCCGGCAGATGAAGGCGCTCAAAAGGTCCGGCAGCATCGTGCTGATGGCGAGCATGGGTGGAATTGCCGGTGCGGGAATCACTGTCGCATATTCGACCAGCAAAGGCGGTGTCGTGCTTATGGCGAAAGCGTTAGCCGATGCTCTCGGGCCGGACGGGATTCGCGTGAACGCCGTGGCTCCCGGGACAATCGATACACACCTGCTCCGGACGACACCGGATATCGCGGAAGCGTCTGAAGGTTTTCGCCGGCGTACACCGCTTCGGCGTCTCGGCAAGCCGTCGGAAGTCGCCGATACCGTTGCCTATCTTGGCTCGGATCTGTCGAGCTACGTGACCGGTACTGCGCTTCTTGTCGATGGTGGACTGCTGTCGGTGATCTAGCCGCAACCGAATTGATTGGAAACCAGGACGTCCGCAATGATTGGACGGTTTCGGGTGGAGCGCGTGGCCCCACCCGAAAGCCGGACTAGCCGATTTTCACGCTCATGCCGCCGTCGGCCATGACCACTGAACCGACCATGAAACTCGCTCTGTCGGAAGCCAGGAACGCCACGACCTCGGCGATCTCGTTTGCCTCCGCGGCGCGGCCGATTGGCGCCTTGCCGCCGTGATTGGCCAGGAAGCCCTGTCCGTTTTCCATTTTGCCAGCCCAGATATTCGTTACCACATCGCCGGAGCCGACGGCGTTGACGCGAATGCCGTGTTCGATGGCTTCCAGAGCCAACGTCCGCGTCAGTTGCACCAGTGCACCCTTGGACGAGGTGTAGGCCGAGATCTGCGGGAAGGCGAAATAGGCGGCATAGGAGGCAATGTTGACGATCGCGCCGCTCTTGTTGGGTATCATCGCCTTCATGGCCTCGCGCGAATGCAGGAAGGCGCCGCTGACGTTCACCGACATGATCGCATTCCAATCGTCCAGGGTCATGTCGACCACGAGCTTGCTCATGATACGTGCGGCGTTGTTCACGAGAATGTCGAGCTTGCCGAAGTGCTCGATCGCCAGCGCGACGGCCTTGCTGGCGGCATCCTCCCGCGCGACATCCGCTACGAAAGGCACGATGCCGGGCTTCCTCAGACGCTCGACGTCGGGGTTGATGTCCTCAGCGATCACCTTGGCCCCGCGGGCATGCAACAACTCTGCAATGGAGCGGCCGATGCCGCTAGCGGCTCCGGTCACGATGGCGACCTTGCCTTCGACTTCATTTGCGGCCGTTAAGATGGCAGTCATTGTAGTCTCCTTAGCTTGCGGTTCTTTCGGCACGCTTGAGAGAGCGATAGGGGCTTCGATGCCGAATGATCGGAAGCTAGGAGGTGAACGCGCGAGATATAATCCGTTCTGGACCGCATGGGTTGTTTAGGTTCAGATACATAAACGATTCAATTCCTTGGATTTTTGAATGCGGGCTACCGGAAACACCGATCTTCGTGCCTTCGTCGCCGTCGCCGAGCAGGGGAACTTCTCCAAAGCTGCCGAACAACTGGGGCTCTCCCCGTCTTCTCTCAGCCAGATCATCCGCACCTTCGAAGAACGGCTGGGCGTTCGTCTGATCCATCGCACGACCCGCAGCGTCTCACTGACCGAAGCAGGCGAACGGCTGCTGCTGCGCATCAGGCCCGCTCTTGCCGAACTCGATGCGGCGCTTTCCGATGTCGGGCATTTCCGGGATCGGCCCGCCGGGATCGTGCGGGTCCGATGCTTGCGCCACGCCTTCCGGATCTACGTTGCGCCGATCCTTTCCGCTTTCCACGCGGCCTATCCCGACATCAAGCTCGATATCCTGGTGGACGACGCGATCGTGGATTTGGTCGCGGGCGGCTTCGACGTTGGATTTACCCTCGGCGAGGTTTTGGAAAAGGATATGGTCGGCGTGAAGCTCGGCGGCGAGATGCGACAGATTGCCGTAGCATCGCCCGACTACATTGCCCGCCACGGCCGTCCCGAAGCGCCGAAGGATCTGCATTCGCACAAATGCATACGCTGGCGCTGGTCGGGCCGGGTGACTCCCTATAATTGGGAGTTCTTCAAGGACGATGCTTGGTTCGAGGTCGAGGTTGATGGTCCGCTCATCCTCAGCGAACAGACCATGACCATTGACGCGGCGGTTCAGGGGATGGGAATTGCCTTCTGGATCGAACAGGAGCTCAAGCCCTTGATTGAGCAGGGCAAGCTTGTCGCGCTTCTTGAGGAGTACTCGGCCCCTTTTCCGGGATTTTACGTCTGCTATCCGCAGCAACGCCAGATGGCGCCCGCTCTTCGTGCCTTCATCGACTTCGTCAAGGCGAACGCAGCCGGGCGCTGATGCCAACTCGCCCGATTATGCGGCTGAGCTGAAAGGCCCGTCCGGAATTCCCGCGATTATCGGATCGGTCGCGCCCGACTAGTTTCCCCTCAGCACCGGCCGACAAGTCGGCCGTTCGCAGCTGAAAAGGGGAATCCCATGGTTCAGAAAGTCTGGCTCATCACTGGCATCGCGCGGGGGCTCGGCCATGCGCTCGCCAAGGCCGTGTTGGCCGGGGGTGACTTGGTGATCGGCACCACCCGCAGCGGCGAACAGCCCGTCGGCCTCGCCGCGGACAATCTCACGGTCCTACCACTGGAGATGACTGACCGCGATCAGATCGCGCGCACCATTACAGCGGCATTTGCTTGTCATGGTCGGCTCGACGTGATCGTCAACAATGCTGGATACGGCCTGCTCGGATCCATCGAAGCCTCGACCCCGGGCGAAGCGGATCACGTCTTCGCGGTCAATTTCTTTGGTCCGCTCGCACTCATTCGCGCGGCGCTGCCGCGGCTGCGCGAGCAACGGCGCGGGCACATCGTCAACATCTCCTCGATCGCCGGCATTGCGCCCACGCCCGGAGCCGGCCTCTACGCTGCCACGAAATCCGCTCTGGACAGCATGTCATACAGTCTGGCGCAGGAAGTCGCGCCGTTCGGCATCTGGGTGACCGTGGTCAATCCCGGGGCGTTCCGGACCGAGTTTCTGTCGATCCGTTCGGTGCTTCGCACATCCTGCAGCATCGACGACTACGCCGTCACAAGCGGGCGCGCCGTTGATGGGCTCCTGACCAGGGATGGGCGGCAGCTCGGCGACCCCGATCGCGGCGCCACGGCGATCATGGAGGCTGTCGAGTCAGACGAGCCGCCGCTGAACCTTGTGCTTGGCAGCGATGCGCTCGATCGAGCCAGGGGACGTCTCGACCGCTTCGAGGAAGACCTCATTCGCTGGGAAAGTCTCACGCTCAGCACCGATTTCACCACCCAAACAGGAGCCAACCGATGACCAAAGTGACAAATATCGCCTTCATTCGCGCAAAATCCGGCCAATCCGAAGAGCTGGGCCGCCAGTTGCTGGCGCTGGTCGCGCCATCTCGCCAGGAGGCCGGCTGCATCAACTACGACCTCCATCGTTCCGATGCCGACGCGGACATCTGGTGCGTCTACGAGAACTGGCGCTCTGCCGACGACCTCGCGACGCACTTCACGCTCCCGCATATGCAGGCATTCATCGCGCTGATTCCGACCCTCGTGGAAGGTGAGCTCGATCTGCGGCGCTTTTCGATGGTCTCGCTGCCGGCATCGCAAGACGCGTAACCATCAAGCAAGGAAGAACGGGAATTAGTCATGTCCAACATCAGAGGAAAAGTTGTCACCATCACGGGGGCCTCGAGCGGCATCGGCGAGTCGACGGCGAAACTGCTCGCTGCGAACGGCGCGCATGTGGTGATCGGCGCTCGCCGGATAGATCGTCTCAAGGCGCTGGCCGAGACCATCGCCGCCGCCGGCGGATCGGTTCGGATGCGTGCCCTCGACGTCGTCAGCCGTCAGGACACACAAGCATTTGTCGATTACGCCAAGGAGCAGTTCGGGCGTGTCGACGTGATGGTCAACAACGCCGGCGTCATGCCGCTCTCGCCGCTCGCCTCGCTCAAGGTCGACGACTGGGACCGGATGATCGACGTCAACATTCGCGGCGTCCTGCACGGCATTGCTGCCGTCCTGCCGGGGATGCAAGCCCAGGGTTTTGGGCAGATCATCAACGTCTCGTCGATCGGCGGCCTCCGCGTGACGCCCACGGCGGCGGTCTACTGCGCGACCAAATTCGCGGTCCGGGCCATCTCGGATGGGTTGCGTCAGGAGACCGATAAGATCCGTGTGACGGTCGTGTGCCCCGGTGTCACCGAGTCGGAGCTCGCCGAAAGCATTTCCGACGAAGTGGGCCGCAACGAAATGAAGACGTTTCGCCGGATCGCGATTCCCGCGGATGCCATCGCCCGGGCGATCGCTCACGCCATCGAACAGCCCGATGACGTCGACGTCAGCGAGTTGGTCGTTCGACCGACTGCAAGTCCTTTCTGATATCGGGAAGCTTGAGCGATGACATCGCACCTCTATGACAGACGCGTTGAACCTCCGGGTGCGAGCCCGGAGGGAACGACGTTTCGCGAGCAGAGCAGGCTCAGAGTGAGCGGCGGACGTTTGCTGCTGGCGGTTCCGAGAATCGTGTTTCCGCTGATCCTGGCACTGTTAACCGCCGCCGCAGCTGGATGAGGGAGCCGCGGAGAGATTCTAGTTTAGAGCCATCATGCGAGATGGCGCGCCACGGCAGATGAAGATGGGCACCATTGCTACGCCGTGGCGCTATGATGCAACGTTCAATTTTGCTCGACTGCTGCCCAGGGCGGACGTGAGCTGCCGATGATACTGCTATGATGATCACCCGGATTTTGGATGGGGCCACCGCCTAATTCCGCTGAACGCGCTGACGGGACATGGTTACACTAACCTTGCGACAGGACGGGAAGGAGGTACCGTGCCGAAAACGATCGCGATATTGGGCTCCGCCCTCTTCTTTGCGGTTGCGCCCACCACGGTGGCGGGGCTCATTCCATGGTGGATTACACATTGGGAGTTTCGGCCGCCCTTCTTCGATCTCGACGCAACGCGCGCCGTCGGGATCGTGTTGATCGTCGCCGGACTACCCGGCATTGTCGACTCGTTTGCACGCTTTGCGCTGCAAGGATTGGGCACGCCGGCGCCGATCGCACCGACGCAGAACCTCGTGGTGACGGGTCTTTATCGCTACGTGCGCAATCCTATTTACGTTGCCCTTGTCGCCGTCATTCTGGGCCAAGCCGCCTTGTTCGGCGACCAGCGCCTTCTTGCGTACGGTGCGTTAGCGTGGCTTGTCTTCCACGCGTTTGTCGTGTGGTCCGAGGAGCCGGCGCTCGTTCGTACGTTCGGAACGGAGTACGAGGATTTCCGGGCCAACGTCCCGCGCTGGATTCCGCGGCTCACGCCCTGGCGAGCCGCACGACGCCGGAATAATTCGTGACGCGGGCGCCGCCGCGGGAAGGGCGTGGTAGCGTGCCCTGTCGTGAACTGGCGCACCACTAAGAACAAAACGGCGAACTCATACATCATTGAAATATCTATAAACGCCCCCATTTCATCGACCGCATCAGAGGTACCGGACAGGTTTCCGGAGCAGCCGCGCATCAATGCGCGCAACGTCACCGATTGAGGTCATAACCCAGCAATTCCTCTCGCCTTCCCACCTTGTTGCAGTTCTCGTCGTTTGAAACGAAGTGAGAATGTTCGGATTCGGAGTAGCAGCGGTATAATGGTCGCGTATTGGGCTGAGCCGTCGAGTAAACGAAGCCGGCCGTGCGAAGAGGCTTGTAGCCACTTTGCTCACAGACGCCCTTCCTTGTTAGGATACGATCCAGAGGGCCGGCGGCCTTACTGATACATTCTTCGAGTTCAACAGTGGGTTCGGCGGGGTCGGCGGTGGTCATCATATAGCCAAGCTGGGCAACGAGACGGTAAGACGTGTAATTCCCGGGCACGGGTGCGATAGTGACCCAGTGGTCGTGATGGATTGCATCGTACCAGTGCGTGAGCATTTCACCCACCACGGGTTCGCCGGGCGCGCGAGACCAAGAGATGTCGACGGGCCGGAAGATCAAATAGCGCTTGGCGAAGCCTTCGCCCGGGCTAAGGTACATGTATGCGAGGAGCCAATGGTCGCCGAGTTGGTTGAGCCCCGTTTTTGCGTCGATGAGATCGGGATAGGAGATAAGTTCCAGACCGTCATGGCGTCCCCAGTCGCCACCCGTGACCAGCATGAGAGGCTGAGGAAAAAGGGGTGTGAAGTGCAGGCGATCGGCCGACACTTGAAGTCCGATGCCTCCTCGAGCCCAGTTTAAGCTAATCGTTTGATGCGTTGTCGTCCAATAGGCGACCCCGAGTCCATCGATGGGGCTTGATTTGCCGCCAACTCCTGGCTCCGACCAGGCACCGTTGAAGAACTTCTTCCACTGGCTAGCAGCCAGGTTGGAGGCCGGTGCCCGCGCGATAAATGTGTAACCGCCGTTCCATGATTGCCCGCCATTGCGCAAACAATAGGCGTAGTAATAACCATCTTCCCCTTTCACCACTGAAGGACAACTGTCGCCCGTGAACTTGCCGGCGACTGGCGGGTCAGTGCCCACGATGATCGGTCCTTCCATCTTCCAGGTAAGCCCATCGTCGGAGGAGGTCGCGATGGTCATGGATGCGTGCGTCTGCCCCTTCGCGTAGTTGCAGGCAGTTTCGTCGTGGACCCAACCGTAGAGCGTCTTGCCCACCAGTTCGACATGCTGGATCCATTGCCCGCAGGTAGCTGAACTGCCTGGCGGTCCCGCTTTCAGCACTGCGGTACCCGGACCGCTCATTTCGTAGGGGTGATGGCCGTCGATGGCCCAGCTGACCCCGCCAGCGGTGAAACCGCGGAACCGCCCGTCGGGCAGCCCGATTTCGGTAAACCAATTGTCCGCAATATCGCCGGCCGGTCCGCGGGCAACCAGAGGCGTTCCTACCCGGACTCTGATCTTGTCATTCAAGCCCACAACAATGTCTTCGGCGTGCACCACACCGGGTAGGAATGCGAGAAGCGACAGAATTACGTGCACCAAGCGGCTCATGTTTCGCCTCGCCATAACCCCAATGCCGTATCCCATCGGCGGATGTCCGGATGCCTCGCCGCTTCACTGCTGCCTACTAGGGTGACGGCATGAACCCGTTGTGAACGCACGAGTTCACGCGCGATCACGAAATCGCGCGGCGCCGGGATTGGTCACGGTAACGGATTGCAGCCATATCGCCCTGTTCACGCCAGCTTCAGGATAGGCCTGCGACGATGCCGGTCGGAGCTGAGCGTGGCACTAATACTGCTTGGACGGAACGTGAGAGTATCGAGTACCTGTTCTCGTTACACACTAACGGCCCTTTCCTTACTATTTTCGATTGGCTGCGGACTCGACCTTTGCCTTGAGGATCCGGGCGCGGGCGGCACCTTGCCCCAAAACCATTGCGATCCTGCGGCCGCGAGCCAAAGATTCTTGCTGGTCGATTGAACACAGTCGTTCTCCCAGGGGTACCGAAATGGATGGTTGCTTCCAGTGCTCTTTCCTACCTCCAACATCAGGAAAATTGCGGCGAGAGAGACCGGAACGGATCGGGCGCCTTGCGTGGTCGCGGTCAAGGAAGGTCGGCGCCCGTGTGGCGGTCGCTGGCCCGGCAGTCATCGCCGCTTTAATCGTTGCAAGCCTGATCGGCGCTAGCGCCGCGCATGCCGAAACGATCGGACAGCGGCCTTGTGATATCTACGCGGCCTATGACACGCCATGCGTCGCGGCGCACAGCACAGTGCGATCGCTCTACGCCAAGTATGACGGCGCGCTCTATCAGGTGAAGCGTGCGTCGGACAACGCGATTGAAAACATCGGCTTGCTTTCGGACGGCTACGCCAACGCGACGGCGCAGGATGCATTCTGCAAAAGCTCTACCTGCATCATTACGAAAATCTACGATCAATCACCCCACCACAACGACCTCGCGATCGCCTCCGGCGGACACTATAGGGGACCCGGTCCGGATGGTTCCGACTTCGGTGCCGCGGCGGACGCATTGCCTGTCACAGCAGGTGGTCACGAGGTCTACGGCGTCTCGATTTCGGCCGGGATGGGCTACCGGAACAACCAGACGTCGGGCGTTGCGGTCAAGGGAAAACCGGAAGGGATGTACATGGTTGCTTCCGGAACCCATTTCAATTCGGGCTGCTGTTTCGACTATGGAAACGCCGAGACGAGTGGCAACGACACTGGTGCCGGCCACATGGATGCGGTGAATTTAAGTAGAGACTTAGAGTGGCCCAATTGCCACCCCGGACCAGGGCCCGGGGTTCATGCCGACCTGGAAAACGGAATATTCCACTGGGATAAACGCAGCTGCAATCCGGCCGCGGAAATCAGTGGCGGACCACGACCCTTCATCTCGGCATGGTTGAAGAACAATGGCGAGACCAGATTTGCGCTGAAGTGGGGCGACGCACAGTCGGGCGGGCTCAACACCATCTATGCCGGCGTCCTTCCAAGCGGATACGCGCCGATGCACCAGGAGGGCGCCATCATCCTCGGCATCGGAGGCGACAACAGCCATGCCTCCATCGGCTCTTTCTTCGAAGGCGCGATGACGGCCGGTTTTCCCGGCGACGGCGCCGACAACGCGATCCAGGCCAACATTGTCGCAGTCCACTATGGCGCACCCACTGGCGTGTCCGAAACGCTGGCACCGGGCGCGGAAATCTCGCTGCAAGCGACCACACCATGCTGCACCGGAGACTATGTCCGCAACCAGAACGGCACCGCCGTCATCGCGCCGATCACGTCCACCAGCACCGGACAAGACAAGTCCGATTCGACTTGGATCGTCCGCCGCGGCCTTGCCGACGCTTCATGCATCTCGTTCGAGTCGAAAAACAATCCGGGCGACTTCCTGCGGCATCAATACAATGCGCTGCGGATCCAGTCGTTCGACGGCACCGACCTGAACCGCTCTGACGCAACCTTCTGTCCGCAGCCGGGCAAGGACGGGAAAGGACATTCGTTCCGCGCGCTAAGGTACCCGACGAAATTCATTCGCCACTACTACGGCAAGGTTTATATCGCGAGCAACAGCGGCACGAACCCCTGGGACACCACCGCTCTTTGGGCCAGTGACACCAGCTTCATCGTCGGCGCCCCCTGGTCGCCTTAGGACCGGGAATGCTCAGAGCGGATCGTCCCACCCAGCCGAATATATTGTTCGCAGTTCATTCTGAGTGGTGGAGATTTTGGCGCACCCGACACGATTCGAACGTGTGACCTTTGCCTTCGGAGGGCAACGCTCTATCCAGCTGAGCTACGGGTGCAGCGAGGGTTCATGTAGCCGATTGGCGAGGGGTGGGCAACCGGTCTCGCCGCGGCAATCGTCGCGCTTTAGGCCGATTTGCGCGGGGCCAGGCCAGGAACCGGACCGCTGACCGGCACATTATCCCGGCCGAGGCCTGCGAATTCGGCCAGGATACGTTCTGAGCAGACGACACGGTTGCGGCCGAGCCGCTTGGCGGCATAGAGCGCCTGGTCGGCCGCACCCAGCAGCCGGTCGGGGGCGCCGTCGGCCTCGCCGGGGATGTGACTGGCGACGCCGACACTGAGGCTGACATGGTTGCCGGCCCCATGGGCGCCGTGGGCGATCGCTAGGGCCATGACGGCACAGCGGATCTCCTCGGCGATGGCGCAGGCATCGTCGCAGCTCATGTCGGGCAGGATCAGCGCAAATTCCTCGCCGCCATAGCGGCTGGCGAGGTCGAGCGGACGCACCGCGTGGCGGCTGACGACGCGCGCCACCTCGCGCAGGCATTCGTCGCCGGACTGGTGGCCGTGCGCGTCGTTGAACAGCTTGAAATGATCGACGTCGACGAACAGCAGTGCCAACGGCTTCTGCGTCCGCTGCGCGCGCGCCCATTCGGTCATCAACATCTGGTCGAAGGAGCGGCGGTTCGACAGCCCGGTCAGCCCGTCCTTGGTGGCGAGCTCCTTCAGCGCCATCTCGGCGCGCTTCTGGTCGGTGAGGTCGCGCAGCGTCTCCACCACGGCGATTAGATTGCCGGCCTCGTCATGAATGGGGCCCGCGTCGATCGCAAGATAAAGCTGGCTGCCGAGTTTCGGCATCACGCACCAGTTCTCCGCGCTGAAGCCGAGCCCGTTATGGCCGCGTGCGGCATATTCCGAATAGAACTCCGGCAGCTGTTCGGGCCGGTCGAGCGCGACCAGATCGGCGAGGCAGGGACGCTTGGTCTCGTAGAAGGCCTGCCAGTGCTTGCTGGTGCCGATCACCTCGGAGGCGGCAACGCCGGTCAGCCGCTCGCACGCCCTGTTCCAGATCACGACGCGGCGCTTCGGGTCGATCACGAAGGTCGGCACCACCAGGTGCTGCATCAGCCGCACCGCGTAGGAATCCGCGACATCGATGGTTTTGGGTGACTTCGCCATCTCAGGCCACCGCCGCCACTGGCATGGTGTCGCCCGGGCCGAACAGCTCGCGCACCTCTACCGCCGGCTTCGGCTTGCTGAACAGATAGCCCTGCATCTCCGTGCAGCCGAGCGCGCGCAGCATCTCGCGCTGGGCTTCGGTCTCGACGCCCTCGGCGACCGTGGTCATGTTGCTGGCGGAGGCGATGTTCACCACCGCCTGCACGATCACGGGTGACCCGCTCGCATCGGCGATGTCGGCGACGAAGCAGCGGTCGATCTTGATCTTGTCGAATGGGAAGCGCTTCAGATAGCTCAGCGAGGAATAGCCGGTGCCGAAATCGTCGAGCGCGATGCGCACGCCGATCGAGCGAAGCTGGTGCAGGATCGAGAGGGCTGCCTCGTCGTCGCGGATCAGCACGGCCTCGGTGATCTCGAGCTCGAGCCGCCGCGGCTCAAGCCCGGAGGCGGCCAGCGCCCCCGCGATCCGCAGCGCCAGCGTGTCGCATTTGAGCTGGACCGGCGAGACGTTGACGGCGACGCGCACATGAGCAGGCCAGGTCGCGGCCTCGTTGCAGGCCGTGCGCAGCACCCAGTCGCCGATCTCGTTGATCAGGCCGGTATCCTCGGCGATCGGAATGAATTCGGCCGGCGAGACCATGCCGCGCTCGGGATGGCGCCAGCGCAGCAGCGCCTCGCAGCCGGAGACCTCGCCCGAATGCAGATTGACCAGCGGCTGGTAGTGAATCTCGAAGCCGCCGTCGATCAACGCCTGGCGCAGATCCTGCTCCAGGGTGAGGCGGGCCTTGGCGCTCGCATCCATCTCCGGCACGAAGAAGCGGTAGGTGCGCCGCCCTTCCGCCTTGGCGCCGTACATTGCGAGGTCGGCATTCTTGATGAGCTGATCGAGATCGGCGCCGTCCTGCGGCGCCAGCGCGATGCCGATGCTGGCGTCGGTGGAGAGCTGGTGGCCGAGGCAATGATAGGGGCGGCGGATCGCTTCATGGATCCGCGTCACGAAGGACAGCACGTCGGCGGACGATTCGATTCCGGTCTGGATCACGGCAAACTCGTCGCCGCCGAGCCGCGCGATCAGGTCGCCCGGCCTGAGGCAGGCGCGGATGCGTCCGGCAATCGCCTTCAAAAGCTCGTCGCCGACATGATGGCCGAGCGAATCGTTGATGCCCTTGAACTCGTCAACGTCAATATAGAGCAGCGCGAATTGCTCGCCGCCGGCGACCTTGCCCAGTTGCCGTTCGATCTGCTCGCGGAACAGCGTGCGGTTCGGCAGGTCGGTCAGCGCATCGTAATGCGCCATATGCGCGATCTTCTCGGCGGCCTTGCGCTGTTCGGTGACGTCCTCGATAACGTTGATGATGTAGCGCGGCTCACCGGCCTCGCCGCAGATGCCGATGCGCTTCGAGATGGTATGACGCTGGCCGTCAGCCTGGGTCTTCCAGCTTTGCTCCTTTTGCAACAGCCGCTCTGGCGATTGCAGCACGGCGTCGTCGTCGTGTGTGACGATCTCGGCGTCCGATTCGGGCAGGATATCGGCTGCCGTCTTGCCGACGATCGTCTTGCCGTCTTCACCGAAGATATCTTCGGCAATCCGGTTGACCAGCAGGTAGCGCCGCGTATGGGCGTCCTTCACCGTGATCTGCGACGGGATGTGGTCGATGATCTCGCGGAGGAAGGTGTAGTTGCGATCGCGCTCCTGCTCCAGGTTGCGCCGCTCGGTGATGTCCTCAAATGTAGCGACCCACCCGCCCCAAGAGAGCGGCGTGTTGGTGATCTGCAAAGCGCGGCCGTTGGGCAGCTCATGGATCCTGGAGGAGACCTTGCCTTCGGCGACAATCCTCATCACTTCGGCGCAAAAGGCTTCGACATCGCCACTCAACGCGCCACGCTCCTTGCGGTGGCACATCGCGTCCTTCATGTGGCAGCCAGGCTTGATGATATCGCTGGAGAGGCCGAACATATCGATATAGCGCCGGTTGCAAGTGACGATATGTCCCGAGGCGTCGTACAGGATCAGGCCCTGCGACATGTTATTGAGTGCGGTGTCGAGCCGTTGTCGCTCCGCTTCGAGGCGTCGCTGGGCCTCGCGGTTCTGCCGGTTGATCTGGCGGATGATCATGAAGAGGATCAGCGCGATCACGGCCGCTGAAAGCGTCGCGGTGGTGACCATGAAGCCGGTCTGCTGCCGCCAGTCGGCAAGCGCCGACGACATGGTGTTGGTGGCCACGATGACCAGCGGGAAATGCGTGAGCGACGCAGCCGAGCCGAGCTTCTCCTCGCCGTCCACCGGGCTCTTGACGCGCATCGTGTGCTGGCCGCCGCGGGTCAGCACCTTCTGCATCAGCGGCGCACTCTTGTAGCTGGTCCCGATCATCGCTTCGACATTCGGGTAGCGCGCCAGCATCACGCCTTCGCGGTCAAACAGCGAGATGGCCGCGCCATCGGCCAATGCGACCGAGGCGAAGAAGCGTCGATAGCTGTCGGGATCGATCCGCCGCACCAGCGCGCCGACGAAGGTGCCGTCCGGCAGGCTCAGCCGCCGCGCCACGACCGTGGTCCATTTCCCGATCAGGAAGCTGCGCACGGATTCCAGCAGCACCGGCTCCGACATCGCATTGGTTTTGAACGTCTGGAAGTAGGCGCGCGAGGAGACGTTGATCTTGGGCAGCGGCTGCGCGCGCGACCAGGAGATCAGGTCGCCGTCGGCATCGTAGATCGCGATGTCACCGAGATAGGAGACCGCGCTGACCTTGCCTCTCAGCATGCGGTGGGCCTCAGGCCCCGACATGCGCTCGCGGAACATTTGCGGCGAGGTGATCTCCGGCAGGTGCATCTGCCCGATCAAGTCGGCGGCGACGACGTCGGAATCCTCAAACTGCTGATCGAAGTGCCGTGCGATCAGCTGCACGGTGTTTTTCAGTTCGCGCTCGCGGTTGGTGAGCGTCTTCTCGCGAAACTCGCCGACAGCCATCGCGGTCACGGCGAAGATGCCGGCGACCAGCAACGCGCCCGAGAGCGTCAGCCACAGCACGGGTCCGCGCCGCATGGCAGCGTCCCAGCCGCTTTTCGCGGCTGAGAATATCGCAGCTGCCATCCCTGAAAAAACCTGGCGCATCCCACTCCCCTGGAGGAACAGAAATACTACGGACAGATGGCGCAATGCTTAGGAAAGCCGGTTACTCATGGCTTAAACCGGTTGCGGATTTATACGGATATCCACCCACGCGGGAATCGCGGCGTGTCACGCCACGGTTGTACGTGGCGCGCACGGCGCGCTGCGCTGCATCGTTAATCGAAGCTTAATGCGAAGCGCCCGCGCTCTTGTCGCCGCCGCCATTGCGCAGCCGCCCGACCACGCCGGTCGGGAAGAAATAGACGCTGGCGATGAAGAGCAGCCCCAGCCAGAGCAGCCAGCGGTCGGGATGGAGCAGGCCCGGCAGTAACGGTAGGCCGGCCTCAGACGCCGCCTTGGAGGCGACGCCCATCAGCGATTGCAGATAGTTCTGTGCGAGGATGAAGATCGTTGCGCCGATGATCGCACCGTAGATCGTGCCCATGCCGCCGATCACGACCATCAGGAGAATGTCCAGCATGATGGAGAAGCTCAGCGAGGTGTCCGGCCCCGCATAGCGCAGCCACAGCGCATTGAGGATGCCGGCACCGGCGGCGACGAGTGCGGCGAGGCAGTTGGCGTAGGTCAAGTGGAAGACGGTGCGGAAGCCGAGGGCCTCGGCACGAAAGCGATTCTCGCGAATCGCCTGGAGCACGCGCCCGAATGGCGAGTTCACCACGCGCAGCAGCGCGAGGATCATCAAGGCGGAGACTGCGAACACCAGATAGAAGGTGAGGATGCGGCCGTTGATCTCGAAGCCGAACAGGCTTTTGGCGATCAGCACGGTGCCGGGCCGGAGCAGTTCGGGCAGCTGGAAGCTGCGGCCGTCCTCGCCGCCGGTCAGCCAGGAGAGCTGCGAAGCGAGCACCTGGAAGGCGGAGGCGACCGCGAGCGTGATCATGGCAAAGAAGATCGCGGCCACCCGCAGCGAGAACAGGCCGATGGCCAGCGCAAGCAGCGCGGCCAGCGGCAGGCCGACGACGATGCCGGTGGCGACCGCGGTCCAGTTCGGGCCCATGCCGTACAGCGCGATCGCGATCGCGTAACTGCCGATGCCGTAGAACATGGTGTGGGCGAACGACACCGATCCGGTATAGCCGAGCAGCAAATCGTAGGACGCCACCAGCGCGGCGAAGACGCAGATCTTGGCCGCGACGTTCAGCGCTTTCGCACCCGGGAACAGGAACGGCGTTGCCGCCAGCGCCAGGATGATGACGACGAGGAGGAGCGTGAGCACACGGCTCCGCGGCGGATCGCCCGACAGGATCATCATCGGCTGGTCACCGCATAGAGGCCGCGCGGCCGCCACATCAGAATGGCGACCATCAGCAGGATGTTGGAGACGAGGGCGAGTTTTGGCACCAGGAAGCCGCCGTAATTGGCGACCATCGCCACCAGGATCGCGCCGATGAAGCAGCCGCCGATCGAGCCGAGCCCGCCGATGATGACGACGACGAAGATCAAGACGGTGAGCTCGTCGCTCATGGAGGCGTGGACCTGCTCGCGATAGAGCGCCCACATCACGCCGCCGAGGCCGGCCAGCGCCGATCCCGCCATGAACACGCCAAGGAACAGGCGGCGGATGCGGTAGCCGAGCGCCTCGACCATCTCGCGGTTCTCGACGCCGGCGCGGATCAGAAGGCCGAGCTTGGTGCGGTTGAGCACGAGCTGGATCGCGATGAAGACGGCAAGCCCGATCAGCGTCGCCAGCACGCGGTATTTGGCGATCGCGACGTCACCGAGGATGAAGGAGCCGCGCAGCGAAGTCGGCAGCGGCATCGGGATGATCTGCGGCCCCCACAGCGCATAGAGCGTCTGTTCGGCGACAATCAGGCCGCCCGTTGTCATCAGGATCTGCTTCAGATGCTGGCCGTACACGGGAAGGATCAGCACGCGCTCGACCACCAGCCCGAGCGCGCCTGATACCGCCATCGACAGCAGCGCTGCGGGCGCCAGCACCGCAAGGTTCACCCAGAGCGAATCCGCCTGCACCGAGGTTGCGAACGGCGCGAACACCAGCGTCGCGATGTAGGCACCGACCGCGATGAAGGCGCCGTGGCCGAAATTCAGCACGTCCATCAAGCCGAACACCAGCGTCAGACCAGAGGCCATGATGAAGATCATCATGCCCATCGCGAGGCTTGCCGCCGTCAGCGTCAGCCAGGTGCTGGGCGAGCCAATCAGGGGTATCGTGACAAGCGCGAGCGCGATGGGCAGCAGGATCGGCGCGATATCGCGCTTCGGCTTCGGCAGCGGATCGGTTGCGGCAAGGTCAGTCACTGATGCGCCTCCAGGCTCAGGCCGAGCAGCCGCTCCTGCAGCGGCACGTCGGCGGCGAGCGCCGCCATCTCGCCGCGGTGGACGATGGTGCCGTTGTCCATCACCAGCACGTTGTCGCCGAGCTCACGAGCGGCAAAGAAATTCTGCTCGACCAGCAGGATCGTCGCGCCCTTGCGCTTGATCTCCTTCAGGCACTCGATCAGCGCCATGACGATGGCGGGTGCCAGCCCCTTGGTCGGCTCATCGATCAGCAACAGCTTGCGCGGCTCAATGATCGCGCGCGCGATCGACAACATCTGCTTCTGTCCGCCCGAGAGGCTGCCCGCGCGCGACAGCCAGAACCGGCGCAGCGCCGGGAAGAAGCCAAAGATCCATTCCAGCTGCTGGTCGTCCATCATCCCGTCGCGGGCAGCGAGGACGAGGTTCTCTTTCACGGTCAGATCGGAGAACACGGCCATGCTCTCGGGCACATAGCCGACGCCGAGCCGGGCGATGTCGGGCGTGGCGCGGCTCTCGATGCGTTTGTCGCCGAGCGTGATCTCGCCGGAAGATGCCTGCCAGAGACCCATGATGGTGCGCAGCGTCGTGGTCTTGCCGGCGCCGTTGCGGCCGAGCAGCATCGTGACTTGCCCTTGCGGGACCGCGAGATCGATGCCCTGGAGGATGTGGTAGCGGCCGATATGCGTGTGCACGCTGGAGAGCTTCAAAAGGTCGGTCATGCGGCACCCTCTGCAACTTTCTTCGGGGCGACGCCGAGATAGGCTTCCTGCACGATCGGCGAGGCGATCACCTCGGCCGGCGGGCCATCTGCAACAAGTTGGCCGTTATGCAGCACGATGATGCGGTCGGCGAGCGAGCGCACCACGTCCATCTTGTGTTCGACCAGCAGGATGATCTTGCTCTTGTCCTGCTTGAGCTGCGCAATCAAGTTGAGGACAACCGGCACCTCGTCGATGCTCATGCCCGCGGTCGGCTCGTCGAACATGAAGACTTTCGGCTCCAGCGCGATCATCAGCGCCACTTCGAGCTTGCGCTGGTCGCCATGCGACAGCGCGGTCGCGGCGACGCCGCGGCGGTTGCCGAGCGCGACCTGGTCGAGGATGGCATCGGCGCGCGCAATCAGGTCGCGGCGGACCATCCAGGGCCGCAGCATGTCGTAATGCGTGCCGTTGGCCGCCTGCACCGCGAGGCGGACGTTCTCCTCTACTGACAGGTTCGGGAAGAGGTTGGTGAGCTGGAACGCGCGTCCGAGACCCGCACGGGTTCGCAGCGGCGCGGAGTGCTGGGTGATATCGGTGCCGTCGAACAGGATGCTGCCGCTGGAGGCGCGGAGCTGACCCGAGATCAGGTTGAAATAGGTGGTCTTGCCGGCGCCGTTCGGCCCGACGATCGCGGTGAGCTCGCCCGGGCGGAACGTGCAGGTGACGTTGTTGACCGCGACATGGCCGCCGAAGCGGATGGTGAGGTCGCGGGTTTCGAGAGTTAGCGCCATGGGTCTGGTAAATAATGAGAGGAGAATGCTTCCACGATCACACTGCGCTCCCTCCCCCGCTTGCGGGGGAGCGGTGGGGAGAGGGTGTTTCCGCGGGCGAGAACCCCCAAGAGGTGAGAGCCCTCTCCCGGCCTCTCCCGCAAGCGGGAGAGGTGAAGAAAGATCAGCGCTTGTTTTTAACCGGAACGTCCATGTCCTCGATCTTCAGCTCGCGCACCGGCTCGAGCACGGCCCAGGCGACGTTCGGATCAACGTTGACCTTGAAGTGATACATGCTCTGGAGCGCCTGATGGTCTTCCTTGCGGAACACCATCTTGCCCTTCGGCGTGTCGAACTCCAGGCCTTCCATCGCCGTGATCAGCTTCTCGGTGTCGGTCGACTTCGCCTTGGTGACGGCGGCGACGACGGACATCGCGGCTGCAAAGCCGCCCGCGGTGAAGAAGTCCGGCGGCGCGTTGAAGCGCTTCTGGTGCTCGGCGACCAACCAGTCGTTCACCGGGTTCTTCGGAATGTCGTAGTAATAATAGGTCGCGCCTTCCATGCCAGGCAGGCCCTTATAGGCGGCGAGCGCCGGCAGGATGTTGCCGCCGGTCGACAGCTCGATGCCGTAGCGCTTCGGGTCCATGTCCTGAAGCTTGGCCAGCGGATTGCCGGCGCCGGCCCAGATCACCCAGATCACCTTGCGGCCCGGCTTATCTTTCAGCGCATCAAACAGGCGCTGGCCGACCGCGGTGAAGTCGGTGGTCGAGGTCGGAGCGTATTCTTCCGCAGCGAGCGTCGCGCCGGTCTTGGCGAGCGCCTCCTTGAAGGCGGCGACACCGTCGCGGCCGAAGGCGTAGTCCTGCGCCAGGGTTGCCACGGTGACGCCCTGCTTGCCGATCGCGACCGCGTTCGAGATCGCGTCCTGCGACGAATTGCGCGCCGTGCGGAAGATGTAGCGATTCCACTTCTCGCCGGTAATCTGGTCCGCGACTGCGGGCTCGACGATCAAAATCTTCTTGTTCTCCTCGGCGACGGGGAGAATGGCAAGCGCGGCCGCCGACGAGGTCGTGCCGATCGCGATGTCGGCCTTGTCGTCCTGATAGGCTTCCGCGAGCGCGGCCTTGGACAGGTCCGGCTTGCCCTGGTCGTCCTTGGTGATGATGACGATCTTGCGGCCGTCGAGCATCATCGTGCCCTTGGTGGCGTATTCAAAGCCCATCTGCAGGCCGGTCTCGGTCTGCTTGGCATAGGCCTCCAGCGGACCGGTCTTGCCGTAGATCAGCGCGACCTTGAGGTCGTCGGCTCGCGCGGAGCTGTTCGCGGCCAATCCCATGATGGCGGCTGTGAGAATGAGCGATCGACGCACGGTGGTTCCTCCCAAAATGAATTGCCTTGATCACAGCGATTTGCACACATGTGCAAACATTGCAATTCCACCTTCCGGCGGAGCTTGCATGAAGCGCATGTGACAGTCGCTCGTTGTCAGGAGTCCGAGACTTCAGACAGGCGCTGTCTCGAAACTCAGACGGGTGGTGATCCCGACGCCAGCCCGAACTTGGCGAGCTTCTTGTAGAATGTCGCGCGCGAGATCCGCAGCATCCGTGCGGCCTCCGTGATCTGCCCGTTGCTGGCGGCGAGCGCGTGTTCGAGCGTCTGTTTCTCGAACTCCGCCTCGGCTTCGGCATAGGGCACGACCGAGCCGGTCATCCGCTGCGCCGGCGCGGGGTGCGCATCCGTGCTGCCCGGCAGGATGTGCGCGAAATCGTCGTCGGTCAGGCGTCCGGAATCGCTCAGGATCAGTGCGCGTTCCAGGATGTTGCGGAGCTCGCGGACGTTGCCGGGCCAATCGTAGCGCGCGAGCGCTGACAATCCGCTCGGCGTGATCTTCGCGTTGACGAAATCGCCGGAGGCGCTGATGTCCTCGATCAGCCGTGCGCAGATGTCAGGGAGATCGTCGAGGCATTTGCGAAGCGGCGGCAAATCGATCGAGAGCACGTTGAGCCGATAATAGAGATCGGCGCGGAAGGCGCCGTCGCTGACGCGCTTGCGCAAATCCACATTGGTCGCGGCGATGACGCGTACATCGACCTTGGTGATCTTGTCCGAGCCAAGCGGCTCGATCTCGCGCTCCTGCAACACGCGCAAGAGCTTCGCCTGTAATTGCAGCGGCATCTCGCCGATCTCGTCGAGGAACAGCGTGCCGCCGTCGGCAATGCGGAATTTGCCTTCGCGTCCCCTGCGATCGGCGCCGGTATAGGCGCCGGGCGCGGTGCCGAAGAATTCGGATTCGATCAGCGTCTCCGGAATCGCCGCAACATTGACGCTGACGAACGGCTTTTCCGCGCGCGAGGAGGCGTTGTGGATCGCCTGCGCCAGCAATTCCTTGCCGGTGCCGGTCTCGCCGGTGAGAAGCACGGTCACGCTTTGCCGCGCCGCGCGCCTGGCAAATTCCTTGGCCTGCGCGATCGCCGGCGTGGTGCCGACGAAATCCGCCAATGCGAAGCGCGCCGCGCGGACGTTGGACAATTGCCGCCGCGCCAACCTCAGATCGGCCTCGAGCTGGGTGACGCGCGCGAGCAGCGCTTTCAGGCTCTCGATGTGGTCATAGAGCACGAAGCCGATCGCGCCGATGACGTTGCGCTCCTCATCCTCGATCGGCATGCGCGTCACCACGAGCTGCTCGCCGCCGAGCTCCATGATGTCGAGCAGGATCGGCTCGCCGCTTTCGGCGACATTCCGCATCAGGCTATTCGGGATGATCTCTTCGATCGGCCGGCCGATCGCCTCCGCGGTCCGCTTGAGGCCGAGCGAGGTGAGGTATTTCTCATTGACGTAGATGACCTGCCCGCTGCGATCGATCGCGATCGCGCCCTCGCACAGATGCTCCAGCCGCTCGAACAGCGTCACCATCGCCCGTGCGCGGACATAGGCGGGATCGCTGACGTTGGAGGAGGAGTTGGACATTGGCGTGCCCCAGGGGAGGTCCGCATGTCTATTACCAAAAGCGCAGTAATTTCAAAGGGAAATCGGTGCGACGGGGTTAACGCCGATACCCACTCGCGCGCGATCTAGCTCCCGTCACCCTGAGGTGGCCGCTTCTTCAGCGGCCCTCGAAGGGCGACGGGCCCGGCTGGCAGCTCGGCCGTTTATCCTTCGAGGCTCCGCCCACAATGCTTCGCATCGCGGGCCTCGCACCTCCAGCGACAATGGCTTCGCCATTGCGCGGGGATGACGGAACGATCAGCGGATCGCGTGATCAAGGAAGACGCCCTACCGCCGATAGCCGCTCGCCCGCGAATAGCCCTGGCGGTTCTGCTGCATCGGGCGGGCGGAGACGCTGGCGCGGGACTCGCTCGAGGCGGGCGTGGCGAGCTTCAGCTCCTCCAGGAAGATCGGGCGGGCAAAATAATAGCCCTGCGCGTAGCGGATCTTGGTCGCGGCCTGGAGATAGGCGAGTTCCTCGTAGGATTCGAGGCCTTCGGCGATGACGGTCATGCCGAGCGCTTCGCTCAGGGATTCGATCGCCCGCAGAATGCCCTGGCTGCGCGGGCGCTTATGGATGTCGGTGATGAAGGAGCGGTCGATCTTGATCTCGTCGGCGGTGATGTCGGCGAGCGCCGACAGCGACGAATAGCCGGTGCCGAAATCGTCGATCGAGATGCCGACCCCAAGCTTGCGGAACATCGGCAGGATTTCCGACTGGAAGTGACTCTTGGCAACGAAGGCGTCTTCGGTCACCTCGATCATGAAGCGTTGGGGGAAGCCGGTGCCGTCCAGCGCCTGCGCGAAGCTGCGCATGAACTCGGGATTGCCGGCCTGCTTGGCGGCGACGTTGATGCTGATGGTCGATCCCGCGCCAAAGGTGTCGTTGATCAGGTCGATCGACTTGACGATCTCGGCCAGCACGAGATGGGTGAGCTCGTCGATCAGCCCGAGCTCGCTCGCCAGATTGATGAATGAGCCCGGCGCCTGGATCACGCCCTCGTCGTCGCGCAGGCGCACCAGCGCCTCGATGCCCTTCACGGCCTGGGTGCGGATGTCGACCTTGGACTGAAAGGCGCAGCAGAAGCGCTTTTCGAGAATGGCGAGCCGCAGCGACTGCTCGATCTTCATCCGCGCCAGGGCCTCGCGCTCCATGCCGGCGTCGAAGAACGCCGCCATTCCCTTGCCGTCATTCTTGATGCGGTACATCGCGATGTCGGCGTTCTGACGCAGTGTCTCGAAGCTGCGGCCGTGATCGGGATAGAGGCTGACGCCGACCGAGGTGGAGGCGAAGACCTCCGAATTGTCGATGAAGAATGGCGCGGTCAGCCGCTGCAGCGTCGCTTGTATGAATTCGGCGACTTCCTCCTGGCTCTGGATCGGCGAGAGCAGCAGCAGGAATTCGTCGCCGGAGATGCGCGACAGCATGTCGGAATCGCGCAGGTCGCGGCCGAGCCGCTTCGACAGCTCGACCAGCAGCGCGTCGCCGACGGTGTGGCCGTAATAGTCGTTGATGTGCTTGAAATTGTCGACGTCGAGAAAGGCGAGTGCAAAACGCTCGCCGCCGTGATCGCGTGCGAGCAGGCTGTTGGCGCGATGCTCGATCACGCGCCGCGAAGGCAGCCCGGTCAGCTCGTCGAAATAAGCCGAGCGAAACAGCTGGTCCTCGAAATTTTTCTGCTCGGTGATGTCTGCTGATGCCGAGATCAAGAGCTCGCGGCCGGCGAGCTGGACCGGCCGATGGGTCGTCAGCAGCACCTGGCGTGCGGCGCCGACCTGGAGCGCTTCTTCGGCGGTGACCGGCTGTCCGGCCCTCAGCGCGCGCTCGCAGGCCTCGCGGCGCTGTGCAAGGTCCGGCGACGGACGGCTGCCGTCCATGCCGAGCTGGGCAGCCGCGACGTCGTTAACCAGGAGAAGCTTGCCTTGCGCGTCCTGCACGGTCAGGCCGGCAGGCAGCATTCTAACGATTTCCTTGAGGAATCCGAGTTCGGCTTCGCTCGCGCCGTTATGTACATTATCGTTCATAGAATTCATGAATCTTGTTGTTTCAGCGCGACTTTACAATGAGCGCGATCATGCCCAGCTCCCTCTTAGGTTTGGTTAAGGGGTCCGAAGAAATACGGGGGTGTTTTGCGAGAAACTTGCGACGTTGCGACGCGCGCCGCCGATCGTCATTAACAGGAGGTCAACAGCGCTCGCGATAGCGCGAGCGTAGCGCGCGAATCTCTTTCGTTTGAATCGATGCGAGCCGTAGACGTCACCTCTCCCGTCGGGAGAGCTAACCCACCTTCACTCGCCCTTGGGGATGCGGCATTGCATGATGCAATGCAGTCCGGTCTTCAAATACGAGACTTCGGTCTTGCCGTCGAAGGCGGACAGCGCCGACTTCAGCAACTCGGTGCCGAAGCCGGGCTCCGAGATCTTGTCGATGCTCGGTCCTTCGGTTTCGTCCCACGTGATGGCCAGGCGATCGTCGCTGACGTTCCATGACACCTGCAGTAATCCGCGCGGTGAGGAGAACGCGCCGTATTTACCGGCGTTGGTGGCGAGTTCGTGAAACATCAGTGACAGCGTCACCGCAAGCTTCGGCGGCAGGAACAGCCGGTCGCCATTGAGGGTGAAGCGGACATGGCCGTAAGGGCCGAGCTCGGAGATCAGGAGGTCGCGGATGTCGCAGCCGGCTTTGTCGATCCGCGAGATCAGATCGTCGGTCGCGGCCAGCGAGCGCAGCCGCGGGTCGATCCGGGCCCAGACTTGCGGCTGGTCGTGCAGCACCTGGTGCAGCACGGCGTGCACGGTCGACAGCTTGTTCTTCAGCCGGTGCTGGAGCTCGTCGACCAGGACCTTGCGATAGTCTTCTTCCTCGATCAGGCGCTTGGAGATCCGTCGCTGCTCCGCCAGCATCGTGCGATAGTGCTCGACGCCCCAGATCGTCAGCGCGGAGACGCCCCAATAGAGAGTCAGCAGCGCGAACCGCGCGCGATCGGCAAACGCATCGCCGAAATTCACGACGACGCCGAGCACGCCGCCGACCAGCGCCGTCACAACGCCGATCCGAAGGCCTCCGAAGGCGGCTGCAAAGAACACGGCCGGAAAATACGGCGTGAAGAAGACGTCGGGGCGCACATGCGCGAGCCCCCAGCGCGCCAGGGTCGCGACCAGCAGGCAGGCCACCGCGAACGCAATGCTCAGGCCGAGCGAAGGCGGTGCCACGCCCTGCCAGCCCTTGCGGAATTCGTCGATCAGCTTCCTCATGCGCGGCCCGGTTGCGACAGAAGTCCGGAAATCGAGAGACGGGCCATGATGTTACGCATCTCGCATGCGCAAGCAAAGCTCGCCTTGTCGGGAGCCGGCAGGAATAGTGATTGTTGCGGCGCCGATTGTCGTGGAGACGTCATTGATCGGTGTCCGCCATTTGGCTTCAAATCATTCGAAAACAGGGAGATTCCACGGGCAGGCTTGACGGCAAGGTTGCGGTGATCACGGGTGCGACGAGCGGTATCGGATTGCGTACTGCGGAAGTCTTCGTTGCCGAAGGTGCCAAAATTGTGATCGCGGGCCGCCGTCTACCGGAAGGCGAGCGCTGGCGACGCAGCTCGGCGCTTCCTGCGTTTTCCGCCAGACCACCATCGATGTTCAGATGTGGAGAGGCATGGTGGGCACGCTTCGCTTTGCTCACCCTACGAAACCGGGTTTCCGTCATTGCGAGGAGCGAAGCGACGAAGCAATCCAGAGTCTTTCCGCGGAAAGATTCTGGATTGCTTCGCTTCGCTCGCAATGACGGCTGTGGCGCTAAACCGCCTTCACCCGCACCTTCAACCCATCCTTCGGTTTCGGGATCGGCCACATCTGCCAGTCCGGCTTGTAGCCGGGCTCCAGCGACACCTCGATATTCTGCAGGAAGTGCCGGGCAAAACATTTCGCCTGCATGTAGGCGAAGTGCAGGCCCAGGCACATATGTGCGCCGCCGCCGAACGGCACCCAGGCGAAGCGGTGACGGTTGCGCTGGGCCTCGTCCGTGAAGCGCAGCGGATCGAACCGATCCGGCTCCGGCCAGATGTCTTTCATATGGTGCGTGTAGAGCGGATTGACGCCGACCGACGTGCCGGCGGGAATGTCGTAGTTCCTGAACGTGAAGTCGCGCACCGCGCGACGTGGCATCGACGGCACCGGCGGCTTGATCCGTAGCGCCTCCTTGAAGGCCATCTCCGTGAACGGCATCTTTTCGAGATCGTCGAAGCTGCTCGGCGCATCCGGGGCGAGCCCGAGCGCAAAAACTTCCGCGCGCAGCCTGCTCTGCCACTCCGGATTGGCGGCGAGCTCGCCGATGAAGGACGTCAGCGACGAGGTCAGCGTGTCGTGCGCCGCCATCATCAGGAAGCTCATGTGGTCGATGATGTCCTGCTCGGACAGCAGCGCGCCGTCTTCATGAGTGGCGCGGCAGAGTTGCGAGAACAGATCATCGCCGCCGTGATTGCCGCGGCGCAGCGGGATCTGCTCGCGGAAATAGGCGATGATGCGTTTGCGTCCGTTGACGCCGCGCGCCATCTGGGTGCCGGGGAAGGGGCGGCGGATCGGCGCGACGGCGGCCGCGACCATATCGACAAAGGCGCGGTTGATCTCATCGACCTCCGGCCCGATGTCGGCGCCCAGGAACGACGTCGCGGCGAGGTCGAGCGTGAGCTGTTTCATCGCGGGATAGAGCTGCATCACGCCTGGCCTCGCCCGCCATGTTTGCACCCGTGCCGCAATGCCCTTGTCGAGTTCGGCGAGATAGGATTTCATCGGCCCCGATTTGAAGGCGATCGACAGCGTCTTGCGGTGCAGTCGGTGCTCTTCGAAATCGAGCAGCATCAAGCCGCGCGGAAACAGCCGTCCCAGCACAGGGTTCCAGCCATGCTCGGACGAGAACTGCTTCTGTTGGTCGAACATCACGAGCTCGTTGGCCTCGGGCCCGAGCAGCACCACGCTGGTCTCGCCGAATACATGGGTGCGATAGACCGGGCCGTATCTCCGTCCGTTCGCCTCGATATGGCCCTTGGGGTCGGCTAGCACCTGGAGGGTCTTGCCTATGATCGGCCAGCCCTCATCTCCCGGAATGTGCTTCAACTGATTGCGCTTGGGCGGTGTAGGCCCAGCTTGCATCGACATGACGATTGCTCCGGTTGGCTGACCGACAGGAATCGCGCGACCGCGGCAACAATTCGGCCTGCGCCAGGCTGACCAGGTCAGCATAGCACGGGCCGGGATGTCTTGCTTGTGAACGTCGCTACAAGTGTGGCACCGAAGCCTATCGCTTCGCCGCTTCCTTCTGCAGATCCGGCGCGTTGACGGCGGGAATGGCGACGCGTCCGGGGCCGGTCACCTTCAGCGCCTCGGCGGCTTTCTCGTTCTGCATGATCTTGGCCATCACGGCCTGGCCCGCACGCTCGAAGATCGCGCGGTTCTCGATCACGAATTTTTGCGACCTGCGCAGGCCATCGATGTAGCCGTTGATCTCCGGCACGACATAGCGCGCGACCATGTCCCAGCTTCGGCGCGTCGCTTCCGGATTGGCCCAGTCGTGCACGAAGCCGATGACGGCGCCGACGCCGCCGGACACGTCCATCACGTTCTTGATGGTTTTGACGAGATCGTCGGGCGTGCCGATGGTGGAGGCCGCGCCCTCGACGAAGGCGGTCTTGTCCACGGCCTCGTCGGGCGAGGAGAACGCCTCGAGGCCCGGCCGCTGCAGCGTCCCGACATTATATTCGTTGTGCCAGCGCATCAGCCCGGCGCCGGCCTCTTTGCGGGCCTGCTCGCGGCTCTCGGCGATGTGGAAGCTCAGCAGCACGCGCCAGTCGGCGCGGTTGACCGTGGTGCCGTGCTTCTTGGCGGCATCCTCGGCGAACTGCCATTGCTGCTGCAGCGACATCAGCCCCTGCGTCGTCATCGAGCCCAGTGAGATGATGCCGATGCCGTATTTGCCCGCGAGCGTCATGCCCGACGGCGAGATCTGCGAGGCCACCACGAACGGCATTTCCTCCTGCAGCGGCAGGATCTGCAGCGCGGCGTCGTTCATGGTGAACCAGTCGGTCCTGGCGGTGACGCGCTCGCCGTTGAACAGGCGGCGGATCACGCCGATCGCCTCGTCCTGGCGGTCGCGCTGCGTCATCGGGTCGATGCCGAGCGTGTGCGCGTCCGACGCCAGCGCGCCGGGGCCGGAGCCGAAGATGGCGCGGCCGCCGGTCATGTGGTCGAGCTGCACCATGCGCTGGGCGACGTTGAAGGGATGGTGATAGGGCAGCGACACCACGCCGGTGCCGAGCCTGATCCGCTTGGTGCGCTCGCCGGCCGCGGCCAGAAACATCTCGGGCGAGGCGATCATCTCCCAGCCGGAGGAATGATGCTCGCCGCACCAGAACTCGTCATAGCCGAGGCTATCCAACTGCTCGACCAGGTCGAGATCGCGCCGGAACTGAAGCATCGGATGCTCCCCGATCGGGTGATGCGGGGCAAGGAAGGCTCCAAACTTCAGGCGCGCCATGGCGTTCTCTCCGGCTGTCATTTTCTGTTTGTTAGGTCAGTGGAGGCTACGTGCACGGAGGCACGAACGCAATCGCGCGATGTCCCGTGCAGCGGAATGCAGGCATGCGCGGATACGACGCGAGGCGCGATGCTTCGTCTCCCTCTCCCCGTTCTTACGGGGAGAGGTAAAAGAAACTACCGCGTCATCCTGTTCCACGCATCCAGGCCGGCGATCTTGTACGCCTCGGCCAGCGTCGGATAGTTGAACGTGTTCTGGATGAAATAGTCGATGGTGCCTTTGAGGTTCAGCACGGCCTGGCCGATATGGATCAGCTCGGTGGCGCCTTCGCCCAGAATATGCACGCCGAGCAGCCGGCGGGTCTTGGTCGAGAAGATCATCTTCATCATGCCGCTGTTCAGCCCCATGATGTGGCCGCGCGAGGTCTCGCGGAAACGCGCGATGCCGACCTCATAGGGAATGCCGCGCGTCCGCACCTCTTCTTCCGTCAGGCCCGCGGTCGAGATCTCCGGCACCGAATAGATGCCGTAGGGGAAGAATTCCGGCGGCGCCAGGGGCTCCATGCCGAGCGCGTGGCAGGCTGCGACGCGGCCCTGCTCCATCGAAGTCGAGGCGAGGCTCGGAAAGCCGATCACGTCGCCGGCCGCGTAGATGTGCGGCACGCTGGTCTGCAAGGTCACGGGATCGACCGAGATGCGGCCGCGATGGTCGACGACGATGCCGGCCGCCTCGAGATTGAGCCGGTCGGTGGCGCCGACGCGGCCCGCCGCGAACAGCAGCATTTCCGTGGTGACGTGGCGCCCGTCGGAGAGGTTCGTCACGATGGTGCCTTGCGCGGTCTTCTCGATCGACGTGACCTTGGAGCCGAGCCGCAGCGCGACGTTGCGGTCGCGCAATTCGTGCATGAACTCGTCGATCAATTCCTTGTCGATGAAATCGAGGAAGGTCGGCCGCGGCTCGATCAAGGTCACGGGCACATCGAGTGCGCTGAAAATGGTGGCGTATTCGACGCCGATCACGCCGGCGCCGATCACAGCTAGGCTGCGCGGCAGCTTTGGCAACTCGATGATCTCGTCGCTGTCGAGCACAGTCTGGCCGTCGAACGGCACATAGTCCGGGCGGAACGGGCGGGTGCCGCAAGCGATCAGGATGAAGGCGGCGGACACAACCTTGGTCTCGCCGATCGCGCTGGTGATCTCGACCTCGTGCGGCGAGACCAGGCGCGCTTCGCCATTGGCGGTGCGGACGAGGTTGCGGCTGAACTGATGCTCGAGCACCTCGACTTCGTGGTCGAGTGTCTTCTGCAGCCGCGTCATCAGATCGCTCGCGGCGATGTCCTGCTTCACCCGGTAGGAGCGGCCATAGAAGCCGCGTTCGCGCCAGCCGGAGAGATTGAGCACGGTCTCGCGCAGCGTCTTGGAGGGGATCGTGCCGGTATGGACCGAGACGCCGCCGACCCGCCGGCCCTTTTCCACCACCAGCACGGCCTTGCCGAGCTTGGCACATTGCACCGCGGCGCGGCGCCCCGACGGGCCCGAGCCGATCACCACCATGTCGTAGTCGTACATCGGATTTGCTTCCAAAGGATTTGCCTTCAAAGCCTTGCAAAATCAGCGGGAACCGACATGCAGCAATCGGGCCACAGCGGCAAGTCCTACCTCTGAGGTAATCGCGCCGGTGACGCCGATCTGCGAGCCTCGCGCGCAAATAAATCGACGAGGGTTCGCGCGAAAATGCATCAAACCGTCACAAAGCCTGTCGATTCAACCCGCCGCTGGTGGGTGCTGGCGATTGTCGTCGCCGCGCAGTTCATGTTCGGCGTCGACGCCTTCATCGTGAACGTCGCGATTCCCACGATCGCGGTCGACCTGCACGCGACACCGGCGCAGATCGAATCCGTCATTGCGATCTATCTGATCGCCTATGCGACGCTGGTCGTCACCGGCGGCCGCCTCGGCGACATCCATGGCACCAAGAACGTCTTTCTCGCCGGCGTGCTCGGCTTCACGGCGACCTCACTGTGGTGCGGGCTGGCGCAATCCGGTGCGGAGCTGATCATCGCGCGGCTGGCGCAGGGCGCGACCGCCGCGCTGATGGTGCCGCAGGTTCTGGCCACGCTGCATCTGCTGTTCACGGACGAGTCGCGCAGCCGGGCCTTCGGCATCTACGGCATCGTGCTCGGGCTTGCCGGCGCCGCAGGCTTTTTGCTCGGCGGGCTTTTGGTGACGATCGACCTTGCCCACACCGGCTGGCGCGCGGTGTTTTTCGTCAACGTGCCTTGCGGGCTCGTCATCGCTTTCGCCGCATGGCGCATCATGCCGTCGGTGCCGCGCCGGGCCGGCACCAGGCTCGACATCAAGGGCAGCGTGGTGCTGTTCGCAGGACTGTTGTGCCTGATCGGCCCGCTGCTGTTCGGTCACGATGCAGGCTGGGCGCCGTGGCTGTGGGCCGTGATGGCGATCGGCGGCGCGATCCTGTTCGCGTTTCTGAAGCTCGAGCACGTCGTTGCGCGCGCGGGCATGCCGCTGATCGATCTGACGCTGCTGGCGGACACAGCTTTCCTGCGCGGGCTCGGCGCGGCCTTCTTTTTCTTCGTCGCCAATCTCTCGTTCTATCTGGTGATGACGCTGTTCATGCAGCGCGGGTTGAGGATCCCGCCGCTCGCCGCCGGCCTCGCCTTCGTTCCGCTCGCGCTCGCTTTCGTCGTGGCCTCGCGCCACAGTGGCGCGCGAGCAAGACATCGCGGCACCAAGGTGTTGATCGAGGGCTGCGCGTTGCAGATCGCGGGCCTCGCCGCGCTCGCGCTTCTCGCAGGCTTGATCGAAGCGCCGAGTCCGATCGCGCTTGCGTTCATCATGCTCATCTTCGGATACGGCCAGGGCTTGGTGATGGCGCCGCTCTCCGGCGCGGTGCTCTCAACCGTGAAGCCCGTCGCAGCGGGCTCTGCGTCGGGCATGTACGGCACCATTGCGCAGATTGGAAATGCGGCCGGAGTGGCCGCAATCGGTGCGGTGTTCTTTGCGGTGCAAGCGTTGCAATCAGCGCGCGCAGGATTTCTTGCCTCGCTCGCGCTGTTTGCGGCGTTAATCATGATCTGCGCCGCATTCCTGACGTGGATGCGCCGCGCATCTGCACGAAGTTAAGGCACTGCGGTTAATACGTGCGGAAATCTGCTGGATTTTGCGCGGTTCCCGGCATGTTGACAGCACACGGCCTTTTCATTTTGCACTGCAGCAACTATCTGGTCTGGGTAAACGTTGAAAGACGCCCACCAGGAATTTGCCGTGTCGCTAGCCCGTAATGTCAATCTGTTGAGACATCTGCCAAGGATGGATGGTCTGCACTTGCCCGACTTTGGCGCGAGCGCCGATGCTTCCAGTCCGCTGGAGGAAGTCACAGGTTTCGGCGACAATCCCGGAGCCTTGCGCATGTTCGCGTTCGTGCCGGCGCAATTGCAGAAGCCGCGCGCGCTCGTCGTCGTGCTGCACGGCTGCGGCCAGACGGCTTCTAGCTATGATCTCGGTGCAGGCTGGTCGACGCTCGCGCGTCACTATGGCTTTGCGCTGGTGATGCCCGAGCAGCAGCGCATCAACAACGGCAACACCTGCTTCAACTGGTTCAATTCGGAAGACACCGCGCGGGATAGCGGCGAGGCGCGCTCGATCCGCGAGATGGTCGCGCATATGGTTCTGACGCACCGCATCGATCCCAGGCGGATCTTCATCACCGGCCTGTCCGCCGGTGGCGGCATGGCCTCGGTGATGCTCGCGACCTATCCAGAAGTCTTCGCGGCCGGTGCGATCATCGCAGGCCTTCCTTACGGCATCGCGTCGAATTTGCGCGAGGCGCTGGACGGCATGTTTCATTCCCCGACGCGGCCCGAGCGCGAGCTCGGCGATTTCGTGCGGCGGGCGTCCAATCATCGCGGGCCCTGGCCGAAGATTTCGGTGTGGCACGGCAGCGCCGACCGCACCGTCAATCCCGGCAATGCCAACGAGATCGTCAAGCAGTGGCTCGATCTGCACGATCTGCCGACGACGCCGATGGCCGAGACCAATGTCGACGGCTATCCGCGCCAGGCCTGGTGGAACAAGGACGGCGAGACGCTGGTCGAATCCTACGCCATCACCGGCATGGCCCACGGCACGCCGCTGGGGCTCGCCGACAACGATCAGCGCTACGGCATCGAAGGCGCGTTCCTGATCGAGGCCGGCATTTCGTCGTCCTATCATATCGCCAAGTTCTTCGGTCTGACCGGCTGGATTCCGGACGCGGCGAAGAAGAAGGCAGAGAAGCCCGCGCTAACCTCCGCCCCGCATCTCGCCCGCTCGATCCGCGCCGCGGTTGCGGAAGAGCAGGCCGAGTCGAAGCGCGAGCAATCCCGCGGCTTCGATCTCGGCCAGATCATCACGCGCGCGCTGACCGCCGCGGGATTGATGAAGTAAGTCAGACCGCGAGCGAAGCATATTCCGCTGTCGTCCCGGATCAGCGCTTCGCTCGAATCAACACTGCGCGTTGTCCAGAGCTACGCTTGTCCGGGACGACAGCGGAGCTTGTGGCGGCGCTATCGCGCGCCAGGCCTACATCTCGCCGGTGATGAACGGGTTGGTCATCCGCTCCTGGCCGATGCTCGAGCCGGCACCGTGGCCACAGATGAAGCCGACGTCGTCGCCGAGCGGCAACAGCTTTGTCATGATCGAGTTGATCAGCGTGGCGTGACTGCCGCCGGGCAGATCGGTGCGCCCGACCGAGCCCGCAAACAGCACGTCGCCGACATGAGCAAACCGCAAGTCCTTGTTGAAGAACACCACGCTGCCCGGCGAGTGGCCGGGGCAATGCAGGATGTCGAACGTCAGACCACCGATCGACACGGTATCGCCCTCGTCGAGCCAGCGGTCCGGCTCGAAATTGCGCACGCCCGTCATGCCAAAGCGCGCGCCGCTTTCCACGACGTTGTCGAGCAGATATTTGTCCGCGACATTCGGGCCCTCGATCGGCACCTTCAGCGCGTCGCGCAATTCGGCTGCACCGCCGACATGGTCGATATGGCCGTGGGTCAGCCAGATTTTCTCGACGGTGACACCGGTCTGCTTGATCGCCTCGAGGATTTTCGGCACGTCGCCGCCGGGGTCGATCACCACGGCCTTCTTGCCGGGTTCGTCCCAGATGATGGTGCAGTTCTGCTCGAACAGCGTCACGGGGACGATGATCGCGCCGGCTTTGGCTTGCGAGGACTCTTGGGTGTCATTTTGCTCGGTCATGGGCTCACAATGCCGATTTTTGCTGCGCGGCCAAGCAAAATAGTCGTGGTTGGCCTGCGGAACAACCGCGCCCGCCGTCACACGGTCGTCCCAATTCGCGCGGCTGTTTGAACCGGAGCGTTGCTTCCGCGTTCTCTCGCGCAAGGACAATTTCAAGGCACAGATTTCCGGGTGGGTTTTCCGACATGGCTCAGGGCGGCGAGAACTGGTGGCGCGACGGCATCTTCTATCAGATCTATCCACGCTCCTTTCAGGACAGCGACGGCGACGGCGTCGGTGATCTCGCCGGCATTTCGCGGCGGCTGCCTTATGTGAAATCGCTCGGCGTCGACGCGATCTGGCTGTCGCCGATCTTCCCCTCGCCAATGGCCGATTTCGGCTATGACATCTCCGACTATACCGGCATCGATCCCCTGTTCGGCACGATGGCGGATTTCGATGCGCTGCTCGCGGCCGCGCATGATGTCGGCCTCAAGCTGATCCTCGACCTCGTGCCGAACCACACCTCCGACCAGCATCCCTGGTTCGTCGAGAGCCGCTCCTCGCGCGACAATCCCAAACGCGACTGGTACATTTGGCGCGATCCGGCCCCCGATGGCGGCGTGCCAAACAATTGGTTGTCCGAATTCGGCGGCAGCGCGTGGCAAGTCGATGCGGAGACCGGTCAATATTACTACCACGCTTTCCTCGCCCAGCAGCCGGACCTGAACTGGCGCAATCCGGACGTCCGCGCCGCGATCTACGACGTGATGCGGTTCTGGCTGGAGAAAGGCGTCGACGGCTTTCGCGTCGACGTGATCTGGCACCTGATCAAGGATGCCGAGTTTCGCGACAACCCGCCCAACCCGCATTATGTCGAGGGCCGGCCGCCGAACGAAAAAATCCTGACGCAATATTCGACTGACCAGCCGGAGGTGTTTGACGTCATCGCCGAGATGCGCCGCGTCACAAATGCCTATGATGCGCGCGTGCTGATCGGCGAGGTCTATCTGCCGCTGCACCGTCTCATGGCCTATTACGGCAACGACCTTACCGGCGCGCAGATGCCGTTCAATTTCGCGCTGCTCTCGACCTTCTGGAGCGCGCGCTCGATCGAAAAGATCATCGACGACTACGAGAAGGCGCTGCCGAAGGGCGCGTGGCCGAACTGGGTGCTGGGCAATCACGATCGCCCGCGCGTCGCCAGTCGCGTCGGCCCCGAGCAGGCCCGCGTTGCCGCGATGCTGCTGCTCACTCTGCGTGGCACGCCGACGCTATATTACGGCGATGAGATCGGCATGCATCAGCTCGCCATTGCGCCGGAGGATGTCCGCGATCCCTTCGAGAAGAACGTCCCCGGCATCGGGGTGGGGCGCGACGGCTGCCGCACGCCGATGCAGTGGGATTCGTCCAACTTCTCCGGCTTCTCGGAAGCGAGGCCGTGGCTGCCGTTGCCCGAGGATCATATCCACGAAAACGTCGTCAATCTCGAGGCCGACACGCGCTCGATCCTGAGCCTGTACAAACGCCTGATCGCGTTGCGCAGGACCTGCCCGCCGCTGGTCGCCGGCGACTATCATCCGATCGCCACGCAAGGCGATCTCCTGATCTACCGCCGCGAGGCCGAGGGCAGGGCGCTCATCATCGTGCTCAATCTCGGCCCCGAGCCGATCGCGGTGACGACCAGCGCGATCAGGTTCGGCAGCGAGATCTTGCTGTCGACGTTTCTGGATCGCGAGAGCGAGCGGCTGGAAGGCGTGCTGGATCTGCGCGGGAATGAAGGCGTGGTGGTAGCGCCACCGTAAGATGAGGGTGAAGCGGTTGCGTCATGCTCCGCTGTCGTCCTGGACAAGCGAAGCGCAGATCAAGGACCCATTACCCCAGGGCGTAGTTTGGCGAAGGCTGGTGGTTATCAGCTCGTGCTATGACAACCCCTTGGGGTAATGGGTCCCGGCCTTCGCCGGGACGACAGCGAGCGCGGAATCGGCTAATCTCCCTCCAATGGACAGCCCCGCCCGCAACATCACCCTTGTTCCGCCGCCTGACCGCCGCCAGTCGGAAACAGCGCTCGCGATCGCGCGCGGCACCGCGCGGCTGTTGCGCTCGCTAGGGTTCACTTGCATCAGCGAATTGCCGCTGCCGTCAGGCCGGCGCGCTGATCTCGTGGCGCTGAACGAGCGCGGCGAGATCTGGATCGTCGAGATCAAATCGTCGGTGGAGGATCTGCGGGCCGATCAGAAATGGCACGAATACCGCGCCCATTGCGACCGGCTGTTCTTCGCCTTCACGCAGGATCTGCCGTGCGAGATTTTCCCCGAAGGCACCGGCCTGATCATCGCGGACGCCTATGGCGCGCACATGCATTGCGAGGCGCCCGAGCACAAGATCGCAGCCGCCACGCGCAAGCAGATAACGGTGCGGTTCGGAATGGCGGCAGCGTTGCGGATCAACCGCCTGGTCGATCCGCAAGGGCATGCGGATTTTTGGGAGTAGTAGCGAGCGGAACTGCCGACCCGTCATCCTGAGGTGCGAGGCTTGCGATGCGTTCGCATCGCAAGGGGAGCCTCGAAGGATGAACGGCCCCGATGCAGCCGGGCCGTCGTCCTTCGAGGCTCGCCGAAGAGGCGAGCACCTCCAGCGACAACCGTTTCGCGGTTGCGCGGGGGTGACGGGGAGAGAGTTGTGATTACCGGAGTTACCTTGGCGCGCGCTTGGCCAAAATCCGCTGCAGCGTACGGCGGTGCATGTTGAGCCTCCGCGCCGTCTCCGAGACGTTGCGGTTGCACATTTCGTAGATGCGCTGGATGTGCTCCCAGCGGACGCGATCGGCCGACATCGGGTTCGCCGGCAGCTCGGATTTGTCCGTGCCGGTCGAAAGAAGTGCGGCGACGACGTCGTCGGCATCCGCGGGCTTCGAGAGATAATCGATCGCACCCATCTTCACCGCGGTGACGGCGGTGGCGATGTTGCCATAGCCGGTCAGCACGATGGCGCGGGCTTCGGGGCGCTTCTTCTTCAGCGCGGAGACGACGTCGAGACCGTTGCCGTCACCGAGGCGAAGATCGACCACGGCGAACGCCGGCGCAGACTTGCCGATCTGGGCGAGACCATCCGAGACGGTGTCACATGATGTCACCGCGAAGCCGCGCGTTTCCATGGCGCGCGACAAACGCTCCAGAAACGGCTTGTCGTCCTCCACGATGAGCAGCGAGCGGTCGGTCTGTTCGTTCAATTCGGCGATGGCGTTCAAGGTTTTGTCCTCTCTCCAGCACATCTATATATGGCGTCGCAATCAGGCGGTGCCAAGGCCGCCAATAGTCGATCCGCCCTCACGTGCGACGCAAGGTCGCGCCCTATCCTATTGTTTCTTCAAAGGTCTCGATAGTCTCAAAACGCTCCTTCGGCCACGCGATCTGTACCACTGCACCGTGTTCCGGGAAGGTCCGATTGGTAAACGAGACCTTGGCGCCGGTGCGTTCGAGCAGCGTGCGGGCGATGAACACGCCGAGCCCCAGCCCGCCGCCGGCATCCTGGGTGCGCCGTCGCGACAAATAAGGCTCGCCGATCCGCTTCATGAGATCGGGTGGAATGCCCGGGCCGTCGTCGGAAATTACGATCTCGATCGTCTCATTGTTCCACCATGCGTTCACCTCCACCGTGGAGTTGGCGAAATCGACCGCGTTCTCGATGATGTTGCCGACGCCATAGAGCACCGCCGGATTGCGCGATCCGACCGGCTCGGCCACAGCCGCGATCGCAATCCGCACCTTGATGTCGACGCCGAAATCGCGATGCGGTGCCACCACCTCTTCGATCAGCTCCGACAGCTTCATGCGGTCGAACGGCGCGCCGGTGGAGGACAGCTGGGTGATTTTGCTCAAAATGTCGCGGCAACGTTGCGTCTGCTCGCGCAACGTCTTGAGGTCCGCCGCGAAGACCGGATCCGTCACGGTCTTTTCCAGTTCGCGCGAAATCAGGAAGATGGTCGCAAGCGGTGTGCCGAGCTCGTGGGCGGCGGCGGCGGCCAATCCGTCGAGCTGGGTCAGATGCTGTTCGCGCGTCAGCACCAGTTCGGTCGCGGCCAATGCGTCGGCGAGCTTGCGTGCCTCCTCGGTCACCTGGAACGAGTAGAGACTGGTGACGCCGATCGCGAGCACGATCGAAAGCCAGACGCCGAGCAGATAGATCGGCGGCAGCACCACGGGATCTTCGGCATCCCACGGCAGCGGGAAATGGAAGAAAAACAGGATCGAGGCGCAGGCCACGGCCAGCAGGCCGAGAGCGAAAGTCAGCCGCGCCGGCAGCGCGGTGGCTGAAATCAACACAGGTGCGAGAAACAGGAACGAGAACGGGTTCTGCAATCCGCCGGTGAAGAACAGCAGCCCGGCCAGTTCCACGATGTTCAATGCCAGTAGCCCGGCCGCGTGAAGCGGCTCCAGCCGCTGCATCGGGTTGGCCACGGTTTGCAGAGCCAGGTTGAGCGCCGCCGACAGGCCGATGATGCTGACACAGGGGACAATGGCGACGTCGAACTCGAGCCCCTGCGCCACGATGAAGATCGCGGCGAGCTGGCCCAGCACGGCGAGCCAGCGCAGCCGCAGGATGGTGTCCAGGCGGATGTGTCGTTGCGACGGGCGGAAGTCGGAGGCGGTGGTCTCGGTCATGACAGGCCAATCTAGCGGTGCGCGTGTCCTATCACAAACACGCTGGCCCACTGATTCCAACGAGTTACAAGCCTTGGACCTACAAGCCTCGGGGTTACAAGCCTTGGAGTTACAAGCCTTGCACTCCGCCGCGCAATGGCCGAAGAACGCCCCTAGCATGACTGAGAACTCCAGGGCTTCAAGTCGGCCGACTGTCGCGGACAGCACATTGTCCGTGGCCATCGAGGTCGATCGCCTGGTCAAGCTCTACAAGCAGACCCGCGCGGTGGATGGCATCTCCTTTACGCTTCCCCGCGGCAGCATCACCGGGCTTTTGGGCGGCAACGGCGCCGGCAAGACCACCACCATCGCGATGATCATGGGCCTGGTGCTGCCGACCTCCGGCCGTGTGCAGGTGCTTGGGCATCCGATGCCCGAGGAAAGCGCGGCCGTGCTCGGGCGGATGAACTTCGAAAGCCCCTATGTCGACATGCCGATGCGGCTCACGGTGCGGCAGAACCTCACCATTTTCGGCAAGCTCTATGCGGTCAAGAACCTCGCCGATCGCATCGCGAAGCTGGCCGAGGATCTCGATCTCAACGACTTCATCGACCGTGCCAACGGCAAGCTCTCGGCAGGGCAGAAGACCCGCGTCGCGCTGGCGAAGGCGCTGATCAACCAGCCGGAGCTGTTGCTGCTGGACGAGCCGACCGCCTCGCTCGACCCTGATACCGCCGACTGGGTGCGGGCGCATCTTGAGCGCTACCGGCGCGACAACAACGCCACGATCCTGCTGGCCTCGCACAACATGCTCGAGGTCGAGCGGCTCTGCGACCGGGTCATCATCATGAAGCGTGGCCGCGTCGAGGACGACGACACGCCCGACGCCATCATGGCCCGCTACAACCGCACCACGCTGGAGGAGGTGTTCCTGGACGTCGCGCGCGGGCGGACCAATGGTGCCAGAGAGGACGCGGCGCGATGAGCGAGCTTTCCCTCAACCGCGGCATCTCGGCGCAACGCATCGGCGCGATGATCCTGCGCTACTGGTATCTGTTGATGTCGTCCTGGCCGCGGCTGCTCGAGCTGCTGTACTGGCCGGCGCTGCAGATCATCACCTGGGGCTTTCTTCAGCTCTACATCGCCCAGAACGCCAATTTCTTCGCGCGCGCCGGCGGCACCCTGATCGGCGCTGTCATCCTTTGGGACATCCTGTTCCGCGGCCAGCTCGGCTTCTCCATCTCCTTCCTGGAGGAGATGTGGGCGCGCAATCTCGGCAACCTCATGATGAGCCCGCTGAAGCCGATCGAGTTTCTGCTGTCGCTGATGGCGATGAGCCTGATCCGGCTGGCGATCGGCGTCATCCCGATGACGCTGCTTGCGATTGCGTTCTTTCATTTCAATGTCTACAGCCTCGGCCTGCCGCTGATCGCCTTCTTCTGCAATCTGATCTTCACGAGCTGGTCGGTTGGCATTTTCGTCTCGGGCTTGGTGCTGCGGAACGGGCTCGGCGCCGAGAGCATCGTCTGGACCTTGATGTTCGCGATCATGCCGCTCGCCTGCATCTATTATCCGGTCAGTGTCTTGCCCGGCTGGCTGCAATATGTCGCCTGGTCGCTGCCGCCGACTTACGTGTTCGAGGGGATGCGCGCACTCCTGATCGAAAATACCTTCCGGACCGATCTGATGCTGGATGCGCTAGCCATCAACACAGTGCTTCTGATTGCTTCTTTTTGGGCATTCCTTGCCCTTTTGCGCAGCGCCAGAAAGCACGGCTCGCTGCTCGCGGGCGGCGAATAGCTTCACTTTCCCGTGGATTTCGGCTGGTTTAGCCCTTTCGGCTACGTACATGTACGGAAGCATGCATTGACGCAATATTACGCATTCGGCAGTATGCTGCGATGCGAAGAGGAATTTGATCATGCCGATTGGTGAGTTTGGCGGCGTACCGCTCCAGGCTAATGAAGGCAGCCCGGTCCTGACGACGCCGATGTACTGGATGTACGAGATGGCGCAGGCCTCTCTCAATCCGGCACGCGCCGTCACCGATGCGACCAAGCTGCTGTTCCAAAACCCGCTGAATCCCTGGGCGCGCACCGAAGTCGGCAAGTCAGTCGCTGCGGCCTGCGAACTGTTCGAGCGCACCACGCGCCGCTACGGCAAGCCGGAATGGGGCCTCAACGACACCGAGGTCAACGGCATCCGCGTCCCCGTCGAGGTCCGCTCGGTCTGGGAAAAGCCGTTCTGCAAGCTGCTCTACTTCGATCGCAAGTTCGCCCGTCCGCTGCGCAGCCCGCAGCCGCGCGTGCTGATCGTGGCGCCGATGTCCGGCCATTACGCGACGCTGCTGCGCGGCACGGTCGAGGCCTTCCTGCCGGCGCATGAGGTCTACATCACCGATTGGGCCGACGCCCGCATGGTGCCCTTGAGCGAAGGCCGCTTCGATCTCGACGACTACATCGACTACGTCATCGAGATGCTGCATGTGCTGGGCGGCAATACCCATGTGCTGGCGGTGTGCCAGCCCTCCGTGCCCGTCGTCGCTGCCGTCTCGATCATGGAAGCGCGCCGCGATCCTTTCGTACCGACCTCGATGACGCTGATGGGCGGCCCGATCGATACCCGCCGCAATCCGACCGCGGTGAACCAGCTCGCGCAGGAGCGCGGCATCGACTGGTTCCGCAACACCGTCATCACCAAGGTGCCGTTCCCGCATCCGGGCATGATGCGCGACGTTTATCCGGGCTTTTTGCAGCTCAACGGGTTCATCAGCATGAACCTCGACCGCCACATGGACGCTCACAAGCGCCTGTTCGCCAATCTGGTGAAGGGCGATGGCGACCTCGTCGACAAGCATCGCGACTTCTATGACGAATATCTCGCAGTCATGGACCTCTCGGCCGAGTATTATCTGCAGACGGTCGACACCGTGTTCGTGAAGCATTCGCTGCCGAAGGGCGAGATGATGCATCGTGGAACCCGCGTCGATCCTTCCAAGGTGACGCGCGTTGCGTTGATGACGGTCGAAGGCGAGAACGACGACATCTCAGGTCTCGGTCAGACCGAAGCAACGCACACATTGTGTAGTGCGATCCCCGATCATCGCCGCGTTCATTACGTCCAGAAGGGCGTTGGACATTACGGCGTGTTCAACGGCTCGCGCTTCAAGTCGGAAATCGTGCCGCGCATCCATGATTTCATGGTCTCGGCTGCGAATCCGAGCTCGTTGCAGGCGCTTGCAGCTGAATAGAAAACGTTTTCAAGCGAAGTGGGTACCGGTTCGCGTAAAGAAAACGCGTCAAAACTAGAATCTGGAGGCATATCCGTTCCGATTTCATCGGAACGGGTGTGCCTCTAGACGAATTTCGGCTTTCCCGTCAGAAAGTCAGGCCCTGCCGAAGGCCCCGGGAGGGCTTGGTTCCCGCCAGATTCGAGGTATTTAGGTAGTCTTATAGGAGTGAGTCATCCCTCACCCCTTGGGGGTGCCACATGCGTCCGGTGGGGGCGAAAAAAGCGGGTTCCAACCCCAGTCTGTAGGGTCTCCCGGACGCCAGACCCCTGTATATTGGGCAAATGATTTGTTTTTGCGCCGAGCGCTTTCCCTGGCGGCGGTTATGGCAGAATCCGGGCGAACTCTTGCTCCCTGGACTGACAGACATGGCCACACGCGCGCTCCTCTATCGGCGGCCCCACGAACCGAAGACCCTCGTCATCACCCATGGATCGCAATTCTTTGCGATTCGGCTGCGCAGGCACCGTCGAGCGCGCCGTTACACGCTCAGAATTCATCCCAGCGACCGCGAGGCGATCCTCACGATCCCGCCGCGGGGCACGCTCGCCGAAGCCAAGGATTTTGCGCAGCGTCACGGTGCGTGGATCGCGGCTCGTCTTGGTCGTCTGCCGAAGGCCGCGCCGTTCCAGCCCGGCACAGTGATACCGCTGCGCGGTGTGTCCCACCGCATCGTGCATCGCGCCGGCGCGCGCGGCACGGTGTGGACCGAGACGCGCGACAGCGGTGAACGCATTCTCTGCGTCGCCGGCGGCCTCGAGCATGTCGATCGCCGTGTCAGCGACTTCCTCAAGCGTGAGGCGCGCCACGATCTGCAGCGTTCGGCGCAGACCCATGCCGCCGAGCTCGGCGTCAAGGTGAAGCGGCTCTCGATCCGCGATCAGTCCAGCCGCTGGGGCTCCTGCACCTCGGCCGGCTCGCTGTCGTTCTCCTGGCGCCTGATCCTCGCGCCGCCCTACGTGCTCGACTACCTCGCCGCGCATGAGGTCGCCCATCTCGTCGAGATGAACCACTCGGCCCGCTTCTGGCGCGTCTGCGGCAAGATCTGTCCGTCGATGGAGCGCGCCAAGAAGTGGCTCGATACGTACGGGAATGATCTGCACCGCTACGGGGTCGAGGATTAACCCAGCAAAAGCTGTCATCGCCCGCGAAGGCGGGCGATCCAGTATTCCAGAGGCCGTTGTTGTCGAACCGAGAGGCCGCGGCGTACTGGATTGCCCGCTTTCGCGGGCAATGACGACGGAGAGAGCGCGCCTTGCGCCACGTGGCCGATTTGCTCCGCCGCATCAACGCCTTCAACCAATCCACCACGCATCATGCCGGACCACGCCGCCTACTGTGCATGGGGTTGTTTTCGCGTTTTTGTCGTGAGGCCACGACGACGTCCGGCCGAAGCTTACCGATTTCCGCCAAACAGCCGGTCCATCAGCCAGCCATCAAGCCCCGCGGCAGCCTCCGGCCGCGCATTGGCGCGCGTCGGCGGTGGAGCGCGATAGCCGCCATTGCTGACCGGCGCCGGTGCGGGGCCAAGACCAGCTCCTGGCGCCGCCGCCTGTGTCGGCGGCGACACCTGCGATGAGATCTGTACAAGGTTCGCCGGCCCCCAATTGCTTTGCAGGTTCGGCAGGGCCGCCACCTGCACGCCCTCGTGCGCGGTGCGCATGAAGCGGGTCCAGACTTCCACCGGCAGGCCGCCGCCGGTCGCCTTCTTGGTCGGCGAGTTGTCGTCATTGCCGAGCCAGACGCCGGTGACGAGGTTCGACGTGTAGCCGATGAACCAGGCGTCGCGGTAATCCTGGCTGGTGCCGGTCTTGCCGGCCGCCTGCCAGCCGGGGATCTCGGCCTTCTTGGCGGTGCCGGAGATCAGCGTCTCCCGCATCATCGTGTTCATCATGCCGACATAGCGCGGCTCGATCACCTGGTTATGCTCATCGGCCGGCCGCATGTAGAGCAGCTTGCCGTCGAGCGTCCGGATCCGCGTCACCACATGCGGCGTGGCCGCGAAGCCGCCATTGGCGAACGGCGCATAGGCGCCGACCATCTCGACCACAGAGACTTCCGAGGTGCCGAGCGCGATCGAGGCGTTGGGCTCGAGCTTGGAGGAGATGCCGAGCCGGTGCGCCGTGCGCACCACGTTCTTCGGCCCGACCTCGAGGCCGAGGCGGATGGCAACGGTGTTGAGCGACATCGCCAGCGCCTGCGTCAGCGTCACCGCGCCGAAATATTCATGGGTGTAGTTCTCGGGCTTCCAGCCCTTGACCTCGATCGGCGCGTCCTGGCGGACGGTGTCAGGCGTCAGGCCCTGCTCCATCGCGGTCAGATAGACGAACGGCTTGAACGAGGAGCCCGGCTGGCGTTTTGCAGTGACCGCGCGGTTGTACTGGCTGTCGGAGTAGTTCCGGCCGCCGACCATGGCGCGCACCGCGCCGTCGGGCGTCATCGCCACCAGCGCGCCCTGGCTGACATTGAACTTCACGCTCTTGGCCGCGAGCTCGTCGATGACGGCGGTCTCAGCCACGGCCTGGAGCTTTGGATCGATCGTGGTCTCGACCTTGATGCTGTCGTCGATCTGGCCGACGAGGTCGTCCAGCACCTCGCCGATCCAGTCGGCGACGTAGTTCACGGTGCCGGCGCCGACCGGCTTCACATTGTAGGAGGGGTGGCCGATCGAAGCCTGGGCCTGCGCGTCTGTAATGAACTTGGCATCCGCCATCGCCGCGAGCACGATTTGCGCGCGCTGCTCGGCTCCTTCCGGATTGCGGTTCGGCGCAAGCCGCGAGGGCGATTTGACCAGGCCGGCCAGCATCGCGGCCTCGGCGATCGTCACGCTCCTGGCCGGCTTGCCGAAATATTTTTGCGCGGCGGCCTCGACGCCATAGGCGCCGGAGCCGAAATAGACGCGGTTGAGATAGAGCTCCAGAATCTCGTTCTTGGAATGCTTGCGCTCGAGCCAGATCGCGAGCTCCGCCTCCTGGAGCTTGCGCGCCATGGTGCGTTCCTGGGTCAGGAACAGGTTTTTCGCGAGCTGCTGCGTCAGCGTCGAGCCGCCCTGCGACACGCCGCGATGAAGCACGTTGGTCACGAGCGCACGCAGGATACCGACGGGATCGATGCCGAAATGCGAATAGAAGCGGCGGTCTTCGATCGCGATGAACGCCTTCGGTAGATACGGCGGCAGGTCCTTCAGCGACACGTTGGCGCCGGCCATTTCGCCGCGCTGCGCCAGCAGGCTGCCGTCCATGCCGACGATCTGGATCGTCGGCGGTCGCTTGGGAATTTCCAGCGACTGGATCGGCGGCAGATGGGCGCCAACCCAGATCACGACGCCGATCACGGCGATCACACCCCACAGGCTCAGCACGGCGCCCCAATAGAAGAGGCGGCCGAGGCCGGCGCTGAAGGATGATTTCGACCGGCGCTTGCTGCCGCCGCTCTTGGCCTGCGCCTTGCGCTCGCGCGGCGGCTCGTCGTCGGATGGTTCGGCTTTGCGCTTGCTGGCGGATTTTTTCGGTTTGTCGTCGCCGCCGCCGGGAATGCGATCGGCCGCGGTCAGGCGCAGATCGGCGAGCGCCGCGGGCAAGCCGAACAACGGCTCCTTCCGCCCACCCTTTTTCTTTCCCGACCCCATACGCAAACGCCCGGTCACCCCGCCCCGCCGCACGCTAGCGGTCGGGGTTTAAGGCCCGGTTACCCCGCCCTTAACGTCTGATTAGGAGGTGGGGCATTCCCAGGCTGCAGTTCCGCTCCTTCCACGGCAGAGCTAGGATCGCGGCCATCAAGAAGAGGGAACCCCACGCATGGGCCACATCGATCCGACCAAGGAGATCTTCGCGCAATTCCGGGAGAACGACCGTCCCGGCCCGATCCACATGCTCAACCTGGTGCGCCTGCGCAAAGAGGCGGCGTATCCCGATGGACGGAAAGCTTCCGGCGCGGAAGCCTATGCGGCCTATGGTCGCGAAAGCGGCCCGGTCTTCGAGCGCCTCGGCGGTCGCATCGTCTGGCAAGGCAGGTTCGAGCTGATGCTGATCGGCCCGCAGGACGAGCGCTGGGACCACTGCTTCATCGCCGAATACTCAAGCGTCGCCGCCTTCGTCGAGATGATCCGCGACCCCGTCTATCGCGAAGCGGTGAAGCACCGCCAGGCCGCGGTAGAGGATTCGCGCCTGATCCGGCACGCGGTGCTGCCGGTGGGGAAGAATTTTGGGGAGATACCGAAATAGGTCTCTCCAAATCGGCGATCTCTCTCCGTCATCCTGAGGTGCGAGTTCTTGCGAGCCTCGAAGGATGCACGGCCACGAGCCGGGCCGTCGCCCTTCGAGGGCCGCTGAAGAAGCGGCCACCTCAGGGTGACGGTGATGGATGGATGAAGCAAAAAAAAATCGGCGGCCATCAGGCCGCCGATCGCATTTGAGAATTCAGACGACCACTAACCCGCCGGACCTGCGTCCTCCAGGATCGGGCCGAACAGCTCCCAGCGCTCGCCGTTGAACTTCATCATCTGAAGCTGCTTGTTGACGCGGTAGTCGGTCGCCGAGGTGGTGGCCTTGATGCCGGGCAGTGCGGTGTCGGTCGCAAAGCCGTTCAGTGAAGTGGCCTGCTTCATGACGTTCTCGCGCGTCAGGTTGTCGCCGCACTGCTGCAGCACATGGACCAGCAGCTGCGCGGTGCTGTAGCCGTAGGTGTTGAAATTCGAGTCCTTGTCGCCGTCCGGATAGTACTTGGCCATGAAGTCGAAATACTTCTTCAGGCCCGCGTCGTCCTTCCAGGTCGGATCCAGCGGCTCCTTGCCGTAGTTCACGCTGATCAGGCCCTTGGCGGCATCGAGGCCGGCGGGCTTCAGCACCGCGCCGACCGAGGTGGCGTTGATGTCGACGATCTGGGTCGGATGCCAGCCCATCTCGGCGATTTTCTTGATCGCCTGCGCAGCCTGCTTCGGCGTCGTCGCGCTGTAGAACAGATCGGCGCCGGCATCCTTGATCTTGAGGATCTGCGAATCGACGGTCGGATCGGACACCTCGTAGGACGCTTCAGTTACGATCATCTTGGCGGCCTTGTCGCCGAGGCCGGCCTTGAGGCCGTTCAGATAGTCCTTGCCGAGGTCGTCGTTCTGATAGAGCACGCCGATCTTGGCGTCAGGATGCTCCTTCAGAATGTACTGGCCGTAGATGCGGCCTTCGACGAAGTAGTTCGGGTTGAAGCCCATGGTCCACGGGAAGTTCTTCGGATCAGTGAACCGCGAGGCGCCGGTCGCTGCGAACAGCTGCGGCACCTTCTTGGAATTGAGATATTTTTGCACGGCTGCGTTCACGGGCGTGCCGATGATCTGGAAGGTCAGCAGCACCTCGTCGCTCTCGACGAGCTTGCGGATCTGCTCCACGGCTTTCGGCGGCGAATAGGCATCGTCATACTGGATCAGGTTGATCTTGCGCCCATTGATGCCGCCCTGGTCGTTGATCATCTTGAAATAGGCGGCCTGGGTCTTGCCGATCGACGAATAGGCCGACGCCGGTCCCGAAAACGGCATGGTCTGTCCGACCTTGATCTCGGTGTCACTGGCGCCCGGATCGTATTTCTTCTGGGCATTGGCCGCAGAGATCGACAGCGCCAGGGTCAGCGCCGTTGCCGTGGCCAGATGCAGAATTCCATTCCTCATTCGCAATTTCCTCAGCTTGTTTATTTGCGGATGGTCTGCCGGGCGCACTGTGCGTCCGGCGCCATCGCTGAGGGCGAGTGTGGCGGAGTGGTTGCTGCAACGCAAGGTGGGGAGGTGCTGGCCGTTCGTAGGGTGGGTTACATAGCCCACCCTACGCAACGACTAGCCAGCCGGGCCTGAGTCCTCGATGATCGGTCCGAACAGCTCCCAGCGCTCGCCGTTGAACTTCATCATCTGCATCTGCTTGTTGACGCGGTAGTCGTTCGGCCCGGTGTTGATCTTGATGCCGGGCAGCGCAAAGCTCGGGGTGAAGTCCTTGATGTTGGCGACCTGCTTCATCACGTTCTCACGCGACAGGTCGTCGCCGCATTGCTTCAACACCTGCGTCAGCAACTCCGCCACCGAATAGGCGTAGGTGTTGACGGTGTTGAGCTTGTCCCCTTCCGGGAAATACTTGTCCATGAAGGCGAAGAAGGCTTTCACGCCGGGATCGTCCTTCCACTGGGGATCGCCCGGCTCCTTGCCGTATTGGGTCGAGATGATGCCCTTGGAGATGTCGAGGCCGGCCGGCTTCAATGTGGCCGAGATCGGACTCGCATTGATGTCGAGGATGTGCACCGGCGTCCAGCCGAGCTCGGCCACCTTCTTGATTGCCTGAGCCGCGAATTTCGGTGTCGAGGCATCGTAGAAAAGATCGGCACCCATCGACTTCAGCTTGACCACCTGTGAATCCACCGTCGGATCGGTGACCTCGTAGGAGACCTCGCCGACGATCATGCTGGCGGCCTTGTCGCCGAGGCCGCTCTTGAGGCCTGCGAGATAGTCGCGGCCCATGTCGTCGTTCTGGTAGAGCACGCCGATCTTGGCGTTCGGATGCTCCTTGAGAATGTACTTGGCGTAGATGCGTCCCTCGGAGATGTAGTTGGGATTGTAGGCGATAGTCCAAGGGTAGTTCTGCGGATCGTTGAAGCGCGCAGCGCCTGTCGAGGCGAGAAGCTGCGGGACTTTCTTGCCGTTGAGATATTTCTGCACGGCTGCATTGGCGGCCGTGCCGATGATCTGGAAGGTGAACAGCACTTCGTCGCCTTCGACGAGCTTGCGGACCTGCTCGACGGTCTTCGGCGGCGAATAGGCGTCGTCATACTGGATCAGGTTGATCTTGCGGCCGTTGATGCCGCCCTGGTCGTTGATCATCTTGAAATAGGCGGCCTGCGTCTTGCCGATATTGGCGTAGACCGAATAGGGGCCGGAGAACGGCACGGTCTGGCCGATCTTGATTTCGGTGTCGCTCGCGCCGGTGTCGTATTTCTTCTGGGCGAGAGCTTGACTGGCGGAGAACGCGAAGGCGAGCGCCGCCGTGGCAGCTAGATAGGCTCTGCGAGTCTTCATGTTGTTTGTTCCTCCTGGCGGAATTTTCCGGCCGACGGTCTTTTCCCGTTGGTTGCAACGGTCGCCATCGCTGCCGAAGAGTGTGGAGGAAGGGCAGGCGCGGCGCAAGGATCGCGGTGCCGCGCCAGAGCGTCTCAGGCTAAGGTCTTAGGCCAAGAGTTCAGGCCAGGAACAATGCAGCCAGTGCGATTGCGGCCGGCAGCGCCTGCACGATCAGGATGCGCGTGCTGACGGTCGCCGCGCCATAGGCGCCGGCCACGATCACGCAGAGCAGAAAGAACACCTTGATCTGGAACGCGAAGGCCGGGTTGCCGTGGACGAGACCCCAGACCAGGCCTGCGGCGAGGAAGCCGTTGTAGAGCCCCTGATTGGCCGCGAGCACTTTCGTGATCTCGGCTTTCTCGGGCGTATTGCGGAAAGTCTTCAAGCCAAGCGGCCTGTCCCAGAGGAACATCTCGAGGATCAGGAAATAGGCGTGCAGTGCGGCGACCAGCGCCAGCAGGATATTGGCGATTAGAATCAAGTTGAGCTCCCCCAAAAGCGTCAGCTTTCGGGTGGACGCTAGCATGGCCGGCATGGCAAGTGCGAACGTGTTTCGATGCAAGGTGTCGCGATGGCCGCTCGACCAACCAGGACTCCCGAACGTTTCGGCCTCGATCGGCTGGCGACGCCGATCGGGGTTGCGTTGCTCGCCACCGATGCCGACGGCGCGTTGCGCGCGCTCGACTGGGATGATTACGAGCACCGCATGCGCGAGCTCTTGCGCCTGCATCATGGCGCGGTGGATCTGGTCGATCGGCCGGCGCCGACCGGGATGAAGACCGCGCTGTCGGGCTACTTCGCGGGCGATCTCGGTCAACTCTCACGCATTGAATGGCGCATCGCCGGCACGCCATTCCAGCAAAAGGTCTGGACCGCGCTGGCAAGAATCCCCGCCGGCACCACGATGAGCTACGGCGCACTCGCCGCGAAGATCGAGATGCCCAAGGCCATTCGCGCCGTCGGTCACGCCAATGGCTCCAACCCGATCAGCGTGGTGTTGCCGTGCCACCGGCTGATCGGCGCGGATGGTTCGCTGGTGAAATATGGCGGCGGGCTGGAGCGGAAGAGGTGGTTGCTCCGGCATGAGGGGGTAGAGGTTTAGGTCTCCGCTCACACCGCCGGCTGAACCGCCTTGTCAGCGGCCATAACATGAGTGAGCGCGCTCTTGATCGCGGATTGCCGCGTCGGGGCGTTGATCTGCGCGCCCAGGAGGTCGGTGACGTAGAACACGTCGCGGGCGCGCTCGCCGAAGGTCGCGACATGGGCCGAGGCGATGTTGAGGTTAAGCTTCGAGATCGCGGTGGTCAGCTCGTAGAGTAGGCCGGGGCGATCGAGGCCGGAGACCTCGATCACGGTGTAGCGGTCGGACCATTGATTGTTGATGGTCACTTCCGGCTCGATCACGAAAGGCCGCGCCTTGCTGCGTACGGTGCGCCGCGCCACCACTTCGGGCAGACGCAGCTTGCCTTCCAGCACGTCCTCGATCATCTCGCCGATGCGGGTGGCGCGCCGGCCTTCGTCCTCGTCGCGGTCGTATTCCCGGGAGATCGAGATCGTGTCCAGCGCGCGGCCGTCGGTCGTGGTGTAGATCTGGGCATCGACGATGTTGGCGCCGGCTGACGCACAGGCGCCGGCGATGATCGACAACAGCCAGGGATGGTCGGCGGCGAAGATCGTCAGCTCGGTGACGCCGCGCACCTCGTCGAAGCCGACATTGATCGCGAGCTTGTGGCCGGCCTGTTCGCTCGACCGCACAAAGCGGGCATGGCGAATCTTGCGCGGCAGCTCGACCTTGAGCCAGTAGGCCGGATAGTGCCGGCCGACATAGGCGTCGAGCTCGTCCGCCGGCCATTCGGCGAAGGCGTGCCGGAATTCGGCGTAGGCGGCCGTGAGGCGCTTGCCGCGGTCGACCTCCGAGAAGCCGCCGGTCAGCACCGGTTCGGTCTCGTAATAAAGCGAGCGCAGCAGCTGCGCCTTCCAGCCGTTCCACACGCCTGGACCGACGCCGCGGATGTCGGCGGTGGTCAGGATGGTGAGCAGCTTCATCTGCTCAACCGACTGCACCACGGCGGCGAAATTCTCGATGGTCTTGCGGTCGGAGAGATCGCGCGACTGTGCCACCGTGGACATCGTGAGATGTTCCTCGATCAGCCAGGCCACGAGCTCGGTGTCGGCGGCGCTGAAGCCGAGCCGCGGGCAGAGCCGGCGCGCGACCTTGGCGCCTGCGATCGAATGATCCTCGGGCCGTCCCTTGGCGATGTCGTGCAGCAGCGTCGTGATGTAGATCACCGAACGATGCTCGGGACGAATTTTGCGCATCAGGTCGCTGGCGAGCGTGAACTCCTCGAAGCCGCCGCGCTCGATGTCCTGGAGGAAGCCGACGCAGCGGATCAGATGCTCGTCGACCGTGTAGTGATGATACATGTTGAACTGCATCATCGAGACGATCTTGCCGAAGGCGCGGATGAAATGACCGAGCACGCCGGTCTCGTTCATCCGCCGCAGCACGATCTCGGCGTTGTCGGAGGTCAGGATCTCCATGAACAGCCGGTTGGCCTCGGGATTCTCGCGCATCTGTGCGTTGATCAGGCCGAGCGAGCGCGTCACGTCGCGCATCGCGTCCGGGTGGAAGGCGAGGTTGTTCTTCTGCGCCAGGCGGAAGATGCGGATCAGATTGACCGGATCGTGCTTGAAGACTTCGGGCGCGGCGACGTTGATGCGGTTGTTGTCGACGATGAAGTCGTCGCTGTCAGGGACGCGCCGCTTCACGGGCGTGGGGCGAAGCCTCGCCATCATCCGGCTCAGCACCGGTGCGGGCTTGGCCTGCTGGTCCTCGAGCTTGGCGCAGAGGATGGCGGTGAGGTTGCCGACTTCCTTGGCGATCAGGAAGTAGTGCTTCATGAAGCGCTCGACGTCCTGCATGCCGGGATGCGAGGTGTAGCCGAGCCGGATCGCGATCTCGCGCTGGAGGTCGAACGACAGGCGCTCTTCGGCGCGGCCGGAGTAGAAATGCAGATTGCAGCGCACCGACCAGAGGAAGTCGGCGCAGCGGCGGAAGCTGCGATACTCCTGCGCGTCGAACACGCCGCGCTCGACCAGCTCGTCGGTGTCGCGGACGCGATAGACGTATTTTGCGATCCAGAACAGCGTGTGCAGGTCGCGTAGCGCGCCCTTGCCGTCCTTGACGTTGGGCTCGACCAGATAGCGCGACTGGCCGCCGCGGCGATGCCGCTCCTCGCGCTCGGCGAGCTTTGCGGTGACGAATTCGGACGCGGTGCCCTGCACCACTTCCTTGTCGAAGCGCGCGACCAGCTCGCCATAGAGCGGCTGGTCGCCGGTGAGGAAGCGCGTCTCCAGGATCGCGGTGCGGATGGTCATGTCGCCGCGCGCCTGCCGGATCGATTCATCGACCGAGCGTGTGGCGTGGCCGACCTTCAGCCCCATGTCCCAGAGGCAATAGAGGATCGCCTCAGCCACCTGCTCGCCCCAGGCCGTCTGCTTGTAGGGCAGGATGAACAGGAGATCGATGTCGGATTCGGGGGCCATCAGGCCGCGGCCATAGCCGCCGGTCGCGACCACCGCCATGCGCTCCGCGCCGCTCGGGATCGGCGAGCGGTAGAGATGCCGGGTCGCGGCCGAATAGAGGATGCGGATGATCTCGTCCTGCACGTGGCACAGCCGCTCGGCACAGCGGCGGCCGTGGCGGTCCTTCAGCAGGATCGCTTGCGCCGCGGCCCGCGCGGCGAGCAGCTCGGCCTTGAGCAGTTGTGCGGTCGCGGTGCGGAAGGTGTCCTCGCGGCCCTGATGCTTTTCCGCAAGCGCATCGACCGCGGCGGTGATCCGCGCGGTGTCGAAGCGATCATCCACCTGTGGCCTATGCTCGGTCGCAACGCTGTCCATGTCTCACCGGATATAAGAGGTGACAGGCGCTGTCACCCGCCATTCTCTGGCAATAGTTGTTCCATGCTGGAAAAGGCCGGCATCGAGCAAAATTGTTCTCAGGCCGCACGCTTTCGAGGGTGGGATTTTCTCGTTGACCTCTAGATATAACTCATTGAAAAACAATGAAGTTTTGGAGGAGGCTGGGCATGACCAACATCACACGACGTATTCTCTTGGCGGGAGCCGTTGCGCTCGCCGTGACCCCCGCGGCACGGGCTGCCGATCCGCTCAAGGAAATCCGCATCGACTGGGCGACCTACAATCCGGTGTCGATGGTCCTGAAGCAGAAGGGGCTGCTGGAGAAGGAGTTCGCCAAGGACGGCATCACCATCACCTGGGTACAGTCGGCCGGCTCCAACAAGGCGCTCGAATTCCTCAATGCCGGTTCGATCGATTTCGGCTCGACCGCGGGTTCGGCAGCTCTGGTTGCGCGCATCAACGGCAACCCGATCAAGTCGATCTATGTCTATTCGCGCCCCGAATGGACCGCGCTGGTCACGGGCAAGGATTCCAAGATCGCAAGCGTTGCCGACCTCAAGGGCAAGCGCGTCGCGGTAACGCGCGGCACCGATCCGCACATCTTCCTGGTGCGCGCGCTGCTCGGCGCGGGTCTCACCGAAAAGGACATCACCCCGGTGCTGCTCCAGCACGCCGACGGCAAGACCGCGCTGATCCGCGGCGACGTCGATGCCTGGGCCGGTCTCGATCCGATGATGGCGCAGGCCGAGGTCGAGGAGGGCGCAAAGCTGTTCTACCGCAAGGCGGACGCCAACACCTGGGGCATCCTCAATGTGCGCGAGCAGTTCCTGAAGGACTATCCGGACGCCGCCCGCCGCGTTCTCGCGGTCTACGAGGAAGCGCGGAAATATTCGCTGGCGAATTACGATGATCTCAAGAAGACCTTCATCGCCGTCACCAAGCTGCCGGAAGCTGTCGTGGACAAGCAGCTCAAGGAGCGCACCGAGCTCACCCACAGCCGCATCGGCGCGCCGCAGCGCGAGTCGATCCTCGCCGCCGGCCTTGCCCTGCAACAGGCCGGCGTCGTCGACGCCAAGGTCGACGTGAAGGCGACGCTGGATGCGTTGATTGACGATCAGGTGCCGCTGCCGACGAATTAGTTCGGCAAGCGCGCGCAACAAACTCCGCCGTCGTCCCGGGGCGCGAAGCGAACCCGGGACCCATAGCCACAGGGAGTGGTTTGGTGCAGCGTTAGTAACTCCGGGTCCCCGCAACCACATCTTCCTGTGGTTATGGTCCCGGATCTGCGCTTCGCTTGTCCGGGACGACAGCGGAGAGTGCAGAAAGAGTAGTGTTGCAATCTCACACGAGACGCGCTTCCTACCGGCCATGATCTCCGATGCGCCAGTTTTGCAGCAATCTTCGGAACCGGCCGAGAGCGCGGCCGCGCCGTCGCGGCTGTCGCGTTATGCGCGGCCGATGCTGGGGTTGCTCCTGCCCTTGATCTTCGCGCTCGGCTGGGAGCTCGTGGTCTGGCTCGGCTGGTCCAATGGCCGGCTGGTGCCGCCGCCCTCGCGGGTCTTTGCCACCATCGCCGATCTCGCCCGCTCCGGTGAGCTGCTCCGCCACATCGCTGCGACGCTGTGGCGTGTCGGGCTCGGCTTCGGTTTCGGCGTGGTCGCAGGCACGCTGCTCGGCGCCATCTCCGGCTATTGGTCGCTGGCGCGGCGGCTGCTCGATCCGACCGTGCAGGCATTGCGTGCGATTCCGTCGCTGGCCTGGGTGCCGCTGTTCATCCTCTGGCTCGGCATTTTCGAGACCTCCAAGATCGCGCTGATCGCGGTCGGGGTGTTCTTCCCGGTCTATCTCGGCGTGATGGGCGCGATCTTGTCGGTCGATCGCAAGATCGTCGAGGTCGGCCGCACCTTCCGTCTCTCCGGCTTCGCGATGATCCGCCGCATCCTGCTGCCCGCGGTGCTGCCGGCCTACGTCGTGTCCTTGCGTGTTGGCCTTGGTCTCGGCTGGATGTTCGTGGTGGCGGCCGAGCTGATCGGCGCCTCCGAAGGCCTCGGCTATCTCCTGCTCGACGGCCAGCAGCTCGGCAAGCCCGCGCAGATCCTCGCCGCCATCGTGATCTTCGCCATTCTCGGCAAGTTGACCGACTGGCTGATCGAGGTCTCTGCCGCGCCGTTCCTGCGCTGGCAGGACGCCTTCGGGCGCGCGAAGGGAGCGTAACGCGATGCTGGCGCTCGACCGGGTCAGCAAGACCTACCCCAACGGCGTGCAGGCATTGGCGCGCTTCACCGCCGAGATCAGGCAGGGCGAGATCCTCGCCATCATTGGCGGCTCCGGCTGCGGCAAATCAACATTGCTCCGCGCCATCGCCGGCCTCGATCGCGCCAGCTCCGGCACGGTGACGCTCGACAGCGAAGCGATCGCCTCGCCGCACGCCAAGATCGGCATCATCTTCCAGGAGCCGCGGCTGCTGCCCTGGCTCAGCGTCGCCGACAATATCGGATTTGGATTAGCCGAGCTGCCTTCGGCTGAGCGACGCGAGAAGGTGACGCGTGCGCTCGCCCGCGTTGGCCTTGCCGACAAGGCGCAGGCCTGGCCGCGCGAGCTCTCCGGCGGGCAGGCGCAGCGCGTCGCGATTGCGCGGGCGCTGGTGCCGCAGCCCGAGGTGCTCCTGCTCGACGAGCCGTTCTCCGCGCTCGACGCCTTCACCCGCCGGGACCTGCAGGATCATCTGCTTGACCTCTGGGCCGATACGCGGCCGACCTTGATCCTCGTCACGCATGACGTCGACGAGGCCGTTGTGCTGGCCGACCGCGTGCTGGTGATGCGGCCGCGGCCGGGCCGGCTGTTCGACCAGATCGAGATCAATCTGGGCCGGCCGCGCGATCGCAATTCGCCGCTGTTCGAGAATTTCAAGCGAAGTGTGCTGACGTCACTCGACCGTTCGCTCGACCGCAACGTGCCCGACCGTGACGCAACCCAGGGTCCCGGTCAGGCCATGTGGTGGTGACATTTTCGCTTCAAGCCGGTACATCGAGGGGCAATTTTCCGGGAGAGAACAAGATGGACGCCGCAGAACTGCGCCAGATGCAGGCCCCGATCAAGGAACGCTACAAGACCGATCCCAAGACCGCGATGATCACGCTGAGGGCCAAGGGCTCGACCGACAGCGAAGGCATCGCCTGCAAGGTCGAGACCGGCCGCGCCATCGCGCTTGCCGGCCTGCATCCGGCCACCGGCGGCTCCGGCCTCGAGCTCTGCTCCGGCGACATGCTGCTGGAAGCGCTTGTGGCCTGTGCGGGCGTGACGCTGAAATCGGTCGCGACCGCGATCGAGGTGCCGCTCAAGACCGGTAACGTCTACGCCGAGGGCGATCTCGATTTTCGCGGCACGCTCGGCGTCGACAAGGAGACCCCGGTCGGCTTCGCCGAGATCCGCCTGCGCTTCGAGGTCGATACTGACGCACCGCAGGACAAGCTCGATCTGCTGCTCAAGCTCACCGAGCGCTATTGCGTGGTCTACCAGACCATCAAGAACGGCCCGAAGGTTTCGGTGTCGATGCAGCGGGTTTAGATGTCGTCCCGGCGAAAGCCGGGACCCATTACCCCTGACGCCGATTGTCTTGCCCTGCTGATAACTCCGACCGTCTAACACAGCGAAGCCTGTGGTTATGGGTCCTGGATCTGCGCTTCGCTTGTCCAGGACGACAAAAGCAAAAATGCCCCCCGAACTCTCCTACATCCTCTTCCTTCTTCTGCGCATGGCGGTTGCGGCCGCCTTCGTGGTGTCGGCGTCGATCATTACCGAGCGCTCCGGCCCGGTGATCGGTGCGCTGGTGGCGACGTTGCCGATCTCGGCAGGGCCCTCCTACGTCTTCCTCGCGCTCGACCATGACGCCGCCTTCATCGCGCAGGGCGCGCTGTCGAGCCTTCCGGTCAACGCGGCAACGATCTTCCTCGGGCTGACCTACGTCGTGCTGGCGCAGCGACACAGCTTTGCCGTGAGTGCCGGAAGCGCGGTGGCGGTGTGGATCGTGCTGGCGTCCATCATCCGCCTGTTCGACTGGACCTTGACGGCCGGGCTCGCCGTCAACCTGGTCGCCTTCGGCATCTGCATTCCGCTGCTCGCAAAATACCGCCATGTGAAGATGCCGCTGGTGACGCGTCGCTGGTACGACATTCCGTTCCGCGCTTCGCTGGTCGCAACCCTTGTCGCGATCGTGGTCTCGACCTCGAGTTGGGTCGGCCCTCGCGTCTCCGGTGTGATCGCGCTCTACCCGATCGTCTTCACCAGCATGATGGTGATCCTGCATCCCCGCATCGGGGGACCGCCGACAGCGGCGGTGCTCGCGAACTCCGCCTGGGGCCTGCTTGGCTTCGGCATGGCGATCGCGGTGCTGCATCTGGGGGCCGCGAATTTCGGCTCCGCGGTTGGCCTCAGTCTGGGGCTTGCCACCTGCATCGTCTGGAATCTGACGCTGTGGTGGAAGGGGCGGAGGAAGCGGCTTGAACTTCGTAGGGCGGATTAGCGAAGCGTAATCCGCCATCTTCTCAGCCGCGGAAACAAAAGCGGTGGGTTACGCCTTCGGCTAACCCACCCTACGGCAGCACCGTCATTGCTTCGGCAGCTTCGCCTTCAACGCATACAACGCATCCAGCGCCTCGCGCGGGGACATCTCGTCCGGGTGCAGCGCCTTTACAGCGTCCATCAATAGCTCGGCCTCGCTCGGCGGTGCGGCTTCCGCGGCGGCACGCGAGGGCACGGCGAACAGCGGCAGATCGTCGGCGAGCGCGCGGGCGGTCTGGCCGCGGTCCTGGGCTTCGAGTTTCGCCAGCACCGATTTCGCGCGCGTGATCACCGCCGGCGGCAGGCCGGCGAGCTTGGCCACCTGAATGCCGTAGGAGCGGTCGGCCGAGCCCGGCAGCACCTCGTGCAGGAACACGACGTTGCCCTGCCACTCCTTCACCCGCACCGTCGCGTTGAACATCCGCGGCAGCTTGGCCGAGAGCGCGGTCAGCTCGTGATAATGCGTCGCGAACAGGGTGCGGCAGCGGTTGCTTTCATGCAGATGCTCGATTGCGGCCCATGCAATGGAGAGGCCGTCGAATGTCGCGGTGCCGCGGCCGATCTCATCGAGGATCACCAGCGCCCGCTCGCCGGCCTGGTTGAGGATCGCAGCCGTCTCGACCATCTCGACCATGAAGGTGGAGCGGCCGCGGGCGAGATCGTCGGCGGCGCCGACGCGCGAGAACAGGCGGTCGATGATGCCGATCCGCGCGCGCGTGGCCGGCACGAAGCTGCCGATCTGCGCCAGCAACGCAATCAGCGCGTTCTGGCGCAGGAAGGTCGATTTACCCGCCATGTTCGGGCCGGTCAGCAGCCAGAGCTGGCCGGATTTTTGCGCGGGGCTAGGCGAGAGGTCGCAGGCATTGGCAATGAATGGCTCGCCGTTGCGCTTCAGGGCCTGCTCGACCACGGGATGACGGCCGGCTTCGATCGCAAAGCCGAGGGAACCATCGACCTCGGGCCGCACGTAGTTTTCATCGACCGCGAGCTTGGCCAGCGACGTCGCAACGTCGAGCAGCGCAAAGCCTTGCGCTGCAGCGCGCAGATCGTCGCTGATATCGAGTGCCTTGGCGCAGAGCCGCTCGAAAATCTCAAGTTCGAGCCCCAGCGCGCGGTCGCCGGCGTTCGCGATCTTGGCTTCGATCTCGCCAAGCTCGGACGTCGTGAAGCGCACCTGCCCCGCCAGCGTCTGGCGATGAATGAAGGTGGCGTTCAGCGGCGCCGACATCAGCTTGTCGCCGTGCTGCGCGGTGACCTCGACGAAATAGCCGAGCACGTTGTTGTGGCGGATCTTGAGGCCTTTTACGCCGGTGTCGTCGGCGTAGCGGGCCTGCATCGAGGCGACAACCAGGCGCGAGGCATCGCGCAGGTTTCGCGCTTCATCAAGCGCCGGCTCGTAGCCGGCACAAACGAAGCCGCCGTCGCGTTTGATCAGCGGCAGCTGCTCGTCGAGCGCGCGGGCAAATTCGGCCGCGAGCTCGCGCGAGGGGCGCTTGAGTGCCGCCATCACCGCGGCGATCTCCTGTGGCGGCTGGTCGAGCTCGGAGAGCCGCGCCAGCACCTGATCGGCGGCGATGATGCCGTCGCGCAGACCTGCGAGATCGCGTGGGCCGCCGCGGCCGACCGAGAGACGGGCGAGCGCGCGCGACATGTCGGGCGCGCCGCGCAGGATGCTGCGGATGTCCTCGCGCGTGGCTGAATCCGCGACGAAGGCGCTGACGGCATCGAGCCGCCGCGCGATCGCCGGCGCATCGGTCAAGGGTGCGGCGAGCCGTTGCGCCAGCAGGCGCGAGCCCGCTGACGTCACCGTGCAATCGATGGCATCGAGCAGTGAGCCGCGGCGCTCGCCGGCGAGCGTTCGGGTCAATTCGAGATTGGCCCGGGTGGCGGGATCGATCGCCATGGTCGCGCCCGAGGCTTCGCGTGCGGGCGGCGACAGCGGCGGGTGCTTGCCGACCTGGGTGCGGTCGACATAGGTGACGGCGGCGGCAGCGGCCGTGGCCTCCAGCCGCGAGAGCTGCGCCAGCCCGTCCATGGTCGCGACGGCGAAATAGTCGCAGAGGCGCTTCTCCGCGGTGGCGCCATCGAAGACGTCGCGGGTCACCGGCGTGACCGCCGGCAGCTCGCGCAAGGTTTGTCCGAGCTCGTTATCACTATAAAGCGCGTCGGTGACGATGGCCTCGTTCGGATTGATGCGCGCGAGCGTCGCGGCGAGCTCGCCGCTAGAGCATTCCGTCACCGTGAATTCGGCGGTCGAGATGTCGATCCAGGCGAGACCAAAGCGGTCGCCGCCGGCGGACGAACGCGCGCGCGCAATCGCCAGCAGATAGTTGTTGGCGCGCGCATCGAGCAGCGTGTCCTCGGTCAGCGTGCCCGGCGTGACCAGCCGGACAACGCCGCGGCGCACGACGCTCTTGTTGCCGCGCGCTTTCGCAGCGGCGGGGTCCTCGGTCTGCTCGCACACGGCAACCCGGTGGCCGGCGCTGATCAGGCGATGCAGATAATCCTCGGAGCGCTCGACCGGCACACCGCACATCGGGATGTCGTTGCCCTGATGCTTGCCGCGCTTGGTCAGCACGATGCCGAGCGTCTTCGAGGCGATCTCGGCGTCTTCGAAGAACAGCTCGTAGAAATCGCCCATCCGGTAGAACAGCAAGAGGCCCTGATGCGCCGCCTTGATCTCCAGATACTGTTCCATCATCGGCGTGACGCGCGCGGCGGCTTCTGCCTGCGGCACGGCGGTAGGTTCGGGCTCTGGCGATTGGATGGGCTGTTGCATGGTCATGGGCGGCGCAACCTACAAAATTTCGCCTCCTGCTCCTATCGCTTTGGCCGGGGAGGGGAGGTTTTCCACGTTGTCCGCACCGCGGCATGCGCTGGCGGCGTGGATACCCCTCGGAACAAGCAAGAAACCGTCAATTGACCTGCCGCGGGCGCCCTCCTAAAACTCCGCCGACATTGAAGAATTTCGCCGGACCGCGGCATTCAGGGAGAACAACGATGCGTGACGTCTTTATCTGCGATGCCGTGCGGACCCCGATCGGCCGTTTCGGCGGCTCCCTTGCCAAGGTGCGCGCCGACGACCTCGCGGCGGCCCCGATCAAGGCGCTGATGGCCAAGCACCCCAATCTCGACTGGGCGCAGGTGGATGAGGTGTTCTTCGGCTGCGCCAACCAGGCCGGCGAGGACAACCGCAACGTCGCGCGCATGGCTCTGCTGCTTGCAGGGCTGCCGGACTCGGTTCCCGGCCAGACCCTGAACCGGCTCTGCGCCTCCGGCCTCGATGCGGTCGGTGCTGCGGGGCGCGCCATTCGCTCCGGTGAGATCGAGCTTGCGATCGCCGGCGGCGTTGAATCCATGACCCGCGCGCCGTTCGTGATGGGCAAGGCGCAGGAAGCCTTCTCGCGCTCGGCCGAGATCTTCGACACCACGATCGGCTGGCGCTTCATCAATCCGCTGCTCAAGGCGCAGTATGGCGTCGACGCCATGCCGGAGACCGGCGAGAACGTTGCCGAGGAATTCCAGGTCTCGCGTGCCGATCAGGACGCCTTCGCGATCCGCTCGCAGCAGCGCGCGGGTGCGGCGATCGCCTCCGGCTATTTCGCGGAAGAAATCACGCCGATCACCATTCCCGGCGGCAAGGCCGGCCCTGTGACCATCGACAAGGACGAGCACCCGCGCCCGGAGACCACGCTGGAAGGTCTCGCCAAGCTCAAGCCGATCGTGCGCAATCCCGGCACGGTGACGGCCGGCAATGCGTCGGGCGTCAACGACGGCGCCGCCGCGATGATCCTGGCCTCCGAGGCCGCGGTGAAAAAGCACGGCCTGACGCCGCGCGCCCGCATTCTCGGCCTTGCCTCGGCCGGCGTGCCGCCGCGCATCATGGGCATCGGCCCGGTGCCCGCGACCCGCAAGCTGATGGAACGTCTGGGCAAGAAGATTACTGATTTCGACCTGATCGAGCTCAACGAAGCCTTCGCCTCGCAGGGCATCGCCTGCATGCGCCAGCTCGGCGTCGCTGACGATGCCGATTTCGTCAATCCGCACGGCGGCGCCATCGCGCTCGGCCATCCCCTCGGCATGAGCGGCGCGCGCCTCGCGCTCACCGCGGTGCACGGCATGGAGAAGCGCGGCGGCAAGCTCGCGCTCGCCACCATGTGCGTCGGCGTCGGCCAGGGCGTCGCCGTTGCGATCGAGAAGCTGAATTAAGACTCTGTCCTCTCCCTCTCCCCGTTCTTACGGGGAAAGGGCAGGGGTGAGGGGCCTCTCTCCGCGGATGAGATGGCCGCGGGACCTGTACCCCCTCACCCGGATTGCTTCGGACGATGCTTCGCATCGCCGAGCGCAATCCGACCTCTCCCCGCAAGCGGGGCGAGGTGAAGAGTCTGAGTTCGCTCGCTTCTCTCGCGCCCCGATCTGAGAGGGAGAAAATGTCAGCATGATCATCGAGCGCGAGCAGGACGTCACGGCCGCCGCTCTAGCGGTGATGGAGCGGACGTCTGATCCGCGGATGCGGCAGATCATGGTCTCGCTCGTCAAGCATTTGCACGGCTTCGTCCGTGACGTGCGCCTGACCGAGAAGGAATTCCGCGACGCCACCGCTGTGATCGCCGAGCTCGGCAAGCTGACCACCGACACGCATAATGAAGTCGTGCTGATGGCGGGCTCGCTCGGCGTCTCGCCGCTGGTGTGCCTGCTCAACAATGGCGATCAGGGCAACACCGAAACCGATCAGTCGCTGCTCGGGCCGTTCTGGCGGCTGAACTCGCCGCGGGTCGAGAATGGCGGATCAATCGTCCGGTCCGAGACGCCGGGCGCGCCGCTGTTCGTCAGCGGCCACGTCGTCGACAAGGACGGCCGCCCCGTCGCCGGCGCGGAGGTCGACGTCTGGCACGCCTCGCCGGTCGGGCTCTATGAGAACCAGGACCCCGAGCAGGCCGACATGAATCTGCGCGGCAAGTTCACGACCGATGCCGACGGGCGCTTCGCCTTCCGCTCGGTGATGATGGTCGGCTATCCCATTCCCACCGACGGTGTCGTCGGCCGTCTGTTGGAAGCGCAAAGCCGCCACCCCTATCGTCCCGCGCATCTGCACGCCCTGATCTTCAAGCCGGGATTCAAGGTGCTGATCTCGCAGGTCTACGATCCCAACGACCCCCACATCGATAGCGACGTGCAGTTCGGCGTGACACAAGCGCTGATCGGCAAGTTCCTGCGCCACGAGACGCCGCACCCGACCGCGCGTGACGTTTCGACGCCATGGTATTCGCTCGACCACACCTATCGGCTCGAGGCCGGGGAGGCCGTGCTGCCGCGTCCGCCGATCAAGTAAGGCTTCGTGACGGATCGTGTCGGGTTCGCGGGAGGCCGCTAAACCTGCTTCCCTAGATTAGTTATATTCTATAATGATTGACGGAAGCGTTGACCGGCTGGACCAAAATGGCCGGGGAGGAGTTCGCCGATGACATTCATCTATCCCACTGACAGCAACAAGGCGCATCCGCTGCCGCTGTCGCCCGAATACAAGAGTTCGATCAAGCGCGCGCCGAACAAGCCCTTGATCCCGATGCGCCACACGCTGTCGGAACTGACCGGCCCGGTCTATGGCCACGAAACCGTGCGCGACGGCGACAACGATCTCACCACTCAGCACAAAGGCGAGCCGCTCGGCGAGCGCATCATCGTGCACGGCCACGTCCGTGACGAGGACGGCCGCGGCGTCCCGAACTCGCTGGTCGAGATCTGGCAGGCCAATGCCTGCGGCCGCTACGTCCACGTCCGCGATCAGCATCCGGCGCCGCTCGACCCGAATTTTACCGGAGCGGGCCGCACCCAGAGCGACGCCTCCGGCTACTATCGCTTCGTCACCATCAAGCCCGGCGCCTATCCCTGGGGCAATCACCACAATGCCTGGCGCCCCGCCCACATCCACCTGTCGGTGTTCGGCCATTCCTTCGTCACCCGCCTCGTGACGCAGATGTATTTCCCGGGCGACCCGCTGTTCCCGTTCGATCCGATCTTCAACTCGGTCCCGGACGAGAGGGCGCGGATGCGCATGGTCTCGTCGTTCGACCTGGAGAATACCAAGCCGGAATGGGCGCTGTGCTATCGCTTCGACATCGTGTTGCGCGGCAAGGATGCCACCCCCATGGAGAACCACTAACGTGCAGGACTCTGTGAAGCCCGATGGTATCACCCCATCGCAGACCGTCGGTCCGTTCTTCAAATATGGCCTGACGCCGACCGGCGATTACGCCTGGAACGACGCGTTCACCAATTCGACGCTGACGCCCGACGTCACCGGCGACCGCGTCCGCATCGAGGGCCGGGTGTTCGACGGCGACGGCGCCATAGTGCCGGATGCCATGTTGGAACTTTGGCAGGCCGACGCGCAAGGGCGCTACGCCGATCCGCAGGACAAGCGCGCGCTGCCGAACGCCAGCTTCCGCGGCTTTGCCCGCTGCGGCACCGACAAGGACGGCAATTATTCCTTCGACAGCATCAAGCCGGGCGTCGTGCCCGATCCCGACGGCAAGCCGCAGGCGCCGCACATCGTTCTGGCGGTGTTCGCGCGCGGCATGCTGCGGCATCTCTATACCCGCATCTATTTCAGCGACGAAGCCGGCAACGCCGCCGATCCCGTGCTGGGATTGGTCCCTGCCGACCGCCGCGCCACGCTGATCGCGGTGCGCGAGGCCGGCAAGCCGGTCTATCGGCTCGACCTGCGCCTGCAGGGCGACAACGAGACGGTGTTCTTCGACGTGTAGCCCCGACGTCGTCCCGGCGAAGGCCGTCCGGGACGACGAGAGGAGGGTGTGGCGCTTCCCCGAGTGTTCATGCAGTATGGCTGCGGCACCGGGGGGCGCGACTCATGACATCCTCACAACTGCCGGCGGTCGCTGAGCCCGGGTACCTGACGGCTGCGCTACGCAAGGCTGGTGCGCTGGACGCCGGCGCCGTGCGCGAAGTGAAAGTGCTGGATGAGCGTGACATCCTCGTGTCGCACATCACTCGGCTCGGCCTGCGCTATGTCGGGGAGTCCTCTGGTTCTCCGCAGACGCTGATTCTCAAGACGCCGCATCCCAATTTTGCCAAGACGCTCGCGCATGGCGGCCGGCACGAGGTGGCCTTCTATGCGAAGCTTGCACCGAAAATGCCCTCGGGGCTGATGCCGCGCTGTTTCGACGGGCGCTTCGACGAGGAGAGCACAGATTGGCATCTCCTGCTCGAAGACCTCACCGACAGCCACGAGATCGCGACGCAATGGCCGCTGCCGCCGTCGCGCGATCAGGCGATGACCATCGTCACGACACTCGCAAGCTGGCACGCGGCGTGGTGGGACCACGCCGGCCTTGGCGACACCGTCGGTACCTGGATGAGCCCTGAAGAGAGCGCGCAGCGTATGGAGATTTTCGCGGGCCACTACGATCGCTTTGCCGATCTGCTCGGTGATCGCCTGAGCGAGGAGCGCCGCATTCTCTATCGCCGGCTCATCGATCAGTCGGCCGGCCTGTCCGAGCGCTATTTTTCGCGGCGCCATCTCAGCATCACCCATGGCGACGCGCACAGCTGGAATTTCCTGCTGCCACGCGCCGGTGTCGTCGACACCGTGCGCATTTTCGATTTCGACCAGTGGCGCATCAACGTGCCGGCCTCGGACCTCGCCTACATGATGGCGATGCAGTGGTATCCGGAGCGCCGACAGGCGCTCGAACGTCAGCTGCTCAATCATTATCACGAGACGCTGCTCGCGCACGGGGTGGTCGGCTACACCCGAGGTGCGCTCGACCAGGACTATCGCCGGTCGGTGCTCTGGCACATCACCAAGCCGGTCTGGCAATGGGCGATCAACATCCCGCCGCTGATCTGGTGGAACAATCTGGAGCGGGTGATGATGGCGGTCGAGGATTTGGGGTGTGAGGAGTTGTTGTAGCGGACGGTGGAGCGCGACGGCGGCTCAACAATCCCGCTGTCGTCCCTGCCTAGTGCGCAATTGCGCACGGGCGCAGGGACCCATAACCACAGGGAGGAGTCGTGGCGCGAGCTGGCAACTCCGAGTCGTCGCCAAACCTCTCCCTGTGGTTGGGTCCCGGATCTGCGCTTCGCTTGTCCGGGACGACAGGGGAGATTGCCGTTCGACTGCAACTACTCCATCACCGCATGTTCCGGTGCTGCGGTCTGCTTGCGCAGCATGGCCTTGGTCGAGCCGATCATCAGCGCCAGCGGGATGGTGCAGAGGATGAAGAACATCACGAGCTGGTAATCGCGCGCAAAGGCGATGATCTGTGACTGGAGGCCCACGATCCTGTCGGCCATGGCGCGGCCGGCATCGGTCGAGAGGTTGATCATGCCGCTCACGTCGGGCATCTGCAGCGCGTGGTTGAACGGGTTGATGTGCTCGGACAGGATCGCATAGGTCTTGCGCGTACCCTGGGTCAGCTGGGCGATGACGATGGAGATGCCGACCGAACTCGCAACGTTGCGGAGCAGCGTCAGCATCGAGGTCCCGTCGGTCCGCAAATGGTTCGGCAGCGTCATGAAAGCGACCGTCGAGAGCGGCACGAAGACGAGGCCGAAGCCAAAACCCTGGATCACGCTGACGATGATGATCTCCGGCACCTGGGTCTGGTCGGTCCAGCCGGTCATCTGGAACAGCGACGCCGCCGTCAGCGTCAGGCCGGAGATGATCAGCGTGCGCGCCTCGATGTAGCGCATGATGCGGCCGACCATCATCATGGCAAAGAAGGTGCCGAAGCCACGGCTCGCGAGCAGGCCGCCTGCGGTCATGATGGGATAGCCGATGACGTTCTGCAGGTAGGGCGAGGCCAGCGCCATGGTCGAATACAGCACGAGCCCCATCACCGTCATGAAGATGCAGCCGGTGAGGAAGTTGCGATCCCGGAACAGTGCGAACTGGATGAAGGGACGTGAGGTCGTGAACGAGTGCGCGAAGAAGTAATAGAAGGCGATTCCCGAGACGACGAACTCGGTCACGATCTCGATCGATTCGAACCAGTCGAGTTGCTCGCCACGGTCAAGCGCAAGCTGCAGCGCGCCGATCCCGACCGCGAGCGCCGCAAAGCCGAACCAGTCGAATTTGAGGGTGGTATCCTGCTTGGTCTCGTCCATGAAGATGCTGAGTCCAAGCACGGTGATCGCGCCGAACGGCAGATTGACGAAGAACACCCAGTGCCAGGAATAGGTCTCGGTCAGCCAGGCGCCGAGCGAGGGGCCCATGATCGGGCCCATCATCACGCCCATGCCCCAGATCGACATCGCCTTGGCGCGTTCCTGCAGCGTGTAATAGTCGAGCATCACCGACTGCGACAGCGGCACCAGGGCTGCGCCGAACACGCCTTGCAGCAGGCGGAACAGCACCATCTGGTTGATGTCCTGCGCCAGCCCGCACAGCACGGAGGCGAAGGTGAAGCCGGCGGCGCAGATGATGAAGATGCGCTTGCGGCCGAAGCGGTTGGAAATCCAGCCTACCGGCGCGGTCATGATGGCGGCGGCGACGATGTAGGAGGTCAGCACCCAGTTGATCTGGTCCTGCGAGGCCGACAGCGTGCCCTGCATATAGGGCAGCGCGACGTTGGCGATGGTGGTGTCCAGCGCCTGCATGATGGTCGCCGTCATGGCGCAGATCGTCACCATGTTCCGGCGCAGGCCGGGGACCATCAGGGCAGGGTTGGACTCCGCCATCGGATCAGTCCTAGTCCTGATCTTTGTCTTGGCCGGCCGTCGCCGATAGGCCGAGCAGGCCGGCGAGCGAGCGCTTGTGGCCGGTGTCGATGGTGGCATAGACGCTCATGCCGGCCTTCAGCTTCTTCACGTATTTGTCGCTCTCGTCGAAATAGATCCGGACCGGCACGCGCTGCACCACCTTGACGAAGTTGCCGGTGGCGTTCTGCGGCGGCAGGATCGCGAATTGTGCGCCGGTGCCGGGCGACAGCGAGCCGATCTTGCCCTTGAAGACGTGGTTCGGGAACGCATCGACCTCGAGCGTGACCGCTTGTCCCTCGGTGACGTGGGTGAGGTCGCTCTCCTTCGGATTGGCGTCGACCCAGGGATGGGCGACGTCGATGATGGAGAACACCGCCATGCCGGCGGAGACGTAGCGGCCAAGCTGAATCTGCTCCACCTGCGTTGCCACGCCGCCCATCGGCGCCCGCACCACGGCGTGGTCGAGATTGCGCTCGGCGTTCTCGAGCTTGGATTTGGCCTGGGCGTAAGGCGGGAATTTCTCCAGGGGCAGGTCGGTGTCGCCGAGCAACTGGGTCTTGGCGGTCGAGATCTGCTGCTTGACGTATTGTGCGATCGAGCCCGACGTGACCAGCGCGTTCGAGGCGTTGTCGAGATCGAGCTGCGAGCCGTAGCTGTTCTTCACCAGCGCCTGCTTGCGCTCGACGTCGCGTTGCTTCAGGTCGACGCCCTTCTGGGCGAGATCGAGCATGTCGCCGTAAATCTTGATGTTGGCGCGGAGATTGTCATAGGTCGACTGCGCCTGCATCAGCTGCGCCCTGGCCTCGTCCACCGCGAGGCGGAACGGCACTGGATCGATCTCGAACAGCTCGTCGCCCTGCTTGACGAGCTGGCCCTCCTTGACGACGACTTTTTGGATCTTGCCGGAGATGTCCGGCGTCACCAGCACCTTCTGCGCACCGACATAGGCGTCGTCGGTGCCGACATAGCGGCCGCCATTGAGATAGAAGGTCAGACCGGCGATCACGGCCACGATCGGCAGCACCACCATCAGCAGGAAGCGGCGATAGCGGCGCAGGCCGGCGACGAAACGGCGGCGCGGGTCGGTGCCGGCCTTCTTGGTCGGCTTGCCGCTGTCGATCTTCTGCTCGGGCTGGAATTTGAGAACCTGATCAGCCATAGCGCTGCTCCTTACGCGCCTGTTCCGCTCCGCTATTCTGGATCGCGTTACGCACGTTTTCCTTGATGGTTTCGAGTTGGGTGAGGAGACGGTGGGCGTCAGCCGGGCTGATGCCGTCGAGCGCGTTCGCCGTGAGTTCCGATTTCAGGCCGCTCATCTTGCCGAGCAGTTGCCGCCCGGCCTTCTTCAGATAAAGGCGCTTGACGCGGCGGTCCGAGGCGTCGCTGCGGCGCTCGATCCAGTCGCTGTCGCACAGCTTGTCGATCAGCCGCGTCAGCGTGATCGGCTGCATCTCCAGCAGTTCGGCGAGTTCCGACTGTTTCATGCCCTCGCTGCGCTCGACCTTGGCCAGCACCGCCCATTGCGCGCGGGTGATGCCGAAACGCGAGGCCTCCTTGTCGGCATAGACGCGCAAGAGCCGGTGGAGCTCGCCGAGCGTGAACAGGAAGTTATGGTCGACAGACCCGCGGGTCATGAGTTTCGCCCCCCAATAAGCTTCGCTATAATAAGCAAGCTTATGATTATTTCATGGCGGAAGAATGCGGTGCTGTCCCGCAGCAAAAGCATGGCTGACCGCCGCAGCGCCGGTCGTGCTTTGGGTTCCCCGGCCGAAATGCTAGAAGGCGGGCCGAATGACCCTCGCAAAGCCGACATTTCCTGCGCCCGACCACGATCACGGCCGCTGCACCGCGGACGCGCTGGCGCATGCGGAAGCGGTTTGCGAGCAGCGGGCGCAGAAATTCACGCCGATCCGCCGCCAGGTGCTGGGTGCACTGCTTTCCAGCCATCGGCCGCTGGGCGCTTACGAGGTGATCGACGAATTGGCAAAATCGATGGCGCGACCGGCGCCGATCACGGTCTACCGTGCTCTCGATTTTCTGATGGCGAACGGCCTCGTGCACCGCATCGAAAGCCGCAACGCCTATCTCGCCTGCGCCGCCCACGACCATGACGCGACCTCGGCGGTCGCGTTCCTGATCTGCGAGCGCTGCGGTCTTGTCGGTGAAATTCCTTCAGCGTCCTTTGCCAAGGACCTCAACGCCGCCGCGCGAGCGTCAGGCTTCGCGCCAAAGCTGTCCGTGGTCGAGATCACGGGCATCTGCACCCATTGTCAGAAGACGTCTTGAAACAACAACGGCGCAAAGCCGGATTCCAGGAAGAAATGTCCTCACCTCAAGCCAACCCGTCCGCCGCGCGCCCCCTCAGTGCCGGCGCCATCGCCCTGATGCTGATGCTGTGCCTGACCTGGGCCTTCAACCAGATCGCGGTGAAGCTGGTGCTGCCGGATATCCCGCCGATGCTCCAGGCGATGATCCGCTCGATGGGCGCGCTGCCGGTGCTGTTCATCATGGGCAGCTTGCGCGGCGTCAAATTCTTCGAACGTGACGGCACGTGGAAGCCCGGCCTGATCGCCGGGCTGATGTTCGGCATCGAGTTCGTGCTGATCTTCCAGGGCCTGCGCCTCACCTCCGCGTCGCGCGCGGTGGTGTTTCTCTATACCGCGCCGTTCTTCGTCGCGCTCGGCTCCTATCAGGTGCTCGGCGAGCGCCTTGGCAGCACGCAATGGCTGGGGCTGGCGATCAGCTTTGCCGGTGTCGCGCTCGCAATCGGCGTGCCGCAGGCCAATGTCGATACGCACGTCCTGCTCGGCGATCTCATGATCGTCGCCGGCGCCTCGCTCTGGGCCGCAACCACGCTGGTCGCCAAGGGCACTCGGCTGCGCTTCGCCGCACCGGAGAAGGCGCTCGGCTATCAGGTCGCTACCTCAATCCCGATCCTGGGCGCGGCGGCGCTGCTGTCCGGAGAATCCATCACCCGCACCCCGTCGCCACTGTCGTTCGCGTTGATGGCTTTCCAGGCCATCTGGGTGGTTGGAACCACGTTCACGCTTTGGTTCGCGCTGGTGAAGACTTATTCGGCCAGCAAATTGTCGGCTTTTACCTTCATCACCCCTTTGTTTGGCGTGGTGGGTAGCTATTTCATCATGCACGATCACCTGAGCCTGGCTTTCGGGGCGGCAGCCGTCCTTGTAATTGCTGGGCTTTTTCTGGTTAACCGTCCGAGCCAAACGGCGGCGGCGCCAGCTGATGCATTGCTGAACGTCACCAAAACCTGATATTTGGACCCCATGAACAAGCTCGAAAACACCATCGATTCCGACGTCGCAGGCCCGGCTCCGCGTCACCGGACCACCCAGGTCAAGGTCGGCGACGTTGCCGTCGGCGGCGGTGCGCCGATCGTCGTGCAGTCGATGACCAACACCGACACCGCCGACATCGACGGCACCATCGCCCAGGTCGCAGCGCTCGCGCGCGCCGGCTCCGAAATGGTCCGCATCACCGTGGACCGCGAGGAGGCCGCTGCCGCCGTTCCGCACATCCGCGACGGTCTGGCCAAGCGCGGCATCACCACGCCGCTGATCGGCGACTTCCACTACATCGGCCACAAGCTGCTCGCGGCCTATCCGGCCTGCGCCGAGGCGCTCGCCAAATACCGCATCAATCCCGGCAATGTCGGCTTCAAGGACAAGCGCGACACTCAGTTCGCCGACATCATCGAAATCGCGAACAAGAACAACAAGCCGGTGCGCATCGGCGCCAATTGGGGTTCGCTCGACCAGGAGCTTTTGACCAAGCTGATGGACGAGAATGCCGCATCCGCCGATCCGCGCGACGTGCGCGCGGTGACGCGCGAGGCCATGGTGCAGTCGGCGCTGCTCTCGGCCGCGCGCGCCGAAGAGCTCGGTATGCCCAAGAACCGCATCATCCTCTCGGCCAAGGTCTCGGCCGTGCAGGATCTGATCGCGGTCTATCAGGATCTCGCGTCGCGCTCGGACTACGCCATCCATCTCGGCCTCACAGAGGCCGGCATGGGCACCAAGGGCATCGTGGCGTCTTCGGCCGCGCTCGGCATCCTCTTGCAGCAGGGCATCGGCGACACCATCCGCATCTCGCTGACGCCGGAGCCCGGCGGCGACCGCACCCGTGAAGTGCAGGTCGGCCAGGAACTGCTGCAGACCATGGGCTTCCGCACCTTCGTGCCGCTGGTTGCGGCCTGCCCCGGCTGCGGCCGCACCACCTCGACCACGTTCCAGGAACTGGCGCGCTCGATCCAGGATTTCATCCGCGACGAGATGCCGGGCTGGAAGACGAAATATCCGGGCGTTGAAGAGCTCAACGTCGCGGTGATGGGTTGCATCGTCAACGGCCCCGGCGAGTCCAAGCACGCCAATATCGGCATCTCGCTGCCCGGCACCGGCGAAGCGCCGGCCGCGCCGGTCTTCGTCGACGGCAAGAAGTTCCGCACGCTGCGCGGGCCGACGATCTCTGCCGACTTCAAGGCACTGGTGATCGACTACATCGACCAACGTTACGGCGCCAAGGTGCCGGCGCCCGCGGCGGAGTGATTTAACTCCGCTGCTGCTTCGCACTCAGCTGTCGTCCCGGCGAAGGCCGGGACCCATGACCCCAGGGAGAGGTTGTGGCGCGAGGTCGGCAACCCCGAGTCTTCACCAAACTACTTCCTGTGGCTATGGGTCCCGGATCGGCGCTCCGCTTCGCTGCGCTTGTTCGGGACGACGAGTTCAGTTTGCGGCGTAGATTGCGCTTCTGCCGCTAAGAGCTACCATGCTCCCAATCAAGATGATCGGGAGACACGCCATGAGCTCACTCGCCGGCAAGCAGGGTCCGCGCTACCGCCACACGGCGGACGACGGCGCACCTTACGAAACCATCGCGGTCGAAAAGCTCACCCCCATCATCGGCGCGGAAATCTCCGGTGTCGACATCGGCAAGCTCGTCTCCGACGATGCCCGTTCCAACCAGCAGATGGACGAGATCCACCGCGCGCTCGCCGAAAACCTCGTGATCTTCTTCCGCGACCAGGAGATCACGCCGAAGCAGCATCTCGCCTTCGGTCGCAAGTTCGGCGAGCTGCATTTTCATCCCGCCGCACCGCATGAGGACGAAGACCCGGCGCTGATGAAGATCTATGCCGACAAGAATTCGCCGCGCGCCAACGGCGAGGGCTGGCATTCCGACGTCTCCTGCGATCTCGAGCCGCCGATGGGCTCGATTCTCTACATCAAGCAGTGCCCGCCGCGCGGCGGCGACACGCTGTTCGCCAACATGTACGCCGCCTATGAAGCGCTGTCGGATCGCATGAAGGCCTATCTCGACGGCCTCACCGCGCTGCATGACGGCGAGCCGATCTATCGCGGGCTTTACGCGAACTACGGCGTCGCCGATCGCCCGTCCTATCCGAGCGCCGAGCACCCGGTGGTACGCACCCATCCGGTCACGGGCAGGAAGGCGCTCTACGTCAATCGCGGCTTCACCCGCCACATCAACGGCATCCCGCGCGACGAGAGCGACGCGATGCTCGCCTATCTCTACCAGCACGCCGAGAACCCGCTGTTCCAGTGCCGCTTCCGCTGGACCGAGAATGCCATCGCCTTCTGGGACAACCGCTGCACCCAGCACCGCGCGATGTGGGATTACTGGCCGCATACGCGCTCGGGCACGCGGGTGACGGTGAAGGGGGAACGGCCGGTGTGAAAATATCGTGGCGCATCACCGCCGCTATCGCTGTTTCGCTGATCCCGCTTTTGGTTTTGCCGGCTGACCAGGGCGAGGCGGCTGCTGCGCGCAAGGCCGCGAGAGCCAGGACCAAGCCGCCTGCGCCGGAGACATGCGAGCCGCGCAAATTCAAGATCATCCTCGATGTCGGACACACCTCGGAATCGCAAGGCGCGACCAGCGCGCGCAACGACGTGGAATTCGGCTTCAACCTGCATTTGGCGCGGCTGATCGGAGAGCACTTGAAATCGGCGGGCTTTGCCGCGACCCGCGTGCTGGTAACCGAAGGCAAGGCGCGGGCAAGCCTGCTCAAGCGTGTCGGCACCGCCAACGCCGCACATGCTGACTTTTTCCTGTCGATCCACCATGATTCGGTGCCCGACAAAATGCTCGAGGAATGGGAGTTCGAGGGCGCCAGGAGCCATTTCAGCGATCGCTTCAGCGGCCATTCGCTGTTCGTGTCCGAGCGCAATCCGCGTTTCGCCGCCAGCCTCGCCTTTGCCCGGCTGCTGGGCCGGGAGCTGAAGGAGAAAGGCCTGCAATACGCCACACAATACAGCCTGCCGCTGATGGGGCGTTATAGGCATCCATTGCTCGACAAGGATGTTGGGGTCTACCGCTATGACGGGCTCGTGGTGCTCTCGCAAACGATCAGCGCCGCGGTGCTGCTGGAAGCCGGCTCCATCATCAACCGCGACGAGGAGATGGCTATGAATTCGCCGGAGCGGCAGGAGCTGGTTGCGGCGGCCGTGGTGACGGCGATGCGGGCGTATTGCGAGAAGCGGTAATTTGCTGCGTTCGAGGCGCTACAGCGGCGCGCCCTGATACTCCCGGTTCGCCAGGCTTGCCTCCTCCAGGTCCAAATCGCGTTCGATTCTCCGTCGCGTCTCGTCGGTAATCTGCCCGTCGCGGAGCAGGTCGTGGATGAACTTGCGTTCGGCGGCGATCAGCTCGCGGGTCAGTGCGGTGCCGGCGGCGGAGACATCGTGGTGGGCGGGATCGAGTGAATCAGGAAGCTGGTTGACGCGGATCTCGTGGCGCGCGCGCAGGAGCCGCATCACTTCGTCCGACACCTCTTTTTCTTCGGTCAGCGCGTCCAGCGATTTCAGCGCGGCGTCGAGCGCCTCGCGCCGTGCCGCGATCTCGGCCTCGTGCTCGGCGACGTGCTCGTTACGGCCGGCTTCCGCGATGCCGAGCCAGCGAACCACCGGCGGCAGCGTCAGGCCGACGCCGATCAGGGTGATGAAGATGACGCCGAAGGCGACGAACAGGATCAGGTCACGATACGGGAAGGCGTCGCCGTCGGGCAGCGTGAACGGCAGCGCCAGCGCGGCGGCCAGCGACACCGCGCCGCGCACGCCGGTGAAGGCGAGCGCGAACGGCCATTGCCAGGGCGGCGACGGATCGCGTGTGCGCAGCGACTTGCTGAGCATCCGCGGCAGATAGGTCGCGGGGTAGAGCCAGGCGAAGCGCGCGAGAACGATGATGACCATGACCACAGCGGTCGCGATCATGATGTCGTCGAGCGGGAACGCTTTCGATTTCTCGTAAAGCGCGCGCATCTGGAAGCCGGTGAGCAGGAACAGCAAGCCCTCGATCAGATAGATGATGAGGTCCCAGAAGAAGATGCCTTGCAGGCGCGTCGACGCCGAAATCAGCAGCGGCCCGTTCCAGCTCACATAGAGGCCGCAGGCGACGGTTGCGATCACGCCGGAGCCGCCGACATGCTCGGGCAGCCAGTAAGAGACATAGGGCGTGATCAGCGACAGCGTCAGCTCGACCCGCGGCTCGCAGGACCATTTGCGGAAGCGCAAAGATAGCCAGCCGACTCCGATGCCGAAGGCGATTTCGCCAGCGACGATGAGGGCAAATTCGCCGGCCGCCAGCGGTAGCGAGAAATGCCCGACCATGATCGCAGCGAGCGCGAAGCGATAGAGGATCAGCGCGGTGGCGTCGTTGGCGAGGCCTTCGCCCTCGAGGATAACCAGGAGCCGGCGCGGCATGTTCAGCCGGCGCGCGATCGCGAGCGGCGCCACCACGTCGGGCGGCGCAACGATGGCGCCCAGCAGGAAGCCGATGCTCCAGGGCAGGCCGATCACGTAATGGGTGGCCGCCGCGACCAGCGCCGCCGTGAAGATCACGGCGCCGACCGCGAGCAGCACGATCGGACGCAGATTGTTCCTGAACTCGCGCCAGCTCATCGCGACGCTCGCCGAGTAGATCAGCGGCGGCAGCACCATCAGCAGCACCAGTTCCGGCGGCAGTTCCACCGGCGGCATACCCGGTACGAAAGCGAGGCCGACGCCGGAGAGCATCAGCAAAATGGCCGGCGCCAAGTTGAAGCGGCGGGCGACCAGCGCGGTGCCTGCCAGGACAGTGAGCAGGATAAGGAAGGTCTGGAATTTCGCTGCGATCATGGCCTGTCTTGGCCCGGAACCGGCCAAGAGGTCAATGCGAAGCGGCTTACACCAGCCGCTCGGCCACCATGCGCCCGATCCGCGCGAACACCGCCTCGATCTGCGTTGGGTTCGGCGTGCCGCCCTGGGTGTAGGCCGCGATCAGGATCGGTGCATCCGGTTTGGCCCAGGCGACTGCGATATCGCCCGACGCGTCCTTGCCGTTGTTGCCGGTCTTGTCGCCGATCTTCCAGCTGGCCGGCAGGCCGCCGCGCAACCGGTTCGCGCCGGTCTTGCAGCCCACCATCCATTCGGTGAGCTGGGCCCGCGAGGCCGACGAGAGCGCTTCGCCCGTGACCAGCCGCTTGAGATTGCCGGTCATCGCCACCGGCGTCGTGGTGTCATGGGGATCGCCGGGCGGCGAGCGATTGAGCTCGGGCTCGTTGTGGTCGAGCCGCGAGGTTGTGTCGCCGATCGATCGCCAGAACGCGGTGAGTGCGGCGGGGCCGCCGATCCGCGCGAGCAGCAGATTGGCGCAGGTGTTGTCGCTGAGCTCGACGATCGCCTTGCACATGTCCGCGACCGACATCGCGCCGGCCGACAGGTTTTGCTTCGCGACCGGCGCGTACTCCAGCAGGTCGGTCTTGCCATAAGGGATCATCGCAGCCAGCTTCTCCTCGCCGCGATCGACCCGCGCCAGCACGCAAGCCGCGAGCGAAGCCTTGAACGTCGAGCACATCACGAAGCGCTCGTCGGCCCGCCAGGCGAGCTTTGCGCCGGTGGCGAGATTCTCCGCGTAGACCCCGATCCGTCCGCCGCTCTCGCGCTCATAGGATTCGAGCTCGGGCGGTGCGTCCGCGCCGAGAGCCGGAGAGGCGGCCATCCAGCAGAGAGAGGCGAGCAGGGAACGGCGGTCGAGCAGCATGGGGGACTCTCGGGGGGAGGTGACAGAGCAACGACGTACGCACTATCCGCGCCCGTCATTGCGAGCGCAGCGAAGCAATCCAGTCTGTCACCGCGGCGGGATTCTGGATTGCTTCGCTGCGCTCGCAATGACGGAGAAATGCGAGACGATTGTGCCTGATTTCAGGCAGCGAAAGCCTCACTCCTTCAGATCATACCGATAGGATTTCGATACGATCTGCCAGCCGTCGGCGAGCTTCATGGCCACCAGATAATCCGTGAAAAAACGTGGAGGCAGCTGGCATTTGACCTTGATGAAGGCGGTCTTGTCGTCCGAGCGGTCGATGGTGACGATGAAATCTTCGCGCGGTTTGCCCTCCGCCTTGGCCGAGGCGCGCTTGCGCACGCGGTCGAGCCAGTCGGGCACGGTCAGCACCTGCAGCTCGCCCTTTTCCACCCAGCGCAGGTCGGCGGACGGATGGAAGATCGCACCGAGCTTTTCGGCGTCGCCCTCGTAAAGCCCGTCGAAATAGGATTGCACGACGGCTTCGACGCTCGAACGATTGTGGCTCATGGGTCATCCCCTTGAATGATGGCGCGGCGCGAATTTAGTGGCACGCATCGAATTGCGCTATGGGTGTCCTCCGCTATTTGTGCGAGGGCACCGTCATGACCGGATCAGAAACATCGAACGCTCGCATCCTGGCCGGCGAATGTTATTGCCGCGCCGTCCGCTACGAGGTGGCGGATGCGTTCTCCTATGCGTTGAACTGCCACTGTTCGAACTGCCGCCGGACCACCGGTTCCGCCTTCAAGCCGTTCGCGGGCATCGCGTACAGTCGGCTCCGCCTCGTCAAGGGCGAGGACCAGCGGATGATTTACGGGGACGACACCACCCACGACGCGCACTGCGCCCGCTGCGGCTCGCTGCTCTATTCGCGGGTCCGCGAAGGAAAATGGGCCCATGTCGCCATGGGAACCTTGGTCGATGCCCCCACGATCCGGCCCAGCGCCCACATTTTCGTCGGTTCGAAGGCGCCGTGGCACGAAATCACGGACAATCTGCCGCAGTATCGGGGGCACGTCGGGAACGACTGAGAAAACCCGGCGCGGGTGCGCTTGCCAGCGAACCGCCAACGCTCTGGGGCGACTAACAAAAAGGGAGTCCTCGGCATCTCGCGGCGCTGTCTTCGTGACCTCCATCACAAGCGCAGGCAGCGGATCTTGCTAAGGCTAATCCCTGAGGGTGTGAACTGCCCCGAGCATTTGGATGTCGTGTCATGCGCAATTTGTTCAGGCTTTGCCCGTTTCTCCTCGCTGCAGCGTTGATGTTCGGCGCCGGTCCCGCCTTTGCCGGAAAGCGAGTCGCGCTGGTGCTCGCCAACTCGGCCTATCAGCACGCGCCCTTGCTCGCCAATCCCGTCAACGACGGTGCGGTGATGGCGAAGACGCTGAAGGATGCCGGCTTCGATATCGTCGATTCCCGCCACGACCTGACGGCGCTCGACACGCGGCGCGTGCTGCGCGAATTCGCTGATTCAACCCGCGATGCCGATATCGCGGTCGTCTACTATGCCGGTCACGGCATCGAGGTCGAAGGCTCCAACTATCTGATCCCGGTCGATGCCAAGCTCGAGCGCGACACGGACGTCTATGACGAGGCGCTCTCGCTCGATCGCGTTCTGGTCGCAGTCGAGCCGGCGAAGCAGCTTCGCCTGGTGATCCTCGATGCGTGTCGTGACAATCCGTTCGGCAGAACCATGAAGCGCACGCTCGCCTCGCGCGGCATCGGCCGTGGTCTGGCCCAGGTCGAGCCGACCAGCTCCAATACGCTGATCGCCTATTCGGCCAAGGCCGGCTTCACGGCGCAGGATGGCGACGGCGCCAACAGCCCGTTCACGATCGCGCTGTCGAGGCATCTGACGACGCCGGGCCTCGATGTCCGCCGCGCCTTCGGCTTCGTGCGCGACGACGTGCTCAAGTCGACCGGCAACAAGCAGGAGCCGTTCGTCTACGGTTCGCTCGGCGGCGAAGACGTGCCGCTGGTGCCGGTGAAGGCGACGCCCGTGACCGCAGCGGCGCCCGCACCCGCGGTCAATCCGCAGGCCGACATGCGCCGTGACTACGAACTCGCGCTCCAGGTCGGCAACAAGCCGGCATGGGAAGCCTTCCTGGCCCAGCACCCGGACGGCTTCTATGCGAACCTTGCCAAGCTTCAGCTCGACAAGATCCAGGCCGAGCAGGTTCATGCGGCGGCGATCGAGAAGGCGAAGCAGGCCGACGCCGAACGCGACCGTCTCGCCGCGCTTGGCGCGCAGAAGGACGCCCAGGCCAAGGCTGCGGCAGACGCGAAAGCAGCCGAGCAGGCCCAGCTTGCCGCGCAGAAGGCCAAGGAGCAGGCGCAGCAGCAGGCCGCCGCCGCCGAGCAGCAGCGCGTCAATCTGGCCGCGACGGCACCGACCGCCGCGCCGGCCAGCACGGCGAGCCCTGCCGGCACCAATGTCGCTTCGCTGACGCCGGCCACCACGCCGGCCGATCTCAGCCGCTCGGTGCAGACCGAGCTTGGCCGCGTCGGCTGTTTCTCCGGACAGGCTGACGGCAACTGGAACACGTCCGCGCAGCGGTCGCTGTCGCAGTTCAACCGCTATGCCGGCACCAAGCTCGATGTGAAGGTCGCAAGCACGGATGCGCTCGACACGGTCAAGTCAAAGCAGTCGCGCGTCTGCCCGCTGGTGTGCGATCACGGGTTCAAGGCCGACGGTGACAAGTGCACCAAGATCGTCTGCGGTGACGGCTATGTGCTAAATGACGACAATGAATGCGAGAAGCAGCGTGCCGGCAAGGCGACCAAGCCTGCAACCGCCAAGCGCGACGACGGCGATGACCGGCCCGCACGGCAGCGTCGTCAGTCCGGTGGCGCGGCGGGCGGCATCGCTGCGGCCGGCGCGGGTCGCGCCTCGGGTGGCGGTGGTCAGATTTTTTGCAACGATCTGCTCTGCCGTCCGGTCCAGAAAGGCTGCCACCTCGTGTATCGCGGTGGCGGAGGCCCTCACGTTGATGCCAATGCCGAGGTCTGCAACTGAGGCGGCCGATTCCTGCGACGATGCCGCGGGAATCAAGTCGCGATCGCGCTCGCCGCGATGTTCACCGTCAGCGCCAGCAGCGCCGTGTTGTAGATGAAGGACACGATGCCGTGCGCCGTGGCGGTGCGGCGGATGGTCTTGTCGGTGATGCCGACGTCGGAGACCTGCGCGGTCATGCCGATCACGAACGAGAAATAGACGAAGTCCCAATAGTCAGCGTGGTCTTCCTTGTCGCCGCTCGGGAACTGCAATCCGCCCGGCGGATGGCGGTAATAGTCATGGGCATAATGCAGCGCGAAGGTCGTATGCACGGCGGCCCAGGACAGCGCGATGGTCGCGATGGCGATCGTCAGCTCCACAGTGCCACGGTGCGGCGTGCCTAGCTCGTAGACAATCGCGGCGATGCTGGCGAACGCGCCGATCGCCGTCACCAGCAGGATCACGAAACGGCCGTCGTCCTGCATCGCGGCGCTACGGCGGATGTGCTGGTGGTCGTTGCTCAGCATCATGCTGTAGACCAGCACAAGATAGATCGCGATCAGCGCATCCCAGCCGAACAACAGCCGCGTCACCAGCCGGTGCGAGCCGGGGACGAGCAGGCAGACGAGGATGCCGACGCCGAGCGAGATGAAGGTCCGCGGCCGTGCGTAGATCAACCGCATCGGCCGCGACATCTGGCGGAAGCGGGCGAGGACGGGGTCTTCTTTGTCGGTGGCCATGATGGCTCCAGCCCTCTCGCTCAACTCGCGTTGTCGCCGCATCGTAGGTGCGCTCTCTCCCCCGCTTGCGGGGGGAGGGTTGGGGAGAGGGTGTCTCCACAATCGAGAACCCCCCAAGAGGAGAGAGCCTTCTCCCGGCGTTTCGCCATAGCCGAGGCTTCGCCTCGGCGTCTTAAAAGGACGGCCGCTAGGCGGCCTATGCCTCTCCCGCAAGCGGGAGAGGTGAAGGAGCCCGGAGTTACTAGTTCTTGCGTTCGGCGACGAAGCGCGCTGCGGCTTGCAGCACGGCGGCGCGATCGCCGAAGATCGAGACGGCGCTGTCGGCGCGCGCCAGCAGATCACGCACGCGCTGCTTGGCGCCGTCGATGCCGAGCTGGGTGACGAAGGTGGTCTTGCCCAGCACGGCGTCCTGGCCCGAGGGCTTGCCGAGCGCTGCCGCGTCGCCTTCGACGTCGAGCAGATCGTCGGCGATCTGGAAGGCTTCACCGAGCGCGCGGCCATAATCGTCGAGCGCCTGATATTCCGCCTTCGAGGCTTGGCCGAGGATCGCGCCGGCGATGCAGCCATAGCGCAGCAGCGCGCCGGTCTTCATCTGCTGGATGCGCGCGACATCGATCGGCTCTCGGTCGCCAAAGCGGCCTTCACCGGCGAGATCGAGGATCTGGCCGCCGACCATGCCGCCGATGCCGGCGCAGCGCGCCAGCGCCCGCGTCAGCAACAGCCGTACATTGGCGTCGCGATGGATCTCGTCGCGGGTGACGATATCGAAGGCGATCGTCAGAAGGCCGTCGCCGGCGAGGATCGCCGTGGCATCATCGGTCTTCTTGTGCAGGGTGGGGCGGCCGCGGCGCAGGTCCGAATTGTCCATTGCCGGCAGATCGTCATGGATCAGCGAATAGCAGTGGATGCATTCGAGTGCGGCACCCACCAGCAGCGCCGCTTCGCGGGGAACACCGAACACGGCCGCGCTCTCGACCACCAGGAACGGCCGCAGGCGCTTGCCGCCATTCAGGCTCGAATAGCGCATTGCGTCCATCAGTCGCTTGGGACGGGCGATCTCATCGTGCAGGATGTCGTCCGACAGGAGGCGCCCGAGCAAGGCTTCGGTGTCATCAGCGGTCTTGTCCAGGCGTTTGGCGAAATCGGACGGGGACGTGCCGGTCATCAAGAAAGGCTCCAGAACAAAAATTCGGCGGGACAATCCTTTATGAGCCGGTCCCAGTCAATCGTTTGGAAGGCCTAAAAAGTGCTGGAAAAGGCCCGAATTATCACAGACTTAATGCCGGGCCGTGAGCCGCGTTTCATTTTGCGCCGGAAAGGTCGATTTGCGCATCGTCAAAATCCTGCTGCTGGCGCTCGCGGTCGTGGCCATCGCGCCCTATGTGGTCGCGCCGTTCTACCGCAGCGGTCATCCGGTTTCGACGCTGATGGTCTGGCGCTCGCTGACGGGCGCGCCGATGCATCGGGAATGGATCGATCTGGCGGCGATGTCGCCGTATTTGCCGCGCTCGGTAGTGGCGGCCGAGGACGCCCATTTCTGCAAGCACCACGGCATCGACTGGGGCGCGCTGCGCGAGGCCATCGACGATGCCAGGGAGGACGGCACCGCCTTCCGCGGCGCCTCCACCATCACCCAGCAGGTGGCGAAAAACCTGTTCCTCTGGCAAGGGCGGGATTTTGTCCGCAAGGCGCTGGAATTCCCGCTGGCGCTCTGGATCGATTTCGTCCTGCCCAAGCACCGGATCCTGGAAATTTACCTCAACATCGCCGAGTTCGGCCCGCAGGGCCAGTTTGGGGTCGAGACAGGCAGCGCCTACGCCTTCGGCAAGTCGGCGGCCAACCTCTCCCCCCGGGAGGCGGCCCTTCTGGCCTCGATCCTGCCGAATCCAGTCAAACGCAGCGCCAGGACCCCGGGGCCGGGTGTCCGGCGGCTGGCCGGGACCTATGTGGCCAGGGGGCAGGCCTCCTCGCTTTTGACCTGCTGGCGGGAAAATCGCTGATTTCGGGCCCTTTTCGGGCGGATTTTCCGGCCCAAGAGCCTAGCTTTACGGCCAGCCTTCCTCTATAAGCCCGGCCTTGATCGGCATTTCGCTCGCCCCGTTTGGGTGCTGAGCCGTCTCCTCGCGGACGATGCCCTGATGACACCAATCCCTAGAGGATATTGAAATGGCCGTTCCGAGAAGAAAAACCTCGCCGTCGCGCCGTGGCATGCGCCGCTCGGCGGACGCCATCAAGAAGCCGACCTATGTGGAAGACAAGGACTCCGGTGAGCTCCGTCGTCCGCACCATCTCGACCTCAAGACCGGCATGTACAAGGGCCGTCAGGTCCTGAAGAAGAAAGAGTCCTAAAGACTCTTCTCAGGCAGGGTTATCCTCAATCAGGATAGCGTGACCTGCCTGATTTCGGCCAATCCATGAGATATGACGGTGACGGCGGCGGAGCAGATGCTTCGCCGTCGCATTGTCTTGCCCGGACATATTGATCGAGAAGGCGCTTTGCCGATGGTCGGTTTCCCGCTGCTTCTGATTCCGCTCGCGGTCTACAACATCATTGCCTTCCTGATGCCCAGCGTGTCCTTCTCGGACGTGCTGTTCAAGGTGCCGATGATTACCGGCGAGACCTGGCCGGTGACGCTCGCCGACCTCCTGCTGGCGCTCGGCGTGCTGCTGCTGCTGCTCGAAGTGGTCAAGGGCGCGCGGCCCGGCGCGAAATTCCTGATGGATCATCTGCTGTCGCTGATCCTGTTCGGCGCGGCCGCGGCCGAATTCGTGATGTGGCCCAAATTCGGCAACTCCACTTATTTCCTGCTGGTGCTGCTGGCGATGGCCGATTTCCTCGGCGGCATCGCCCAACGCGCACGCCGCCGCATCACCTATGTTGCCGCAGAGACCGTGGCGGTGCCGCGCAAGGCGAAGCGTCAGGCCGAGGCGCCGGCACAAGCAACGGTGTTCGAGCCGAAGCTCGATCCCACGCCCGCACCGCAGCCTGAGCCGCCCGCACCTTCGGCACAATCGGTTGCCGAATCCGTTTTGATGGATCATCCCGCGCCGAAGCCGGGCATCATACCGTCGCCGGAAATTCCCTCGCCGCATTTGCAGCCGGGCAACGGCACGCCGTCCTCGCCCGAAGAGCCGCGCTGATCTTGCCGCAATGCCGGTGCGCTCCCTCTCCCCGCAAGCGGGGCGAGGTGAAAGGTCGCTGCGCTGATCGGCGCTACGCCATCTGGCGCGTGCGTGCGGTCACGCTGGGAAGCGGGCCTTTGCCGCCATAGGCCATGCGCGCGTCCTCGGACGAGCCGCGGCGCAGCCGGTTTGCTTGGGGCAGATGCTCGGCATTGGCGATCAGCTGGGTGACGAAGCTCGGATCGGGGCGCGTCAGCGGCACCTTGCGGACCAACTGCAAAACGGGCGTCAGCGGTACCAGCGCGGTACTCGCTTCCCGCGTTGCCTCTTCGATCTGGTCCACGTTCGCCATCGCAACACCGCTAATCCGGTTGAACTGGCGCGTTTTGGGACGCTCGCGCCGGTGCATGTGATGGTCTCGCAAGGCCTATGCCGGCCGAGCCTATTCTGTTCCAAGGCGCCCGAAAACGTGGTTTCCAAATTGTTTATGAACTTGGCCTAGGGTCGGAGACGAATCTGGCCGTATTCTGTGCCGGCTCAGGACTCCCCGCTGTCCCGAAACGAGGCGCTTTTGACCCCAGCATTGCCGCAAGCCTCCGAAATCCTGGCCGCTCTCGGCCAGGCCGTATTCGTCTGGGATCTCGCCAGCGACGCCATCGTCTGGGGCGAGCAGGCCGGTGTCATCTTCCCCGGCATTCCCCTCGAGCGCCTCGCGACCGGCGCCGAGTTCGCCAAGCTGATCGAGCCCGTGCAGACGCTGCGGAGCGCGGCGCTGGCGCAGACATCCGCCGTACATGGCACCGACGGCACGCCCTACCGGGTCGAATATGGCGTGCGCATGAGCGCCTCCGATCCCGTGGCCTGGATCGAGGAGACCGGCCGCTGGTTCGCCGGTGCCGACGGCCGTCCAATGCGCGCCATCGGCTCCGTCCGCATCAACAATGAGCAGCACGCCCGTGACGAGGAGCTGACCAAGCTTGCCCGGCTCGATCCCCTGACCGGCGAGTTCAACCGATCTCACCTGATCGCGGCGCTGGCCGAGGCAATCGAGGAGACGAGCCGCTTCCGCTCGACCGCAGCCTTCCTGCTGGTCGGCATCGATCATCTTGCCCGGGTCAACGACGCCTTCGGCTTCGACGTCGCCGATGCCGTGATCCTCGACGTCGCCAAGCGCATTCGCGTGCGCTTGCGCGGTGGTGACGTGCTCGGCCGCTTCTCCGGCAACAAGTTCGGCCTCATCCTGAAGAACTGCTCCGTCGACGACATGAACGTCGCCGCGGAACGCTTTCTCGCCGGCGTCCGGGATGAGGTGGTGCCGACCAAATCCGGCCCGGTCTCGGTCACCGTCTCGATCGGTGCGGTCAGCCTGCCGCGCTATGCCCGCAATACCGACGAGGCTATCAACCGCGCCCACGAGACGCTGGATGCCGCCAAGCGCCGCCGCGCCGGCTCGTTCGCCGCCTGGCGTCCGAATGCCGAGCGCGACGCGCAGCGCCGCGTCAACATTCGCGTCACCGACGAGATCGTCACCGCGCTCAACGAGCGCCGCATCAAGCTCGCTTATGAGCCGGTGGTATCGGCTGCCACGCGCGAGGGCGCGTTCCACGAATGCCTGGTGCGGATGGACCAGGGTGACGGACAGGTGCTGCTCGCGCCCGACATCGTGCCGGTCGCCGAACGGCTCGGCCTCATCCGCCTGGTCGATCACCGCGTGCTCGAGCTCGTGGTTGCCGAGCTCGCGGCCGCGCCCGACATCCGCCTCAGCCTCAACATCTCGCCGGATACCACGATGGATCCCGACTGGTGGGCCGGAATCGAATCGCTGATGCGCGCCCATCCCGGCGTCGCCGAGCGGCTGATCGTCGAGATCACCGAGACGGTCGCGATCCAGGACATCGACGACGTCCGCGCCTTCGTCGGCCGCCTCAAGAATTTCGGCAGCAGGATAGCGATCGACGATTTCGGCGCCGGCTACACCTCGTTCCGCAATTTGCGCAAGCTCGGCGTGGATATCGTCAAGATCGACGGCGCGTTCGTACAGAACATTACGCATTCCGCCGACGACCGCGCCTTCGTGCAGACCTTGATCGACCTCGCCCGCCGCCTCGACATCAAGACCGTCGCCGAATGGGTGCAGGACGAGGAGGCCGCCAACATGCTGCGCGACTGGGGCTGCGACTATATCCAGGGCCGCCTGATCGCGCTGGCGTCAACCGATCGCCCGTGGGGCGCGCCGCCGGATAGCGTGCTGCCCGCAGCGGGGTAAACTGCGTCCTCGCATCGCTCAGTGATGACGGGTTTGCGGCAAGCGCTCGCTATCCACATGCTGGCTGTCATCGCCCGCGAAGGCGGGCGATCGAGTACTCCGCGGCAGGAGTTGTGTGCACCAACTATTGCCGCGGCGTACTGGATGCCCCGGTCAAGCCGGGGCATGACAGCGGAGCGGGTGACGCGCTGCTACGTCACGCAAATGCCGGGCACCGCGACCTTCTGAAACAGATGCGGGCTCGCGACGGCGGAAGCGGGATAGACCGCAATCTTCGCGCGGAATTCGGGATGCGTGAATGCCGCACGGAAATGCGCGTTGGATTCCCATACCGCGTAGTTGAGATAGGTCGGACTGTCGCCGATGGCGCGGTGCAGCTGGGTTGAGATGAAGCCCGGCTGCCGCTTCATGAAGGCGGCATCGTCCTGCCAGCTCGTCAGGAAGCTGTGCTCGTCGGCCGCATCGAGCGTGAACAGGTTCACCAGCACCACGGGGCCGGCGTCGAGCGCGATCTGGCGGTCGATCGGGAAGCTCGGGTCGAGCGGGCGCATCTGGGGCATGACATCACTCCGTGCAATTTGGTATCATCATGTCAATCCGACAAGGTATGACATAGATATTTGACATGATAATGTCAATAAGGAATGATCGTTTCGAATGAGCAGAACCAAGCGAACCGCGGCGGGCGAGGCCCTGACCGGCCTCATCCTCGACCTGTTCCGGGCCAACGGCCTGCTTCTGACGGCCGGTGACCGGCTGGTGGCGTCGCTCGGCCTCACCAGCGCGCGCTGGCAGATCCTGGGGGCGATCGTCGATGCCGAGCGCCCCGAGCCGGTGGCCTGGCTGGCGCGAAATCTCGGCGCCAATCGCCAGAACGTGCAGCGTATCGTCAACGACCTCGAACGGGATGGCCTCGTCGTGTTCGAGACCAACCCGCATCATCGTCGGGCGCAGCTTGTGGTGCTCACCGACAAGGGCCGGCAGATCTACGATGCCGCCGGCCGCTTGCAGGTCCCGTGGGTCAATGGCCTGTCGGATGGATTGTCGGTCAGGGAGATCGAGACGGCTCACCGCGTGATCGGCGCCCTGCGCGATCGGCTCGAAGGAACCGGCGAGGACTGATCAAGCCACGCGGCGGACTGCGTTCAGCCGCTCGATGGCGCGCTCCACCTCCGCCGCAGGGCATGGCCTGCCGAAATAATAGCCTTGCACCGCGGTGCAGCCGCATTCGCGGACGAATTCGAGCTGCTCCACCGTCTCGACGCCTTCCGCCGTGGTCTCGACGCCGAGCACGGAACCGAGGCTTGCGATGGTGCGGACGATGGCAACGCTCTCGGGGCTCTCGCCGAGCGTGCCGACGAAGGAGCGGTCGATCTTGATGCGGTCGAACGGAAATTTGCGCAAATAGCTCAGCGAAGAATAGCCGACGCCGAAATCGTCGAGGCTGACCCGCACGCCGAGGGCGCGGAGCTGGTGCAGGATCTCGATCGTCGCCTCGCTGTCATCGAGCAGCGCCGTCTCGGTGACCTCGAGCTCGAGTCGCTGCGGCGGCAGGCCGGCTTCCGCAAGCGCGCTCGTCACCATCGCCACCAGTCCGCGCGAGCGGAACTGCACCGGCGACAAATTGACCGCGACGGTGACATCCGGCCATGAGGCCGCTGTGGCACAGGCTGTGCGCAGCACCCATTCGCCGATCGGAACGATCAACCCGTTCTCTTCGGCGATCGGAATGAACTCGGCCGGCGAGACGAAGCCGCGCGACGGATGCTTCCAGCGCAGCAGCGCCTCGAAGCCGGTCAGCTCGGTGGTGTCGAGCCGCACCTGCGGCTGGAACACCAGATGGAATTCGCTCGCTCCCAGCGCGCTGCGCAGGTCATGTTCCAGCGCGTGCCGGCTGCGCGCCTCTTCTTCCATTTCGGGCTCGAACAGCTGATAGGCGCCGCGTCCCTTGGCCTTGGCCTGGTACAGCGCGAGATCGGCGCATTTCATCAGCTCGTCGGCATCGAGGCCGTGGTCGGGCGCGATCGCGATGCCGACGGAGACGCCGACATGGATCGACTGGCTCTCCAGCGGCGGCGGGTGACCGATGATCTCGACCAGGCGTCGTGCAAGCCGCTCCGCCGATTGCGGCTGCGGTCCGCGCTGGAGCACGGCGAACTCGTCGCCGCCGAGACGTGCGACGGTGTCGTGCTCGCCGACATTCTCCTTCAGCCGCGACGCGACCCAGCGCAGCAACCGGTCGCCGGCGGCGTGGCCGAGCCGGTCATTGACGGTCTTGAAATTGTCGAGGTCGAAGCACAGCACGGCCATGGCGCCGCCGGCGATCGCGACCTGGTTCAATCCCTCGCCCATCTTCTCGCGGAACAGCGTGCGGTTGGGCAAGTCGGTCAGGGAGTCGTGCCGCGCCATGTGCGCGACCCGGGCCTGGGCCTTGTGACGCTCGGTAACGTCCTCATAGGTGACGACCCAGCCACCATGCTCCATCCGCTTGTGGTTGAGCTTGATGATGCGGCCGTCGCTCAAATGGCGGTGCAGCGTGTGCTCGCCCTCGCGCAGCCGCTCGACATAGTCGGCATAGATCTTGGCGGCGGTCGTGTTCGGATGGATGCCGAGATCGCAGCTGTGCTCCATGATCTCGCGCATCGAGACGCCTGGCTTCACGATGTCGGGCGATAGGCCGTACATCTCGATGTAGCGGCGGTTGCAGACGATCACGTGCAGGCTCGCATCGAGCATGCACAGGCCCTGGCTCATGTTGTTCAGCGCTGCGTCGAAGCGGCGATACTGCTCACTCAGCTCCTCGACCGCGCGTTCGCGCTCGGTGATGTCCTCATAGGTGGCGACGAAGCCGCCCTCGGGCAGCGCGCAATAGCGCACCGAGATCACAGTGTCGTTGGTCATGCTCCGCCGCATCGGCGAGGTGTCGCGGTTTGCGATCCGGATGCGGGCGGCTTCCAGGATCTGCTGCGGGCTGTATTCGGAGGCGAAGGCGCCGTTCGCCATCGAGCGCTCGATCAGCTCGGCGAGATGCGAGCCGGGCCTGCTCTCCTCCGGCGACAGCCGGTAGATCTGCTGATAGGTGGAATTGCAAATGCGCAGGCGCATGTCGCTGTCGTAGAACGCGAGGCCATGCGCCATGTTTTCGAGCGCGGCATCCAGCATGAGATTCTGCTGCTTCAGCGTCTCTTCGTGCTGCAGCCGCTCGGTGACGTCCTCATGCACCGTGACCCAGCCGCCGTCGGGCATGAACCGGGAGATGGCCTGTACCCTGCGGCCGTCATAGCGCGTCACGAGAACGGTCTTTGGGCTCCTGGTCTGGACGTCGTTCATCCGGGTATCGCGGAACTCGTCGCCGGACATGTCCGCCTTGTTACCGCGCGACAGCCAGTGCTCGATGGCCGTGCTGTGCGAGACGCCCGGTCTCACGATCCTGGGGTCGAGGTTGTAGAATTGCAGGAAGCGCTCGTTGCAGACGACCACGCGGCTGTCAGCATCATACATGATGAGGCCGTGCGACATGTGGGCGAGGGCGTGCTGGCTGCGCTCGGTCTGAAGTTGCAGCTCGGTCTCGAGCCGCGCGAGGCGGCTGACATCGTCGCAGATCGTCATCCAGCCTCCGCCGGGAAGCGGCTTCAGCTCGAGCGTGATGACAAGGCCGCTCGCGAGTGTCTGCCGGGTACGGAATGGCTTGCCGGCCGCGATCAATGCGATCCGCGCAGCGTAGAGTGCGTCGAGCTCGCTCGCCGGGATGTTGCCGAGCGCCACGCTGTGGGCGAGCACGTCGCGGTAGCGCGTTCCGAGTCGGACGATGTCGGCCGACATGTCGAACAGCTCGATATAGCGGCGGTTGACCAGCACGATCCGGTTGTCGGCGTCGTAAACGCAGACGCCCTGTTCCATGCCGTCGAGCGCAAGCTGGCTCAGTGCGAGCAGGCCGTCCTGGCCTTGCTCGCGGCGTTCACCGAGCTTGTTGTCGCGGGTCGACGTCATGGGACCAGTGGATCTCGGTGGCAATAGACTTAACGCAACGTAATTCAGCCACTGAGCGTAGCGAAGAGGCGGGAAAATTCCCTTAAGCGCCGTAGTTTACGGAGGGTGACCGGCGATACGAAGAGTGCAGGCCGAGCGCGTGCAAAGAACTACGGCCCGTAGAGCACCAGTTCCGTATCCGTGAGGTCGGCCAGCCGCGGGCGGTGCGGGCCCTTGAAATATTTGCGGCCGCGCCGCTCGGTATAGATACCGACAAGGCCGGGGACGGGCTCGTTGGAATCGACGATCACCGAGACCTTGCCGAGCCGCAACAGCAGCCGGCCGATGCGGCCGGCGCAGGCGGCGTATTCGGCAGCGCTGCGGCAGTAGATCAGCTGCATCGCCGGCGGTGCGATGAACCCGCGGCGGATGCGCACCGGTTGCAGAATGAAGGGGAAGACGCCCTTCGGCGTACGGCAGACCAGGCTGAGGCAATTGTAGCGCGCGTGCCGCGTCAGCAGCTCGGTCTCTTCGTCGGAGAGCCCTTCGATCTGCTTGGTATGCTGCGAGATGACCTCGATCTTGCTCCAGCGCGGGGCGCGCGACAGCGCCGGCACCGAGAAGAACAGGCCGCGGCAATAGGCGCGAAAGCCCTGCGTCTCGATGATCGGCCAGGTCCAGACGGCCGGGCTGATGTTGAGATAGGTCACGTGCTTGTGCCGCTGCGCGATCTTGGTCAGCAGCGGCGCGTAATTGCGATAGGCCGGCTCGACGTACCAGCTCGACAGGTTGCAGTGGATGGCGGTCTCCTCGCCATCCTTACGCGTCGTGTAGATCAGCAGCAGCACGCCGACAGGGGTGCCGTCATTGTCGAGCATGTAGCCGAAGCGCGGATAGCCCTCCGGCACCGGCCGGAAGGCCTGCCGTCGCAGGCCCTGGATCCAGTAATTGCGCGAGCGGCCGACGAAGCCGCGCGTCAACAGGTCCGCGACCGCATCGACGTCGGCTTCGGTGATCTCGCGGCATCGGACCTTGGTGTGGATCACGCTCGTCTTACCCGTGGTAATGATCGGCCTCTTACCTTAGCGCCAGCCTTCGCCGTGGGCGTCAGCCGGAGTTAGCGGCTGCATGCCCAGAATGTCCCGCACCTTTGCGGGCCACGCGGAGAGATCGGTGCCGTGGGTGTGGAACATCGCGACGGCCAGGCGATCCATGCCGAAGGCAACGCAGCCGGTGTGCGCGGGCTCGCCGTTGGCGTCCTGAATGCCCCAGGTCGTGCCGAAATGTTCGCGATGATAGTTGAAGCTCATGCAGGCGGTCGGCTGCTCTTCCGAACGCAGCGGGATCAGCAGCTCGAACTTGAGCTGCTGCTGTTTCTGGCTCACCGCCTTTATCTGGCCGACGCGACCGAAGAAGGGGTCGCTGGCATAGTCGACGCGGAAGGTCAGGCCGAGATCGGTCGCGATCGCCTGCGCGCGCACCATCCAGCGCTCGCGGAAATCGGCGACGTCATCGGGCGTGCCGATGCAGACATATTCGCGCATGCGGAACGATTGCAGCCGGTCGAGATGCCTTGACGGCTCGCGGCGGAAACAGTCGGCCGCGACGTCGAAGCGCAGGCCGCCCTTCGGCAAAGGTCCGCGGCTCGCCGCGATCGGATAGACGGGATAGCAGGCAGCGGGCGACAGCACGAGGTCGGCCGGCGACAGCGACGAGGTCCAGTCGCCTCCGGCATCGAAACGGCTCACCGCGGCGTTGATCTCGCGTTCGGTGCCATGCAGGCCGCAGACGCAGCCGAGCAGGTTCGGAAAGCTCTTGAGGTAGCCGGATTTTTCCAGCTGGGCACGGCTCATCACCGGCGGGAACCGCATCACCTCGGTGCCGGCTTCGCGGTTGCTGGTGATCAGCGCGGCGAGCTTCTCGACGATGCCCTCATAGAGCGCGGTACGGGCGTAGACGCCGTCCGAGCCCATGCGGTGGAACAGTTTTTCGGCGAGATGATCAAGCGGATCGACGATCTGCGGCGCGGTCTCGGGCGAATTGGGGAGAACAGCAATGTTCATGTTCGACTTCCTGTTATCTGCAAATGTTTTCGTTAGTCACGAAGGCTCGTCGGCACGCCGCTCATCAGGGTCGAGGTGGCGGCGTTGGCCAGAATGCGGTCGTTGTTGATCATGATCGGCGACGACAGCACGTCGCGAAGATGACGGCCCATCGTGAACTCGCCGTCGTTACGGTAGCCGGAGAGGCCGGCGGTGCGCATCGCATGCATCACGGTCTCGACCGCGAGCTCCGAGGCCTGCACCTTCAACAGCGTGATCGAGGACTGGAAGTCGAGCGAGCCGAGCGCGCGCTCGTCATGCTCGGCGCGGGCGAAGGCGTCGAGATTGGCCGATATCAATGCGCGCAGTTTGGCCAGCGACATTCTCGCGGCGGTGAAGTGCGCCGCCGCCGGCGGCATTTGACCACCGGAGCTGCGGGCCGCCTTGCGAACGAAAGCCTGCGCTCGCGTGACCGAGGCGGCGGCAATGCCGGCCCAGGTCGACGACCAGCACAGATGCGCGAATGGCGTCATGGTTTGGGCGTGGATCTTGTCGTAGGCTTCCGGGAACACGCGGTCGGCGGAGCAATCGACCTTCAGCTCGAAGCCGGTCGAGCAGGTGCCGCGCATGCCGAGCGTTTCCCAGCCCTGCGTCTGCTTCAGTGAATAGTCGTCCTTGGCGAGCGCCAGCAGAACCTGGTCGGAAGCCGCGGCCTCGGTGGCGCGGCGGGCGATGGTGACGAGGCCGTCGGCTTGGGCGCCGTAGGAGATCACGGTGGCGTCGCGTACCAGCGAGACGGTGTCGCCGGCGTGATCGACCGCGGCCGCGCTGGCGCGGATGTTGCCGCCGTTCTGGCCTTCGGTGGTGGAGGAGGCGAGCAGCCATTGGTCGCGGGCGACCCGGCGCATCATGGTTTCCATCCAGGGAATGCCGTGGCCGTGGCGCATCACGCAGGCGACCTTGGTCGTATGCATCGCGTAGATCATCGCGGTCGAGGCGCAGGCGCGTCCGAGCGTGTAGCAGATGTCGGTGACATCGTAGATCGAGGCGCCAAAGCCGCCGAACTCAACCGGGATCATGACGCCGAGCAGCTTCTGCTCGCGCGCGGTATCGAAAGCCTTGTGGGGGAAGCGGGCGTCACGATCGACGCCGTCGGCGTCGGCCGCAGCCACGGTGGCGGTGCGCGCCGCACGCTCGATCAAGGAGGGACCTTCGAGAAGGCTCGCTTGCGTCTCGTCGACAGTCAGGACTGCTTCACGCACGTTCATGCTCGTCCGCCTCCGTTTCGCCGTTCAAGAGCGCAGGCATCATTTTGCGATGCCGTTCGCGATCATCCGACCATCTTTGCTTGTGATTGGAGGCTACGGATTTAATTCAAATTCGTCGATGAAATAGAGGGTAAACGAACCGCAATTCCGAATGAACAGTTAAGACCCGGTTGGTTGCACCGCCGAGAATCCCGGTGTCGTGTTAGGAATTTGGAAGAAGCCGGAATTCCAGACAATCTGAGTCATCGTTTACTAAGAAACGCGAAGTAATGGTGCCGCCCATTGCGGGATCGGCCCGTGGTGCCCATCGTAACCGGCAAACGACCGACCTTTTATAGACAGATGGAAATTTGCCGATGCAGGCCTTCGATACCGATTTGCGCAATCGCATCACCAAGCTGGTGAAGGGCATCCTCGCGCAGAACTCGCTCACCGCCGATGTCACGCCGTCGACGAAACTCGTCGATGCCGGCCTGACCTCGATGGACATGGTCAATCTGATGCTGGGCGTCGAAGCCGAGTTCGACTTCACCATCCCTCAAACCGAGATCACGCCGGAGAATTTCCAGTCCGTCGAGACACTGGAACGCATGGTCGCGACCCAGCTGCAGCCAGCGACCGCGGCTTAGTTAAAACGACCGGTGTCGTCCCGGCGAACGCCGGGTCCCATACCGCGGAATCTATCGGCTGCGGATGGTCGCAGTCCCGAACGACGAGTCTTCACCAAATTTCTGACTGGGGTTATGGGTCCTAGCCCCCCGTGCGCAATTGCGCACTAGGCCGGGACGACATTGAGTGTGAGGCCCGCGCCGCCGCCCTTCATAGTCCGGCCGCCCCATCCCCGTTCCAAAACCGCCGCAAAACTGGCATAGCTTAACCATGTCGCACGTGGCGCACAGGGTGGAGCAGGCATGACGCAGGCGGTATTGGGCATCATCGGCGGCTCCGGCATCTACGATTTGCCGGGACTCGAGGGTGCGCACGAAGAGGTGATCAAGAGCCCCTGGGGCGAGCCGTCGGCGCCCGTGCGCCGCGGCACCATCGCGGGCCTGCCGATCGTATTCCTGCCGCGCCATGACAAGGGGCATCGCCTGTCGCCCTCCGACATCAACTATCGCGCCAATATCGACGTGCTGAAGCGCGCCGGCGTCACCGACCTGATCTCGCTGTCGGCCTGCGGTTCCTTCAAGGAGGAGATGCCGCCCGGTACCTTCGTTCTCGTCGACCAATTCGTCGACCGCACGCACAAGCGCGAGAGCTCGTTCTTCGGCAAGGGCTGCGTTGCGCATGTCTCGATGGCGCATCCGGTCTCGCCGCGGCTGCGCATCCATCTGGCGGCGGCCGCCGAGGCCGAGGGCATCGCGATCGCCCGCAGCGGCACCTATGTCTGCATGGAGGGGCCACAATTCTCCACCTACGCGGAGAGCATGACCTACAAGACGCTGGGCTATTCCGTGATCGGCATGACCAACATGCCCGAAGCAAAGCTCGCCCGCGAGGCCGAGATTTGCTACGCGACCGTCGCGATGGTGACCGATTTCGATTGCTGGCATCCCGATCATGACGCGGTCACCGTGCAGGACATCATCCGCGTGCTGACCTCCAACGCCGACAAGGCCAAGGCGCTGGTGGCGCGGCTGGCCAAAGATTTTCCGCGCGAGCACGAGCCGTGCCCGATCGGTTCGGACCGTGCGCTCGACACCGCGCTGATCACCGCGCCAGAGGCGCGCGATCCCGAGCTTCTGAAGAAGCTCGATGCGGTGGCGGGACGCATCCTGCGCGGTTGAGACGAAAGGCAGAATCCCATGAAGGTCGACGGTAAGCATTTCCGAAGCATCTGGCGCGAGCGCGACGGCTGGTCGGTCGGCGCGATCGACCAGCGCCGGCTGCCGCATGAATTCATCGTTGCAAAGCTGACCTCGTGCGAAGACGCGGCCGTTGCGATCCGCGACATGCTGGTGCGTGGCGCGCCGCTGATCGGCGCGACGGCGGCTTACGGCATGGCGCTCGCGATGCGCGAGGATGCGTCCGATGCCGGCCTCAAGCGCGCCTACGAGACGCTGGTCGTGGCGCGGCCGACCGCGATCAATCTGAAATGGGCGCTGGACGAGATGCGTGCGACGCTCACACCGATCGATCCGGTCGAACGGGCCGAAGCGGCGTACGCCCGCGCCGACGAGATCGTCGAGCAGGACGTCGAGATCAACCGCGGCATTGCCAGCAATGGCCTCGCGCTGATCGAGGCGATCGTCGCGAAGAAGAAGCCGGGCGAGACGCTCAACGTCCTGACCCATTGCAACGCCGGCTGGCTCGCCACCGTCGACTGGGGGACCGCGACCGCGCCGATCTATCTTGCGCATGAGCGCGGCATCAAGATCCATGTCTGGGTCGACGAGACCCGGCCGCGCAACCAGGGCGCTTCGCTCACCGCCTGGGAGCTCGGTCATCATGGCGTGCCGCACACGGTGATCCCCGACAACACCGGCGGGCATCTGATGCAGCATGGCATGGTCGATCTCGCCATTGTCGGCACCGACCGCGTCGCCGCCAACGGCGATGTCTGTAACAAGATCGGCACCTATCTGAAGGCGCTCGCCGCGCATGACAACAACGTGCCGTTTTACGTCGCGCTGCCGTCGCCGACGATCGACTTCGCGGTCGATGACGGCATTCGCGACATTCCGATCGAGCAGCGCAGCGGCACGGAGGTTACCGACATGACCGGCCGCACGGCCGATGGCCGATTGGAAACGGTGCGTATCGTGCCGGAGGGCTCGCCGGTCGCGAACTATGCATTCGATGTGACCCCGGCGCGCCTCGTCACCGGTCTCATCACGGAACGCGGCGTGCTGAAGCCGGATCGTGCCTCGCTTGCGGCCGCATTTCCTGAACGGATTGTTGCTGCGGCCGAGTAGGGCGTTTGGCGAAGAACGTTGCCCCGATCTCGTCATTGCTAGCGAAGCGAAGCAATCCAGAGTCTTTACCCGCGGAGGCAGTCTGGATTGCTTCGCTGCGCTCGCAATGACCGGGATGGACTACCCCAGCTTCAACCCCGTCGCCGCCTCGAGCTCGGCGATCGCCTGCGCGCCACTGGTGACCTTGATCGTGGTCATGCCCATCTCGCGCGCGGGCTTCAAATTGACGCCGAGGTCGTCCAGATAAACGCACTTCTTCGGATCGACCTTCAGCGTCTGGACCATGAGCTGGTAAATGCGCGGGTCGGGCTTGCGCAGGCCAATCTTGGCGGATTCGATGACGTGGTCGAACAGCACCATGACCTCGGCGACGTAGAGCGAGCGCCCGGTCATGCTGCCGATGGCGTTGGCCGGAAGGTTGTTTGTGATGCAGCCGGTCTTGAATCGCGTCTTGATGCGCTTCAACGCTTCGACCATCTCAGGGCGCAGATCGCCCTGGAGCAGAGGCAGCACGTCGCGCCCGCGCACTTCCGCACCGAGCGCGCGCGATTCCTCGGCGAACAGCTTGTCGAAGGCATCGATATCGACTTCGGCGCGTTCGAACTTCGCCCAGGCGTTTTCAAGGTGATTGGCGGCGTTGGTGCGCCGGATGATGTCGACGGGCAGGCCGCGCTCCTGCTCGAACCGCGAAAACGCCTCGAACGGCGAGCTCGTCAACACGCCGCCAAAATCAAAGATCACAGCCTCGATCGCCACTATCCTGCCCTCGTCAATTCCTTTCCAAGAGGGCTAGCATGCGCTATCCGCAAGGGCCAGTCCTGCCGACGCTCGAGCGTGTTCCCATGAAGAAGCTCGCTACTCTCATCGTGTCCGCGCTGCCGCTCGCCACGCCCGCTCATGCCATCGTCGGCGGCGGCACGCCGCAGACGGATGGTGTCGCGCGCGCCGTCGTCACCATCGTGGGCTCGCGCGGCAATTTCTGCACCGGCAGCCTGATCGCACCGAAACTGGTGCTCACCGTCGCGCACTGCGTACAACCCGGCGCCGACTACAAGATCGTCGATCGCAGCGTCGACGGCGCGCCACAGCTGCTGAACGTGCGCACTGTCGCGATCCATCCCGGCTTCAATATGCAGGCGATGCAGGCGCATCGCGCCACGGCCGACGTGGCATTGCTGCAACTGGAAATTCCACTGAAGGGAAAATCGACGGTGTCGGTCGGTATGCCGAATATTCCAATCCAGGTCGGCGGCCGTTTCACGATTGCCGGTATCGGCGTCACCGTGCGCGGCGATGGCAAGAGCGGCGGCACGACGCGCGTTGCCAGTCTCGCCGCCACAGGCCAGCCCGGCACGTTCCAGATCCGCCTGGTCGATCCGGTAACCAACGGTGTTCGCGAGGGAATCGGCGCCTGCACCGGCGATTCCGGCGGCCCCGTGTTCGAGGACAAGCCCAATGGCGCCGTGCTCGTCGGCGTCATCAGCTGGTCGACGGGGCCAAATGGTACCGCCGGATGTGGCGGATTGACGGGGGTCACGCCACTGACGCTCTATCGCGACTGGATATTGCAGACGGCGCGGAGCTGGGGCGCGGCGTTGTAGTTTGATCGCGACCTGATCTATGTCATTTTGCAGAGGAAGCGCGGTCGGCAACCATGCCGTCGCGGAGGAAACGCGTCGCCAGTCAAAGGCGGCCTGAAAAAGACAAGGCATAGAAGCAACAATGAATGTCGCTGTTCGCACTCACGCCACGGCCAAACAGGCTTCAGAACATTTCGACGTGCTGATCGTCGGCGCCGGCATCTCCGGCATCGGCAGCGCTTATCACGTCACCAAGCAGCTTCCGGGCACGAGCTACGTCATTCTGGAAACGCAGGCGACATTCGGCGGCACCTGGAGCACGCATCGCTATCCCGGCATTCGCTCGGACAGCGATCTTCACACCTTCGGCTATAGCTTCAAGCCCTGGGTCGGGCCGCCGATCGCAACCGCCGAGGAAATCCTCGCTTACATGAACGAGGTGATCGACGACAACGATATCGCCCGCCACATCCGCTACAAGCACAAGATCATTTCGGCGAGCTGGTCGAGCGAGCAGAATCTCTGGACCATCGAGGCGGTGACGACCGACGCCGGCGAGGCAAAGACCTTCACCGCCAATTTCCTCTGGATGTGCCAGGGCTATTATCGCCATTCCGAAGGCTACACGCCGGAATGGAAGGGCACGGACCGCTTCAAGGGACGTATTGTCCATCCGCAGACCTGGCCGGAAGACATCGATCTTAGGGACAAGAAGGTCGTCGTGATCGGCTCGGGCGCGACCGCTGCGACGCTGGTGCCGAACATCGCGGACACATGCGCGCATGTCACCATGCTGCAGCGCTCGCCGACCTATTTCCGCCTGGGCCGCAACGCCATCGAGATCGCCGAGGAACTGCGCCGGCTCCAAGTCGACGAGGCCTGGATCCACGAGATCGTCCGCCGCAAGATTTTGTTCGAGCAGGATGCGTTCACAAAGCTCTGTTTGTCCAAGCCGGAACAGGTGAAGAAGGAGTTGATCGGCCAGATCAGCGCTGTCCTCGGCCCGGACTACGACGTCGAGACGCATTTCACGCCGAGCTATCGCCCGTGGCGGCAGCGCATCGCCTTCGTGCCCGATTCCGATCTGTTCAAGGGCATTGCCAGCGGCAAGGCCTCGGTCGTCACCGACGAGATCGAATGCTTCGTCGAGAACGGCATCCAGCTCAAATCCGGCAAGCTGCTGGAGGCCGACGTCATCGTCACCGCGACCGGCTTCAACCTGTCGGCGCTCGGCGACATCGCCTTCGAGATCGACGGCAAGCCGCTCGCGTTCGGCGACACCGTGACCTATCGCGGCATGATGTTCACGGGCGTGCCGAACATGGTCTGGGTGTTCGGCTATTTCCGCGCCAGCTGGACGCTGCGCGTGGATCTTGTTGCGGACTTTGTCTGCCGGCTGCTCGGCCACATGAAGGAGAAGGGCAGCAAGAAGGTCGAGGTGAGCTTGCGCGCCGAAGACCACAACATGCCGATCCTGCCCTGGATCGATCCGGAAAACTTCAACCCCGGCTATATCATGCGCGACATGAACCTGCTGCCCAAGCGCGGCGACAAGCCGGAATGGCAGCACAGCCAGGACTACTGGACCGAGAAGGACGAGATCCCGAAGACGGATCTGGATGACAAGGCATTTGTGTATGGGTGAGGGGGCCTGGCGTCGCCACATATTCCGCTGTCGTCCCGGCGAAGGCCGGGACCCATAACCCCAGGGAGTAGTTTGGCGAAGGCTCGTGGTTTGGTATTGCTGTCGCCCAAAATCGAGAAATCACGCGGTATGGGTCCCGGCCTTCGCCGGGACGACACCGCCTGTTGAGTAAGCGGCGTCTCAATACATCCGCAGGTACGGCTACGAATTCCTTCGCGTCGCATTGGTGGCAATCGCCGCCGCGGCTGTGCGGTTCTCCACACCCAGCTTGGCGTAAATCTGCTCCAGATGCTTGTCGACGGTGCGCGGGCTCAAGCCCAAAATCTGTGCGATATCGCGATTGGTCTTGCCCTTGCTGAGCCAGGCCAGCACCTCGCCTTCGCGGGTGGTGAGGCCGAGCTCGCTGGTGAACTCCGGCGGCAGCGCGGTGCCGGATTCCTTGGAGAGCCGCAGCAGGAACTCGTTCGGCGCGGTCTCGCCCATGTAATAGAAGCGGAGTTGCGGATTGTCAGGCAGGGAAGCGGCTTGTGACTTCGCGCTGCCCTTGCCCTTCGTCTGTTCCAGCCATTGCAGCAGCGACGGCGGCAGGACGAAGTCGTCGGCCTGCGCGCCGTGATGATCGGCCAGCAGCTTCTGTGCCTGCGGCGTCGCCCACAGGATGTGGCCCTGGCGGTTGACCGCGAACAGGAAACGGCCGGAGACGTCGAGCGCAGTGCGCGCGCTCTGGGTCAGCCGCGCATTGCCGAGATGGACGCGGATGCGCGCCAGCATCTCCTCGATCACGATCGGTTTCGTCACATAGTCGACGCCGCCGGCTTCCAGCCCGCGCACGATGTGCTCGGTCTCGGCGAGGCCCGTCATGAAGATCACGGGGACATTGGCAAGGCCTGCGTCGCGCTTGAGCCGCCGGCAGGTTTCGAAGCCGTCCAGCCCGGGCATCACGGCGTCGAGCAGCACGATGTCGGGTGTGATCTGGTCGACGATGCGCAGTGCGCTCGCGCCGTCGAGCGCCACCATCACCGTCATCCCGGCGCCGTCGAGTGCGTCGGTCAGCAGCCGCAGCGTCTCGGGAGAGTCGTCGACAACGAGCGCGACGTCGCGCTTTTTCGGCTCAATGCTCATAAGCATGCAGTGTTTTCAATGTTGCCATGTACTGGTCGAGATCGAAGCGGTCGACCAGCGATCGCATCTCCGCGACGAAGTCGGCATGCTCAGGATGCTCGCTGCCGATCTCGTCCAGCTTCAGCTGAATCGCCTTGACGTAGCCGATCTGGCCGAGCCCGATCAGCGCCTCGATATGTCTGACCGGCGGCCGCGAGCCGCTGTCCGGCCGCCACAGCGGCACGACGATCTCGTCGGAGCCGTATTGCCATTCGATCTTGAGCAGTTGGCGAATGGTTTCCAGCAGCCGCGGGATGTCGATCGGCTTCATCAGATAGCCGTCGTGGAAAGGCTGTGCGAGCGGTGCGCCGTGCGCCTCCAGCGCGCTCGCCGACACCATCAGGATGCGCGCCTGGTGGTGGCCGTCGGCGCGCAGCTGTTCCGCCACGGTCCAGCCGTCCATGCCCGGCATCGAGATGTCGAGCAGGAACAGGTCGGGCCGGCAATGCTGCGCCAGCGCAAGACAGCCTGGGCCGTCGGCGGCACTGAGCAAGATAAAGCCGAGCGGCGTCAGCACCTCACGCAGGAGATCGCGATGCACCGGATCGTCGTCGGTGATGAGAATGGTCTTGCGCGCCCCGTGATAGCCGGAGACCGGCGCCTCCACCGGCGCGATGCGCCTGGGGTTGCTGACCTCCGATAGCAGCATCTTCACCTTGAACGTACTGCCGCGTCCAACGGTGCTGGCAACCTTGATGTCGCCGCCCATCACACCGGCAAGCAACCGGCTGATGGTGAGCCCCAGTCCCGTGCCCGTCTGCGGTTGCGACACTCCAAGCGCGCCGCGCTCGAACGGCGCAAAAATGCGTTCGAGATCGTCGCCCTGGATGCCGGGGCCGGTATCGGTCACCTCGAACTCTGCGACGGGACTCCGGTAGTGCACGACGAACTGGACGCTGCCGGTCTGGGTGAACTTGATGGCGTTGGAGAGGAGGTTGATCAGCACCTGACGCAGCCGCTTCTCGTCGGCATAGACCACCGTCGGCAATGTCGCCGGACGCCGGAACACGAAGTCGATCCCCTTGGCGCCGGCCTGGAGACGGAACATGCCGACGAGCTGGTCGAGGAACTCACTTAAGCGGACCTCGTCGCGAGAGAGATAAAGCCGTCCCGCCTCGATCTTGGAAATGTCCAGGATGCCGTCGATCAGGCCGGAGAGGTGATCGGCGCTGCGGCGGACGACGCGGACCTGGTCGCGCGGCTTGGTGTTGAGCGTCGCGTCCTGCTCCAGCAATTGCGCATAGCCGCTGATCGCATTTAGCGGCGAACGCAGCTCATGGCTCAGGCCCACCACATAACGGCTCTTGGCGAGATTGGCGGATTCGGCAACCTCCTTGGCGCGCTGGAGCTCTGCGTCGGTGCGCTTGTGCGCGTCGATTTCCTGGATCAGCAGCGTCGTCTGCCGCCGTGTCTCGGCCTCCGCCGCGCGGCGACTCTGCTGCGCCAGCACGAACAGCCAGGCGACCACGCCGATGATGATGCTGAGCGAGAAGAACACCTTCCATAGCACGTTGGAGACGAGCGAGTTCTCGCCATGCACGCTCGCCGACGTCTGCAGATAGATCAGCCCGAGCACCAGTGCGACGAGACCGGCGGAGACCACGAATACGCCGATATAGTGGCCGAACTGCGAGTTGATCCGTTGATAGATCGGCTGCGGCAGTATCCTGCTGAGCGCGTCCGAAAACTGTACCTGCGCCCGCGCATGCGGTTTGCAGAGGTCGTGGCAGCGTGCATCGAGCGAGCAGCACAAGGAACAGATCGGGCCGGCGTAAGCGGGGCAGGACGTCATGTCCTCCGGCTCAAAACTGTGTTCGCAGATACAGCACTGGATCGCCTCGATACTGGCCCAGCTCCGCTTCGGCTTGCGCGCGATGTAGAACTTGCCGTCGGTCAGCCACGCAATGATCGGCGCGGTGACGAAGGCCACCGTCAGTGCGACGAAGGCGGCGAGCGCCTTCATGGTCGGGCCGAACAGGCCGTAGAACGCCGCGATCGACACGATGATCGCGAGCGTCATGGCACCGACGCCGACGGGATTGATGTCGTAGAGATGCGCCCGTTTGAATTCCACTTGCGGCGGACGCAGGCCGAGCGGCTTGTTGATGACGAGATCGGACACCAGCGCGCCGACCCAGGCGATCGCGACGTTGGAGTACAGCGCGAGCGTCTGCTCCAGCGCCTTGTAGACGCCGATCTCCATCAGCAGCAGCGCCACCATCACGTTGAATACCAGCCAGACCACGCGCCCGGGATGGCTGTGCGTCAGGCGCGAGAAGAAATTCGACCAGGCGATGGAGCCGGCATAGGCGTTGGTGACGTTGATCTTGATCTGCGACAGCACGACGAAGAAGCCGGTCAGCGCCAGCGCGAGGTCCGGGTCCGACAGCACGTAGCGAAAGGCCACGAGATACATATGCGCGGGCTCGGCCGCCTCCTCGGGCGGCACGCCGTGGCTCAGCGCGAAGAAGGCGAGGAACGAGCCGGCCAGAAGCTTCAGCGCGCCGAGCACGATCCAGCCAGGCCCAGCGCTCATCAGGGCGATCCACCACGACGCTTTGGAGGTGCGGCGGTCGCGCGGCAGAAATCGCAGGAAGTCGACCTGCTCGCCGATCTGCGCCACCAGCGAGAACACGACGGAGGATGCGACACCGAACAGCAACAGATCGAAATGGCCGCCGAGGTCGCCGTGCTCGCCGGCGAATTTATGCCATTCCGTGAAGGAGTGCGGGCTCGCCCATGCGATCGCGGCAAAGGGCAGGATGTGCAGGACGACCCAGAGCGGCTGCGTCCAGAGCTGGAAGCGGCTGATCAGCGTGATGCCATAGGTCACGAGCGGGATGATTGCGACCGCGCTGATGAGGTAGCCGATCGGGCGCGGGATGCCGAGACACATCTCCAGCGCGGTCGCCAGAATCACCGCCTCGATCGCGAAGAAGATGAAGGTGAAGGAGGCGTAGATCAGCGAGGTGATTGTCGAGCCGATATAGCCGAAGCCGGCGCCGCGCGTGAGCAGGTCAATGTCGATGCCGCATTTGGCTGCATAATAGGCAATCGGCACGCCGCAGCAGAAGATGATGGTGGAGACGACGAGGATCGCGGCCGCGGCGTTGGTGACGCCGTAATTGAGGGTGATGGTGCCGCCGATTGCCTCCAGCACCAGGAAGGAGATCGCACCGATGGCGGTGTTGGCGACGCGGGCGGCGGACCAGCGCCGCGCGCTTTTGGCGGTGAAGCGCAGCGCGTAGTCTTCCAGCGTCTGGTTGGCGACCCATTGATTGTACTGGCGCCTGACGCGGTCTATTCGCTGCCGCCCTGCCACTTAAACCCACTCCCGAACTCGTCCGAACCTCTCGTGAACTCGCAAATCCCGTACCAAAAGCCTACGTCGGTATTTTGCGGTGCAGTATACGCGATCTTGCGTATGCTTGCGGTGCACAAATTCGAGCCATCCTCACGGCACCAATCGCGTGTCCTCGAACAAACAGTGGGGTGCTCATGTCAGACGAAACCAACAAGGGGCTGTTGTCGCCGCTCCGGCGCAAGTTATTGATGGGAATGGCGGCCGTGCCGGCCATCACGATGCTGCCGCGGGCGTCATTTGCCCAGGCCCCGGCGACCTCGGCGGTCAATACCACCGGCCTCGCGGTCACCGACACCGAGGTGACGGTCGGCATCCTGCATTCGGCGACCGGCACCATGGCGATCTCCGAAACCGGCTCGATCGAGGCCGAAAAGCTGGCCATCGAGCAGATCAACGCCGCCGGCGGCGTGCTTGGCCGCAAGATCAAGTTCATCCAGGAAGACGGCGCCAGCGACTGGCCGACCTTTGCCGAAAAGGCCAAGAAGCTGCTCGTCAACGACAAGGTCGCGGCGATCATGGGTTGCTGGACCTCGGCCTCGCGCAAGGCGGTGCTGCCTGTCGTCGAGCAGTACAACGGCATGCTCTACTACCCGACCTTCTATGAAGGCCTCGAGCAGTCCAAGAACGTGATCTACACCGGCCAGGAGGCGACCCAGCAGATCCTCGCGGGCCTGAACTGGATCGCCAAGGAGAAGGGCGCGAAATCGTTCTTCTTCATCGGCTCCGACTACATCTGGCCGCGCACGTCGAACAAGATCGCGCGCAAGCACGTGGAGAACGTGCTCAAGGGCAAGGTCGTCGGCGAGGAATATTATCCGCTTGGCAACACCCAGTTCAACTCGGTCATCAACAAGATCAAGCTGACCAAGCCGGACGTGATCTTCACTGACGTGGTCGGCGGCTCCAACGTCGCCTTCTACAAGCAGCTCAAGGCCGCCGGCATCGACCTCTCGAAGCAGGCGCTGCTGACGATCTCGGTCACCGAGGACGAAATCGACGGCATCGGTGGTGAGAACATTGCGGGCGCCTATGCCTGCATGAAGTACTTCCAGTCGCTCGACAATCCGAACAACAAGGCCTTCGTGCCGGCGTTCAAGAAGATGTGGGGCGAGAAGACCGTGATCGGAGACGTCACCCAGGCTGCCTATCTCGGCCCGTGGCTGTGGAAGTTGACGGTGGAGAAGGCGGGCTCCTTCGACGTCGACAAGATCGCGGCGGCTTCGCCCGGCGTCGAGTTCAAGGGTGCGCCGGAAGGCTATGTGCGCATCCACGAAAACCATCACCTCTGGTCGAAGACCCGCGTGGGCCGCGCCAAGCTCGATGGCCAGTTCGAGCTGATCTACGAGACCGCCGATCTCGTCGAGCCGGATCCGTTCCCGAAGGGCTATCAGTAAGAAGCGCGGCAACTGCCGCAGTTTCTCTCAAGCTCAAGCTGCTCCCTGGCGTGGATTGCAAGTCCATGCCCAAGACCCCCGCGTCGCGAATCTGCTCGCGACGCGGGACCCTATTCCCCGACGGAGGACATCGATGTTCGGCGACTACTCGCTTGGTGACCTTGGCTCCATCTTCGTCATGCAAGGTTTTGCAGGACTGATCCTGTTCTCTGTCTACGTGCTGATGGCGCTCGGTCTTGCGATCATCTTCGGCCAGATGGGCGTCATCAACATGGCCCATGGCGAGTTCATGATCCTCGGGGCCTACGTTACCTGGATGACCTCGAATTTCTTCCAGGCCTATCTGCCGAGCCTGTTCAGCGGCTACTTCTTCCTCGCGATGATCCTCGCCTTTGTCGCATCGGGTGCGCTGGGAATGCTGGTGGAATGGGTGCTGATACGGCATCTCTACAAACGCCCGCTCGACACGCTGCTCGCGACCTGGGGCCTCAGCCTGATGCTGCAGCAGGCCTATCGCTCCGTATTCGGCGCGCGCGAGGTCGGCGTCGAGCTGCCGCAATGGATGCTCGGCTCGCTGCACGTCACCGACAGCATCGAGGTGCCGATCAACGGCGTGTTCGTGATGTGTCTGACCGTGCTGATCACCATCGGCGTCGCTTATGTCATGTACAAATCGCGCTGGGGCCGCCAGGTCCGCGCGGTCGTGCAGAACCGCATCATGGCCGGCGCGGTCGGCATCAACACCGAAAAGGTCGACCGCTACACCTTCGGTCTCGGTTGCGGCATTGCCGGTGTCGCCGGCAGTGCCTTCACCATGATCGGCTCGACCGGGCCGACCTCCGGACAGCTCTACATCGTCGATACGTTCCTGGTGGTCGTGTTCGGCGGCGCGGCTAGCCTGATCGGAACCATCGCCTCGGCCTTCTCGATCTCGCAGACGCAATCCACTCTCGAGTTCTTCATGTCGGGCTCGATGGCCAAGGTGCTGACGCTGCTCGCCGTTGTCGGAATCCTGATGCTGCGGCCGCAAGGGCTGTTCGCCCTCAAGGTCCGCAAGTGAGAAACGGAAGGCTGATGCAATGACCGACAATCGGTTCTTCAATCGATCGGAGCTGATCGGAATTCTGGTGCTCGCGGTCTTCCTGGTGGTGGTGCTGCCGCTCACGCTCGACGTCTTCAGGCTCAACCTGGTCGCAAAATACCTGACCTATGCCTTCGTCGCGCTGGGGCTGGTGATCTGCTGGGGCTATGGCGGCATTCTCAGTCTCGGTCAGGGCGTGTTCTTCGGGCTCGGCGGCTACTGCATGGCGATGTTCCTCAAGCTCGAGGCGTCGAGCGTGGAGAACACCAAGATCCAGTCGACCCCCGGCATTCCGGATTTCATGGACTGGAATCAGATCACCTCGCTGCCGCTGTTCTGGAAGCCGTTTCACAGCCTCACCTTCACGATTGCCGCCATCATCCTGGTGCCCGGCATCTTCGCCCTGATCATCGGCACCGCGATGTTCAAGCGCCGCGTCGGCGGCACCTATTTCGCCATCATCACCCAGGCGGTCGCGGCCATCCTCACCATCCTGATCGTGGGCCAGCAGGGCTACACCGGCGGCATCAACGGCATGACCGATTTGCGCACGCTGAAGGGGTGGGACATCAGGCCCGACCACGCGAAGGTCGTGCTGTACTTCTTCGAGGTCGGATGCCTGCTCGTCTGCATCATGATCGCGCAATTCGTCCGACACTCCAAGCTCGGACGCATTCTGGTGGCGATGCGTGAGAAAGAAGACCGGGTTCGCTTCTCCGGCTACAGCGTAGCGAACTTCAAGATCTTCGCCTTCTGCATCGCGGCCGTATTTGCCGCGATCGGCGGTGCGATGTTCGCCCTTAATGTCGGCTTCATGTCGCCGTCCTTCGTCGGCATCGTGCCGTCGATCGAAATGGTGATCTACACCGCTGTCGGCGGCCGGCTGTCGATCCTCGGTGCCATCTACGGCACGCTGCTGGTCAATTTCGCCAAGACCAGCCTGTCGGAAACGTTCCCCGAATTGTGGCTGTTTGGCCTCGGCGGCCTGTTCATCGCCGTGGTTCTCGCCTTCCCGAACGGTCTTGCCGGGATCTGGGGCGACTATGTGCAGCCGCGCATCGACCGCCTGATCTCGTCGCGCAAACCCAAACCTGAAGGGTGGACCGACAGCTCGGTCGCCGACGGCGCCCCGGCCGAGTGAGGAGATCATCATGCTCGTAGGTCATCACGATGCCGATGCCACGCTGGCAGTGAGGAGATAGATCATGCTCGTCGGTCATCACGATGCCGATGCCACGCTGGCGGTGAGGAGATAGATCATGCTCGTCGGTCATCAGCCCAAGGAATTCCTGCTCGCGGTCGAGGCCCTGACGGTGTCGTTCGACGGGTTCAAGGCGGTCAACGATCTCTCCTTCTACGTCGACGAGAACGAGATCCGCGTCATCATCGGTCCCAACGGCGCCGGCAAGACCACCGTGCTCGACCTGATCTGCGGCAAGACCAAAGCAACGTCCGGCTCGATCCAGTTCCGCGGCAAGGAGCTGACGCGGATGAAGGAGAACGAGATCGTCAAGACCGGGGTGGGGCGCAAATTCCAGAACCCGTCGATCTACGACGATCTCACGGTGTTCGAGAACCTGGAGATCTCCTATCCGCGCGGCCGCTCGGTGTTCGGCGCGCTGACCTTTACCCGCGATGCCGCCGTGCGCGACCGAGTGCATGAGGTCGCGGAAATGATCTTCCTGAAGGACAAGCTGAACATGAGCGCTGATCTGCTCAGCCACGGCCAGAAGCAATGGCTCGAGATCGGCATGCTGCTGATCCAGGATCCGGACCTTCTGATGCTGGACGAGCCCGTCGCCGGCATGAGCGTCTCCGAGCGTGCCAAGACCGCCGAATTGCTCAACCGCATCATCAAGAACCGCTCGGTGCTGGTGATCGAGCACGACATGAAGTTCGTCGAGGATATCGCGCACAAGGTCACCGTGTTGCACCAGGGCCAGATCCTCTCCGAGGGAACGATGGAGAAGGTGCAGAACGATCCCAAGGTTATTGAAGTCTACCTCGGTCACTAAGGAGCGCGATGATGCTGGCAATTTCCGATCTTCACGTCGCTTACGGCCAGAGCGAGGTGCTGCACGGGCTCAACGTCAAGGTCGCGCCCAACGAGATCGTTGCGATCATGGGCCGCAACGGTATGGGCAAGACCACGCTGATGAAATCGCTGATGGGCATCCTGCCGGCGAAGAGTGGCTCGGTGACCATGGACGGCGCCGAGCTCGGCGGCCTGCCGAGCTATGCGCGCGTCGCCAAGGGCCTCGCTTATGTCCCGCAGGGCCGCATGATCTTCTCCACCATGACGGTGAAGGAGAACATCGAGACCGGCCTCGTCGTCTCTGGTGGGACCGAGGTGCCGGCTGACATCTACGAGCTGTTTCCGGTTCTGTTGGAGATGAAGGGCCGCCGCGGCGGCAATCTCTCCGGCGGGCAACAACAACAATTGGCAATCGCCCGCGCGCTCGCGACAAAGCCGAAAGTGTTGCTGCTGGACGAGCCGACCGAAGGCATTCAGCCATCGATCATCAAGGAGATGGCGCGCACGCTGAAGCGCATCCGCGACGAAAAGGGGCTGTCGATCGTCGTCTCCGAACAGGTCCTGAGCTTTGCGCTCGATATCGCCGACCGCGTGCTGGTGATCGAGAACGGCGCGATCGTGCGTGATGACCCGCGCGACAGCGTCGATGCTGCGCAGGTCTCGAAATATCTGTCCGTCTAACCAACCGTAGTAAAGGGGAGCTTCTCGATGCCAGAGACACTGATCAAGGTCGATCTCACCAAGTCGGCTTACGAAAATGACATGGTGCACAACCGCTGGCACCCCGACATCCCGATCGTGGCCTGGGTCAATCCCGGCGACGATTTCATTATCGAGACCTATGACTGGACCGGCGGCTTCATCAAGAACAACGATTCCGCCGACGACGTGCGCGACATCGATCTCTCGATTGTGCACTTCCTCTCCGGTCCGATCGGCGTGAAGGGCGCCGAGCCCGGCGACCTCCTTGTGGTGGACTTGCTCGACGTCGGCCCGATGAAGGAGAGCCTGTGGGGCTTCAACGGCTTCTTCTCCAAGCAGAACGGCGGCGGCTTCCTCACCGACCACTTCCCGTTGGCGCAGAAGTCGATCTGGGACATCAAGGGTCTCTACACCTCGTCGCGCCACGTGCCCGGCGTGAACTTCGCCGGCCTGATCCATCCCGGCCTGATCGGCTGTCTGCCCGATCCGAAGATGCTGGAGACCTGGAACAAGCGCGAGGCCGAGCTGATCTCGACCAACCCGACCCGCGTGCCGGGCCTTGCCAATCCGCCGTTCGCAGCGACCGCCCATGGCGGCCGTGCCAAGGGCGACGTCAAGGCCAAGATCGGCGCCGAAGGCGCACGCACCGTGCCGCCGCGCGAGCATGGCGGCAATTGCGACATCAAGGATCTGTCGCGCGGCTCAAAAATCTACTTCCCGGTCTATGTGCCCGGCGCCGGTCTCTCGATGGGCGACCTGCACTTCAGCCAGGGCGACGGCGAGATCACCTTCTGCGGCGCGATCGAAATGGCCGGCTGGCTGCATCTCAAGGTCGAGGTGATCAAGGACGGCATGTCGAAATACGGCATCAAGAACCCGATCTTCAAGCCGTCGCCGATCACGCCGAACTACAAGGACTATCTGATCTTCGAAGGCATCTCGGTGGATGAAGCCGGCAAGCAGCACTATCTCGACGTCCATATCGCCTATCGCCAGGCGTGTTTGAACGCCATCGAGTATCTGAAGAAGTTCGGCTACTCCGGCGCCCAGGCCTATTCGATCCTCGGCACTGCGCCGTGTCAGGGTCACATCTCCGGCGTGGTCGACGTGCCCAATGCCTGCGCCACGTTGTGGCTGCCGACCGAGATCTTCGACTTCGACGTGATGCCGTCGGCGGCAGGTCCCATCAAGCACATCACCGGCGATATCCAGATGCCGATCTCGCCGGATAAATGACGCAGCGCTCCCTCTCCCCGTTCTTACGGAGAGAGGTGAAGCGGACTAAGCGCGAAGGGATACGAGATGCCGGTCTATGAATATCTCTGTGACGATTGCGGTCCGTTCAAGGACCTGCGCCCGATGGCGGAATGCGACGATCCGCAAAACTGCCCGCACTGCGCGACGATGGCGCCGCGCGTCATCCTGACCGCGCCGAACTTCTTCTGCATGCCGGCCGAAAAGCGCAAGGCCCATGTCGTCAACGAGCGCAGCACGCACGCGCCGCAGACGCTCGCGCAATACAAGGCCTCGCACGGCCCCGGTTGCGGCTGCTGCTCGTCGGGCAAGACCGTGAAGGACAAGAACGAGTCCGACAAGAAGAAGCCGGCGCGGCTGGTGACCAAGACTAGAAGCGGCGCCAAGGGCTTTCCCACCGCGCGGCCCTGGATGATCAGCCACTAACGCCACGCGCCAACATCAAACGAATAAAGTACAGGAGCGGCCCAAATGCTTCACGGCGATATTTCCAGCAGCAACGACACCGTCGGCGTCGCGGTGGTCAACTACAAGATGCCCCGCCTGCACACCAAGGCCGAGGTGCTCGACAACGCCCGCAAGATCGCCGACATGCTGGTGGGCATGAAGGCCGGCCTGCCCGGCATGGACTTGGTGATCTTCCCGGAATACTCCACGCAAGGCATCATGTACGACTCCAAGGAGATGTACGAGACCGCCTCCGCGGTGCCCGGTGAGGAGACCGCGATCTTCGCCGAGGCCTGCCGCAAGGCCAAGGTGTGGGGTGTGTTCTCGCTGACCGGCGAGCGCCATGAGGAGCATCCGCACAAGGCGCCCTACAACACCCTGATTCTGATGAACGACAAGGGTGAGATCGTGCAGAAATATCGCAAGATCATGCCATGGGTGCCGATCGAGGGCTGGTATCCCGGCAATTGCACCTATGTCTCCGAAGGCCCGAAGGGGATGAAGGTCAGCCTGATCATCTGCGACGACGGCAATTTTCCTGAGATCTGGCGCGACTGCGCCATGAAGGGTGCCGAGCTGATCGTGCGGTGCCAGGGCTACATGTATCCGGCCAAGGAGCAGCAGGTCCTGATCTCCAAGGCGATGGCGTGGGCGAACAATGTCTATGTCGCTGTCGCCAATGCCGCCGGCTTCGACGGCGTCTATTCCTATTTCGGTCACTCCGCGATCATCGGCTTCGACGGCCGCACACTCGGCGAGTGCGGCGAGGAGGAGTACGGCATCCAATACGCCCAGCTCTCGAAACATCTGATCCGCGACGCGCGCCGCAACGGTCAGTCGCAGAACCATCTCTACAAGCTGGTCCACCGCGGCTATACCGGCATGATCAATTCCGGCGAAAGCCCGCGCGGCGTCGCGGCCTGTCCCTATGACTTCTACAAGAACTGGATTGCCGATCCCGAAGGTACGCGGGACATGGTCGAGGCGATGACCCGCTCGACTGCTGGCACGGCCGAATGCCCGATCGACGGCATTCCGAACGAGGCCGCGCCGAGCAATTACTAGGTCACGACGATGCCGCAGATCCGCAATGGGGCTCCGGAATCCTGCTTAGGGATGTGAATGGCTGTACACATGGTCGGACATTCTGACGCAGCTTTGTGTGCGCGGACTGGGAGCTGATGGTGTCAAAACGTGGCGCGGTTGCAACAACATGTGTCGAATCTGCCTAGGTTGCAGCCTCAGAGGCGGATTCTGACCGGCCCGTAGTTCAACCGGCCGCCCCCATGTCCTAGGTTCCCCACGGCGCCGCTGAGAGCGCCGTGAATAAGGGGCTGAATGTGGGGGCGGGGTTGCCATCGAGCGGGCAGGGTTGCGCACGCCGGAGTGGTGCCGCGGTTGGCGCGGCACTCTGGCTCAGCCTTGCCATGAGCGTGGCCGTTGTGGTGACCCCCGCATCCGCGCAGCAAATCTTCAACGGATCGCAGACCACGCCCAACGGTTCGGTCAACGGTGGTGGCGGCGTCTGGGACAACACCACGACCAACTGGACCAACTTCTTCGGCTCGACCAGCACGGCCTATGATCCCACGTCAGCCGGCACGCTGTTTGGCAGCAGTGGTCCCTCGACGCCGGCGACGGGCGGCACGGTTACGGTTACGCCAGGCGGTGTGCAGCTCACCAGCCTCGTGGGCTTCGACCTCACCGCTGATGGCTCGATCTACACCATCCAGGGCGGTGACCTCAGACTGGCCCCGGGCGGCACCACGTTCTTCACCAATGATGTGACCGGTACGGGGAATCCCTCGGCCGTGATCGCTTCCCGCATCGTCGGCACCGGCGGCATCTCCGTACAAGGGCCCGGTTTCCTGACCTTGCTCGGCGCCAATACCTATACCGGCGACACTTTCATCTGCACCTGCGGCTCACTGCAGCTTGGTGACGTGACCCATACCGCCAGCATCATCGGCGCCGTCACCAATGAGGGCTTCTTCAAGATCGTCAACGCCGACATGTCGGGTGTCACGTCGCTCACGAACGCTGTCTCCGGCGTGACGATGTTCCTCAATGCGACCTCCGCCAGCTCCATGGCGATCACCAACAATGGCCAGCTGTTCTTCGGTGATCCGACCGGGGTCGCCACCGCGACCGCGACGGCCGGACGGGCGACGATCACAAATGTTGGCGGCTTGATCATCTTCTTTAGTCAGACCAATGCGGGCTCGGCCAGCATCACAAACCAGAACAGCGGTACCACCGCATTTATCGATCAAGCTTCGGCGGGCTCGGCGACCATCGTCAATAAGAATTTCGGCGGCACGACGTTCGGTGCCGGGCCTGGCAGCACCGCGACCGCCGCCAATGCAACGATCACCAATGAAGCCCACGGCTTCACCGATTTCGGTACGTTCTCGACCGCCGGCAATGCGACGATCGTCACCAAGAGTGGCGGCCAGACCTCGTTCTTCGACAACGCCACCGGTGGCACCGCGCGCTTCATCACCACCGGCACCGGCATCGTCGATTTCGGCGGCGGCACCGGCCCGGCCGGCGACGGTCGCATCACCGCCGGATCGATCCAGGGTAGCGGCCTCTACTACATTGGCGGCGGCAATACGCTCGTTGTCGGCAGCAATAATCTCTCGACCGAAGTCAGCGGCGTCATCGGCGATTTCAATCCCTGCGGCTGCGGCGCCGCCGGTCCCGGCTTCCTGGAAAAGGTCGGCAGCGGAATGCTGATCCTCTCCGGCACGAATACGTACACCGGCACGACAACCGTGAATGGCGGTATCCTGCGTGTCGACGGCGACATCTCCGCATCCAGCCTGACCACTGTGAATGCAGGCGGCGCGCTCTACGGTGCCGGCATCGTTGGCAACACTGTCATCGCCAACGGTGGCATCTATGCGCCCGGCAACGGTGTCGCCGGCTCAAGCATGCAGGTTCAGGGCAATCTCGGCCTTGCGGCCGGCTCAGTTTATGCCGTGCAGGTGGGCAGCGTATCCAGCACGAGCCATGCGGTCGTTGCCGGCAATGTCGCGCTGAACGGCAACGTCGGCGTCGCGCTGTCGCCAGGCAGCACCGTGACGAAGCACTACTCGATCATGGATTTCACCGGCACGGCCACCGGCAATTTTGCCGGCGTGGCCGCGCCAGGGGGACTCATCGGCACGACGACCGTCGGATCGAACCAGGTCTTTCTCGACTTTACGCTGAACTATGGCGCGAAAAACGCGCTCAACATCAACCAGCAGAATGTCGCCACGACGCTTCAGAATTTCTTCAACGCCAACGGCGGCCTGCAAGCCGAATTCGCAGGGCTCAGCCCCAGCGGTCTGACGCAGGCCTCGGGCGAGCCGGCCACGGGATCGCAGCAGACAACGTTCAATGCGATGAACCTGTTCATGAGCCTGCTGACCGACGTCTTCGGCGGAGGACGCAGCGGTGCTTCCGGCGCGACGCCGTACGCCGACGAGACCAGCGCGACTGCCTATGCTGCATCCGGCAAGCGTCCGAGCGACGCCTTTGCCTCGATCTATCGCAAGGCGCCGTCGCCGACATTCGAGCAGCGCTGGGATGTCTGGGCGGCCGGGTACGGCGGCTCGCAGACCACCGACGGCAATGCGGCGCTCGGCTCGAACAACACCACGAGCAGCGTTTACGGCACGGCGGTCGGTCTCGATTATCGCTTCTCGCCATCGACGATCGCGGGCTTCGCGCTCGCCGGCGGTGGCACCGGCTTCGGCGTCAACGGACTGGGCTGGGGCCACTCGGATCTGTTCCAGGCCGGCGCGTTCGTTCGCCACAATGCCGGGCCTGCCTATGTCACGGCCGCGCTGGCCTATGGCTGGCAGGATGTCACCACCAACCGCATCGTCACGGCCGCCGGCACCGATCAGCTGCGTGCGCAGTTCAATGCCAACGCCGTTTCAGGACGTATCGAGGGTGGCTATCGCCAGGCGACGCCGTGGATCGGGCTAACGCCCTATGCCGCGCTCCAGGCTACAATGTTCAGCCTGCCGAGCTATTCGGAATTCGCCGTGGTGGGCAACAACGCCTTCGCGCTCAACTATGCCGCCAAGGACGTGACCAGCACCCGCACAGAGCTTGGCCTGCGGGCCGACAGATCGTTTGCCGCCGCCGGCGGCGTGCTGACGCTGCGCGGCCGCGCCGCCTGGGCGCATGATTTCAATCCGGATCGCACGGTCGGCGCGGTTTTCCAGACGCTGCCAGGATCGGCCTTTGTCGTGAACGGTGCCGCGCTGGCGCGCGATTCCGCGCTGACCACGGCGTCGGTACAGATGAACTGGATGAACGGCTGGTCCGCGTCGGCAACCTTCGAGGGCGAGTTCTCGAACGTCACGCGCTCCTACGCCGGCAAGGGCGTCGTGCGCTACACCTGGTAGGCTCTATCGCTTCTGCTGCGTTGGCTTGCGCGGCGGACGCGGGGCGGCGGCGGGCGCGGGCGTCCCGCTCATCTTGCTTGCGGCTTCACTGACGTCGAGTAGCGAGCGGCGGGTGTCCTCGAGGAAGCTTGCCGATTTCTTCTTCATGGTATCGGCGAGCTCGTGCAGCCCCCTCACCTTGTCGAACAACTCGTCGGCCTTGCCGTCGACGAAGCCGGGGACCACGCCCTCGATCTTCGTGACCGCCTTGTCGAAGCCCGCAAATGCATCGTCAACCTTGAGCATCACCGCATCGATCTGGTCACCCTTGCCTCTGAGGTCGGCGGTATGGTTTTCGAACGTGCGCAGGCCGTCCTTGATCGCCGGCGCGTTGCTGACGATGGTGCGATCGACGCTGTGGAGTGTGTCGACGATGGATTCAGCGTCGCTGAGATCGGCGGTCAGCACGGGAATGCCGTCCGAGTCCAGCGGCACCGGTGGCGCGGATGGGGCGCCGCCGATCAGTGAGACCGCCGCGACACCGGTAAGACCCTGGAACTCGATGCCGGCGACCGTGTCCTGGCGGATCGGCGCGGTGTTGTCGAGCGACACCAGCGCCACGACCTTGCGCGGACTGTCCAGCTTGATCGACAGGATCTGGCCGGCGGGCACGCCATCGAAATTGACCGGACCGCCGCGGCGCAGGCCGCTCGCGGAACCGCCTTCGAACACGACGCGCAACTGGCTGCGGCTCTGGATGGTGCGCCACTTCTGTAAGCCGAGCAGGCCGCCGAACGCTACGGCGATCACCGCCAGCGTCGTCGTTCCGATCACCAGATTGCTCGCGCGTGCCATGCGTGCGATTTTACGACCAAAGCGGGAAAGTTGGAAGGAGCCCGGATGGCCGCAATGTTAACGGGGGCGGGTTAACGACTTGTCCGCCCTACGCGGACAACTAATGTCCGGCGGCGTGCTTTGCCGCGGCATTGTTCAACACGATAAGTGCATCCACAGCGACGCCGGTTTTGGCATTGATCAGGAACGGATTGACGTCGATCGATGCGATCCGGTCGCCGGCATCGGCGATCAGGTTGGACAGGCCGACCAGTGCCTTCACGGCCGAGGCCTCGTGCAATGCCGGCTTGCCCCGATAGCCGCGCATCTTGATGCCGGCCTTGGTGCGGCCGATCAGGAGCCGCGCCTCGGCCTCGTCCAGCGGCGCACCGGCAAGGGCCACGTCCTTCATCAGCTCGATATCGATGCCGCCGGTGCCGAACAGCACGACCGGCCCCATCTCGGCATCGAGCGACGCGCCGACCACGAGCTCGAGGTCGGCCTTGACCTGCTGCGCGATCAGGATGCCGTCGAGCTTCGGCCTGCCCTTCAGCTTCCTCACCCGCGCGGTGATGTCGGAAAAGGCCTTCTTCACCTCGGCAGCGCTATTGAGGTTCAGCACCACGCCGCCGATGTCGGATTTGTGCAGGATCTCGGCGCTGACGAGTTTGGCCACGACCGGAAAGCCGATTTGCTTGGCAATCTTCACGGCCTCCGCCGCCGTCTGCGCGATTCCCTCCTTCGAGACCGGGATGCCATAGGCCTTCAGCAGCTTCTTCGAGGCGACCTCGTCGAGCGCGGCGCCGCTCGCCGATGCCAGCGCTTTCTCCAACACGGTGCGCGCGGCGGGCTTCGAGCTCGATACGATGTCGGGTACTTCCTTGCGTAGTCTGGCATAGGCGAGCAGCGATTTGATCGCGGTCACCGCGCGGTCCATGCCCTGCATCACCGCGAGATGTGGCAGCGATTTGCGCAGTCCTTTGGTAAACTCGGTGAAGCCGATCGACATCGCGCTGATATAGATCACGGGTTTTGCGGCCCGGCTCGCCATCTCGTTGACGATGCGCAAATTGCGCTCGCGCTGCTCGTGCGGCGCTTTTGGAAACTCGGCGTCGACGATGACGATGTCGATATCAGGGTCGTCGATCATCAGCTTGATCGACTTCATGTAGACCGAGGGATCGACCACCGCCGCAAAGCCGGCGTCGAGCGGATTGCCGACAATCGAGCCCGGACCGAGCATCTTCGCAAGTTCGCTGCTGACATGTGGGCTGAGCGGCGCGAAATTCAGGCCTTCTGCATAGAAGGCATCGATCAGCATCCCGCGCTTGCCGCCGGACAGTGTGACTGCGGCGAGCCGGTCGCCCTTGGGCACGGCGGCATGAACGAAGCATTCGGTGGTCTCGATCAATTCGTCGAGTCCGCTTACGCGGATCACGCCTTCGCGGGTTGCGATCGCGTCGAACGTCTCGATCGAGCCAGCCAGCGCACCGGTGTGCGCCATCGCCGCGGCGCGGCCGCCTTCCGATGATCCGAGCTTGAGCGCGATCACCGGCTTGCTCGCCGCACGCGCGGCCTTGCAGGCGTCGCGAAACGCTTTGGTATTGCGCACACCTTCGAGATAGACCACGATCACCTCGACGCTCGGATCTTCGGCGAAATAGCGCATCAGGTCGGGCGTCTCGAGCCCGGTCTCGTTGCCCGTCGTCACCATGTAGCCGACACCGACGCCGCGATCTTCCAGCGCCTGCCGGATTGCCATGACGATGGCGCCGGATTGGCCGGCGATTGCCACCGCGCCCCGCTCCATGGTGACGATGCGGTCGTCGATATTGGTGAAGAGCTTCTCGCCGGCGCTCAAATTGCCGAGGCAGTTGGGGCCGGTAACGGCGAGCCCGGTCTCGCGCACGGCCTGTTGCAGCTCCATGGCAAGCTTCTGGCTCTCCTGATCCTGCAATTCGCTGAAACCCGACGTGACGATGGTGGCGGACCGCGCGCCGGCAGCGGCGGCGTCGCGGATCACCTGCACGGCAAAGCGTGCGGGCACCAGCACCAAAACGTGATCGGGCTTCTCGGGGAGGCTCGCAAAATCCTTGTAGCAGGGCACGCCCCAGATGGTTTCGCGCTTGGCGTTGACCGGATAGAGCCCGCCCTCGAAGCCGTATCTGACCAGATTGTTCCAGATGCGCTCGGCGTAATTGCCCGGCTTGTCGGTCGCGCCCACCAGCACGATGTTGCGCGGATGCAGCATAGCGTGGATGCCCTTGACGATGTCGCTGGCATCGGGCGGCGGAGACCATGGGCGCGGCGAAACGGACGCGGCAGAGACCTTGGCTTTAGCGACCTGGGCTTCCATGGTGTGACCTCACCTGTTGTTCTTCTTGGTGGTGCGTCACGTGGTTGTATGGCGAGTTGCGCGGAGTGGCAACCGGCAGGGCTGCATGCCGCACGGCGGAATGCGCAGCGATGAATTCGGATCGCAATCGATGAATTCAATCGTCGGCTGGGGCGGGCCGATCGTGAACGCTCATCAATCGGTTCCAATCAGCGTGGCATGAAGGATGTAGCGCTCGGGACCGGGCGTGATGGCATCGAATGGCCAGCAGGTTGTTAACACCAATTCAAAATCCTGCGTTGCTAGATCAATGCCCGGCGCGTCGAAGCGAACTACGCTGGAGGCGTCCGCGCGATAGCGAAAGTGCTTGCCATCGCTGCGCGTGATCTCGATCACGTCACCGACGGCAACGTTCCGCAAGAAGCGGAAATGCGTGTCGCGATGCGCGGCATATACCGCAACACCGCGCTCGCCGGCATCAACTGTTTGGTCGATATGACCAGGGCCGAAGGCAAGCGCCTGGCCGCTCGTCCCAGCGAGCACGATGGCGCTGGCGCCGATCCGCTTCACCTCGATCCGCGCGATCGGCCAGGTATCGGCCCAGGACCATGGCTTGACCGCCTGGCCGGTCGCAACGCTCCTGTCGAATGCGCGCTCCAGCAATACCTGCGCGAGCCACGCCTTGGCGTGGATGTAGGCGCCGTCGCCGAAGAGGATCGTTCCGACAAGCGCCAGGACCAGAGGCGAGATGAGGCGGGACATTGTTTTCAAAGCCGTCATTGCGAGCGAAGCGAAGCAATCCAGAATCCTTCCGCGGCGGCAGTCTGGATGCTTCGCTGCGCTCGCAATGACGAGAAGAAAAAAGGCGCGCGCGGCCGTTGGTATCGGGACGGGCAGCCGCGCGCGCCAAGCAAGAGGAGTTCGGGGGGCTCCTCTCTCAAGCGGCATCAGTGAGCAAGTGCTGACGCCGGCTGAACACGAACAGGATCAGGGCGAGGACGATCATGATCAGGCCTGCGATCATCTTCAGCGCGGCCGAAGTCGCTGTCTTGGGCAGGCGGATCGCATCGGGCGTGACAGGAGCCGGACGCCTTGCCGCAGGCTGGCCTGCATCGGCGTGACGCTCGCGCAACTGCGTCGGCGTCAGCTGCGGCCGTTCGCCGAACACCTTCGCGAAATCCCAGCCCGCCGGCAGGTTGATCGGAAGCTCGCTGAGCTTGAGCGGCTGGCCTTCGGGACGGCTCGGCGTCTTGTCGACCGCGACGAGACTGGTCAGTCGCGTGACGATCTGATGGTCGAGCGCCAGCGCAAGGATCGTCTTGTCCGTGTCCTCCGGCGTCATCTCGCGGAGCGTCCGGGCCACCTCGGCATCGCCGATCTTGCGCCTGGCCCAGAGTTTTGACAGGCCCTTGCCTTCGGCGGCATTTTGCAGCGGCAGCGTCACCGACCACGGCCGGTCGCCGACGCGACCCTTGATCTCCAGCGAGCCTGCAAGGTTGTCGAGCTTTGCTACGAGCACCAGCGGCTCGTCGCGATAGATGTCGGGAATGATCGCGGGCGTAACGTCGGCCTTGGCGTCCGAGAATTTCGCGGTGAGGCCGGTCACGGCGGGATTCTCCAACTTGGCGAACAGGCCGCGCATGCGCTCCTCGACCTGCTCGACGGAGCCGATATGGGTGAAGGCGCCGCGGCCGAGCTCGGAAGCTCGCGTCATCAGATAAGTGTTGGGCGCGGAGCCGATGCCGACCATGAAGATGCGCGAGCGGCCGCGCATCGCGGTGATCGTCTCGAACAATTGCTGCTCGTTGCCGATCGCGCCGTCGGTCAGGAACACGATCTGGCGAACCATGTTGGTATCGCCGATCTTGTCGGTCAGTGCCGCACGCATCGCCGGCACCATCTCGGTACCGCCGCGCGCCTGCAATGCGCCGACGAATGACGTCGCTTCACCGACATGCGCGGTATCGGCCGGCACCGAGGCCGGAAACAGCACGTCCATGGTGTCGTCGAAACGGATCACGTTGAAGCGGTCGCTCGGCTGGAGGCGGCCGAGCGCATAGAGCAGGCTCGCCTTGGCCTGCTCGATCGAGGTGCCGCCCATCGAGCCGGAATTGTCGATCACGAACACCACTTCGCGCGGTAGCGGCTTCTGCGTTGCTTGCTCGGCGGCCGGCGGCGTGACGAAGGCGAGCAGATAGTCGGCATCGCCGACATGCTCGCGGAACAGCCCGACCGACGGCGCCTTCTCCGCCGCCGGCTTCCATGTCAGCTCGAAGTCGCGGTCGGCCGGCACGGTGCCGTCGGCAAGCGTCACGACGCGCGTCGTGTTGTCCGGGCTCTCGATCCTGACGTTGTGATGGTGGCTCTTGACCTCGCCAAGCGCAAAGCCGGCTTTCAAGTGCACCGTGATGCTGGTCGGATTGATCGGCGCATTCTTGGCCGGATCGAGCACCGGCGGCGAGAAGCGGTCACGGTCGGGCACCGGGTCTGAATTGGTCGCGCCCCAGCCGGAGCCGTCCTTGCGGAAGTCGACGCTTTGTACGATCGGCGCCGGATTGTAGCGCGGCCCGACCACGAGCGGCACGCGCAGCGAATATTCATTGCCGGACTGATGCACCGGCTCCTGATATTCGATCTGCACCAGCACGGTTTCGCCGGGACCGATATTGGCGACCGAGTTGGTGAAGATGTTGGGCCGCTCCTGCTCGGTGAGCGCGGCCTTTTGTCCGTTGCGGCGCGCCTGCTCGTAGATTGCGCGTGCCTGCTGACGCTCCTTGATGTCGCCGACGATGACGCGGTCGCCAACCACCATCTTCAGCGTGTCGACGGCGCCATCGGTGGCCAACGGATAGACATAGGTCGCCTCGACCCAATCCTTGGTCGGGTTGCGGAAGATCTGCGTGACGCGCGTGCGCAGCGTCGGGCCTGATACCGTGATGTCTACGTCGATTCCGAGACGGATGGCTTCGGTGTAAGCGCCGTCTTCCTTCAGGAGGAGGCTGCCGGACTTGGCATCGCCGGGCTGGAGCAGGCTTGCCTGCTCGGTCGTCGCCGACCAGCTCGGCGCGAAGCTCACCAGCAGGGCCACGAAGCTGACCAGGAGCACGGCAATGCCCTGCGCCAGGAGGAATAGTCCGACCTTGATCAGCCTGCCGAGCCAGGGGTGCCCGTTGCTGTCGACCGTATCGTAGTTGCTCATTTGGCCCGCTCCCGAAGGATGTTTGATGACGCCGAGCATCGGTCGGAAGGGAGCGATTTCGCGAGCAGAATGATCGGCAATGTTCCGCCGTGGCTGGCTCGGGCGGGCCGCCGCCTTGGCGACGATGTCCGGTTTTGTGCTGATTTGTCCGCCCTGCTAGACTGGTGCCCTTGAAGCGGGGCTAACGATGCAGACGCCGGATAAACTCAACGACGGTCAGCTTTCGGACGAGCAAAGCCGCGAGGTCGCGGAGACGATCCGCGAGGAAATCGCCAGACGCCGGATTTCGCGGCAGGCGCTGGCCGAGCAGGCCAAGCTCAGCCTGTCGACGCTGGAGAAGGCGCTCGGTGGCCGCCGCCCGTTCACGCTGGCAACTACGGTCCGGCTCGAGCAGGCGCTGGGCGTGTCCCTGCGCAAGAGCACCGTCGCGCCGTCGCCCGCGGCCGGCAACGATGTCGCGCCCGACAGCCTCGGCTCCTATTCGCATCGTGCGGTGAGCTGGCTCGAGGGTGTCTACATCACGCTGCGGCCGTCCTTTGGCGACAAGGATGCGATCTTCGCCTATCGCACCGAGATCGTCTGGGAGCCGAAGGTCTCTTCGCTGGTCTTCCGCGAGGGCGAGCGGACCGATGCGGCCTATGAGCACACCGGCGAGGTCGCGGTGCCGCATCAGTCGGGGTTCATCTACCTTGTCATCAACAAGCACGGCCAGCATCGTGTGATCACGGTGTCGCGGCCGACCGTGACTGGCGCGATGTATGGCATCATCTCGACGCTGCGCGCCGGCGCCGGCTCGCAACTGACGCCGGTCGCGGCGCCGATCGCCTATGTGCCGCTCAAGAATGTCCCGACGCCGTCGCTGGGGCGGGTCGCGCCTGCCGACGCAAACCATGCACTCTATCGCGATCATTTGCGCCGCACCGTCGACGAATCGTTCGCGCTCTTCCTGCCGGGATAGTTCGTCCTCGCGGCTTGCACAAAAAATAGCGGCCTTGCGGCCGCTATTTCCTCGAGCTGCGCACGCTCGTCGCGAACTAGCCGCTCGGCTCGGCGCTGATGATGGGACCGAACAGCTCCCACTGGCCGCTCTTGAATCGCCACATCTTGAGCTGCTCGATCGGCGCGAAGTCGGTGGCCGAGGTGTTGATCGTGATCCCCGGGATCAACGTGTCCGGGGTGAAGTCCTTCAGGCTGGCGGCCTGCTTCATCACGTTCTCGCGGGTGAGATTGTCGCCCGCCTGCTTGAGCACCTGCACCATGGTCTGGGCCGCGGCGTAGCCGTACACCAGATTGGCGTCCGAGATATTCGCGCCGGGCATGTACTTCTCGATGAAGGCCATGAACTTCTTCATGCCGGCATCGTCCTTCCACTGCGGATCCGAGGCGTCCTTGAGGTAGCCGGCCGAGAGCACGCCCTCGGAGGCTTCGAGGCCGGCGGGCTTCATCACTGCGCCGATCGAGACCGAGACGTCGGTCATCAGGTGCATCGGCTTCCAGCCGAGCTCAGCGATCTTCTTGATCGCCTGCGCCGCGAACTTGGGGGTCGCGATGTTCACGAAGACATCGGCGCCGGTGTCCTTGAGCTTGACGATATGAGCATCGATCGATGGCTCCGACGTCTCGTAGCTCTCTTCGGCCACGATCAGCTTCGATGCCTTGTCGCCGAACACGTCCTTGATGCCGGCAAGGTAGTCTTTGCCGAAATCGTCGTTGGCATAGAAGATCGCGACCTTCGCGTCCGGTCTCTCCTTCAGAATGTATTTCGCGAAGATCCGTGCCTCGACCCGGTAGCTCGGCTGGAAGCCCATGGTCCAGGGGAAGTTGTGCGGATCGTTCCACTTGCTGGCGCCGGTGGCGAGAAACAGCTGCGGCACCTTCTTCGAGTTGTGATACTTCTGTACGGCGGTCTGGGTCGGCGTGCCCAGCGCGTTGAACACCAGGAAAACCTCGTCGCTCTCGATCAGCTTGCGGATCTGCTCCACCGTTTTCGGCGGCGAGTAGCCGTCGTCATAGGAGATCCAGTTGATCTTGCGGCCGTTGATACCGCCCTGATCGTTGATCATCTTGAAATAGGCCTCCTCGGTCTTGCCGATGACGCCGTAGGCGGAGGCCGGTCCCGAATAGGCCTCGACATTGCCGATCTTGATCTCGGTGTCGGTGACGCCGGTGTCGTACGCCTTCTGCGCGGAAGCGCCCTGGGCGGTGAACAATGTCAGCGCCGTTGCCGCGGCAAGCAGGGGGAGTTTCTTGTTCATGAAAATTCCTTGGGGTTCTTGGTTGGAGCAGGCACGTCAGAAAACGAAAAAGCGCCCGCGAGAGGGGCGCTTTGATCAGGCGTTGGCGACTTTCTTGTCGACTTCGGAAGCGGCTGAGAATTCCTTGCGCAAGGTCGGCTTGTGGATCTTGCCGGTGGCGTTGCGCGGCAGCGCGTCGACGAAGCGAACCTGGCGCGGGCATTTGAAGCGCGCGAGATTGGCCGCGCAATGCGCAAAGACATCGGCCTCGCTCAGCCGCTGGCCTTGTTTCACAGCAACGATGGCGAGGCCGACCTCGCCCCATTGCGGGTCGGGAATGCCAATCACGGCCGCTTCCGCGATCGCGGTGAGCTGGTGCAGGACGTTCTCCACTTCAGCCGGATAGACGTTCTCGCCGCCGGAGATGTACATATCCTTCCATCGGTCGACGATGTAATAGAAGCCCTCGTCGTCAACGCGCGTGGCATCGCCCGTGTGCAGCCAGCCGTCGGTGAAGGAGGCTTTGTTCGCCTCCGGCCTGTTCCAATAGCCGGGCGTGATGTTCGGTCCCTTGACCCAGAGCTCGCCGAGCTCGCCGACATCGGCATCGCTGCCATCGGGGCGGACGATGCGGACTTCGGTGTGCAGCACCGGCTTGCCGGCGGAGCCGGCCTTGCGTGCGGCGTCCTCGCGATCGAGCACCAGCACGGCAGGCGACGTCTCGGTCATGCCATAACCCTGCTGGAGCGCGACCCCGCGCGCCTCCCACACCTTGAGCAGCGGCACCGGCATCGGCGCGCCGCCAACGCCGCAGACGATCAATCGCGAAAGGTCGGTCGTTGCGAAGGCCGGCTGCTGCGCCATGAACTGGTAGATCGCGGGCACGCCGAAGAACACGTTGATGCCCTGGGCGGGATCGTTGATCAGGCCGAGCGCCGCGCCGGGATCGAACGCGCGCATGATCATTACGGTGCCGCCGGCATGCAGCACGGGATTGGTGTAGCAGTTGAGCCCGCCGGTGTGGAACAGCGGCAGGACGGTGAGCAGCACCGAGGACGGCCCGATGCAGGCGGGACCGCCGAGATTGACGCAATTCCAGAACGTCATGCCATGCGTGATGGTCGCGCCCTTGGGGTGTCCCGTGGTGCCCGAGGTGTACATGATGGTCGAGACGTCGTCGAGCGTGACCTCCTCGGCGCGCTCCAGCGGCTTGGCAGAAGCGATGCCGGCCTCATAGGCGCCGCCGGGGCCAAGTAGCAGGCTGGTCGCGACGTTGCAGAGTTTTGCGACGGTCAGCGCCGTCTCGGCCAGATCAGTATCGTGGATCATCACCTTCGGCGCGCAATCGCCGGTGATGAACTGAAGCTCGGGGACGGTGAGGCGGGTGTTTAGCGGTACGAAGACGGCACCTAACCGTCCGCAGGCAAACTGCACCTCCAGCGTATCGGTCGTGTTCAATGCCAGCACCGCGAGGCGGTCGCCGCGTGAAATCTTCAGCGTGTGGCGGAGGAACGAGGCGAGGCGCGAGACGCGGGCGTCGAGCTGCGCATATGTGAAACGGCGCTGGCCCGCGAGGTCGATGGCCGCAACCTTGCCAGGCGAGCGGCGCGCATGATGAGCGATCCAGTCGTAGTAACGAACGGCCAACAATCCCTCCCTCGGCGGTCTTGTGCCGCCTGGCTTTTTGTTGCTTCGCACCATGCCCGGCGTGGCCCCGAGAGGCCAGCCGGAGTTTTGTGCAGCAGTCTTTTTTTGATTTGGAGTTGGCCTGCGAGGGGTGAAAACCGTCTTGCGTTGAGTTGCTAGGCTGAGGCTCGATCGGGGTAGGCTCGCGCATTCGACGCATTTTGCGGTTGGTGACCCAGCTTTTCGTATCGCTGAGACTTTCGAGTTGGCATTTCAGAGGGTACTTTGATCCTGTTGCCCTTACTGCGTGTAGAATGGATTGAAGAATAAAATGGAATATCAAGATACGTGGTTGTGGCAGCGGGCATTTGTTCAGCCCCGCACAGACGCGACCAAATCTGAGCAACAATACTTCCAGGAACGCTATTTCTCGATGAGGGAGAAGGCGGTGGCGTTAGTCGGTAGGATTCAGACCGATATGCCGAACATGACAGTCCATGACGCGTCTCATCTCGATTCACTTTGGGAGATGGGCTCAATTTTGGCGCGGGATAGGGTCGATCTCAATCCGCCGGAAGCTTTTGTGTACGGAGGCGCTATACTTCTGCACGACGCTGCGATGACTGTTGCGGCTTATCCAAACGGATTGGAAGGCTTGAAAGAAACGCTGGCGTGGAAGGATAGCTACGCGAGAATTGCTATGAACGCTCAGGATGCGCTGGGTGAATCTCCAAACGATAAGCTAATCGAGGATCTCGCGACGGCGGAAGCGCTTCGCATAATGCACGCACCGCAGGCTGAAAAGCTGCCGTCGATGTCTTGGAAATCGTCTTCAGGCGGCGATGAACTCCTGATTGATGATACAGAAGTCAGAAATTTTTACGGACCCAAGATCGGCCAGCTTGCCCATAGCCATTGGTGGCCTATCAGCCGGGTTGAGGACGATCTAGCAAATGACCTTGGTCCCCTTGGAGGGAGGACCGGAAATCGCATTGATCTAACCAAGATCGCCTGCCTTCTGCGAACGTCGGACGCTATGCATATTGATCGTCGTCGGGCGCCCGCATTCTTAAGAAAGCTTCTGAACCCGCGCGGCATATCTGAGCAACATTGGGCCTTTCAAGAACGAATGGCAGTGCCCTTCATTGACGAAGAAGCACTAGTTTACACTGCGGCTCCGCCTTTTGAGCTGAGCGTCGCTGACGCATGGTGGCTCGCGTATGACACGCTTCTACTCATCGACAAGGAGCTTCGTGGAGTCGACCATCTTTTGCAGAAGCGAAGCACAGGTCGTCTTAATGCAAATCGTGTGAGGGGAATTGATGGGCCGAGCGAGCTTGCAAAGCTTGTAGAAACAGCGGGCTGGGTCCCCGTTGACAGCACAGTCCGAGTCTCCGATGTGCCGAAGATAGTGTCGACGCTTGGAGGACGAAAGTTATACGGCGACCAACCGTCTGCGGCGCTCAGAGAATTGATTCAGAATGCGTCGGACGCTGTGTCTGTTCGCCGAAAACTCCAAAAGAGGTCCCAGACGTGGGGGCAGGTGACCATCAGCCTAGAGAGGCGCGGAGCCGAAACTTGGCTCGTCGTAGAGGATAACGGCGTCGGCATGTCGCCGAATGTCTTAACGGGGCCTCTAATCGACTTCGGCAACTCATTTTGGCGGTCGCCCTTAGCGGCTCAGGAGTTCCCCGGCATTCAAGCTTCTGGCCTCTCGGTTCGGGGAAAGTTTGGCATAGGTTTTTTCTCCATTTTTATGCTCGGAAAGAGAGTAACAGTCACCTCTCGGCGGTACGACAAAGCGTCCGACTCGGCCCGAACATTGGAGTTTCAGCACGGATTGGGATCTCGTCCGGTTCTCTATGAGACCAATCCGAGCGATTACCCGATGGATGGTGGAACTCGGGTTTCGGTTTGTCTTGATAAAGAGCCCACATTGCCAGCAGGGCTTTTGCACCCCGACAGGTATGGAAGCGCAACTCCACTACTGTATCTTGCTGCATCAATAGCGCCCAATCTTGACGTTGAACTTGTGGTCAAAGAGGGGGCGTCCGAAGAAAGCGTCGTTCGACCGAAGGACTGGCTTACTCTCGGCGAGAGTCAGTTTTTTGCACGCCTCTCAGCCTTAGCTCTTAACGAGAAAGACTCAAAAGGCGACGATCATTCGCGGTTGAGAATCCTGTCTCGTGATGGACAGATTTATGGTCGCGCGATGATCGAAACCGCACGGTCTGGGAGCGGGGCACGCGGCTGTATTACAGTGGGTGGTCTTCGCGCAAGAAATATTGGCTATATCTGCGGCGTTCTCGCGGGAAGAGAAGTTACAGCAGCTCGCAATGACGCACTGGCCTTGGTGCCTCCAGATGTCCTATCAGACTGGGCCACTCAGCAGGCCAATCTGATAACTCAAGCTCGAATTAGCGACGATGGAAAAGCGCGCGGAGCGCAAACGGTCCTGACTTGCGGCGGCGCAATTGGAGATTTGCCGATTGCGAGATTGAATGGTGATTGGCTCTCGACCAGCGACCTTATTGAACTTCTATCCAGTCGGGAACAGCTGGATGTCTATTTTGGTGAAGTTGAGTATGACTCAGACTCGGATGAGGTTCATCCGAAGGAATTTGAGAATTCTTTCGAAGAAGATCCGCTGGTGCTATTTGTGCCAACCGATTATGCAGGGTACAGTCGAATGAGCATATCGGGGTACTTCTCGGAGGTCCGTCAGATCGAAGCGCCGTCAAATCTCGAAGACCTTGTTCGCAGTCTAATTGGGCAAGCTTGGGATCCGTGGAGGAGCGACGAAGATGTTTCGGTTGGTTCCGTGAATGGGAGTGAGATCATCCGAGGAGTCGTAAGATACGAGAAAGATACTGATGGCGCCACTTAGGCGCATCCACAACAGCAGTTTAGCTCGCAGCAGTGTTTTATGCAGCTACTCCGCGCAAGTGAGTTGTGCGGCTGTCGGCCATGGTTCGCTAGAATAATCGCCGTCAGCGAAAGCGCCATGAAGAGCCCGTTCTATACCGCCGAGCACGACGCCTTCCGCGACATGATGCGGCGCTTCGTGGACAAGGAGATTGCGCCGTTCGCCCATGACTGGGACGAAGCGGGCGAATTCCCCCGTGCGCTCTATCGCAAGGCGGCCGAGATCGGTCTGTTGGGGCTTGGATTCCCCGAGGAATATGGTGGGATCGCCGCCGACCAGTTTATGAAGATCGTGGCCAGCCAGGAGCTGGCGCGGGCCGGGGCCGGCGGCGTCAGCGCCAGCCTGATGAGCCACACCATCGGCTCGCCGCCGATCGCACGCGCAGCGCGGCCGGAGGTCAAGGCGCGCGTGCTGCCGCAGGTGCTTTCCGGCGAGAAGATTTCTGCGCTCGCGATTACAGAGCCGGGCGGCGGCTCGGATGTCGCGAATCTGCGAACCCGCGCGCGGCGCGACGGCGATCACTACGTCGTGAGCGGGGAGAAGACCTTCATCACCTCGGGCGTGCGTGCCGATTATCTGACCGTTGCGGTGCGTACCGGTGGTGAGGGCGCCGGCGGCGTCAGCCTGCTCCTGATCGAGGGCGATACGCCCGGCCTGTCGCGCACCAGGCTGAAGAAGATGGGCTGGTGGGCTTCCGACACTGCAACGCTGCATTTCGATGATTGCCGCGTGCCGGCCGAAAATCTGATCGGCGAGGAGGGGCAGGGCTTCAAGATCATCATGCAGAATTTCAACAGCGAGCGCATGGGCATGGCGGCTGGCTGCACCGCCTTCGCCCGCGTCTGCCTCGACGAGGCTGTCGCCTATGCCAAGGAACGCAAGACTTTTGGCAAGCCGCTCGCCCAGCACCAGGTGATCCGCCACAAGATCGTCGACATGGCGCAGAAGGTCGCAGCCTCGCAAGCCATGCTGGAGATGCTGGCTTGGCGGCTGGAGCAGGGCGAGAGCCCGGTCGCCGAGATCTGCATGATGAAGAACCAGGCGACGCAAACCATGGCGTTCTGCGCCTCGGAAGCCGTGCAGATCTTTGGCGGCGCCGGCTTCATGCGCGGCATCAAGGCCGAGCGCATCTACCGCGAGGTCAAGGTCAACGCCATCGGCGGCGGCACCGAGGAGATCATGAAGGATCTCGCCAGCCGGCAGATGGGGCTGTGACTGAGGTGTCATTCCGGGGCGCGCAGCGTAGCGGAGGGAGCCCGGAATCCATCGAGCCGCAGATGCCGTAGAGGAATGGATTCCGGGCTCATCGCTGCGCGATGCCCCGGAATGACGAAGGATGAGACATGCTGTTTACCGCCGATCACGACGAGATCCGTCGTTCCTTGCAGAAATTCATCGCCAACGAGATCAATCCGCATGTCGATGAATGGGAGAAGGCCGACATCTTCCCGGCGCATGCGCTCTTCAAGAAAATGGGCAGCCTCGGCTTTCTCGGCCTGAACAAACCGGTCGAGTTCGGCGGCTCCGGCCTCGACTATTCCTATGCGCTGATGATGGCCGAGGAGTTAGGGGCCATCACCTGCGGCGGCGTGCCGATGGCGATCGGGGTGCAGACCGACATGGCGACGCCGGCGCTGGCGCGGTTCGGTTCGGACGAGGTGCGGCGCGAATTCCTGGCGCCCTCGGTCTCCGGCGACTACGTCGCCTGCATCGGCGTCTCCGAGCCCGGCGCAGGTTCGGACGTCGCCTCGATCAAGACCAGTGCGCGCTCGGACGGCGACGACTACGTCATTGAGGGCGGCAAGATGTGGATCACCAACGGCACTCAGGCCGACTGGATCTGCCTGCTCGCCAATACCGGCGATGGCCCCGTTCACCGCAACAAATCGCTGATTTGCGTGCCCATGAAGGCCAAGGGCGTCACCGTCGCCCGCAAGCTCGACAAGATGGGCATGCGCTCGTCCGATACCGCGCAAATCTTCTTCGACGATGTCCGCGTGCCCAAGCGCAACCGGATCGGCGAGGAGGGCAAGGGCTTTAGCTACCAGATGATCCAGTTCCAGGAGGAGCGGCTCTGGGGCGCGGCGGCCTGCCTGAAAGCGCACGAATACATCATCAACGAGACCATCGACTACACGCGCAACCGCAAAGCGTTTGGCCAGAGCATCCTCGACAACCAAGTCGTGCACTTCAAGCTCGCGGAGATGCAGACCGAGGTCGAGCTGCTGCGCGCGCTGATCTATCGCGCCGCCGAGCAGCTGGTCGCCGGCGAGGACGTCACGAAGCTTGCGACCATGGCCAAGCTGAAGGCCGGCCGGCTCGGCCGCGAGCTCACCGACGCGTGCTTGCAATATTGGGGCGGAATGGGCTTTACCAACGAGACGCCGGTCAGCCGCGCCTATCGCGACAGCCGCCTGACCTCGATCGGCGGCGGCGCCGACGAGGTCATGCTGATGGTCCTGTGCAAGATGATGGGTACGCTGCCCGGCAGCAAAGGAAATTCCCGATGATCACGCTCTATCATTGCGACGCCGCGCGCTCGTTCCGTCCGCTCTGGATGCTGGAGGAGATGGGGCTGCCCTATGAGCTGAAGATGCTGCCGTTCCCACCGCGGGTCTTCGCCAAGGAATATCTCGCGCTCAATCCGCTGGGCACGATTCCCTTCATGGTCGATGGCGACACCAAGATGACGGAGTCCTCCGGCATCTGCCACTATCTCGGCGTCAAATATGGCCCCACGCCGCTGATGGTGGGTCCCGAGGATCCCGCTTATGGCGCCTTTCTGAACTGGATGTATTTCAGCGACGCCACGTTAACCTTCCCGCAAACGCTGGTGCTCCGCTACACCCAGCTCGAGCCGGAAGAGCGCCGCAATCCGCAGGTCGCGACCGACTATGCAAAGTGGTTCCTGGGTCGGCTGCGCGCCGTGGAGGCAGCGACCGCGAATACTGAGGCCTTGTGCGCCGGCCGCTTCACCGCCGCTGACATTGTCATCGGCTATGCGCTTCGCCTTGCTACCAGCATCGGGCTCGCCAAGGATTTTGGGCCGAATGTCGCAGCCTATTGGGCGCGCCTGCAGCAGCGCGATGGTTTCAAGCGCGCGGTTGCCGCAGAGCAGAAGGCCGGCGCCGAGCAGAATGTTGCGCCGCGCGTGAGGGCGTAAGGCCCCATCGTCGTTCTGGCGAAAGCCAGGACCCATTACCCCAGGGAGTGGTTTGGTAACCGCGAGTCTTCGTCAAACTCCTCCCTGGGGTAATGGGTCCTGGATCTGCGCTTCGCTTGTCCAGGACGACATCCCTGCCAAAGTTCCGGGACGACTGATCGTCGTCCCGAAAATGGTAATCTTTTGCGCGTCATGACAGCGCTATCCCGTCGTGACAGCGCCCAAATTTCCGCTAAGGTGACCTCCGTCCGCAGCGGCCAAAGAGCCGCGCGAGGAGGACCCCCATGGAAGATAAAGGTCGCGAATCCGACCATTTGATGCTGATCACGCCGGAACGGGTGTTTTATGCCGGCCTGCTCGGCCGCCCTCGCAAGCGCATTCCCGGTTGCTGCCAAGTCTATGTCGCGGTGAAGGGCAATCTGCATCTGACGATCGATGACGGCCAAGCCACCGGCGAGCTGTTCGTCACCCTGCCGAACCAGCGGCACTCCATCGCCAGCGACTACCGCACTGCAATCAGCGTGACGCTCGAGCCAGAAAGCATGCCTGATGGTGTGATCGAGGCTTTGGCCCAGCGGCTGATGGGACCCGACCGGGCCGTCTATGCCCGAAAAATCCTCGCCGCCTACGCGCTGCTGCGTCAGCGCCGTTATGGCGACATCAACACCGCTGAATTCGACGAGATGTGCTTTGGCGAGGCGCTGCCACGCCGTGTGCTCGACCCGCGGGTCATGCGCGCTGTCGCCCGCATCGGGCGCTTCACGGGCGAGCCGGTGACGGCGGATACGTGCGCGGCCGAAGCAGGGCTCTCTGCTTCGCGCTTCCTGCATCTGTTCAAGGAAGAGACCGGCATCTCGTTCCGCTCGTTCCGCGCCTGGAAGCGTGCGCGGCATCTGTTGCACTTCGCCAATCAGGACCTCAACCTCGCGCATCTGGCGCAAGACATCGGCTATCCCGACTCGACCCATTTCAGCCATTCGATCCGCCGCTTCTATGGATTGAAGCCGCGCGCGATCTTCGTCGGCTCGCGCGACCTTGCGATCTATCGCAGCAGCGAGACGGTGAGGCTCGCGGAGGCGAGCTAGCACCGCTCTCGCTACGATAAGCGTGTCTTTAGCTAGCTTCTCCGCGCAAGAAGCCGTATGCCCGTGCATCACATGATCGCAGGCGTTGAATTCTCAACGTGCGAGACATGAGTGGTATGAGCGACAAGGCCGTCATCACCTGCGCGCTGAACGGCGTGCTCACCGACCCGAAGCAGCACAACGTGCCTGTGACGCCCGAGCAGATGGCACGTGAGGCCAAGGCTGCGTTCGATGCGGGCGCGTCCATCATGCACATCCATTTGCGCCAGCAGGCGCCGAACAAGGGGCATCTGCCGTCCTGGGAGGTGGCTGTCAGCAAGGAGATCCAGCAGGCGATCCGCGAGGCCTGCCCCGGCGTCATCATCAACCACACCTCGGGCGTATCAGGGCCGAACTACTCTGGCGCGCTCGATTGCATCCGCGAGACCAGGCCGGAGATCGCAGCCTGCAACGCCGGCTCGCTGAACTATCTGAAGGTCAAGGCCGACAATACCTGGGCGTGGCCGCCGATGATGTTCGACAACGCGGTCGAGAAGGTGAAGGACTATCTGGACGTCATGAACGCGGTCGGCACCATCCCCGAGTTCGAATGTTTTGACGTCGGCATCGTCCGCTGCGTCGGCATGTACCACCAGGTCGGCATGTACAAAGGCCCGCTCGAATACAATTTTGTGATGGGAGTCGCTTCGGGGATGCCATCGGATCCCGATCTGCTGCCGATCCTGATCAAGCTGAAGCGTCCCGAGGCGCATTTTCAGGTCACGGCGATCGGCCGCGAGGAGATTTGGCCGCTGCACCAGCGCTGCGCCGAACTTGGCGGACATCTGCGCACTGGCCTGGAGGACGCCTTCTACCTTGCCGACGGCAAGAAGGTGACGTCGAATGGCCAGCTGATCGAGGCCATCGCCGCCTGCGCCCGCCGCGCCGGCCGCGAGATCGCGAGCCCCGCCGAGGCGCGGAAGATATTTGGGACGAACAGGTAAGGTATCGCCTCACCCGTCATTGCGAGCGAAGCGAAGCAATCCAGAGTCTCTCCACGGATGCAGTCTGGATTGCTTCGCTACGCTCGCAATGACGAGCAGGATCAAGTCATGTCCATTCTCGAAAACACCATTTCCCCCGGGAGCACGGCCTTCCACGCCAACCGCGACGGCATGCTTTCGCTGATTGATCGCATGCGCGCACTCGAAGAGCGCACGCGCGCGGCGTCCGCGGCAGCAAAGGACCGCTTCCACAAGCGCGGCCAATTGCTGCCGCGCGAGCGCGTCGCGCTGGTGCTGGATCCCGGCGCGCCCTTTATCGAGCTGTCGACGCTCGCCGGCTACATGTTCGACGTGCCGGATGCGAGCAAGAGCGTGCCCGGCGGCGGCGTCATCGCCGGCATCGGCTTCGTCTCCGGCATTCGCTGCATGGTCAGCGCCAACGATGCCGGCATCGACGCCGGCGCGCTGCAGCCCTACGGCCTCGACAAGACGCTACGGGTGCAGGAGCTCGCGCTAGAGAACAAGCTGCCCTACGTGCAGCTCGTCGAAAGCGCCGGCGCCAATTTGCTGCGCTATCGCGTCGAGGATTTTGTCCGCGGCGGCAACATCTTTCGCAATCTCGCGCGGCTCTCGGCGGCGGGGTTGCCGGTCGTCACCGTCACGCACGGTTCGTCCACCGCCGGCGGCGCCTACCAGACTGGTCTTTCCGACTACATCGTCATGGTGCGCGGCCGCACCCGCGCCTTCCTTGCGGGGCCGCCGCTGCTGAAAGCCGCGACCGGCGAGATCGCCACCGAGGAAGAGCTCGGCGGCGCTGAGATGCACACGCAAATCTCCGGCCTCGGCGATTATCTCGCCGAGGACGATCGCGACGCCCTGCGCATCGCGCGCGAAATCATGGCGGCACTGGAATGGGAGCGGCCGGGCAGGGCGGCTCCCGAGTTCAAGCCGCCGCGCTACGACCAGGACGAACTGCTCGGCATCATGCCGATGGACCACAAGCGCACCGTGGACATGAAGCAGGTGATCGCGCGCATCATCGATGATTCCGATTTCACCGAGATGGCGCCGAACTACGGCCCCGCCACCGTCTGCGGCCATGCCCGCATCGAGGGCCAGGCCATCGGCATCATCACCAACAACGGCCCGCTCGATCCTGATGGAGCCAACAAGGCGACGCATTTCATCCAGGCCTGCTGCCAGACCCGCACGCCGATCCTCTATCTCAACAACACCACCGGCTACATGGTCGGCAAAGCCTACGAAGAAGCCGGCATGATCAAGCATGGCTCGAAGATGATCCAGGCGGTGACCTCGGCAACGGTGCCGCAGATCACCATCTATTGCGGCGCCTCGTTCGGCGCCGGCAATTATGGCATGTGCGGGCGCGGCTTCCATCCGCGCTTCTGCTTCTCCTGGCCCAATGCCAAGACCGCTGTGATGGGCGGCGAGCAGGCCGCCGAGACCATGGCGATCGTGACCGAGGCCGCCGCCGCGCGCCGCGGCAAGCCGGTCGAGAAAGAAAAGCTTGACGCCATGAGGGCGCAGATCATCGGTGTGTTCGATGGCCAGATGGACGTGTTCTCGACCAGCGCGCGCGTGCTCGACGACGGCGTGATCGATCCGCGCGACACCCGCGCGGTCCTGTCCGAAGTGCTCGCGATCTGCCGCGAGGGCGATGCGCGCACACCCCAGCGCATGCAATTCTCGGTGGCCCGGCCATGAGGAACGGATCAGTGCAGCACCGGCCGTTCTTTAAGGTCCTGGTCGCCAATCGCGGCGAGATCGCATTACGCGTGATGCGCAGCGCGCGGCAGCTCGGCCTCGGTGTGGTTGCCGTCTATTCGGATGCGGACCGCGATGCGCTTCATGTGCGGCAAGCTGATCAGGCGGTGCGAATCGGCGAAGCCCTGCCGGCGCAATCCTATCTCAACATCCCCGCGATCATTGCCGCGGCCAGGGCGAGCGGCGCGGATGCCGTGCATCCCGGCTATGGCTTCCTTGCCGAGAACGAGGACTTTGCAAAGGCCTGCAAGGATGCCGGTCTCGTCTTTATCGGCCCGTCGCCGCAAGCGATCGAGGCGATGGGCAACAAGGCTGGCGCCAAGGAGATCATGAAGAAGGCCGGCGTGCCTATCGTGCCCGGCTACCAAGGCGTCGATCAGGGCGATGAGGTGATGCTCGCGGAGGCCAAGAAGATCGGCTTCCCCGTGATGATCAAGGCCGTCGCGGGCGGCGGCGGTCGCGGCATGCGGCTCGTGACCGACGCCGCATCCTTCGCCGATGCCCTGCGCAGCGCGCGGTCGGAAGCGAAGGCGGCGTTCGGCGATCCCACCGTGATCCTCGAACGCGCGATCCAAAATCCCCGGCACATCGAGATCCAGGTGTTCGGCGACAGCCACGGCAACGCCATCCATCTCGGCGAGCGCGATTGCTCCGTGCAGCGGCGGCATCAGAAGCTGATCGAGGAGGCACCGTCGCCAGCGGTGACGCCGGAATTGCGTGCGGAGATGGGCGAGGTCGCGGTCGCGGCCGTGAAAGCGTTGCGTTACGAGGGCGCGGGTACGCTGGAATTCCTGCTCGACGCCAGCGGCGAGTTCTATTTCATGGAGATGAACACGCGCCTGCAGGTCGAGCACCCCGTGACCGAGGCGATCACCGGACTCGATTTGGTCGAGCTGCAGCTGCGGGTCGCGCGCGGCGAGCCATTGCCGGTGAAGCAACAGGACATCCGCTTCGCAGGTCACGCCATCGAGGTGCGGCTCTGCTCGGAAGATGCCGCGCAGGATTTCATGCCGCAGTCCGGCCGCATGGCGCGCTGGCAGGCACCTGACAACATCCGCGTCGAGCACGCGCTGCAATCGGGCTCGGAGATTCCGCCGTTCTACGATTCGATGATTGCCAAGGTCATCAGCCACGGCGCTACGCGCGAGGAGGCGAGAGGGCGGCTGATCGTCGGCCTGGAGCAGCTCACGGCGTTTGGCGTGACAACCAATCAGGCGTTCCTGATGTCGTGTCTGCGTCATCCCGGCTTTGCCAGGGGCGAGGCGACGACGGCGTTCATCGGCGCGCATCGCGACGAGTTGCTGGCGCCGAGCGCGGTCGCTGCATTCGATACGGCGCTGGCGGGCCTGCTGCTCTACGTGACGAATCCGCGCGCGCCGGCGTGGCGTAGTGGCCGGAGCTTGTCGGCTACGTTCCCGCTGCCGGCGAAAATCGAGATCGCGGGTCACGCGCATGAGCTCGACGTCACGCGTGAGCGCGACGGTAGTTACACGGTTGCTACCGACGGTCGCCAGGACAGGTTCGAGATCGATCAACTCGATCCCGACTTCATCCGCTTCCGCCATGACGGCGTAATGGACAGCGCAAAATTTCTGCGCGACGGCGATCGGCTCTATCTCCAGCACCGCGGCGTCTCGCTCGCGGTGACCGATCTCACCCTCGCCGCACCGAAGGCCGCCGCAAGCAATGGCGGCGACGGCAAGGTCCGCGCCGCCATGAACGGCCGCGTCGTCGCTGTTTTGGTCAAGCCGGGCGACCGCGTCACCACCGGCCAGCCGGTGCTGACGCTGGAGGCGATGAAGATGGAGCACGTCCACAAGGCCGGTATCGACGGCGTGGTGACGGGGATCGATGTCGCCGAGGGCGAGCAGGTGACCACGGGCAGGATCGTGGTGGAGATCGGGGTGGGGTAGGGCGCGCCTCAAACTCAACTCGTCGTCCCGGCGAAGGCCGGGACAACAGCGGAACTATTGGCTCCGCCCCGTCCCCTCATTCAACAAGCACGCCACCTGATGCCCGGCGCCCGCATTCATCAGGACCGGCCGCTCCGCCTTGCACCGCTCCATCGCAAACCGGCAGCGCGTGTGAAACGCGCAGCCGGGTGGCGGATTGACCGGGCTCGGCACGTCGCCGTCGACCAGCGGCGCGAGCTTCTTCGCCAGCGGATTGGCGACCGGCACGGAGGCGAGCAGGGCCTGCGTGTAGGGATGTCGCGGGTTGCGGAACAGCTCGTCCTTGTCGGCGATCTCGACGATGCGGCCGAGATACATCACGGCGACGCGATGGCTGATATGCGCGACCACGGCGAGGTCGTGCGCGATGAAGAGATAGGAGAAGCCGTGCTGCTTTTGCAGGTCGATCAGCAGATTGATCACCTGCGCCTGGATCGAGACGTCGAGCGCGGACACCGGCTCGTCGCAGACGATCAGGCGCGGCTCCAGCGCCAGCGCCCGCGCGATGCAGATGCGCTGGCGCTGGCCGCCGGAGAATTGATGCGGGAAATTGCGCATCTGGTCGGGCCGGAGGCCCACCTGCTCGAACAGCCTTGCGACGCGCGCTTCCAGCGCCTTGCCGGTCGCGAGACCATGGACCGCGATCGGTTCGCCGACGATATCGCCCGCGGTCATGCGCGGGTTGAGCGAGGCGAACGGGTCCTGGAATACGATCTGCATCGAACGGCGATGCCGACGCAGCGCCGTCTTGGACAGATGCGTGATGTCCTCACCGTCGAGGCGGATCTGTCCCGAGGTCGGTTCGACCAGCCGCAGCACGCTGCGGGCTACAGTCGACTTGCCACAGCCGGATTCGCCGACCAGGCCCAGCGTCTCGCCCGCGCCAAGCGAAAACGAGACGCCGTCGACCGAGTGCACGGTGCCGACTTGCCGGCGCAGCACGCCGGCGCGCACCGGGTAATACTTCCTAAGGTCGGTGACTTCGAGCAGTGCGTCGGTCATGCCACCTCCGCCACGTCAGCCGCGCGCCAGCAGGCGGCGAGATGGCCGCCGCCCCAATCGATCAGCGGTGGATATTCGGCCTCGCACCGCTTGACGGCAAGCTTGCAGCGCGGCGCGAAGGCGCAGCCTTTCGGCAGCCGCACCAGCGAGGGCACGGTGCCGGGAATCTCGTTCAGCCGCTCCTGCGCCGCGACGCCGGATGCCGGCACCGCGGGGATCGAGGCCATCAGCCCGCGCGTATAAGGATGCTTTGGCGCGGCGAACAATGCCTCGACGCTTGCTTCCTCGACCTTCCGGCCCGCATACATCACGATCACGCGCTGCGCGGTCTGTGCGACGACGCCGAGATCGTGCGTGATCAGCACGAGGCCGGTGCCGAGCTCCTTCTGCAGATCGAGGATCAGCGCCAGGATCTGCGCCTGGATGGTGACGTCGAGCGCGGTGGTCGGCTCGTCCGCGATCAAGAGCGCCGGCCGGCAGGCCAGCGCCATCGCGATCATTGCACGCTGGCGCATGCCGCCGGACAGCTGGTGCGGATATTCGCGCGCGCGCCGCGCCGGTTCGGGGATGCGCACCAGGCTCAGCATTTCGACCGCGATGGTCTGGGCCTCTTTCGAGGAGACCTTCCGGTGTAGTCGCACCGCTTCCACGATCTGATCTCCGATCCGCATCACCGGATTGAGCGAGGTCATCGGCTCCTGGAAGATCATGGAGATGCGATCGCCCCGGATCTTGCGCATCTCTGCCTCGTTCAACGCCAGCAGATCGGTGCCTTCGAGCGTGACGGTGCCGCCGACGATACGACCCGGCGGATCGGGCACCAGCCGCATCAGGGAGAGTGCGGTAACGCTCTTGCCGCAGCCGGATTCGCCGACGATCGCGAGCGTTTCGCCGCGGCTCACGGTGAAGGAGACGTCGTCGACCGCCTTGAACAGTCCCGAATTGGTGAAGAACACCGTCTTCAGGTTCCTCACGTCGAGCACGAGATCGGAGGTGTCAGCCATCAGCCGCGCTGCCGGGGATCGAGGATGTCGCGCAAGGCATCGCCGAACAGATTGGCGCCGAACACGGCGAGGCTGATCGCAATGCCTGGGAAAATCACCAGCCACGGCGCGGTGCGGACATATTCGGCGGCGGATTCCGACAGCATGCGGCCCCAGGACGGATAAGGCTCGGGAATGCCGAGACCGAGGAAGGACAGCGAGGCTTCGGTCAAAATGGTCGAGCCGAGCTGGGCGGTCGCGAGCACGATCAGCGGTGCCAGCGTGTTCGGCAGCACGTGGCGAAGCGCGATGCGCACCTCGCTCATGCCGATCGATTTCGCCGCTTCGACGAACGGCTGCTCCCGCAGCGCCAGCGTATTGGCGCGGGTGACCCGTGAGACGGTCGGAATCAGCGGAATGGCAATCGCGAGGATGACATTCGGCAACGACGGACCGAGCGCGGCGGTCATGATCAGGGCAAGGACCAGCAGCGGCAGCGCCTGCAGGATGTCGGAGATGCGCTGGAACACGAGATCGACCCAGCCCGAGAGATAGCCGGAGGTGAGGCCGACGATCACGCCGATTGTGCCGCCGAGCGCCGTCGAGCCGATGCCGACCGCGAGCGAGATCCGCGCGCCATGAATGATGCGGCTGAACACGTCGCGGCCGAAGGAATCCGTGCCCATCCAGTGCGCCAGACTCGGGCGCATCAGCGCGTGGGCGGAATCGACGCTCAGGGGATCGTAGCGTGCGATGAAATCGGCGAAGATCGCGGTCAACACGAACACGATCATGATGACGAGCCCGGCCGCGCCCAGCACGTGCCGCTGCGCCAGGAACAGCACGCGCCGCCAGCCGCCGGTGGCATGCGCACCGGCCCGCCTCAGTTCAACGTCAAAGTCGATCGCGGCCAAGCTGATCTCCTAATCCGTGTATCTGATACGTGGATCGAACACGGCGTAGAGCATGTCGACGATGAAATTTGCGCTGACCACCACCACGGCAATCAGCATCACCAGGTTCTGCACGATCGGATAATCCCGCCAGCGGATCGCCTCGACCAGGAAGCGCGCGACGCCGGGGATGTTGAACACGGTCTCGGTGACGATCAGGCCGCCGATCAGGAACGCGGCCTCGATACCGATCACGGTAATGACGGGCAGGATCGCGTTCTTCAGGGCGTGCTGATAATTCACGGCAGCGTCCGAGGCGCCCTTGGCGCGCGCGGTGCGGATATAATCCTGCCGCAGCACCTCCAGCATGGAGGAGCGCGTGATACGCATGGTCAACGCCGCGCTGCGGAAGCCGACGGCGGCAGCGGGCACGGCATAGGTCGCGAACGCCTCGAGCCAGGTGGCCGGATTGGGATTGAAGATCGGTATCTGGCCGAACATCGCCACCGACGCGGTGAGGATCAGCAGGCCGAGCCAGAACGAGGGCAGCGACAATCCGCTCAAGCTCACCACGCGCAGCGCGTAGTCGAGCCGCGTGCCCTGCTTGACCGCGCTGATGACGCCCAAGGGAATGCCGATCGACGCCGAGAACAGCAGCGCGAGACCGGCGAGCCGCGCGGTGATCGGGATCCGCGGCAGGATTTCCTGAAGCGCCGGCTTCTCCGAGACATAAGAGTAGCCGAAATCACCGCGCAGAAAGCCGCTGATCCAGTGCCAATATTGCACGATCAGCGGCTGGTCGATGCCGAGCTCTTTCTCCAGATTGGCCTTGTCTGCGGGATCGACGTAGCCAGCCGCCGCGAACAGGATATCGACGATATTTCCGGGCACGATGCGCAACAGGAAGAAGATGACGATCGAGATCCCGAACAGGGTCACGAGCATCAGGAACAGGCGCCGTACCAGATAGGCAAACATTCGCGCCCTCCCGCCGAGTTGTCTCGCCCGTTCGCTGCGCTACTTGTCCATCCAAAGGTCTTCGTACCGGTACCCATTATAGGAGCTGTTGGTCATCACAGTCACGCCCTTGACGTAGGGCTGCCAGCACGTGCCGGTGCGCGCGTGGAAGATGATCGGGCGAGCGACGTCCTCTTGCAATTTCTTGTCGATGTCCCACACCAGCGTCTTGCGCTTGGCGATGTCGGTCTCCTGCGATTGCACGTCGAACAGCTTCTCGATCTCCTTGTTGCAGTAATTGGTGTAGTTGCGCTCGGAGCCGCAGGAATAGTTCTCGTAGAAGGACTGGTCGGGATCGTCGACCGCGTTGCCGGTGAGGTTGAGCCCGAGCATGTAGTCCTTGCGCGCGATCTTCGGGAACCAGTTCGCGGTCTCGACCACGTCGAGCTCGCCGTCGATATAGATGCTCTTGAGCTGGTCGATCAGGATCACCGCGGGATCGCGATAGACCGGGATGTTGCGGGTCGAAACCTTGACCGCAAGATGCTTGTCCGGGCCGTAGCCGGCCTTCTGCATCAGCTTCTTGGCTTCCTCGCGGTTGGCGTTGATGTCGGGACCGTAACCGGGAATGGTCTCCAGCATCTCCTTCGGCATGCCCCACAGCCCGTTCGGTGGCGGCAGCATGGTGCCGCCGACGTCGCCCTGGCCCTCGAACATGATTGAGATGAACGCCTTGCGGTCCAGCGACAGCGCCATCGCGCGGCGGATATCGATATTGTCGAAGGGCGGCGCGGATGAGTTGACGATGATATTGGTCGCGACATTGTTCGGCTCGACCTCGCAGATCGCGTTCGGCGCCTGCGACTTCACGTCCTTCAGCAGCGGAATGCTCACCTCGGTCGGGAATGTCATGTCGAACTTGCCGGCGACGAAGGCGAGGATCGCGGTCGAGCGGTTCGGGATGATGGTGAACTCGATGCCGTCGAGATAGGGCCGGCCCTTGCGCCAATAGTCGGTGTTGCGCGTCAGCTTGATCGATTCATTGGCCTTGAACTCGACGAATTTGAACGGGCCGGTGCCGATCGGATGCGTGCGCATGTCGCCGGGCGAGACGTGGCAGGGATAGACCGGCGTGTAGCCGGACGCCAGCAGCGCCAGCAGCGACGGCTGTGGCCGCTTCAGATTGAAGGAGACCTCGAAATCGCCATTGATCGAGATGTCGTTGACCTGGTCGTACCAGCTCTTGCGTGGGTTCTGCCGGAACTTCTGCTGCGACTTGCCCATCAGCATGTCGAAGGTGCATTTGACGTCGGCCGAGGTGAACGGCTTGCCGTCGTGCCATTTGACGCCCTGGCGCAGCTTGAAGGTCAGCGTCTTGTTGTCATTGACCCAGGCCCAACTCTCCGCGAGTTCCGGCACGATGTTGTTCATCGTGTTCTGGGGCTCGTCCTGCTTGTAGATGACGAGGTTGTTGAAGACCGGCATGAAGGGAACATTGACCGAGTAGGTCGCGCCTTCGTGGATCGAGGCGTTGCCAGGGCTGTCGCGGTGATACATCCGCAGGATTCCGCCCTGTTTGGGCTCACCGGCGAATGTCGTGGTCGAAAACGCCAGCAAAGATAGCGCCGCCGTCGCGGCGAGCGCCCACACGCTCCGCATCCTCTGTCCTCCCTGGACATCAGCCTTTTTGTGGCCGTTTGTCAGGACGATAGCGACGCGGGTGCGGTGAGGCAACCGGCAAGGGCTGCTACTCTCTCGACAATTCGGATGACGGAAAGCCGCAGGCTCCGGTGTCGTCCCGGCGAAGGCCGGGACCCATACCGCGTGATCTTTCGATCTTAGTAGGTAGGAGTACCGAAACGCTAATCTTCGCCAAACTACTCCCTGGGGTTATGGGTCCCGGCCTTCGCCGGGACGACACCGAGTGTGCGGCGCCAGCTTGCGTAAGCAACGTGGCAGACGGGACTCACACAATCCGCGACGTCTTGTTGCCCCAATACCGGTCACGCAGCAGCCGCTTGTAGAGTTTCCCCGTCGGCAGCCGCGGCAATTCCTTCTCGAAGTCGACCGAGCGCGGCACCTTCTGCCGCGACAGCGACGCGCCGCAGAACGCGATCAACTCTTCCGCGAGCGCCTCGCCTGGCATCACGCCCGGCATCGGCTGCACCACCGCCTTCACCTCCTCGCCGAGATCGGGGTTGGGCACGCCGAATACCGCGGCATCGGCGACCTTGGAGTGGGTGATCAGCAGATTCTCGCATTCCTGCGGATAGATATTCACGCCGCCGGAGATGATCATGAAGGTCGCGCGGTCGGTGAGATAGAGGAAGCGGTCGTCGTCGACATAGCCGACGTCGCCGACCGTGCTCATGCTGCCGTCGGCCGAGCGCGCCTCCTTGGTCTTCTCGGGATCGTTGAAATATTCGAACGGCGATCCGGTCTTGAACCAGACCTGGCCGGGCGTGCCGGTCGGGCACGGCTTCATGTTCTCGTCGAGAATGTGGAGGTCGCCGAGCAGCACCTTGCCGACAGTGCCGCGATGGCTAAGCCATTCCTCGCTGTTGCAGGCCGTGAAGCCGAGGCCTTCGGTGGCGCCGTAATATTCGTGGATGATCGGCCCCCACCATTTGATGATGTCGTCCTTCACCAGCGCAGGGCAGGGCGCGGCAGCGTGGATTGCGATCTCCAGCGAGGACAGGTCGTAGCGTCCGCGCACCTCCTCCGGCAGCTTCAGCATCCGCGAAAACATCGTCGGCACCAGCTGGCTGTGGGTGATGCCCCATTGTTGCACGAGCTGGAGGTAACGCTCGGGGTCAAAGGTCTCCATGATGACCACGGTGCCACCCATGCGGATCGTCAGATTGACTGCAGCCTGCGGCGCGGAGTGATAGAGCGGCGCCGGCGACAGATAGACCATGCCCTCGCGGTAGTGCCAAAGCTTGGTGAGAAAATCGAACAGCGGCAGATTGTGCTTCGGCGGCTCTTCAGGGAGTGGTCGCAAAATGCCTTTCGGTCGTCCCGTCGTGCCGGAAGAATAGAGCATCGCAGTGCCGAGCCACTCGTCTGCGATCGGCGTCGTCGGCAGATCGGCGGTGACGTCCGCAAGGCCGACGATACGATCGCTCTCGCCCGGGCCGTCCGCGACGATGCAGAGCTTGATTTCTGGGCAGGCCTGAATCGCCTCGCGCGCAATGGCGAGTTTTGCCACCGACGTGATCAAAATCTTCGACTGGCTGTTGACGAGGAGATAAGCGAGCTCGCCCGGCGTCAGGAAGGAGTTGATGCAGGTGTAGTATAGGCCGGACCGTTCGCCCGCGCCGCAGGCTTCGAGATAGCGCGAATTGTTCTCCATGAAGATCGAGTAGTGATCGAGCCGCCTCAAGCCGTGCTTGCGAAACAGATGCGCCAGCCGGTTGCTGCGTGCATCGAGCTCGCGATAGGTGATGGTCTCGCCAGTCGCCGCCATGATGAAGGCGGGTTGCAGCGGGCGCAGGCGGGCGTGCAGACCTGGATACATCAGTCCTCCGGCTTTGGGATCATGCGGCGAGAAGCAGGATTTCTCGTATCTGCGCCGGGCTCTCGATCTTGCGTGGATTGCGAGGAATCCAGTTCGTGCGCATCGCCTGTTCGGCGATGGCGTCGAAATGCTCCGGCGAGACGCGGACGTCGGCTAGGCTGCGAGGCATGCCGAGCGAGCGGATGAAGGCATCGAGCACGTCGGCGGCATTATGGCCGGGAAATCCCATCGCGGCCGCGACGATCATCTGTCGCTCGGCGTTTGCGCTCGCGTTCCAGCGCATCACCGCCGGCAGCATGATGCAGGAGGTGTAGCCGTGCGGCACGCCGAAGGCCGCACCGAGCACGTATCCGATGCCGTGGCTCGCGCCCATCGGCACGCCGGCGGCGAGTGCGCCCATCGACAGCCAGGTGCCGATCTGCGCATCCATCCGCGCGTCGAGATCGGTGGGGTCGGCCTTCACCCGCGGCAGTGCGTCGGCGAGCATGGCAAGCCCCTTCACCGATTGCGCGTCGGCATAAGGATGGGTCTCGCGCGAGCAGATCGCCTCGACGCAATGGTCGACGGCGCGGATGCCGGTCGAGAGAAACAGCCATTCCGGCGTGTGCACGGTGATGGCGGGATCGAGGATGGTCGCGCGCGGCACCGTCAGCGGATGCCGCAGCATCTGCTTCACATGTGTGCTGCGGTCGGTCACGCCTGCGATCGAACTGAACTCGCCGCCGGCAATCGTGGTCGGCACGCTGATTTGGCGTACCGTCGGCGGCTTCATCTCCGGTGCGACGCCCTTGTGCACGCGGATATGCTCGATGCCGTCGATATTGTCGATGCCGTTGGCGAGGCAAAGCTGCACCGCCTTGGCGCCGTCGGTGATCGAGCCGCCGCCCACGGTGACGATCAGATCGGCGCCGGCCTCGCGCGCCGCGTTGGTTGCCGCGATCACCGCCTCGCGCGGTGTGTGTGCGGGCATGGCATCGAACAGCCCGGCGCAGCGCGGTCCCAGCGCCTGGACGATTTTTGCGATCTCGTTGGTCTGGCGGTTCAGCGTGCCCGAGACCATCAGGAAGGCGCGGTGGGTGCCGAGCCGGTCCATCTGCGCGACAATGGCCTTAGTCGCCGGATGGCCGAACACGACTTCCTCGATCGCGCCGTAAACGACACGTCCCTGATGCACGCCTGTCCTCCCCGGACAATTCGTCTTGTTTTGTATGAGGTAATCTAGCCGAGTGGTCAGCCTCCGTCATGTGCGAAGACGCTGGCGCTCTTTCGTCTCCCTCTCCCCGTACTTACGGGGAGAGGGCGGGGTGAGGGGCTCTATCGGCTGGGACGGTGACAGTTGGACTCGCGGAGAGTCCCCCTCACCCGGATCGCTGTCGCGCTCCGGCCTCTCCCCGCAAGCGGGGAGCGGCGAAGAAGGCCCTGTCAACCCCGTCATCCGGTTAGGACGTCGTGCCGGGCATTGCGTGCGCAATCGTCTTGAAGATTTCATCAGGGTGACCCATGTTGTGTCCCCCGCGGGTAGGCGCTTACCCTGCTTTCCGCGCGGCTCTTATGCGAGGACCTGGGATGACTGGACCGGACGGAAGCGAGCAATTTGCCAAAACGCACGATTTCGTTCAGCCCAGGCCCTATGTAGTGCCTTACGCCATAGCCGGCCTTCTCGCAGCCGCGTTCGCGCTCAGCGGTTGCGGGCAACCGACCTCGCAAGCGGCAGCACCTCCGCCTCCGCCGGTGACGGTCGCCCAGCCGGTCAAGCGCACCGTCACCGATTGGGATGAGTACACCGGCCGGTTCGAGGCGGTCGAGGAGGTGCAGGTGCGCCCCCGCGTCGGCGGCTTCGTCAACTCCGTCGAGTTCCAGGACGGCGCGATCGTGCATCAGGGCGATCTGCTCTACGTCATTGACCCGCGCCCGTTCGAGGCCGTGGCCGAGCAGGCGGACGGCCAGCTCTCCGACGCCCGCGCCAAGGTGGAGCTGGCCAAGCGCGAGCTCGATCGCGGCCTGAACCTGGTGCAGACCAGCGCGGTGTCCGAGCAGGTCGTCGACCAGCGCCGCCAGGCCCTGCAGGCCGCGCACGCATCCGTGACCCAGGCCGAGGGCGCATTGAAGGCCGCCCGGCTCAATATCGAGTTCACGCATGTGACCGCGCCGCTGACCGGCCGCGTCAGCCGCCATCTCGTCAGCCCCGGCAACCTCGTGCAGGGCAGCGACACCGGCACCTCGACGCTGCTGACCTCGATCGTCTCGCTCGACCCGATCTACGTCTATTTCGACATGGATGAGACGACCTTCATCAAATACAGCAAGCTCTGGTTCGAAGGTAAGCGCCCGAGCTCGCGTGACACCGCCAACCCGGTGCAGGTGACGCTCGCTGGCGAGACAAAACCGTCGCATGACGGCGCCATCAACTTCCTCGACAACCGCCTCGATGTCTCCACCGGCACGCTGCGCAGCCGCGCCGTGGTCAAGAACACCGATCTGTCGATCCTGCCCGGTCAGTTCGGCCGCGTCCGCCTGATCGGCAGCGCGCCTTACGAGGCGCTGCTGATTCCCGATGTTGCGGTCGCGACCGACCAGTCGCGCAAGATTGTGTTCGTGGTGAAGCCTGACGACACCGTCGAAGCGCGCCCCGTGGTGCTTGGTCCCCTCGATGACGGCTTGCGCGTGATCCGCGAAGGGCTGAACGCCGACGACCGCGTCATCGTCAACGGCATCCAGCGCGCCCGCGTCGGCGCCAAGGTCGCCCCGAAGACCGCTCAAGCGCCGGCCGGTGGCAAGTCATGAATCTTGGCCGTCTGTCCATCAACCAGCCCATCCTGGCGATGGTGCTGTCGATCGTGCTCCTGATCGTCGGCGCGCTCGCCTACTCCACGCTGCCGGTCTCCGAATATCCGCAAGTGGTGCCGCCGACCGTCGTCGTCACCACGCAATATCCGGGCGCCTCGGCGCAAACCGTGTCCGACACCGTCGCTGCGCCGATCGAGCAGCAGATCAACGGCGTCGAGGACATGCTGTATCTCTACAGCCAGGCGACATCGAACGGCCAGCTCACCATCACCGTCACCTTCAAGCTCGGCACCGACCTCGACAAGGCGCAGGTGCTGGTCCAGAACCGCGTCGCGATCGCGCAGCCGCAGCTGCCGGACGAGGTGCAGCGCAACGGCGTCGTCACCCGCAAGAACTCGCCCGACATTTTGATGGTCGTGTTCATGCTGTCGCCCGACGACACGTTCGACCAGCTCTATATCTCCAACTACGCGCTGCTTCAGGTCCGCGACCAGCTGCTGCGCATCGACGGCGTCGGCGACATCCAGATCTTCGGCGCGCGCGACTATTCGATGCGGCTGTGGCTCGATCCCGATCGTATCGCCAATCTCGGCCTGACCTCGACCGACGTAATTGCCGCGATCCGGGCGCAGAATGTGCAGATCGCCGGTGGCCAGATCGCCGAGCCGCCGATTGCGGACCGTGCCTTCCAGCCGAACCTCGTTTTCACCGGGCGCCTGAAGGACCAGAAGCAGTTCGAGGACATCCTGATCAAGGCCGGCTCGGACGGCCGCACGGTACGTTTGCGCGACGTTGCCCGCATTGAGCTCGGTGCGCTGGCCTATTCGACCAACAGCTTCCTGCTGCGCAAATCCGCCGTCGCCATGCTGGTGACGCAGCGGCCAGGATCGAATGCGCTCGCGACGGCAAAGAGCATCTCCGATACGATGGCGACGCTCAAGCAGGGTTTCCCGAAGGGGCTCGACTTCAATATCGGCTACAACCCGACCGAGTTCATCGCGCAGTCGGTCCACGAGCTGATCAAGACCATCTACGAGGCGATGCTGCTCGTGGTCATCGTCGTGCTGGTGTTCCTGCAAGGTTGGCGGCCTGCAATCATCCCGATCGTCGCGATTCCCGTGTCGCTGGTAGGCACTTTCGCGGTGATGGCGGCGCTCGGCTTCTCCATCAACAATCTCACGCTGTTCGGGCTGGTGCTCGCCGTCGGCATCGTGGTCGACGATGCCATCGTCGTGGTCGAGAATGTCGAGCGGCATCTCGAGCATGGCCTCAGTCGGCGCGACGCCGCGCTGAAGACCATGGAGGAGGTCGGCGGCGCACTGGTCTCGATCGCGCTGGTGCTGTGCGCGGTGTTCGTGCCGACGGCGTTCCTCGGCGGTATTTCAGGGCAATTCTTCCAGCAATTCGCCGTGACCATCGCGGTTGCGACCGCGATTTCCTGTTTCTGCTCGCTGACGCTGTCGCCGGCGCTGGCCTCGCAGATCCTCACCCCGCATGAGGAGAAGCGGCCGCCCGCCGCCTGGAATCTGCTCGCGCGCGGTTGGAATGCCTTCACGGGCGCCTTCAATCGTGTCTTCGATCGGCTCTCGCATGGCTATGCCGGCCTCGCCAATTTCGTGATCCGGCACGCGGTGGTGATGCTGCTGATCTATGTCGTGCTAATCGGCAGTGCCGGCTGGCTGATCGGGACCACGTCGCAGGGCTTCATCCCCGCGCAAGACCGCGGCTACGTCATCATCTCAGTGCAGTTGCCGGGGGCGGCATCGCTGGCGCGGACCACCGAGATTGTCCGAGAGATCGAGCGGATCTCGCTGGACACGCCAGGCATTATCCGCGTGGCCGCCTTCGCCGGCTTCTCGGGCGCGACACGAACACAGGCCGGCAATGCGGCGGCGCTCTTCCCTGTGTTCGATGAGCCCGAGGTGCGGCTGAAGAAGGGCCTGACCGCGAGTGCCATTACGGCCGAGCTGCGCAAGCGCCTCGCCGCGATCCAGGGCGCCTTCATCATCGTCATTCCGCCGCCCGCCGTACCCGGCATCGGCACGGGCGGCGGCTTCACCATCCGCATCCAGGACCGCCAGGGCCGAGGGCCCGAGCTGCTGGCATCCGCGACCGACGAGCTCGTCGCCGCCGCCCGCAAATCGCCCTCGCTCCTTGGCCCCACGGTGTTCTCGCCGTTCTCGGCCAGTACGCCGCAGCTGTTCGTCGACATAGACCGCACCAAGGCGCAGAAGCTCGGTGTTCCCATTGCGAACATCAACGACACGATCCAGACCTATTTCGGATCGACCTATGTCAACGACTTCAACCTGTTCGGCCGCACTTATCACGTCACCGCGCAGGCTGATTTCCCGTTCCGCAAAGAGCCCGCCGACCTCTCGCGGCTGCGCACGCGCAACGCATCCGGCGACATGGTGATGCTCGGCAGCGTGGTCGACTTCAAGGATGTCTCGGGCCCCGATCGCGTCGCGCGCTACAATCTCTACGCGGCGTCCGAATTGCAGGGCGAGCCGGCGCCGGGCACCAGCTCGACCACGGCGCTCAACGCCATCAAGAAGCTCGCCGACGACACCTTGCCGAGCGGCTTCACCTTCGAGTGGACCGACCTGTCCTATCAGCAGGTCTCCGGCGGTAACTCCGGCCTCTACGTGTTCCCGATCTGCGTGCTGTTCGTCTATCTCGTGCTCGCCGCGCAGTATGGCAGCTGGACATTGCCTTTCGCGGTGATCCTGATTGTGCCGATGTGCTTGCTCGCTGCCACCATCGGCGTGCGCATCATGGGCCAGGACGTCAACATCCTCACCCAGATCGGCTTCGTCGTGCTGGTGGGATTGGCGGCGAAAAATGCGATCCTGATCGTCGAGTTCGCGCGCGACATCGAGAAGGAAGGCAAACCTCGACTGGAGGCCGTGATCGATGCCTGCCGCCTGCGCTTGCGGCCGATCCTGATGACGTCCTTCGCCTTCATCCTCGGCGTGCTGCCGCTGGTGATCTCGTCAGGCTCCGGCTCGGAGATGCGGCAGGCCGTCGGCGTCGCCGTGTTCTTCGGCATGATCGGCGTCACGTTGTTCGGCCTGCTGTTCACGCCGATCTTCTATGTGGTGGTGCGGAACCTGGCCGAAGGGCGGAACGAGAAGAAGCCGGAGGCGGCGGCTCCATAAGTATTGGTGGTGGCCACCAACGCTTCAACATTCACGCTGTCGTCCCGGCCCCCGTGCGCAATTGCGCACTAGGCCGGGACGACACCATTTGTTTGGTACACATTGCGCCCATACCAACGGCCTACGCAAAACCAATGGGCACGCGCGCCGTTCTTCACTACACTCCGCGCGATTTCAGAACAGAACACTGCTGGGAGTTAACAGATGAAATCAGTACTTTTGGCCGCTGTCGCAACGTCGGCTCTGTTGCTGGCCGCGCCGGCCTCCGCGCAAGGCGTCAAGATCGGCATCCTGAACGATCAGTCCGGCGTCTACGCCGATTACGGCGGAAAATATTCGGTCGAAGCGGCGAAGATGGCGATCGAGGATTTTGGCGGCGAGGTGCTCGGCCAGAAGATCGAGATGGTCACCGCCGATCACCAGAACAAGCCTGATCTCGCCACCTCTATCGCGCGGCGCTGGTATGACGCCGACAATGTCGACATGATCACGGAACTGACGACGTCGTCGGTGGCGCTGGCGGTGCAGGACCTGTCGAAGGAAAAGAAGAAGATCGACATCGTCGTCGGTGCGGCCACGTCGAGCATCACCGGTTCTGCGTGCTCGCCTTATGGTTTCCACTGGGCGTTCGACACTCATGCGCTTGCGGTCGGCACCGGCGGCGCGTTGACCAAGGCCGGCGGCGACAGCTGGTTCTTCCTCACCGCGGACTATGCCTTCGGCTACGCGCTCGAAAAGGACACCAGCGAAATCGTCACCGCCAATGGCGGCAAGGTGCTGGGCTCGGTCCGCGTGCCCCTCAACTCCTCGGACTTCTCCTCCTTCCTGCTGCAGGCGCAGAGCTCGAAGGCGAAGATCGTCGGCCTCGCCAATGCCGGCCAGGACACCACCAACTCGATCAAGCAGGCGGCCGAATTCGGCATCGTCCAGGGCGGACAGAAGCTTGCCGGTCTGCTGATGACGCTCGCCGAGGTGAACGGTCTTGGCTTGCAGGCGGCGCAGGGCCTGGTGCTGACCGAAGGCTTCTATTGGGATCATAACGACACCACGCGGGCCTTCTCCGAGCGCTTCTTCCAGCGCACCGGAAGGATGCCGAGCATGATTCACGCCGGCACCTATTCGGCGACGCTGAGCTATCTGAAGGCGGTGAAGGCTGCCGGCACCAAGGACACTGAAGCCGTCGCCAAGAAGCTGAAGGAGCTGCCGGTCGACGACGCCTTCGCCAAGGGCAAGGTGCTCGAGAACGGCCGCATGGTCCACGATATGTATCTGTTCGAGGTCAAGAAGCCCTCGGAATCGAAGAAGCCGTGGGATTACTACAAGGAACTCGCGACCGTCCCCGGCGACAAGGCCTTCTTCACCGCCAAGGAAAGCGGCTGCCCGCTGACGAAGTAGCGGGAAGAGGCAACGCTGGCGCTACACTCTCGGTGTCGTCCCGGCCTAGTGCGCAATTGCGCACGGGGGCCGGGACCCATACCCCCAGGGAGGAGTTGCGGCGCGAGCTGGTAACTCCGAATCTTCGTCAAACGACATTATGTGGTTATGGGTCCCGGCCTTCGCCGGGACGACGGCGGAAGGTGTGGAGGCGCAGTCGCCTCACACCAATCTCAACACCACCGCCCCCAGAGCCCCCGCCCACAGAGCGATGGCGGCGAGGCCCTGGATCGCAAAGCCCGGGCCGCGCTTGGCGGCGGCCTGCGTATAGCCGATGAAATAGACGATGCGGCCGATGATCCAGACCGCGCCGATGCCGGCCGCGATCGCGTCGCTGATGTAGATCGCGAACAGCCAGAGCGACGGCAGGAAGATCGGCATCCATTCCAGCGTGTTCATCTGGATGCGGAAGGCGCGCTCGAAATCCGGATGGCCCGACATCGCCGGCACCTTGACGCCGGTCTTGGTGCGCGACCGCGAGACGTTGATGCAGGTGAAGAAGAAAAACAGGATGGCGAGCAGCGTGACGAGTGCGGTCAAATGGTACATCGAAGCCTCCGGCGGTCAGATGCAGCTCAATAGCCGGTCAGCTCGAGATAGCCAACGCCGTCATGCGTGCCGGCAAAGCTGATCGGCCCTTCCCAATAGGAGAACCCGGTCCCCATCCACGCCCCGGGATTGAGCGGCTTGCAGACAATCGAGAATGATCGTGACGGGATCGCGATCTGCCATTCCACCGGCAGCTTGCGGCCGGCGACGTCCGCCGTTGCTTTCGGCGTCATCTGGATGTCGCTACCCGCTATCATCTGCGTCCCGCCCGTGGCGCTGATCCAATTGCCGAACGGATAGTCCTTGCCGTCCTTCTGGCGCAGCCGGTACAGCATCAGCTTGTCGCCGGAGGAAAGATGCAGCGACAGCCAGTCCCAGCCGGTCTGGTCGGTGTCGAGCGGCTGGCTGCTCCATTCGCGGTCCATCCAGGCCTGGCCGGAGACATCGACCGGCTTGTCGTCGATGGTGAGCGTGCCGCGCGCACGGTAGAACGGCTGGCTGTAATAGTAGGATGCTTGCCCGCGTTCGGACTTGCGGCTGTAGCCGCCGTCGCCCTGCAAGACGACCGGGCGATCCGCTTCAAGCGTGAGCGCGTAGCTGAAATCGGTGCCGGATGCCTTCAGCGTGACCGGCGCCAGAGTACGATCGTCGGTGCGCTCAAGCCCCTTCATCTCCCAATCGTCGATCCACGCTGCGAACGGTTTTGCCTCGACGTTCGCCTGCCCGGTGCCGCCGCGCGAAAACAGCTCGTTGAAACGGTGGGTGTCGGCGCGCGTCACCGCAGCATGCGCCATCCAGATCTGCTGGTTGGCCCAGCCCTCGGCTTGCGGTCCCGGCTTTGCGGCCTGGCGAAACAGCGTCCATTGCAACCCGCAGGCCGCGCCGCTGCTATCGACGAGGTTAGCTGTCAGATACCACCACTCGATACGAAACGCCGGATGTGGCCCGTGATCGGCGGGGAAGGTGAATGACTTTCCAGCCGTGACCTTCGCAAAGCCATCGGCTGTCTCGCCGAGCCCGGCATAGCCTTGCGCATGTGCGCGACGCGCAAGGGCGAGCGCGGCGATGCCGCCGGCAAAGGCGCGCCGCGAGACCTTCTCAGCGCTCATTGGCAAACACCTTGACGAGGCTCGCCGGCTGCATCCGCGCCAGCCGGATCATCGGCAGCAGCGCAGCAAGTAGCGAGGCGACCAGTGCGACCGCAACCAGCTCGAGCAGTTGCAGTGGGAAGACATGGAACGGCAGCCGCCAGCCGAACGCCTTGACGTTGACGATCGCGATCAGGCACCACGCTACCAACAGCCCGAGCGGCACGGCGAGCAGCGAGGTGAACAGCGCCACCGACAGCGTCTTGGTCAGCTCGATCGCGGCAAGCCGCGGCCGTGTGATGCCGATCGCCCAGAGCGGTGCGAGCTGCGGCAGGCGCGAGTTCGCCAGTGTCAGCAGGCTGGTCAGCAGCGCGATGCCGGCGACGCCGAGCGTGAAGGCGTTCAGCGCCGACGTCACCGCAAAGGTGCGCTTGAAGATGCGGATCGATTCCGCCTTCACGGTCGCCTGGTCCGCAACGCTGCGGTCATCGAGCGTAAATTGCTTCTGGAGTGCCGCGATCAATCCCGGAATCTTGTCGCGCGGGACAATCAGGCCGATCCGCGTCTGTGGCGTTTGCGGAAACTGCCGGATCAGCGCCGCGACGTTCACGGCAAGCTGCCCCTTGGGGTTGCCGTAATCGGCATAGATGCCGACGATGTCGAGCTCCCAGGTCCCGCCCGGCGCAGGCACCTCGATGACATCGCCGACGCGGACGTTGAGGCGGCGGCTCAATTGCTCGCTGATGAAGGCGGCATTGCCGGGCACCAGTTGCGTCCAGGCGCGCGGCGCGGTCTCCAGCAGCGGCCAGCGCTCGCGATAGAGCGCGTGATCGGGCAGGCCGAGCAATTCCACCGGTTGGCCCTGCACCTGCGTCTCTGCACGCCCGCCCGACAGGATCGCCTGCACCTCGCTGCGATCCTTCAGCCAGTTGCGGATCGCAGTGCCTTGCGCGTTGTCGGCGGCGCTGATGTAGACGTCGGCGGCGAGCCGTCCATCGAGCCAGCCGACAAAGGTGCGGCTGAACGTTTCCACCATCGTGGACACCCCGACATTGACGGCCAGCGCGAGCAGCAGCGCCATCAGCGCCAGCGACAATCCCGAAAGCTGCTGCCGGCTGTCCGCCCAGAACCACAGCGCCAGCGGCCCGCGCGCAAAACGCTGGCCCGCGAGCAGCAGGATCTCGAGGAAGGCGGGCAGGATCAGCGCCGCACCCAGCATCAGCGCCGCCAGCAGACCAAAACCCGCGATCAGCGATTGCCCGTATTGGAGCAGCAGCAGCGCGATCGCAAACACGATGCAGGCAGCAAGACTTTGCAGGATCAACCAGCGGCGTTGTCGCTGCTGCCAGGCGTGCGGCTGCGCCGTCGCCAGCACCGGCATTCGGACGGCCTTGATCAGGCTGGTCGCGGCCGCCACGATCGCACCCGCAACACTGATGCCGATGCCTGCGAGCCACCATTCAGGCCGGAGCGTGAGCTGCCCAGGAATTTGCGCGCCATAGAGCCCGCGCAGCGATGCCGCGACATCAGGCAACAGCGCCGCCGCGATGACATAGCCGCAGACGAGCCCGATCAGGCCTGCGACCAGCGCCAGCGCCACTAGCTCGATCACCAGCACCGTGTTGACCAGCCGCGCCGAGGCGCCGCAGGCGCGCAAGGTGCGCAGCATCGGCAGTCGTTGCTCGAAGGCGAGGCCGACGGCCGAATTGACGATGAAGAGGCCGACGAAGAACGACAGCAGGCCGAAGGCGGTGAGGTTGAGATGGAAGCTGTCGGTCAGTCGTTCCAGCTCGGTCTCGGCGCTCGGCTCGACCCGCTGCAACTGATCGCCAATGATGCCTTGCAGCGGCGCCGGCTTGCCCTTTGCCTTGCCGATCAGCAACCGCGAAACCTGATCCGGCTTGTTCAGGAGCCGCTGCGCCACGCCGATATCGACCACCAGCACCTCTGGCACGAGCTGCGGCAGCACATGCAGCGGCGGCAGCTTTGCGCCGCTGCTGATCGCGGGCGTCGCGCCGTCTTGCTCGTGCAAATCGTTCAGCGTCTCCTGCGTCACCAGCGTCTGGCCGGGCGCGGCAACAAAGCTGCCGAGATCCGCCGCCCCGAGGCGCGGTGCGTTGCCGACGTCAGCGGGCAGCGTCACCGGCTCGATGCCGAGCAGCCGCATCGAGCGTCCATTGATCTGAACCCGGCTTTCCAGCACCGGCGAGACCGGCCAGCCCGCGCGGCGGAGTTTTATGAACAGCTCTTGCGGAAAGGTCGCCGCATTGGGCGCGACCAGCATCGCTGTGCGGACGCCACCAAACGTCGCCGCCGCGCGGTCATAGGCGCTGCGGGCCTGCTGGTTGATCGCCTGCACGCCACTCCACAGCGCGGTCGCCGCGATCAATCCGATCAGCAGCGTCGCGAACTGCATCTGGTGCCGTCGCCAATGGCTGAGCAGCACCGCGAGGACCCACAGCGCGCGCCTCATGCGATCCGCCCTGCATGGAGAACGATGTGACGGTCGAGCGTGCCGGCCAGATGCAGGCTGTGTGTCACCATCAGGAAGCCGCAGCCGGTGCGCGCGACGAGGTCGCGTGTCAGCGCCAGCACGTCGTCGGCGGTGGCCTCATCGAGATTGCCAGTCGGCTCGTCCGCGAGCAGCAGCGATGGTTTTGTCGCCAGCGCCCGTCCGATCGCGACCCGCTGCTGCTGGCCGCCTGATAATTGCTCTGGATAACGCTTGAGCAGGCTGCCGAGCCCGAGCCGTTCGGTCAGCTCCCTGGTCCAGGCCGCATCGTGCCGTCCGGCGATGCGCGCCTGGAAGGCGAGGTTGTCGGCGACCGACAGGCTCGGGATCAGGTTGAACTGCTGAAAAACCAGGCCGACCCGGTCACGCCGCAGCTCGGCGCGGCCGGCATCGGAGAGCCCGGTGACCTCGGTGTCCTCCAGGCGAATCGTGCCGCCATCGGCGGCATCCAGCCCGGCGATCAGGTGCAGCAGCGTGCTCTTGCCGCTGCCGGATTCGCCGGTCAGCGCGACGCGCTCGCCCGCCTTCAGGTCGAGATCGACGCCGCGCAGCACATGGACCGGCTCGGCGGCCGAGGAGAAGGTTTTGGAGAGGTTTCGGATGCTCAGCAAGATCAGTGCGCCAGACGGAATTAACTCAATGCTGCGTAGCACACTTGCCGTGGAAATGCCGGGGTTGCGTTGCCGTTCAAGCCGTTGTTAGCTCGCAAGACGGCCAAATCAAAAGTGCCGACAAGAAGACATACGGGGAGAACGATGAGCATTCAGGGAACGCCCAGCGCGGCGGGCAGGACGGCAGGGGTGTCCCAAGGGACCACAAAGGAAACGCCGAAGGGCGCCTGGACCGTCACTTTTCTCCTCTTTCTCTTCATGGTGGTGAACTTCGCGGACAAGATCGTCGTCGGCCTCGCCGGCGTGCCGATCATGACCGATCTGAAGCTCGAGCCTGCGCAATTCGGCATGCTCGGCTCCTCGTTCTTCATCCTGTTCTCGGTCTCGGCCATCGTGGTCGGCTTCATCGTCAACAAGGTGCCGACGCGCTATGTGCTGCTGACGCTCGCGGTGATCTGGGCGCTGGCACAGTTTCCGATGGTCGGCACCGTGTCCTTCACCACGCTGCTGATCTGCCGCATCGTGCTCGGCGCGGGCGAAGGGCCGGCCTTCTCGGTCGCCGCGCATGCGATCTACAAATGGTTCCCGGATGAGAAGCGTACGCTGCCGACCGCGATCCTGTCGCAGGGCTCGGCGTTTGGTGTCATCCTCGCCGTGCCCGCGCTGAACTGGGTCATCGTCAATCACTCCTGGCACTACGCCTTCGGTGCGCTCGGTGTCGTCGGCCTGATCTGGGTGTGTGCCTGGCTGGCGCTCGGCAAGGAAGGCCCGCTCGAGGACACGAAGGCGCTCGCGGCCAACGAGCTGAAAATTCCCTACATCCAGCTGCTGACCTCGCGCACCTTCCTCGGCTGCGTGATCGCGACCTTCGGCGCCTATTGGGCTCTGTCGCTGGGGCTGACATGGTTCACCGCGTTCATCATCACGGGTCTCGGCTTCTCGCAGCAGGAGGCCGGCTACATCTCGATCCTGCCCTGGGTGTTCGGCGCCACCATCGTCATCCTCACAGGCTGGATCTCGCAGGTCATGATGGCACGCGGCTACACCACGCGCATCTCGCGCGGCGTGCTCGGCTCGGTGCCGCTGATCATCGGCGGCCTGATCCTGGCGATGATGCCGCACGTTCAGGGCGCGGGCCTTCAAATCGCGCTGCTCGTCGTCGGCTCGGGCCTCTGCGGTGCGATCTATGTGGTCTGCCCGCCGATGCTCGGCGAATTCACGCCGGCTTCGCAGCGCGGCGCCATCATCGCGATCTATGGTGCGCTCTACACGCTCTCGGGCATCATCGCGCCGATGGTGATGGGCACCGTGATCCAGCGCGCCGGCAGCATGCTCAACGGCTACATGACCGGCTTCACCATCAACGCGGTGGTGATGGTCGGCTCCGGCGTCATCGGCCTGCTGCTGCTCTGGCCGAACACGGAAAAGGCCAGGCTGACGCGTGGTACGGCGCCGCGGGAAACCGAGCTGAAGGGCGTGGTGTCGCCGACGTAAGGGGGCTTCCGAACCCTGCCACAGCCACAATTGTCGTCCCGGACAAGCGCAGCGAAGCGGAGCGCTGATCCGGGACCCATAACCACAGGAAGCGGTCTGAGGCAAAGCCGGTAACTCCGGCTCTTCGCAAAATGATTGCTGCGGCGTATGGGTCCCGGCCTTCGCCGGGACGACAGCGAGAATGAGGCGCGCCCTTCACGCCTCACACGCAGCCGCCGCCTAATTCACCCCCTGCGCTCCACGAACGAGCTTCCCCGGCCGCTTTCCCGTCGCCTCGCCCTGACGCCGCGTCACCACGCCCGACACGATCGTGGCCTCATAGCCGTCGACATCCTGCAACAGCCGCCGCCCGCCGACCGGCAGATCGTAATGCACCTTCGGCGGATGCAGATGCAGCCGGTCGTAATCGATCACATTGACGTCGGCCTTGTAGCCGGGCGCAACAAGCCCGCGATCGGTCAGACCCACCGACAGCGCCGTCTTGCGCGACTGCGCCGCGACCACGAAGGGAATCGTAAGCTTCTCGCCGCGCTTGCGGTCGCGGGTCCAGTGCGTCAGCAGATAGGTCGGGAAGCTGGCGTCGCAGATGATGCCGCAATGCGCCCCGCCGTCGGAGAGGCCGGGCACTGACTGCGGATCGATCAGCATCTCGCGCGTCGCATCGAGATTGCCGTCGGCATAATTGAGGAACGGCACGTAGAGCATGCCCTTGCCTTCGTCAGATAGCATCGCGTCGTAAGCGAGTTCCTCCGGCTGCCGACCCTGCTTGCGCGCCTGCGGACCTAGTGCATTCTCCGGCGGCTGTTCGTAGTCCGGGGGATCGCCGAGCAAGAACATCTTGTCGTAGTTGGGCCGGAAGAACAGCGGATCGTCGGTCGACGTCGCCGTCTCGCTCAAAATCGCCTTGCGCACCTCGCTCTGATGCAGTCGCGCGAGCCGCTCCTTCAGCGGCAGATGCGCGATCGCCTTGTAGCTTGGATGGGTCTGGAACGGGTTGCGCGATAGCTCGAGGCCGAGCAGCAGGCCGACCGGGCGCGCCGCGATCTGCGCGGTGATGGAGAGGCCGCGCTTCGCCGCCGCATTGATCTCGTCCAGCGTCTGGCGCCAGCGATTGGGCGATTTGTCGTTCTGCGTGATCGAGAACGAGATCGGGCACCTTGTGCTGTCCGCCACCCGCAGCATCATCGGCAGATCTTCGTGGATGGTGGAAAGATCGAGCACGAATTGCAGCACGCTGCGGCCCTGGCTGTGCATCGCGCCGGCAATCGCGGTGAGCTCGTCTTCGCCTGCCTTCAAGGTCGGCGTGTAATCACCCGTCGAGGTGCGGTGGTTGAGCGTGCGCGATGTCGAGAAGCCGAGCGCGCCGGAGCGCACGGCCTCGCCGGCGAGCTTCGCCATCGCCGCATTGTCTTCCGCGGTCGAGGGATCGCGGCGCGCGCCGCGCTCACCCATGACATAGACCCGCAGCGCCGCATGCGGCAGCTGCGCGCCGACGTCGATGTCGAAATCGCGCTTGGACAGCCAGTCCATGTAATCCGGAAAGCTCTCCCATGCCCAGGGAATGCCGGCGCTCAGAACGGGCTCCGGAATGTCCTCGACGCCTTCCATCAGTTGGATCAGGCGGGTGTGGTCGGCCGGCTTGCACGGCGCGAAGCCGACGCCGCAATTGCCCATGATCGCGGTGGTGACGCCGTTCTGCGACGACGGCGTGATGTCCTGGCTCCACGTGACCTGGCCGTCATAATGGGTGTGCACGTCGACGAAGCCCGGCGTCACCAGCTTTCCGCGCGCGTCGATTTCTTCGGCGCCCTTGGCCTCGACCTTGCCAACCTCGCTGATCCTGCCGCCGGTGATGGCAACGTCAGCCTCGAACAGCTCGCCGCCATTGCCGTCCGCGACGGTGCCGCCGCGGATCACGAGATCAGGGGTGCTCATGGTGTTTCTTCCCGTTTGTTGTTGTTGCTTCTTGTCGTCCCGGCGAAGGCCGGGACCCATAACCACGACTTTTAGTTTGGCGAAGACTGGCAATGACCAGCTCGCGCCACAACTACTTTCGTGAGTATGGGTCCCGGCCTTCGCCGGGACGACAGTTGAGGTTGCAGCTACGCCGCAGCTTTCGCCCGCCGTTCCGTGAACGGCGACAGCACGACCGTTGCGACCATGAAGATCACGGAAGCGCCGAACACCCAGTGCGGTGCGCTCTGGTCCATGATCCAGCCGAACAGCAACGGGCTGACGATGCCGCCGAGATTGAAGCCGGTGGAGACGATGCCGAAGGCGCGGCCGGCTGCACCCGGAGGCGCAGCGTTGCGCACCAGCATGTCCCGCGACGGCGCGATCACGCCGGAGAGGAAGCCCGCGGTCGCCATCGTGGCGGTCAAGGCCCAGCCCGGCAGCGTGACCAGCGCGATCAGCAGCACGATGGCCGCATTGGCGGCAAAGCAGGCGGCGGCGACATAGCCATGGCGCTCGGTGTGGTCGGCGAGGAAACCGCCCGCGAGCACGCCGGCGGCGCTGCAGCCGAGGAACGCCGTCAGCGCGACGTTCGCGGCGGAATAGGTCGCGCCGTAGCCGCTCATCAGCGCCACCACGCCGAAATTGTTGATGCCGGCAACCGACAGGCTGAGCAGCATGAACAGCGCGGTCAGCGTGATCAGCGCCGGCGTGATGACGGCCTGCTTCGGCATGTCCGCGTTGCCCGGCTTGGTTTTGTGCGCGCCGGCATCGGGAATGTTCATGGCGACCAGCAGCAGCGCCACCAGCACGCCGATCGCGCCCGAGGCGATCAGCGCGCCGACGCCGCCGGACACCGCGATCAGTGCCGCGACGATCGCCGGCGCAACGGCGCCACCAAAATAGCCGGCAAAGGTGTGGATCGAGAAGGCGCGGCCCATCCGCGCCTCGTCCATGTGCTCGGCCAGGATCGCGTAATCGGCGGGATGATAGACGCTGTTGGCGAGGCCAAGCAGCACGGCGCAGGCGATCAACGAGGTGTAGCTCAAATGCAGGCGGAGCATGATCAGCGCGAGCCCGCCGAGCGTCAGCCCGCCAAGCAGGATTCTGCGCGCGCCAAAATGGTCGACGAGATAGCCGGTCGGCGCCTGCGTCAGCCCGGAGACGACGGCCGACACGGTCAGCGCGAAGCCGAGCTCGACATAGCCGACGCCAAGCTGGCCCTTGAGGAACGGGAACAGCATCGGCAGGACCAGCAGATGGAAATGGCTGACCCAATGCGCGATCGAAATCCCGGTCAGCGTGCGCAGCGCGCTGTCCGCCTTGCCCTGTTGCGGTGCGGCGAGAACGTCGACCATTGCAGTTCCGTTTCAGTCTCAGGAAGCGCGCAAACTATCGGGGACAGCGGTTATTTGTCCATGAACGCAGGCGCATGGCAGGTAGTGCGGGTGGGGGCGTGGGTATGAACGGTGGTGCAGTGAGGCACACTGCGCTCCCTCCCCCCTTGCGGGGGAGGGCGGGGGAGAGGGGTAGCCCAGCAAACGGTCTATCCGTCGTCGATGCAAGGATCGCCGCGCTCTCGAAAGAGTGTGCCGTGCGGCACCCCTCTCCCTAACCCTCCCCCGCAAGGGGGGAGGGAACGCACCGTTCGTGAGGCGAGCTTCATGCTCTCACAACGGCTCGTCATCATTCCCGTAACGATCGCGCTTTGGCGTGGCGATGTCGCCGTCCTCGTCATCGTCGTCGGTGTCGCGCCGCAGCTTCGGCTTCTTCGCCTTGTCGTCCGCGGTCTTCGCCTTCGGCGGCGCGCTCGGCTTGGCGGTCGTATTCCCGGTCTTGGCCATGACTGATCCCGGATGGTGATGCGTCATCCGATCCTACCCGCAAACGCTCCGCGGTTCCTGACTTATCTCAAGGCCGCGACGATGGTGTCAGGCGTGCACCACCGGCCCGCCCGCCTTCTTCCAGGCATCGATGCCGCCGGCGATATGCGCGGTGTTGGTAAGGCCGGCCTCCTTGGCGGCGGCAACAGCCATCGCCGAGCGCTCGCCGAAGGCGCAGAAGAACACGACGCGGCGGCCAGTGGCGGCCGCGACCTCACGCAGCATGCCGCCGGGCTTGAGGCTCTCCTCGACGCTCGGATAGGGCGTATGCAGCGCGCCTTCGAGCATGCCGTGCTTCATCCGCTCATTGGTCTCGCGCAGATCCACCAGCAGAATATCGGGCCGGCCGAGCGAGCGGATCGCTTCGACGGCGCTGAGCGCACGGCCCTCTTTCTCCAGCTCTTCCTGGTGCAGGCCGACCCGCATGTTGGCCGGCACCGCCACGTCCATCATCTTCGGATTGGGCAGCTTCAGGTTCGCCATCAGCTCGATATATTCGTCGACCGAGCGCACCTGGAGCCGTGGATTGTAGCGCTTCTCCTCGCCGATCGTGGAGACGGTGTCGCCCTTGTAGTCATGCGCCGGGAACACCATCGTCTCATCCGGCAGCTTCAGCAGCCGGTTGAAGATCGACTCGTACTGCGCGCGCGACGAGCCGTTCTGGAAATCGGTCCGGCCGGTGCCGCGGATCAAGAGCGTATCGCCGGTGAAGACGCGGTCGCCCATCAGATAGGAATAGGAATCGTCGGTGTGGCCCGGCGTGTACATCACGTCGAGCGACAGACCCTCGATCGTCACCTTGTCGCCGTCGGCGACCCGCATCGCTACCACGTCGGCCTTGGTCTGGTCGCCCATCACGGTCATGCAATGGGTGCGGTCGCGCAGCTCGCCGAGCCCGGTGACGTGGTCTGCATGCAGATGCGTGTCGACCGCCTTGACCAGCTTGAGGTCGAGCTCGCGCAGCAGCTGGCAATAGCGGTCGACCTTCTCCAGCACGGGATCGAGGATGAGCGCCTCGCCGCCGGGGCGGCTGGCAAGGACGTAGCTATAGGTGCCCGAAACGCTGTCGAAGAGCTGGCGAAAGATCATGGCAAGACCCGGCGTGAACTGATCTCGAGGATTCTACTACGCCGGGGGACGAGAAGAGAAGTAATGTGCTGTTGAAATAAGAAAATTTAGAAGATTTTTATTGCCCGAGAGGGGCTTTGGCGAAGCGTTCGGGCAGCCGGCGCCGGGACGACGGCGGAGGGTGTAGCCGGCAGCGTCCCTACGGCCGCTGACCTGCAATACCCGGATTGCCATCAACGCCCTTCAGCGTGACGCCGGTGCCGAGGCGCTCCTGAAACATCCGGCCCGAGCGCAGATATTTGCCGACGACGTCCCACACCGGTGCGCCCTGCTGGCCGTTGACCGAGGCCCAGCCCGCGACCTTGTAGTGCCTGCTAGCGCTGAGCGCCTTGCCATTGGTGAGCGTGAGCTCGGAGATGCGGCTGCCGATCGCGTTGGTGGGGTTGCAGGCGTAGCTGAGCCCGCCGGCGCGCACCATGTCGCCGCCCTGCTGGTAATAGGGATCGGCGTTGAAGAGATTGTCGCAGATGTCTTCCAGCACGTCCTTGATTTGGGCGCCGGTCATCTCCTGCACATAGGTTTCGGGATAGGTGATCGCGGTTTCCGCGAGCACATCCTCCATGGTCAGCGGCTGGCCTGAGAGCGCGGTGACGCCCCAGCGGAAGCCCGGCGACAGCGCGATCTCGGCGTCGAGCTCGGTGCGCAGCGCCGTGCAGATCAACTCGTCGATGGGGCCGGCGAAATTGTCGCGGCGATAGAGCAGACGGTCGGGCGTTGCAATCTTCTCCGACCAGTCGGTCACATGCGGCGCGCGCAGCTTTCCGATCAGCTCGGCCATCGCAGGGTCGGGCTTGAGTAGCTCGGAATAGACCGGCAGCAAATGATAGCGGACATCGCTGACCTTGCCCTTGTCGAGCGCGAGATCGAGCACGCCCAGAAATTTCCCGTTGGAGCCGGCATTGGTGACGAGCGTCGTACCGCCAGCGTTCTTCACGGGAAGCGGTTGCGGCACGGCATCATGGGTGTGGCCGCCGAGGATGACGTCGATGCCGGCGACGCGGCTCGCGAGCTTGAGGTCGACGTCCATGCCGTTGTGCGAGAGCAGGATGACCGCATCGGCCTTGTCGTTGCCGCGCAACGCATCGACATGCTTCTGCAGCTCTTCCTCGCGGATGCCAAAGCTCCAGTCCGGCGTGAAGCGCTTGGGATGCGCGATCGGCACGTAAGGAAAGGCCTGGCCGATGATCGCGACGCGATGGCCGCCGATCTCCCTGATGGTCGACGGCTTGAACACGCGCCCCGTCGCCTTGTCGAAGGCAGCGGCGTCGTTGAACGCGGCTTCCTCGGTCAGGAAGACGTTCTGCGCCAGAAACTCGCCCTTGAAGCGTTCGAGATTGTCGCGCAGCGCCTGCTCGCCATAGGTGAATTCCCAATGCCCGGTCATCGCCTCAATGCCGAGCAGATTGGCGACCTCGACCATGTCGCGGCCCTGCATGATGTTGGCGAGCCCGGTGCCCTGCCAGAGATCGCCGCCGTCGACCAGCATGGCCTGCTTGTCGCCGACATCGCCGCGCAGGCGGTCGATCAGCGTCTTCAGATGGGCGAAGCCGCCGAGTTTGCCGAAACGGCCGGCGGACTTCTCGAACTCGACACAGGTGAAGGCATAGGCGTCGGCGCTGTCGGGCCGGATGCCGAAGTGCTCCAGGAAAGCGCGACCGACCAGATGCGGCGGCCGTCCCGCCATCTCGCCAATGCCGATATTGACGCTGGGCTCGCGGAAATAGACCGGGTTGAGCTGCGCATGCGTGTCGGTGAGGTGGAGGATCCGTGCGTTGCCGAACCGCTCGATGTCGTAAATGCTCGCGGTCTCGGTACCGCGCGCGAACCGCGGCAGCACAAGCGATGCGGCAGCAACGGCTGAGCTCTTCAGGAAATCGCGGCGGCGGATCGCCATCCCTAATTCTCCGCGCCTATTCTCGGCAGTTCGACGGTTCCACTGTCATGAAGTCTAGCGGATTTCCATCGCCTTCCAGGCCTCTTTTTCAGAGGTCGCCTGGAAGACGGATGCTTTCGCCAGTGCTTCAGCCTCTTTGGCTGCGACCACGGCGCGGTCGAAATCGCCGCCATCGCCCGCCTTCTTGGCGGCCGCCAGCGTCGAGACGGTCGTGGTCCACTGGTTGCGCATGCCGGCTGCCTCCTTGGACGCAGCCTCCGCGGCAGCATAGGCCGCCTTGTAGTCTGCCTCGGTTGCCGCGCGCGCCATCGGCGCGAAGCTCAGGGCCAGCAACATGGCCAAGGTAAGTGACCGCTTCATGGCCGCGCTCCCGGTCCCGAAATCGGCAGGCCGTTGGCGACGTAGGACAGGAAGTATTCAACGTCGCGATATTCATCCGCCTGCGGCTCCAGCGGAACTGCGCGGGTCTGGCTGTTGCAAGTGATGAAGCGGCGGCTGGTGGTGCCCATGCCGCTCCATTCGGAGCGGTAGATCGGCATCGCGTTCAGGATGCCGAGCGCCGGCGCCAGGATCTCGGCGCGGATGCGCTCGCCAGGGCTCTGCACATGGCAGCTCGCGCAGGAGAAGTTCATCTGGCCGCGGCGGGTGTAGAAATAGCGCTTGCCGTTCTCGAACGCTTCCAGCGCGCGGGGATCGTCGGGAATCTTGATATCCATCGGCTTGCCGCGCGAGGTGAAGGCCATGTACGCCGTGAGCGAGGCCATCTCGTCCTTGACGTAGGAGTAGGGCGCCTCGCCATTGGCTTCGCGGCAACGATTGAGCGCGAGCTCGAGCGTGACGACCTTGCCTTCTTTCGTGTCGAAGTAGGGATAATTCTGGCGAATGCCGATGCCGCCGTTCGGGAAGCAATCGGCATAGGTCTTGCCGTTCTTGAACGGCGTCGAAAACATCTCCTTGCCGGCATCGAGCGCGAACTCGTAAGGCGGAAACTCTTCCTTCTCCTGCCACTGCCGCTTCATGTCCTCATTCATGGAATAAGGACCGTTAACGAAATCCTCGTGCTTCACGTTCGGAAACTTCCGGAAGAAGAAGTTCTGGAACGCTTTGGCATCGGCGACGGGATCGACCTTGTCGGCGGCAATCACGCGCGGAGAGGTGAGTGCGAGCGCGACCAGCGCGGCGCTCAACGAGCCAAGCAGGAGGGCAGTGCGGGCCTTCATCACGCGATCTTCGCGGTGGTCTCGTCGGAGCCACCCTTGTTGTCGGTCCAGGAGATCTTGAGATCGTCGCCCTTCTTGGCGCCCTTGAAGCTGAACTTGACGTAGGGGTCCTTGGAGATCGCGGTGCCCCAATTGGCGACGAACACGTCCTTGCCGTTACATGCGAACTTCAGCACCTGGATATAGTGCGCGGGAATCAGCTCGCCCTTGGAATCTTTGACCAGGCCGGTGTCCATGGGGTGCTGGATCAGCGTCTGCACCTCGGTGATGTCGCCGTTGGATGTTGCGCGGACGCGAATGCTGGATGCCATCTTGCTTCTCCTAGCCGCCGCAGCCGCCGACGGTGACCTTGACTTCCTTGGTCGCGCTGTAAAGCTTGCCGTCGGCTTCCACGATTGCGGTCACGTTGCTGGTCTTGGCCATCTTCAGGCGGTTGGCGATGCTTGGCATCGTGCCATCCGGAATCTTGTAGGATGCCGCCAGCGCGTTCGGGTTCTCGGCCACGAAGAGCGAGATCGAGGTGACCTTGTCCAGCGTCGTCGTCACCGCGATCGGCACCACGCCGCCATTCTCGGCAATCTCGGGCGCATCGAGCTTGACCTTGTCGGAGGGCTCGGCGGTGTTGCCATAGAGCGCCTTGATCGCGTCGGCCTCGTTCTTCAGCTTGAACGCCTCTTCCGGATATTTGTCATTGGCCGCGGCGCGTGCGGGCGCGAACGGCAGATTGCCGAGGCCGATCAGCGCGACGCAAGTCGCGCCCTGAAGGATCAGGCGCCGCGTCGGATGAGGGCCGGTATGTGCAGTCATCTCAAATCTCCTGGGCCTACCGTTAAAGCGTCTTCAGGAAATCAACGATCGCGTTGATCTCCTGGTCGGTCAAAAGCCGGTTGCGGCCGAACGGCGGCATCATGGTTTGCGGGTTGCGCTTGGTCTCGTCGAACAGGATTGCGACCAGCTCGTTGCGGTCGGGGTATTTTGCCTTGATGTCCTTCAGCTCCGGCCCGATCGTGCCCGGCAGATCGCCACCCTTGATGACGTGGCAGGTCAGGCAATTGCCCTTGCCGCGGTCGAAGGCGAGCCTCTCACCGTCGGCGATTGCGGACTGAGCCCAGGCCGGGTGCGCGGCGAGGCCCGTGAGGACGGCCAGCGCGAGGAGCAGGGCGGGCTTGCGAGGAAAGGCGGTCAAGGCGTCATTCCGAGGCTAATATGTCTGCAAAAGATAGTGTTCAAAAGCACAAAGGGCATGCCGTGACAATCAAGACTATGCAGGGCGCAAAATGGCGTTAATATCTTCCGCATTGCAACTGACGAGATAAATCGTTCATCAAGCCGGCTTTCACCGGCAAAGTCTGGGGCGTTTTGCCCTTGTTGCGTTTTCGTCTGCTTTCTCTTTTTCCGGGGACATGAATTGGCTGAATATGTCGTTGAATTTGGCAGGGACGGTGGGAGGGTCGAATCCGACGGCCGTCTCGATGCTCCGGCCTTCCATCGCAATCACGAACCGCTCTGGGCGGCGCTCGAAAAGCACCTCGCCGGGCGGTCGGGCGATGTGGTCGAGGTCGGCAGCGGAACCGGCCAGCACGTGGTCCATTTCGCCCGCCATACGCCCGATCTGGTCTGGTGGCCGAGCGATCTCAACCAGCGCCATGTGAAGAGCATCGAGGCCTGGCGCGTGCATTCGGGCCTGACGAACATCCGCTCGCCGCTGCGGATCGATCTTGTCGATCCCGACTGGTGCCCGGAGATGAAGAGCGGGCAGGGGCCAAATAATCTCGCGGCCGTGTTCTGCGCCAACGTCATCCACATTGCGCCCTGGACCGTGGCCGAGGGCCTGTTCGCCGGCGCTGGCCGTTACTTGCGGTCCGACGGCCAGCTTTTCCTCTACGGCCCGTTCAAGCGCGACGGCAAGCACACCGCACTCAGCAACGCCGTGTTCGACACCTCCTTGCGCGAAGGCAATCCCGAATGGGGCGTGCGCGACGTCAGTGATGTCGAGACGCTGGCGCGCGGTGCGGGCTTGAGGCTGGTCGATACCATCGACATGCCCGCGAACAATCTGACGCTGGTGTTTGGGCGCGGGTGAGACGCGAGCAGATGAGATTCGGAGCGTCGCCGCGATGAAGGTGCGCTCCCTCCCCCCTTGCGGGGGAGGGCGGGGGAGAGGGGTAGCCCAGCAAACGGTCTAACCATCTGCGACCGTGCCGCGCTCGCAATTCGAGAGAGTCCCCGAGTAAACCCCTCTCCCTGCCCCTCCCTCGCAAGGGGGGAGGGAATGAGAGAGCGGTGCCAGCCTCACGTCGTGATGCAACCAAAGCTTCGCGTTGTCGCCCTCACACCTCGCCGTCCTTCCACCCGATCTTCTCCTTCAAGAACTGAAAGCCGAGCACCTGGAAGCCGGCGCGTTCCTTGTTGTCCTTGCCGTAGCCGTGGCCGCCGGCGGCCGGCTCGTAGAACCAGGCCTCATAGCCCATCGCCTGCAGCTTTGCCGCCATCTTGCGCGCGTGGCCGGGATGGACGCGGTCGTCGCGGCGTGTCGTGGCAATCAGGATCGGCGGATAAGCTTGGCCGGGTTTGGCGTTGTGATAGGCGGAGTAGGTCTTCAGCCACTCCCATTCCTCGGGCTTGTCGGGATCGCCATATTCCGCGATCCAGCTCGCGCCCGCGAGCAGCTTTGTGTAGCGGCGCATGTCGATCAGCGGGATGGTGCAGAACAGTGCGCCGAAGCGTTCCGGATATCGCACCAGCATGTTGGTAATGAGGATGCCGCCGTTCGATCCGCCTTGTGCTGCGATTCGTTTCGGCTGCGTGACGCCACGTCGCACGAGATCGGCAGCCACGGCTGCGAAATCGTCGTGCGAAAGCCGCTTGCCGGCGTATCGCCCGGCATCGTGCCAGCGCGTGCCGAACTCGCCGCCGCCGCGCAAATTGGCCTGCACCGTGGTGCCGCCACGCTCCAGCCAGAGCTTGCCGAGCGACGAATTGTATTGCGGCTTCACCGCGAGTCCGAAGCCGCCATAGGCGCTCATATAGACCGGTGCATCGCCGGTCTCGCCTGCCGGGCCGGTCTGCACATAGGGAATGCGTTCGCCGTCGATCGAGATCGCCTCGTGCTGGGTCACCACGAGGCCGTCGGCGTTGAACGTCTTCGGCGCCTGCTTCAGCACCGTTGGACTTTCGACGCCGCGCTCGATCAGCAAGAGCGACGGCGGCGTGAGCGGATCCTGCACATTGGCGAGCAGGTCGCCATTGCTCTCGGATTCATGATGATCGAAGCGCCAGACATCGACGACGCCGATCCCGGGGAGCCCGCGCAGGGTTTCGCGGCTCCAGCCCGAGGCCGACGGCGTGCAGATCTCGAAGACCGGCCGCAGCTCGTCGAGAATGGACAGCAGCAGCTTGCCGTCGGCCCAGGAAAATCCCTGCAGCGCGCGGCGCGCGCTTGGCTCGAACAAGACGGTGAAGTTGCGATCGCCGGCCAGGAAGGCCGACAGCGACATGCCGAGGACACTGTCCGCGGCGTGGGTGACGCCGGCAACGGTCCACACCGAGCGCAGCTTGATTGCGAACCAGTCACGGTGAGCCTGCAGCCAGATATCGGAGGGAAGGTCGAGCTTGACGGTCGCGCCGGTTTCGGTGCCCAGCCAGACGTCGAAATTGAAGAAGTCGAGCCGGTCGATGAACCAGAACCGCGGCGTCTCGCCGGTGCGGTCGACCTCGCATGAGGCGCTCATGCGATCCGGCGTGGTCTCGAATACCACGCGAGCATTCTCGACAGGCTCGCCGCGCCGCCACAATCGCACCGTCCGCGCATAGCCGGAGCTGGTCGCCATGTCGTCGCCGCCATAAGCGCTCGACAACAGCAGCGTGTCGGCATCGACCCAATCGACGCCGCCCTTGGCTTCCGGCAGCGTGAAGCCTCCGGCAACGAAGCTCTTCGTGTTGAGGTCGAACTCGCGCAAGGTGACGGCGTCACTGCCGCCGCGCGACAGGCTCAGGATCGTCTGCGGCGCGTCGCCGGGCAGCGAGCTCGACCAGTTCAGAAGCCAGTCCTCGCCTTCATCCGCCGCGAGTTTGTCGATATCGAGTAGCGTCTCCCAGGAGGGTTCCGCTTTGCGAAATTCCGCCATCGTGGTCCGCCGCCACAGGCCGCGCGGATTTTTCGCGTCCTTCCAGAGATTGTAGAGCAGGCCGTCGCTGCGGCTGACATACGGAATGTTGTCCGATCGGTCGTAGATCGCCGCGAGGATGTCGCGGTCGCGTTCGAACGCCGCGCCGCCGAATTTGTCCAGCGTCAGGCGGTTCTGCTGCTCGACGAAATCGAGCGGGCGGGCGCCTTCGATCTCCTCCAGCCACAGCCAGGGATCGTCGTCGGGAGCGTTGAGCGTGGGCCTGTCGTCGACGGACATGAACGAAACTCCCTGAGATCGCGCGGCGGATAGGATTTGATCGGGCGCAGGCCGTCAAGAGCGCGGGCCGTGTATCATCGGCCCGATTGCGTCAGAGGCATGGCCTGCGCCCGTTTGCGCCGGTTGCCCGACCCCCTTCATCTCTCCATAGTGCCGGGAATCAACAAGGGCCTTCGGGCGGAAATGCCGATGCTGGACGTGACGACTGCCAACGAGATTACCGATGACGCGCGCGTGCGTGCCAATGTGGTGCGCCTTGCGGCAGCCCAGGCGCTGACCGGCGCCAATTCGGCGGTGATCTTCGCCACCGGCGCGATCGTCGGGGCCACGCTCGCGCCCGACATGTCGTTCGCGACCGTGCCGATCTCGATGTATGTGGTGGGCCTCGCTGCCGGCACGCTGCCGACCGGCGCGATCTCGCGCCGCTTCGGCCGTCGCGCGGCCTTTGTTGTCGGCACCGGCCTCGGCACGCTCACCGGTCTCATCGGCTCGTTCGCGATCCTGCACGCCTCGTTCTCGCTGTTCTGTCTGGCGACCTTCCTCGGTGGCCTCTACGGCTCGGTGGCGCAATCCTATCGCTTCGCGGCCGCCGACGGCGCCAGCGCGGCCTACCGGCCGAAAGCCGTGTCGTGGGTGATGGCGGGCGGCGTGTTCGCCGGTGTGCTCGGTCCGCAACTGGTGCAATGGACCATGGACGTCTGGTCGCCCTATCTGTTCGCCTTCAGCTTCCTGGTCCAGGCGGCGGTCGCGCTGGTTGCGATGGGCATCGTCGCCGGCGTTGACATGCCGAAGCCGGCGCCGGCCGATCTGCATGGCGGACGGCCCCTGCTCACCATCGTGACCCAGCCGCGCTTCATCGCGGCTGCCCTTTGCGGCGTCATCTCCTATCCCATGATGAACCTGGTGATGACCTCGGCACCGCTCGCCATGAAGATGTGCGGCCTCAGCCTGTCCGATTCCAATTTCGGCATTCAATGGCACATCGTCGCCATGTACGGCCCGAGCTTCTTCACCGGCGCTCTGATCGCCCGTTTCGGTGCGCCGAAGATCGTTGCCGCCGGCCTGCTGCTGGAAGCGGGCGCGGCCGGCATCGGTCTCTCCGGCATCACCGCGATGCATTTCTGGGCGACGCTGATCGTACTCGGCGTGGGCTGGAATTTCTCCTTCATCGGCGCATCCGCTCTGGTGCTGGAGACGCACCGCCCGCAGGAGCGCAACAAGGTGCAGGCCTTCAACGATTTCCTGGTGTTCGGCATGATGGCGATCGGCTCGTTCTCCTCGGGGCAGCTGCTCGCCAACTACGGCTGGTCGGCCGTGAACATGGTGGTGTTCCCGCCGGTCGTGCTCGGTCTCGCGGTTCTCTCTTTCGCGTCCTTTGCCCGCCGCCGCAGGGCGCGGCTGGACGCGGCGATGGGCGAGTTCCCAGACGCGATTTGAGTGGCAGGAGACTGTCAGCAACGTTGATACTTCGATCCCGGTCGAAGTGATTTTCGGGTGCGAGTTATTAGTTGATGCGTCATGGCCGGGCAAAAGCGCGAAGGGCGTCTTCACGCAAAATGTCCCGGCCATCCACGTCTTAGACGCGCGATCGAAGAACGTGGATGCCCGGGACAAGCCCGGGCATGACGGAGTAAGCAGCATGCTAGACAATCCACAGCACACAGCTCCCCACGACGAATCCTCTCTCCGCTACGAAGGCTGGCGCATCGTCGCGGTCTGCTTCCTGCTCGCGACCTTCGGCTGGGGGCTCGGCTTCTACGGCCAGAGCGTCTATGTCGCCGAGCTCCAGCGCGCGCGGGGCTGGCCGGCCTCGCTGATCTCGTCGGGCACGACGTTCTTCTATCTGTTCGGCGCGCTGCTCGTCGTCTTTGTCGGCGAGGCCGTCAGGAAGTACGGCCCGCGCCTTTGCCTGATCGCCGGCACGCTGGCGATGGCGGCCGCTGCGGTCGCGATCGGCGCGGTGCGCGAGCCCTGGCAGCTTTATCTCGCCGATGCCGTGCTCGCCTTCGGCTGGGCCGGCACCAGCCTCGCCATGATCACCAACACGATCAGCCTGTGGTTCGACCACAAGCGTGGCATGGCGATCAGCCTGGCGCTGAACGGCGCCAGTTTTGGCGGCATCGTCGGCGTACCGCTGCTGGTGACGATGATCAGCCATATCGGCTTCGGAAACGCGATGTTCGCCACATCAGGCGCCATGCTGGTGCTGCTCCTGCCGGTGATCTTGCTGGTCGTGGGCCGGCCGCCCGATCTCCATGGCTGGCATGGGGCGGCGAAAGCAAAACCGCAATCATCGGCAGAGATCCGCTCCCGCGCGCTGCGCGATGTCGGCTTCCTCACGGTGACGATTGCCTTTGCGCTGGTGCTGTTCGCCCAGGTCGGCTTCATCGTGCACCTGATCTCGTTCCTCGATCCTGTGATCGGGCGCGAACGCGCCGCCGTGGCCGTCGCGGTGCTCACTGCGATGGCGGTGATCGGCCGTGTCCTGTTCTCAATGGTGATCGACCGCCTCAACCAGCGGCTGGCATCCGCGCTGTCATTTCTGAGCCAGGCCGCCGCGCTGGGCGTCGTCATCAATCTGCACAATGATTACGTGCTGATCGCGGCCTGCGCCGTGTTCGGCTTCTCCGTCGGCAATCTCATCACCCTGCCGTCGCTGATCGTGCAGCAGGAATTCGATTCCGCCTCGTTTGGCGTGCTGATCAGCCTCAACACCGCGATCAACCAGGTGACCTACGCGTTCGGCCCCGGCGTGGTCGGCTTGCTGCGCGATTGGTCCGGTGGGTACGCGCTGCCGTTCTATCTCTGCATTGCGCTGGAGGTGATGGCCGCGGCGCTGATCATGGTGCGGGGGACGCCCCGCGTGAAGGTGGCCTAGAGTCGCGACGGCGTCTCAACAAACTCCGTCATTGCGAGGAGCCCTTGCGACGAAGCAATCCAGACTGTCTCCGCGGAAAGATTCTGGATTGCTTCGCTGCGCTCGCAATGACGAGGAGAGAGCGGAGCTCACCCCTCCCGCTGCTTCAGCAACCCCTCGACGTCCAGCCGCTTCGTGAACATCGCGAGCTTGCCATCCGCCCCGAACGGCCATTGCTCCCTCGGCTTGTCCCAATACAGCTCCACGCCATTCTCGTCGGGATCGCGCAGATACAGTGCCTCGGACACGCCGTGGTCGCTGGCGCCATCCAGCGCAATGCCGGCCGTCAGCACCCGGTGCAGCGCATCCGCCAGCGCCGGCCGGGTCGGATAGAGGATTGCGGTGTGAAACAGCCCGGTGGTGCCTGGTGGCGGCGGTGAGCCGCCCTTGCTTTCCCAGGTGTTGAGCCCGATGTGGTGATGATAGCCGCCGGCCGAGATGAAGGCCGCGCCCGAGCCCATCCGCTGCATCACCTCGAAGCCGAGCACGCCGCAATAGAAGCCGAGCGCCCGATCAAGGTCGGCGACCTTGAGGTGGACGTGGCCGATTCTGGTGCCGGGGGCGACGGCTGGGGTTTGCGCCATGGTGTTGCTCCGTTACTGCCATCCACATAGGTCCGGCTTCGGGACAGCGCTACTGGCTGATCCCGAAACCCATCGTTTCCGGAGACGAAACTACGACAGCTCCGGCACCTCGCCCTCGGGCAGCTCGAACTCAAACGTGTTCAGCGTCATCGATACCATCGTGTAATAGCCGCACAGCCCGATCACCTCGACGACGCCGCGCTCGCTGAGCAGCTTCACGGCCTCATCGTAGAGCCCCTTCTCGACGCCGTGGCCTTCGTGCAGCGACTTCGCGAGGTCGTAGATCATCTTCCCCTTGGGATCGTCGAACTCCGGCGTGCGGCGGTCGCGGATCGCGTCGATGATGTTCGGATCTATGCCGCCCGCAAGCGCGAGGCGCTTGTGCGCATACCATTCGTAATGCGCGGTCCAGTGCCGTGCCGTCACCAGGATCGCGATCTCCGAGAGCTTTGCCGGGAAGATCGTGTCGTAGCGCAGCACTTCGCCGAGCCGTGTGGCGTGACGCGCCATATCGGGGCTGTTGAGCCAGGCCATCATCGGCGCCGGCGGCTTGCCGCGTTTGCCGGCAATCGACTCGTCATAGGTCTGCCGCTGGCTCTCGTTCATTTCGCCAGGCGAAAGAAGTTTCAGGCGCATTCTCGTTTCCTCTTTGTTTTCAAGCACCGTCGCGGTCGCGACTATAGCGGATGACGCGACACGGAAGTGGTTGAATTCCGCAGTGCGATGGCCCAGAGTCGCGCCCAACAAGTCGATTGTGATTGATGGAAACGACCAATGACTGACTCCAAAACCAGTGAAGCTGAGAACGACGATCTCGAAACATTCCGCGGCGAAACGCGCGCCTGGCTTGAGGCCAACTGCCCGCCGGAAATGCGCAAGCCCGCGACGTCAGACACCGACGTGTTCTGGGGCGGACGCAACGCAAAGTTTTCGTCCGAGCCACAGCGCGTCTGGTTCGAGCGCATGCGCGACAAAGGCTGGACCGTGCCGGACTGGCCGAAGGAATACGGCGGCGGTGGCCTCAGTGCGGCCGAGCACAAGGTGCTGCGTTCCGAGATGGCGAAGATGGGCGCGCGCCCGCCGCTGTCGAGCTTCGGCATTTGGATGCTCGGACCCGCGTTGCTGAAATACGGCAACGAGGCGCAGAAGAAGGAGCATCTGCCGAAGATCGCGGCCGGCCTGATCCGCTGGTGCCAGGGCTATTCCGAGCCGAACGCCGGCTCCGATCTCGCCTCGCTGCAGACCCGCGCCGAAAGCGATGGCGACGATTTCGTCATCACGGGGTCGAAGATCTGGACCTCCTACGCCAACTACGCCGACTGGATCTTCTGCCTGGTGCGCACCGACTCGGCCGCGAAGAAGCACGACGGCATCAGCTTCATCCTGTTCGACATGACGTCCAAGGGCGTGACGACCAAGCCAATTCTCTTGATCTCCGGCTATTCGCCGTTCTGCGAGACCTTCTTTGACGGTGTCCGCGTGCCGAAATCGCATGTGGTCGGCACCGTCAATCGCGGTTGGGACGTCGCAAAATATCTGCTCCAGCACGAGCGTGCGATGATCTCCGGCATGGGCGAGCGCGGCGTCGGCCGTCCACTCGGCCAGATCGCGGCCGACTCGGTCGGCTCCGATGCGCTGGGGCGGCTCGACGATTCCATGCTGCGTGGCCGGATCGCGAGCTTCGACGTCGATGAGGCAGCCCTTGCGGCCTGCGCCGAGCGTGCCGTCGATCTCGCCAAGGCGGGGCAGGCGCATCCGGCGTTCTCGTCCGCGATGAAATATTACGGCACCGAGCTCAACAAGCGCCGCTACGAGATCCTGATGTCGGCCGGCGGCGTCGACGCGCTGGAATGGGAGAGCGAGCGCTCGCGCCAAGGTGCCCGCCCGCGCGCCTGGCTGCGCACCAAAGCCAACTCGATCGAGGGCGGCACGTCCGAGGTCATGCTCGGCATCGTCGCCAAGCGCATCCTGGATTTGCCGGGGGCGTAAGGCGCGCTCTCACCACCCGTCATTCCGGGGCGCGCAACGCGCGAGCCCGGAATCCATAACCACCAGTCGGGAGTATGGATTTCGGGCCTGCGCCTACGGCGCATCCCGGAATGACGAAGACAAATAGATTTCGAATCGGAAACAACCACCATGGCCCTCGTCCTCACCGAAGAACAATCGATGCTCCGCGACAGCGCGCGCGGGCTGATCAGCGACAAGGCGCCGGTCTCGCACCTGCGATCCTTGCGCGACAGCAAAGATCCCGCCGGCTTCTCCAAGGAGCTGTGGCACTCCTTTGCCGAGATGGGGTTTGCCGGCTTGCTCGTGCCGGAAGAGTTCGGCGGCAGCGGCCTCGGTTTCATGGAAGCAGGCGTCGTGATGGAGGAGATCGGCCGCACCTTGATGCCGTCGCCCTTCCTTGCCACCAGCGTGGTCGCGGCCTCAGCGCTGAACCGCGGCGGCAATGCCGCGCAGAAATCCGAGTATCTGCCAAAAATCTCGAACGGCTCGCTGCTCGCGACGCTCGCGATCGATGAGGGCGCAAAGCATCGCCCGCTGCAGACGAATTTGCAGGCCGTGCGCGCCGGCAACGGTTTTAAACTCTCGGGCGCCAAGGCACTGGTGGTCGACGGCCATGTCGCCGATCTCTTCATCGTCGCGGCGCGTACCGCTGGCTCGACCGGTGAGCGCGACGGCCTGACGCTGTTCCTGGTCAATCCCAAAGCCAAGGGCGTCGCGATCGAGCGCACCATCATGGTCGACGCGCACAATGCGGCGCGGATCGAGCTTGCCAATGTCGAGGTCAATGCCGACAGCGTGCTCGGCGAGGTCGATCAGGGCGCGGCGCTGCTCGACGGCGTGCTCGATATCGGCCGCGGCGCGGTCGCCGCCGAAATGGTGGGCCTCAGCGATGAAGTCTTCAACCGCACCGTCGAGTATCTCAAGAACCGAAAGCAGTTCGGCAAGCTGATCGGCGAATTCCAGGCGCTGCAGCATCGCGCCGCCGAGCTCTATGTCGACATCGAGATCACCCGCGCCGCCACGATGAAGGCGCTGCAGGCGCTGGATACCGATATCGCCAAGGCCGCCTCAGCCGTCGCCGTGGCAAAGGCGCGCGCCGGCACCACCGCCACCCGCGCGGTGCAGGAAGGCGTGCAGATGCATGGCGGCATGGGCATGACCGACCAGTTCGACATCGGCTTCTTCATGAAGCGCGCAAGGGTGTGCGAGGAGCTGTTCGGCGATGCGAATTACCACACCGAACAGCTCGCGCGGGCGCGGGGGTATTGAGGCGAGGGGTACAGTAGCGCCTGAATATCAGGTGTCGTCCCGGCGAAGGCCGGGACCCATAACCCCAGGGAGTAGTTTGGCGAAGACTCGCAGTTGAAGGGTCTTCGCGCGGTACTGTTAGCTGCGCTTATCGATAGATCACGCGGTATGGGTCCCGGCCTTCGCCGGGACGACACCGGAGAGTCCCGCGACCCTTACCGCATCGGCGGTGCATACTGCACGCCACCCGCGTTCCACAGCTGGTTCATGCCGCGCGGGATCTTCAGCTGTGATTTCTCGCCGATATTGCGCTCATACATCTCGCCGTAATTGCCGACGCGGCGGATGATGCGCACGGCCCAGTCCTTGGTCAGGCCGAGCTGCTCGCCGTAATTGCCCTCGGTGCCGACCAGCCGCATCACTTCCGGCTTCTTCGACTTCAGCGCTTCGTCGATGTTCTCCGAGGTGACGCCGAGCTCTTCAGCGTTGATCATGGCGTAGAGGGTCCACTTCACGATCATCATCCAGTCGTCGTCGCGCTGGCGCACGACGGGGGCGAGCGGCTCCTTGGAGATCACGTCGGGCAGGATCATGTGATCGCCGGGCTTGGACATGTTCAGCCGCAGCGCATAGAGCTGCGAGACGTCGGCGGTCAGCGTATCGCATTTGCCGGTGTCGTAAGCCTTCACCACGTCTTCCAGCTTGTCGAACTTCACCAGCTCATACTTCATGTTGTTGGCACGGAAGTAGTCGGCGAGGTTGAGCAGCGTGGTGGTGCCGGCCTGCACGCAGACCTTGCTGTCGGCGAGGTCCAGCGACGTCTCCTTGTTGCGGGAGCGTGGCACCATGAAACCTTCGCCGTCGTAATAGGCGACGGCCGGGAAGTAGAGATCGTAGTCGAGCTCACGCGACATGCTCCAGGTCGAGTTGCGCGAGAGGATGTCGACCTTGCGGCTCTGCAATTCCTTGAAGCGCTCGCTGGCGTCGAGCGGCACGAAGCGCGCCTTGCTCGGATCGTCGAAGATCGCAGCCGCCACCGCGCGGCAGAAATCGACGTCAAAACCGGTCCAGTTGCCCTTGTCGTCGGGGATCGAGAAGCCCGGCAGGCCCTTGTTGACGCCGCACAGCACTTCGCCGCGGCGCACGGTGCGCTTCAAGGTGCGGGTGTCGTAGAATTCGTAGGTGATGGCCAAGGCAGCGACCAGCACGGCGACCGCGAGCCCGATCAGCAGGCCGCCTCGAAATGTGCGCATCATGTTGCTCTCTCGAATTTATCGGGAAAAGGAATTCTGGAAGAGGCGGGATATTTAAAGTTCAGGCTTCTGCCGGATGACGACTTTGGTCCCGACCGGGACGCGATCGTAGAGGTCGGCGACGTCGTTGTTGACGAGACGGAAGCAGCCCGAGGATACCTTGGTGCCGATCGTATCAGGACGGTTGGTGCCGTGGATGCGGTAGACCGTGGTGCCGAGATACATGGCGCGGGCGCCGAGCGGATTGCCGGGACCGCCGGCCATGAAGCGCGGCAGATAGGGCTGGCGCTGGATCATTTCCGACGGCGGCGTCCAGTCCGGCCACTCCTTCTTGTTGGTGATGTTCACCAGCCCCTGCCACTGAAAACCGTCGCGGCCGACGCCGATGCCGTAGCGGATTGCGCGCCCGCCGGGCTGCACCAGATAGAGGTGACGCTCCGAGGTCGAGATGATGATCGTGCCCGGCGCCTCGGTCGTGCGGTAGTAGACGACCTGCTTCTGCCATTCCGGATCGAGCTGGTAGCTGTCGTCCGCGATCAGGCCCGGCTCGTCGCCGCGGTCGGGCTGCTGGGCGAAGGCCTGCGGCGCGGTCAGGATCAGGCCGATCACAGCCACAAACGCCCCGGTCAGGCGACGAAAATCCGTCATTTCAAGCTCTCCCCGCTGCAACAGCGCAAATCGTCAGGAACCATCTGAACTCAGGGGCAGCTTCGTGGCAAGTTCAAGGCGCTGCCCTCTGATATGTCACGAGAATGCTTTGGTTTTTTGACGAGGCCCGGCAATGCCCTGAACGGGGGGATGGCGCGAAAAGCCCAGATTGCTGCCGCGAAGGTAGTGCGCTCCCTCCCCCGCTTGCGGGGGAGGGCCGGGGAGAGGGTGTTTCCTCAATGGGACAATCCCGATGCGGAGAGAGCCCTCACCCGCCGCTGCGCGGCGACCTCTCCCGCAAGCGGGAGAGGCTCAGATCGAACTCGGGGCGAGATCGATTCCAACCAATTGGCGCTGGATGCCAGCTAAATCTGACTGGCCTCCGCCCCGATCCCAAGCCGCCGGACGATCTCGGCGCCCACGGCGCGGGCCTCGTTGCGCGAGCCGATGCGGGGGCTGCGAAACCGTCGTCCGGACTGCAACCGGATCGCCACGATGCAGTGCTCATCCTCGGACCGGCCGCGGCGCTCGACCGTGATCGCTTTCACGTTTTGCCCGTCGATGTGGTCCGCGCGCGGCGTGCCATTGCCCCACAGGCGTTCGACGCGGATATCGCCTTCGCGAATGATCCAGAAGGCGCCGGTCAGGAGATTGGCAAATCGATAGACGCCGAACGCGGCGACCACGCCAAGCGGCAGCAGCGTATAGTCGATCCATTGGGGCTGCAGGCCACGCCAGAGCCTGTAGGCATAGGGCGCGACACTCAGCGCGACGGCGATCAAGGCCGCGATCCGGATGTCTCTCTGGGAAAACGGCTCGACGGGGTCGCCAAGACGCATCTCGGGATTGCTGGCATCGAGCGGATTGATCGGGGCCTCGACGTCGGGAACATCGAATTGCGCCGCGATCCGGGCCACGGTGTCGCGCACATGCGTGACGTCGGAGAGAGGCGGCGATGTCAGGCGCTCGCCCGAGGCCAGCGTGAAGGCCAGCTGGAAGCGAGCCTTGGACGTCTTGCTGCCGGGAACCTGTAATCCGAGGATGTCGCCTTTCGTGACGATCCTGGTCTGGAGCTTCCCGAACGGACGTTGCCGTCCGATCAGGATTTCATCCGGCGTGATGATCCACACCACCGCCGGGGTCAGCATGACGGCGCCGACAAACGCGGCGCCCGCCAGCAGCGCGACCACGGAGATGATCACTTCGAGGATGTCGTGCGTGAACAGTCCCGGCGTGAAGCACAGCGCAACGGCCGCCGCCGAGCCGGCCACGACCAGCCGCTGCGCGATCGAGGAGCCTTCGCGAAGGCGGATATCGTTGCGGGTGGTCGCGTCGTCCATAGCGGCGGCTGATTTGTGTCGCGGCGAACCTCCACGGAGGGGGCCGTGGAGTCAAGCAACAACGCAGGGCCGCGGCATGCGGCATCAGCTGCTGGCGTTCAGCAGCTTGGCCACGGCGCGGTCGATCTCGTCATAGCGGCCTTCGCCTTCGTGCTGGAACACGATCTTGCCGCTCTGGTCGATGATGTATTGCGCCGGCCAATATTGGTTGCGGTAGGCGTTCCAGGTTTTGGAATCATTGTCCTGCGCCACCGGATAGGTGATGCCGTGGCGCTTCAGTGCGGCCTGCACATTGGAGGCGGAGCGCTCGAACGGGAATTCCGGCGTGTGCACGCCGACCACGACGAGGCCCTTGTCCTTGTACTTGGCGTAGAGGTCGGTGACGTGCGGCAGCGTGTTGACGCAGTTGACGCAGCCATAGGTCCAGAAGTCGACCAGCACGACCTTGCCGCGAAGGTCGGCGATGGTCAGTGGCTTCGAGTTGAACCAGTTGCTGATGCCGGTGAAGTCCGGCGCGGTCCCTTGGGTCGCGGCCGCGACGGTGATCGGCGCCGCGCGCGCGGCCTCGTCGCAGATGCCGGGGATGACGGCGCCGGTGACTGCGAAGCCGATCAGGGCGGCGGAGACGGCAAGCAGTTTGAAGGTCATGGACATGTTCTCCGTTGAGAGGTGAAGCGATCACAGGCCGATCTGGCCGGTGGGGTAGAAGCCGGTGAGCCACGCCACGATCAGCGTGTCGTACTGGAAGTAGGCGGCGAGCGCGAAGGCGATCACGACCACGCCAAAGCCCTGCTGCAGCCGCGGCGAGATGCGTGCGAGGCTGCGCACGCGCGTGGTCGCGGCCTGTCCGCCATAGGCGATCGCCAGCATCGGGATCGCAGCGCCGATCGCGTAGGCCACCAGCAGCGTGCCGGCCCAGGCCAGGTTCTTCGAGGTTGCGACCAGCGTCAGGATCGAGCCGAGCACGGGGCCGGCGCAGGGCGTCCAGACCAGGCCGAGCGTAGTGCCGAGCACGAGGCCGCCGAACGCGCTTTCGCGCTGCACGCCGCCGGCGGCGCCGAAATTGAGCCAGCCATTGAGCCGGATCGACAGCCACTCAAACGGCGCCGGCCACAGCATCAACAGGCCGAAGCCGATCAGCAGGATCGAAGCCGCCTCGCGCAACACATTCGGATCGAAATCGAATGCCCGCGTCAGCGCGCCGAGCAGCAGCGCGACCGCCGAGAAGGAGACGACGAAGCCGAGCGCGATCATCGCCGGGCGCAGATGCGACGTGCGCCCGATCGAGGCGCCGAGCAGGATCGGCAACATCGGCAGCGTGCAGGGTGCGGCGATGGTGAGGATGCCGGCGAGGATAGCGAAGAGGAGTTCGAGCATGGGGCACTCGTGATGGGGGTCACGAGGGCAGTTCGGGATGGAGGCGGGAATCGTTACGCGGCGTCACACGTTCGTGACGGGAGCGACCCTACCTACCCCCCAAATACAAAACGACCCGGAGGGGGGCATCCCGTCCGGGTCGCTGGAGGTCTTGGGAGGTTTAACGAAACCGTATGTGAGCTTTATAGGGACGAAGTTTTTCCGCCCCATGTTGTGGTTTGTTTCATTTGTTTCGTCGGCGGTAACTCTTTCGTGTCCCGGGATGGGGCCGGTAGTCCGGCCCTATCCCATTGAAATCCTTGGCCTCAGGCGGCGAACCGGTCGACGCCGCAAGTCTTAAGCAGATCGGCGAGCTGCTTGCGGGCGTAGAACATCCGGGTCTTCACCGTGCTCTGGGGGATGCCGATGATCTGCCCGACCTCCTCCACCGACTTCTCATGGTAGTAGACGAGGGTGATGATCTCGCGATGCGCCGGTGACAGTTTTTGCACGCAGGCGCGCAGGATGGCGCTGGTGTCGCTGCGGTCGAGCGAGGTCTCGGGCGTGTCGTTGCCGTCCGGGATCTGCCGCACGTCCTCCTGGTCGATGTCCTCGAACCGGCGCTGGCGCATCGCGGTCAGCGCCTTGAAGCGGGCGATCGACAGCAGCCAGGTCGAGACCTGCGAGCGGCCCTGGAACTGGCCGGCGGTCCGCCACACGTCCAGGAACACCTGGCTGACCAGGTCTTCCGCCGTGGTCGCGTCACGCACGATGCGCAGGATGAAGCGATAGACGCGCACGTTATGACGGCAATAAAGGATGTGCATGGACGTCCGGTTGCCGTCGGCAATGCTCTCAAGGAGCATGTCGTCCGAGGTCGCCTGAGCGGCAATGATGCCCTGGCTGGCTTGGGCGTTGATGGCGATGACGTTCGGCATTGACTTAGCTCCCCGTAGCGCCGCAACCGAGCGGCGTTTCCTTGGATCAAAGTGTTAATGAGCCAACGTTTCGGGACGTCTGCACGAAAAGCGGAAAATGGTTTCGTGCGCCGCCAAATTGTTTCGTCGGAAAGGCCGCGACGAAACATTCGAGGCAAAAAGGCGTGTAATTTCAATATGCGGAAAGTACTGGTGTGCGGATTTGGACTGGGAGGAACGAATTTCCGGGGCTTGCGTTTGGTCGCGCTACACCCTTCGCCGGGACGACGGCAGAGGGATGCCGCGTCCCTTACGCCTTTTCGCCCGCCGGCGAGAACAAATAGCCGCCGCCGCGGATGGTGCGGATCACGGCGGGCTTGGTCGGGTCGGGCTCGATCTTGCGGCGGATGCGCATGATGCGCAGGTCGACGGCGCGGTCGAAGGCTTCGGCGTCGCGCGCATTGGCCAATTCCAGCAGGCGCTCGCGCGAGAGCACACGCTTCGGATTGGCCGCAAACACTTTCAACAGCCCGAATTCGGACGCGGTCAGCGGATGCTCGTTGCCTTCGTCGTCGCGCAAGGCTTGCGCTTCGAGATCGAGCCATTTGGTGCCGAAGCGCACCAATTGATCCTTGTCGGATTTTGCCGCCGCCGTTTCCGCCGCCGCGACCTTCACCGGCGCGCTCCGCCGCAAGACCGAGCGGATGCGCGCCATCAGCTCGCGCAGCTCGCAGGGTTTTGCGACGTAATCGTCGGCGCCGAGCTCGAGGCCGACGACGCGGTCGATCGGGCTCGCGGTCGCCGTGAGCATGATGACGGGAACGTTGATGCGGCTCTTGAGGTCGCGAATGATCGAGAGGCCGTCTTCCTCGGGCATGTTGAGGTCGAGCACGACGAGGTCGGGCATGCTGCCGTCGATCGCGGTGCGCAAGCTCTTGCCGCCGTCGCACAGCGTCACGGTGAAGCCGTGCATCTTGAGGTAATCGCCGACCATCTCCCGAGCCGGGGCCTCGTCGTCCACGATCATGATGTGCTGGCTTTGTGTCATGTCACTCAGATCTCGGTACTCAAATCACGGCATCTCGGTCGCGGGCAGGGTGATGGTGAAGGTCGAGCCCTGGCCCGGCCCGTCGCTTTCGGCGGTTACCTCGCCGCCATGCATGTCGATAATACGCTTGACGATGGACAACCCAAGCCCCGTCGAGCTCTCGCCGCCGGTCGGTTTTGCGGATAGCCGCTGGAACCGGCCGAACAGGCGGCCGAGATCCTCCGGCGACAGCCCGGCGCCCTCGTCGCTGACGCGGATGACGGTGTTGTTGCCCTCATGCGTGACCGCCACGGTGATCTTGCCAGCGATCGGCGAGTATTTGATGGCGTTGCTAATCAAATTGTCGATCGCCTCGCGGATGCGGTCGGTGTCGCACATGGTGACGATGTTGGCCGGCGCGGTGACTTGGATGGCCTGCTGCTTGTTGACGGCGAGCGGCTGATTGGCCTCGGCGACCTCCTTCACTAGGGCCGCAACGTCGACCGGCTCGCGGCGGATGGTGATGTCGAAGGCGTCCGCCATCGCGTCAGAGATCAGATGATCGACCATCGTGGTCAGGCGCTTGGTGGCATCGCGGATGTGGTCGACCTGGGCGACCACGCCGCTCGCCGACGCGCCGGTCGAGATCAGCTCCTTCAGCATCTCGGTGCGGCCGAGGATGACGCCGAGCGGGTTCTTCAGATCGTGCGCGACCGTGCCCAGAATCTCGTTCTTGAAGCCGTTGGCGCGCTGCAGCCGCAGCCATTGCGCCGAGAGCCGGCGATTGGCCTGCATCAGCGCGCGGGTGCGCTGGGCGACGCGGTCTTCCAGCTGCGTGTTGGCGTCCTGGAGCTGCTGGTAGAGGATGACGTTGTCGAACGCGATCGAGAGCCTAGAGGAGAAGATCTCGACCAGCGAGCGGTCGGTCTCCGACAGGTCACGCTCGGACTGCAGCAGCACCACGACCTCGCGGCCAGATCCGGTGCGCAGGTAAATCACGCTGCGATGGTCGGCGAATTCGTTCTTGCGGCGCTGGAACGCGTCCTCCACCAGCTGGCGCAGATCAGGGTCGAGCGCCTTCGATGAGGTCGTGCCGATGAAGCGGCTGTAGCAGCCGCTGCCCGCGAGCACCGAGAGCTCGGGATCGACGCCGCCATTGTCGCGCAGGACCAGTATACCGGCGCAGTCGACATTGAGCAGCGAGGCGAGCTGGGTCAGCACGCCCTCGGCGAGCCGCTGCATCGACTTGAAGTCGTACAGTGTGGATGCGGCATCGATGATGATCTCGAGCCCGCGCCGCGTCTGCACCATGCGCTCGAGCTGCTGGTAGGAGCGCAGCGCGGCGGTCAGCGAGGTGAACAGCTTGTCGGCGGTGAGCTCGGTCTTGGCCTTGTAGTCGTTGATGTCGTACTGCACGATCACGCGCCGCTCCGGCGCCTGGCCTGGCTGTCCGGTGCGCAGGATGATACGCACGGTCTCGTTCTTGAGTACGTTGCGGATGTATTCGACCAGCTCGAGGCCCGCGACGTCGGTCTCCATGATGACGTCGAGCAGCACCGCGGCGATGTCGCTGTGCGCGGCCATCAGCTTGCGACCTTCCGCCGCGGAATGGGCGGAGAGGATTTCCAGGCCCTGGCCGTTCAAGCTGTAGTCCGAGAGCGCAAAACGCGTGCCGTCATGCACGGCCGAATCGTCGTCGATGACGGCGATCTTCCATTTCCGGGCGTCCATATCCTCCGACGCGGTACCGGTGTCGTCGATCAGGTGGAGGACATCGTCCTGTTCGGCCATTGCGAAGTCCCGTCGCTTTCTGTGCTTTGCGCGCCGCCCTTGGCGATCCGCGGCATGATAATCCGAAAGGTAGTGCCTTGTCCCAGCTTGGATTCCAGCATCATCCGCCCGCCGAGCTGCTGGGTGACGAGGTTATAGACGATATGAAGCCCCAGTCCCGTGCCACCTTCATTGCGCCGGGTGGTAAAGAATGGGTCAAAGGCCTGGCGCTGCACGTCGGGGGTCATGCCGGCCCCGTCATCGGCGAAGATGATCTCGATATCCTCGGTGCCGCGCGGCTTTGCTGCGATCGTGATGGTGCCGGCGCGCCCGTCGGCGAAGGCGTGGTTGGCGGCGTTGAGGAACAGATTGGTCAGGATCTGGCCGTAGGAACCGGGATAGCCGTCGAGCAGGAGCCCCTCCGGCACGTCGACCTGGAGCGTGATCGGCGAGCGCTTCAGCACGGGCCTCAAGCTCGCGATGATCTGGTCGGTAGCTTCGCTCAATGAGAACTGCCGCCGCTCGGCATGGGAGCGGTCGACCGCGACCTGCTTGAACGACTGGATCAGCTCGCCGGCGCGGGTGAGGTTGGCGACCAGTTGCTGCGAGGCGTCGCGCGAGGCCTGCACGAATTCTTCCAGCTGCGAGCGGCGCAGGCCGCCGTCGCCCTTGAGCTGGGCTTCGAAGATCTCGCTGCGCCTCGCAAAGCTCGAGGCCACGGTCAGGCTGATGCCGATGGGGTTGTTGACCTCATGCGCGACGCCGGCGACGAGGCCGCCGAGCGCTGCGAGCCGCTCGGCGTCGATCAGATTCTGCTGCGCGGTGTTGAGCTCGAGCAGCGCGCTCTCGGCCTTTTCCTTCGACGCCCGCAGCTCGTCCTCGGTCTGGCGCTTCGCGATCGCATTCTCGCGGAACACCTCCACCGCGCGCGCCATCGCCCCGACTTCGTCTCGCGCCTTGGTGCCCTGCACCTCGCGGCCGAGATCGCCCAGCGTGATCGCGCGCATCGCCGCCATGATCTGCTGCAGCGGCAGCCGGATCGACAGTGCGATCAGCACGCCGGCAGTCAGGATGATGCCTAGGAAGATCACGGCGATCGACAGCACCCGGCGCGAGATATCCGCCAGCGTGCGGTCAAACGTCTCCTGCGCCTTCTGCTCGCGCTGGCGCATTTTTGTCGAGAGGTCGTCGATGGCGCCGATCGCCTCGGCCTGGCTGGCGTCGATGGTGTTGCGCAGGAGTTCGGTGCGGCTCATCAGCTGCTCGGAGAGCTTTGCAAAGCCTTCGCGCAGCGCCATGGTGCGGGCGCTGAGCTTTTGCAGCGCCATGCGCTGCAAATCGTTGTCAGCCAGATCGATCATGACCGGAATGGTCGTCTCGATCGTCTCGGTGTTGCGGCGCGCATCGTCGGCGGCGCCGGGCGACAGCGACAGATAATAGGAGTTGGCTGCGACCAGCATCGCCGTGAAGGCCTCGCGCGACTTGCCGAGCGAGGGCCAGATCAGCGCGTCGCGATGGCCGGTGGCGCCCTCGATGATGGAGTACAGGCCCGCCATGTCCTTGGCCGGGCCCTGCACCTGCTCCTCATAGGTCCTGGCGATGGTCGCCTGCACGCTGCGCAGCTCGCCAAAGCCGTTGAGGAAACGGTCGGTGGTGCGCTCCAGCTCCTCGACCGAGCCCGACAGCATCGGGTCCTTGGCGGCGCGGTCGGTCAGCGTGCCGAGCACGGCCTCGCGCAGCAGCAGGATCTCGGCGAACAGGTCCGGGCTCGGCTGGTTGATGTAGCGGTGGATCAGGTTCTGCAGGCGTCCGGTCTCGCTTTCGAGCAGCGCCAGAATGCGATCGGATTCGCGCACCTGGCGGACGTCGTCCCAGGCCGAGCCCAAGACCTGCGCGCCGTTCCAGATCATCGCCACCAGCACGATCACCACGGCGGAGTTCAGCGCCGCGATCGACAGGATGCGCCAGCGGATCGGCACCGCCCGCAGCAGGCCGACCAGCCGCGCACGCATCCGCCCGATCGGGCCGTGCGGCCGCTCTGCGAGTTCGCTGTGTCCGGGCGCGATCAAGCAGCCTCACTCCACCTTGCGAATGCGTTCGATCAGCGCGGCCGCGGCGGGATCCTTCGCGGCCTTGGCATAGATGGGCGCCATCGCGTCCTCGAACGGCTTGCGGTCGATGTCTTTAATCACCGTGATGCCGGCGGCCTCGGCCTTGCGCTGCGACCGCTCCTCGAGATCGCGCCACTTCTCGCGCATGAACTTGCTGGAGCGCAGCGCGGCTTCCCTGAAGATGGTCTGGTCGTCGGCCGATAGGCTGCGCCAGGCCTTGAGCGAGATCACCAGGACCTCCGGGCTCATCGTGTGCTCGGTCAGGGTATAGTAGCCGGCATATTTGTAATGGTCTGTCGTCACGAAGGATGGCCAGTTGTTTTCGGCGCCGTCGATCAGATGGGTCGCGAGCCCCGTGAGCACCTGCCCATAGGGCAATTCGACCGGCTCGGCGCCGAGCGAGCGGATCATCTCGCTCATCAACTCCGATTGCTGCACCCGGATTCGCAATCCCTTGAGATCGGCGATGCTCTTCACGGGGCGGACGGCATTGTAGATCGAGCGTGCTCCGGAATCGTAGAAGGCGAGCCCGACGAAGCCATAGGGCTCGAAGCTGCCCAAAATCTCGTTGCCGATCGGCCCGTCCAGCACCTTCTGCATGTGCTCGATCGACCGGAACAGGAACGGCATGGCGAGCACGTTCATCGCCGGAACGAAATTGCCGATCAGGGCCACATTGGTCCGGTTGAGGTCGATCGCGCCAGCGCGGGTCTGCTCGATGGTCTCCTTCTCCTCGCCGAGCTGGCGGGAGTGAAACACCTTGATCTCGTGCCGGCCACCGGTGCGCTCGGCGATCAGCGCGCCCATGTAGCGCAGCGCCTGGACGGTCGGGTAATCCTCGGTCTGGGTGTCGGCGGCGCGGAATTCGCGCGCAGCAGCTCCCGTCGCGCAGATGGCGAGCAGAAGCGCGACGAAGATCACCCCGGTCCGTGAGAGTTCGGCACGGTTTAGCACTGGCACACTCAACCCCTCAGAGATGGAGTCTATGGCGGGACAAAAAGGTTCAATGCAATCTAAAGCGTTTTCAAGCGAAGTGGATACCGGTTCGCGTCAAGAAAACGCGTCAAATCAGGAATCTGGAGTCCGTCCCGATCGGAACGGGCTCCAGCAGATGATTATGGGAAGGCCATCTCGCCGGGGGCCCCGGAGCGATTGTGCGGCGCAGCCCGCCTTCATTCCCGGTTGAAACCGCTTGTGCCGCGCCTTAAGCAGGGTGCGGTCGCCTTTTGCCGCTTGATCCGGGAAGAGCCATCGTGACTTCAACATCGCGCCTTTTGCAGGTCGCCGCCGCCACCCTGGCCCTCGCCTTGAGCTGCGAAGCGCACGCCGCCACCGACATCGCGTGGTGGCACGCCATGTCGGGCGAGCTCGGCAAGCAGCTCGAAAAGCTCGCCTCGGATTTCAACGCCTCGCAGTCCGATTACCGCGTCGTGCCGACCTACAAGGGCAACTACACCGAGACGGTGACGGCTGCGATCTTCGCCTTCCGCTCGCGCAGCCAGCCGGCGATCGTCCAGGTCAACGAGGTCGCAACGGCCACGATGACGGCAGCCAAGGGCGCGATCTATCCGGTCTACAGCATGATGCGCGACATGGGCGAGCCGTTCTCGCTCAACGACTATCTTCCGGCGGTCTCCGGTTATTACACCGATGCGAGCGGCAATCTGCTGTCGTTCCCGTTCAACTCGTCGACGCCGATCCTCTACTACAACAAGACCATGTTCCGCGACGCCGGCCTCGATCCCGAGACGCCGCCGAAGACGTGGCCCGAGCTTGGCGCTGCTGCAAAACGGCTGCGCGACCGCGGCGCCGTCTGCGGCTTCACCACGTCCTGGCCATCCTGGATCCATGTCGAGAATTTGTCGGCGTTTCACAATCTGCCGCTGGCCACGCGCGCCAATGGCTTTGCCGGCCTCGATGCGGAATTGACCATCAACAACCCGGTCGTCGTGAAACACATTGCCCAGCTCGCCGAATGGCAGAAGACAAAATTGTTCGACTATAGCGGCCGCGGCCAGTCGGCCGAGCCGCGCTTCCAGAACGGCGAATGCGGCATCTTCATCGGCTCCTCGGCGACGCGCGCCGACATCAAGGCCAATTCGAAATTCGAGATCGGCTACGGCATGATGCCGTACTGGCCCGACGTGAAGGGTGCGCCGCAGAATTCCATCATCGGCGGCGCCACGCTGTGGGTGCTGCGCGACCGGCCGCGCGAGGAGTACAAGGGCGTGGCGCGGTTCTTCGCCTATCTGTCGCAGCCCGGTGTGCAGGCCGCCTGGCACCAGAACACAGGATACCTGCCGATCACCCGCGCCTCCTTCGAGCTGACGCGCGCGCAAGGCTTTTACGAGCGCAATCCGGGCTCGGCGATCTCGTTCGAGGAGATTACGCTGCATCCGCCAACCGAGAATTCGAAGGGCATAAGGCTCGGCTCCTTCAACCTGATCCGCGGCACGATCGAAGAGGAGCTGGAGCAGGCCTTCTCCGGCCAGAAAAGCGCGCAAGCCGCGCTCGATGCCGCGGTCGTGCGCGGCAACAAACTCTTGCGCCAGTTCGAGCGCGCCAGCCCTGAGCGGTAGCGGGTGGGATGGAAGCCTGGTTACTTGGAGCACGAGACCTTTCCACATCGTCATGGCCGGGCTTGTCCCGGCCATCCACGCCTTGGCCGCGGCTCGAAGAACGTGGATGCCCGGGACAAGCCCGGCCATGACGAACTCAAACGTATCAAGCGCGCGATGTCGATAACACTACCTCACTTCGCCGACGCGCAGTCCTTCCGCGCCTTTCGCTCCGATCCGCCGCAATGGCTGCCGGTCGCGCTCGACATCGTGCGCGGCCACGGCATCGACGTCAGCGCGCCGCATGTGTTCTCGACCGGCACCAATCTCGTGGTCGGGCTCGGCGAGACGCTGATTCTGAAAATTTTCCCGCCGCTGCTGCGTGCGCAATTCGTCTCCGAGCGGGGCTCGCTGATGCAGCTGAAGGGCCGGCTTCATCTGCCGATCCCCGAGATCGTCGCGGAGGGGATGCGCGACGGCTGGCCTTATCTGGTCATCACGCGCCTCGCCGGCACGCTCGGCTCGGAGGCGTGGCCGCAACTCGCGGAAGCGCAGAAGGAGCGCGTGCTGCGCCAGATTGGCGAGACCATTGCCGCCGTGCAGCGCGCGCCACTCGGCCCGCTCGCGCAAATCGAACCGCGCTGGAGCGACTTCATGCGCGCCCAGATGCAGGGCTGCCGTGCGCGGCACACCCGCCTCGGCCTTGCGCCGAAATTCCTGGCCGGCCTCGACGATCTGCTGCGTGACGCCGCGACGCTGATCCCGATGGACGCGCCGCCGGTGATCCTGATCGGCGAATACATTCCGGAAAACTTCCTGCTCGCCTGCCACGACGGCGACTGGTCGCTCGCCGGCCTGTTCGACTTCGGCGACGTCAGGGCCGGGTGGCGCGATTACGATCTGCTCGGCCCGAGCGCCTTCATGTCGGCGGGCCGGCCGGGGAGGGTGCGCAGCCTGCTCCAGGGTTTTGGTTACGAGAAGCTGGACTACGCGCTGAAGCGCCGCCTGATGGCGTTGATGCTGTTGCACCAGGCCAGTGACCTCAACAGCCACATCTGTATCGAGGGCTGGCAGGACAACGCGGACGATCTGGTCGCGCTGCAGGAGTTGATCTGGGCTGAGTAGGAGAGCGAAGGTCGGCGTCCCAACCACCGTCGTCGTCCTGGACAAGCGCAGCGGAGCGGAGCGCCGATCCAGGACCCATTACCCCAGGGAGGAGTCATTGCGCGAGGTTGGTAACCACGAGTCTTCGCCAAACCACTCCCTGGGGTAATGGGTCCTGGCTTTCGCCAGGACGACGGCTGAGGTCGACGAATCGCCCATCAAATAAGCCGATGCAAACAGTAGTCTATTTTATGAGCAAATTAGCATCTTTGTATGCAATTCCCATAGCCTGAGCGTTTGAGCTTCGCCCGTCAAACTCTTTGCTTTATTAGTAATATCAATGCATTAAGCCGCAGGTAAGGCCTCATTAAGCCTTGGCACGAACCTTGCGAATCCAGTTCCAACCAGAAACTTTTTGAGTTGGAGCATCCTCATGAAGCGCCGCGATTTCCTCAAATCCGTCTCCGGATTGGCCGCCGGCGCGGCGCTGCCGGCGATGCCACAGGTCATCTCCTCGGCCTATGCCGATGCGCGCTCGGAGACGCTGCTGATCGTCTCGGAGGGCGGCCCCAACAATCTCGACATCCATGGCGTCGGCACCAACGTGCCCGGCTATGAAGTGTCCTGGAATTGCTACGACCGGCTGATCAGCCACGAGATGAAGGTCGGTCCCGGCGGCGTGCCCTATTACGACCGCGACAAGTTCAAGCCCGAGCTCGCGGAGGAGTTCAAGATCGACGACATGTCGGTCACCTTCAAGCTGCGCAAGAACGCCAAATTCCACGACGGCACGCCCGTCACCGCCAAGGACGTGAAGTGGTCGCTCGATCGTGCGGTCAGCGTCGGTGGCTTCCCGACCTTTCAGATGAGCGCGGGCTCGCTGACCAAGCCGGAGCAGTTCGTTGTCATCGACGACCACACGGTGCGCGTCGACTTCCTGAAGAAGGACAGGCTGACGGTCCCCGACCTCGCGGTGATCGTGCCCTGCATCGTCAACTCCGAGCTCGTCAAGAAGAACGCAAACGAGAAGGATCCCTGGGGTCTCGAATTCACGAAGCAGCAGACCGCGGGCTCCGGCGCCTACAAGGTGACGAAGTGGACGGCCGGCACCGAAGTGATCATGGAGCGCAACGAGGATTGGGTCTGCGGTCCGCTGCCGAAGATCAAGCGCGTGATCTGGCGCATGGTGCCGCAGGCCGGCAACCGCCGCGCACTGCTGGAGCGCGGTGACGCCGACATCTCCTATGAGCTGCCGAACAAGGATTTCCAGGAGATGAAGGCGAACGGCAAGCTCAACGTGGTGTCGCTGCCATTCTCCAACGGCATCCAGTATATCGGCATGAACGTCACCAGGCCGCCGTTCGACAATCCAAAGGTCCGCCAGGCGGTGGCCTATGCGCTGCCCTATCAGAAGATCATGGACGCCGTGATGTTCGGGCTGGCGAATCCGATGTTCGGCGCGCCCAAGGACAAGCCGACCGAAGTCGCCTGGCCGCAGCCGCACAAATACAATACCGACATCGAGAAGGCGAAGGCGCTGATGGCGGAAGCAGGCCTCGCTGGCGGCTTCGAGACCACGATCTCCTTCGACCTCAATTTCGCCGGCGTCAACGAGCCGCTCTGCGTGCTGGTGCAGGAGAGCCTTGCCCAGATCGGCATCAAGACCACCATCAACAAGGTGCCCGGCGCCAACTGGCGCACCGAATTGAACAAGAAGGAGATGCCGCTCTTCACCAACGTATTCTCGGGCTGGCTCGATTACCCCGAATACTTCTTCTACTGGTGCTATCACGGCAACAATTCCGTCTTCAACACCATGAGCTACAAGTCGGCGGAGATGGACAAGCTGATCGACGGCGCGCGCACCGCGGCTGCCATCGGCGACACCGCGACGTACGATGCCGACGTGAAGGGCTTCGTCGATCTCGCCTACACCGACATGCCGCGCATCCCGCTGTACCAGCCCTTCGTCAACGTCGCGATGCAGAAGAACATCAGCGGTTACCAATACTGGTTCCACCGCCGTCTGGATTATCGCGCGCTGGCGAAGGGGTGAGGCGTCATGCTGATCGTCGGCGACGCATCGGCACCTGTCCGCTTCGTTGATTCGAGTGAGGCAGCCACCACTCTCTCGCTCCCTCCCCCCTTGCGGGGGAGGGTCGGGGAGAGGGGTGGCCACAAACTCAGACCTTCGTTGGGGCTACCCCTCTCCCTAACCCTCCCCCGCAAGGGAGGAGGGAACGCGACGGAGTGCGTTGCGCGATCTCATTTCAAAGCGAAGCGCGAGAGGACATCATCATGCTCACCATGATCGGCAAGCGCCTGATGTTCGCGATTCCCTCGCTGATCGGCGTCGTCATCGTCACCTTCCTGCTGACGCGCGCGCTGCCGGGCGATCCGGCGGCGTATTTCGCCGGCCCCGCCGCCACCAAGGAAGCGGTCGAGCAGATCCGCAAAAAGCTCGGCCTCGACAAGCCGCTGATCGAGCAGTTCTTCCGCTACACCAACGATCTCGCGCATGGCGATTTCGGCAACTCGCTCACGACAGGCCAGCCGGTCGCAGCCGAAATTCGCAACCGACTTCCGGCGTCCGCCGAGCTGACACTGCTCGGCCTGATCGTCTCTATCGTCATCGCCATCCCGCTTGGCGTGCTCGCAGCAACGCGACCAGGGTCATGGGTCGACCATTTATGTCGCATCACCACAACCGCGGGCGTCTCGCTCCCCGTCTTCTTCACCGGCCTGGTGCTGGTCTATTTCTTCTATTTCCGGCTCGGCTGGTCACCCGCGCCGCTCGGCCGGCTCGACGTCTTCTACAGCGCGCCGCCGACGGTCACCGGCTTCTATCTGATCGACACGCTGATCGCGCGTGACTTCGAGGCGTTTCGCTCGGCGCTCAGCCAGCTCATCCTGCCGGCGACGACGCTCGCGATCTTCTCGCTGGCGCCGATCGCGCGCATGACCCGCGCCTCGATGCTGGCGGTGCTGGCGAGCGAATTCGTCCGCACCGCGCGCGCCAGTGGGCTATCGCCGACGACCGTCATCGTCACCTATGCGTTTCGCAATGCCATGCTGCCTGTCATCACCACGCTCAGCATGGTGTTCTCGTTCCTGTTAGGGGCCAACGTGCTGGTCGAAAAAGTGTTCGCGTGGCCCGGCATCGGTTCCTATGCGGTGGAAGCGCTGATCTCGTCGGACTTCGCGCCGGTGCAGGGGTTCGTGCTGACCATGGCGGTGATGTACGTGCTGCTCAATCTCGTGATCGACATTCTGTACGGCGTGATCGATCCGCGCGTCAGGTTGGAGGGCTGAACCATGAGCTCCGTTGCGCCTGCCGTTGAACCCGTTGGTCCCGCCCGCACGTCGGGACTAACCGCGATCCTCGAACAGACCCGCTACGTTCTCAGCGAGAACAAGGTCACGGGCTTTGCCTTCGCCTTGTTGGTCGTGATCCTGATCGCCGCGATCTTCGGCCCCTATGTGGTGCCCTATGATCCGCTCGCCTCCGACACCGCCGCGGCGCTGAAACCGCCGTCCGCAGCTCACTGGTTCGGCACCGACCAATTGGGCCGCGACATCTTCAGCCGTGTCGTGGTGGCGACGCGGCTCGATACCTTCATCGCGGTCGCCTCCGTCGTGCTGGTGTTCCTGATGGGCGGGCTCGCCGGCATCGCCGCCGGCTATTTCGGCGGCTGGACGGATCGCATCGTCGGCCGCATCGCCGACACCATCATGGCCTTCCCGCTGTTCGTGCTGGCGATGGGCATCGTCGCCGCGCTCGGCAACACCGTGCAGAACATCATTCTAGCCACGGCCATCGTCAACTTCCCGCTCTATGCACGCGTTGCGCGCGCCGAGGCGAATGTCCGCCGCAATGCCGGCTTCGTGCAGGCGGCGCGTCTTTCGGGCAACGGCGAATTCCGCATCCTGCTGGTGCACATCCTGCCGAACATCATGCCGATCATGATCGTGCAGATGTCGCTGACCATGGGCTACGCCATCTTGAATGCCGCTGGCCTCTCCTTCATCGGCCTCGGCGTCCGCCCGCCGACCGCCGAATGGGGCATCATGGTCGCCGAAGGCGCGGGCTTCATGGTGTCGGGCGAATGGTGGATCGCGCTATTCCCCGGCCTTGCGCTGATGATCGCCGTGTTCTGCTTCAACCTCCTCGGCGACGGCCTGCGCGACATCGTCGACCCCCAGCGGAGGACGTGATGACCCATTTTCCGCGAAAATTCTTCAACGATTCCAACGCCATTCTACTGTGCATGGGGTTGTTTTCGAGCTCTTTGAGTGAGGGGAGGTATCCATGACCGCCCAACCGCTGCTCGACGTCCAGGATCTCACCGTCGAATTCACCACCCGCCGCGGCATCGTCAAAGCCGTGCAGCACGTCAACATCTCCGTCGCCAAGGGCGAGACGCTCGCCATCGTCGGCGAGTCCGGCTCCGGCAAGTCGGTAACGTCCTACGCGGTGATGCGTATCCTCGACCGCGCCGGCAAGATCGCCGAGGGCTCGGTGATGTTTTCGGGCATCGACGTCAAGGCCGCGACCGAAGACCAGATGCGCGACCTGCGTGGCCGCGAAGTCTCGATGATCTTTCAGAACCCGCGTGCGGCACTCAACCCGATCCGGAAAGTGGGTGACCAGATCGAGGACGTGCTGCGCACCCATGTGCAGCAGGCCCAGGTTGCCGATCGCGGCGAGAAGGCGATCGAGGCGCTCGAGCAGGTCAAGATCGCCCGCCCGCGCGAGCGCTATCACGCCTATCCGTTCGAGCTGTCCGGCGGCATGTGCCAGCGCGTCGTCATCGCGCTCGCGCTCGCCTGCAATCCGCAGCTGCTGATCGCGGACGAGCCGACCACCGGGTTGGATGTCACTACGCAAAAGGCGGTGATGGACCTGATCGTCGAGCTGACCAAGCGCCGCGCGATGTCGACCATCCTGATCACGCACGATCTCGGTTTGGCGGCCGCCTATTGCGACCGCGTCGTCGTGATGGAAAAGGGCCGCGTGGTCGAGACCGCCAAGGCCGCCGACATCTTCGCCAACCCGCAGCACCCCTACACCAAGAAGCTGATGCGCGCGACGCCGCGGCTCGGGGTGTCGTTGCGAGACTTGCTGCCCGAAGAGGAAGCCGTTGCTCCCACGGAGTCTGCTCCAGCGGCCGCAGCAGGCGCACAGGGCCAAAAACCCCTCCTGCTCATCGAAAAGCTGGTCAAGGAATATCCCCGCCAGGGCGCCACCGCGACGCTCGGAAAACTGTTCGGCCGCAAGCCGCCCGTCGAGCCTGATGTGTTCCGCGCGGTCGACGGCATCAGCTTCTCGATCGGCCATGGCGAGAGCGTCGGCCTGGTCGGCGAGTCCGGCTGCGGCAAATCGACCACGTCGATGATGGTGATGCGCCTGCTCGACCAGACCTCCGGCCTGATCCAGTTCGACGGCGAGGACATCGGCGGCATTGCGCCTGCCGCCTTCGCCCGGCTGCCGCAGCGCAGCCGTATCCAGATGGTGTTCCAGGACCCGACCGACAGTCTCAACCCGCGCTTCACCGCCGCGCGCGCGATCGCCGACCCGATCATGCAGCTCGGCGATATCAGGGGGCGTGACGCGCTCCGCGCCCGCTGCGAGGAGCTGGCCACCATGGTCGGTCTGCCGCACAATCTGCTGGATCGCTTTCCGCACCAGCTCTCCGGCGGCCAGAAGGCCCGCGTCGGCATCGCCCGTGCGATTGCGCTGCATCCCAAGCTCGTCATCCTGGACGAGCCGACCGCGGCGCTTGACGTCTCGGTGCAGGCGGTGGTGCTGAACCTGCTCCAGGATCTGAAAGCGCGCCTAGGTATGAGCTATCTGTTCGTCTCGCATGATTTGAATGTAGTGCGCTTGTTGTGCGATCGTGTCATTGTGATGCGGACGGGGCGGATCGTCGAGGAAGGTTCTTCCGAGAAGGTCCTGAGCGATCCGCAGGACGACTACACCAAGGAACTGCTGACGGCGATCCCGCATCCGCCGTTGCAGGTACACTGAGCGATTGTTTGGGAGCGTGATGGCCGAGCCGCTGGACGATTATATCGACGCCGTATCGAAAGCGCTGGCGCTGCCGATCGAGGAGGCCTGGCGGCCCGCGGTCCGCGCCAATCTCGAAGTGTCGCTCCGGCTCGCCCGCCTGGTCGACGAATTCGCGCTGCCGGACGAGACCGAGCCGGCGCCGATCTTCACGGCCTGATGCTGCCATGACCACCAAGCCAGAGATGACGGCCTCGGAGATCGCGAATGCGGTCGCGGGTCGCAAGATGTCCGCGCTCGATGCCACCGAAGTGGCGCTCGCGCGCATCAAGCAACACGACACCATCCTCAATTCCTTCACCGACGTCACCGCCGATCGCGCCCGCGCGAAAGCGCGTGCGATGGATGCCGACATCGCCGCCGGCAAGACCGTCGGCCCGCTCGCCGGCGTGCCCTTCGCTGTGAAGAACCTGTTTGATGTCGCGGGTCTGCCCACGCGAGCCGGCTCGAAGATCAACCGCGATCTCACACCGTCCAGGCGCGACGCGACCTTGATCGAGCGGCTGGAAGCGGCCGGGGCCGTGCTCGTCGGCGCGCTCAACATGGGCGAATACGCCTATGACTTCACCGGCGAGAACATTCACGACGGCCCCTCGCGCAATCCGCATGACACGACGCGGATGACCGGCGGCTCCTCCGGCGGCTCGGGCAGCGCCGTTGGCGGCGCGCTGGTGCCGATCGCGCTCGGCTCGGACACCAATGGCTCGATCCGCGTGCCGTCCTCGTTCTGCGGCATTTTTGGGTTGAAGCCGACCTATGGCCGGCTGTCGCGGGCGCGCTCCTTCCCGTTTGTGGCGAGCCTCGATCATCTCGGCCCGTTCGCACGCTCCGTCACCGATCTCGCGCTCGCCTATGACGCGATGCAGGGCCCGGATGCCGACGACGGCGCCTGCACCGCGCGCGGTCTGGAGCCGACGCTGCCGCTGCTCGCCAATCCGGTCTCGGATTTGCGTATCGCGATCGCCGGCGGGTACTTCCAGAAGAACGTGTTCCCTGAAGCCGTCGAAGCCGTCAGCCGTGTGGCCAAGGCGCTCAACGCGACCAAAGTCGTCGACGTGCCTGAAGCCTCGCGCGCCCGTGCGGCGGCTTATGTCATCACCACCACCGAAGGTGCCTCGCTGCATCTCGATCGTCTGCGCAAGCGCCCGAACGATTTCGATCCCGCCGTGCGCGACCGGCTGATCGCCGGCGCCATGGTGCCCGCACCGCTGGTCGACCGCGCGCAAAAATTCCGCCGCTGGTATCGCGCGCAATTCGCCGAGATCTTTAAGTCAGTGGACGTGCTGATCGCCCCGGCAACGCCCTGCACCGCGCCAAAGTTGGGCCAGGTGAATTTCACTCTCGACGGCGTCGAGCTGCCGGTGCGCGCCAATATCGGCATCCACACCCAGCCGATCTCGTTCATCGGACTGCCGGTGGTGGCAGTGCCGGTGCCGCTCGAGCCGCTGCCGATCGGCGTGCAGATCATTGCTGCGCCCTGGCGCGAGGACATCGCGTTGCGCGTCGCGCACGCATTGGAGCAGATGGGCGTGGTCGCCGCGCCGTCACCAAAAGGATTCTGAGATGGAGATCGATCTCCCCGACGTGATCGCGGAAGTCAAAGCCGCGTTCGAGCGCTATGAGCAGGCCCTGGTCAGCAACGACGTCGCTGTGCTCGGCGAGCTGTTCCGCAACGATCCCCGCACGCTGCGCTACGGCATCGGCGAAAATCTCTACGGCTATGAGGCGATCTCCGGCTTCCGCGCCGGCCGCTCGCCGGTCGGCCTCAACCGCCGCACCGCCAGGACGGTGATCTCCAGCTATGGCCGCGATACGGCTGTCGCCTCCACCCTGTTCTATCGCGACACGGCTCCCGGCAAGGTCGGCCGGCAGATGCAGACCTGGATTCGCTTCCCGGAGGGCTGGCGCGTTGTCGCTGCCCATGTCAGCATCATCGACGAGTCGAAAGAGACCTGACCGTATGACGCTTGACGATTTTCCGCCCGGGACACTGCCGGCCGAGCCGGTGGTGCCGCGCGTCGACCGTGCCTCGCCATCGGTGCAGAAGGTCACGCGCGCCGAGGAGCTGCGTCTTCAGCTTGCCGACGAGATCGTGCGTGGAACTCTCGCGCCCGGCGCGCCGCTGGACGAGACCGATATCGCGCGGCGCTTCAGCGTCTCGCGCACGCCGGTGCGTGAAGCGCTGCGGCAACTGGTCGCGAGCGGCCTGGTCGAGGCGCGACCGCATCGCGGCGCGGTGGTCGCGCAGCCGTCGATCGAGCGGCTGACGAGCATGTTCGAGGCGATGGCGGAGCTGGAGGCGCTGTGTGCCGGCCTTGCCGCCGAGCGCATGTCGGCCGCCGAGCGCCATGGTCTCGAAGCGATCCACGAAGAGCTCCGCGTTCTCAGCTACGCCGGCAATCCCGATCGCTTCCACGAGGTCAACGAGCGTTTTCATAACGCGATCTATGCCGGCTCGCAGAACGGCTACATCGCCGAGATCACGCTGGCGACGCGGGTCCGCGTGCAGCCATTCCGCCGCGCCCAGTTTCGCAATCTCGGCCGATTGGCAAAATCGCAAGCCGAGCACGACCGCGTCGTCGTCGCCATCATGCGCGGCGACAAGCAGGGCGCCGCGGCCGCGATGCGCGCGCATATCGAGCTGGTGCGCGGGGAGTATGAGATTTACGCGGTGTCGGTGTAGCCAACGCTGGGGCTACACCTTCGCTGTCGTCCCGGCGAAGGCCGGGACCCATAACCACAGGGAGTGGTTATGGGTCGAGCTGGTAACTCCGAGTCCTCGCAAAACTATTGCTGCGGCGTATGGGTCCCGGATCGGCGCTCCGCTTCGCTGCGCTTGTCCGGGACGACGGCGTTGTTGGGCTTACGTCGTCGCAGCTTCCTTCGTATATGCGCGCCAGCCGCCATACGCTGTGATATCGCGCGCCTCGCCAAGCACTTCCGGCTCGACGAGAAATCCCTTCACGCTACGGCCATCCGCAAGTCGAACCGTGCCGATCGCCATCGGCGCAGGAATCGCATTCACAAACTTGCCGAACGCCGACGACGACAGCGACCAGATCTCCAGCTCGATCGACGCGCCCTTGCCGGCCTCGACGCGCAGCATGCCGGGCTTTGGCGGCGTGGTTTGAAGCGCAAAGAGCTTGTAGTCCGGTGCGGTCTTGGTCACTTCGATCAAGCGCGCGCTCAGCGCCTTCAATTCGCCGTTGAGCGCCATGCCGGAGAGATGTGCACCGACCACCGCAATCGGAATCTCGTCGGCGCCGCTTGCGGTGAGCTGTGCGGGCGGTGCTTGCGCCACGCTTTTCGCACCAACCGTCAACTTCGTATCGGCATGGAACACGCGGCCGATGCTCGCGAGCAGCGCGTCGCGTCCCGCGGGCGCGAGCAGCGTGATCCCGAACGGAATGCCGTCCGCGCGCATTGCCGCCGGCACGGCAAGACCGCAGAGGTCAAGCAGATTGACGAAATTGGTGTAGGTGCCGAGCCGGCTGTTGAGCTCGATCGGATTGGCCAGCACTTGGGCCGTCGTATAGGCTGTCGGTGCTGTCGGCAGCACCAAGGCGTCGATATTCGCAAACGTTCGCTCGGCGATCTTGCGCAGACCCTGCAGACGATAGAGTGCGGAGAAGGTCTCCGCCGCTGTCAGCCGTGCGCCGGCCGCGGTGATCTCGCGTGTGACCGGATGGATCGAGTCCGGGGCCGAGGCGAGCAGATTTTTGATCACGAGATAACGTTCGGCAACCCAGGGACCTTCATAGAGCAACCGCGCCGTCTCGTAGAACGGCTCGAGGTCGAATTCGACCAGTTCAGCGCCGAGTGCGGTCCAGCGCTTCAAGGCTTCGCCGTAGGCGGCTTCCGCCTTCTTGTCGCCGAAGAAGATCAGCTGCCCGTTGCGCGGCACGCCCAGGCGCAGATTTGCCGGGAAGGGCGTGAGCCCGCCCAGCGGCCGGTCGCGCGAGAACGGATCGGCCTGATCGGGCCCAGTCATCACCGACAGCGCGAGCGCGGCATCATCCACCGTCAGCGCAAACACCGAAATGCAGTCGAGCGTGCGACACGCCGGCACGAGACCTGCGGTCGAGATCATGCCGAGGCTCGGCTTCAGCCCGACGATGTTGTTGAGCATCGCCGGCACGCGGCCGCTGCCGGCCGTGTCGGTGCCGAGTGACAGCGGCACGAGGCCCGCGCCGACGGCGGTGGCTGAGCCCGAGCTCGATCCGCCCGGAATGAGATCGTCACGGATCGAATTCCTGGGAATGCCATAGGGCGAACGCACGCCAACGAGGCCGGTCGCGAACTGGTCGAGATTGGTCTTGCCGATGATGATCGCGCCGGCGGCGCGCAGCCGCTCCACCGCGGTCGAGTCGTGCGCGGGCGTATAGGAGAAAGCCGGGCAGGCCGCCGTGGTCGAAAAGCCCAGCGCGTCGATATTGTCCTTCACGGCGACCGGCACGCCATAGAGTGGCAGGCCGGCGGCATCCTTCGCGGCAAGCTTTTCGGCCTCCGCGATCGCGTCCTTCTCGTCGCGCAGGCTGATGAAGATGGCGGGATCGTTGTGATCGCGAATGCGCTGATAGGTCCGCGCGACCGTCTGCGCCGGCGTCATCGTGCCCGCCCGATGCGCGGCCACGATCGCGGCGATCGTTTCAGGCTGCTCAGCCCCCATTTCAGCCTTCATGGCGATAAAACTCCGGCAACTTGCTTCACCCGGAATGAAGCAAGCGATGTGCCATTGTGTACATTATCCGGGCAGCGCGGCCGCTCCGGATATTATCGAAAGATCAGCAGCTTGTGGGATTTCTCGATGATCGATTGGGCGGCCGTGCCAAGGCCCTGTTGCGGGCATTTGCCCAAATCATGAGCAGTTCGGATCAAGTGAAGCCAGCGAGGATCTGAAGCAGCCGTTCCCGGTTGGCCTTGCCGATCTTGTCCTCGACATGCCGCTCGTGCTCGGCGGCGAGGCGCTTGAATTTGGCCAGCGCCGTCTCGCCTTGGCCAGTAAGATGCAGTGCATGCGAGCGCCGATCCTCTTTCGACTTGATCCGCTTCACCAGCTTGCGCTGCTCGAGGCTGTCGAGCAGATGCACCAGCCGGGCACGCTCGATGCCGAGGCGTTTTGCCACTGCCATCTGCGACAAGCCTGGATTGGCGCCGATCACGGTCAGCACCGAATATTGCGTCGGCCGGATGTCGACGTCGCCGAGCGTCTTGATGAAGTCCTGAAAGATCCAGATCTGGAAGCGCCGCACCGCGTAGCCGGCGTGGCCGACCAGGGCGTCGAGCCCGATATCGTCCGCGTCGATCCGTCGCGCCGCGCCATTGCCGGCGCGTTTGCGGGGGGAAGTCTGGGCTGCGCTGGCTGTCATATCGCGTCTCCTGCCGCGCGAGCTTAGCGCCTCGGGGGTCCTGGCGGAAGATTGTTGTTGACGACAACAATTGTCCTGCCCAACATTATGGCCAAAGCAGCCCGGAACGAGGCTGCGCCGATCCGGAGATCCGGGCGAGGAGGAAACCATGACGTCAGCCACTCGCGATGACGCTTCGAGCCTGTTCGCAGCGCCAAAGACCGTCGCCGAGCATCGCGCCGACGGCAGCATCGTGCTGCGCTCGCCAGATCCCTTGTGCGACAGCGCGCGCTGCGTCGGCGACTGGCTGGAGCATTTTGCGCAGCAGACGCCGGACACAATCTTCCTCGCCGAGCGTGACAGCGCCGATACGCCCTGGGCCACCGTGACTTACGCGGGCGCCCTGCGGCGCGTACGCGCCGCAGCGTCCTGGATCCTGACGCAGGGGCTCAGCGCGGAGCGCCCCGTCGTCATTCTCTCCGACAACAGCATCGACCACGCGCTGCTTGCGCTGGCCGCCCAGCATGTCGGCGTACCCTCGGCCGCGATCTCGCCGGCCTATTCGCTGATGTCCAGGGATTTCGACAAGCTGAAAAGCATGATCGCGCTGCTTGAGCCCGGTGCGATCTACGTTTCCGGCACCAAGCCGTTTGCAGCGGCGCTCGCTGCGATCAATCCGCTGCACAAGGCGCAGATCGTCAGTGGCAACGCTGGCGACGCCGATGCGCTTGCCTTCCGCGATATCGCGGCCACGGCCGAAACGCCGGACGTCGCAAAGGGCTTCGCCGCAGTGACGCCCGATACGATCGCAAAATTCCTGTTCACTTCGGGCTCGACCGGAACGCCCAAGGCGGTCATCAATACCCAGCGCATGCTGACCTCGAGCCAGCAGGCCAAGGCGCAGACCTGGACCTTTCTCGAACAGTCCGACGATCTCGTCATTCTCGACTGGCTGCCCTGGAGCCACACCTTCGGCGCCAACCACAATTTCAACCTCGTGCTGCGCAATGGCGGCTCGCTCTATATCGACGGCGGCAAGCCCGCGCCGGGACTGTTTGCGACGTCGCTGGCCAATCTGAAAAGCGTGATGCCGACGGTCTATTTCAACGTGCCGCGCGGCTTCGACATGCTGATTGCGGCGCTGCGCGGCGATGAGGAACTTTGCCGCCGCTTCTTCGGCGAGGTGAAGTTCGCCTTCTATGCTGGCGCAGCATTGCCGCAGAATCTGTGGGACGCGCTGGAAGAGCTTTCGATTAAGACTGTTGGTCGTGCGATGCCGATGGTCTCGGCCTGGGGCTCGACCGAGACCTCGCCGCTCGCAACCGATTGCCATTTCCTTGCCGAGCGTTCCGGCAATATCGGTGTGCCGATTCCCGGAACAGAGCTGAAGCTCGTTACCTCCGGCGACAAGCTGGAGGTACGGGTACGTGGCCCCAACGTCACGCCGGGCTATTGGAAGGCACCGGAGTTGACCAGGCAGGCCTTTGATGAAGACGGCTTCTATCTTATCGGCGACGCCGTGAAGTTCGCCGATGCCGATCGGCCGGAGCGCGGCTTGTTCTTCGACGGGCGCGTGGCGGAAGATTTCAAGCTCAATTCCGGCACCTGGGTCAGCGTCGGCACGCTGCGCGTCGCCGGCATCGCCGCGCTTGCGCCGTTGGCGCAGGACGTCGTTGTCACCGGTCATGGCGGCGACGAGGTGCGGTTTCTGGTGTTTCCGAACATCGCCGCCTGCCGTGCACATGCCGGCCTGTCTGAGACTGTAGGCGCGAATGATGTGCTCGCGCATGACAAGGTGCGGACAGCGATCGCGCAGGGGCTCTCAAAGCTGAAGCAGCAGGGCGCCAATTCCTCCGGCCACGCCACGCGCGCGCTGCTGCTCGCCGAGCCGCCGTCGGTCGACGGCGGCGAGATCACCGACAAGGGCTACATCAACCAGCGCGCGGTGTTGACGCGGCGTGCCGATGCTGTGGCGCGGTTGAACGATGATGCGTCGGGTGAGTGGATCGGGTGTAGGGCCTAGTTAGCGAAGCCACACTCCGCTGTCATTCCGGGGCGCGCCCCTTGGCGCGAGCCCGGAATCCATTTCACCGCAGGGGTGTTGCACGATGGATTCCAGGTTCGCGCTGCGCGCGCCCCGGAATGACGAGCGGGATACGCCAGCCATTCTGCCGCATTCTCGCGCTCGATTCTTTTGTTGCCGAAGCAACTAATTTGTGCGAACCGTTCCAGACAAGGATGACGGCGGGGAAACCGCTGCGCCTGATCTCGGAGGAAACAATGCTCGGCAGGAAGGGTGCCGCGGGCAAGCGCCGGCGTATGCTCAGGAACGACAGGGGATCGCACCCGGCGCGTGATCCGTCAGGCCTCGCTGCCGCCGGTCACTGCGCCGAGATTTTCGTGCAATCGGCGCAGCAGGTCGATCAGCACCTCGCGCTCGTCCTTGCTCAGACAGGACAGCAGCCGCCGCTCCCGTTCGAACGCCGCGACGATCACTTTGTCATGGGTGGCGCGCCCCTTCGCGGTCAGCGAGATCGAATGGGTGCGGCCGTCGTTCGGATCGGTGCGGATCGACACATGTCCGCGCTTCTCGAGGCCCGCCAGCGTGCGGCTCACCGGGCCCTTGTCGAAGCCGATGACGTGGCAGATGCGCGAGGCGGGAATGCCGGGCTCGATCGCCAGCAGCGACATGATCCGCCACTCCGTAACGTTGACGCCGAACTGCCGTTGATAGAACGCGGTCGCGCTGTTGGAGAGCTTGTTGGCGATGAAGGTGATGAACGCCGGGACGTAACGATCGAGATCGAGCGTCGGCCCGACTTCAGCGGGCGCAGGCTTTTGGCGGGATCTGGTCGAAGGCGGCATATCGGGAATCTGTCTCGCGGCGTGCCCAAAGACCTAAGGGCAAGCGGCGCCCTTTCACAAGATCAAAATGAGGGAGGACCTTCATGAGCGCAACAGGCTCGATCGCAAACGGTGTCCCGCATCTCGATGTCGATCCCTTCGACATGAACTTTTTTGCGGACCCCTATCCGACGCATGAGCTGCTGCGTGAGACGGGCCCGGTCGTCTATCTCGACAGATGGAAGCTCTATGGCGTGGCTCGCTATGCCGAGGTTCATGCGGTCCTGAACGATCCCACGACGTTCTGCTCCAGCCGCGGCGTCGGCCTGTCCGACTTCAAGAAGGAGACGCCGTGGCGGCCGCCGAGCCTGATCCTCGAGGCTGATCCTCCCGAGCACACCCGCACCCGCGCCGTGCTGTCAAAGGTGCTGTCGCCGACCGTGATGAAGGGGCTGCGCGACCGCTTTGCCGCCGCGGCCGAGGAGCGGGTCGACGTGCTGCTTGAAAAGCGCAGCTTCGACGCGATCACGGATCTTGCGGAGGCCTATCCGCTCTCGATCTTCCCAGATGCGCTTGGGTTGAAACCCGAGGGTCGCGATCATCTCATTCCCTATGCGAGTCTGGTGTTCAACGCCTTCGGTCCGCCGAACCAGCTGCGCCAGGACGCGATCGCGCGCTCGGCGCCGCACCAGGCTTATGTCATCGAGCAGTGCCAGCGCGACAACCTGACGCCGGGCGGCATCGGCGCCTGCATCCACGCCCATGTCGACGAGGGGGCTATCACAGCGATGGAGGCGCCGCTGCTGGTACGCTCGCTGCTCTCGGCTGGTCTCGATACCACGGTCAACGGTATCGGCGCCGCCGTCTATTGCCTGGCCCGCTTCCCCGATCAGTGGCAGCGCCTGCGCAGCGATCTTACGCTCGCGCGCAACGCGTTCGAGGAGGCCGTGCGCTTCGAGAGCCCGGTGCAGACCTTCTTCCGGACCACGACGCGCGAAGTCGAACTGTCAGGCGCGACCATCGGCGAGGGCGAGAAAGTGCTGATGTTCCTCGCCGCCGCCAACCGCGATCCCAGGCGCTGGGACAAGCCTGACAGTTACGACATCACGCGCCGGACGTCCGGCCATGTCGGCTACGGCTCGGGCATCCACATGTGCGTCGGCCAGTTGGTGGCGCGGCTCGAAGGCGAGACGATGCTCTCAGCCCTGGCGCGGCGCATCGCGAAGATCGAGATCACCGGCGAGCCGAAGCGCCGCTTCAACAACACGCTGCGCGGGCTCGACAGCCTGCCGGTGACGATCACGCCGGCCTGACGCTGTCGGCGACGAAAACAATAACGGGGAGGGACCAATGAAGAACTTGAAGTGGACGCTCGCGCTCGCGGCGAGCCTGATCGGTGGCGCAGCGAGCGCCGAGATATCTGACAACGTCGTGCGCGTCGGCGTGCTCAACGACATCTCCGGCATTTTTCAGGACACCAATGGCATGGGCTCGGTCGAGGCCGCGCGCATGGCGGCCGAGGATTTCAACGGCGGGGCTAAGGGCATCAAGGTCGAGATCGTTTACGCTGATCACCAGAACAAGGCCGATGTCGGCAACGCCATCGCGCGCAAATGGCTCGACGTCGAAGGTGTCGACGCCATCGTCGACGTGCCGAACTCGGCCGTCGGCCTCTCCGTCAACACGCTGCTGCGCGACAGCCGCATGACGTTCCTGGCGTCGTCGACCGCGAGCGCCGATCTCACCGGCAAGGCCTGTTCGCCGAACACCATCCAGTGGGTCAACGACACCTGGGCGACCGGCAACACCACTGCCGCGGCGATGATGTCGCGCGGCGGCAAGGACTGGTATTTTTTGACGGTCGACTACGCGCTCGGCAAGGGCATCGAGGCGGAGGCGCAGAAATACATCGAGGGCCACGGCGGCAAGGTGCTCGGCTCCTCAAAACATCCGCTCGGCACCTCCGACTTCGCCTCGTTCCTGTTGCAGGCGCAGGGCTCGAAAGCGCAGGTGATCGGCCTTGCCAATGCCGGCGGCGACACCATCAACGCCGTGAAGCAGGCGGCCGAGTTCGGCATCCAGCAGAGCGGCCAGAAGCTCGTCGCATTCCTGCTCTTCATCAACGATGTTCACGGCATGGGCATCAAGGTCGCGCAGGGCCTCCAGCTCATGGAGGCCTTTTACTGGGACATGAATGACGATACCCGTGCCTTCGCAAAGCGCTTCGCGGCGCGGCCCGGCATGAATGGCAAGATGCCGAGCGGCAACCAGGCCGGCGTCTATGCCTCTACACTCGCTTATCTCAATGCGGTCGCCGCGACCGGCAGCGACAATGCCAGGGACGTCGTGCCCGAGATGAAGAAGTTCAAGGGCAAGGACAAGTTGTTCGGCGACACCGCGATCCGCCAGGATGGCCGTGTCGTGCATCCGATGTATCTGTTCGAGGTGAAGAAGCCGGAGGAGTCGAAATATCCGTACGACTATTACAAGCTGGTCTCGACGATTCCCGCGGAGCAGGCGTTTCGCCCGATGGCGGAGGGTGGGTGCGAGCTGGTGAAGTAGGGAGGCGGTTGCTGCGGGTGCCGCTGCACCCTCTCCCCCTGTGGGAGAGGGTGGCTTCGCGCTAGCGAAGCCGGGTGAGGGGTTCTCTCCACGAGCACATCTCTTGCAGTGAATTCGCGGAAGCAACCCCTCATCCGGCGCTTCGCGCCACCTTCTCCCACAAGGGGAGAAGGAAGAAAAACAGTCACCCCACCACCTTGCTGCTTCCCTGCGTGATCAACCGTGCCGCGCGCTGGTCGCGGGCGTAGATCCAGAGCCAGCTGAGCGCCACGCTGAGGCGGTGGCGCAGGCCGATCAGGAAGTAGATGTGGGCGATACCCCAGATCCACCATGCGATGGTGCCGCGCAGCTTGATGCGACCGAAGTCGATCACCGCGAGACGCTTGCCGATCTGCGCGAGGCTACCGGAGTGCTTGTAGCGGAACGCGCCCTTGCTCTCGCCGCGCAGCCGCGCCTTGATGGTTTCGGCGACGTGACGGCCCTGCTGCTTGGCGGCCGGCGCGATGCCGGGTACCGGCTTGCCTTCCCAGGCGTTGATATTGATGGTGTCGCCGATCGCGAAGATTTCGGGATGGCCGGGGATGGTGAGATCGTCTTCGACCTGCACGCGCCCGGCGCGATCGGCCGGTGCGTCCAGCCATTCGGCGGCGGGCGAGGCGCGCACGCCGGCGGCCCAGATCCGGGTCTTGGCCTCGAGCAGCTTGCCGCCGAACACCACGCCCTCACGATTGATCTCGGTCACGGCCTGCCCGAGCACGACCTCGACGCCGATCTTTTCCAGCGAGGCCTGCGCATAGGCCGAGAGGTCCTCGGGAAAGCCTGCGAGCACGCGCGGACCAGCTTCGATCAGAACGACGCGAGCCTTGTGGGTATCGATGTTGCGGAAGTCCGCTGGCAGCGTGTGATGCGCCATCTCGGCGATGGTGCCGGCGAGCTCCACGCCCGTGGGCCCGGCGCCGACGATGACGAAGGTCAGCCGCGCCGCGCGCTTTGCCGGATCGGTCTCGCGCTCGGCGCGCTCGAACGCCACCAGGATGTGGCGGCGCAGCGTGGTCGCATCCTCCAGCGTCTTCAGGCCAGGCGCAAACTGCTCCCACTCGTCATGACCGAAATAGGCGTGGCGCGCGCCGGTCGCGAGCACCAAGGTGTCGTAGGGCACCTCGCTGCCATCATCGATCAGCACGCAACGTCGCTCGGCATCGACGCCGCTCACCGTGGCGAACAGCGTCGTCACTTCGCGGCGGTCGCGCATGAGATGGCGAACCGGCCAGGCGATCTCGCTGGTTGCGAGCGAGGCGGTCGCGACCTGGTAGAGCAGCGGCTGAAACAGATGGTGGTTGCGGCGATCGATCAGCGTGATCTCGACCGGCGCGCCCGCCAGCCGGTGGGTGGTCTCCAGCCCGCCGAAGCCGGCGCCGACGATGACGACGCGATGCGGTGTCGTGGTCATGATGTACCCTCGAATCTCGCTGCTTGATTTCCTCATTAAGTGCGGATTGGGAGCGGCAGTCCAATAGCCGTCATCAATCGGGGAATAGGCCTGATGTATCGATCGGGCGCGAAAAAGCGCCGCAGCCCTAGGCCGGCCTCGGTCGAAGTAAGTAGAATTATATTTCTTGCCATCGACGATTGGGGCGAAATATGGTGCAGGGGCGGGCGCTGAGCCATTGGCGGCGCGACAGATTTTGCGTTCAATAGAGACAGGCCCGGGGCGGCGATCACCTCGTTTCCGGGATCAATAATAAGGAGGGGAGTGGTTATGAAGACAGCATTCTGGCTGGCGGGTGCGGCTGCGCTCGCGCTGGCAGGCCCGGCGTTCGCCGGCGACACCATCAAGATCGGTTTCGTCTCGACGTTCAGCGGCCCGACCGCCGTGATCGGCAACGACATGCGCAACTCGTTCGAGCTCGCGCTGGATCACATGGGCCGCAAGATGGACGGCAAGCCGGTCGAGGTGATCTACGAGGACGACGGCCAGAAGCCCGATGTCGGCAAGCAGAAGACCGAAAAACTGGTGCAGTCCGACAAGGTCGATTTCATCGTCGGCTATATCTGGTCCAACGTGCTGCTGGCGTCGCTGAAGACCGCGGTCGACTCGCAGACCTTCCTGATCTCGGCCAATGCCGGCCCGTCGCAGCTCGCGGGCGAGCTGTGCAGCCCTTACGTGTTCTCGACCTCCTGGCAGAACGACCAGACGCCGGCCGCCATGGGCCTCTACATGAACCAGAAGGGCGTCAAGAGCGTGTTCCTGATCGGGCCGAACTACGCGGCCGGCAAGGACATGCTTGCGGGCGTGAAGAGCACGTTCAAGGGTGAGGTCAAGGGCGAGGAATACACGGTCTGGCCGAGCCAGCTCGACTTCTCCGCGGAGCTCTCCAAGGCGCGCGCCTCAGGGGCCGAGTCGATCTTCGTGTTTTATCCGGGGGCTGCCGGCGTGCAGTTCCTCAACCAATATGCGCAGGCAGGCCTAAAGAGCACGATGCCGCTCTACACCGCCTTCACCGTCGACGAGCTGTCGCTGCCGCTGCAGAAGGAGAATGCGCTCGGCGTTCCCGGCGCGCAGGAATGGGTCAACGACCTCCCCAACGAGCAGAACAAGCGCTTCGTCGCCGATTACCGCAAGAAGTACACCGGATTGCGTCCGACCTATTACGGTGCCCAGGCCTATGACGCGGCCCAGCTCATCAACAGCGCTGTGGTCGCGGTGAAGGGTGACACCAGCAAGAAGGACGCGATGAGGGCCGAGATGGAGAAGGCCAACATCAAGTCGCTGCGCGGCCCGTTCAAATACGGCAAGAACCACATCCCGGTGCAGAGCTTCTACCTGCAGGACGTGGTCAAGGACGGCGAAGGCCAGCTCTCGCTGAAGACCGTGGCGACGATCGTGGAGAACGACCAGGATCGCTTCCACGACAAGTGCGTGATGAAGTAAGTTCCCCCCCTCTCTCCCCCCGCAAGGGGGAGAGAGGCTCTCAGCTCTCTCTTCCGTCATTGCGAGCGCAGCGAAGCAATCCAGAATCCCTCCGCGGAAAGACTCTGGATTGCTTCGTCGCTGCGCTCCTCGTAATGACGACGATCCTACACCCGCGGCATGCTCGCGGGGCGTACCTCCCGGGCCTGCGCCGCGAGCCTGATCCCGGCATTCGCTGCGCCAAATCCCTGGTAGCTTCGTCGCTCAATGATCTCGAAGAAGAAGCGCTCGTCGAAGATGTGGGTGTAGACTTGGAAGAACTCGCCGTCGCCCTCGCGGTCGTAGAGGATGTGGTTGGCCCGAAGTTTTGCCATCACGTCGGGCGCCAGATCGTACTTGGCCTCGATGTCGTCGTAGTAATTGTCAGGGATATCCAGGAAGTCCGCGCCGCGGGCGCGCATCGCGGCGACGGTGGCAAAGATATCCTCGCACGCGAATGCAACGTGCTGCACGCCTGAGCCGAAAAACTCCGAGATGAAGCGCGCCGGCAGCGTGCGGTTGGCGGAGGAGCCGTTGAGCACGAAGCGCAGGCTCTGGTCGCCATTGATGACGGCCTGGCTCTGCACGAGACCCCGGGGGTCGGCGATCTCCATCTGCGGCAGGCGCTTGAGGTCGAGAATGCCGGTGTAGAACAGCAGCCAGGACAGCATCTCGTCATACGGCATCGACTGCGCGATGTGATCGATGGCGAGCAGCGCATCCGCGCTTGCGTCGCTCGCGACCGGCGCAAAGTCCGTGTCCCAGTTCTTGCCGGCCTGGTCGAGGAAATAGAGCAGGCTGCCGCCGACGCCGTGGATCGCGGGGATCTCCAGCTCGCCCGGCCCGACCGGCTGGTAGAAGGTGCGCGCCTTCAGCGTCTCTGCCCGTTGCATGGCAAGGCCTGCATTGTCGACGTCGAGCGCGATGGCGCAAACGCCGGGACCGTGCGTGACATAGTGCGAGTGTGCAAAGCCGTCGCTCTCGGAATTGATCACGAGCTCGACGCTGCCCTGCGACCAGCGCTCCACGGCCTTGCTGCGATGCTTGCCGGTCTTTCGGAAGCCGAGCTGTGAAAACAGATGCGCGAGCTCTCCGGCCTTGGTCTCGTTGACGGCGAACTCGATGAAGCCCGTGCCGCTGCTCCTGGCCTTCGGTGCCAAGGGCTCGCCGACGAGCTTTGGCCAATCCGGGGCGAGCTGGTCCTGCAACAGGATCAGCGAGCGCAGGCCGTCGACCGCGGTCTGCGCCGCCGAGCCGGCGCGGAACTGGTCGTTGAAGATCTCCAGCGACCACGGACCGGAATAGCCGGTCGCCGCGATCGCCTGCATGAACTCGCCGACCGGCAGGTCGCCCTGCCCCGGGAATGAGCGGAAGTGCCGGCTCCACGACAGGATGTCGAGCTCGAGCTTTGGCGCGTCGGCCAGCTGCACGAGAAAGATCTTGTCGCCGGGGATCGAGGCCATCGCCCGCACCGGGAAGCCCGGCGCCAGCGCGTGAAAGCTGTCGAGGATGACGCCGATCGCGGGATGATCGGCGCGGCGCACGATCTCCCAGGCGTCGCGGTAGTCGTTGACGTGGCGGCCCCAGGCCAGCGCCTCGTAGCCGACGCGCAAAGACCGCTTGGCGGCGCGATCGCCCAGCTCGCGAAAATCATCGGCCGCGCGGTCGATACCGCCGAGCGAGTGAGGGGAGACGTTGGAGCAGATCAGCAGCAGATCGGTGCCGAGTTCCTGCATCAGATCGAATTTGCGCTCGGCGCGGGCAAAATTGCGCGAGCGCTGCGGCTCCGGCATGCCCTCGAAATCGCGGAAAGGCTGGAATGCGCAGATCTCGAGATTGAGGTCCTTGCAGAGTTGCGCGACCTCACGCGGGCCGGAACCGAACGACAACAGGTCGTTCTCGAAGATCTCGACCGCGTCGAAGCCGGCCGAGGCGATGGCGCGCAGCTTTTCGTCGAGTGCGCCGGAGAGAGAGACAGTTGCGATCGAGCGCTTGGTCATGCTGCGTTGTCCTCCATGGCGCCGCCGAGGAAAAGCTGGCCGATCCGTGGATCGTTCAGGATGCGCTTTGCGCCGTCGATCATGCGGGTCTGACCGAGCTCGAGCACGATGCCGATATCGGAGATCTCCAGCGCCGAGCGCGCGTTCTGCTCGATCATCAGGATCGTGACGCCGCGGTCGCGCAAGGATTTGAGGATGTCGAACGTCTGCTGCACCATCAGCGGCGACAAGCCGATCGAGGGTTCGTCGATCAGAACGAGCTTCGGTTCGAGCAGCAGCGAGCGGGCGATCTCGAGCTGCTTCTGCTCGCCGCCGGAGAGCGTCGAGGCTTGCTGTGTCGACTTGCGGCGCAGCGCGGGGAACAGGTCGAGTGCGGCCTCGATGCGCGTCGGCAGGTCGATGCCCTTGCCGGCGGCGACGCCGCCGAGCTCGATGTTGTGGCGGACCGACAGTTCCGGAAAGATGTTGCGGCCTTGCGGCACGTAGCAGATGCCGGCGCTGAGCAACGTGCGCTGGCTCAAATTGGTGACGTCGCGGCCGGCAAAATTGACCTTGCCCTCGCGCAGCCTCAACAAGCCAAAGATCGCCTTGAACACGGTCGACTTGCCGGCGCCGTTGGGGCCGATGATCGTGGTGATTGTCCCCGGCGGCACCGAAAATGTCGTGCCGTTCAGGATCGTCATCTTGCCGTAGCCGCCGACAAGGTTGTGAACCGAGAGGATCGGATCGCTCATGGCTCGCTTTCCCTAATGTCCGAGATAGGCTTCGATCACGGCGGGGTTCTTGCGGACTTCATCCGGCCGCCCCATCGCGAGCACCTTGCCTTCCGCCATCACCATGACGCGCGAGCACAACGACATCACGAACTCCATGTTGTGCTCGATCACGACGAAGGTGGCGTTCTTTTCGCGGTTGATCGCGACGAGCCGTTCCTTCAGATCCGACAGCATCGTCGGATTGACGCCGCCGGCGGGCTCGTCAAGCAGCACCAGGCGCGGGCCGCCCATGAAGGCCATGGCGGCGTCGAGCAGCTTCTGCTGGCCGTAGGAGAGGCCGCCGGCAGGTTCCGCGGCGAGATGATCGAGCTTGAAGAAGCCGATCATCTGGTTGGCGGTATCAGTCAGCCCGGCATCGGATCGGCCGACGAGGCGCGAGGCCATGTTGCCCTGATGCTCCTGGCCCGCGAGAATCAGGTTCTCGCGCACCGAGAGTTTTGGAAACACCTGCAGGAGCTGGAAGGTGCGGCTGACGCCGAGCTTGTTGAGCTCGGAGGGGCGCAGGCCGGTGACGACTTTGCCGTCGAGCTTGACCTCGCCGCCTGATGGCGTGAGCTGGCCGAGGATGCAGTTGAACAAGGTCGACTTGCCGCAGCCGTTCGGGCCGATCAGGCCGAGGATCTCGCCCTCGCGCACGTCGAAAGAGACGCCGTCAACCGCGGTGATGCCGCCAAAGCTCTTCTTGATGTCGGTGACTTCGAGGACCGCACTCATTGCGCCGTCTCCAGGCGGGACTTTGCGACGGCGCGCAGTGCGGAGGCCGCCTTGGTGCGGCGCTCGGCGAGATAGCGGTCGAGGATTCCCAAAATGCCTGTCGGCGACCAGATCAGCAGTCCCATCACCGCGATCGCGTAGAGCATCAGATAATAGCCTTCCGTGAAGCGCAGCCATTCCGGCAGCAGCACCGCGATCATCGCCCCCAGGAAAGGACCGAAATAGAAACCGGCGCCGCCGACGATCACCATCATCAGGAGATCGAGCGAGAGCGACAGGTTGAACGGTACGGGGTCGATATATTGCGTCAGCGGCGCATAGAGCGCGCCGGCGACGCCGCCGAGCGCCGAGCCGATCGCGAATGCCATCAGCGTGTAGCGGCGGGTATCGATGCCGAGCGATTGAGCCCGCAGCGGGTTTTCACGCAGCGCCATGAAGGCGCGGCCCCAGGGCGAACGAATCAGCCACCAGACCGCGACGGACACGATCGCGAGCGAGCCGAGGCAGACATAGTAGAACGGCAGCGGCTTGTTGGTCGGGATGCCGAAAAAGTGGGGGCGCGGAATGTTGGAGATGCCGTAGATGCCGCCGGTCAGCCAGCTCTCGTTGCGGAACACCAGGAAGGCCAGCGTCGAGAAGGCGAGCGTGACGAAGGCAAGGTAGTGGTGCTGCACGCGCAGCGCAGGATAGCCGAGCACCCAGCCGACGCCGAAGCTCAGCATGATCGCAACCAGGATCGCGGCCGGCAGCGGCCAGCCATGCGTCGTCATGATCGCAGAAGCATAGGCGCCGATGCCGACGAAAGCGCCCTGCGCCAGCGAGACCTGTCCGGCATAGCCGAGCGTCAGGTTGAGTCCCATCGCGGCGATCGTCATCACCGCCCACTGGCTCAGGATGAACAGGCCGTAACGATTGAAGTTCATGGGCACGACGATCAGGCCGGCAATGACGATGAGGCCGAGCGCGATCTTCAAGGGTTTGGCGAAGCCGCTCATACCGTGCGCTCCTCGGCGCGGCCGAGCAGTCCTTGCGGCCGGAACAGGATGACGGCGATCAGAAAGATCATCGGCACGGCGGCGCGGTACTGCGTCGACACGTAGGCGGCCGCGAGATTGTCGAGCACGCCGATCAACAGGCCACCGGCGATCGCGCCGCGCACCTGGTTGAAGCCACCGACGATCGCCGCGATGAAGGCGGCCTGGCCGAGCACTTCGCCGCTCGAAAATTTTGCCAGATAGATCGGCGTGATCAGCAGCGAGGCCAGCGCGACCAGGAAGGCGTTGATCAGGAAGGTCAGCAGGATCATGCGCTCGACCGGCACGCCGATGATGCGCGCAACCGTCGGGTTTTGGGCTGCCGCCTGCATCTGGTGGCCGAGCGAGGTGCGGTTGAGCAGTGTGGTCAGGCCGAACACGGCAAGGATGGCGACGACGAGCACGCCGATGCTTTGCAGCGACACGGCGTGGCCGAGGATGGAGATGTCGCCGGTTGGCACGATCGACGGAAAGGGCGAAGCCTCAGCGCTGAAGAACTGTTTGACGGCTTCCTTGATGCCGATCGCCAGCGCCATGGTCGCGATGGCCAGCGGCAGCACGCCATGGCGCATCATCGGATCGACCAGCAGCATCTTGAAGGCCAGCCCAAGCAGGATCATCGACAGGAGGATGCCAAGGATGATCGCGAGCCAGAATGGCGCGCCGGCATGCATCGCCGCCAGCATCAAGAACGCCGGCAGCATCACGAACTCACCTTGCGCGAAATTGATGGTCTGCGAGGTCTGCCACAGCAGCGTGAAGCCAACCGCGACCAGCGCATAGATCGCGCCGGTGGCCAGTCCCGCGACCAGAAGATCGAACAGATTGGACATTATCCTCTCTCGTGTCCCTCACGCCGCTCTGTCGTCTCCCTCTCCCCATCTCTCTTTCTTCTCCCTCTCCCGTTCTTACGGGGAGAGGGTTGGGGTGAGGGGCTGTCTCCGCGAGTTCGATTGTCACCGTAGCCGCGGAAGCAGCCCCTCACCCCGCCCTCTCCCCGCGAAGGGCGGGGAGAGGGAGACGAAAGATCTCCCCCCGCGAAGAGCGGGAAGGGGAGGAAGAACGCCTCACTTCACCTTCGGCAGCACCTGCTTCACGACCTGCTTGCCTTCGACCACTTCCACCAGAAAACTCTGCCGATCGATGTCGCCGTTTGCATCGAAGGTGACGTCCATCAAAATACCCGGCTCGTCCGCGGCCTTGATGGTCAAGCCATGCAGCGTGTCGGCGAAGGCCTTGGAATCGACCTTGCCCATCTTCTCGGTGGTGGCCTTCACCATGTAGACGGCGAGATAGCCCTTCAGGCCGTTATGGTCGGGCACGTAATTGTACTTCTTGGAGAAGCGGTCACGGAATCCCTTGATCAGGTCGACCGGGGCATCCGTGGTGAGGCCGACATGGCCGCGCGCTCCATTGGCGGCATCGCCGGCGAGCTCGATCACCTTCTGGCCGATCAGCGTGGTCTCGCCCATCAACGGAGCGGTGACGCCCTGGCGCTTGAGCTCCTTGAGAATACGCGCGCTCTCTTCCTCGTTCAGATAGACGAACACGGCGTCGGGATTGGCGGCCTTGATCTTGCCGACGTCGGCGGCGAAATCGGCTTGTCCGGCTTCGGTCGAGAGATCGGCGACGACCTTGGAGCCGAGGCGCTCGAGCTCCTTGATCACGACGTCGCGGCCGCCGCGGCCGAAGTCGTTGTTGACCCAGACCACCGCGACCGACTTCGCCTTCATGTCGTCGTGGATGTACTTTGCGACCTTCGGCATCGAGGACTGCTGGCCGAACGAGGTGCGGAACAGGAACTTGTTGCCGGCCTGGGTCAGCTCGGCGGCTTCCCCGCCCATGATCTGCGCAATGCCGGCTTCGGCGGCGAGCGGGGCGGTGACTTTCACCGAGCCGGAATAGCCGGGCCCGAGCAGCACATAGGGCTCGGCGTCGAGCGCCTTCTGCACCTGCGCGCGCGCCACGCCGGGGTTGGACTGCGAGTCGGCATGGGTGACTTCAAGCTTGCGGCCGAGCACGCCGCCCTTGGCGTTGATCTCGTCGATCGCGAGATCGATACCGTTCTTCCAGTTGGTCCCGACGGTGGCGCCGCCACCCGAGAGTTCGGCGACGTCGGCCAGCTTGATCGCCTGTGCAAAGGCACCCGATGTCGTGATTGCGGTGAGCAGCGCGCCCACCAGTAGCGTTGATTTCATCGTCCTCTCCTCCCGGTTCAATTTTGCAAGCGGCCTTGTGTCCGGCCGCTTCGTCTCAAGCTGCCTGATAGGCGGCGCTGCGCGCGGCCATCACGGCGTCAAAGGCCTCTCCCATGACTTCGGTCGACGGGGCAAGGCCTGTGAACAGTTCGAAGGCGTCGGCAGCCTGGTAGATCGCAAGCTCCCTCCCGGTCATGATCCGCGCGCCCTTCTCTCGCGCTGCGGCGAGTAGCGGCGTGATCAGCGGAGAATAGACGGCGTCGGCAACCCACAGGCCCTGGCGCAGCAGCGCCGGCGCGACCGGGGTGTCCCGGTTCGGCAGCATGCCGACCGGTGTGCCGTTGACGAGGCCGGTTGCGCCGTCGAGCGCGTCCTCGACGCTCTTGGCCACCCGCGCGCCGCCATGCCTGGCCAGCAGCGCTGCGAGTTTTTCGGCCCGCGCCGGCTCGCTGTCGAAGATGCGGAGGTCAGCCACTTCCAGGCTCGCCAGCGCAAAGGCGATCGCCTTGCCGACTCCGCCGGTGCCGATCACGGCCACTGCATTTCCGGAAGGAGCGAGCAACGGCTTGACGGCGCGCGCAAAACCGGTGGTGTCGGTGTTGTGGCCGATCAGGCGGCCGTCCTTGGCGACGACGGTGTTAACCGCTGCCATGGTATCAGCAGTCGTGGCGAGCTCGTCGAGCAGCGGGACGACGGCCTCCTTGTAGGGAAAAGTGACGTTGACGCCGGCAAAGCCGAGCCGCCGCACGCCCTCGAGCATCATGCTGAGCCCGGTCGCATCCGCGCCGGCGACCTCGATGAGCTGATAATGGCCGCGCAGGCCAAGCGCCTCTGCGGCGCGCTCATGCATGGCGGGGGAGGCGGAATGGGCGATTGGCGCGCCGATCAGGCCGGTCAGGAGTTTTTTGGGGGCGATGGGTCCGCGGCTAGACATGATCCACTATCGTCTCTTGAGGCGCGCGTTGAGGTCCGGCCATTAGCGGGGAAATCCACGCTATTCCAAGAGGGACGATAGTCTTTCCCCTGCCTAACACAATTACCCATTTATCCGACAAACCTAACATCATGTTATCTTTTGCGCCCGCGCCCCGAGGCAGCCTTGCCGTTGCCGCGGGACGGCTCGACCGCGCGCATCTCGGCACGCAGGGACTCGATGAAATACTCGACATGGAGCGACAGCGGCGCGCCGTGCTTGACCGCAATATAGGTGTCGAACCGGGTCGGCTCGGTGATCTTCAAGAGCTCGATGCCGGGATAGCCGCCATGGGCCACCGTGAACTGGTCGATGATGGCAATGCCGAGCCCGGCCTTCACCAGCGCGCAGACCGTGGTGCCGAACCGCGCGCGGATGGTGATGTTGTACTCCAGCCGGTTGCGCGCAAAAATCTCGGCCATGATGCGGCCGTAAGGGTCGTTCGGATCGATGCCGATCAGCGGATAGCGGGTGATCTCGGCCGCGGAGACCTGCTTGCGGCCGGCAAGCTCGTGGCCGGGCGGCACGATGCAATAGAGCTCGCCCGAGGCGAGCGGCATGAAGTCGAGGCCGGAATGATCCAGCCGGTAGCTCATCGCCACGCACTCGCCGCGGCCGAGCATGAGATAGTCGATCGCTTCCTCGAGCTTGAGGATGTTGATGTCGATGCCGAGATCGGGATAGCGGCGGCGGACGCGCTCGATCGCGCGCGGCACCATCACCTGCGAGATGCTCGGCACCGAACCGATACGCAGCTCGGACAATCCGCCGCGGCCGATCTTGGAGATGATCTCGGAGAGGTCGTCGACCTTCTTGTAGACGCCATTGATCTGCTCGAAAATGTTCTCGGCTTCCGGCGTCGGGAAGTAGCGGCCGTTCTGGCGCTGGAAGAGGCGGATGCCGAGCGAGCGCTCGGTGTATTTGACCAGCCGGCTGATCCCGGGCGCCGACACGTTCAACAGCTTCGCCGCGCCGCCAATGGTGCCCGTCACCATCACGGCACGGATCACTTCAACCTGGCGCAGAGTCATCATGGTCTTGAAATATCCCTGGCATCCGAAAGACGATCGTGGCGGCGATCATCTCACGACAGCCGTGATGTCATCCAGCGGCAAGTGCGACTCTAGTGAAGGCGGATGAGGACGGGTAACGTCGCAGTCAGGGGTATTTCGACCAAAAGCAGCGCGCTCAAATCAAAAGACATCATCGCCCGATCGGTTGCATCGGCGCCGTCTGCTGCGGCCTGTGTGCTAGCCCGCAGGGTTTTCCGGTGAGGCGCTGTCGACGAGCTTGGGGCGCTCGCTTTGCAGCACGTCGCGCGCGAACTCTATGATCTTCTGCTTGTTTGTCGTATCGCGCACGGCGAAAAACACGCGGTTCAATTCCAGGCCGAGCACGCTGTTGAGGGCGATGTTCTCGTCTTCCATCGTGGCTTTCCCGCTCTAGACGCCATAGGTGTAACTTGACGTCACCTCCTCCACAAGTAGATCTTCGGTGCCAGTGCCCGCACCGGGAAATTACGGACGCGGTGAATTGAGGCAGTCCCCAAAGACGTGCTATACGGAACGGCGAGGGTCAGGAAACGCACCGATGTCCGCCGTGGATTATGGCCGGGAGGCGCTGGACTTCATCGAAGGGCTGGGAGCCTATGGCAAGGTCCCCGACGCGATGGACGCGCTCGCTGTTGCGTTTGGCCGCTACGGCTTCGAGCACATCATCGTCACCGGATTGCCAAATCCCGATCAGCGCTTTTCCCAGATGGTGCTGGCCAAGAAGTGGCCGGCGGAGTGGTTCAGCCTCTACACCGAAAAGAGCTACGACCGCGTCGATCCCGTGATCAGGAAGTGCCGCCACACGGTCAATCCGTTTGAATGGTCGGAAGCGCCTTATGACGCGGAGCTGGAGCCGGGCGCGGTGGAGGTGATGCGGCGCGCCGCCGATTTCCGTATGTCGCGCGGTTTCGTCGTGCCGATCCACGGCCTGACCGGGTATGAGGCCGGCGTCTCGCTCGGCGGCGTTCATCTCGATCTCAATGCGCGCAGCAAGCCGGCACTGCATTTGATCGCGATGTATGGCTTCGACCACATTCGCCGTCTGCTTGCCCCATCGCCGCATCCGTCGGCGCGCCTGACCCCGCGCGAGCGCGAGGTGATCGCCTGGGCGTCGCAGGGCAAGTCCGCCTGGGAGATCGGCGAGATCCTGAACATCACCCAGCGCACTGCGGAAGAGCACCTTGCAACCGCTGCGCGCAAGCTCGGCGCCGTCAACCGGACGCACGCGGTCGCGATCGCGATCCGCCAGAGAATCATCAATCCCTGAAAGCTTCGCCTATTGGGAAATTTCCCAATAGTCGATCTTGGCGTTTTCGCTGAGGCTGCCCCCATTTCAAGCCATGGGGGAGTTCATGATTCATGTCATTTCTGCCGAGAACCGGCACCTCTACGATGACGTGCTCGAGCAGCATTTCAGGGTACGTCACGAGATTTTCGTCGAAGAGCGGAAGTGGGAGGAGCTGCGCAAGCCCGACAGCCGCGAGGTCGACGCCTACGACAACGAGGACACGATCTACTTGCTGGCTCTCGAGAACCGCCGCGTTCTCGGCGGCTCCCGCCTGTATCCGACCACCAAGCCGACCATGACGAGCGAGGTCTTCCCCTATCTCGCTGCGGTGCGCGGCTGCCCGGTCGATCCGCAGGTCTGGGAGTGGTCGCGCTTCTTCGTGACGCGCGAGCGCCGCGACGGCGCGTTCAATCTGCAACTGATGGCGGCGGCACAGGAGTTCTGTCTCGATCAGGGCATCGAGCGGCTTTGCCTCGTCATGGAGACGTGGTGGCTGCCGCGCTTCCACGACATCGGCTTCGTCGTCACGCCGCTGGGATTGCCCGCACTGGTCGAGGACTCCTGGACCATGGCCGCGACCATCGAGATCCGCCAGGAGTCACTCGACGTCGTGCGCGACAGGATCGGGATGAAGAACCTCGTCCAACAGGACGGACCGCGTCTCGATTGCATCGCCCGTGCCAACCTTTGCGGCCGCACCGCCGCGCAACGAAAGAGCGCCTGAGATGTCGAACATGATGCGAGACAGCCAGATCATGGCGCAAACCAAGGACGAGAATCTCGGCTACATGTCCGACATGGCACTCGAGCTGGCGCAGATGGCCGAAGACACCGGCCTGGCGACGCTCGCCTACCTGTTCCGGATGGCGGCGCTGGAGGCCTCGACGGCCAATAGCGGGGTCAACGAGCCGGATGACCTCCCCCGCCAGATCACGTCGCACTAGAAATATCTTCATCCCGACGAGTGGCGCACCCTCTTCCCCGGAAACGGGGGAGAGGGTGATCGTTTGGGTGCGGCAGGCTGACCCACCCTGCGCGGCAGTCTTCTTGCAAGGCCGGTTTTGCACGGCCCGATTTTGATCGCATGCACCGGCATGCAACAAAGTGCATGCTTGGCGCGGAATCGCTCTTGCCTCGGAACGATACTGCCATTACCCATTTTTCCGCCTTGAAGAGGCAGGGGGAGCTCTTTCACTGATGGCGACTGTGTTCGAACATCGGCGCGCGTCTGCATGCGCCTGAAAGAGTTTTGATGCTGCTCGTCGTCGAACAGTTCTTGAACGGATTGCAGTTCGGCCTGCTGCTGTTCCTGCTCGCCGCCGGCCTGACGCTGGTGTTCGGGATCATGGATCTCGTCAACCTCGCGCACGGCTCGCTCTACATGATGGGCGCCTATTTCGCCGCGACCTTCGCGGCGTGGACCGGCAGCTTCCTGCTCGGCGCGCTGCTGGCGCTAGGTGCTACCCTTGTGCTCGGCATCGTGCTCGAAATGAGTGCGCTGCGGCATCTCTATGGGCGCGACCATCTCGACCATGTGCTCGCGACCTTCGGCCTGATCCTGTTCTTCAATGAAGCGGTGCGGCTGATTTGGGGGCCGGCGGGCCTCGCGCTGCCGTTGCCGGCCTGGCTCACGGTGCCGGTGCCGATCCTGCCCGGCATTCACTATCCGGCGTACCGCCTCGCCATCATCGTCGTCGCGCTGCTGGTGGCGCTGCTGCTCTACCTCGGCGTGATGCGCACCCGCATTGGCATGCTGATCCGCGCCGGCGCCTCCAACCGCGAGATGATCGGCGCGCTCGGCATCAACATCAAGCTGCTCTACACGCTGGTGTTCGGCCTCGGTGCGGCGCTCGCTGGGTTGGCCGGCATGATGCAGGCGCCGATTCTCACCGTGCAGATCGGCATGGGTGAGAACATCCTCATCCTCGCCTTCGTCATCATCGTGATCGGCGGCATCGGCTCGATCCGCGGCGCGTTCCTTGCTGCGATCTTCGTCGGCATGATCGACACGCTCGGCCGCGCCTTCCTGCCCAATCTGCTGCGGCAGGTGCTGAGTGGCGCCGCTGCCTCCACGGCCGCGCCCGCGCTGTCGTCCATGCTGATCTATCTGCTGATGGCGATCGTGCTGGTGGTGAGGCCGGAGGGGCTGTTTCCGGCCAACCGTCGATGAAGACTTTCTCGGTGAGCAAGGCCGTCACGGCCCTGATGCTGGCGGGCCTCGTGCTGCTGCCGCTCTATTCGTATCTGTCCGGCAACATCTTCATCATGACGCTGTTCACCCGCATCGTCATCCTGGCGCTGGCGGCGGCAAGCCTCAACCTCATCATGGGGTTTGGCGGCATGATGAGCTTTGGCCATGCCGCCTATCTCGGCATCGGCGGCTACGCGGTCGGCATGCTGGCGCAAGAGGGCGTGGGCTCCGGCTTCATCCAGTTTCCGGTCGCGCTCGCAGCGTCTGCGATCTATGCGCTGGTGATCGGCGCGCTCTCCCTGCGCACCCGCGGCGTCTATTTCATCATGATCACGCTCGCCTTCGCGCAGATGGCCTATTACGTCGCCTCGGGCCTTGCACGTTATGGCGGCGATGACGGCCTCACCGTCTACAAGCGCAGCGACTTCTCCGGGCTGATCAACCTGTCGAACCGCACCCAGTTCTATTATCTCTGCCTGGCCTGCCTGTTCGCGGTGATCTTCCTGATCTGGCGCATCGTCAATTCGCGCTTTGGCCTCGTGGTGCAGGGCCTGCGCTCCAATGAGCAGCGCATGCAGGCGATCGGCTTCCCGGCAAAGCGCTACCAGCTGGTCTGCTTCGTCATTTCGGGCACGATGTGCGGCCTCGCCGGCGCGCTGCTCGCCAACAACACCGATTTCGTCAGCCCGGCGGTGATGTACTGGACCCGCTCCGGCGATCTCATGGTGATGGTGATCCTGGGCGGCATGGGCACGCTGTTCGGCCCCGTCGTGGGGGCGGTGGTCTATCTGCTGCTGGAAGAGTTTCTGTCGCAGATCACCGAATATTGGGCGCTGATCATGGGCCCGCTGCTGCTGCTGATCGTGCTGTTCGGTCGTGGCGGCATCATGGGCCTGCTGGGGAGGCTCAATCGTGGCTGAACCGCTGCTCCGCGTCGAAAAGCTGGTGCGCCGCTTCGGCGGCATCACCGCGACGGATAACGTCTCCCTCGACGTCGCGAGCGGCGAGCTGCACGCCATCATCGGGCCGAACGGCGCCGGCAAGACCACACTGATCAGCCAGCTCACCGGGCATCTCGAACCGCATTCCGGCAGCGTTTCGCTGGGTGGGCGCGACATCACCTATCTGCCGGCCTATCGCCGCTGCGCGCTGGGCCTCGCACGCTCGTTCCAGATTACCTCGCTGCTGCTCGACTTCACCGCCGCCGACAATGTCGCACTCGCCGCGCAAGCGCATGCCGGCACCTCGTTCCGCTTCTTCGCCAATGCGCGCAGGGAGAAGGGCCTGCGCGATGCCGCCCATGCCGCGCTCGATCGCGTCGGGCTGGCTCATCGCGCCGATGTTCTGGTGTCGAAGCTCAGCCACGGCGAGCGGCGCCAGATCGAGCTAGCGGTCGCGCTCGCCAGCAAGCCGAAATTGCTGCTACTCGACGAGCCCATGGCTGGTCTCGGCGTCACCGAATCCCAGGGCATGGTGAAGCTGCTGCAAGAGCTGCGGAAAGAGGTCTCGATCGTGCTGGTCGAGCACGACATGCCCGCAGTGTTCGCGCTGGCAGACCGCATCTCGGTGCTGGTCTATGGCCGCGTCATTGCCTCCGGCGATCCCGCCGCGATCCGTGCCAACGAAGACGTCAAGCGCGCCTATCTCGGCGACCAGCACGTGGTGACGCATCATGGCTGATACGCTGCTCGACGTCGACAGTATCGAGACCTGCTACGGCCTCAGCCAGGTGCTGTTCGGTCTGTCGCTGTCGATCAAGCCTGGCGAGATGGTCTCGCTGATGGGCCGCAACGGCATGGGCAAGACCACGACAATCCGCTCGATCATGGGGCTGACACCGGCGCGTTCGGGCACGATCCGCTTTGCGGATACCGAAGTCCGGCAGATTCCGTCGTACCGGATCGCCAAGCTCGGCATTGGCCTGGTGCCTGAGGGCCGCCAGATCTTCCCGAACCTCACCGTGCGCGAGAATCTGATTGCGGCCGCCGCCGACCGCTTCCACAGCGCCAATCCCTGGACGCTCGCTGCGATCTACGTGCTGTTCCCGCGGCTCGCCGAGCGCGCCGCCAACATGGGCAACCAGCTCTCCGGCGGCGAGCAGCAGATGCTCGCCATCGGCCGCGCGCTGATGACGAACCCAAAGCTTCTGATCCTGGATGAAGCGACCGAGGGGCTGGCGCCGCTGATCCGCGAAGAGATATGGAACTGCCTGTCGCTGCTGAAGAGCCGGGGACAGTCGATCCTGGTCGTCGACAAGAACGTCGATCACCTCGCCCGCATCTGCGACCGCCACTTCATCATCGAGCGCGGCAAGACCGTGTGGAGCGGAACGTCGGACCAGCTGATGGCTGAGCCGGATCTGCAGCATAAATATCTGGGGATTTGAGCCCCCGCTCTCTCACCAATAAATCCCGTGCCGATGCAGTTCGCGGATCACGCGGGCCTCTGTCGACGGTTGGCGGCGCGGCCTGGTCACTTCGCTCGTGCTGACGACTGGCGTGACGGTGGGCCGAGCCGGCGTTACGGTCGGAGCCGTCGCGCCTTGTGGTGCTGCCGCCGGGGCAGCCAAGGCCGGTGTTGTGGTTGCTGTCTGGACATTTGCGGGCGGCGTTGCCGCTGGAGCCTGGGTTACCTGCGGCGCGACTGCTGCCGTCGTGGCAGGGGGCTCGGCCGCTTGCCGGCTCGCATCTGTCGTCGCAAGGCTGAGGCTCCGCGTGCCACCGGCAAAGGCCTGCGTTGCGAGCAACGACATCGCAGCAATCAGAATGAACTTGCGCATGGGACGAATCCCTTATCTGGTCAATCCACCTTACCCAATTGGGCGCTGGTCGGCCGCTAGATTTTGCGCGCCAAATGGTGCGTGCCGATGTTGATCAGCGTAGCCCGGCAGGACAATCGATAGATCAGGCTGAATAATCGACCCCACATGACCGAACTCCATTGTTCATCATGAAGGGCAATCATGGACCGGATGTCTTTCCAGCGGCTTTCGTCGCGTGCGGAAAATGGCTTCGTCGGGCGGCTATGAGATGTCGTCGGAACAGAATGGATGAAGCCGCCTCACGGGCGCGTGAGGCGGATCTTCGTCAAAACGCCTCGAAATATTCGCGATGCTCCCAGTCGGTCACCTCGGCCAGGAAGCGGTCGATCTCGGCGTTCTTGATGTGGGTGTAGTAGTCGACGAACTCAGGCCCGAACTTCTCGCGGAAGAACGGATCGTCCTTCAGCACGCTGACGGCATCCCGCAGCGATTTCGGCAACAGCGGCGCCATGGTCTCGTAGGGCGTGTCGGCGGAGGGGCCGGGATCGAGCTTGCGGTCGACGCCGTCGAGGCCCGACAGGATCTGGGCGGCCATATAGAGATAGGGATTGGCGGCAGGCTCGCCGACGCGGTTTTCCAGGCGCGTTGCGGTATCGCCCGCGCCACCGAGCACGCGGATCATCACGCCGCGATTGTCGCGGCCCCAGATCGCGCGGTCCGGCGCCAGCGAATAGGAGCGGTAGCGCTTGTAGCCGTTGATGGTCGGCGTGGTGAACACGGTGGCCGCATGGGCGTGATCGAGTAGCCCGGCGAGCCAGGCCTTGCCAAATGCGCTGAGTGGTTCGCCGCCTTCCTTGGCCGATCCCTTGGCCATGAACTGGTTCTCGCCGCTTGCGCGCGAGACGATCGATTGATGCAGGTGCCAGCCGCTTGCAAACAGGTTCGGCAGTTTCGGCCGGCACATGAAGGTGGCGTGATAGCCATGCCGGCGCGCGATCTGCTTCACGGCGCTGCGAAACAGCACCATGTTGTCGGCGGGCTCCAGACCCTTCTTCGGTGCAAAGGTGAATTCGCACTGGCTCGGCCCGAACTCGACCTCGACCGAGCGCAATGGCAGCCCGAGCGCGACGATGTCGCGCCGCAGGATCTCCAGCACGGGCTCCATCTGATCGAAACGCTGCTCGGTGAGGTATTGATAGCCGTGAGAGAGCAGGCTCACCGATGGCGGCGTGCCGGGTTGTCCCGCGTCCTCCGGGCGCATGTGCGGATCATCGAGCCTGAAGATATGGAATTCGACCTCGAGGCCCGCGACGAAATCGTGGCCGCGGCGGCCGAGCTCGTCGAGCACCTTGCGATAGAGGCCGCGCGTTGCGAACGGCACCGGACGACCGTCATTGAAATAGAGGTCGCACAACACCCAACCTGTGGCCGGCGCCCAGGGCAGCACGCGAAAGGTGGTGGGATCGGCGACCATCAGCACGTCGGCCGCGCCCTCCATCTCCTTCACACCGAACCCGCCGCCGGCGGTAAACACCGGAAACACCGTACGGTGCGAGGTGTCCTTGGCGAGCATCGTCGTGGTGATGGAGCAACCGCTTTCCAGCGAGGCGATCGCTTCTGAGGCGATGATGGTCTTGCCGCGCAAAATGCCGTGTTGGTCGGGGAAGGCGAGGCGGATGACCTCGAGGTTCTTTTCCTCGACGATGCGGCGCATGCGCGCTGCGGCGTCTGTCTGCTCGTCCGACCACAGCGCATGACGCGCGACGAAAGTCACTGTGTTGCTCCTTTAGTCCTCGCTGTCATCGCCCGCGAAGGCGGGCGATCCAGTGTTCCAGAGACGGCGACGTATCCACGAGAGGCCGCGGCGTACTGGATGCCCCGCTTTCGCGGAGCATGACAGCGGAGAATGTGGAGTCGCTGTCGCGACCCGCCAGCGGCGAACGACACTCTCACTCCGCCGCCGTCAGCCGATGCACGTTGTCGGCGATCTCCTTCGGCACCGGCGCGGTCCACGGCGCGCCGCGGCGGCGCTTGACGTCGACTTCCATCCAGTAGGTCTCCCAGCCGCGCGTCGGTCCGATGCCGTCCATCGTCGCCGGCCCCTGGATGCTGCGCGCATTGGCCTCGTCGAGGAACAGCATCGGCTTCTCGCCGCCGCCGACCTTCTCGATTTCCTGCCGCAGCAGGCGGCGATATTGCACGATCGCCTTGTCGCTCGAGCCGAGATGCTCCCTGGTGCGGTCCTGGATCGCGCCCATCGATTCCACCGCCCACTGGTCGTGGACGTTGATGTCGTTGCCCATGCCGGTATAGGTCGCGGTCTGCTGCTCATGCGGATCGAAGCCGTAATCGTTGCTGCGGTTCTTGCGCGACTTGTAGTCGGGCAGCTCGTAGAGCTCGAGCCGCTGGTCGCGCATTTTCTTCTTGTCGACCGGGTTCGAATAGCTGGTGAAGATCGCGTACCAGTAGCAGTTCTCGTCATCGACCGGCACGTGCCACTGCGTGATCGTCATCTCCGTGCTCATGGGAATGACGAAGCCGTGCGGAAAGAGCTGGTTGGTGACGCGCACATGCGTCCGCTCCTCGTCGATCTCGCGCAGCGCGATCAGCCGCAGGCCATATTCGGTGTGCTCGACATTGATGATCGGGCGATCGTATTCGCGCAGGATTTTCGTCATCGGCAGATCCGAACCGGCCGAGGCGCCGCGGAACTGCTTGCCGTAGGCGGTGGAGGTGTCCTCGTCCTCGAAGAAGCGATGCAGATAAGAGGCGTGCGCGGGATCGATGCCGACCTCGAGCGCTTGCAGCCAGTTGCAGGCCATGTGGCCCTTGAACGCAAAAATATGCGTGCCGGGCGCAACGAAGCAGTCGAGCTCCGGAAATGCCGGCGGGGCGCCTTCGCCGAGATAGGCCCAGAGGATGCCGCTCCTCTCCACCACGGGATAGGAGCGCTGGCGGATGTTCTGGCAGAGCTTTGAATCCTTCGGCTCGGCCGGCGTCTCGATGCACTGGCCGGTCGCATCGAACAGCCAGCCGTGGAAGGCGCAGCGCAGGCCGCCATGTTCGAGCCGCCCGAAGGCGAGGTCGGCGCCGCGATGCGCGCAATGGCGGTCGATCAGGCCGTAGCGCCCCGTCTCGTCGCGAAACAGCACCAGGTTTTCGCCGAGCAGTTTGACCGGACGGATCGGCCGCGCGCCCTCCAGCTCATCGACCAGCGCCGCCGGCTGCCAGTAGCTCCGCATCAGCTTTCCGCAGGGGTCCTTCGGCCCGGTGCGGGTGATCAGGTCGTTCTGCTCCTGGCTCATCATGGCGGTCGCGTCCTTTTCGAGAGGGGCGTTTTGTTCGCTTATTGAACGAATGGGCGAATTATGCCATGCTTTGGATTGGCAGCAAGCACTATTTTGCAGGACTTTCCCGAACCCATGCCCAAGCTGAAGCGGAGCGAGACCGACGAGCGCGCGACGGATTTTGTCGAAGCCCTCGATCGCGGCCTGCGCCTGCTGCAATGCTTCGGCACCAACGCTGGCCCGATGACCTTGAGCGATCTCGCTCGCGCCGCTGACCTGCCGCGTGCCACCGCACGGCGCATGCTGTTCACGCTCCAGCGCGGCGGCTTCGTTTCTGGCGACGGCAAGCTGTTCTCGCTGACGCCGCATGTGCTGACGCTGGCGGCGTCCTATCTGCGCTCGAACCAGCTCGTCGCCGTCGTGCAACCGGTGCTCGATCGCGTCGCGACCGCCGCCAATGAGATCTCCTCGCTCGCGGTGCTCGATGGCGACGACGTCGTGTTCATCGCCCGCAGCAGCCCGGCGCGGATGTTCTCCGGCGGATTGGAGATCGGCTACCGCCTGCCCGCTTTCTGCACCTCGGTCGGCCGCGCCATGCTCGGTCAGCTCGACGATGCCGATCTTGCCGCGCGCCTGAAGGCAGCGAAACGCGAGGCGCTGACGCCGCAGACAGTGACCGATCCCAAGACGCTGCTCGGGCGGATCGCCGCCGATCGCGCGCAGGGCTATTCGCTGGTCGACCGCGAGGCGGAGCCGCATTTCCGTTCGATCTCGGTCCCCGTTCGCCGCTACGACAATGTGATCGTCGCCGCCATCAACATGGGGGCCCATGTTGACCGTGTGCCGGCGCAGGAATTGATCGAGCGGTTCCTCCCGTTGCTGCGGGAGGGCGCGGAGTCCGTGCGGTCGCAGCTGCTGTAGCAACGATCATTGGCGCCGCGCGTCCGCGGGCCTATAATCTCGTCACGCAAGCCAACAGGGAGGACGCCATGAAACACACCATGGTTCCCAGTGATCGCGTGGAGCACGTCTGCGTCTACGGGCGCGACGGCGCGAAGCTCGGCACGATCGAGCGGCTGATGCTCGACAAGGTGACCGGCACGGTCGCCTACGCCGTGATCAAGACTGGCGGGCTGCTCCACACGCACCACCATTGTCCGGTGCAGTGGAGCGCGCTGAAATACGATCCCGCGCGGCAGGCCTTTCGTGTCGAGGTGACGCTGGACGAACTCGCCAGCGGACCTTGCGAGTTCGATGGCGACGAATTCGACTGGGGCGATCGTTCGCGGCCCTACGCGCACCCAAATTATTGGTCGATCTGACGGCGCGATTGCGTCAGGCGTCGCGCGCTGAGCCGCCTCACTTGGTCGCGGTGCGCCGGCGGGCTCGCTGTGTCAAAAGGCAAAAATGCCGCATGACACGCCTCTCATCGCCACCATCGTCGTCGGACTTGGACTCGCTTTCGTATTTGGAACCATAGCGCAACGGTTCCGCATTCCGCCGCTAGTCGGCTACCTGCTTGCCGGCGTTGCCGTCGGCCCGTTCACGCCGGGCTTCGTCGCCGATCAGGCGCTTGCGACCGAACTCGCCGAGCTCGGCATTATCTTGCTGATGTTCGGCGTCGGCCTGCATTTCTCGCTTCAGGATCTGCTAAGCGTCCGCAACATCGCGGTCCCTGGTGCCGTCGTTCAAATCGCCGTTGCGACGCTGATGGGGCTCGGCCTTTCATGGCTGATGGGCTGGAGCGTCGCCGCGGGACTCGTGTTCGGACTGGCGTTGTCGGTCGCGAGCACCGTCGTCCTGCTCCGCGCGCTCCAGGAGCGGCGCCTGATGGAGACCGATCGTGGCCGCATCGCGGTCGGCTGGCTCATCGTCGAGGACCTCGCGATGGTGCTCGTGCTGGTGCTGTTTCCGGCGATCGCAAGCCTTCAGGGCGGCAGCGGCGACAAGCCGGCATTCGAGCCGCTGGCCGCACAGGCCGGCTTCGGGCTTGCCGGCATCGTGATGCTGACCCTGGCCAAGATCATCGTGTTCATCGGGCTGATGCTGGTGGTGGGGCGCCGGGTGATCCCCTGGATCCTGCATTACATCGCACATACCGGCTCGCGCGAATTGTTCCGTCTTGGCGTGCTTGCGATCGCACTGTGCATTGCATTCGGGGCGACGAAGTTGTTCGACGTCTCGCTCGCGCTCGGCGCCTTCTTCGCCGGCATGATGCTGCGGGAATCTCCGCTCAGCGCGCGCGCCGCGCAGGAATCGCTGCCGCTGCGCGATGCCTTCGCCGTGCTCTTCTTCGTCTCGGTCGGCATGATGTTCGACCCAATGAGCGTGGTCCGCGAGCCCTGGCCGCTGCTGGCGGCGCTCGCGATCATCATGCTCGGCAAGTCGATCGCCGCGTTCCTGATCGTGATCCTGTTCCGCCATCCGGTCGCGACTGCACTCACGATCTCGGCCAGCCTGTCGCAGATCGGCGAGTTCTCCTTCATCCTGGCCGAGCTTGGCGTCGCCTCTCAGATCCTGCCGCGCGACGGCCGCGACCTGATCATGGCCGGCGCGATCCTCTCCATCATGCTCAACCCGCTGATGTTCGCGGCCGCCACCTGGCTCGCGCCGCGTCTCGATTCGCGGCGGAATTCGCCGGAAGCTGCAGCCGCAGTGCCTGAACCGATCCGGACCACCGACCTGATCGACCATACGATCGTGATCGGCTATGGCCGCGTCGGTGCGCTGGTCGGCGCGGCCTTGAAGCAACGGAAACTGCCCTTTCTCGTCGCCGAGGTCGGGGAGGGGGCGCTGGCGAAGCTGAAGCAGGGTGGCATCGAGACCGTGATGGGCAATGCCGCGCAGCCGGAAATCCTCGGTGCCACCAATCCGTCGCGGGCGCGGCACGTCGTGATCGCGATCCCCGAGGCGTTCGAGGCGGGGCAGATCGTGCAGCAGGCGCGCGCGGCCAATCCGGACATCCGCATCATCGCGCGGGCGCATGCAGATGCCGAGGTCGATCACTTGAGGGGGCTGGGGGCGGACGTCGTCATCATGGGCGAGCGGGAAATCGCGCGCGGCATGATCGAAGAGCTGGAGAGGAGATATCCGGATGCTGCCGAGCAAGATTCCCGCGCGCTCGCGGTTGGTTCGATCGTTTGACCTGATTACGCCTGCCGGCCGGGTCTACCACTTTCCGCCGCCGTCGTTGTTGCAGCGCGTGTTGAGGCTGGCGGTCGCGCATGCCGAGACGATTGCGATCTCCGCGGTCATCCTTGCGTTGATTTATGTCGCGGGCTTCGCCGCCGATGCGCTGGATCGTTCGGCGTTTGACGCGTGCAATGAACGGATCGGGATGCGTCGGGTGGGCTAGCGTCTGCCTCGTGAGAGGCGCAGTCGTGCCGCCGGGCAGGCTGGGCTCCCTCCCCCCTTGCGGGCAGGGCTATCGCATGTGGCCGAGGAGCTCAAAAAGAAAGGCATCGTTCCAGCCGGCGCGCTTGAGCTTGAGGCGCAAGGAGGTGGTGGTGTCGGGGTGAGCCCTGGCCACATTGAGGGCAAGTCTTCTGAGTACGGCAAGGTTGGCCGGGCCGTTGTCCTTGCGGTTGCGGGCCAGATCCTCGTCGAGGATGACATCGAGCGGCCAGTGCAGGCCGTTTTCGATGGTCCAATGGGTGCGAACAATGCGCAGAACCTCCGTGCGACTGTAGTTTTGGCTCATCAGGAAGTAGCGCTCGACGGCTTTGTCCTTGCCGCGCTTGCTGCTGATCTGCGCGACGGCTTTGAGGCCAGGGAAGTTGTGCGTCTTCTCCATGTCCTTGACCGGCACGACAAGCGCGCTACGCTTTTCCTTGCGCCCATGATCTGCATCGGTGGTGGCAACCGGCTTCTTGCCCTTGCGGGCCGCTGCGGCAATCGCCGCCTTGGCGTCGGCCAGCAGAGCGGGCTGGTTCTCCTTCACTGCCAGCACGTAATCGCCGCCCCGTGCCACGATCTGCTTGGCCATCTCGCGATGACAGTGCAGCGCATCGGCTGTCACGATGCACCCCTTGAGTTGCAGCAGTTCGAGCAATTGCAAGGCGCCGGCGGCTTCGTTGTTGTTCGGCGCCAGAACATTGGCCAGCGCCATGCGCGTCTGCGCCGCCCACGCCGTCACCATGATCGGCGGCATGTGGCTTTTGCCGCGCTCGTAGCCCCGCCGCAGCGCCTTGCCATCCAGTGCGATCACGCCCTGCGGCCGTGCGATCTTCGCGCCCTCGGCGAAGGCTTCCATAAAGCGCCGGAACGCTGTCTCGAACGCCTTTGGATCGAGCATACGGAACACGCGACTGAACGTGTCATGACTTGGCAGCCCATGCTTGAGCACCAGCACGTCCTGCCAAAGATAGGCCTTCAGCCGTGCAAACAACGCCATGTCGGTGCAACTCGTCGCTCCGCACAACGTCGCCATCAGCGCAATGAACAAAAGCTCTGTCAGATCATGCAGCGCATTGTCCGCCCGCGGGTCAGGCAGGTCTTCGAAGCACTCCGAGAATCGATCCATCGGCCGCTCCTGCCAATTCAGGAGCCTCCTTCAGAATCGATTTCTGTCCAAATCGCAATGCCTTACAGAGAACGCTCACATGCGATTCCCCTGCCCGCAAGGGGGGAGGGAACAGAGCGCGCGCTCGGTAAGAGGATTGCCCCAAAATCTCACCGCTCCGCCGCTTCGTGCTCCATGTCGCGGCCCGTGAGATCCTCGCCCTGCATGTTGGCGTATTCGCGCGCCATCTCGCGCATTAGAAACTTCGCCGGCACGTCGTGATAGGTGCCGCGGTCGTTGACATATTGCATGTAGGCGCGGCCTTCGCCGTTGAAGGGATGCAGCAGCGCATCGGAGTGGCCGTCGAAGTCGAGTGGCGCCACGCCGACCTTGGCGCAGAGCGTGTCGTTGAAGGTCGGCGTCGCCTTGCGCCAGGCGCCGTCGACATGCACTTCGGTAAAACCATGCCAGGTGAAGATATCCGTGCCCATGCTGGCACGCAGCTTTTCGGTGGTGAGATGGTTCTTCACATCGGCAAAGCCGACTCGGGCGGGAATGCCGTGGACGCGGCAAGCGGCGGCATAGAGCGATGCCTTGCCGACGCAATAGCCTTGCCCCGCAGCAAGTACGCTCGATGCGCGGAAGGTCTCGGCGACGCGCATGCTGACATAGGGGTTGTAGCGGATGCCGTCGCGCACCGCCTTGTAGAGCACGCTCGCCTTTTCCCGCTCTCTCGCGTCCGCGCGCACGGCGGTCTCGGCGAACTGCTGCACGGCGGGATGGTCGCTGTCGATGTACTCGCCGGGATCGGTGTAGAGGCGGCGGATGGTGTCGGGGAGGGGCTCGGTCATGCCTTCAGCCTAGCAGGTGATTTGCGCAGAACTCAAATCGTGTGGCGGCAGTACTCACTGCCGGTTGCGCATCCAGTCGGCAAGGCCGGACAGCGCCTTGTCGAGATCCTGCCGCGCGGTGGCATCAGTGACGGTCTCCTCCATCGCGCCGCGCATGCAAGTCAGCCATGCGTCGCGCTCGGCATCGCCGATGGCAAAGCCGAGGTGCCGCTGCCGCAGACGCGGATGGCCCTTCTCGACGGAATAGAGTTTTGGCCCGCCGGTCCACTCGGTGAGATAGCGCTTCAGCACGTCCCTGATCAGGCCGAGGTCGTCGGCATGCATGGCGCGGATGATCTCCGCCTCCGGCAGCATGTCCATGCGGTCATAGAAGCGGTCGACCAGCCGGTCGATCGTGGCCCTGCCGCCGATCCTCTCGAACATGGAGATTGTGATGTCGCTATCGGTCATGATGAATTCCGACCTACAGGGCCACGCTGCGCAATCCGAAACTGCGGGCCTCGTTTTGCAGCACCGGCCGCACCGCATCGATCAGCCGCGCAGCCGCGGCGTCGACGCTCAGCCCTGCCGTATCCACCACTGCCGTCGCACGTGAATATAGCGGCTCGCGGCTGAGCAGAATGTTGCGCAGCTCCGCCATCGCGGAGCGGTCGTCGGCCATCGGGCGCAAATCGCCCTGGCGGCGGACGCGGGCCATGTGCTCTTCCGGCTCGGCCTTCAGCCAGATCGTGTAGAACGACGACAGGATCTGGTCGAAGGTCAGGGGCTCGGAGACGATGCCGCCGCCGGTCGCCAGCACCATCAGCTCGTTGCGCGCGAGCAGCTGTTGCAGCGCCGCCTGCTCCATGCGGCGAAAGCCTTCCTGGCCGTAGAGCGCGATGATCTCCGCGACCGAGAGCCCGTTCTGCTGCTCGACTTCCTTGTTGAGCTCGACGAAGCTCCAGCCGACCTTTTTCGCGAGGATCTTGCCGAGCGTGGATTTGCCGGCGCCGCGCAGGCCGATCAACGCGATGCCGCAGAATGGCGCGCGCCGCGGCGCGGATGCACTGCCGCCGGCGAGCAGATCCTTGGCCTGCGCGATCTGCGCCGGCGTCGCCTTGCGCAGCAGATCGCGAAACATCTGCCAGTCCGGCGTCGGATCGGCTGAGGGAAGCAAATCTTCCAGATGCGCGCCCATCGCGTCGGAGACGCGGCGCAGCAGCACGATCGAGACGTTGCCCTTGCCGCTCTCGAGCTGCGCGATGTAGCGCTCGGAAATTCCTGATACCTTGGCGAGCACCTTGCGCGACATGCCGCGCAGCGCGCGCATGGTGCGCACGCGCTGGCCGAGCTGTTCGAGAAAGCGGGATTCGGCGTCGGGACTGTCGGTCATGAGCCTTCTTTAGCGGATGCCTTCTTGAACGGAGGTCCTGCGGCGCGTTTTAATGAAACATAGTGCCTGCTGGCATTGACAGCAAGCTGTCACAGTGTCTTTCTATGAATTATAATTCTAAATTCGGGGGAGACGACCGTGAGCGAGGGATCCTACAACGCGGTGACCTGGCTGCTCGACCGTAACGTCGAGGAAGGCCGGGGCAACAAGCTCGCCTTCGACGACACCGTCTCGCAGCTGACCTATGGCGAGCTCCAGCGCGAGACGCGCCGCGCCGCCAACATGCTGCGCCGGCTCGGCGTCCGCCGCGAGGAGCGCGTGGCGATGATCATGCTTGATACGATCGACTTCCCGATCGTGTTCCTGGGCGCGATCCGCGCCGGCATCGTGCCGGTGCCGCTCAACACGCTGCTGACCGCGGATCAATACGCCTACATCCTCGCCGACTGCCGTGCGCGCGTCCTGTTCGTGTCCGAAGCGCTCTATCCCGTTATCAAAGACGTCGTCGGCCGCATGCCTGATCTCGAGCATGTCATCGTCTCCGGCGCCAAGCAGAATGGGCACAAGCAACTCGCTGAGGAGATCGCGGGCGAAAGCGATCAGTTCACCACGGCTGCCACGCATCCGGACGAGCCCGCCTTTTGGCTCTATTCCTCCGGCTCGACCGGCATGCCCAAAGGCGTTCGCCATCTGCATTCGAATCTGCAGGCGACTGCGGACACCTACGCAAGGCAGGTGCTCGGTATCCGCGAGAACGATATCGGCCTCTCCGCCGCAAAACTGTTCTTTGCCTATGGGCTTGGCAATGCGCTGACCTTTCCGATGTCGGTCGGCGCCACGACCATTCTGAACAGCGAGCGCCCGACGCCGTCGCGGATGTTCGACCTCATGAACCGCTACAATCCGTCGATCTTCTACGGTGTGCCGACGCTGTTTGCGGCGATGCTCAACGACGACACGATGAAGAGCGAGCGCGGCGGCAAGTCCTTGCGCATCTGCACCTCGGCCGGCGAGGCGCTGCCGGAATCCGTCGGCAATAGCTGGAAATCGCGCTTCGGCGTCGACATTCTCGATGGCGTCGGCTCGACCGAGCTGCTGCACATCTTCCTCTCGAACGCGCCGGGCGACATCAAATACGGCTCGTCCGGCAAGCCGGTGCCGGGCTATGCAGTGCGGCTCGTCAACGAGGCCGGCCAGGACGTCGCTGACGGCGAGGTCGGCGAGCTCCTGGTCGATGCGCCCTCGGCCGGCGAAGGTTACTGGAACCAGCGCCACAAGAGCCGGCGCACGTTTGAGGGCCCATGGACCCGCACCGGCGACAAATATGTTCGCGACACCGATGGCCGCTACACCTTCTGCGGCCGCGCCGATGACATGTTCAAGGTCTCCGGTATCTGGGTCTCGCCGTTCGAGGTCGAGAGCGCGCTGATCACGCATCCGGCGGTGCTGGAAGCCGCCGTCGTGCCGGAAGCCGATCCGGAAGGCCTCTTGAAGCCAAAGGCTTTCGTCGTGCTGCGCCCGGGCGTGAAGACGGCGGATCTGCAGGAGATGCTGAAGGAGCACGTCAAGCAGAAGATCGGCCCGTGGAAATATCCGCGCTGGATCGACGTGGTGGATTCGCTGCCGAAGACGGCGACGGGCAAGATCCAGCGGTTCAAGCTGCGCGAGGGCGCGAATTGATGATGGGCATGCAGCGCACGGCTGTCACCGCAAACTCAACTGCGCTCCTTCCCCCGCAAGGGGGGAGGGAAAGACTGAGCCTGCGGAAGCATCTTGTCCGATCGCTGAAAGAAGACTGCGCATGACCAACCTCACCCCCACCGGCTTCCTCAGCATCGGCACGGCCAGCCTCGAATACAAATGGCTCGCGCCGCAATCCGCCGACACGCCGACGATCGTCATGCTGCATGAAGGCCTCGGCTCCGTCGGCCTGTGGAGCGATTTTCCGGAGAAGCTCCAGCAAGCGACCGGCGCCGGCATCTTCGTCTATTCGCGTGCGGGCTATGGCCAATCAAGCCCGGCGACGCTGCCGCGGCCGCTCGACTACATGCAGCGCGAGGCGCTCGACGTGCTGCCGAAAGTGCTGGACGCCATTCCCTTCAAACGCGGCCTGTTGCTCGGCCATTCCGACGGCGGCTCGATCGCGGCGATCTATGCCGGCGCGCATCAGGATCATCGCCTGCAGGGCATCGCGCTGATCGCGCCGCATTTCGTCGTCGAGGACATCTCGGTGAAGTCCATCGCCGCGATCAAGACCACGTACGAAACCACCGATCTCAAGGCAAAGCTGTCGCGCTGGCACAAGGATGTCGACAACGCCTTCTACGGCTGGAACGGTGCCTGGCTCGATCCGAAATTCCGCGATTGGGACATCTCGGAATATCTGGCCTACATCCGCGTTCCTGTCCTGGTCGTGCAGGGAAGGGATGACCAATATGGGACGCTGCGACAGGTCGAAATCGCGCAGGAAGAGTGCTACTGTCCGGTAGATTTGAGAATTATTTCAGACGCGGGCCATTCCCCGCATCGTGAAGCGCCCGGAGCGACGCTTGACGCGATTGAGCAATTTGCAAAAGCGGCCCTGCGCGACGATCAGGGACTCCAGGGGCGAGCCGCATGATCACGCGGAGGCGCATCTGTGAATGTGCCTTCACATGTGACCGGGCCATTGCCATGGCCGCGCTGGGCCTATGTGCCGGGCGAGACCGCCGAGGTCGATGCGGACTATGAGACGCTCGATATGGCCAAGGCGTTGGTGCCCCCGGCGTTCCGCGGCTACGTGCCGGCGCGCCATCCGGCATTGCGCTATGGGCTCGCACTGAACGACCGCGGCTATTTCTGGGAATCGCAGGAGGTGCTGGAGGCGCTGTGGGCCGCAGCCCCGCAAGGCGGCCGCGAGCGCATTTTGCTGCGGGCCTGCATCCATGTCGCCAACGCCAATCTGCGGCTGCGCATGCAGAAGGCGCATTCGGCCGCGCGCCTGTTTGGAGATGCCCTCACCGAATTGCGCGCACTGACCTCCCGCAAGGCGGCCCCGGCCGGCGACGGCTTCGTCGAGAGCTTTCCGGTGCCGGCGCTGACAGCCTTGCTCCAGGCCAAGCTCGGCCGCGCCCATCTCACCAAGGCCGACTGGATCGCGCTCAGCGCCATCGTGCGGTCGCAGCCCCTTGCATGAAACAAAGTGCATGTATCGGCGATTAGAGACTAGACGCGCTCACCAACATGCATTATTGTGCATCTAACGGTAAAACCAAGACGAGCTCAAGGGTGGCCCATGGCCGGGGAAGATCGGCGCCTCGCAGGCGGCGCGACATTCATCGATTTCCAGACCGAACCGTCCCGCTACAAGCACTGGAAGCTGGCGGTCGATGGTGACGTCGCGACGCTGACCATGGACGTCGACGAGAACGGCGGCCTGTTCGAGGGCTATCTGCTCAAGCTCAATTCCTACGATCTCGGCGTCGACATCGAGCTTGCGGACGTGGTCCAGCGGCTGCGCTTCGAGCATCCGGAGGTGAAGGTCGTGGTGATGCGCTCGGCCAAGAACCGCGTGTTCTGCGCCGGCGCCAACATCCGCATGCTCGCGGGCTCGACCCATGCGCACAAGGTGAACTTTTGCAAATTCACCAACGAGACCCGCAACGGCATGGAGGACTCTTCGGAGAATTCCGGCCAGCGCTTCATCACCGTGGTGAACGGCTCGGCCGCCGGCGGCGGCTATGAGCTCGCGCTTGCAACCGACCACATCATCCTCGCCGACGACGGCGCCTCCGCCGTCGCGCTGCCCGAAGTGCCGCTGCTCGCGGTCCTGCCGGGCACGGGCGGCCTGACGCGTGTGGTCGACAAGCGAAAAGTGCGCCGCGACCACGCCGATTTTTTCTGCACCATCGAGGAAGGCGTAAAGGGCAAGCGCGCCGTGCAGTGGCGCCTCGTTGACGAGATCGCACCGAACTCCAAGCTGGAAGCCAAAATCGTCGAGCGCGCCAAGGAATTTGCGGCCGCCTCGAAACGCGCCGGCAGCGGCAAGGGCATCGCGCTTTCCCCACTCAAGCGGACGATCGACGAGACCAGCATCCGCTATGGTTTTGTGACTGTCGATATCGACCGCGCCGCGCGCATCGCCACTATCTCGATCAAGGCGCCGGAGACGGCCGCCCCCGCCGACATCGACGGCATGATGGCGCAGGGGGCTGCATTCTGGCCGCTGCAAGTGGCGCGCGAGCTCGACGATGCCATCCTTCACTTGCGCATCAACGAGCTCGAGATCGCGATGCTGGTGTTCAAGAGCCATGGCGACCGCGCCCATGTGCTCGCATCCGACGCCTTCCTCGAAGCCAACAAGGCGCACTGGCTGGTCAACGAGATCCGCCACTACTGGAAGCGTGTGCTCAAGCGCATCGACGTCACCTCGCGCACGCTGGTGACGCTGGTCGAGCCCGGCTCCTGCTTCGCCGGCACGCTCGCCGAGCTCGTCTTCGCAGCCGATCGCTCCTACATGCTGATCGGAACGCGCCAGGGCGACAACCAGCCGCCGCCGTCGATCGAATTGTCGGCGATGAACTTTGGCCCCTATCCGATGAGCCATGGCCTGACGCGGCTGGAGTCGCGCTTCCAGGCCGATCCGGCCGATGTGGAGCGCGCAGAAGCTACGCTCGGCACCAGCCTCGACGCCGAGCAGGCCGAAGAGCTCGGCCTCGTCACCTTCGCGCTCGACGACATCGATTGGGACGACGAGGTCCGTGTGTTTCTCGAGGAACGCGCCAGCTTCTCGCCTGACAGCCTCACCGGCATGGAAGCGAGCCTGCGCTTCGTCGGCCCCGAGACGATGGAATCAAAAATCTTTTCGCGCCTGACTGCCTGGCAGAACTGGATCTTCCAGCGCCCGAACGCCGTCGGCGAGGAGGGCGCGCTGCGCCGCTATGGCAGCGGCCAGAAGCCGAAATTCGATATGACGCGGGTTTAACGATTTTTCTTGTCCCGGGCGCGCTGCGGCACGAAGTGACGCTGCGCAGAACCGGGACCCACGATGGACCAGACAATGGGTCCCGGCTCTGCAGCGCACCGCTTCGCGCTGCGTCCGGGACACGAGATCGCAAGGAGCACGGCCATGAACATGAACATCATGAACGTCGACTACTCGACCAAGATTCCGAACAACGTGAATCTCGCCGAAGACCGCCAGGTGCTGAAGGCGCTGGAAGGCTGGCATCCCGGCTACATGGATTGGTGGAGCGACATGGGGCCGGAAGGTTTCCAGGAATCGCTGGTTTACTTGCGCACCGCGTATTCGGTCGATCCGCGCGGCTGGGCCAAGTTCGACTATGTCCGCATGCCCGATTATCGCTGGGGCATTCTGCTTGCGCCGCAGGAAGAGAACCGCGTCGTGCCGTTCGGCGAGCACTTTGGCGAGCCGGCCTGGCAGGAAGTCCCGGGCGAATACCGCGCCATGCTGCGCCGCCTGATCGTGATCCAGGGTGACACTGAACCTGCTTCAGTCGAACAGCAGCGCCATCTCGGCAAGACCGCGCCCTCGCTCTACGACATGCGCAACCTGTTCCAGGTCAATGTCGAGGAAGGCCGCCACCTATGGGCGATGGTCTATCTGCTGCAGAAGTACTTCGGCCGCGACGGCCGCGAGGAAGCCGATGATTTGCTGCGCCGTCGCTCCGGCGATGCCGACGCGCCGCGTATGCTCGGTGCCTTCAACGAGGCGACGCCGGACTGGCTGTCCTTCTTCATGTTCACCTATTTCACCGACCGCGACGGCAAGATGCAGCTGCACTCGCTGGCGCAGTCGGGCTTCGATCCGCTGTCGCGCACCTGCCGCTTCATGCTGACGGAGGAAGCGCACCACATGTTCGTCGGCGAGACCGGCATTACCCGTGTCGTGCAGCGCACCTGCGATGCGATGCGCGAAGCCGGTATCACCGATCCCACCGATATCGCAAAAGTCCGCGCGCTCGGCGTGATCGATCTTCCGACCATCCAGAAGAAGCTCAACCTGCACTACACGTTGTCGCTCGATCTGTTCGGTTCGGAAGTCTCGACCAACGCGGCCAATGCCTTCAACACCGGCATCAAGGGCCGCTATCACGAGACCCAGATCGACGACGATCACCAGCTCAAGAACGCCACCTATCCGGTGCTGAAGTTCATCAACGGCGAGATCAAGCTGGTCGACGAGCCGGCGCTGACCGCGCTCAACATGCGCCTGCGCGACGATTACAGCCAGGACTGCATCAAGGGCATGTTGCGCTGGAACAAGGTGATCTCGACCGCGGGCTACGACTTCAAGCTGACCCTGCCGAACGTCGCCTTCCACCGCCACATCGGCGAGTTCAAGGACGTGCACGCCACGCCCGACGGCCTCTTGATCGACGACGCCACCTGGGCCAAGCGCAAGGACGAGTGGCTGCCCTCAACCGCCGACGGTGACTTCATCACCTCGCTGATGCAGGCCGTCACAGAAACCGGCAAGTTCGCGTCGTGGATTTCGCCGCCGAAAGTCGGCATCGACAACAAGCCGGGTGATTTCGAGTATGTGAAGATCGAGTCGTAATGGCTCTTTCTTAACCTCTCCCCGCCTGCGGGGAGAGGTCGACGCGCGCAGCGCGGCGGGTGAGGGGGTACAGGTACGTCGGCTGTCTCTCCCGCGGAGAGAGGCCCCTCACCCCAACCCTCTCCCCGTAAGAACGGGGCGAGGGAGCGCACCGAATGCGCCGCGCTAGCTCGCGTCGCCTACCCCGCGATCTCCAGCCCCGCATTCGCATACACCACGCCGCCATCGACCGCGATGGTGTTGCCGACCACATAATCGCCCGCCCGCGAGGCGAGGTAGATCGCAACGCCCGCCATGTCCTCGTCGGTGCCGATGCGCCGCGACGGGATCCGCTTGGCGACGTCGTCCGAGTGGTCGCGCGCAGCGCGGTTCATGTCGGACTTGAATGCACCCGGCGCGATCGCGGTGACGTTGATATTGTCCTTGATCAGCTTCGTCGCCATGCGCCGCGTCAGATGGATCACCGCGGCCTTGCTCGCGGCGTAGGAATAGGTCTCGCCCGGATTGACGAAGATGCCGTCGACGGAGGCGATGTTGATGACCTTGGCGGGCCGCTCGTGCGAGGCCGCCGCGCGCAGCGGCTTGGCCAAAGCCTTGGTCAGGAAGAACAGCGATTTGACATTGAGGTCCATCACCTTGTCCCAGCCGCTTTCGGGGAATTCGTCGAACTCCGCGCCCCAGGCCGCACCGGCATTGTTGACGAGGATGTCGAGCTTCGGCTCCAGCTTGATGATTTCGGAAGCGAGCTTGTCGCAGCCTTCGACGGTCGAGATGTCGATCGGCAGGGCGATGCACTCACCGTCATATTGCGCCGAGAGCTCTTTCGCCGTGGCTTCGCAAGGGCCCGCCTTGCGCGCGGTGATGTAGACCTTCGCAGCTCCTGCGCCGAGGAATCCGGCCGCGATCATCTTGCCGATACCGCGCGAGCCGCCGGTCACGAGTGCGATGCGGCCTTTGAGCGAAAACAGATCGTTGGACATGGTGCCTCCCTTGACGCTTTCCTTGGGTTGGCGACGTTTTGAGCGCCGCGGGGAGGGGAGTCAACTCGGTGTTGTCCCGGCGAAGGCCGGGACAACAGTCAAGCCGCAGCGAACCGGCGAAAGCCGTTCCACATCGCGGTTGCGGCGCCCGAGGTCAGCACCGGCAGAATGCGCGCGTCCTGATAGTTGCCGTTGAGCGAGACGCGCGACAGCGCGGTCATGTGGCCGGCGTTCTCGGCGAACAGCATGCCGGGCCGTGTCGTCACCGCGGTCTTGAAGCCGGCGGACGCGGCAAGTGTGAACTCACGTTCGCCCGCCGCATCGCGGTCGCCATAGGGATAGGCGAGATGCGCCACCTGGCGATCCAACGCCTGCTCGATCCGCACCCGGCTGACGGCCATCTCCTGCGCCGCGATCTCCTCGCTCTGCTTGGCGAGATTGCAATGGCTGATGGTGTGGGCGCCGATCGTGATGAGCGGATCGGCAGAGAGCCGCCTCACCTCGTCCCAGGACAGGCACAGGCTGCGGCACAGCGCTTCCATGTCGACGCCGTGCGCGGCGCAGAGCGCCTCGATCTCGCGCTTCAGATCGTGTTCGCCCGGTAGGGCCCGGAGCCAGTCGTGCAGGCGGTCGAACGCTGCCTGCTTGGCGGCTGGCGTGCTCGCATCGAGCCGCAGCGCGGAATGGCCGATCTGCACGTCGATCTGCTCGGCCTTGGCGATGACGGCCTCCAGCGCAATCCACCACAGCCGTCCGGTGCCATCGGCGAAGTCGCTGGCGACATAGATGGTCGCGGGCGCGTCAAATTCGCGCAGCACCGGAAGGGCGTGCTCCCGATTGTCGCGATAGCCGTCGTCGAGGGTGAAGGCGGCGATGCGGCGGTCGAAGCGACCCTGCAGCAGCCGTTCGTGCAGCTCGTCCATGCTGACGATGTCGATCTCGCGCGAGCGCAAATGGCACAGCGTCGCCCGCAGGAAATCGGGGGTGACCTCGAGATGCCGGTTCGGCTGGAACTCGCCCTCACGGGCCGGCCGCACATGGTGCAGCATGAAAATGGCGCCGACGCCCGACAACAGCGGGCGCAGCAGATGGTGCGCTCCGCTGAAATAGAGTGCTCCCAGCCCGGCGCGAATGACGTTGTTACGGAGTTGTTTCATGACCGGCTGGCCGCCCCTGGGCATTCCGCGGTCAACTTAGGGTGTGACCCTTGAAGAAAAAGTTATTCCAATTGTCGACACGTGGCCCTCGGAGCGCCGCCATTTCCGGTTTGACAGCCCGCCAAGGGTTTGTTTTGTCTCCGGTTCCAGAGTTCGGGTCGTCGAATGCAGATGCTTTTCAGGTGGGCCAGCAAATGGTGGCCAGGGCTGATTCCCCTGGCCGTCATGTGGGGATTTGCGGCCTGGAATAACACCTTGCCGGTCGAGGCCGACCTGTCGGCCCGCAGCTCGGCCGCGCTCAAGGACACCGTGCTGGACAAGACCCGGATCGCGGTGGACGGCCGTGACGTCAGTCTGGCCGCGGATGCCTTCTCCGAGGAGGGGCGCCGCGACGCCGTGACCACGGTCGAGATGGTTCCCGGCGTCCGGCTGGTCGATGACCAGACCCGCCTTGTTCCCGAGGCAAAGCCCTTCGTCTGGAGTGCCGAGCGTGACGTGGTGCGGGTGACGCTGTCGGGCTCCGCGCCGCTGCCATCGATGAAGGCGCGCCTGACCGAAGCCGCACGCAAGGAGGTCAACGGGACCGAGGTCACCGATCAGATGGGCCTGGCCCGCGGCGCGCCGGCTCGTTTTGAGCCGGCCGCGATGCTGCTGCTCGACCAGATCGGCAAGCTCAAGGACGGCAAGATCACGATAACAGACACCAAGGTCAATCTGTCAGGCATGGCGCGCGATCTCGGCGGCCGCGAAGCGATTGCAGCCGCGCTGAAGAACCTGCCCGAAGGCTTTTCGATCGCCGCCAACGAGATCAAGGCGCCGCCTTACATCTTCCAGGCCTACAAGGATCCGGTCGCCGCCACCGTGACGCTGACCGGCTACGTACCCGACAACAACGTGCACGACGCGATCGCGACCAGCGCGTCGCGAAAATTCTTCACCGAGAAGGTCGTCGACAATCTCAAGGCCAGCGTCGGTGCGCCCAGCTCCTTCAACACTGCGGTGGTCGCAGCGCTCGGCGCATTGTCGCGGCTGTCGACCGGCACGCTCGTGGTATCGGATCGCGAAGTGAAGCTGTCGGGCGATGCGCTGTACGAAGGTGCGGCCAACGACATCCGCGCAGGCCTCGGCAAGGACTTTCCGAGAAACTGGCAATACAAGCCCGAAATCACGGTGAAGCCCGCGGCGGGGCCGGTCGACGGCACCGTCTGCCAGCAATTGTTCTCGGAGCTGCTGGCCAAGGGCAAGATCCGCTTCGCGTCCAAGCGCGCCGACATCGATCCCGACTCCGCCGGCATTCTCGATCATCTGATCGAGACGGCGCTGCGTTGTCCCACCACCAATATCGAGGTCGCGGGCCACACCGATGCGGACGGCGAGGATTCCTTCAACCAGGCGCTCTCCGAGAAGCGCGCGCAGGCGGTGATCAATTATCTGGTCAAGGCGGGCCTGCCGGCGGACCGCTTCACCGCGGTCGGTTACGGCAGCACGCAGCCCGTCGCCGGCAACGACACCGACGACGGCAAGGCGCAAAACCGCCGCATCGAATTTCTGGTGAGGTGACGATGCCCTATCTCGTCTCGTTCCATATGGGCTGGCTGATCGGCTCGGCGCTGCTGGGCTTCTGCATGGGTTGGATCTCGGTGGTCCAGCGCGGCAACGGCACCTCGAAGGTGACCGCGCGCTGGCTCGCGGTGCTCGTCGCGGCCCTGGTCGCGGCCGCGTTCGCGCATGTGGTCCCGGGCCGCTTCGGCTACTGGCTCGACCTCGGCCTGATCCTGTTCGCCTGCTACCTCGTCGGTTGCACCATCGGTGCGTGGCTGCGTTATTGGGTGGTCTTGCGGAGCCAGCCGGCGGCCTGAACCGCGATCCGCTGGCGGGCGATCGATTGTCTCAAATTCCGATAAGTGACTGATCGGCATGCAGATCGCCGGCGTCGCGAGTTACTGCTTGACAACAATACGTACGTACGTATTATTCGCTCATGCCAAAGCCCTCGCTCAAAGACGCTATCCTCGACGCCGGCCTCAAAGTCATGTTCCGGACCGGCTATCACGGCAGCAGCGTGCGCGACGTCACCGCTGCGGCGGGCGCGCCGCAGGGGTCCTTCACCAACCATTTCCGCTCCAAGGAGGCGTTCGCCTCCGAGGTGCTCGACCGCTATTTCGACGTCACCAGGGGGCTGGTTGCCGAGGCCCTGGACGACACCTCCCTCACGCCGCGGGCGCGGCTGCGGCGCTATCTCGACATCATCACCGGCCGACTCGAGGTCGATGGCTACGGCCGCGGCTGCCTGATCGGCGATCTCAGCCTGGAGGCATCGGGCAGCAGCGAGCTGTTGCGCGCGCGTCTTGCGGCGATCTTCGCCGAATGGCGCGCGCCGTTCGCTGTCTGCATCAGGGATGCCCAGACCAGCGGCGAGATCGCATCCGATTTCGAGCCTGACGAGCTTGCCGACTTTCTGCTCGCGTCCTGGCAGGGCGCGATTCTGCGCATGAAGGTCGACCGCAATCCCAAAGCGCTCGAGCGTTTCAAGACCATCGCATTCCAAACCGTGTTCAAGGAGACGACATGAGCAAGCAGATCGAGATTCGTGAAGCGTCCGTCCTGGGAAGCAGCATAGCCTGGCGCGAGACAGGCGCGGAAGGTGCGCCAGTCGCGCTGTTCCTGCACGGCAATCCGACCTCGTCGCACATCTGGCGCAACATTTTGCCGCTGGTGTCGCCGGTCGCGCATTGCATTGCGCCTGACCTCATCGGCTTCGGTCAGTCCGGCAAGCCCGACATCGACTATCGCTTTGTCGATCACGTCCGCTATCTCGACGCCTTCATCGAACGGCGCGGCGTCAAGTCGGCCTATCTCGTCGCGCAGGATTGGGGCACGGCGCTCGCATTTCATCTGGCCGCGCGCCGGCCGGATCTTGTGCGCGGACTTGCCTTCATGGAGTTCATCCGTCCGATGCCCACCTGGCAGGACTTTCACCATACCGAACGCGCGGAAGAGCAGGACCACGCTGAGGCTGCGCGAGCGGTGTTTCGCAAGTTCAGGACGCCGGGCGAGGGTGAGGCCATGATCCTCGAGGCGAATGTGTTCGTCGAGCGCGTGCTGCCCGGCGGCATCGTGCGCAAGCTCAGCGATGACGAGATGGCGCCCTATCGCGCGCCGTTCCCGACGCCGGAGAGCCGCCGTCCTGTTCTTGCGCTTCCGCGCGAGCTGCCGATCGCGGGCGAGCCCGCCGATGTCCATGAAGTACTCCAATCCGGGCACGCCGCGCTGGCCGCATCATCCTATCCAAAGCTGCTGTTCTCAGGCGAGCCCGGTGCGCTGGTTGCTCCGGAATTCGCCGAGACGTTTGCGGCGTCGTTGAAGCACTGCACGCACGTTCGTCTCGGTGCCGGGCGGCACTTCCTTCAGGAGGATCACCCCGAGGCAATCGGCCGCTCCGTCGCCGGCTGGATCGCCGGCATCGAGGCGGTGCGTCCGCAACTTGCAGCCTGAGCAGACCGCTTCCTTCGCACTGCACGCTCGCGTCGGGCCCGCACCGGCGCGGGCCGCGACAGCACCCGCCTCTGTGATCTCGCGGCGCGACCGGTTGTCAGGTACCAGGCCTCAGCCGCGCGATTGCCGCGCGGCTATTTGTGCTGCAGCCGGCCGGAGCGGATCGCCCCCCTCTTTCAACACGCCGGCGCCGCCCATAGATTGATTTCGGCTTAAGGCGCGGCGGAACATTGTCCGGTCGAAATCATCAAAACTTCACTGCCCCTGCGCAGGATTGCCATGGAGATTCGCGTCAGCCTTGCCGCCGAAAGCGCCAAACCGTGCACCTTGAACCCGCAAACCTGCCTAAAATATTGAAGGCACGTGATTTTGTTCACATTGGCGAATTCCACTCCGCCGCAAAACGCGCTAGTGGAGGGGCGGGGGGCATGCGCGAGGCCGGAGCCGGCGGCAAGGGTTCGTTGAGGGCTCGTTCGTCAAGTGCCTGTGCGTCGTCCGCCTGTTCGCCGGCCACCCTGGCCGTTGCAGCGTTGTTCGAGGTCTAGATGCTGGAAGCCATACGCAGGGCGATGACGTTTCTGCGCCAGAAGCAAATCCTGCATAAGCTTGGAGTTGTGATCAGCGTCGCGGTCATCGGCATCGCTTGCTATGTGCTCTACCACATGCTGCGCGGCATCGACATGAACGAGGTGATCGAGGCGATCAAGAGCACCGAGCCGCGCCAGATTGCGATGGCCGCGCTGTTCGTCGCCGCAGGCTATTTCACGCTGACCTTCTACGACCTGTTCGCCGTGCGCGCGATCGGCCATACCCACGTGCCCTATCGCATCAACGCGCTCGCGGCCTTCACCAGCTATTCGATTGGCCACAATGTCGGCGCCAGCGTTTTCACTGGCGGCGCGGTGCGCTACCGCATCTATTCGGCCTATGGGCTGAACGCGATCGACGTCGCAAAAATCTGCTTCCTCGCCGGTCTCACCTTCTGGCTCGGCAATGCCGCCGTGCTCGGCCTCGGCATCTCCTATCACCCGGAGGCGGCCGCCTCGATCGACCAGTTGCCGCCCTGGCTGAACCGGGCGTTCGCGATGATGATCCTCGCAGCGCTGGTCGGCTATGTGGTCTGGGTCTGGACCCAGCCGCGGGTGGTCGGACGCGGCCCCTGGACCGTGGTGCTGCCGGGCGGTCCGCTGACGTTGCTGCAGATCGCGATCGGCATCATCGATCTCGGCTTCTGCGCGCTCGCAATGTACGTGCTGGTCCCCGACGAGCCCAATCTCGGCTTCGTCGTCGTTGCGGTCATCTTCGTCTCGGCGACGCTGCTTGGCTTCGCCAGCCATTCGCCCGGTGGGCTCGGGGTGTTCGACGCCGCCATGCTGGTCGGCCTCTGGCAGATGGACCGCGAGGAACTGCTCGGCGGCATGCTGCTGTTCCGGGTCCTCTATTATCTGTCGCCCTTTGTCATCTCTGTAATCTTGCTGACGTTTCGCGAGGTTATCATCGGTGCCCGATCGAAGCGCCTGCAGCAGGCGGCGCTCAAGCTCGATCCAGGCCCACCGCCTGAAGCCGCTTATGTGAGAAAGCGCAGCGACAGCGGCGCCTGACCGGCGCAAAAGGCAACAAGGAGAAGCCCGCCCCGATGGCGATCGACGCTCCCTCGTCTCCCACTGTGCAGCCCTGGTCCGACCGGCTGCGGCACTCGACCGTCATCCTGATCGCTGCCGCGCTGGCGCTGTCGGTCGTGGTCTCGCTCGGCGAATTGTCGGTGGTGCGGGCGGTGACGGTGTTCCTGTGCATCGCGGCCGCCGCCCTGATCCCCTGGCGGCTGCATGATACCGCTGCCTCGCGCGAGGACACCCGCCGCGTTAATCCGGTCGAAAGCGCGGCGGTGGCCGCGGTCGTCGCCGGCATGCCGGACCCCGCGGTGCTGCTCGATCGCGCCGGCCGCGTCATCCACCTCAATGCCGCCGCGGCCCAGCTTGCGCCGGCGCTGCGCAAGAACGAGCTCGCCCAATTCGCGCTGCGCTCGCCGGAGATCATCATGGCGCTGCGCGAGTCCATTGCGACCACCGAGCCGCGTCGCGCGACCTACCTCGACCATGTGCCGGTCGATCGCTGGATGGAGCTGATCATCACCCCGGTGCCGGTGCCGACCACTTTCGGCGGCGCCGACAAATGCATGCTGATGACCTTCCACGACCAGACGCCGCTGCGCCGGGTCGAGGAGATGCGCGCCGACTTCGTCGCCAATGCCAGCCATGAATTGCGCACGCCACTGGCTGCGCTCTCCGGCTTCATCGATACGCTCCAGGGCCAGGCCAAGGACGATCCCAAGGCGCGCGAGCGCTTCCTCGGCATCATGCACAACCAGGCCACCCGCATGGCGCGCCTGATCGATGATTTGCTGTCGCTATCGCGGGTGGAACTGTCGGCCCATGTGCGGCCGGACACGCTGGTCGATCTGCTGCCGATCATCTTCCAGGTCGCCGACGGGCTCGAGCCGCTGGCGCGGGAACGCCAGGTCGAGGTCGAGACCCATCTGCCGGAAGCGCCTGTCATGATCGCAGGCGACCGCGAGGAGCTGCTGCGCCTGTTCGAGAACCTGATCGAGAATGCGCTCAAATACGGCGCTTCCGGCGGACGCGTCATCGTGTCGTTGACGGCGACCCCGGCCACCGATGGAACTCAGGAAATCCGGGTCATGGTGCGCGATTTCGGCCCCGGCATCGCGCCCGAGCATCTGCCGCGCCTGACCGAGCGGTTCTACCGGGTCGACGTCGGCGACAGCCGTTCCCAGGGCGGGACCGGACTTGGTTTATCGTTGGTGAAACATATTCTTAACCGTCACCGCGGCCGTCTTCTGATCGAAAGTGTCCCTAAGCAGGGCGCCACTTTCACCGCCTGTTTTCCCCAGGCCAAGACTCCGGCTTCGAACTGAAACTCAAGCGATTTCAATCGCTTGAAGACGTCATCCGACTGTCACGAAACCTTCGTAAAAGCACAGCCGACCGCTCCTAAAGGGGCGGCGCGGGGAGCGCGATCGGGCGCTGATGGCGCTTCGTTCCCCTGTATGGAGACCAGCATGAATTTCATCAAGACGATCGTCGCTGCCGGCTTGGTCGCCGCAACGACGACGGCGGCTTTCGCTGCCGACATCACGGGTGCAGGCGCGACCTTCCCGTTCCCGATCTATTCGAAGTGGGCTGACGCCTACAAAAAGGAGACCGGCAACGGCCTCAACTACCAGTCGATCGGTTCCGGCGGCGGCATCAAGCAGATCCAGGCCAAGACCGTGACATTCGGCGCCAGCGACGCGCCGCTCAAGGCCGAGCAGCTCGAGAAGGACGGCCTTGCGCAGTGGCCGATGGTGATGGGCGCCATCGTTCCCGTCGTCAACCTCGAGGGCGTCAAGGCCGGTGAGCTGGTGTTCGACGGCGAGACGCTCGCCAACATCTATCTCGGCAAGATCACCAAGTGGGACGACGCCGCGATCAAGAAGCTCAATCCGAACGTGAAGCTGCCGTCGGACGCGATCACCGTGGTCCGCCGTTCCGACGGTTCGGGCACCACCTTCAACTTCACCAACTACCTCTCCAAGGCCAGCGCCGACTGGAAGAGCAAGGTCGGTGAGGGCACCGCCGTCGAGTGGCCGGTTGGCGTCGGCGCCAAGGGCAACGAAGGCGTGTCGGGCAACATCAGCCAGACCAAGAACTCGATCGGCTATGTCGAGTACGCCTATGCCAAGCAGAACAAGCTGACCTACACCGGCCTGATCAACAAGGCTGGCAAGCCGGTGCAGCCGACGGTCGAAGCCTTCCAGGCGGCCGCTTCCAACGCCGACTGGGCCAAGGCTCCCGGCTACTACGTCATCCTGACCGACCAGCCCGGCGACAAGTCCTGGCCGATCACGGCGGCGACCTTCATCCTCATGCACAAGGAAGCCACCGACAAGGCGGCCTCGCAGGAAGCCATCAAGTTCTTCCGCTGGGCCTTCAAGAACGGCGGCAAGGCGGCTGAAGAGCTCGACTACATCCCGATGCCCGAGAGCGTCGTGACCCTGATCGAGAAGACCTGGGCTGCCGAGATCAAGAGCTAAGCTCTTCTCCAAGCGCGGCGCGGCCTTCCAGGGCGCGCCGCGACCCACACGATTTCGACCCCGGATCAGCGTCGCGCTGCATCCGGGGCGCCGGACCGACAACAAGCGTATATAATTTGGTACAGGGGATCGGCGTGGCAGAGATGGCCGTTCAGAGCGATATCGTCGACGACGCCGGACCGTATGACCGCGCCAAGGCCTTGAGCGCATTCAAGCTCGGCGACGTCACCTTCTACTGGATCACGCGGCTCAGCGCGATCTCGGTGCTCCTCATCCTCGGTGGCATCATCCTGTCGCTGATCGTCGGCGCCTTCCCGGCGATGAAGGAATACGGCTTCGCGTTCCTGTGGACGCAGCGCTGGGCGCCGTCGGCGGATCCGCCGGTGCTCGGCGCGCTCGGACCGATGTACGGCACGCTCGTCACCTCTTTCATCGCGATGCTGATCGCCATTCCGGTTGGTCTGGGCATTGCCATCTTTCTGACCGAGCTCTGCCCGCAATGGCTGCGCCGCCCGATCGGCATGGCGATCGAGCTGCTCGCCGGTATTCCCTCGATCATCTACGGCATGTGGGGCTTCTTCGTGCTGGGTCCGTTCCTGGCCAACACGTTCCAGCCCTTCATGATCAAGATCTTTGACGGCGTTCCGGTGCTGGGCGCGATCTTCGCAGGTCCCCCGTCCTATCTCAGCCTGTTCAATGCCGCGCTGATCCTCGCGATCATGGTGCTGCCCTTCATCACCTCGATCTCGGTCGACGTGTTCAAGACGGTGCCGCCGGTGCTGAAGGAAGCCGCCTACGGCGTCGGCTGCACCACCTGGGAGGTCGTCCGCAGCGTGGTGATCCCCTACACCCGCGTCGGCGTCATCGGCGGCGTCATGCTGGCGCTCGGACGCGCGCTCGGCGAGACCATGGCGGTGACCTTCATCATCGGCAACTCGTTCCGCATCTCGGGGTCGATCTTCGCCCCCGGCACCACGATTTCGGCCGCGATCGCATCCGAATTCGCCGAAAGCGACGGTCTGCACCAGTCCGGCCTGATCCTGCTCGGCCTGCTGCTGTTCGTGCTGACGTTCTTCGTGCTCGCCGCGGCGCGGCTGATGCTGATGCGGCTGGAAAAGAAGGCGGGGAACTGACGCCATGAACCCGATCTATTCACGCCGCCGCCGCAAGGACATCGTCGTCCGCGGGCTCTGCATGGCCGCCGCCGCCTTCGGCGTGACCTGGCTCGCTCTGATCCTGATCACGCTGCTCTACAACGGGTTGGCGGGCCTGAATCTTGAGATATTCGTCGCGGACACTCCGCCTCCGGGCTCGACTGAAGGCGGCCTGCGCAACGCGATCATCGGTTCGGTCATCATGACCGTGATCGGCGTTGGCATCGGCGCGCCGCTCGGCCTGTTCGCCGGCACCTATCTCGCCGAGTACGGTCGCAACGACAAGCTGACCTCGGTGATCCGCTTCATCAACGACATCCTGCTGTCGGCGCCCTCGATCATCATCGGCCTGTTCATCTACGGCGCGGTGGTGGTGCCGATGCGCGGCTTTTCGGCGATCGCAGGCTCGCTCGCGCTTGCCGTCATCGTGATCCCGGTGGTGCTGCGCACGACCGAGGACATGCTGCTGCTGGTGCCGAACGCACTGCGTGAGGCGGCTTCCGCCCTCGGCCTGCCGCGCTCGCTGGTGATCAAGCGGATCGCTTATCGCGCCGCCCGCTCGGGCCTCATCACCGGCGTGCTGCTCGCGACCGCCCGCGTCGCCGGCGAGACCGCGCCGCTGCTCTTCACCGCGCTGTCGAACCAGTTCTTCAGCCTCGGCCTGACCAAGACGATGGCGAACCTGCCGGTCACCATCAACAACTTCGTCCAGAGTCCTTACGCCTATTGGAAGCAGCTCGCCTGGAGCGGCGCGCTGCTCATCACCCTGACCGTTCTTGCTCTGAATATTGGCGCGCGCATTCTTGGCGCCGAGAGGACCGCAAAATGAGTGATCTTTCCGTATCGATGAGCGCAGCGGGCGGCCTGCCCCAGTCGCCGGTGCTGCCCGAAGCGCCCGCCAAGGTGACGGTACGCAACCTCAACTTCTATTACGGCGAGCACCACGCGCTGAAGAACATCAATCTGGCGCTCGGCACCAACCGTGTCACGGCGTTCATCGGCCCGTCCGGCTGCGGCAAGTCGACCCTGCTGCGCATCTTCAACCGGATGTACGACCTCTATCCGGGCCAGCGCGCTACCGGTCAGCTGATGCTCGACCAGACCAACATCCTCGACCCCAAGCTCGACCTCAATCTGCTGCGCGCCCGCGTCGGCATGGTGTTCCAGAAGCCGACGCCGTTCCCGATGACGATCTACGAGAACATCGCCTTCGGCATTCGTCTCTATGAGAAGATCTCGAAGTCCGAGATGGACGACCGTGTCGAGAAGGCGCTGCGCGGCGGCGCGCTGTGGAACGAGGTCAAGGACAAGCTCAATGCCTCCGGCCTGTCGCTCTCCGGTGGCCAGCAGCAGCGCCTCTGCATCGCCCGCACCGTCGCGGTGCGGCCCGAGGTGATCCTGTTCGACGAGCCCTGCTCGGCGCTCGACCCGATCTCGACCGCCAAGGTCGAGGAGCTGATCCAGGAGCTGTCCGAGAACTACACGATCGCGATCGTGACCCATAACATGCAGCAGGCAGCGCGCGTTTCTGACAAGACCGCCTTCATGTATCTCGGCGAGCTGATCGAGTTCGACGACACCAGCAAGATCTTCACGTCGCCGACCGACCGGCGCACGCAGGATTACATCACCGGCCGGTTCGGCTGAGGAGACGGCACATGGGTTCTGAACATACCGCAAAGGCCTTCGACACCGACCTCCAGGAGCTCACGCGCCTGGTCGCCGAGATGGGCGGCATCGCCGAGCGCATGATCGTCGATTCCGTCGACGCGCTGATCCGCCGCGACGTCGCGCTCGGCCAGCGCGTTGTGACCATCGACGCCGAGCTCGATACGCTCCAGAAGAAGATAGAGGAGCGCGCCGTGCTCACCATCGCTCGCCGCCAGCCGATGGCGGTGGATCTGCGCGAGATCGTTGGCGCTATGCGCGTCGCCACCGATCTCGAGAGGATCGGCGACCTCGCCAAGAACATGGGCAAGCGCGTCGCGGCGCTGGAGACGGATTTCCATCCGCTCAAACTGTTCCGCGGCCTCGAGCACATGACCGACCTCGTGCAGCAGCAGGTCAAGTCGGTGCTGGACGCCTATGCCGCGCACGATCTGCCGGCGGCGATGGCGGTATGGAAAGGCGATGAGGAAGTCGACGCCATCTGCACCTCACTGTTCCGCGAGCTCCTCACCTACATGATGGAGGATCCGCGCAACATCTCGTTCTGCATCCATCTGATGTTCTGCGCCAAGAACATCGAGCGGATCGGCGACCACGCCACCAACATCGCCGAGACCGTGTTCTACATGATCGAAGGCCAGGCCATCACCGACAAGCGACCGAAGGGCGACATGACGACCTTCGCCACGACGGTCCCCAATACTTGAATCCTTAAGGAGCGACGACCCCATGGGCGCACGCATTATGGTGGTTGAAGACGAGGAAGCTCTGACCGAGCTGCTTCGCTACAACCTCGAGGGCGACGGCTATGACGTCGAGACGGTGATGCGCGGCGACGATGCCGACACCCGTCTCAAGGAGCACATCCCCGATCTGATCGTGCTCGACTGGATGCTGCCGGGCCTATCCGGCATCGAGCTGTGCCGCCGGCTGCGGGCGCGGTCCGACACCAAGCAGCTGCCGATCATCATGCTCACCGCGCGCGGCGAGGAGAGCGAGCGGGTAAGGGGTCTTGCGACCGGCGCCGACGATTACATCGTCAAGCCGTTCTCGGTGCCCGAGCTGCTGGCCCGCGTGAAGGGCCTGCTGCGGCGCGCAAGCCCCGAACGGCTCGCCACGGTGCTCGCTTTTGGCGACATCGAGCTCGACCGCGAGAAGCGCCGCGTGGCGCGCTCGGGCCGGCCGATCGATCTCGGCCCGACCGAATATCGGCTGCTCGAGTTTTTCCTGGAGCATCCCGGCCGCGTGTTCTCGCGCGAGCAGCTGCTCGACAGCGTCTGGGGCCGCGACATCTATATCGACGAGCGCACCGTCGACGTGCATATCGGCCGCCTGCGCAAGCTGCTCAATCTCGGCCGCGAGCAGGACCCGATCCGCACCGTCCGCGGCGCCGGCTATGCGCTCGACGATCGCTTTGCGAAGGCCGAGCAGGCCTAAGGCTCTTGCCAGCAAGCAAAGTAAAAGCGCGCCGAATGGCGCGCTTTTCTATTCCCCCTACCGTCCCGGCCTTGTGCCGGGACAAGGTTGCTTGAAGCTGAGCTTACCGCGGCGGCTTCGCCGGCGCCCGCCTGCGATCCGCTGCCGGCTGATACGCCACCCGCGAGTGCTGGGCGCAATAGGGCAGGCCGGAGAGCGCCTTGCCGCCGCAGAAGAAGAAATCCGCGCTCGAGGGATCGCCAACCGGCCAGTGGCAGGTCGCCTCGTTCAGTTCGAGCAGCGACAGGCGCTGGCTCATCGGCACCACGTTGTCGTAGGTGACCGGTTCAGCCTCGACCTCGACCTCGAAGGCCTGCGCCAGCGCGGTATTGCCGCGTGCAATGGGCCTGCTCACCCGCATCATGTGCTGCGCGGGACGCGCCTTGCGCGGCCGCGGAGCTGCCGAAGACGGGCTCTTGGCGCGGCCCGACAGGCCGAGCCTGTGCACCTTGCCGATCACGGCGTTGCGGGTGACATTCCCAAGCTCAGCGGCGATCTGGCTGGCCGAAAGTCCGGCCTCCCAGAGCTTTTTTAACTGCTCGACGCGATCGTCGGACCAGGTCAAAACCGTCATTGTAACCTTTCCTTCGCCGCGCGCCCGCCATCCTGGGTTCGCACAACGAATGCCTAAGCCTCGAAAAACCCGTGCCGCCGGAATCCCTTAAGGCTCGCCGGGCGCAGTGAGACGCCCGAACGTTTACGCCGGTACATGAGGACTTTTGGGATCAGAACCGCTGCACGAGATGTCGTATCTGACAAGCCAAACGCTACAATATGGCGTGACTCACGCGCAAGAGTCCGCCGACTCGCTTCCACATGTTCCGTGGCCAAAAACCCGCAAATCTGGCACCGCAAGACTACGGAATCAGAGTTTCGCGAGGCTTTCCGGGCGGCATTGACACCCGTGGTGCCAGGCATAAGATGGTGACGCGTGCCGCCCTTAAAAGGCGGCACGTTTCGTTTTCCGGACCAATGATGCGCTGCGCAACGCACGTTCAGGCCGTCCGAAACATCCAAAGAGACCATCATGACCAACAGCGCAGCGCCGCATTTGCTCCCCGTTTTCGCCAGGGCCGACATCGGCTTCGAGCGCGGCGAAGGCGTCTGGCTCATCGCAACCAATGGCGATCGCTATCTCGATTTCACCTCGGGCGTGGCGGTCAATGCGCTCGGCCATGCCCATCCCGCGCTGGTCAAGGCGCTGCAGGAGCAGGCCACAAAACTCTGGCACATGTCGAACCTGTTCCAGAGCCCGGACGGCGAGAAGCTCGCCGCGCGCCTCTGCAACGAGAGCTTTGCGGACTTCGTGTTCTTCTGTAATTCCGGCGCCGAGGCGCTGGAGGGTGTGATCAAGCTGGTCCGCCATCATCACTTCTCCAAGGGGCATCCGGAGCGCTACCGCATCATCACCTTCGAGGGCGCCTTCCACGGCCGCACGCTGGCGACGCTGGCGGCGACCGGCTCCGCAAAATATCTCGAAGGTTTCGGTCCGCCGATGGACGGTTTCGACCAGATCCCGCATGGCGACATCGAGGCCGTGAAGAAAGCGATCGGTCCGCAGACCGCCGGCATCCTGATCGAGCCGATCCAGGGCGAGGGCGGCGTGCGTTCGGCGCCTCCCGGCTTCCTCAAGGCATTGCGCCAGCTCTGCGATGAGAAGGGCCTGCTGCTCGCCTTCGACGAGGTGCAGACCGGCATGGGCCGCACCGGCGATCTCTTCGCCCATCGGCGCACCGGCGTCACGCCTGACGTGATGTCGCTGGCGAAAGCGCTCGGCGGCGGCTTCCCGATCGGTGCGGTGCTCGCGACCGCGGACGCGGCTTCCGGCATGGGGCCCGGCTCGCACGGCTCGACCTTCGGCGGCAATCCGCTGGCGATCTCGGCTGCGAATGCCGTGCTCGACGTCATGCTCAAGCCCGGCTTCTTCGACCACGTCCAGAGGATGTCGCTGCTGCTCAAGCAGAAGCTCGCTTCCGTGATCGACCGTCATCCCGATATCGTCAGCGAAGTTCGCGGCGAGGGGCTTCTGATCGGCATCAAGGCCGTGGTGCCCTCCGGTGACCTGGTCGCAGCGCTTCGCAACGAAAAACTGCTCACCGTGGGCGCCGGCGACAATGTCGTGCGCTTCCTGCCGCCCTTGATCGTCACCGAAGCCGAGATCGAGGACAGCGTCGGACGGCTCGAACGCGCCTGCACTGCGCTGTCCGGCAACAAGCGGGCGGCAAGCTGATGAGCAAGACGCCAAAGCACTTCCTGGATATCAACGAGCTGCCGCTGTCGGAGCTCAAGAGCATGCTCTCGGCCTCCTCCGCCATGAAGGCGAAGCAGAAGGCGCATCAGCCGGTCAAGCCGCTCGAAGGCAAGACGCTGGCGATGATCTTCGAGCGCCCGTCGACCCGCACGCGCGTCTCGTTCGATGTCGCCATGCGCCAGCTCGGCGGCGAGCCGATCATGCTCACCGGTGCCGAGATGCAGCTCGGCCGCGGCGAGACCATTGCCGATACCGCGCGTGTGCTGTCGCGCTATGTCGACGCCATCATGATCCGCATCCTCAATCATGAGGCCCTGCTGGAGCTCGCGGCGAACGCGACCGTGCCCGTGATCAACGGCCTGACGCGGCGCTCGCATCCCTGCCAGGTGATGGCCGACCTCCTGACCTATGAAGAGCATCGCGGCCCGATCGAAGGTCGCACCGTGGCCTGGACCGGCGACGACAACAATGTGCTGGCGTCCTGGGCTCATGCCGCCGAGCGCTTCAAATTCAAGCTCAATGTCGCAACCCCGCCGGAGCTCGCCCCGAAGAAGGTGATGCGCGATTTCATCAAGGCCACCGGTGCGCCGATCGTGCTCGGCACCGATCCCGAGGCCGCCGTGAAGGGTGCCGATTGCGTCGTCACCGACACCTGGGTGTCGATGGGCGACAAGGAAGGCGAGCACCGCCACAACGTGCTCAAGCCCTACCAGGTCAATTCGAAGCTGATGTCGCTGGCCAAGCCCGACGCGCTGTTCATGCACTGTCTGCCCGCCCATCGCGGCGAGGAGGTCACCGACGAGGTGATCGACGGTCCGCAATCGGTCGTGTTCGACGAGGCCGAAAACCGCCTGCATGCGCAGAAGGGCATTTTGGCCTGGTGTTTTGACGCGGTGAAGTAAGGCACGCGTGGTGTTAATCGTCGTCCTGGCGAAAGCCAGGACCCATTACCACCCAACCGTAGTTTGGCGAAGATCGGCAATTGCGATCTCGCGCCACAACTCCTCCCTGGGGTTATGGGTTCTGGCTTTCGCCGGGACGACACTGAGTTTGTCGTGCGTGCGTACGATCCATTCTGCATTCCGGATGCGCCCCTGCGCCCCCTTCCATTTTCACCCTCCGACCCCAGATAAAGCGCCATGGTTTCCCAATCCCCTGACATGAAAACCGGGCCAGAGGGCCCGGTTCGCGCGCCATCCGCGGTTCCGATCGATGACGCCGTGCTGCCCTACGAGGTCGACGCGCTCGATGTGCGCGGGCGGCTGGTTCGGCTCGGCCCCGCGCTCGACGAGATCCTGACCAAGCACGATTATCCCGCGCCCGTCGGCAAGCTGCTCGGTGAGGCCATCGTGCTGACGACGCTGCTCGGCTCGGCGCTGAAATTCGAGGGCCGATTCATCCTGCAGGCACAGACCGACGGGCCGGTGTCGTTTCTGGTGGTTGACTATCAGGCGCCGGATCGCCTGCGCGCCTATGCACGCTTTGACGCCGAGCGCCTCGGTGGCACCAGGGATTCCGGCACGCTGCTCGGCCGCGGCCATCTCGCCATGACCATCGACCAGGGGCCCGATATGAGCCGCTACCAGGGTCTGGTCGCGCTCGACGGCGGCAGCCTGGAAGATGCCGCCCACGAATATTTCCTGCGCTCCGAGCAGATCCCGACGCGCGTGCGCCTCGCGGTCGGCGAGGAGTGGCGCTCGAGCGACGGCGGCAAGCATCGCTGGCGCGCCGGCGGCATGCTGATGCAGTTTCTGCCGAAGGCGCCGGAGCGCGCGCGTCAGGCCGATCTGCACCCCGGCGATGCGCCCGAAGGCGCCAAGGTGCACAGCATCGCTGAAGACGATGCCTGGGTCGAGGCGCGCTCGCTGATCGAAACCGTCGAGGACGTCGAGCTGATCGATCCCGATCTCTCCGGCGAGCGGCTGCTCTATCGCCTCTTCCACGAACGCGGCGTGCGCGTGTTCAATCCGTTGGTGTTGAAAGCACAATGCTCCTGCTCGCGCGACGCGGTCGGCGCCATGCTGAAGAGCTTTTCGCCTGACGACCGCGCCGCCATGGTCAAGGACGACAAGGTCGTGGTGACGTGTGAGTTCTGCAGCTCGGTGTACGAGTTCACGCCGGATGAAGCGGGCGTCGAGGACGCGTAGGCGTCGGCACCGTCGCCCGCCTCTAATTCAACACCCGCTTGTTGTCCGGGCTATCCAGCGAAAACGTCGGCACGTCGATCTCGAAACGTTCGCCGCTTTCGCTGACCATCTGGTAGCGGCCGGTCATGAAGCCGGAGGCGGTCGAGAGCGGCACGCCGGAGGTGTATTCGAAGCGCTCGCCGGGGGCGAGCGTCGGCTGCTCGCCGACCACGCCTTCGCCCTTGACCTCCTGCTGCCGGCCGGAGGCGTCGGTGATGATCCAGTGCCGCGTCTTGAGCTGCACGGTCTCTTCGCCGGAATTGGTGATGACGATGGTGTAGGACCAGAAATAGCGCGAGCGGTCGGCCGACGACTGCTCCGGAACAAAGTTCGGCTCGACGGTCACTTCGATCTGGCGGGTCACGGCGCGGTACATGATTGCCATCATAACGAAAACCCGGCCGGGAACCAAACGCCGCAGGCGGCTTTCGCGACATCGTCCCGCCAGAATTCACGAAGAAGTAGACCCCAATGTGATCCGGCCGCTTTGCGAGGCGATGACTGGACCGGTACACTCCTCAAACGTCGCGATTTGCGGAAGGGTTTTTGGGCCCCGATGACCATTGCCGATCAAGTGACGGGATCGACGATCGCGGGAACCGCGGGTGCCAAGCCTGCGGACGTCAAGCCCGTGGAAGCCAAACCCGTGACCGCGGAGCCGCGCGCGCCGGCGATCACGCTGCCCGCCATCGGCGAGCGCGAGCTCAGGCTCGACCTGTTTCGGGGCCTCGCGCTATGGCTGATCTTCATCGACCATCTGCCGCCGAATTTGCTGACCTGGTTCACGATCCGCAATTACGGCTTCAGCGACGCCACCGAGATCTTCATCTTCATCTCCGGCTACACCGCCGCCTTCGTCTATGGCCGCGCGATGCTGGAGAGCGGCTTCGTCATCGCCACCGCGCGCATCCTGCGCCGGGTCTGGCAGATCTATGTCGCCCACGTCTTCCTGTTCACGATCTTCCTCGCCGAGATATCCTACGTCGCAACCAGCTTCGAGAACCCGCTCTACACCGAAGAGATGGGGATCATGGATTTCCTCAAGCAGCCCGATGTCACCATCGTGCAGGCGCTGCTGTTGCGCTTCCGTCCGGTCAACATGGACGTGCTGCCGCTGTATATCGTCTTGATGCTGGCGCTGCCGCTGATCCTGTGGTCGATGAAGTGGCGGCCCGACGTGACGCTCGCGCTCTCGGCGCTGCTCTACGCGGCGACCTGGGAATTCGACCTCTACTTCTCGGCCTATCCGAACGGCTTCTGGGCGTTCAATCCGCTGGCCTGGCAGCTGCTGTTCGTGTTCGGGGCATGGTGCGCGCTCGGAGGTGCACGACGCATGTCGCGCATTCTGGCGTCACCGATAACGATGTGGATATCGATCGCCTATCTCGTCGCGGCGTTCTACGTGACGTTGACCTGGTACGTGCCGCAGCTTGGCCATCTTATGCCGAAGCGGCTCGAGCAGTGGATGTATCCGATCGACAAGACCGACCTCGACGTGCTGCGCTTCACGCATTTCCTGGCGCTCGCCGCGCTCATCGTGCGATTCCTGCCGCGGGAGTGGCCGGGCCTGACATCGCCGTGGTTGCGGCCGCTGATCCTGTGCGGCCAGCATTCGCTTGAGATCTTCTGCCTCGGCGTCTTCCTGGCCTTTGCCGGCCATTTCATCCTGGCCGAGGTCTCCGGTGGACCGGGCATGCATGCGCTGATTAGTCTCTCCGGAATCCTGATCATGTGGGCGGTTGCCTGGGTGATTTCGTGGTACAAGCGCGTCGCTGACAAGAGCGGTGCGAAAACCAAAAACGCCGTCGGCAACGCCGATATGGCGGGAGGGGGCTGATGAAGGCGAAGGTTCTCCTGAGCCTGGTCCTGTTATGCGGGTGCCTCGCCGCGCCTTCGGCGCGCGCGGGCGAAGCTGTGCCTCCTGCGCCCGCAGCCTGCGAATTACCGCCCTATCTGCTCGCCACCGACAGCCAGCTCCACAAGGTCGCTGAGACCGTCAAGGCCGGCAAGCCGCTCGAGATCCTGGTGATCGGCAGCCGCTCCACCACCATTCCATCTTCGGAGGACAGCTCCTATCCGGCGCGCATGCAGGCCATTTTGAAGGACAAGCTGCCGCCTGCGGAGACCGTGCACGTATCCGTAGAAATACAGAGCAAGAAGACTGCGGAGGAGGCCGCCGGAACCTTCGTTAAGCTGATGGAAGCAAAAACACCTACTTTGGTCATCTGGCAGACCGGGACCGTGGATGCTATCCGGTCCATCGATCCCGACGATTTCCGCGGCGCCGTGACCGAAGGGGTCACTGCGTTGCAAAATGCAGGGGCTGACGTCGTCTTGATGAATTTGCAGTACAGCCCGCGTACCGAAACCATGATCTCGGCGCCGCCTTATCTCGATAATATGCGGGTGGTGGCGCAGGAGCATGATGTCCCGCTGTTCGACCGTTTCGCGATGATGCGGCAGTGGAATGACCAGGGTCAGTTCGACCTGTTCAGCCCCTCCCGCGGCCCTGAGCTCGCGAAGCAGGTCCATGATTGCATCGGCCGGGCGTTGGCACAGTTTGTGATCGACGCTGCCCATCTGGGCCCGGCCCAGCAGCAAAATTGAGGTCTAGCGTTAATGAGTTCTCTCCGCCCTTTTGGCCTGTCGACTTGGCTGGCCGCGCCCGCAGCGGCGGCGCTGCTGATGCTGACGCCCGTGTTGCGGGCACCTGCTCACGCTCAAGCCGCCCAGGCGACGCCCGCGCCGGCATCGCCGTCTCAGACGACCGTCGCCGCGACGTCGCCCGCCGATCAGCGCGGGCTTACCTCGCGCGCCATCGACAAGGTGAAGCAGGTCGCGAAATCCGCCGGTGACATTTTCAGCCGCGTGCCGTGTCTCGCGCCGAAGGGCATCTCGAAGACGATGGGCTCGCTGCCGCATGTCGCGAACAAGTTCGCCGCCGGCAAGCCTGTCGTGATCGTCGCGTTCGGCTCGTCGTCGACCGCGGGCTATGGCGCAAGCTCGCCCGACTTCAACTATCCGAACCGTCTTGCCGCGCAGCTGCGCCGGCAATATCCGACCGCCGACATCACCGTCATCAATGCCGGAATCGGCGGCGAGGATGCGCCCGAGATGATGAAGCGCCTCCAGAAGGAGGTGATCGACGTGCATCCGGATCTCGTGATCTGGCAGGTCGGCACCAATGCCGTGCTGCGTAATCTCGATCCCGGCGATACCGCCAAGATGGTCGAGGACGGCATCACCCGCATCCAGGCCGCCGGCGATGCCGACGTCGTCCTGGTCGACCCGCAATATTCACCGCGCGTCACCGAGCGTCCCGAAAGCGCAAGCAAGATGGTGAAGCTGCTCGGCAAGGTCGCCGAGCTCCGTCACGTCGGCATCTTCCCGCGCTTCGAGGTGATGCGCGAATGGCACGAGAAGCAGGCGCTCCCGGTCGAGAGCTTTGTCATCGCCGACGGCCTGCACATGAACGATTGGGGCTATGCCTGCTTCGCCCAGCTGCTCGGCGACGACATCATCCGCTCGGTGGGACAGATCAAGCTCGGCGTCAACGTGCCCGCGGACGTGCGGACGTACCGGCCGATGTGAATTGTCGTCCCGGCGAAGGCCGGGACCCATACCGCGTGATCTACCGCGTGATCTATCGATGGCGCGCGGCGTTCATACCGCCGCGTGATCGTCTACTACCATCCTTCGCCAAATTGCGCCCTGTGGCTATGGGTCCCGGCCTTCGCCGGGACGACAATAACCTCACGCCTTCTCCAGCGCCGCCGTCAGATCCTCGATCAGATCATCCGCATGCTCGAGCCCGGCCGAGAAGCGGATAAAGCCTTCGCCGATCCCGAGCTCGGCGCGCACTTCCGGCTTCAGCCGCTGATGCGTCGTCGTCGCCGGATGGGTGACGAGGCTCTTGGCGTCGCCGAGATTGTTCGAGATCTTTGCAAGCTTGAGTTCGTTGAGCACGCGGAAGGCAGCCGCCTTGCCGCCCTTGACCTCGAAGCCGACCAGCGTCGAACCGCCGCGCATCTGCTTTTTCACCAGCGCCGCCTGCGGATGATCGGCGCGGCCGGGATAGACCAGCCGTGCAATCTTGGGATGGCTCGCCAGCACGTCGGCGATACGCGCCGCAGTGTCGGTCTGCGCGCGCACGCGCACGCCGAGCGTCTCCAGGCCCTTGAGCAGGACCCAGGCGTTGAACGGCGAGATCGACGGGCCGGTCTGGCGCATGAAATTGTGGATGTGCTCGGCGATGAAGGCTTCCGAGGACAGGATGATGCCGCCGAGACAACGGCCCTGGCCGTCGATGTGCTTGGTCGCGGAGTAGACGACGACATCGGCGCCGAGCGCGAGCGGGCTCTGCCAGATCGGCGTGGCGAACACGTTGTCGACGACGAGCCGCGCGCCGCCGCTGTGCGCGATCTCGGCAATCGCGGGAATGTCGAGCACGTCGAGCGTCGGATTGGTCGGGCTCTCCAGGAAGAACGTCTTGGTGTTCGGCTTCAGCGCACGCTGCCACTGGTCGAGATCGGCTCCGTCGACCAGCGTGGTCTCGATGCCGTAGCGCGGCAGCAGGTCCTGAATGACGTAGAGGCACGAGCCGAACAGCGCGCGCGACGCGACGACGTGATCGCCGGCCTTGAGCGGCGCCAGGATCGCAGTCGTCACCGCCGCCATGCCTGTTGCCGCCGAACGCGCGGCCTCTGCGCCCTCGAGCTCGATCATGCGGCGCTCGAACATCGCGATCGTCGGGTTCGAGTAGCGCGAGTAGATGAAGCCGGGGTCCTCGCCCTTGAACCGCGCCTCGCACTCCTCGGCGCTGTTGTAGACATAGCCCTGGGTCAGGAACAGCGCCTCCGACGTCTCGCCATATTGCGAGCGCAGAGTGCCGGAATGGACCAGGCGGGTTTCTGGACGGTATTGCGTGGTGGACGCCGGGGACTTCGACATAGGCTCTCCTCTGCGTGACCATCGAAAATGGTCACAAAAAAACCGGCCTGGATAATTTCCACGGGCCGGGATCACAGAGGTCCCCGGCCTGTTTAGCGACTTATTTAACGTGGCTGCAAGCCGGCCGGCTCAAATCACCACGGGATAAGTGATGCTCATATTCCGCAATGCCCTTTTCGTCAAGGCGTCCATCGGATAGCCGTAAAAGGCTAGTATTTCCCGCATGTCCGGATGTATTTGACCCCCGATGAGGACCCCCGGTTGACGTTCACGGTTGCCGCCGACGCCAATGGTATCCTGCCCGACCGCATGATCGCGGCGATGGCGGACGCGGGCCTCATCCTGCCTGCCTACGATTTCGTCGAAAGCCAGATCCAGCCGGCGAGCCTCGATTTGCGCCTCGGTGACGTCGCCTATCGCGTGCGTGCGAGCTTCCTGCCCGGCCCCGGTGCCACCGTCGCCGAGCGCATCGACCAGTTGAAGCTGCACGAGTTCAGCCTCGCCGACGGCGCGGTGCTCGAGACCAACTGCGTCTACATCGTGCCGCTGCTGGAGAGCCTGGCGCTGCCGCCGGAGATCGTCGCGGCCGCGAACCCCAAAAGCTCGACCGGCCGGCTCGACGTCTTCACCCGTGTGATCGCCGATGGCACGCGTCGTTTCGACATGATCGGCGCCGGCTATCACGGCCCGCTCTACGCAGAGATCAGCCCGAAGACGTTTCCGGTGCTGGTCAGCGAAGGTTCGCGGCTGTCGCAGGTACGCTTCCGCACCGGTGATGCGATCCTCAGTGCCGACGCGCTTGATGCGCTGCATGCGTCCGAGCGTCTCGTCGACATCGACGATGCGGATCTGGCCGGCGGCGTCGCCGTCTCCGTCGATCTCTCCGGCGAGAAGGGCACGGGCTTCGTCGGCTACCGCGCCAAGCGTCACACCGGTGTGGTCGATGTCGATCGTCGCTCCGGCTACGCGGTGGAAGATTTCTGGGAGCCGATCTCGGCGCGTCCCGACGGCAGCCTGATCCTCGATCCCGGCGAGTTCTATATCCTCGCCTCGAAAGAGGCCGTGCAGGTGCCGCCCGATTACGCCGCGGAGATGGTGCCGTTCGATCCGCTGGTCGGCGAGTTCCGCGTGCACTATGCCGGATTCTTCGATCCCGGATTCGGCTATGCCGGCGCCGGCGGCCAAGGCGCGCGCGCCGTGCTGGAGGTGCGCTCGCGCGAAGTGCCATTCATCCTCGAGCACGGCCAGATCGTCGGCCGCCTCGTCTACGAAAAGATGCTGGCGCGCCCCGACGCCATGTACGGCCAGCGCATCGGCTCGAACTACCAGGCGCAGGGCCTGAAGCTGAGCAAGCATTTTCGGGTGTAGTGCAAGCTCCGTCCTCCGCCGTCGTCCCGGCGAAGGCCGGGACCCATAACCACAGGGAGTAGTTTGGCGAAGGCTCGTGGTTGCGAGCTTCCCGCAAAACTACTCCCTGTGGTTATGGGTCCCGGGTCTGCGCTTTCGCTTGCCCGGGACGACGGGGTAGAGTGTTGCGGCACCAACGATAACAACAAGCCGGGAGCAAACATGACCGCATCTGACGCCGCGCAGGACGCGCAATGGAAACGCTGGCGGGCGGTCGCCGATCTCTATCATGCCTACTTCACCGGGCTCATCCTCACCGTGGTCACGCGCCGCGGCACCGCGGATGCGGCCGAATTCGTCTTCCGCGTGTTCCGCCGTCAGCAGCAGGAGCGCTTCCTGCCGGGACTCGAAAAGCTTGGACTCAGCCGTCTGCCGCCGGCGGTCGCGGCTGCGCAATATCACTACCTCTCTAACTGGATCGGCGGCGTCCACGTCGAATACATGTATGAGAGCGACACCAAGGCCTGGATCCGTTATCCGCCGCCGCGCTGGATCTGGAAGGGCACCGCGATCTGTGGCGTGCCCGGCGAGGTCAGCCGCGCGATGTTGCGCGGCTGGCACGCCAACAACGGCGTCGCGCTCGGCGATCTCCGCCTGGGCTTCGTCTGCACCAAGCAGAGCGTCGACGGCCAGGATGGGCTCGAAGGTTACTACCATCAATACGATCATCCGCTCGAGCTCGACCAGCGCCTGGTCTTCGCACGGCACCTCGAAGCGCCGCTGTTCGACGCGAAGACGGCGCCAGCTCTGCCAGTGTCGAGCTGGCCGAAGCCGCGGCTCGAAAAGGCCTATCGTAACTACGCGATGGAATATGTGCGCACCGCAGCACCCGTGATGGTTCAGCTGTTCGGGCCGGAAGATGCCGGCTATCTGCTGCATCTCACCGGCAAGCTGATCGGCATGCAGTACTTCGATGAAGTCGCAGCAGCGCTGTCGATGAGCCGTGGCGGCGCCAACGAGTTCGCATCATTCCTCAAGGCACTGTTCGCCGCGCAGGACGACGCGGCCGAGGCAACGAGCTCTGAAGGCACGTTCGAGATCCGCCAGCAGAGTTGGAAGCTCATGGACGATGTCCCTGACTATCACCGCGCTTGCGCGAAAGTGCTGGAGGGCCTGTTCGAGGGGCTAGCCGCTGGATGTGGGCGACACATCGGCGTTCACCTGCGCCCGACCGCAGGCGGTCGTCCTCCGCTGGTCTGGACGATCGGGTAATTCCACCACTTGAAATGCGCTGTCGCAGGGCACGCCTGCGCCGGGCGCAGGAGGAATCGGCAATTGCCGTGCTAACAAACGGCTCGCCGCGCCCTATGCGCGAAGAAATCGATTGGCACACCTAGATATTGCTGCGCCGCATTTGGCGCCCGTGCCCGGGAGAGGAAATGTCCGACATCGCCGAAATCCCGGCCGTTGAAGAGGAGCGTCTGCTGCCGCCGCCCCCGCGTCCGGTGCGGAGCGCGCTGACTGACGGGCCGATCCTGCGCACGCTGCTCAGCCTCGCCTGGCCGAACGTGGTCGCGCTGTCGGCGGGCACCTGCGTGGTGATCGCGGAGACCTCCTATATCGGACGGCTCGGGGTGGAAGCGCTGGCTGCGATGGCGCTGGTGTTTCCGACCGTGATCCTGACCATGACGATGTCCGGCGGCGCCATGGGCGGCGCGGTCGCTTCAGCCATCGCACGTGCGCTTGGCGCCGGCGATCGCGATCGCGCGGGCACGCTCGCCGCGCATGCGCTGCTGATCGGCATCACCTTCGGCGTCGTCTTCATGCTGGGTATGCTGATCTTCGGGCCCCAGGTGCTCACGATGCTCGGCGGCCGCGGCACTGTGCTGACGCATGCGATCGCCTATACGCAGGTGTTTTTCGGCGGCGCGGTACTGCCATGGCTGCTCAACACCATGGCCGGCGTTTTGCGCGGCACCGGCAACATGAAGCTGCCGTCGCTTCTCATTCTCAACTCCGCGGTCTGGCAGATCGTGCTCGGTGGCACGCTGGGCCTCGGGCTCGGACCCATGCCGCAACTCGGCATGCGCGGCGTCGCCGCCGGCGCGCTGATCGCCTACTCCATGAACATTTGCGTGATGGGCTGGTATCTGTTTTCGGGCCGCGCGCGCGTCGTTCCAAAACTGCGGGGCTTGCGCATCCAATGGGCGATGTTCTTCGACATCCTGAAGGTCGGCGCGATCGCCTGCTTCTCGCCGCTGCAATCGGTGCTGACGATTTCGATCTTCACCCACCTGCTGGCGAAGTTCGGCACCGCGATCCTCGCCGGCTATGGCATCGGCGCGCGGCTCGAATTCCTGCTGACCTCGATCGCATTCTCGTTCGGCATCGCCTCGGTGCCGATGATCGGCATGGCAGTCGGTGCCGGTCGTATCGGGCGCGCCCGGCGCATCGCCTGGATCGCAGGCGCGAGTGCCTTCGTCGCTGTCGGTGCGCCAGCCTGCCTCGTGGCGCTGTTCCCCGACCTCTGGGTCAACATTTTTACGGACAGCGCCACGGTGCGCGCGACCAGCCACCAATATCTGTCGACGGTGGCGCCGTTCTACGCCTTCATCGGCCTCGCCTCGACGATGTATTTCTCGTCGCAGGGGGCGGCCAAGGTGATCGGCCCGGTGCTGGCGCAGACCGCGCGACTGATCTACATCGCGACCTGCGGCTGGTGGCTGTCGACGCACGATGCGACGGCGCAAAACTTCTTCTGGCTCGCCGCGAGCTCGATGGTCGTGCTCGGCCTGCTCTCATGCTCCAGCGTGGTGCTGACCCGCTGGGGGCCGCGCGAGAACAAGGTCGCTATCCGTCCTGCGCTGATGAGCTAGTCACGCTAGTGATGCTTGCGATGTCGGTGGCCGCCGCCGCCGAAATTCGCCATGCTCATCAGTTGCGGGATCATCGCCATCATCTGGCTGCCACCGGCTCCGCCGAGCATGTTCATCATGTCGCCGCCGCCCATGCCGCCCATGCCCATGCTGCCAAAACCGGCCGGCATCATGCCGCCACCCATCCCGCCCATCATGCCGCCGAGGCCGCCGCCGCCACTGCCGTCCATCATAGGGCCCATGGTCTGCATCAGCGCGGCGAAGCGGCGCTTACCCATCTTTGCCTTCATCATCTCCAGCATCGGGGCCATCTGGGTCATCATGTCCGCGCCGCCGGCACCTCCGCCGCCGCCGAGGAACTGCGCCTTGGCCGGTACGCTCGAAATCGAAAACAGCAGCAGCACGGCGGCTGCCTGGCAGATCAGCTTGTTCGCACCTCTCATGGCATGCTCCTCGCGTGCGTGGCGTCGCCGGGAGAGCGAGGCCAACCGGACGCACGCGGCCATGGTTACGGCTGAGGAAGCGATCGCTCTGTGAGGAAGATCACGTAGTAGCAGCGGGAAATGCCTTGTGCATCGTGGCTAAGGCCTCCTTGGTCTGCCCCTGGACGTAAGGCGCAAGCTCGTTCGGCAGCATATCAATGATCCAGACCAGGCGGCATCTCGCCTCGCCGTCGGCGATCACCTGCACTGAGGCGCTGTAGTGCTTCAGCCGCTCATTGTTGATCGCGTAGACGAGGCGCTGCCGCGCATCGTCGCAATCGACCAGCACCTCGCGCGCCACCGAGCCGTTCGCGAACGTGACGATGCGTGCATCACCGTCGAGCGTGCAGGCGGTGACGAAGCCCGGCACCAGCCGCCGAGGCAGCGCGCCGAAATCACGCACCGCATCCCAGACGTCGCGGGCGGGGACGGGAAGGGGGATGTCATTGTGGATGGAGGCCATGGGGAAGCTGTCCTTGATTGTGTAAGGTCGTCACCACAAGCAGCGTCATTGCGAGCGCAGCGAAGCAATCCAGAGATGTCTCTGCGGAAGCAGTCTGGATTGCTTCGCTGCGCTCGCAATGACGCGTGGAGAAATCTCACGTGCAAACCGCCTCGACATTGTTGCCGTCGGGATCGATCAGAAACGCCGCGTAATATGTCGGGCTGTAATCCTTGCGCGGACCCGCCCCGCCATTGTCGCGGCCGCCGCTCCTCAGGCCTTCGCTGTGAAACGCCTTCACCGCGTCGTGGTCCTTGGCGCGAAACGCGATATGCGCGCCGTCGGCCTTGCGTCCCTTGTTCAGATGCAGCCAGAGCGCCGGCTCGCCCTTCGGCCCGAAGCCGGCATAGCCGTCGCCGCTCGAGCACAGGACGTAACCGAGCGGGGCCAGCGCCGCGGTGTAGAAACGCGTGGCGGCGTCGAGGTCGGCAACCCGCAGTCCGATATGGTCGTACATGGTCATCTCCATTGCAAAGCGCGCCGCGTGGTGGCGCGCGCCGGAGACGACCCTAGTCAGTTGAGGGCAAGCTGCACTTGGAGAATCTTGCGCTTCCCCTTTGACGCCTGCCGGAATTTCGTCGGCGACATGCCGGCGGCGCGGTGGAAGGTGCGGACGAAGTTGGAGAGGTCGCCGAAGCCGACGTCATAGGCGATGTCGGTGACGGCGATGTCGTCGTCAGCGAGCAGGCGCGCCGCGTGCCGCAGCCGCGAGCGCACCAGATATTGATGCGGGGTGACGCCGAGCACGTTGGAAAACAGCCGCAGGAAATGGAACGGGCTCAAATCCGCCAGGCGCGCGGCTTGTTCGAGGTCGATCTCGGCATGCGAGTTGTCGTCGATCCACAACGCGGCCTCGACCGCGCGGCGGCGGTCGCGTGCCGTCGGTGCCACCTGCTTGCGCGGCTTGCCCGAGACCACATCGACAAAGCGGCTCGCAAGAATCTGGCCGACCTCGTCGAGGCCCAGATCGCTGTTGCCATCTGCCGCCGTCTGGGCGAGCTCGCCCAGCACCATCAACTGGGGCAGTGGCGGCGTGGCGCCGACCTGCCACGTCTCGCGCCGCCCGCCGAGCGCCTCGACCAGGTCCTCGCTGAAGAAGAACGACAGGCAGACGTCGCCGCAGACATGTTCATGCGTGCAGGTGTATTCGTCGCCGGGCGCGCCGACCAGCAGCGAGCCCGCGACAAGCTCGAAGAAGCCGGCGCGGCAATGGCAGCCAAAGCTTCCCGAACGGACATAGGCGATGGAATGACCGGTGCGGCACTCGGCAAACGGCTTGTCGCCCGGTCCCGCATCGCAGCGAAACTCGGAGACCGTCATCGATTGTGACGTCAGCAGCCTGGTCGCATCCATTTCACCTATCTAGGTGGGGGAGCGTGGCGGGGCAACGGGCAGCAGCACCTCGAACAGCGTCTTGCTGGCGATCGGATGGGCGCCCTCGAGCGCGAGCAACCGCCGCTTGGAAATCACCCCGCCGTAAGGCGAGATCCGGTCGGCGTAGCCGCCGGCCTCCAGCACCCGGTGGCAAGGCACGATGATCATGTAGGGATTCCGGCAGATCGCCTGCGCCACCGAATGCGCGGCGCCGGAAGCACCCAGCGCCTTGGCGATCTCGTGATAGGTGCGCGTCTCCCCGCGCGGGATGGTGCAGGCATATTCGTAGACCCGCCGGTTGAAGGCGGGCACGTCGCCGGCGTCCAGGCTGACGTCGGAAAAGTCGGGATCGCCGCCTTGCAGCAGGGTGACGATGCCCTCGATCGCCAGCTCTGTATTGAGCGGTACCGCCTGCTCGCGCGCCTCGGGATGGACCTGAAATATCCGGCGGCGGGTGTCGATCTCCCGCGCCTCCGGCAATTGCACGGCCACCACGCCGGAATTGCTCCAGACGATGCCGCAACGGCCTATGGCCGTGTCGAATATCGCGTAAGCACGCCCCACCATGCACACGCCCCACTCAGTGCACGCTTCTCCCCAGACATGACGATCATAACACCGCCACAATTCGGCGCACCTGGAATCTTACCGAGACGTTAACAACCGTCCGGCCTGACGCGCCAAAGCGCTTGGCGCCGGACACCGTCTCGGCTAATCAGGACGGGCGTGGAACACGCGCATTAGGCGGGCGTAGTTCAATGGTAGAACGGCAGCTTCCCAAGCTGCATACGAGGGTTCGATTCCCTTCGCCCGCTCCAAATCCCTAAATCGCATAGAATTCCCTGAGGGCATGGACATGCTCGAGACCGTCGCTATGGCCTGTGATCACGGGGGCTTTGGCCTCAAGGAAGCGCTGAAGGTCGCGCTGCCCGATGTGAAGTGGCTGGACCTCGGCACGGATAGCGCCGAGTCCGTCGACTACCCCGATTTCGCCGGCAAGCTGGCCGATGCGATCAGGGACGGCAAGGCCGCGCGCGGCATTCTGATCTGCGGGTCGGGCATCGGCATTTCGATCGCCGCCAACCGCCATGCGCACATCCGTTGCGCACTCGTCCACGATGTCACGGGCGCGCGGCTGTGCCGCCAGCACAATGACGCAAACGTTCTGGCGCTGGGCGGACGGATGATCGGCGAAGCCGTCGCAAAGGAATGCGTCGAAGCGTTCCTGAGCACGGCCTTCGACGGCGGTCGCCATCAAAAGCGCATCGACAAGCTGGGATAGCGGCTGTCCTTAGTTGGGTAAGCTCTGCAAGAAGTCGAGGAGCGCCGCGTTCACCTCTGCCGGCCGCTCCTGCTGCGTCCAGTGTCCGCAGCCCGGCAGCATCTTGATCTCGCGCAGTTGCGGCACCCATTGCTTCATGTTGGCGATGTGCTCGGCCGCGCCGGGGAAGGCGATGACCATGTCGTGGTCGCCGGCGATGAACAGCGTGGGCACGATCACCTTCACGCCCTCGAACGCGCCCATCAACTCCCAATTGCGGTCGATGTTGCGGTAGTAGTTGAGCGGTCCGCGGAATCCGCTGCGGGCAAATTCGCCGCCGTAATAATCGAGGTCGGCGGCGCTGAGCCATGACGGCAGCGGCACCTGCATTTTTGGCAGCAAGCCGTCCTTGCGCGAAACCATGCCGACGCCTTTTGACGGCTGTCCGCTCGCAGCGGCCATGGCGCGAATGGCGGTGACGCCCTCGCCGGAGCCGCCGAACAGCATCGCGGCGAGTGTTTTGCGCGGGTCCGCCTCGAACTCCGCTTCGGCGACGCCAGGCTCCTGAAAGTACAGTTGATAGAACTGGGCTTCCTCAGTCTGCGGCATCACGCTGGTCGGGCGCGCCGGACTGCGCGGGCGATAAGGCACACTGAGAATGGCAGCGGCGCGAAAGCGGTCGGGGCGCAGCCGCGCCGCATGCCAGGCGATCCCCGCACCCCAGTCATGGCCGACGATGATGGCGCTCTTTGCCTCGAACACGTCGAGCACGCCGACGAGATCGCCGGCCATATGGAAGATCGTGTACTGGTCGATCGCCTCGGGCTTGTCGCTCTTGCCGTAGCCGCGCATGTCGGGCGCAACCGCGTGGTAGCCGGCCGCGGCCAGCGCTTCGAGCTGGTGACGCCACGAATACCAGCTCTCCGGAAAGCCGTGGCAGAACAGCACCAGCGGGCCCTCGCCCTGTTCGGCGACGTTGAGGTTGATGCCGTTGGCCTTGATGATCCGTTGCGTCGGTCCGCTCATGTCATCGCCTCCCTGATGCATTGTCGTTTGGCGCATCCTAAACGTTGCTGCCCGGCGAGCAAAGATTCCAATATATTAGCCCCTCGATCCCGGCACGCACCGCCCCTCCGGCCTAAGCTCCTTCCGTCCGGCGGATGCGGTCCATGCGCCGGGCAATGTTCGGATCAGAGGACATGGACCAGCAAAAACTCGACAGGGCGATCGGTCGCCGATTGAAGATTCTGAGGACGCAGGCCGGCATGACCTTGAACGAACTCGCGAGCCGCTCCGGCGTCAGCCGGGCCATGATCGGGCGGGTGGAGCGGGCCCAGAGCAGTGCCACCGCGGCGCTGCTCAACAAGCTCTGTGCGGCGCTCGACGTCTCGCTCAGCGACGTCGTCGCACTCTCGGAGAAACCGCCGGAGCGGCTGACGCGGCTGGCCGACCAGCCGCAATGGCGTGACCCCGACAGCGGCTACCGGCGGCGTCATGCCTCGCCGGCCGATGCGGCAAGCGGCATCGAGATCATCGTCGTCGACCTGCCGGCCGGTGCGCGCGTGGCCTACAGCCCCTGGGGCCGCAACGCTTTCACCCAGCAGTTGCTGATGCTGGAGGGCGCGGTCTGCGTGCATATCGACGCCAAGGCGGTGCGGCTGCGAGACGGCGACTGTCTCGACTTCGACGTCATGCGCTCCGTGACCTTCGAGAACGAAACCAAACAGGATGCCCGCTACGTCATCATCACGCGGCGCGGCACGTCTTACGGGAAGATGTGATGTCGCTGATCGTACGGGACGCTACGCTCGAGGATGCCGGGGATATCCTCGCCATCTACAATTTTGCCGCGATCAACACCACGGCGGTCTGGACCGACGGGCCGGCCGATCTCGACTCGCGGCGCGACTGGATCCACGCACGGCAGCAGGCTGGCTATCCGGTGCTGGTCGCGATGAAGGGCAAGGACGTCGTCGGTTTCGCCTCGTTCGGCGATTTCCGTCCCTTTCCCGGCTATCGCCACACCGTGGAGAATTCGGTCTATGTCGACGAGCGGCATCATCGCGCAGGCATCGGCCGCAGCCTGGTGGCTGCGCTGATCGAGCGCGCCGTGGCGCTCAACAAGCACGCCATGATCGCTGGGATCGAGGCCCTCAATGCCGGCTCGATCGGCTTGCATGCCTCGCTCGGCTTCACCGAGGTCGCCCGCATGCCGGAGGTCGGCTGCAAGTTCGGCCGCTGGCTCGATCTCGTCTTCATGCAGAAGCTGCTTGCGAGCGATGTGAAGCCATGACGATGCAGATCCGCACCGGCGACACCTTCGATCCGCGCGTTGTCGCGCTGCTCGACCATCACGTCACGGCGGCGCGGGCGCAGACCGCACCGGGCAGCGCGCATGCGCTCGATCTCGCGGGGCTTCGCGCCAGTGATGTCGCGTTCTGGACCGGCTGGGACGGCGAGACGCTGGTCGCGACCGGCGCGCTGAAGACGCTTTCCGCCGGCCACGGCGAGGTGAAATCGATGCACACGCTCCAGACGACGCGCCGCCGCGGCTTTGGCGGTCTGATGCTCCGCCACATCATCGCCGAGGCGCGCAAGCGCGACATCAAGCGGTTGAGCCTCGAGACCGGCTCGTGGGACTATTTCAAGCCGGCGCACGCGCTCTATCAGGCGCACGGCTTCGTGCCTTGCGCGCCGTTCGAGGGTTATGTCGAGGATCCCAACAGTCTGTTCCTGACACTCGATCTGAGCGGCCGTTAAGACGCGGCGCAACCGGGGCTCGAAAAGATCGTCTTGCCCCTCAAAATGAGTTGCGTACCTCAAAATACCTCTGCTAGCCTTCAGGCATGGCCGAAGAGACCATCTCCGCCGCGCTGACGCTGAAGGACATCGCCCGCGAGGCGGGTGTCAGTTTGGCGACGGTCGATCGCGTCCTGCACAATCGCCCCGGTGTCCGGCCGGATACGGTCCGGCGCGTCCAGGAGACGATCGCGCGCAACGCCTTCCAGCCGCATGTGGCCGCAGCCGAACTTGCCCGCGGCCGCGCCCGCCGGTTTGCCTTCGTCATGCCGACGGGGGCGAACCCGTTCATGCAGCAGATCGAGGCCTATCTCGGCGAGATGTCGGCCTGGCTTTCGGCCCGCCGTCTCAGCGTCGAGTTGATCAATACGGATGTGTTCGATCCGTCCGTGCTCGCAGTCTCGCTCGAAACGCTCTCGGGCGATTACGACGGCGTTGCCGTGGTGGCGCTGGATCATCCCGGCGTTCGCGCTGCGATCAACGATCTCGTCGATGGCGGCACCAAGGTGGTGACGCTGGTCTCGGACGTGCCGTCGTCGCGCCGCCACCATTATGTCGGCATCGACAACATCGCCGCGGGCCGCACCGCCGGCGCGCTGGTCGGGCGGCTGGTCGGCCAGAAGTCCGGCAAGATCGCCATCATCGCGGGATCGCAGGGCCTGCGCGACCATGCCGAGCGCATTTTTGGCTTCAATCAGGTGATGGCGTCGGAATTTTCGCACCTCGACATACTGCCTCTACTCGAGGGGCGCGACGAGGACGACCGCTCCGAGCAGCTGATATCGCGGCTGCTCGACAAGCATCCTGACATCATCGGCCTCTACAATGTCGGCGCCGGCACGCAAGGCGTGGCCAAGGCCCTGACCGAGGCCGGCCGCGAGAAGCAGATCGTGTTCATCGCGCACGATCTCACCGCGATGACGCGAAGACTGCTGCTGCAGGGCACGCTGGATGTCGCGATCTCGCAGAACCCGGGGCACGAGGCGCGCGCCGCCGTGCGCGTGCTGCTGTCGCTTGCGCGTAACGAGCCGATCTTGAGCGAACAGGAGAATATCCGCATCGACATCTTGATGAGGGACAATCTGCCGTAGCCGCAAGGCGCGCGGTGCTTTGTGTTTTGAAGTGAGTGATTGCGGAAAGCGCGACGTCAGTTCGTGCACCGCGGCAGCGTGAACCGGAAAAGTGGTTTCCGAACAGATCACGCTCAAACGAAGAGGGAGGGACGAGTTTGTATCTCGGATTGGACATCGGCACGTCCGGTGTGAAGGCGGTGCTCGTGAACGAAACCGGCGCGGTCGTCGCGACGGCGTCGCGCGAGCTTGCGCTGTCGCATCCCGCGCCGCTGTGGTCCGAGCAGGACCCCGATTCCTGGGTCGATGCGGCGATCGGCGCGGTCGACGATCTCGCGCAGCATCACTCCAGTGAGGTCGCGCAAGTGCGCGGCATCGGGCTGTCAGGCCAGATGCATGGCGCGACGCTGCTCGGCGCCGACGGACGCACGCTGCGGCCTGCGATCCTCTGGAACGATGGCCGCTCGTACGCCGAATGCATCGAGCTTGAGCGCCGCTGTCCCTCGCTGCACGCCATCGCCGGCAATCTGGCGATGCCCGGCTTCACCGCGCCAAAGCTGCTCTGGGTGGCGCGGCACGAGCCCGATATTTTCAAACGCGTCGCAAAGGTGCTGCTGCCAAAAGCCTATGTCCGCTATCGGCTCACCGGCGAGATGGTCGAGGACATGTCGGACGCTGCCGGCACGTTGTGGCTCGATGTCGGCCGGCGCAGCTGGTCGGCGGAGCTGCTGCATGCCACCGGGCTCGACCTGCACCACATGCCGCGCCTCGTCGAAGGCAGCGAGGTGAGCGCAGTGCTGGCGGACGAATTCGCACAGCGCTGGGGCATGGCGAAGGACGTCGTGATCGCCGGCGGCGCTGGTGACAATGCCGCGAGCGCGATCGGGCTTGGGGCGATCGCGCCCGGCGATGCGTTTCTGTCACTGGGTACCTCAGGTGTGGTGTTCCGCGTCACCGATCGCTTTGCGCCGGCGCCGGCCTCGGCGGTGCACGCGTTCTGCCACGCGCTGCCGGGTCTTTGGCACCAGATGGGCGTGATGCTGTCGGCGGCCGCCTCGCTCGCCTGGCTTGCCGGCGTGATGGAGACTCCTGCAGCGGCCCTGCTGGCGCCGCTCGGCGAGCGCGTCGACGGGCCGAGCCCGGTCAAATTCCTGCCCTATCTCGACGGCGAGCGCACCCCGCACAACGATGCCGCCGCGAGCGGCGCCTTCGTCGGCCTGCGCGGTGTGACCGGCCGCAGCCAGATCGTCCAGGCCGTGCTCGAAGGCGTCGCCTTCGCCGCACGCGATAATCTGGCGGCGCTGAGCGCGGCGGGCGGAGCGATCACTGAAGTCGATCTCGTCGGCGGCGGCTCGCGCTCGCCGCTGTGGGCGCAGATCTGCGCCGACGTGCTCGGCATTGCGGTGCACCGCGTCGAGGAGGGCGAGGTCGGCGCAGCGCTCGGCGCCGCCCGGCTCGGCCGGCTGGCTGCGACCGGTGACGATCCCGCGCAAATCTGCACCCGCCCGCGACGGCTCGCCAGTTTCGTGCCCCGTGCCTCCGCAGCGTCCGCCTATGACGAGGCCTATCGCCGCTGGCGCGAGCTTTACCCTGCCTTGAAGGAGAGTCTTTAAGTGAACGCGTCAGCCAAATTCTTCGATGCCAGCGCACCCGTCGCCTTTGCCGGCAAGGATGCAGGAAATGCACTCGCGTTCCGCTGGTACGACAAGGATCGCATGGTTCACGGCCGCAGGCTGGAGGACCATTTGCGCTTTGCAGTCTGCTACTGGCATTCGTTCTGCTGGCCAGGCGCCGATCCCTTCGGCGGCGAGACGTTTCTGCGGCCCTGGCATCACGGCTCCGATCCGATGGCAATGGCGCGTGCCAAGGCCGATGTCGCCTTCGAGCTGTTCCGCCTGCTGGATGTGCCCTTCTTCACCTTCCACGATGTCGACGCGGCGCCCGAAGGCGCCTCGCTCGCCGAATCCGTCGCCAACCTCAACGGCATCGCCGATCTCTTCGAAGCGAAGATGGCCACGGCAAAAGTCCGCCTGCTCTGGGGCACGGCAAACCTGTTCACGCATCGCCGCTATATGGCGGGTGCCGCGACCAATCCGGATCCGGAGATCTTCACCTATGCTGCCGGTCAGGTCCGCGCCGCGCTGGAGGTGACGCATCGGCTCGGCGGCCAGAACTATGTGCTGTGGGGCGGCCGCGAGGGCTACGAGACGCTGCTCAACACCGATCTCAAGCGCGAGCTCGACCAGCTCGGCCGCTTCGTCTCGCTCGTGGTCGAGCACAAGCACAAAATCGGCTTCAAGGGCCCGATGCTGATCGAGCCGAAGCCGAAGGAGCCGACCAAGCATCAATATGATTTCGACGTCGCTACCTGCTACGGCTTCCTCGCGCGCTACGACCTGCTCAAGGACGTCAAGCTCAACATCGAGCAGAACCACGCCATCCTCGCCGGACACTCCTTCCATCACGAGGTCGCGCTGGCCGAGGCGCTCGGCGTGTTCGGCTCGCTCGACATCAACCGCGGCGACGATCTGCTCGGCTGGGATACCGACCAGTTCGCGATGAACGTGGGCGAGCTGGCGCTGGTGTTCCATGAGATCCTGAACCGCGGCGGCTTCACCTCGGGCGGGCTGAATTTCGACGCCAAGATCCGCCGTCAGTCGATCGACCCCGATGATCTCATTCATGCTCATGTCGGCTCGATGGACGCCTGCGCGCGGGCGTTTCTCGCTGCTGCGGACATGCTCGATGCCGGTGCGCTCACGGCGCCGCTCGCCGACCGCTATGGTGGATGGGCAGGCGCCGAGGGCCGTGCCATTCTCGGCGGCCAGCGCTCGCTCGCCGATCTCTCCGATCGCGCGCTGGGGCCGGGCTTCGACCCGCAGCCGCGCTCGGGACGGCAGGAATATCTGGAATCGCTGGTCAACCGTTACGTCTGAGGTCGCTGATGGCAAGTGCTGACACAACACCGGTGCTCGAACTCTCCGGCATCGGCAAAGAGTTCGGCGCCATCCGCGCGCTGCATAGCGTCGATATGCATGTCCGCCCGGGCGAGGTGGTCGGCCTGATGGGCGACAACGGCGCCGGCAAGTCGACGCTGGTCAAGATCATCGCCGGCAATTTCCGTCCAACCCATGGCGAGATACGCTTTGGCGGCAACGCGGTCCATTTCAGCCGGCCGATCGATGCCCGTGCGGTCGGGATCGAGGTCGTCTATCAGGACCTTGCGCTGGCCGACAATCTGACCGCCGCCGCCAATGTGTTCCTTGGCCGCGAGCTGAAGCGCAAGTTCGGTCCCCTCGCTTTGCTCGACCACAAGGCGATGGCATCGCGCGCGCTCGATTTGTTCGGCGAATTGCGCTCGGAGACGCGCCCCGGCGATCTCGTCAAGCAGATGTCGGGCGGCCAGCGCCAGGCGGTCGCGATCGCGCGGACGCGGCTCTCAAACGCGAGGCTGGTCATGATGGACGAGCCGACGGCCGCGATCTCGGTCCGCCAGGTCGAGCAGGTCCTGGGCCTGATTCACCGGCTGAAGGAGCAGGGCGTCGCCGTGATGCTGATCTCGCACCGCATGCCCGACGTCTTCGCGGTGTGCGACCGTGTGATCGTGATGCGCCGCGGCGAGAAGCGGGCCGACAAGCCGATCCACGAGACGTCCCCCGAGGAAGTCACCGCCCTCATCACCGGCGCGAAGGAGGCGGCGTAATGGCCATGCCCCTGGAATCTCCTGTCACGTTCTCCAACGTCGGCAAGACCAAATGGTGGCGGCGCGGCATCTTTGCTTCGCAGACCGGCTACGTGCTGGCGGCGCTCCTGGTGCTGATGCTCGTGATGCATTTTGCCAGCCCCTATTTCTTCACCGAAGGCAACATGCAGAACGTGGCGAAGAACTTTTCCTTCATCGCCATTGCGACGCTCGGAATCACTTTCGTCATCATCACCGGCGGCATCGATCTCTCCGTCGGCTCGATGATGTGTTTTTCTGCGATGATCACCTCCATGGTCATGGTCGAGCTGTCGGCGCCGGGATCGGCGTTCGTCCATTTGGCCGCCGACGGCAAGACTGTCGTCGCCAATGTGCCCGGATTGATCCTTGTGATCTCGGTGCTTGCGGGGCTGTGCGCCGCGTTGATCGTCGGGCTCGTCAACGGCTTCTGCATTGCGGTGCTCGGGCTGTCGCCCTTCGTCACCACGCTCGGCATGCTCTCGATCGTGCGTGGGCTCGCCTATGTCGTCTCGAACGGCCGCGGCAGCTTTCCGGGCGGGCCCGATGCCGATTATTTCTACGCGCTGACCTCGGGTGATGTGCTCGGCCTGCCCGCTCCTTTCATCTATCTGATGATACTCGCCGCCGTGATGGCGGTCGTGCTGCATCACACCAGTTTCGGCCGCCACGTCTTCGCGCTCGGCGGCAATGAGAAGGCAGCGGAGCTCACGGGCATCCCGGTCGTGCGGGTGAAGATCGAGGTCTACGTGATCTGCGCTCTCGCCGCGGGTCTCCAGGGCATCATCATCTCCGGCTGGCTCGGCTCGGCCCCGGCCAACATGGCGACCTCCTACGAGCTCAACGTGATTGCGGCCGCCGTGATCGGTGGCGCCAATCTGGCCGGCGGTATCGGCGGTCCGCTCGGTGCCATCGTCGGCTGTGTGTTGCTCGAAGTGATCCGCAACGGCCTCGTGCTCGCGCAGGTCAATTCCTACTGGCAGCAGACGCTGGTCGGCGTGATCATCATCCTTGCCGTGCTGGTCGACCGTATCCGCTCGCGCATGACTTAACCAGTTACTCCGGAAGGACAACGAAACATCGTCTATCCGCCTGCCGGGGCATCACATCACAAATGGATAGGCAACAAAGTGTGGAGGGAAGAAATGAAGAAGCTTCTGTTGGCCGGCGTGACCATCGCGATGATGGCGACCCCGGCATTTGCCCAGACCTACAAGTTCGCCGTCGTGCCCAAGGCGATGAACAATCCGTTCTTCGACGTGGCGCGCGACGGCTGCATGAAGCGAGCCAAGGAACTCGGCAATGTCGAGTGCATCTACAAGGGGCCGATCGAGCACGAGCCGGCGACGCAGGCGCAGATCATCCAGGACTTCATCACCCAGAAGGTGGATGGGCTCGCAATCTCGGTTGCCGACGTCGCGGCGATGACCAAGTCGATCGACGCAGCGGCTGCAGCCGGCATTCCCGTCATCACGTTTGACGCGGATGCGCCGGGTTCCAAGCGGCAGGCCTATATCGGCACCAACAACAAGGACTTCGGCGTCGCGCTTGGCAAGCAGCTGCTCCAGCTTCGGCCCGAGGGCGGCAAATATGCCATGGTCTCCGGTGGCCCGGGTGCCAAGAACCTTGCCGAGCGCGTCGATGGCGTTCGCGAAGCGCTCAAGGGCTCGAAATGGGTCGAGGTCCAGGGTTCGCCGACCTTCTGCAACGACGATTTCACGCTCGCGATCCAGCAGATGTCGGACCTGCGCACCGCAACGCCCGACCTTGCCGCGATCATCCCGGTCGGTGGCTGGCCGATGTTCGCGCCGGAAGGTTTCAAGGCTTTCGTCAACAAGAACAAGAAGGATATCGACGCCGGCAAGTTCACGCTCGTCGTCGCCGATACGCTGAAGATGCAGCTCGAACTGCTGCGCGACGGCTACTCCAACGCGCTCACCGGCCAGCGTCCGTTCGAAATGGGCGAGAAGTCGATGGACACCCTGCTGGCGATCAAGAAGGGCCAGAAGGTTCCGGAAGTGATCTATACCGGCCTCGACCTGGTGACGAAGGATAACGTCGCTCAACTGTTGAAGTAGGAATGTTACCAGCCCAACGTTCCTGCGCTGACCACCCTCTCCCCTTGTGGGAGAGGGTGGCTTCGCGTAGCGAAGCCGGGTGAGGGGTTCTCTCCGCGAATCCAGCTCGTATGATATGCGCGGAGAGAACCCCTCATCCGCCTTGCCTTCGGCAAGGCACCTTCTCCCACAAGGGGAGAAGGAAGGGAGCTCGCAAGGTGAATAAGATGAAAAAGGCGCGGCTAGCTAACAATCTCGACGTCACCGCAATCGGCCTCGGCTCGGCGCCACTCGGCGGCCTGTTTTCGGCCGTCAGCGATGCAGACGCGGAAGCCACCGTCGCGAAGGCCTGGTCGCTTGGCGTCCGCTTCTACGACACCGCGCCGCTCTACGGCTTTGGCCTCGCCGAGCGCCGCTTGGGCGCTTTCCTGCGCCAGCAGAAACGGGACTCCTTTGCCATCTCGACCAAGGTCGGTCGGCTGCTGCGTCCGGATGCAAGTTCGCCTGAGGATGATCACTACAAGGGCGCGCCGGCGCTGCGGCCGCAATTCGATTTCAGCTATGATGGCGTGATGCGATCGGTCGAGGAAAGTCTCGACCGCCTCGGGCTCGATCGCGTCGACGTGCTGCTCGTGCACGATCCCGACGATCACTATGACGCGGCCATCAATGGTGCCTTCCGCGCGTTGATGCGCCTGCGCGACGACGGTACGGTCAAGGCGATCGGTTCCGGCATGAATCAGTCGGAGATGCTCACGCGTTTCGCCGAAGCCGTGCCGGTCGACTGCTTCCTGCTCGCCGGCCGCTACACGCTGCTCGACCAGGGCGCGCTGGATGCACTGTTTCCGGTCTGCGCGGCCAAGAACATCGGCATCCTGCTCGGCGGCATCTACAACAGCGGCATTCTGGCCAATCCGCACACCGGCGCGAAGTTCAACTATCAGGACGCCGACGCGGCGCTCGTGGCGCGCGCGCTCGCGCTTGACGAACTCTGCCGCAAGCACGGCACCGAGCTGAAGGCCGCTGCGCTTCAGTTCTGTATGGCCAATCCGGCCGTGACGGTCGCCGTGATGGGCGCGCGCAACGCTGCAGAGGTCGCCGACAACATCGCAATGTCGGAGCGCGCGGTGCCGCAAGCCTTCTGGCAGGAGCTGCGTGCGAAAAACCTCGTCGACGCGCGATCGCCGCTGCCGGGCGGAGCATGACGCATGCTCATCGACGCCCACCAGCATTTCTGGGATCCCGCGCGCGCCGACTATCCCTGGATGGAGGCGCCTGAGCTCACGCCGATCCGCCGCGCCTTCGGCCCCGCCGATCTTGCTCCGCTCTTGAAGGCGAACGGCATTGACGCAAGCATCGTGGTGCAATGCCGCTCGTCGCTCGCGGAGACCGAGGAATTCTTGCGGACCGCGCATGCCACGCCCTCCGTCATCGGTGTGGTCGGCTGGGCCGATCTGACCGATGCCGCGCTCGGCGATACGCTTGATCGGCTACGCGGCTTGCCGGGCGGCGCAAAGCTGGTCGGTATCCGCCACCAGGTCCACGACGAGGCCGATCCCGACTGGCTGTTGCGCGCGGACGTCCAGCGGGGACTGGCGGCCGTGTTCGCCCGCGATCTCACTTACGATCTTCTGGTCCGTACCCGCGAGCTCCCCGCCGCGATCGCAACCGCAAAAGCCTTTCCGCAGGCACGCTTCGTGCTCGACCACGCCGCAAAGCCGCCGATCGCCGATGGCGGCAGTGCCGAATGGTCCGACCGCATCGCGTCGCTTGCGGCCTGCAGCAATGTCTGGTGCAAGGTCTCGGGTCTCGCGACGGAAGCCAAATGGACCGACTGGGACGCCGAGCGGCTGTTTCCGTTCGTCCAGCATGTCGCGAATTGCTTTGGCGAGGACCGCCTGATCTTCGGCTCGGACTGGCCGGTGTGCCTGCTGGCGGGCAGCTACGGCGAGATCAAGAGCGCGCTGGAGGCGTGCCTGGCGAAGCTGGGTGCAAGCGTGCGCGAGAAGGCGTTTGGGGTGAACGCGAAGCGGGCGTATCGGCTGCCAGTTAGCTGAGCCGCGAATTCGCTGCCCCTTCTCCCCCTGTGGGAGAAGGTGGCGCGAAGCGCCGGATGAGGGGTTGCCTCAGCAAACTCCAATGTAAGAGGTTCACTCGCAGAGAGAGACCCCTCACCCTAGTGCGTCCGTGTCTATGAGCGGAGCTGCCCTCTCCCACAAGGGGAGAGGGCGCAGCAATGAACATCGCTCACGCGCCAGCAGGCACCTGATCCAGAAATCCCGTGATGCTCTTGATCCGCCCGTCTTTCAGCACGGCGAAATCCGTGCCCTTGATCGGGCTGTCGACACCATCGGGACCAAGTCCCCACGAGAAGCGGACATGGTCGCCGTAGCCGTTGGGCTCGCCGATCAGGCTGAACTTGAAATCCGGAAAGCGCTGCTGCACGCCTGATATCAGGGCATCGATGCCGTCCCGGCCGTCCCCCTTCATCAGCGGATCGACATAGCTCGCATCCGCCGTCCAGTTCTCGCTGAGCAGCTCGCGGCGGCGATTTTGTGCGCGCTCGTTCCAGAGATCGATGTAGCTTTGGGCGATGGTGGCGTGGTCGGTCATGAGACTCTCCTTCGATAGCGCCGTGTGGTTCGGCTGACCTGACTATCGAAGCTTCGCACGCGAGGATCGATTACCTCGGAGATCATGCGGCCGCAAAAAAAAAGGAGCGCGATGATGGTCTCATCGCGCTCCTGTCGCATGTTGGTTCCGCGCGAATTTACTTCGCAGCGGTCACCATGATCTCGACCGTGTATTGCGGCGCGGCCAGCTTGGCTTCGACGGTGGCGCGGGCCGGGGTGTTGCCGGGCGACACCCAGCCGTCCCACACGGCGTTCATTTCCTGGAACGTCTTCATGTCGGTGATGTAGATCGTGGCCGACAGCAGCTTCGACTTGTCGGTGCCGGCCTTGGCGAGATGGCCGTCGATGGTCTTCAGGATGTCCTGGGTCTGCTTGGTCACGCTTTCGCCGGCCGCGTTGTTGGCGACGACACCGGCGAGATAGACGGTGTTGCCGTGCACGACGACCTGGCTCATGCGCGGGCCGGTTTCAAAACGCTGGATGCTCATTGGGGGGATCTCCTAGTGGGAATGGCGGCCCTGTCTAGCCCAGCACCCCGCGCGGTGCCACCCCGCCAGTGCATGCACCACGAGCAACGCATGCGTTCATTCAACGAAACTGGCTGAAGAAAGCCCAAATCGTCTCGGCGCCGTCGATATCGCCGTTCTGCGGCCCGAGCAGGCCGGTTGCGACCTTCATGATCTATCCCACCGCTTTCGCCGCCGCGCGGCCCGCATTGCGGCCCGAGAACAGACAGCCGCCGAGAAACGTACCCTCCAGCGAGCGATAGCCGTGCACGCCGCCGCCGCCGAAGCCGGCGGCTTCGCCGACCGCATAGAGGCCGGGAATGATCTGTCCCTCGCTGCCGAACACGCGCGAGTCGAGATCGGTCTCGAAGCCGCCCAGCGTCTTGCGGGTGAGGATGTTGAGCTTGACCGCGATCAGCGGCCCCTGCGCCGGATCGAGAATGCGGTGCGGCGACGCCGTGCGGATCAGTCTGTCGCCGATGTAACGCCGCGCATTGTGGATGTTCATCACCTGAGCATCCTTGACGTAAGGGTTGGCGATCTCGCGGTCCCGCGCCTCGATCTGCATCCGGATCTCATCGAGCTTGAGCAGATCATTGCCGGAGAGCTTGTTCATCTCCGCAACGAGATCCTCGATCTTGTCGCGCACGATGAAGTCGACACCATGGCTCTTGAACGCCTCCACCGGCGCCGGCGCGCCCTTGTTGGTGGCGCGGCGCAAGGTCATCCGCCAGCTCTTGCCCGTGAGATCCGGATTCTGCTCCGAGCCCGACAGCGCAAATTCCTTCTTGATGATGGCCTGCGTCAGGACGAACCAGGAATAATCGTAGCCGGTCGACATGATGTATTTGAGCTGGCCGAGCGTGTCGGAACCGGGGAACAACGGCGCCGGCAACCGCATGCCTGTGGCGTCGAACCACATCGAGGAGGGGCCGGGCAGGATGCGGATGCCGTGGCGCGGCCAGATCGGTGACCAGTTCTGGATGCCCTCGACATAGTGCCACATGCGGTCGCGGTTGATCAGCCGCGCGCCTGCCTTCTCGGTGATGCCGATCATGCGGCCGTCGACATGCTCGGGCACGCCCGAGATCATGAACTTTGGCGGCTCGCCGAGCCGCTTCGGCCAGTTCGCGCGCACCAGATCATGATTGCCGCCGATGCCGCCGGACGCCACGATCACGGCTTGCGCCTTCAGCGCAAACTCGCCGACGACGTTGCGTGACGAGCTCTTGCCGCGCTCGACATTGTCGGGCGCGAGAACGGCGCCGCTGACGCCGTCCACCGTGCCGTTGGTGATGGAGAGCGCGTCGACGCGATGGCGGAACTTGAAGATCAGCCGTCCGCTGTTGGCGGCCTCGCGCGCGCGGCGCTCGAACGGCTCGACGATGCCGGGGCCGGTGCCCCAGGTGACGTGAAAGCGCGGCACCGAATTGCCGTGGCCCATCGCGTCGTAGCCGCCGCGCTCGGCCCAGCCGACCACCGGGAAGATGCGATGCCCCATCGCGCGCAGCCAGTCGCGCTTCTCGCCGGCCGCGAACGCCACATAGGCCTCGGCCCATTTGCGCGGCCAAAAGTCCTCGTCGCGGTCGAAGCCGGCGGTGCCGAGCCAGTCCTGCATCGCGAGGTCGACGGAGTCCTTGATGCCGAGCCGGCGCTGCTCCGGCGAGTTCACCAGAAACAATCCGCCGAATGACCAGAACGCCTGGCCGCCGAGCGACTGCTCGCCCTCCTGGTCGACGACGATCACACGCTTGCCGGCATCGGCAATCTCGGTCGCCGCCACCAGTCCCGATAGTCCTCCGCCGACGACAATGACGTCAGCCTGCTCAGTCGAATGCCCGGCCATGAGTTCCCCCCTGTAGTTGCCCGGATTGAAGCCAGCGGTTGCAACTGAGATCAAGGGCTTGTCGCGTAAGACATCGTTAACTTGTTCCACTTTGGGATTGGGCGAGCCTGAGTGCAGCGCGGACGCAACACTGGATTTGAATTTGTTTTGAGTGAGCTGGCGTGCCTAGACAAAACCACGGAGTCGACCGACGCTAGGCGCGCATCACCACCTGACGCGCAGATTCGAAAACGACTGGGGCGGGGGCCAATGAAGTTTCTGATGGGGTTGCTTGCGGCGGTTCTCCTGGTCGCTTGCATGGGGGCGTCTCACGCTGTGGTCCGGATCGCGGATGACCGCGGCGGCCGGATCGGAACCTACGTCGACAAATACCAGGACCTGCGCCAGTCCGGCGACACCGTCATCATCGACGGCCTCTGCGCCTCAGCCTGCACCATCGTCCTCGGCGCCATCCCGCACGACCGCATCTGCGTCACCTCGCACGCGACGCTCGGCTTCCACGCCGCCTGGGATTTTGGCACCAATGGTCGCGCCGTGACCAACACTGAGGCGACCCAGATGCTCTACGCGATGTATCCCTCGCAGGTGAAGCGCTGGATCTCGCAGCGCGGCGGCCTCACGCCGCACATGCTGTTCCTGAAGGGCAGGCAGCTCCAGGCCATGTACAAGCCCTGCTATCTCGACGCGCAGGCTTCGGCGATCAAGCCCTCGGCCAGGTAAGCTCTCACACTCATTCACCGCTCTTGCTCTCCCTCTCCCCGCTTGCGGGGAGAGGGAGAGCACCACCACGTGATCTCCGCTGGTCCCGTTCCGCTTGCCCGCTCGCGCGCGAGCGCCTATTTCAAAGGCAGGGAACCCGATCCTTGTCATGGCTCAACCAGCGCAACCGGCACATTCGCTAGAGGACAATTCGCCCAATGCCGGGCGCACGTCTTCCGTGCTGTTGTGGGCCGGCGCTTGTGTCGGTGGGGTGATGGTGACCGGCGCGCTCGCGCTCTGGTTCCATTACGGCTCCCAGGTGTTCTTCGAAATGATCAGGACCGGCTTTGCCGCCTGCTTCTGATCCGCGACAGGAAGTTTTCGTTCATGAGCTCCACTGCCCGTCCGCTGGTGATCGCGACCGCCTTCGCCTCAAGCCTCGTCGTCGGTCTGCTGGTGCTGTTCTGGGCCATGGGCGGGGTCAGCAAGGTGGCGCAGCCGGCCGCGATCGGCGGCCCGTTCCAGCTCACCGATCAGGCCGGCAAGGCCTTCACGGACAAGAATCTCAAGGGCAAGCCGACCCTGATCTTCTTCGGCTACACCCATTGCCCTGACGTCTGCCCGACCTCGCTGTTCGAGATGTCGGAAGTGCTGCGGGCGATGGGCAAGGATGCCGACAAGGTCAACGCCGTCTTTATCTCGGTCGACCCCGAGCGCGACACGCCCGCGACCATGAAGGACTACCTCTCGAGCTTCGATCCGCATCTTGAGGGGCTGAGCGGCGATCCCGCCGAGACCGCCAAGGTGATCACCTCCTACCGGGTCTACGCCAAAAAGGTCCCGACCAAGGATGGCGACTACACCATGGACCACACCGCGCTGATCTACCTGATGGACCGCGACGGCCGTTTCGTCTCGCCGTTCAACCTGAAGCGGACCCCGGAAGAGGCCGCGACCGAGCTGAAGCGGTATCTCTGAGGCCTCCAGCTAACTGCAATCGGCGCTCGCGTTCCCGGCCGGATGGTCTATAAGGCCCTCCGATCCCAATGAAATTCGTTTATTTCCGGCCGATGGCTCCATCGCAACAGGCGAAATCGTCCAAATCTGCCCGTGGCTTGCTGAGGGGGCTGACTGTCGCGGCGTGCCTGCTCGCGAGCCTGCCCGGCGCACGCGCGCAGGCGCCTGCCAAGCAGCCGCCGGCGGCGCCTCAGGCCACGACCCAAGCCGCGCCTCAAGCCGGGCCTCAAGCCGCCCCCCAGGCCGTGCCCGGCTTCTGGGACCCGCGGCGGCGCCCGGAACGGCCCGACCTGTCGCGTCTGACCGTGATCCGCTTCCTGACCGAGACCGACTACCCGCCGTTCAACTACACCGGCGCCGACGGCAATCCGGCCGGCTTCAACGTCGATCTCGCGCGTTCTCTTTGTGAAGAGATCAAGGTCACCTGCACCGTGCAGATGCGCCGCTTCGAGACGTTGGTCGATGCGCTCACCTCGAACCGGGGCGATGCGATCATTGCGTCCATGGCGGTGAGCCCGCAGCTGCGCGCGCGCGTCGATTTCACCGATCCCTATTACCGCGTGCCGGCGCGTTTCGCCTCGCGCAAGGATGCGGTGATGCCGGAGATCCGGCCCGAATATCTCGAAGGCAAGAAGGTCGGCGTCATCGCGGGCTCCGCGCATGAGGCCTATCTCAAGGCGATGTTCACCGACGCCGAGCTGCACGGCTATCCTAACGACGATGCGTTGCGCGCCGCGCTCCGCAAGGGCGAGGTCGATTTCATCTTCGGCGACGCCATCTCGCTGGCGTTCTGGATCAACGGCACCGATTCCGGCGATTGCTGCGCCTTCTCCGGCGGCCCCTTCGTCGAGAGCCGCTTCTTCGGCGAAGGCATCGGCATCGCCGTGCGCAAGGGCAACGACGTGCTGCGCCAGGCGCTGAACTGGGCCCTGTTCCGTATCTGGGAAAAAGGCCGCTACACCGATCTGTGGCTGCGGTATTTTTCGGTGAGCCCGTTTTGAATTCTTCGCCTCTCCCCGCGTGCGGGGAGAGGCCGGAATTTGCGAGAGCAAATTCCGGGTGAGGGGACTCTCCGCGAGTCCAATTCTCACCGTCATTGCGGAAGCAGCCCCTCACCCCAACCCTCTGCCCGTAAGAACGGGGCGAGGGAGTAAGAGCGGCGACCGCCGCACCAACTTTTGCATTCTGCCCGGAAATCGCTATTTTCCGCGGCCCGGAGGCCCCTTGATGTCCGTTATCGATCCTAACATGAGCCCGAGCGATCTTCGTGCGCTTGCTGAACAATCCAACGCCTGGCCGTTCGAGCAGGCGAAGGCGATTGTCGCGCGCCTAAAGAAAAGCCCGAAGGACGAGGTGCTGTTCGAGACCGGCTATGGTCCGTCCGGTCTGCCGCATATCGGCACTTTCGGCGAGGTCGCGCGCACCTCGATGGTGCGCCATGCCTTCCGCGTGCTGACCGAGGACAAGATCAAGACGCGCCTGCTCGCCTTCTCCGACGACATGGACGGCTTCCGCAAGGTGCCGGACAACGTGCCGAACAAGGATCTGCTGGCGCAATATCTGGGCCGGCCGCTCACCGCGGTGCCCGATCCCTTCTCGAACGAGCATCCGTCGTTCGGTGATGCCAACAACGCGCGCCTGCGCGCGTTCCTGGATCATTTCGGCTTCGACTACGAGTTCGCCAGCTCGACCGTCTATTACAAGTCGGGCCGTTTCGATGCGACGCTGCTGAAGATGCTCGCCGCCTACGACAAGGTGATGGAGATCATCCTGCCGACGCTCGGGCCCGATCGCCGCGCCACCTATTCGCCGTTCCTCCCCATCAGCAAGACGTCAGGCGTGGTGCTGCAAGTGCCGATGATCCGCCGCGACGTCGCTGCGGGCACCGTGACGTATGTCGACCCTGACACGAACGAGGAAGTCGAGACGCCCGTCACTGGCGGCAACGTCAAGTGTCAATGGAAGGCCGACTGGGCGATGCGCTGGGTCGCGCTCGGCGTCGACTATGAGATGGCCGGCAAGGACCTGATCGATTCCGTAAAACTCTCCGGCGCGATTGCGAAGGCGCTCGGCGCCACGCCGCCCGAAGGCTTCAACTACGAGCTCTTCCTCGACGAGAAGGGCCAGAAGATCTCGAAGTCGAAGGGCAATGGCCTCACCATCGACGAATGGCTGCGCTATGCCTCGCCGGAATCGCTGACGCTGTTCATGTATCGCGAGCCGAAGGCGGCGAAGCGGTTGTTTTTCGACGTCATCCCGCGCCAGGTCGACGATTATCAGCAATTCATTGATGGCTTCCCCAAGCAGGATGACAAGCAGCAGCTCGGCAATCCCGTTTGGCACATCCACCACGGCCATCCGCCGCAGGGCGACATGCCCGTGACGTTCCAGCTTCTGCTGACGCTGGTGTCGTCGTCCAATGCGGAGAATGCAGAGACTCTGTGGGGCTTTATCGGCCGCTATCGTCCCGGTGTAAGCCCCCAGACGCATCCGAAGCTCGATGCGATGGTCGGTTATGCCATCAACTACTACCGCGACTTCGTTGCGCCGACGAAGCAGTTCCGCCAACCGACCGACGTCGAGCGCGCCGCGCTGCAGGATCTGCGCGACGCGCTGTCGCAGCTGCCGCAGGAATCCTCGGCCGAGGACATCCAGAACGTCGTCTACGAGATCGGCCGCCGCGAGCCGTTCCTCGACCAGGTCAAGAAGGGCAAGGACGGCCGCCCCGGCGTCACGCTCGACTGGTTCAACATGCTCTATCAGGTGCTACTCGGCCAGGAGAAGGGCCCGCGCTTCGGCTCGTTCGTCGCGGTGTATGGCGTGCAGAACGCGGTCAACATGATCGACGGCGCGCTGGCAAGGAGTGCGTGAGGGAGAGTTGCTCGTCGCTCCATACTCCGCTGTCGTCCCGGCGAAGGCCGGGACCCAAACCGCGTGATCTACCGAGGAATGGCGGTCTTCATACCGAAGAGAGCGTAACTGCTACTCTTCGCCAAACTTCTCCCTGTGGTTATGGGTCCCCTGAGTTCGCCGGGACGACACCGAGCGTGTGGCGGCTGCTGAACGTCTCCTCACTGGCTCGCCCACACGATCCTTGCGATCCAGGCGACATCACCCGCCGCCATCGTGCGCTCTCCTTGCGTCGCGTCCAGCGGCTGTAATTCCACTACCTTCGCCGAGCGGCGCCTGAGCACGGCGAGCATCACCTCGCCCGCCCTCGTCTTCACCACCACACGATCGCCCTTGCGGATCGGTGCGCCAGGCGAGACCAGGATGACATCGCCGTCGCGATAGGCGGGCGCCAGTGCGTCGCCGGAAATCTCCAGCGCAAAGGCGTGGTTGTCCTCGGCGGTCGGCAGCGCGATCTCGCTCCAGCCTTTGCCGGATGGAAAGCCGGATTCGTCGAATGCTCCGCTCACAGCGGCCTGCGCGAAGCCGAGCAGCGGCACGACGCGGCCGTCGCCGCTATCGTCGCCGATCAGCCTGGCGAAAATGTCGATCGAGGACTCCGCGGCCGCCAGTGCCTTCGCGATCGATTCGGTCGAGGGCCAGCGCGCGCGGCCGTCGGAGGTGACGCGCTTGGACTTGTTGAAGGTGGTGGGGTCGAGCCCGGCCCTCTTGGCGAGGCCGGATGACGACAGCCCGGCGCGCGCGGCCAATAGGTCCAGCGCGGCCCAGACCTGGTCGTGGGTCAGCATCCTCTGCGCTTTGGCCTGTTTGACCATGGAAGGTCCAGCCCGTCGCAACTCAGGAAAACTGTCCTCAAATCAACCGGTTTTCCGTTTTTCGCGCAAGGGGCGATGGCAAACTCTTGAGTTCGGAGGGAGCGGCCTTTACGGTCGCGCCGGGTTTTAGACCCGCAAGAGACGAAAAACCCCAAGAGACTCAAAGGGCTCCGCTAGCGGTGGTCAAGATCTACAAAATCTGTCCGGCCTCGGCCTGGCGCGAGGCGGAACGGCAGGGCGTGTACAGCGGCAGCGCGGATGACGCGCGCGACGGATTCATCCATTTCTCGACGGCCGCCCAGGTTCCGGAGACCCTGCGCAAGCATTATTTCGGCCAGCGCGCGCTGTTCCTGGTCGAGGTCGACGGCGACGCGCTCGGCCGCGAACTGCGCTGGGAGCGCTCACGCAATGAGGAGCTGTTTCCGCACCTCTATGGCGAGCTCGATCTCGGCGCGGTGCTCTCGGTGATGAACCTCAACATGCGCTCCGATGGCGGCCACGACACCCCGGAGCTTGCCCCGTGATCCGCGCTTTCGATGCATTCTCGCTGCCGGTGTTGCGCTGGCTCGATCCGGAAGATGCGCACCGGCTCGCCATCCAGGGCCTGCGCTTCCTGCCGCCGGTGAAGCCGCGCACCGATGATCCCAAGCTTGCGGTGCGCGCTTTCGGGCTCAACTTTCCCAACCCGATCGGCATGGCTGCGGGCTTCGACAAGAGCGCGGAAGTGCCCGATCCGCTGCTGCGGCTCGGCTTCGGCTTCGTCGAGATTGGCTCTGTCACGCCGAAGCCGCAGGCCGGCAATCCGCGTCCGCGGCTGTTTCGGCTCGAGCGCGACGAAGCGGTCATCAACCGCATGGGCTTCAACAATGACGGTGCCGAGGTCGCATTGCGCCGACTCGCCGCGCGCGCGGCGAACGGCGGCATCGTCGGCGTCAATGTCGGCGCCAACAAGGATTCGCCTGACCGTGTCGCCGACTACGTCAAGCTGATCGAGACCTTTGCGCCGGTGGCGAGCTATTTCACCGTCAACGTTTCCTCGCCGAACACGCCGGGCCTGCGCAATTTGCAGGAAGGCGCGCTGCTCGACGATCTGCTCGGCCGCGTGATCGACGCCCGCGAACGTGTCAGGCAGAAGGCCGGCGATACGCCGGTGCTGCTGAAGATCGCGCCTGATCTGAGCCTCGCCCAGCTCGACGACGTCGTGCAGGTCGCGCGCTCGCGCAAGGTCGACGGCATGATCGTGTCGAACACGACGATCGCGCGGCCGAGCACGCTGCGCGAGGAGATGCGCGCGAAAGCGCAGGGCGGCCTGTCGGGCCGGCCGCTGTTCCGCCTGTCGACGCGCATGGTCGCGGAGACCTATGTGCGCGTCGAGGGCGCATTCCCCTTGATCGGTGTCGGAGGCGTGGACTCCGGCGGAGCCGCGCTGACGAAGATCCGCGCGGGCGCGAGCCTGATCCAGCTCTATTCGTCGCTGGTCTACAAGGGCCTCGGCCTCGTCGACGAGATCAAGCGCGATCTGACGTCGACGCTGTTGCGCACAGGGCGGGATTCGCTGTCGGAGATCGTCGGTGCCGATGCGGCGACGCTGACGGCGGAAGACTGGCCGGGGATGTAAGCTCTTCGCCTCTCCCCGCGTGCGGGGAGAGGCCGGAATTTGCGAGAGCAAATTCCGGGTGAGGGGGACTCTCCGCGAGTCCAACTCTTACTGTCCTCGCGGAGAGTCCCCCTCACCCCGACCCTCTCCCCGCAGGCGGGGCGAGGGAGAAGAGAACGTCGCCCGGTATAGCGCCGGATACCGCGCGCCCTGCAATCCGCCGCGCGCGACATAGAACGCAATCAGCGCGCACCATAGCCCGGCATTGCCGTAGGATTGCAGCGCCCACCACACCCCTAAGAAAATCGCGAGCGAGGCCAGCATCAGATTGCGCATCTCGCGCGCCCAGGTCGCGCCGACAAAGATGCCGTCGAAGCCGAACGCGAACACGCCGGGGATCGGCGCCAGCACGATGAACGGCAGGAAGTCCCGCGCGGCGCGGCGGACGTCCTCGCTCGCGGTCATGAAATTGATCAGGTTCGGCCCGAACAGCGCGAACAGCACCGCGACGACCATCGCGAAGCCGAGGCCCCACAGCAGCACCAGCCGGGTCGAATCGGCAAAGCCTTTGGCATCGCGGGCGCCAAAGGTGCGGCCGCAGAGCTGCTGGGCGGCGTTGGCAAGGCCGTCAAGGAAGAAGGCGCTGACCAGCAGGAAATTGTTGAGCACGGAGTTCGCCGCCAGCGTGACGTCGCCGGCGCGCGCGCCCTTGGCGGTGAAGAACAGGAACACGGTGATCAGCGCCGCGGTGCGGATCATGATGTCGGAGTTGACAGCCAGCAGCCGCATCAGCTTGGCGCGATCGAACAGCGTTGCGCGGGGAACGGCAAAGCCGCCATGCGCATAGCGCCGGCAGACGATGACGCCGAGCACGAAACCGATGCCCTCCGACAGCAGCGCGGCGATCGCAGCGCCGGCGATTCCGGTGTCGTAGACCAGCACCAGCAGAATCGTCGCGGCCATGTTGATGAGGTTGATGACGACCTGAAGCGCGAGCGCCGGATTGGCGCGGGCCTGTCCGACCAGCCAGCCGAGAATGACGTAGTTGGCGAACGCGAACGGCGACGACCAGATCCGGATCATGAAATAGGTTTTCGCGGCGCGCGTCACGCCCTCGCTGCCGCCCATCAGATCGAACAGTGCGCCGGCCAGCGGCAATTGCAGCGCAATCAATGCGCCGCCGATCAGGCCGGCGACGATGAAGCTGCGCACCAGGATCACCGTCTGCTCGCGGGTCTCGCCCGCGCCGAGCGCCTGCGCGGTGAAGGCGAGCGTGCTCATGCGCAGGAAGCCGAACAGCCAGAACAGGCAGTCGAAGATGACGGAGGCCATCGCGACGCCGCCGAGCAGCGCGGCATCGTCGAGCCGGCCGATCGCGGTGGTCGAGACCACGCCGATCAGCGGCGTGGTGAGGTTCGCGACCATCGCAGGGCCCGCGATGGTGAAGACCTGGCGACTGCCGATTTTGGGATGAACGGGCGCGTGCATCAGCTTCGTCTACCCGACCAAACGCCCGATTGCACCATCACGGCCGACATGGTGCAATTGCATCGCCCGCGCTCTTCGGCTAGCGGCCGCGCGGCGAGCCGAACACGCGCATCAGCAGCCAGATCGGGATCACGATGACTGCGCCGAGCAGGAAGTAGCGCCACAGCCAGTTCACGGCATCGAAGCCGAGATCCCACAGCCGCTGGAACAGCAGGCGGATGCTGTAGATGATGTTCCAGGGATCGAAGCCGATCGCGGCCAGCACGACGCCGACCAGGATCGAGAGCAGCACCAGGCGAAACGCGACCGCCAGCGGCGAGCCGCCGAGAAAGCGGTGCAGGCCATCACTGCGGCCGGCCGGCAAATCTCTGACGTCGTGGGCCATCTCAAACTCCTTGGGCGGATTCGCCCGGATTATAGGTCACGGCGGGGGACATGGGGAACCCCGACCGGACCGTCAATCAGCTTACCGCGTTTTAATTGTAGCCCGGATGGAGCGCAGCGAAATCCGGGTTCGTGCAGCAGGCGAGAGGGGCCCCGGATTGCGCTGCGCTCCATCCGGGCTACGGCGTTGCTGTTTTCGGGCAAGCGGGAGAGGGGGCGCACCTGCCACGCCTCAAGCCTCAACCTCCGCCGCCTCCGCTTTCAACATTTTTTCCAGCGTTTCCAGTCGGTCGGCTTCCCGCGGCGGCTTGTCCCAGCGCAAGCGACTGATACGGGGAAAGCGCATCGCGACGCCGGATTTGTGCCGCGGCGAGCGCTGCAGCCCCTCGAAGGCGACCTCCAGCACCAGCCCCTTGTCGCCCTCGTGCACGACATGGCGGACGGGGCCGAACTTTTCGGTTGTGTTGCGGCGGACGAAGCGGTCGATCTGGAGCAGCTCCTCGTCGGTGAAGCCGAAATAGGCTTTTCCGACCGGCACCAGCTCGTCGCCGTTCTCGGTCTCGGTCCAGACGCCAAAGGTGTAATCGGAATAATAGGACGACCGCTTGCCGTGGCCGCGCTGCGCATACATCAGCACGGCATCGATGATGTGCGGATCGCGCTTCCACTTCCACCACTGCCCCTTCGGCCGTCCCGGCAGATAGGGCGCATCGCGCCGCTTGAGCATCACGCCCTCGACAGCGTCGGCATCCTCGCCCGCGCCGGCGCTCGCGGGATCGGCGCGCGCGGCGGTCAGCGCCTGCCAGCTCGCGAAGGTGATCGTCGCTGAGAGGTCGATGCGGGGGTTGTCGAGCTTTGCGATGAAGGCCTCGAGCCGTTCTCGCCGCTCGGCGAACGGCAGCTCGCGCAGGTCGTTTTCGTCATCGCCGAGGAGATCGTAGGCGCGGAGGTGGATCGGAAACTCCTTGATCAGCTTTGGCGACACGACCTTGCGGTTAAGGCGCTGCTGCAGAACGTTAAAGCTCTGTACGCGACCTTCGCGCAGGATCAGCAGCTCGCCGTCGATCGCGCCGGGCAGGCGCAGCGACGGCACCAGATCCGGAAAGCTCCGCGTGATGTCCTCGCCGGTGCGAGAATAAAGCCGAGCCGTGATCTGCCCGTGCTCGTCACGGCCCGCGACCGCCTGCACGCGGATGCCGTCCCACTTCCATTCGGCGACGTAGTCGGCGGGATCGAGGTTTTGGAAATCGCTGTCCTCGATCGCATGCGCCAGCATCACCGGCCGGAACGGTGCGGGATCGCGATTGACCGGCTTTTCGGTGCGCCCTTCCAGCCAGGCGAACAGGTCGAGATAAGGCGGCGCGAGACCCGGCCAGATCAGCTCGACCTCATGCGGGTCCTTGTCGCCGAGCGCGGCGGCCGCGGTCTTCGCCAGGCGCGCGGAGATGCCGATGCGCAATGCGCCGGTGACGAGCTTCAGCAGCGCCCAGCGGCCGGTCTCGTCGAGCTCGTCGAGCCAGCGTTCGAGCAGCTTTGGCAACTCGGTCTTCCCGAGCGTGCGGAGTGTGGTGACCACTTCGGTGAGGCTAGGGGGCGGCGGGTTATTGTGGGCGGCCATCGCCGCCTTCGGCCACATCAGCGCCACCGTCTCCGAGAGATCGCCGACGTAATCGTAGCTCAACCCGAACAGCACCTCATCCGTGCGCGACGCGATGAGGTCGCGGATCAGCGCGGGCTTGGCGTGCTTGAAGCTCAGCGCGCCGGTGAGCGCGGCCAGTGCATAGCCGCGGTCGGGATCGCCGACCTCGCGGAAATAGCCGGTGATCAGCCGCAGCTTGTTGTTGCGCCCGGGCTCATAGGCGAGGCGGTCCAGGAGTTCGGCGAAGCGGTTCATGCCTCGGCCTCGCCCCGAACCGGCGGCTCGCTTTCCTCCTCCTCGCCATAGCCGACGAGATCGAGCGGCTGTGCCCGCAAACCCTGCGACTTGCACCAATGCACCAGCGCGTCTTCCTGGCCGTGGGTGACCCAGATCTCGCCCGCGCCGGTTGCCGCGATCGTCGTGGTGAGACCGTCCCAATCGGCGTGGTCGGAGATCACCAGCGGCAATTCGACGCCACCCTGTCGCGCGCGGGCGCGCACGCGCATCCAACCCGAGGCGAAGGCGGTGACCGGGTCGGGGAAGCGCCGAGCCCAGATATCAGACGTCGCCGACGGCGGTGCGAGCGTGATGGTGCCGGCCAGCGCCGCCTTCTTCATGCCCGCCGCCGGCCGCAGCTCGCCGAGGCCGATGCCGCGGCTCTGGTAGTAGGACGTGATCTTCTCCATCGCGCCGTGCAGGTAGATCGGCGCGTCATAGCCGGCAAGGCGCAGCAGCGCGATTACGCGCTGCGCCTTGCCGAGCGAATAGGCTCCGACGAGATGCGCGCGCTCGGGAAACAAAGCGGCGGAGGCCAGCAGCTTCTTCACCTCAAGGGCCGCATCGCCATGGCGAAACACCGGCAGGCCAAACGTGGCCTCGGTAATGAAGACGTCGCAGGGCACCAGCTCGAACGGGACGCAGGTCGGGTCGGGCGCGTCCTTGTAGTCGCCGGAGGCGACGATGCAGGTGTCTTTGCAGGTGACGGCGATCTGCGCCGAGCCCAGCACATGGCCGGCCGGGTGGAATTTGACGGTGACGTCGCCGAGCCGGATCTCCTCGCCATAGCTGATGGCCTGCGTCGAGCCAGCAAAATTCTCGCCATAGCGCAGCCGCATCATGTCCAGCGTTTCCTGCGTCGCCAGCACCGCGCCATGGCCGGCGCGGGCATGGTCGGAATGGCCGTGGGTGATCACGGCCCGGTCGACCGGGCGGACGGGATCGATATGGAAGCCGCCGGATTTGCAGCACAGGCCGTCAGCAGTTGGCAGCAGGATGTCTTGCGGGCGCATGGCCTGATATATAGGTCGCACCACCGCATCTTCGAGTCATCACACGCTTCGCTTCCTGGTTCCCAATGCCGCTCCGCCTGTTTCTGACCTCCGGCGATCTCATGGCCGACCGCCGTTTCGAGTTCGCGCGCGACCTCCAGCTCAAGGGCGATTTGCCCGCCGCCGCCGATCTCATCGAACAGGCGATCGAGCTGGCGCCGAATTTCACCTCGGCCTGGTTCACGCTCGGCGAAATCCGCCAGCAGCTCGGCGAGCGCGACAAGGCGATCGCAGCATTCCGCAAAGCGCGCGAGTCCGACCCCGGGGATCAGCACGGCGCCGGCCTGCATCTGATACGGCTCGGCGACACAGAGATGGCGGAGATGCCCAAGGCCTATGTGCAGGCGCTGTTCGACCAATACGCGCCGCGCTTCGAGCACGCGCTGATCAACGATCTCGGCTATCGCGCGCCGTCGCTGATCTTCAAGGCGGTGCTGGCCGCGCGCGTCGCCGCGAAGAAGCCCGCGTTTTTCAAGCGCACCATCGATCTCGGCTGCGGCACTGGGCTTGCGGCGGCCGCGTTCGCAAAACAGGTCGATCATTTCATCGGCATCGATCTGTCGCCCGGCATGATCAAGGAGGCGCGCGCCACCGGGCTCTATGCCGAGCTCGAAGTCGCCGACATGATCGATGGCCTGCAGGGCAAGGCTGATGCAAGCGCGAATCTCGTCGTCGCCGCGGATGCGTTCGTCTATCTCTCCGATCTTGCGCCGGTGCTGACTGAGGCCAAACGCGTGCTCGCATCAGGCGGCGTGCTCGCCTTCACGCTGGAGACGCATGACGGCGATGGCATCGTTCTCGGTGAAGGCCTGCGCTATGCCCACTCGGCGGAATATGTGCGCGGTGCGATCGCCAAGGCGGGACTGAAGCTGCTGACGCTCGAGCCGGCATCACCGCGCATCGAGAACAACGAGCCGGTGCGCGGTCTCGTCGTCGTTGCCGAGAAAACTTGAGTCTAGGCGCTAAGCTTCCCGCAATTTAAGCGTCATTGCGTCGCTCAGCGACGAACTTCCTACTTGCGAGCGAAGCTGCGAAGCCAGCACAATGCGCGCACCAGGGAGAGAAACAACAATGACGAAGAATCCATCGCGGCGCGATGTCAGCGCCGCCGCGCTCGCCACCATTGCCGCATCCGTTCTGCCCGCGCCTTACGTCTGGGCCGCCGAGAAGAAATACGATGCGGGCGCCAGCGACACCGAGATCAAGGTCGGGCAGACCGTGCCGCATTCCGGTCCCGGCTCGCTCTATGGCGTGCTCGGGCGGATCGGCGAGGCCTATTTCCAGATGCTGAACGAGACAGGCGGCATCAACGGGCGCAAGATCAAGTTCCTCACCATGGACGACGCCTATAGCGCGCCGAAATGCGTCGAGGCGACGCGTCGCCTGGTCGAGCAGGAAGAGGTGCTCGCACTCTACGGCTCGCTCGGCACCGCGCCGCAGACCGCCGTGCACAAATACCTGAACTCCAAGGGCGTGCCGCAGCTGCTGCTCAACACCGGCGCGTCGAAGTGGAACAACCCGAAAGAGTTCAAATGGACGATGGCGGGCCTGCCGCTCTATCCGACCGAGGCGCGCATCCTGGCGCGCCACGTGGTCAGCGTGAGGCCGAACGCGAAGATCGGCATCCTCTACCAGAATGACGATTTCGGCCGCGACTTCCTCGGTCCGTTCAAGAAGGTGCTGGCCGATGCCGGCGGCACCGCATCGGTGATCATGGAGCAGACCTACGATCTCACCGATCCGACCGTCGATTCCCAGCTCATCAATCTCTCGAAATCGGGCGCGGACGTTTTCTACAACATCACCACCGGCAAGGCGACGTCGCAGTCGATCCGGAAAGTGGCCGAGCTCGGCTGGAAGCCGTTGCAGCTGTTGTCGGCCGGCTCGACCGGCCGCTCCATCCTCAACGCCGCGGGGCTGGAAAACGCCGCCGGCATCGTCGCCATCCGCTACAACAAGGAGGTCGGCCTGCCGAAATGGGAAAAGGACCCGGACGTGATGGCGTTCGAGGAGCTGCGCAAGAAGTACATCCCGACCATCGACCCCGACAACACCATCGCCTTTGCCGGCTACGGTCAGGCGGTCACCATGGGCGAGATCCTGCGCCGCTGCGGCGACGAGCTCACCCGCGCCAATGTGCTGAAGCAGGCCTCCACGCTCAAGGGCTTCCACTCGCCCTATTTCCTCGACGGCGTTACCTACGACTATACGCCCGAGGACTACACGCCGATGAAGACACTGTTCATCTCGATCTTCAGCGGCAAGGACTGGGACATCTCGGATAAGCCGATGTCGGAGTAGGGACCTCCCCACCCCTCGACGAACCCGCCCGCACGGCTTACCTGTGATGCCGTGCCGCCCCGCATCCTCAAAATATCGGCCGAGCCGGCCACCCTGCTGCCCGAGCGCTTCCAGGCGTGGTTTTCGGCTCGCGGCTGGTCGCCGCGCGAGCATCAGCTCGCGCTGCTGGAGAAGGCGCGTGAGGACCGCTCGGCCTTGCTGATCGCGCCGACCGGCGCCGGCAAGACGCTGGCCGGATTTTTGCCGACGCTGGTGGAGCTGAGTTCTCCACCCGCTGCTTCCACCAAGTCCATCGTCTCCACCGGCCGGGCCGTCCAGCGTAGCGCCGGCCTGCACACCCTCTACATCTCGCCGCTCAAGGCGCTCGCCGTCGACATTGCGCGCAATCTCGAACGGCCCGTCGCCGAGATGGGGCTGCCGATCAAGATCGAGACCCGCACCGGCGATACGCCGGTGTCGCGGCGCCAGCGCCAGCGCCGCTATCCGCCGGACATCCTGCTGACGACGCCCGAGCAGCTTGCGCTGCTGCTGTCCTCCGATGACGCGCCGTTCCTGTTCTCCTCGCTCAAGCGCATCGTGCTTGACGAGCTGCATGCGCTGGTGACGTCGAAGCGCGGCGATCTGCTCTCGCTGGGCCTGGCGCGGCTATGGCGTCTCGCGCCGCAGATGCGTGCGATCGGGCTATCGGCGACGGTGGCCGAGCCGGAATCGCTGGCGCGTTTCCTGGTGCCACAACCGAAAGACAAAGCCTGCTCCGCCGACATCGTCGTCGCCGGCGGCGCTGCGCCGCCGCAGGTCGAGATGCTCGACACAAGCGAGCGGCTGCCCTGGGCCGGCCACAGCGCGCGCCACGCGCTCCCGGAAATCTACGAGCTGATCAAGGCGAACAAGACCGCTCTGGTCTTCGTCAACACTCGCAGCCAGGCCGAGATGCTGTTCCAGAATCTCTGGAGCATGAACGACGACAACCTCGCGATCGCGCTGCATCACGGTTCGCTCGACGTCGCTCAACGCCGCAAGGTCGAGGACGCGATGTCGGCCGGCAAATTGCGCGGCGTGGTCTGCACCTCCTCGCTCGACCTCGGCGTCGACTGGGGCGACGTCGACCTCGTCGTCAATATCGGCGCGCCCAAGGGATCGTCACGGCTGATGCAGCGCATCGGCCGCGCCAACCATCGCCTCGACGAGGCCTCGCGCGCCGTGCTGGTGCCGGCCAATCGTTTCGAGGTGCTGGAGTGCCGCGCCGCGATCGACGCCATCGCCGAGAATGCGCAGGACACGCCGCCGTTGCGCACCGGCGCACTCGACGTGCTGGCCCAGCACGTGTTGGGGTGCGCCTGCGGTGAGCCGTTCTTGAGTGACGAGCTCTATGACGAGGTCCGCACGGCGGCGCCTTACTCAAGTCTTGCGCGGCAGGATTTCGACGACGTCGTAGATTTCGTCGCCACCGGCGGTTACGCGCTGAAAACCTATGAGCGCTTTGCCCGCATCAAGCAGGACAAGCAGGGCCGCTGGCGCGTCGCCAATCCAAAAGTGCGGCAAAGCTATCGACTCAATGTCGGCACTATCGTCGAGGAGCCGATGCTGAAGGTGCGGCTGGTGCGCTCGCGCGCAGGCGGCACCGGTTCGACCGGCGCGATCGCGCGCGGCGGCCGCGTGCTAGGGGAGATCGAGGAATATTTCATCGAGGGCCTGACCGCCGGCGATACGTTTGTGTTCGGCGGCGAGGTCGTGCGCTACGAGGCGCTGGCCGAAGACCAGGTCTATGTCTCCCGCGCCAACGACAAGGATCCGAAAGTGCCGTCCTATATGGGCGGCAAGTTTCCGCTCTCGACCTATCTCGCCGAGCGCGTGCGCCGCCTGCTTGATGACAAGCGCGCCTGGAACGGCCTGCCCGAGCAGGTGCGCGACTGGCTGTCGTTGCAGAAAGACGTCTCGCGCGTGCCCGGCGTCCGCGAGCTCCTGGTCGAGACTTTTCCACGCGGCAGCAAGCATTACCTGATCTGCTATCCCTTCGAGGGCCGGCTCGCGCACCAGACGCTCGGCATGCTGCTGACGCGTCGTCTGGAGCGGATGCGCGCCCGGCCACTCGGCTTCGTCGCCAATGAATATGCGGTGGCGATCTGGGGGCTGGGCGATGCCTCCTTCATGATCCGCAATGGCGAGCTCGATCTCGATGCGCTGTTCAATCCGGACATGCTTGGCGACGATCTCGAAGCCTGGCTCGCGGAGTCCGCGCTGATGAAGCGCACCTTCCGCAACTGCGCGCTGATCTCCGGCCTGATCGCGCGCCGCTTCACCGACGAGGACAAGAGCCGCCGCCAGGTGCTGTTCTCGACCGATCTCGTCTACGACGTCCTGCGCAAGCACCAGGCTGATCACGTGCTGCTGCGCGCCGCGCGCGCCGATGCGGCCACCGGCCTGCTCGATCTGCGCCGCCTCGGCGGCATGCTCGAGCGCATCCAGGGTCGCATCACCCACCGGGAACTCGACCATGTCTCCCCGCTCGCGGTCCCTGTGATGCTGGAAATCGGCCGCGAGTCAGTTTATGGCGAAGCTGGCGACGAGCTGCTGGCGGAAGCCGCCGACGAGCTCGTCAAAGAGGCGATGTCGTAGAGAATTTGCCAGTGAGGCGCGCTGATCCACCCACATCGTCATGCCCGGGCTTGTCCCGGGCATCCACGTCTTTCTTGCGAAGCCAAGAACGTGGATGGCCGGGACGAGCCCGGCCATGACGGAACAAGTTGCACTATCGATCACGTCAACGCTCGCGCTGGACGTTGCCGGCGTCTCGCTCCACACCGATCTCTCCGGCGCGCTGTTTTGGGACGAGCAGCGCCTGCTCGTCGTCTCCGATCTGCATCTGGAAAAAGGTTCCAGCTTCGCCACGCGCGGCGTGCTGCTGCCGCCCTACGACACGCTGGCCACGCTGAGCCGCCTCGCTGCTGTCATCTCCCGCCATAACCCAAAAATCGTCATCGCGCTCGGGGACAGTTTTCACGATCGCTCCGCGCATCAGCGTCTGTCCGCGGATGACCGCGACGCCGTCGCCGCGCTTCAGACCGGCCGCGACTGGATCTGGATATCAGGTAACCACGATCCGATGCTGCCGCGCGATCTCGGCGGCACCGTTGCCGATGAAGTCGCGATCGGCCAAATCACCTTCCGCCACGAGCCGACCGGCGCGCATGGCGAGATCGCCGGCCATCTCCATCCCAAGGCCCGCGTCTCCGCGCGCGGCCGCTCGATGGAGCGGCGCTGCTTCGCCAGCGACGGGATGCGCGCCGTGATGCCCGCGTTCGGCGCCTATGCCGGCGGTCTCAGCATCCGCGATGCAGCGTTCGCAAAGATCTTTCCGAAGAACGGTTTTGTCGCGCATCTGCTCGGCGACCGCCGCGTCCACGCGATCGCGGCGTCGCGGTGTTATTAGGCCGCGCTCCATTTGGGCTGACCACTCCCGCCACGCGCACAACTGCGCTCCCTCCCCCCTTGCGGGGGAGGGCGGGGGAGAGGGGTAGCCCGGGAGATGGTCTATCAGTGAGTCGTCGCGCGAACTGAGAGAGTCCCCGTGTGGTACCCCTCTCCCTAGCCCTCCCCCGCAAGGGGGGAGGGAACAGACCGACCTCTTGGCAACTACGCCGCCTTCGCCTGCACGGTCTCGCAAAACTCCGCCAGCCGATCCGCCAGCCGCAGCGTCGCGGAGCTGGCGTTCGGTGCGGCCATCAGCGCCACCTCGGTGCGGTTGATCGGCGCAAAGCCGTCCTTCGCCGTCAGCACGCGATGGTCGGCCTGGATCGACATCTCCGACAGAATGCTGAGGCCCATGCCGGCGGCGACGGCGGCCTGGATGCCGGCGAGGCTCGATGACGAATAGGACATGTGCCAGGCGCGACCGGCGCTTTCCAGCGCATGGATCGCGCCGGCGCGATAGAGGCAGCCGAGCGGAAATCCGATCAGCGGCACCGAGGATACGTTGACGTCGACCGGATGACTCTTGCTGGTGACCCAGTGCACCTCCTCCGGCCACACCGCGATCGCGCCCTTCGCGCCGGCCTCGCGCTTGAACAATGCAAGGTCGAGCTCGCCGCGTTCGAGATCGCGGGCGAGGTTCTTGCTCTGGTCGGCGCGCACGTCGAGCCGCAGATTCGGATGCGAGCGTGAGAACGCGCCCAGCAGCTTTGCCAGCCGATACGCCGCAAAATCCTCGGGGATGCCGAGCCGGATCGCGCCTTCGCCTTCGTCGCGCAGCACGTCGCGCGCCTCTTCCGCAAGCGTCAGCAGCCGTCGCGCATACGAGAGCAGCCGCTCGCCGGCCTCAGTGGGGCGCACGTCCTTGCCGTCGCGGTGCAGCAGCACCTGGCCGACATCCTCCTCCAGCCGCTTGATCTGCTGGCTGACGGTCGACTGCGTGCGGTGGACGCGCTCGCTCGCGCGGGTGAAGCCGCCGGCCTCGACCACCGAGACGAAGCTGCGCAGAAGCTCCAGATCGAGCATGGACGCCTCCATTCGAAAATCGACTGATTGTGAGTTAATCATTTAATTTCCAAATAGCAAGCTGCGTCCCTAGATCGAGGGCTCAGGAGAAATGCCCTCATGTCCCTCGCTCCCTCAATTTCGCTCCCCCGCAGCCGCTTCAACACGTTGCCGCTCGCCATCGGCGTGTTTTGCCTGCTCTGGAGCTATGCCTTCGTCGCCGGCAAGATCGGTGTCACCCATTGCCCGCCGCTGATCCTGCTCGCCGCGCGCTTCTCGCTGGCCGGCATCCTGATCCTCGGGGCCACGATGATCCGCGGCGACTGGTCGTTGTCATGGCGCGACGCGTTGATCTTCGCCGTGCTCGGCATCGCCAACAACGCGCTCTATCTCGGGCTCGGCTACACCGGCCTGCAATCGGTCTCCGCCGGCCTCGGCGGCCTGATCGTGTCCGCCAATCCGGTGTTCACGGCGGCGCTTGCGGCGCTTTTGCTCGGCGAGGGCATGACCTGGCGCAAGGCGAGCGGCCTCCTGCTCGGCATCATCGGCGTCACCCTGATCGTCTGGCATCGCCTCTCGGTCGGCACCGACAGCCTGCACGGCATTCTCTTCACCCTCGCCTCGCTCGCGTCGATCGTCGCCGGCACCATCCTGTTCAAGCTGCTTGCGCCCAAGGGAAGCCTGTGGATCGGCAATGGCGTGCAAAATCTCGCCGCCGGCATCGTGCTGACGCCGGTTGCGCTCACCCTCGCCGATGTTCATGCGATCGATGTCACCCCGAGCCTGATCGGCGCCTTCGCGTTCCTGGTGCTGGGCGGCTCGATCCTGGCCTACTGGCTCTGGTTTCATCTCCTGAAAGTGTGTGGCGCCACCGCTGCCAGCGCCTATCATTTCCTGATGCCGCCGCTCGGCATGCTGTTCGCCTTCCTCGTGCTCGGCGAACACGTCGAAGCCCGCGACCTGCTGGGGATCATTCCGGTGGCGCTCGGCATTTACCTGGTGACGCGCCCGGCAAAGCCCGTCGCGTAAGAGGAGCTTTCCATGCCTGTTTCCATCACCCTGATCGGCGGGCCCACCGCGCTAATCGAGATCGACGGCTTTCGCCTGCTCACCGATCCGACGTTCGATGCGCCCGGTGCTTATCAGCTGCCGCATGTGAAGCTGGAGAAGACCATCGGCCCGGCGATCAAGGCCGATGCGATCGGCCCGATCGATGCCGTGTTGCTCAGCCACGACCAGCATTCGGACAATCTCGACAATTCCGGCCGTGACTATCTGCTCAAAGTCAGGCGCGCGCTGACGACGGAAGCCGGCGCAAAACGTCTCGGCGGTCATGTCGAGGGCCTCGCGCCCTGGGCGACCACGCATCTGAAGGACGGTGACGGCAACACGCTGACCATCACCGCGACGCCGGCGCGTCACGGCCCGGCCGGCATCGAGCCGCTGTCGGGCGACGTCATCGGCTTCGTGGTGCAGTCGAGCCGCAAGGACACGAGCGCTGTTTATATCAGCGGCGATACCACCTGGTTCGACGGCGTCGCCGAAGTCGCGCGCCGTTTCAAATGCGGCGTGGTGATGCCCTTTGCCGGCGCTGCGCAAACCCGCGGGCCGTTCCATCTCACCATGGACACCAACGACACCATCGAGACCGCGCGCGCCTTCCCCGACGCGATGATCGTGCCCTTGCATACCGAAGGCTGGGCGCACTTCCGCCAGAACAGCGAGGATTTGCGCAAGACGTTTGACGTGCTGGGATTCGGAACGCGGTTGCGGTTGCTCGAGCCCGGCGTGCCGACGGTGGTTGAGGCGCCGTAGCCGTCATTCCGGGGCGATGCGAAGCGTCGAGCTCTGATGCGCAATTGCGCATCTGAGAATCCATCGCGCCACCAACTCCGCCGATCGATGGATTCCGGGTTCGCGCTTCGCGCGCCCCGGAATGACAACCCTCAATCCTTCCGAAACACGATCGACGCCATCCATCCCGTCATCAGCGCCATGGCCGCCGTGACGAGGCCATAGACCAGCCCGTTCTGCCGTGCGGTGTTCGCCACGAACTGCTCGAACCCGACCTTGACGATCTCGAACGCGGTCTCGGTCTTGCCGATGAACGCGCCATTCGCGAACAGCTTGATTTCGACCTCATAGGTCCCGATCGGGACCTCCGCCGGCAGCGGGATGCCGGTGCGGAACAGCGTCGGCGTCAGGAACGTCACCGCGCTCGCATCCTCGCGATAGAGCCCGCGCTGGGTGCGCAGGCGGATGAAGGCGGAGCGGAACGCGTCGTTCGGCACCACGTCGGCGTAATCGCCGCTGACGCGCTGGGTCAGCAGCACGTTGTTTAGCCCGATCTGCTGCCGCCGCGCGATCTCGGGCGAGGTGATGCGGTCGAACGGGCGGTTGGCGAACAGCGCCAGATAGCTCGGCACCTGCAGGAACTGCCGGTAGTCAGTGTTGATCCAGATGCCGAAGGTGCGCTCCTTGCGTCGCGTCACCATGTCGGCGCGCGGGCCCATCACGGTGACCACGAGGTCGTAAGCCGTGCGGTCGGCAGGCGTGGCGGCGTCCTTCTCCACCGAGCCGAACAGCACCAGCTCCTCGCCGGAATAGTTTGGCGTCACCGTGACGCGATGGTTGGAGACCGACACGATCAGCCGCTCGGCCCGCGCGGACGCGCCGAGCAGCAGGACGAGAAGCGATGCGAGAAGAACGCGCATCATCCGCTCACCCCGAGCTCACGGATGGTGAAGAGGTCCTCGGGGCGGATCACCAGCTCGACCGCGAAGCGGACACCGACCGATAGGATCAACAAGCCCAGCAGCAACCGCAGCTGCTCGCCGCGGATCTTCTGGCCGGCGCGGGCGCCGAATTGCGCACCGGTGACGCCGCCGACCATCAGGATCAGCGCCAGCACGGCGTCGACGAGGTGATTGGTCACCGCGTGCAGCATGGTCGCGAACAACATCGTGACCAGCGTCAGCACCATCGAGGTCCTGATCACCGTCGAGGTCGGCACCCTCAGGATATAGATCATGATAGGGACCAGGATGAAGCCGCCACCGATGCCCATGATCGCGCCGATGAAGCCGATCACGACGCCGATGATCACCACGGGGATGACCGACAGATAGATCTTCGAGCGCTTGAACCGCATCTTCAGCGGCAGGCCGTGAATCCAGTTGTGCGTTCGCCGTGGTGGCACGGCGCCGCGCCGGGTCCGCATCAATGCGCGCAGGCCCTCGGAGAACATCAGGCTGCCCACCGTGGTGAGCAGCACCACGTAAGAAAGCGCGATCATCAGGTCGAGCTGGCCGAGCGCGCGGAGCTGCGTGAAGGTCCACACGCCCAGCGCCGTTCCGCTCACGCCGCCGCACAACAACACGCTCGCCAGCGCCGGATCGATCGCGCGCCGCCGCCAATAGGTGAGGGCACCGGAAAATGACGAGGCCGCGATATGGCTCGCGACCGAGGCAACCGCGACCGCCGGCGTGATGCCGATGAAGATCAACAGCGGCGTCATCAGGAAGCCGCCGCCGATCCCGAACATGCCGGAGACGAAGCCGACGGCCGCGCCCATCGCCAGCACCAGGAACACGTTGACCGGAAGATCGGCGATCGGAAGGTAGAGCTGCATCGGACCCACGCTCCGGCGAGACGGATCGATTTCGCGGAGCGCTCGCAGGAAGGGCATGCCGCGCCCTTCATTAGCGGAATTTGGTGCGGGACGGGACCGGGAAATTTGCGCGTGGTGAATGAGAGTGACCGAGGCGCCTTAGCTCTCCAACGTCGTCCTGGCGAAAGCCATTACCCCGACTGGTTGTTGTCCCGACAAGCTGTGGCGACGGCGTCCGTCAACAACGACTGCTTGTGGCAACGGGTCCTGGCTTTCGCCAGGACGACGTAGAGAGAGTTGTCGTCAGAAACGGTTGAGTGACCGCTCTTAATGCGCGGCCGACGCCGACTTCTTCGTCGCAACCGGCTTCGGCGCGGGCTTGCCGGCCGCCTGCGGTGCGCTGTCCCAGCCGCCGGCGGGGGCCTGGACGTTGACGGCGTCGTCGGGCTGCGGCTCGGCGCTGAAAGTCTGGATCGCGAGCTTGGCAGCGGCGAGCGATTGCGGGTCGAGGCGCTTGGCGACGTCGTCGCGCTTGGTTGCTGCGTCCGCGTCGCCCTGCGCGGCCGCGAGGGTGAACCATTTGTAGGATTCGGCGAGGTTCTGTTCGACGCCGATGCCGCGGGCATAGAGGATGCCGAGGTTGAACTGGCTGTCGGCGACGCCGCGGTCGGCCGCTTTCCGGAACCACTGCGCCGCGCTCTTGTAGTTGGCGCCGCGTCCACCGCCGTCGGCGTCGAGCACCGCGAGATTGTGCATCGCCTTGGCGTTGCCGCGCTCGGCGGCCTGCGTGTAGTAGCGGCGGGCGATGTCGGCGTCTTTCTTCACGCCCAGGCCCTTTTCGTATAGCGTGCCGAGACGGAAGGTCGCGGGCACGACGCCGGCCTGTGCCGCGCGGTCGTACCACTTCGCCGCTTCGTCGTAATTCGCGGCCACGCCCTTGCCCTCGGCAAAGCGTACGCCGATCTCGTAGGCCGCGGTCGCATCGCCCTTCATCGCGGCGGTGCGCAGGCCCGGGCCGGCGATGCCGTCAGGCAGCTTCTCGCTCGGCGGCACCTGGACGACGCTGAGCCGCGCACGGCTCGCGCCCGACAGCGCGCCGGTCACGTCGCTGGCGGCCGCCGGTGGGGTCGGCGCTGCGGCAGGAGCGGGCGGAATTTCGACCGACGCCGTATTGCCGGAGCTCGTTGCGGGCGCCGGTGCGGCATTGTTCAGGGACTGCTTCCCGATCGGCGTCGGCGAGGTCATTGACGGCGTGACCTGCTCGGGCGTGGCGGGCTTGTTCTCGACCGGCGGCGGCGCCTGCGGCGCGGGCTGGCTCGTATTCTCCATCGCCTGCGGCGCCGGCTGCGTGCTGCCGCCTTCAAGCAGGTTCATCGCCATCTTGAAGGTGCCGAGCACGATGACAACCACGCTTGCGCCGACCAGCAGCGAGCGGATTTTTGACGTGATGGTCGAAGCGCCTTCCTGGCCTTGAACCTTGGCCTGGCCTTTGTCTTTGGTGCGAGCCGCGATCGCGGCTTTGACGCCGCGGGCGGGCTTCTCCGGCGGCTGCGCGGCGGCAGCTTGGGCGGCACGGCGCGCGGCCGCGATGAAGCTCGACGACGACACCGGCTCCTTCGGCGCGGCGGGGATTTCGCTGATCGCGCTTTCGGACGCGGCAATGCGCTCGGACGGCGTGGCGGGCCGGCCGTTCGGACGCGTGCCGGGCTCGAGCGGATGATCCGGCGGCAGCTCGGGCGCGATCGCGGCGCGGGCGGGCGCCGTGTGCGGCTCGAGGATCTCGCTGATGGCACGCGGCGGCACCGGCGGCGGTGCTGCGGGCGCGGCAGCATGGAATTCACGCGGCGCGGCGACGAAGGTGGAGTGCGCATGTTGCGCGGCGGCAGGATTTTGCAGCTCGGGCTTCGGATCGTATTTCGGCTGCTGTGGCTGTGGCTGCTGCTCGCGCGCCATCGGGGCCGGCTCAGCCGGTGCCGCCATCGACGTTTGCGCGGGCATGGCCGCAGCCATCGGCATCGGCGCAGGGGCCGGGGGCGCGGTACGCACCGCGCGCAGATCCCCCTCGATCATCGAGAGACGATCGACGACATGGCCGAGCGTGTTGTGCACGGCCTCCAGCGAATCCTGCGTGCTGCGGTTGGTTTCGGCCTGGCTGTAGCGGATGTCGGACAGCTCGCGCTTGAGCAGGTCGGCCACGCCGGAATCGGACGGTGGTGCGGAGCTTCGGCTTTCGGCGAGTGCGGAGTAGGTGGCCTGCTGCCGTTCCAGGTGGCGCAGGATGTCGTGCAGACCGTCCTCGACGCGGCTCAGGTTTCCGCCGCGCGAATCGGAATTGCTCTCGATCCGCTCCAGCAGATAGGAGACCCGCTGCTCGAGGTGAGCGAAGGTCGAGGCCGAGTCGTTGCCGACCTGCATGCGGTCGAAACGGTCGGACAGCGCGCGGATCGCGCTTTCCAGATGTTCGGTGCTCTCGGCCGGTTGCGGCCGCTCGCGCGTTTCCAGTGCGGCGGTGAGCGCGGCGATGCGCTGCTCCAGCACGGCGAAGCTGTCGCCGCGGTCTGAGGGGCGATTGACCTGGTCGACCTTGGACGACAGCAGCTGCACGTCCTCGGAAAGCCGTGCCAGCGCTTCGTTGGAGGCGACGTTCGAGACGATGCCGCGCAATGCCGAGATCGCGCCTTCGAGCTGGCGCACGGTCGAAGGGTCGTCATTGGCGCGCAGGATCAGATCGAGCTTGGCGCCGAGATTGCGAATCGCCTCGTCATAGCCGGTGAGCTGCTCGGCCGGTGTCAGCGTGCGCAGCACCTGTTTGATGTCGGCGAGTGCGCGCTCGATGCCCGAGAGCACCTGGCCGTCGGTGCCGTTGGAGCGGGTCTCGTCGATGCGACGGTGCAGCGAGCGGATCTCGTTCTCGATGGATTCGATCGCGCGGCGCGGCATCGCCTCGGTGATGGCGTTGCGGATCTCGGCGAGCTCTGCGCGGAAGCCGTTGATCGCCTGCTCGGTATTGTCAGGACGCTGCAGCGACTCGATCTGGCTCGTGATCTTGAGCAGATGGCGTTCGAGCGACGAGAAATCCGGCCCCGGCTGCGGTGGCGGCGGAGCATAGACAGGTGCAGGCGGCGCCATCGGTGGAACATAGGGAGTTGCGGAGGGCGCGATCGACGGTGCGGCGCGCGGTGGCACCTGACGCGGCGCAAAGCCGTCGAGCTCGCTCTGCCGTGCGGTGATCTCGGCAACCGCGACGTCGAACGACGCCGGGCTCAGGGGAGGCGAGCTGCGATAGACTTGGGCTGCTGCACGCTCGACCGCATCGGCCTGGCGCTGGCGCGTCTCGACCGGCGCGGGCCGCGGCGGCTGCGGCTGCTGCGCTTGTGGCTGCGGCTGCGGGGGTCGCGAGATCTGCGACAGGCGGGCATCGAGCCGCGAGATCGCGTCGTTGAGCTGGCGAGCGGCGCCCTGCTCGCGCGACACGTCTCTTTCACGAGAAGAGTCCTGGCGCGGCGCGGCGGGCTTCGAAATCCGTTCGATCTGCTGGGTGATCGCGTCGAGCCGCTGATGGATGTCGGCGACTTCGCGGCTCTCCTGGCTCGGCATCTGCTGAGCGCGCGGATCGGGACGCTGGTCCTGACGCGGGTCGTAAGGCCCGCGAAAGTTCGGCGGGGCAGCTTCGCCGAGCGTGGAGTTCAGCCAATCGTTGAGTGACATGCCGGCGCGACGCGCAGCAGCTTCGGCCCGCTCCCTGACGGATGGATCGATACCGTCAACACTCCACGATACGCGCGAATTCATGACTCTGTCCGGTTCCGACTCCGGCGCCCCACCCGGCGCCTCCAGTCTCCCCACGCGTGCCGGTTGCAAGACAATCGAATTCGGCGCGGGTCGTCTGCCTCGAAAACCGACTTTTTCCTGTTACGGTAAATAACGGGTTAAGGAACGCAGTCCCGGTGTCTTAAAGTTGGGCGGCGGGAACCGGGGGCGGCACCGCGTGAGGCTGCGTAGCCCGGATGGAGCGCAGCGAAATCCGGGTTTCTTGCGGCTTGCATCGGTCCCGGATTGCGCTGCGCTCCATCCGGGCTACGGGGACAGACAAAAATTTTCGCCGCGGCCTTCATCGGGCCGTCTCAGGGATAGACAGCGCCGCGTTCGGCGCTCTGCCTGAGCCGATTGTTGCTGACATGAAATGGTTGCTCGTGGCCGCGATGGCGGCCGGACTGGCGTCGTCCGCCTTTGCCGCTGATGCCCCGGCGGCAAAGCCCGTGGTCAAGGCGCCGGCACCTGCCGGGTTCAACTGGACCAGCTGCTATGTCGGCGTCCAGGGTGGTGGCTCCTGGGGCAAGAGCGAGCACGTCGCGCGCGCCGGCAACGCGTCCGGCTCCACGATCACAGGCACATTCAACCTGACCGGCGGCGTCGCGGGCGGAGCTTTCGGCTGCGATTTCCAGATCGAGAAGACGGTGGTCGGTTTCGAGAACGATGCGTCCTGGACCAACCAGCACGGCTCCGCGCCGGACATGCCGCCCTTCAACGGCGCGGCGACGAGCCGCACGCGGGAAAAGTGGATCGACATGTTTCGCGGCCGCGTCGGCTACGCGCTCGATCGGTTTCTGATCTACGGCACCGCCGGCGTCGCCTTTGCCGGCACCGATGTCTCCGTGTCCAATCCGGCGGGGCAAGTCACGGACTCCAAGACCCGCTCCGGCCTCGCGGCCGGGCTCGGCGGCGAATGGGCGGCGTGGACCGATAGCTGGGGCGCGGTGAGCTTCAAGCTCGAATACGTTCACGTCGATTTCGGCAGCAAGCGATATGTCGATCCGGCCGTCCCGATTGGCGCATTCACCGTCATCACGCGCGATGTCAGGCTGACTGACGATATCGTCCGCGCCGGCGTGAACGTGCGCTTCAACTGGGACAGCCCCGTCGTCACAAAAGACTAAAGCGGGTCGCCTAACCCTTGCCTTCGCGCTTGCCGTCGTCCAGCGGGACCACCGTGCCCTTGCCGCTCATCGCCGACAGCGCATCGAGCGCTTCCTCGCAAAAGTCCGCGACCATCTGCTCGTGCCGCGCGCCGAGGCGGAGCAGCAGCAGATTGCCGAGATCGAGCACGCCCGATGCCGTTCCTTCGGGAAAACGCTTTTTCAGGATCCGCTCGTAGTTCTCGTGCCGGTCGCGGTGATGCTCCAGGCGGTCCATCAGATCGGTCCGGATGGGCTCGATGTCGATGCTGTCGAGGGCATGCAGCCGGACCAGGAGGTCGTCTTTGATGGAAGGAGGGGTGCTCGGTCGCGCGGCCCAGTGCCGCAGCGCTGTTCGTCCTTCCGGAGTGAGCGTATAAATGAGCTTATTGGGCTTGCCGGATTGGACGACCTCACGGCCCTGGATGTAGCCGCGGTCGCGCAGCTTGGAGAGCTCGCGATAGATCTGCTGGTGGTCGGCCTTCCAGAAGAAGCCGACCGAGGAATCGAATGTCTTGGCGAGCTCGTAGCCCGTCATCGGACGTTCCGTCAGGCATGCGAGGATCGCGTCGCCCAGCGCCATGTGACCTGCCTCCCTGTGACCTTAACCAAGCAGCTTGACTTTATGCGTATCGACGCATATGCGTCAATGTGCATATAGGGTGATCCAAGGTCGGGGCGCAGAACCGACCAGAAAACCCAGCGGAATCAACCTCCTCGCTACTGTGCATGGGGTTGTTTTCGGGTTTTTGCCAGGGCCTTTGATCCAAGGCCTTTGATTCACGGGAGGACCTGACAATGACCGGTCTCGATTCCTGGTACGCCTTCATGAAGTCCCAAGATCGCAGCGAAGCTGCGAAAGCGCTCTGGGACCTGCTCCATCCTGACGCCGTGTTCGAAAGCCCCGTCGTGCATTCGCCGCAGCGTGGGCGCGACATCACTTTCAAATATCTTGCCAGCGCCGAGAAGGTGCTCGGCGGTCCCGGCTTCACCTATGTCGGCGAGTGGACCAACGCCAACGGTGCCGTGCTCGAATTCAAGAATGTCATCGACGGCATCGAGATCAACGGTGTCGACATCATCACTTTCGATGCCGAGGGACGCATCACAAATTTCAAGGTGATGGTGCGTCCGCTCAAGGCCATCAACATGCTGCACCGCCTGATGGCGGAGCAGCTCGCCGCCCAATCCTAGATTCCATCACTTCCAAGCCCATGTAACTTCAAGACTTGCCGGGAGACCGCAATGCCGATCTACAAAGCCCCCGTCGAAGATGTGAACTTCCTGCTCAACGACGTTTTCCAGATCGACCGCTACGACAATCTCGCCGGCTTCTCCGATGCGTCGAGCGACGTGCGCGAGGCGATCCTGGGTGAAGCCGCCAAGCTCTCCGAAGAGGTGCTCCAGCCGCTCAATCGCGTCGGCGACCTCGAAGGCTGCAAGCGCGCCGACGACGGCAGCGTCACCACGCCGAAAGGTTTCAAGGAGGCGTTCAAGCAGGTGGCCGAGGGCGGCTGGCTCGGTCTGTCGGCCCCGACCGAGTTCGGCGGCCAGGGCCTGCCGGTGACGCTGAGCCAGGCGGTCAACGAATTCCAGATCTCCGCCAACATGGCGTTCTCGATGTATGGCGGTCTCACCATGGGGGCGACCGCCGCGCTGATCGTTCACGGCTCGCCGGAGCAGAAGCAGACCTACGTGCCGAAGATGGTCGCCGGCGAGTGGACCGGCACCATGAACCTGACCGAGCCGCAATGCGGCACCGATCTCGGCATGCTCCGCACCAAGGCTGTGCGCCAGGCGGACGGCAGCTTCAAGATCACGGGCACCAAGATCTTCATCTCGGCCGGTGAGCATGACCTCGCCCCGAACATCATCCACCTCGTGCTCGCCCGCATCGAGGGCGCACCCGCCGGCATCAAGGGCGTGTCGCTGTTCGTGGTGCCGAAATTCCTGGTGAATGCCGATGGTTCGGTGGGGCAGCGCAACGGCGTCGTCTGCGGCTCGATCGAGCACAAGATGGGCATCCACGGCAATTCGACCTGTGTGATGAACTACGACGGCGCCACCGGCTGGCTGATCGGCGAAGAGAACAAGGGCATGCAGGGCATGTTCGTGATGATGAACGAGGCCCGCCTCGGCGTCGCCGTTCAGGGCCTCGCGCAGTCCGAGGTCGCCTATCAGAACGCGGTCGCCTACGCGCGGGAGCGCATCCAGGGCCGTTCGCTGACCGGCGTGAAGGCGCCGGACAAGCCGGCGGATCCGATCATCGTGCATCCGGACGTCCGCCGCACGCTGCTGTCGATCCGTGCCTTCAACGAAGCCGCGCGCGCCTTCGTGATGTGGACCGCGCTGAAGAGCGACGTCGCCCACCGCTCCGAGGACCCGAAGGATCGTCAGGCCGCCGACGACCACATGGGCCTGATGACGCCGGTGCTGAAAGGCTTCCTCACCGACTACGGTTTTGCCAATGCGGTGCAGGCGCAGCAGATGTATGGCGGCCATGGCTACATCGCCGAGCAGGGCATGGAGCAGTTCGTGCGCGATGCGCGCATCGCCATGATCTATGAAGGCGCCAACGGCATCCAGGCGCTCGACCTCGTCGGCCGCAAGCTGCCGCGCGACGGCGGCCGCGCCATCATGGCCTTCTTCGGCGAGGTCATGGCCTTCGCCAAGGAGAACGGCGGCGACGAGGCGCTGAAGCCCTTCATCGCCCCGCTTTCGGCCTCTCTCGGTCATCTCCAGCAGGCCACGACATGGCTGATGCAGAACGCGATGGCCAAGCCCGACAATGCGGGGGCCGCCGCGACCGACTATCTGCATCTCTTCGGCTTCGTCGCGCTGGGCTACATGTGGGCGAAGATGGCCAAGGTCACCCAGGCCAAGATTGCCGCCAGCGGGGCGACGCCCTATCTCTCGACCAAGCTCGTGACCGGCCGTTTCTTCATGGAGCGGATGCTGCCGGAGACCGCGGCCAATCTCGCGCGCATCCAGTCCGGCTGCGCCACCATCATGGAACTGCCGGCGGAAGCGTTCTGAGCCCGCTTCTGCGCTATCAAAATTCGAACAACAGATCAGGAGGGCGTCATGCCTGAGGCATTCATCTACGATCACGTTCGCACCCCCCGCGGCCGCGGCAAGGCGGACGGCGCACTGCACGAAGTCACGGCGCTGGCGCTCGCCACCGTGCCGCTGAAGGCGCTGAAGGACCGCAACAACCTTCCCGAAGACTCTGTCGATGACGTTATCCTCGGTGTAGTCGATCCTGTCGGCGAGGCCGGCTCCGACATCGCGCGCTTCGCGGCGCTCAAGGCAGGCCTCGGCGAAGCCGTCCCGGGCGTGCAGATCAGCCGCTTCTGTGCCTCCGGCCTTGACGCCGTGAACTTTGCCGCCGCGCAGGTGATGAGCGGCCAGCATGAACTCGTCATCGGCGGCGGCGCCGAATCCATGAGCCGCGTCGGCATCGGTGCCTCCGGCGGCGCCTGGCCGATGGACCCCTCGATGGCCGTGCCGGCCTACTTCATGCCGCAGGGCGTCTCGGCCGATCTGATCGCCACCAAATACGGCTTCTCCCGCGACGACGTCGATGCCTATGCCGTGCAGAGCCAGCAGCGTGCCGGCAAGGCCTGGGATGAAGGCCGCTTCAACAAGTCCGTCGTGCCGGTGAAGGACATTAACGGCCTCACCATCCTCGCCAAGGACGAGCACATGCGTCCCTCGACGACGATGCAGTCGCTGGCGCAGCTGCAGCCGTCGTTCACGATGATGGCGCAGATGGGCGGCTTTGACGGTGTCGCGGTGCAATCGCATCCCGAGATCGAGCGCGTCAATTTCGTGCACCACGCCGGCAACTCGTCGGGCATCGTCGACGGCGCCGGTGCGGTGCTGCTCGGCAGCAAGGAGGCGGGCGCGAAGTACGGCCTCAAGCCGCGCGCAAAAATCCGCGCGTTTGCCAATGTCGGCTCGGAGCCGGCGATGATGTTGACCGGCCCGGTCGACGTCACCGAGAAGCTGTTTGCGCGTTCCGGCATGAAGAAGTCGGATATCGACCTGTTCGAGCTCAACGAGGCCTTCGCCTCGGTGGTGCTGCGCTACATCCAGGCCTTCGACATCGACAACGCCAAGATCAACGTCAATGGCGGCGCGATCGCGCTCGGCCATCCGCTTGGCGCCACTGGCGCGATGATTTTGGGCACCGTGCTCGACGAGCTCGAGCGCACCAACAAGTCGACCGCCCTGGTGACGCTGTGCATCGGCGGCGGCATGGGCACCGCGACCATCATCGAGCGCGTCTAAGGGTAGGGGAGCAACCAACATGACTTACAAGAACTTCAAGGTTGAGACCGATTCCGACGGCATCGCGCTCGTCACCTGGGACATCCCGGGCCGTTCGATGAACGTGCTCGACGAGACCTCGACCAGCGAGCTCGACGCGATCGTCAAGGCAACCACCGCTGATGCCGCGGTGAAGGGCGTCGTCATCACCTCGGCCAAGGACGCCTTCTGCGCCGGCGCGGACCTCTCCATGCTCGAAGGCATGAACCAGGCCTATGCCAAGGTTCTGAAGGAGCAGGGCGAGACTGCCGCGAACCAGATGCTGTTCGAACAGAGCCGCCGCTTTTCGCAGGTGCTGCGCTCGATCGAAACGTCAGGCAAGCCGTGGGCGGCCGCGATCAACGGCCTCGCGCTCGGCGGCGGTTTCGAGATCACGCTGTGCTGCCACTATCGCGTGGCGGCCGAGAATCCCAAGACGCGTCTCGGCCTGCCCGAGGTCAAGGTCGGCCTGTTCCCCGGCGCCGGCGGCACGCAGCGCGTGCCGCGTCTGGTGCCGCCGCAGGACGCGATGACCATTTTGCTCAAGGGCGATCCGGTCGCGCTCGACAAGGCCAAGCAGCTCAACCTTATTCACGCCATCGTCCCCGCTGCTGATCTGATCAAGGCCGCGAAGGACTGGATCAAGGGCGGCGGCAAGGCCGTCGCGCCCTGGGACGAGAAGGGTTTTAAGCTGCCCGGCGGTCCGGTGTTCTCCAAGGCCGGCATGATGATGTTCCCGGCCGGCAACGCGATCTATCGCCGCGAGACTTACGACAACTATCCGGCCGCGCGTGCGATCATGAGCTGCGTCTATGAGGGCCTGCAGTTGCCGATCGACGCGGCACTGCGCGTCGAGTCGCGCTACTTCACCTCGGTGCTGCGCTCGAAGGAAGCGGCTGCGATGATCCGCAGCCTGTTCCTCTCGATGCAGGAGCTGAACAAGGGCGCGCGGCGTCCGAAGGACGTGCCCGCGACCAAGGTGAAGAAGATCGCCGTGATCGGCGCCGGCTTCATGGGCGCGAGCGTCGGCTACGTCTCGGCTCGCGCCGGCCTCGACGTCGTGCTGATCGACCGCGACCAGGAGAGCGCCGACAAGGGCAAGGCGCATGCGCAGAAGGTGATCGAGGACCAGATCAAGAAGGGGCGCGCCAAGCCGACCGACGCCGAGGCGCTGCTCGCCCGCATCACGCCGACCGCGGACTATGCCGCGCTGAAGGACGTCGACCTCGTGATCGAGGCTGTGTTCGAGGACCGCAAGGTCAAGGCGGAAACGTTTGCCAAGGCGCAGGAGTATCTCAAGCCCGACGTGATCTTCGCCTCCAACACCTCGACGCTGCCGATCACCTCGCTCGCCGAGTCCTTCAAGGACCAGGACAAGTTCGTCGGCATCCACTTCTTCTCGCCCGTCGAGAAGATGATGCTGGTCGAGATCATCAAGGGCAAGAACACCGGCGACGTCGCGCTCGCGACCGCGCTCGACTACGTCCGGCAGATCGGCAAGACGCCGATCGTGGTCAACGACTCCAGAGGCTTCTTCGCCAATCGCTGCGTCGGCCGCTACGTCGCCGAAGGCAACGAGATGTTCCTCGAAGGCGTGCCGCCGGCAATGATCGAGAACTGCGCCAAGATGGCCGGCATGCCGGTCGGCCCGCTCTCGCTGTCTGATGAAGTCGCGCTCGATCTCGGCCTCAAGATCATGAAGGCGACCGAAGCCGATCTCGGCCCCAACGCCATCAACCCCGACCAGAAGAAGCTGATGGTCGAGATGGTCGAGAACCAGGGCCGCCTTGGCCGCAAGAACAGCAAGGGCTTTTACGACTATCCCGAGAAGGGCAAGGGTCAGAAGAGCCTGTGGCCGGGCCTGTCCGCGCTGCAGCCGAAGCAGCTCGATCCTGACACGCTCGACATCGAGGAGCTGAAGCAGCGCTTCCTGGTCGTGCAGGCAGTGGAAGCCGCGCGCACGGTCGAGGATCACGTCATCACCGATCCGCGCGAGGCGGATGTCGGCTCGATCCTCGGTTTTGGCTTTGCGCCGTTCACTGGCGGCACGCTGTCCTACATCGACTTCATGGGCGCGAAGAAGTTCGTCGAGCTCTGCCACAGGCTCGAGGCGAAATACGGCTCGCGCTTCACGCCGCCGAAGCTTCTGGAGGAGATGGCCGCGAAGGGTGAAACTTTCTACGGCCGCTTCGCACCGAAGAAGGCGGCTGCTGCCTGATCGATCGCGTTCGCTTGAAACGAAAGGCCGGATCGTCGATCTGGCCTTTTTGTTTTCCAGCGCCATCATCACGGTTACATCGGATTAGTTCCCAGGTTGTGGAACTGGTCACAAAATCCGGGTAGGAACCGTGCCAGAGTCTCGCTGCCACACTGTCGCGCAATTGTCATAGGCGCGTCAAAGCGGCGCCGTTCTTTTGCTCGGCCCTGGCATCACTCTTGCTAACCAGTCGGGTGACGAACCCTTGGGACACTTGCCGCTCCATCGGCAAGTTGAAGACGAAAAAAGAAAGTGTCCTTGATGAACTCTTTGGTGCTGCGGAAGACCGCGCTCGCTCGCGATGTCTCCGCGAAATATGCCGTTGCGCCTGCGCTCGGCCGCGCTCTGCCGGCGCAAAAGCTCGCGCGTCTGCGTCGCAAGGGGCCGTTGTTCTGGGTCGCTATGGCGCTACTGGTGCTCTCGGCGGATTTTCTGCTCGCTCTCCTCGCCTGGCTGGCCGTCGACTTCGTCATGCGGTGAGACGTCCCGCGCGTAGCGCAGATAGGTTGTCGCGAAGTAGGCGAGCTGGGAGGCGGCAAGACAGATGGCTATGACGGTCACGCCCGCCATCATTCCGAATTCGTAAACGCGAAGAACGATCGCCGCGAAAACTGCGATAAAGGGCGAAAGCACGACCAGCGCCCAGATCCTGAAAACACAGCCTGTCGCTATTCCCGCCAATGCGCTTGCAGCGATCAGGACGATGGCAATCGTCAAGTTCAACCCCGATGCGAGTCCGAAAATTCTTCAATCAATTACGTCAAGCTCGCCCGCTTTGCGGGTACTGACAAGACAGCACCACTTACATTCGGCGAACAGTAGTTCATAAGTCTAATGAGAGGTATGATAGTCCGGCGAAAGGATTTCGCGACCGGCGTCGCCTTACTTACTGCCAATAAGAAAGGCCGGATCGCTTGATCCGGCCTTTTGGCTCGCTGCGTGTTGCGGGCGGTCACGCGGCCTGCGCCAGCCCTTCCTTCTTCAAGGCCTCCTGCACCTTCGGCCGTGCGGCGACGCGGGCCTTGTAGGCGGTGAGGTGGGGCATCGCCGAGAGGTCGAATTTCATCCGATCGGCCCAGGTCAGCATCGTGAAGAGATAGCCATCGGCGACCGAGAACTGCTTGCCCATGAGGTAGTCGCGGCCGGCGAGCTCGCTGTCGATGTGCTTCAGCTTGCCCATGACACGGTCCTTGAAGAACGCCTTGGCGTCGTCGTTCAGGGCCGGTGCGAACAGCGGACCAAAGCTCTTGTGCACCTCGGAGGTGAGGAAGTTCAGCCATTCGAGCAGCCTGTAGCGCTCGGAACTGTCGCGCGCGGGCGCCAGCGACTTGGCCGGGGCCTTGTCGGCGATCATCTGGACAATGACCGGGCCTTCGGTCACGATCTCGCCGCTGTCGAGGCCCAGCGCGGGGACCTGACCCTTAGGATTCACTTTCAGATAGTCGTCTCCGTTATCGAGCTTCTTGGCCCGCAGATCGACCTTGACCAACTCATAGGGCAGGTCGGCCTCCAGGAGTGCGATATGGGGGGACAGCGAGCAGGCGCCGGGCGAGTAATACAGTTTCATGGAATTTCCTCCTCTTGACGCTTGGTTGGGGCGAAAGAACGCCTACATGCACCTGCATGCAATAGTCAAGATTGATGCAGGTGCATCGAGTGGAGTAAGAAGCGGGCGACGAGTTTGAGCGGGACCATGAAACGTAAACCATCGACCGAGGCAACCAGTGCCTGGATCCGCCTGATGCGGGTGCAGAGCCGTGTGCTCGACTGTGTCGAGCAGGACCTAAAGAAGGCCGGGTTCCCGCCACTGGCATGGTACGACGCCCTGCTGGAATTGTCGCGTGCGCCGAGCGGAGAGCTGCGCCCGGTGGAACTCGAGCGGCAGATGTTGATCCCGCAATACTCCACCTCGCGCCTGATCGACCGCCTGGTCGATGAGGGGCTCGCCTCCCGGCGCGAATGCAAGATCGACAAGCGCGGCCAATTCGTCGAGATCACGGAGGCCGGCCGCGAGCTGCAGAAGCGGATGTGGGGCGCGTACTCGGCTGCGATCGAGAAATATGTCGGCTCGAAACTGTCCGATGCCGATGCCATCAAGCTCAGCGGTCTGCTCGACCGCCTGGGCTGCTCGTGCGGCGAGATGAAACTGCCGCCCGTCGTCAACGTCAACGAAACCTCGCCGTCGCGATGACCGCGCGGCAAACCAGCATGTCCGCGCGCCCGGTGGGTTCGCGGACCATCCCGTCACCCGCGCGCATTCGATCGAAGCGCTTCTGATTAGAGTTTGATATGGCGCGAGACCAGATCGATATGACGCCGCTGCAATCGCGCGACGAGCTCGTTGCGTGGTTCGAGGCCGGCTGCAAGGACCCGTCCGAATTCCGGATGGGCACCGAGCACGAGAAGACGCCGTTCACGCTCGAAGGCCACCGTCCGGTGCCTTATGAGGGCGCGCGCGGCATCGGCGCACTGCTCGAAGGCATGAAACTCCTGCTCGGCTGGGAGCCGATCATGGAGAAGGGCAACATCATCGGCCTCTACGACGTCACCGGCGGCGGCGCGATCTCGCTCGAGCCCGGCGGACAGTTCGAGCTCTCCGGTGCGCCGGTCGAGAACGTGCACCAGACCCAGAGCGAGCTGATGGCGCATCTGGCGCAGGTGCGCGAGATCGCGACCCCGCTCGGCATCGGTTTTCTTGGTCTCGGCATGACGCCATCCTGGTCGCGCGCCGACATCCCGGTGATGCCCAAGGGCCGCTACAAGATCATGACGAATTACATGCCGAAGGTCGGCCAATACGGCCTCGACATGATGTACCGGACCTGCACGGTGCAGACCAATCTCGACTTCTCGTCCGAAGCCGACATGGTCAAGAAGCTGCGCGTCTCGCTGGCGCTGCAGCCGGTTGCGACCGCTCTGTTCGCCAACTCGCCCTTCACCGAAGGCAAGCCGAACGGCTTCCTGTCCTTCCGCTCGGAGATCTGGCGCGACACCGACAATGCGCGCGCCGGCATGATGCCATGGGCGTTCGAGGACGGCATGGGTTTCGAGCGCTATGTCGACTATGCGCTCGACGTGCCCATGTACTTCGTCAAGCGCGGCGACGATTACATCGACGTGTCGGGCTCCTCGTTCCGCGCCTTCTTTGACGGCCGCAACAACAATCTGCCCGGCGAGCGTCCGACCCTGTCGGACTGGGCCAACCATCTCTCGACGATCTTCCCGGAAGTGCGGCTCAAGCGCTACCTCGAGATGCGCGGCTCCGATGGCGGCCCGTGGGGTCGTCTCCCGGCGCTGTCTGCGTTCTGGGCCGGGTTGCTCTATGACGACGTATCGCTCGACGCCGCCTGGGATCTGGTGAAGCACTGGACTGCGCCCGAGCGTCAGGCTCTGCGCGACGATGTGCCGCGCTTCGGCTTCAAGGCGCGGATCAAGGACCGCTATCTGTTCGAGATCGCCAAGGAATGCCTCGTTCTGGCACATGCGGGCCTGCGTCGCCGCGGTCGCATCGACGCGATCGGCCGCGACGAAACGCGGTATCTGGAGCCGCTCGATCGCATCATCGATTCCGGCCGAACCCCGGCCGAGGAGATGCTCGAGAAGTTCAACGGCGCCTGGAAGGGCTCGGTGGAACCAGCCTACACGGAATACGCGTTCTAGTTATATCGGCTACGACCAGGATTTAGGCCGTTCATCGCCCATACAGGTTTGCGGCGATCAAATGACCGGCCGAAAAACCTGAGCGCCGTCAATAACTCGAAAGCTGTTCCGATGGGGAAGGGCCGCCTGCCTGGGGCCGTCATGGCCAAGGTCTTGGCCAGCGTCGTGGCTTGCGTCACGCTACTCTCGCTCGCCTTTGCGAGCGGGCCTGCGCGTGCCCAGACCGCGTTCGACCGGCCCGGCGGTGATTATTTCAACACGCCGATCACGTCAGGCGATCCCGAGGATTGCGCGCTGCTGTGCGAGCGCGATCGCAAATGCCGCTCGTGGAGCTTCAGCTATCCCGACATCGACGGTGCCGCGGCGGTCTGCTGGCTCAAGAATACCGTGCCGCCGCGACAGCCCGCCAATTGCTGTATCTCAGGCGTGCGTGGCGCCGGCGTGATCGAGCCGCGCGTCGAGGGCGTGGAGACATCGATCGACCGCCCCGGCGGCGATCTGCGCAATTTCGACCTCAAGGAAGGCGAAGGCGAGGACGTCTGCAAGGCCGCCTGCACCGCCGACAACAAGTGCCGCGCCTTCACCTATGCGCGTCCCGGCTATACGGGCCGCGAAGCGCGCTGCTTCCTGAAAAAGGACATCAAGCCACCGCGGCGGAAGGCGGGGTTCACGTCGGGCGTGGTGAGATAGCGCGCGGCTGTCACCGCCGTCATTGCGAGCGTAGCGAAGCAATCCAGACTGGTTCCGCGGAGAGATTCTGGATTGCTTCGCTACGCTCGCAATGACGAGGAGGATGAAGCGGGCAATTCACTCCGCCGTAATCACCGTAATCTCCGGCCACAGCGCCTTCCATCGCGCGGCCTTGACTGCGTAACTCGCCGCGGAAAAATTCGGGCCTGGATTAGGCCGCGCGATCAGCCCTGCAACATCGTCAAAACCATGCGGCGCATAGACCTCGTAGCCCTCGCCTGCGCGTCTGACGCCGATCTGCGTGTTCTGTGTGAGGAAGCGGTCGATGCCACCCGTCGAGCACCTCAGGGGCGGATAGGGCAGGCCATGCTTGCCGGGGTACCAGAGATGCACGCGCGCCTGGTTGCGGGTTTCGATCTTGACGCCGAGATGTCGGAGACGCGCTTGCAGCGTGCGGATCACCGCGTCTTCCGCGTCCCAGGACGTGTCAGGATCGAAGTAGAATATGTCGTAATCGGCAATGCCGTGATCGATGGCGCGGCCGGTGAGGACATTCCACGCCGTTTGCACCAGGCACCCCGAGACCAGCCACGCATCCGGCAGCGCGAGGCGGTGGAGCTCGTCGATGATCGCAACGTTGATCGGGTTCTTCAGCGCCAACGCAAGGAAGCGCGCCTTATCCATTGCGCCACTCACGCGCCCTCGCGCGCATCATAATCCGCTCGCGCCGCCTTCGATGCCAGCGCGCGCCAACGCCGGCGCAGGAGCGGTTCGACGATCGCGCGCCTGGCCTTGGACAGACGGATCAGCACGATCGGATAATCGGCGTAGTGATCGGTGAAATAGAAGATCTTCGGCTGGCTTTCGACCAGCATCGCGCGCTCGTCGATCGGGACATCCGGCATCACCAGGCTGTCGCTATCTTCTTTCAGGCGCGCCAGCATCTTCTTGCGCACTTTCAGCGCCGGCGTGCCGTAGGAGGTGCCGTCCTCGACCTCCGGCCACGTCAGCGCGAATTTTCTGACGTCGTCGAAGGTCATGAGCTCGGCTCAGTGCACGGCGGTGAAGAACCGCGCGAGGCGGAAGCCGGAGAGCCAGGTCCAGACCGGCTGGCCGCGCATGCCGAGATCCCAGGAGCCGAGCACCGCATCGGCACGGCCGACGAGATTGTCGATCGGCAGCAGGCCGACGCCGCCGGAGCGCAGCGGCACGCGGCTGTCGGCGGAGTTGTCTCTGTTATCGCCGAGCACGAACAGATGTCCGGCCGGTACCGTCACTTCCTGCGTGTTGTCGAGCGGACCGTTGTCGCGCATCTTGAAGATCAGGTGCTTGACGCCGTTCGGCAGCGTCTCAACATAGCGGTAAGCGGGCTCGCTGCCGCCATTGTCGTCTTCGGCGGCACCAACGCCATCCGGCTTCAATTCGGCGGGGCGATCGTTGATGAAGAGCTGGCCCTGCCGCATCTGGATGCGGTCGCCGGGCAGCCCTACGACGCGCTTGACCCAGGCCTGCGAGCGGTCGCCGGGCCAGCGGAACACGACGACGTCACCTTGCTTCGGCGTTTCCGCAAAGACGCGGCCGGTTTCCGGCAGGTTGATCTGGATCGGCAGCGACGAGGTGCCGTAGCCATAGGGGAATTTCGAAGCCAGCAGGGCGTCGCCGATCAGCAGCGTCGGCTCCATCGAGCCCGACGGCACGTAGAACGGTTCAGCCAGCGCGCCCTTGGCGATGAAGACGGCGGCGACGATGCCGGCGAGCTGCACCAGCTGTCCGCCCCAACCGCTGCTCTTCCGCTTGGTGCTGACAGTTACTTTTTCAACGCTCATGCGCCCGTTCCACCCACCGTAATGCGTTCCATCAACAGCGACGGCTGGCCGACGCCGACCGGCACGCCCTGCCCGTTCTTGCCGCAGGTGCCGATGCCGGTATCGAGCGCGAGATCGTTGCCGATCATGCGGATGCGATGCAGGTCGGTCGGCCCGTTGCCGATCAGCATGGCGCCCTTCAGCGGCGCGCCGATCTTGCCGTTCTCGATCTTGTAGGCCTCGGTGCACTGGAAGACGTATTTGCCCGAGGTGATGTCGACCTGTCCGCCGCCGAAATTCGCGGCGAACACGCCGTTCTTCACCGACGCGAGAATCTCGGCCGGGTCGCGGTCGCCCGCGAGCATGTAGGTGTTGGTCATGCGCGGCATCGGCACGTGGGCATAGCCCTGGCGGCGGCCGTTGCCGGTCGGCTTCATGTTCATCAGCCGCGCGTTCTGGCGGTCCTGCATGTAGCCGACCAGGATGCCGTCCTCAATCAACACGGTGCGATTGGTCGGTGTGCCCTCGTCGTCGATCGACAGCGAGCCACGCCTTGAGGCGATGGTGCCGTCATCGACCACGGTGACGCCCTTGGCCGCAACCTGCTGGCCCATCAAGCCAGCGAAGGCCGACGTCTTCTTGCGGTTGAAGTCGCCCTCGAGGCCATGACCGACCGCTTCATGCAGCATCACGCCGGGCCAGCCGGCGCCGAGCACGACGTCCATCTCCCCCGCGGGAGCCGGAATCGATTCCAGATTGACCAGCGCTTCGCGCAGCGCGCCGTCGGCGGCGTCGCGCCAGGACTTGCTCTCGATGAATTCGGCATAGCCGGCGCGGCCGCCGTAACCCTTGCTGCCGCTCTCCTGGCGGTCGCCCTGGCCGGCGACGACGGAGACGTTGACGCGCACCAGCGGGCGGATGTCGCGATAGCTCTCGCCGTCGGGCCGCAGGATCTCGACCACCTGCCAGGTCGCACCCAGGCTGACGCTGACCTGCCGCACCCGCGGATCCTTGTCGCGCAAGTAGGCGTCGATTTCGGCGAGCAGCTTGACCTTGGTCTCGAAGCCCGGCGCGTCCAGCGGATTGTCGTCGGAATACAGCCGCACATTGGTGTGCGGGGGCGGGGCGGCAAAGCTGCCCGAATAGCCGCCGCGGACGCCGGCCACCGCGTCGGCGGCGCGAATCAGCGCCGGCAGCGACACGTCGGAGGAATGCGCATAGCCGACCGCATCGTCCTTCACGGCGCGCAGGCCAAACCCTTGCGAGGTGTCATAGGTCGCCTGCTTCAGCCGCCCATTGTCGAACATCAGCGCTTCGGTCTGGCTGTATTCCAGGAACAATTCGCCGTCGTCAGCGCCGGCAAGGCCGCGCGCGACCTCGTGGCGAACCTGGTCGCGGTCGAGATTGGCGCGGTCGAGCAGGGAGGTTGTGGCAGGGTTGGTCATCGATCACCCATTGTCGGAGAGATGTCGGGCAAGATAATGGCTTCGTAGCCGTTCGGCGAGAGGGCGGACCGTCACATTACCGAAACGACATGATTGAAATCATTGCCATATCCGAAACGCATATCGAAAGCTTCCACCGCGCGCTCGACACCGTGTCGCGCGAACGCCGGTATCTTGCATTCCTGGAAGCGCCGCCGATCGAATCAACGCGGGCCTTTGTTCTGGACAATATCGCGAATGGCCATCCCCAGTTTGTCGCGATTTCGGCGGGGGAGGTGGTTGGCTGGTGTGACGTGGTTCGCAAGGCGCGGCCAGTGCATGCGCATTGCGGCGTGCTCGGGATCGCCTTGCTGCCGCCGTTCCGGCGGCAGGGGCTTGGCGAGAGGCTGATGCTCAGGGCGCTCGCCGCCGCGCAGGCGGCGGGCATGACCAGGGTCGAGCTGACGGTTCGTGAGAACAATTTGAATGCGATCGCGCTCTACAAAAGGGTGGGCTTCGCCGTCGAGGGATTGTCGCGCAATGCCGTCAAGATCGATGGCGTGTATGAGAGCGTGATCCAGATGGCGGTCCTGTTCCAGGGCGACCAAACGACTTGAGGCCTCGGATCGTCGCGAGATCAGTTTCAAACGATCAGCTTAAGCCGATATTGATGAGTTTTGGCTATGTCGGCGCGTCCCTGCCAGTCTGCGAGACGCGACGCATGTGGAAGCCCTTCCTGCCGCTGGTTGATTTCATCGATCGGTATCAAGGCCTGATCATTGGCTTTGCCGTGCTGGGCTTCTTCCTGCTGCTCAATCAGGTCATCTACCGCCTGTTCTGGACCTCCTATCCCTCGCGCGAAGACTATCTCGCCGCTCATCCCGGCTGCGCCTCGGCGGATGGCGTTCTCTGCGCGACGTGTGGGCAGAAGGCCGTCAGCATGGCCGTGCGGGGAAGTGGCCGTATGTTCCGCTGCACCTGGTGCGATGCGGAGCTTTTTCGCGTCGACAGGGGGTAAGGGGCGCCCTACGGCAGCTTGTCGTAACCCTCGCCGAGCCCGTTCAGGCTGAGCGGGAAGCCGATGCCTTCCTCGGGCGTCTCGAAGATGATGAAGGTCGCGGTCTTGGCGCTGCGGAGCTGGCCGAGCAGCTTGTCGTCCATGACGACCTCGGCGACGCAGCCATTGGGCAGGCAGCGGACGAAGCCGGCGCGGCCGACGTCCTGGTTGTCGAGCTTCAGCCCGAGGCCGGAGGGCAGGAGGACGCCCAAGGGGGCGACCACCCGCATCAGGCGGCTCTTCTGGTCGGCGGTCTTGAGCACGATCACGGTGAGGCCGGCGTTGGAGCGGTCTTCCGCCACCACGCTCTGGATCAGGGCGCATTGCTCAGCCTGGGCGCCCGGCGGGGTGTCGCAGCGGATCTGCCAGTCGCCATGGACGGAGCGCACCGCGCCCTGCGCATGGGCGAGGCCCGGCAATGCAAGGAGAAGGGCGGCGGACAGCAGGCCGATCAGGACCGTGAGGCGGTTAGTCGTCCTTGCCATGCATCTCGAAAGCCCCATCGGGGTCGGTCCCTCTGCTCGCCCGGGTCGCTCGCGCTGGTGGACTGATACGGCAATGACGGCGTCTTGAAGGCAATTCCCAAGCAAATCCCGCGCCGCCTTGGCCCGCCACCGCCGGCACGAATCAGGTTCCTGCGCAACTGTCCGCCAGTGCGTACCGCGGGCAATTCAGCTGTCAAGGCGCGGCATCCCGGGAAACGGTATTTTTGTCTGATGTTGCTGGGAAATATCTTGCGGGTGATGGCTGACAGAGGGGGCTCAAGACTGCATTGCGATAGATCAAGAATTATGGTTTGAGAGGCTTGATTTCGGCGTTTGAGCGATCTGGCCCCAATTCCTCTTAGAGGTATTCTTGCGCGGCGGTTTGTCGGACGGGCGGGTCGAATAAGCATTTCCCGGAAATAGGGCAATGCACTTGGGGTGATTTCGTAAGGGGAGCGCGAGCGGCATGAGGATGTCGAAGAGTCGGGTGGGCCGGCATTTGCTGGGATTGGCCACCATCGCCTTGGTGGCGGCTGGCATCACGCTGGCGACGGGCGGTTCGGCATTTGCTGAGCTCGGGCAGCCTGAGCCGTGGGAATGGCACCTTCAGGCCTCCGGGTCTCCGGTGATGGACAATATCGTCTGGTTCCACGACTTCCTGTCCGTACTGATCATCGTGATCACGCTGTTCGTGCTGGCGCTGCTCGTGGTCGTGGTGGTGAAGTTCAATTCGAAGGCCAATCCGGTGCCGTCGCGGACCACCCACAACACGCTGATCGAGGTGGTGTGGACGCTGGTGCCGGTGCTGATCCTGGTCGGCATCGCGGTGCCGTCGTTCCGCCTGCTGTTCCTCGAGCTCGACGTGCCGAAGGCGGATCTGACCATCAAGGCCACCGGCAAGCAGTGGTACTGGTCTTACGCCTACCCGGATAACGGCAAGTTCGAGTTCGACTCGCTGATGGCCCAGGACAAGCAGCCCCGTCTGCTCGGCGTCGACAACGAGATGGTGGTGCCGGTCAACAAGGTGATTCGTGTTCAGGTCACCGGCGCCGACGTCATCCACGCGTTTGCGCTGCCGGCTTTTGGCGTCAAGATCGACGCCATTCCGGGGCGGCTGAACGAGACCTGGTTCAAGGCCACCAAGACCGGCATGTTCTACGGCCAGTGCTCGGAGCTCTGCGGCAAGGACCACGCCTTCATGCCGATCGCCATACGCGTGGTGAACGACCAGGAGTTCGCCTCCTGGGTCGAATCGGCAAAGAAAAAATACGCGAGCGGCGGCACCAGCACTTTCGCCTCCGCAGCCGGCCCGACGCAGTAAGCGCCGGGCGACGGCTTGAGGGACTGAAAGCGACATAAAGGGCGGGACCTCCAAAGGTCCGAATGGGACGCAAGGCAGGATTTGAAAATGGCAACCAGCGCAGCGGCACACGGCGATCACGCGCATGACCACGAGCACGCCCATCCGACCGGATGGCGGCGCTACGTCTATTCGACCAACCACAAGGACATCGGCACGATGTACCTGATCTTCGCGGTCATCGCGGGCATCATCGGTGCCGCGATGTCGGTCGCGATCCGTGCCGAGTTGATGTATCCGGGCGTGCAGATATTCCACGAAACGCACACCTATAACGTATTCGTGACCTCGCACGGCCTGATCATGATCTTCTTCATGGTCATGCCCGCGATGATCGGCGGCTTCGGCAACTGGTTCGTGCCGCTGATGATCGGCGCGCCGGACATGGCGTTCCCGCGCATGAACAACATCTCGTTCTGGCTGCTGCCGGCCTCGTTCGGTCTGCTGCTGATGTCGACCTTCGTCGAGGGCGAGCCCGGCGCGAACGGCGTCGGCGCCGGCTGGACCATGTATGTGCCGCTGTCGAGCTCCGGTCACCCGGGCCCGGCCGTCGACTTCGCGATCCTCTCGCTCCATCTGGCGGGCGCCTCGTCGATCCTCGGCGCCATCAACTTCATCACCACCATCTTCAACATGCGCGCGCCGGGCATGACCCTGCACAAGATGCCGCTGTTCGTGTGGTCGATCCTGGTGACGGTGTTCCTGCTGCTGTTGTCGCTGCCGGTGCTCGCCGGTGCGATCACCATGCTGCTCACCGACCGCAATTTCGGCACGACGTTCTTCGCACCCGACGGCGGCGGCGATCCCGTGCTGTTCCAGCATCTGTTCTGGTTCTTCGGCCATCCCGAGGTGTACATCCTGATCCTGCCCGGCTTCGGCATGATCAGCCAGATCGTCTCGACCTTCTCGCGCAAGCCCGTGTTCGGCTATCTCGGCATGGCCTATGCCATGGTCGCGATCGGCGGCATCGGCTTCGTGGTGTGGGCGCACCACATGTACACGGTCGGCATGTCCAGCGCGACGCAGGCCTATTTCGTCGCCGCCACGATGGTGATCGCGGTCCCGACCGGCGTGAAGATCTTCTCCTGGATCGCCACGATGTGGGGCGGCTCGATCGAATTCCGCGCCCCGATGATCTGGGCGGTGGGCTTCATCTTCCTGTTCACGGTCGGTGGTGTCACCGGCGTCGTGCTGGCGAACGCCGGCGTCGACCGCGTGCTGCAGGAGACCTACTACGTCGTCGCGCATTTCCACTACGTGCTGTCGCTCGGTGCGGTGTTCGCGATCTTCGCCGGCTGGTACTACTGGTTCCCGAAGATGACGGGCTACATGTACAACGAGACGATCGCGAAGGCGCACTTCTGGGTCACCTTCATCGGCGTCAACCTGGTGTTCTTCCCGCAGCACTTCCTCGGCCTGTCGGGCATGCCGCGCCGCTATGTCGACTATCCGGATGCGTTCGCCGGCTGGAACCTGATCTCGTCGATCGGCTCCTACATCTCCGGCTTCGGCGTGCTGATCTTCCTCTACTGCGTGATCGATGCCTTCATGAAGAAGGTCCCGGCGGGCGACAATCCTTGGGGCGCGGGCGCCACCACGCTGGAATGGACGCTGTCCTCGCCGCCGCCCTTCCATCAGTTCGAAGTGCTGCCCCGCGTGCAGTAAGCCAACTCCCGCGGCGCCCGAGACGGGCGCCGCGGCTCTGTAATGAAGCGAGTTAAATTAGTGTCCGTCCTCGACCACAACGCCCTCGACATCAATCCCCGCATCTCCGAGGCGGAGGTTGGCGACTACCTCGCGCTGCTGAAGCCGCGGGTGATGTCGCTCGTGATCTTCACCGCGCTGGTCGGGATGGCGATGGCGCCGGGACACTTCCACTGGGTGCTGGCGATCACCTCGCTGCTCTGCATCGCCGTCGGCGCCGGCGCGTCCGGCGCGCTCAACATGGCGCTCGAGGGCGACATCGACGCCAAGATGTCGCGCACCGCGAACCGCCCGATCCCGCGCGGCCGCATCACCCGGCCCGAGGCGATGGCGTTCGGCATGACGCTGGCCTTCTTCTCGGTGATGACGCTCGGCATCCTCGTCAACTGGATCGCGGGCGCGCTGCTCGCCTTCACCATCTTCTTCTACGTCGTGATCTACACGATGGGCCTGAAGCGCTGGACCGCGCAGAACATCGTGATCGGCGGCGCCGCCGGTGCGCTGCCGCCGGTGGTGGCCTGGGCCGCCGTGACCGGCAGGGTTGACGTCGAGCCGCTGCTGCTGTTCGCCATCATCTTCTTCTGGACGCCGCCGCACTTCTGGGCGCTGGCGCTGTTCCGCTCCGACGACTATGCGCGCGCCGGCATTCCGATGCTGCCCAATGTCGCCGGCCCCGACGCGACCCGTCTCCAGATCCTGCTTTACACCATCGTGCTGATCGCAGTGGCTGCGGCGCCCTGGGCGCTTGGCTATTTCGACGCGATCTACGGCGTGACCTCGCTGGTGCTCGGCGCCGGCATGCTGGTGCTTGCCATCAACGTCTATATCCGCCGCGAACGCAGCCAATCGTTGCGCGCGACGCGAAAACTGTTTGCCTTCTCGATCCTGTATCTGTTCGCGCTGTTCGCGACCTTGCTGGCCGAGGTCGTGTTCCGGGCACTTGCTCCGATGGTTGGGGGCGCATGAGGCAGGAATGGCTGACAAACCCGAGCCAGATGGAATCGTCCTCACCGAGGCGCAGAAGAAGAGCCGTCGTCAGCGCTCGATTGCGATCGCGCTTGCGCTCGGTGTTCTCGTCATCCTGTTTTTCGCCGTCACCATGGTCAAGGGACCGGCGGTTCTAGTTCGGCCAATGTGAGAGAGATGGATCGAGAACCGACTATATCGCAGGACGTGACCCCAAAGCCGGTGCGCCGTGGTTTGGGTCGTGACGCATTGGTCGCATCGATCTGCGGCGGCGTGGTCGCGCTGATGGTCGGTGCCTCCTATGCGGCGGTGCCGTTCTACAACTGGTTCTGCCGCGCCACCGGCTTCAACGGCACGACCCAGGTCGCGACCTCGGCGCCTGCCACGGGCCCGATCGCACGCAAGATCGCAGTGCGCTTCGATTCCAACGTCGCGCCCGGCCTGCCCTGGAAGTTCGAGCCTGAGCAGACCGAGGTTGAGGTCAATATCGGCCAGGTCACCACCATCTACTACACCGTGACCAACCAGGCCGCGCGCACCACCTCCGGGCAAGCCGCCTACAACGTCGCGCCGCTGACGGTCGGGTCCTATTTCGAGAAGATCAACTGCTTTTGCTTCACCGAGCAGACCATGGCGCCCGGCGAGAAGCGCGAGATGCCCGTGGTGTTCTATGTCGATCCGTCAATCGTCGACGACCACGACAATGACGGGCTCGGCACCATTACGCTGTCCTACACGTTCTATCCGGTGAAGGATCCGGTGGTGAAGCCGCTTGCATCCGGTGATGACGACAAACGTAAGGGAAATCTCCAGCCGCCGGGTTGACGCTCAGGGTTGGAATAAGGGGATAAGTGCCGGACAGGCACGGGATTGAGGAGACAGACCGCAATGGCTACCGCGCAAGGCAAGCATCACGACTACCACTTGGTCGATCCCTCTCCGTGGCCGGCGGTCGGCTCCGTCTCGGCCTTCATCATGGCGGTCGGCGCGATCACCTGGATGCACCACATGGTCTCGGCCGCGCCGATCATCTTCGGCATCGGTACCGTTGGCGTGCTCTACACCATGGCGAGCTGGTGGGGCGATGTGATCAAGGAAGCCCAGTACAAGGGCGACCATACAAGGGTCGTGCAGATCAGCCATCGCTACGGGATGATCCTGTTCATCGCCTCCGAGGTGATGTTCTTCGTTGCCTGGTTCTGGGCCTATTTCAACGCCGCATTGTTCCCGGCCGACGCCGTCCACGCCACCCGCGACGCCGTGTTCGGCTGCGGCCTTGGCACTGCGGCCGGCGCGTGCACCGCGCCGGGCACCTGGCCGCCGCATGGCATCGAGACCTTCGATCCCTGGCATCTGCCGCTGCTGAACACGCTGATCCTGCTCACCTCCGGCACCACGGTCACCTGGGCGCACCACGCGCTGCTCGAGAACGACCGCCAGGGCCTGAAGTACGGCCTGATCCTCACCGTCCTCCTGGGCGCGACCTTCACCTGCGTGCAGGCCTATGAGTACAGCCACGCGGCGTTCTCGTTCGGCGGCAACGTCTATGGCGCGACCTTCTTCATGGCGACCGGCTTCCACGGTTTCCACGTGCTGGTCGGCACGATCTTCCTGATCGTGTGCCTGGCGCGCGCCTATGCCGGCCACTTCACGCCGACGCAGCACCTCGGCTTCGAGTTCGCCGCCTGGTACTGGCATTTCGTCGACGTGGTGTGGCTGTTCCTGTTCCTGTGCATCTATGTCTGGGGACACGGCGCCGAGACCATGGCCCACGGCGCGCACTGAGCCGCAGCCAATCGATCTGGAAAGGGCGGCCGCAGGGCCGCCCTTTTTCTTTCCGATGGCCGAGGCCTAACTGAAACTGTGATAGACTTGCGTGTCATGAACGAAACCGCCGGCACACCCGAGACCCAATCCACCGTCCTGCAAAGCGCACTGCGCGGGCTCGCCTGCAAATGCCCGCGCTGCGGCGAGGGCAAGCTCTATGCGGGCTTCCTGACGCTCGCGCCATCCTGTGACCGCTGCGGCCTCGACTACGCCTTCATCGACGCCGGTGACGGCCCGGCGATCTTCATCATCATGCTGGCCGGTGCGATCGTGGTCGGCTGCGCGCTCGTCGTCGAGGTCAAGTACCAGCCGCCGTACTGGCTGCATGCGGTGCTGTGGCTGCCGCTGATCCTCGCCACCACGCTGCTGCCGCTGCGCGCCATGAAGTCGCTGTTGATCGCGTTGCAATTCCACCACAAGGCGGCGCCGGGCCGGCTGGTCGACCGCGCGAAATGAACGACGCTGCGCGCACGCCCCGCGTGGCCGGCTTCGCGCTGTTCACGCTTCTGCTGACCGCGGCGTTCGTCGCGCTCGGTGTCTGGCAATTGCAGCGCCGCACCGCCAAGCACGAACTGATCGCCGCACTCACCGAGCGCCTCGCAGCAGCACCCATCGCGCTGCCGCCGCCGGCACAATGGGCGGCGCTGACGCCTGCACGCGATGAATTTCGCCGCGTCAGCTTCACGGCGACCTATGCGGCTTCGCCGGATGCGATGGTCTATTCGTCCGGCTCCGCCGTGCGCAAGGATGCCTCCGGCCCCGGCACCTGGGCCTTCCTGCCGGTACTTCTGCCGACCGGCGAGATCGTCGTGATCGATACGGGCTTCGTCGAGAACACGATGCAGGATCGCAGCGTCGAGGATCGCGCCGTGAAGAAGCTCGTCACCGGTGCGCCGGTCGCGCTCACCGGCTATCTGCGCTTTCCGGAAGCACCGGGTTGGCTGACGCCGGCCGAAAACCGCGACAAGCGGCTATGGTTCGTGCGCGATCATCCGGCGATCGCAAGCGCGCTTCATTGGGGCGCGGTCGCGCCGTTCTACGTCGACCTCGAGCAGCCGGCGCCCGAGAACAACATTCCACGTCCGGGGCCGCTCGACGTGAATCTGAAAGACGACCATCTGCAATACGCGATCACCTGGTTCGCGCTCGCGGGCGCGGTGCTGATCGCATTTGCGGTCTGGGTGAGGGGACGGCGAAAGAGCGAACCCAGTCCGTAAGTTCCCGGTGCGAACCCGGTATCGCCCGGTCTTTATTATTCAGCCCATATTCACGAGGGTGATCCTAAGCGCCTCTGAATTTTTCCGTGGCAAACAGGATTGCTGGCGTGCGCGATTTCGATCAGATGGGACTTGTTGTCGATTGGGTGGATGCCTGCCGCAAGGGTGACCTTGCGACGCTGCTCGACCTCTATGCTGACGATGGCGAGGTGGAATGCGCGTGCAACGGCACGCATCGCTATCGCGGCCGGCGCGAGCTCGAAACCTATTGGGGACCGAAACTCAGCGCCTTCTCCTCGGCGGGCTTCGGCCTGGAGGAGATCCATCCCGCGCAGAGCGGCATCGATCTCGAATATTCCGTCGCGGGCGCGCTGCGCATCCGCGCCTCGTTTCGCTTCAGTGCGGAAGGCAAGATCCACAGCACGGTGTGCGAGCCGGCGCGGCAGGGCCCGCACGATTGCGGTGCGTGCTAACTGGTAATCGCGTTGCGGGCGTCCCCAAGCGGCAGGCGGCAGCGCACATAGGTTCGTTCGTCCGCGCGCAGGAGTGACAGCGATCCGCTGAGTGCGCGGACGCGCTCATGCATTCCGGTCAGACCGCGGCCGAACACGTTCTCAGCGGGAAAGCCGCTGCCGTCATCGGAGACTTCGACGGCGAGCGCATCGCCCGCAATGGTCGCCTCCACATGGGCGTTGACATGGGCGTTGCGCGCCCCGGCGTGACGCAGCACGTTGGTCAAGGCCTCCTGGATCACGCGGTAGACGGTCTGGGCCAGCGGCCCGTCGATCTCGTTGAGATCAGGGGCGATCGTCGCAGTAAGGCCGATATGCGGCGCCTGCCTGCGAAAACTCCGGAGCAGCGTCTGCACGCTGGCCTCGAGCCCCAATTCCTCGATGTAGAGCGGCCGAAGCCGGTCGAGGATGCGACGGTTGGTCTGCTGCAGCGCCTCGACCGATCGCATCACTTCTTGCGCGGAATTGCCGAGATTTCCCGTTTGCGGCGAGGCCTCGCTCAACGCGATCGTGCCGGCGCGGATGCTGAACAGCAGCGGCCCAAGCTCGTCGTGCAGCTCGCGGGCGAGATCGCGCCGCTCATTGTCCTGCAGCGACACCAGCCGATGCAACAGGTCGCGATTGTCCTGGCTCAATTGAACGAGTGTCGTTGCCAGCGCGTTGGCTTCCTCGCAGCTCTGTCGGATTTCCGGCGGGCCGGCGACCGGAATAGGCATCGCATAATCGCCGCGCCGGATGCGGGTGAGGCCCGCGCCGAGATCGTGCAGCGGACGTAGCGCGGATCCTGCGAAAAGATGGGCGATCGTTCCGGTCAATACCATCAGCACGGCGATGAGGCTCGTCAGGGCCAGAAGGCCGATCCATTTCTCGAACAGGTCGGCCGACAGGTCGGGCACGAAGACGATGTCGCCAACGCGCCTGCCGTCGATGATGACGGGAGATGCCGCGTCGATGTCCGGAATGGCGATCAGGTTCACGAACCATTGCGGTACGCCATGCACATCTCGCAGGCCGTCCCTCACGGACGGCGAGGGACCCTCCTCCACAGGACGGAACTGGATATCAGAGGAGGTGCCCAAAGAATTGACAAAGGCGTCGAGCATCTTCCGCGGATTGTCTGATGCGCTCAGGGTGCTGTTGAGCGCGACAGCGACTGTCCGGGTTGAGCTTCGACCGGGCTCATTCTCGTCGGCCAGTTGGCCGGCAGCAAAAGTCTGGAGTAACACGCCGCCCATGGCCAGCGCGGCAACAAAGCTCACGCCGAGCGGAAGAAATAGCTGGGTCCTGAATGAGAGTCGTTGCCACATTAGGTCAATTCTAACGCGCATTGGCGGGGTTTTCTCTTTCCATTTGTTCCCGCCGGTCTATGAGTCCAGAGAACAAGAGAGCGCGCGATGCAAGATACCGCCAAGCCGGCGACCAGGGTCCTGATCGTCGACGACCACCCCGTGGTGCTGTCAGGATGTCGCACCCTGTTTTCGTCCGACCATTCGATCCGGATCGATGAGGCGACCGACGCGAAATCAGGCCACCGCGCCTATATAAGCAAGCGGCCCGATGTGACCGTGATCGACATCAGCCTGCCCGATGTCTCCGGCTTCGAACTGATGCGCCGGATCCGCAAGGACGATCCGGACGCCAAGATCATCATGTTCAGCATGAATGATGATCCGGCCTTCGTGGTGCGCGCGGTGGAACTGGGCGCGCAGGGCTATGTCTCCAAGGGTGATGATCCCCGGATCCTGCTCAAGGCCGTGCGCAAGGTGGTCGCTGGCGACAACTTCATTTCGCCGCAGCTTGCGGAGGCCGTGACGTTCTCCGGCGCTGCGATCAAGGCCAATCCAGCCTCGCAGATGACGCCGCGGGAGCTCGAGATTCTCCGCCTGCTCGGTCGCGGCAACAAGATCGTCGAGGTCGCCGAGGCGCTTGGCATCTCCTACAAGACCGTGGCTAACACCACGTCCCTGCTGAAGCAGAAGCTGGGCGCCAAGAACCACTCCGACCTGATCCGGATCGCGGTGGAAATCGGGATGAACTGACACCGTCAGGAGCCGAACCGGCTGCTCCAGGATGCAGCGGGTTCGGCCGACGGATCGGTGCCGCGCGTCCGGGCAATGGGTGGACGACGGCTGATACCATCCGCCGACACAATGGGCCGGCGAGGCGTTCGTTCCTTATCCGCTGCATTGATTCGGGAAAAAGAGGCAACAGGACCGGCGGCCTGGCAGTTTAATGGTCGGCTCCGCCGGGACATATCGGGAAAAAATGGAACATTCGGCGTTGCGCGCCGTTTTTCTCCTTGACGATCTCGTGACAGGTGACGATAGCTCGAACGAACGATTTTCGGGGCAGGCGTCCCAACGCGGAAAACCGGGTCTGCACACGTCAACGACAGACCTTCCAAGAGAGGGGCTGCGGCATCGCCGCAGCCCTTTTTCGTTGGGATGGTGCGGCCCCGCAAAACACTCTATGGTGCCGCAAAGCCTCTGGCTATCAACTAGGAACATCATAAAATCAAAGGCTTAAGGCCCGCATTCAGGTCGGGGCGGCCTTTGGAGGGCAGTTTGACTCGTTATATTTCGACCCGGGGTGAGGCCCCTGAGCTTGGCTTCTGCGACGTGATGCTGACCGGGCTTGCCCGCGACGGCGGCCTGTATGTGCCGGTGACCTGGCCGCAGCTCTCGGTCGAGACCATCGCCGGTTTCTTTGGTCGCCCCTATTGGGAGGTCGCGGTCGACGTCATCCGTCCATTTGTTGGCGGCGAGATTTCCGACGCGGACCTCGGCCGCATGGCCAACGAGGCCTATGCCACCTTCCGTCATCCGGCCGTGGTGCCGCTGCGTCAGATGTCGCCGCATCAATTCGTGCTGGAGCTGTTCCACGGTCCGACGCTCGCCTTCAAGGATGTGGCGATGCAGCTGATCTCGCGGCTGATGGATCATGTGCTGGCCAAGCGCGGCCAGCGTACCACCATCGTGGTTGCGACCTCCGGCGATACCGGCGGCGCCGCTGTTGATGCGTTTGCCGGGCTGGAGAATGTCGACCTCATCGTGCTGTTCCCGCACGGCCGCATCTCCGAGGTGCAGCAGCGCATGATGACGACGACGGGCGCCGCCAATGTCCACGCGCTCGCCGTCGAGGGCAATTTCGACGACTGCCAGGCGCTCGTGAAGGGGATGTTCAACAACCATCGCTTCCGCGATGCGACGTCGCTGTCCGGGGTCAACTCCATCAACTGGGCCCGCATCGTCGCGCAGGTGGTCTATTATTTCACCTCCGCCGTCGCCGCCGGCGCACCGGCGCGCGCGGTGGATTTCATCGTGCCGACCGGCAATTTCGGCGATATTTTTGCAGGCTATGTCGCCAAGCGCATGGGTCTTCCCGTGCGAACCTTGCGCATTGCCGCCAACGTCAATGACATCCTCGCCCGCACGCTCAAGACCGGCATCTACGAAGTGCGCGAGGTGCACGCCACCGCCTCGCCGTCGATGGACATCCAGATCTCCTCGAATTTCGAGCGGCTGCTGTTCGAAGCCAGCAAGCGCGATGCGGCCGGCGTGCGCCGGCTGATGGATTCGCTGAAGCAGTCGGGCCGTTTCGTCCTGCCCGACGCCACGCTCGCTGCGATCCGCGAAGAATTCGACGCCGGCCGCGCCGACGAGACCGAAACCGCGGCTGCGATCCGCGCCGCCTGGCGCGAGGCCGGCGAGCTCGTCGATCCCCATACCGCCGTGGCGCTCGCGGTCGCCGATCGCGACACCACCGACACGACCGTGCCCAACATCGTGCTCTCGACCGCGCATCCGGCCAAGTTCCCTGACGCCGTGGATGCGGCCTGCGGCCAGCGGCCGCAACTGCCGGCCTGGCTCGACGGTCTCATGACCAAATCCGAACATATGAAGGTCATGAAGAACGATCAGGCCGAGGTCGAGCGGTTCGTGCTGTCGGTCAGCCGCGCCGCGAAACAGGGAGTTGCCGGATGAGCGTCGAAATCTCCAAGCTTGCCTCCGGCCTGACCGTCGTCACCGACAACATGCCCCATCTCGAGACTGCCGCGCTCGGCGTCTGGGCCGGCGTCGGCGGCCGCGACGAGAAGCCGAACGAGCATGGCATCTCGCATCTGCTCGAGCATATGGCGTTCAAGGGCACGACGGGGCGCTCCTCGCGCGAGATCGTCGAGGAGATCGAGGCGGTCGGCGGTGACCTCAATGCCGGCACCTCGACCGAGACCACGTCCTATTATGCCCGGGTGATGAAGGCCGACGTGCCGCTGGCGCTCGACGTGCTTGCCGACATCCTGGCCAACCCCGCCTTCGAGCCCGAAGAGCTCGAGCGCGAGAAGAACGTCATCGTGCAGGAGATCGGCGCGGCCCAGGACACGCCCGACGACGTCGTGTTCGAGCATCTCAACGAGCTCTGCTATCCCGACCAGCCGATGGGCCGCTCGCTGCTCGGCACCGCCAAGACCCTTCGCGCCTTCAACCGCGACTCGCTGCGCGACTATCTCTCGACGCATTACCGTGGGCCCGACATGGTGGTGGCGGCGGCCGGCGCCGTCGATCACAAGCAGGTGGTCGCCGAGGTCGAGAAGCGCTTTGCGAGTTTTAACGCGACGCCGGGGCCGAAGCCGCAGGCCGCTCAGTTCGGCAAGGGCGGCGCCAAGGTCGTGCATCGCGAGCTCGAGCAGGCGCATCTGACACTGGCGCTGGAGGGCGTGCCGCAGACGGACTCGTCGCTGTTCTCGCTCCAGGTCTTTACCAACATCCTCGGCGGCGGAATGTCATCGCGGCTGTTCCAGGAAGTGCGCGAAAAGCGCGGCCTCTGCTACTCGATCTACTCGTTCCACGCGCCCTATACCGACACCGGTTTCTTCGGCCTCTACACCGGCACCGATCCCGCCGACGCGCCGGAGATGATGGAAGTCGTGGTCGACATCATGAATGAATCGGTCGAGACCCTGACTGAGGCCGAGATCGCGCGCGCCAAGGCACAGATGAAGGCGGGCCTTCTGATGGCGCTGGAGAGCTGCTCCTCGCGCGCCGAACAGCTCGCCCGGCACGTGCTGGCCTATGGCCGGCCGCAGACGGCGCAGGAACTGGTGGCCCGGATCGACGCCGTCAGTGTCGAATCGACCCGCGACGCGGCGCGTGCACTGCTTTCGCGCAGCCGCCCTGCGGTAGTTGCATTGGGCAGCGGCAGGGGTCTGGACACGGCGGTGTCTTTTGCGGAAGGATTGACGAAGGCGCGCGCCAAGGCCCGGCTGCATTAGGAGCCGCGCTGGGCGACCCGCCCCGGGAAGCATCACCATGGCCCTCTTTCGCCTGCCATCCAGTGGACCTGCTGCTCTCGCCCCCCGCGGCAACGGGTTGTTGCTGCGTGCGCCGCAGATGTCGGATTTCCTGCAGTGGGCGCATCTGCGCGAGACCAGCCGCGATTATTTGACGCCGTGGGAGCCGATCTGGCCGTCGGACGACCTGACCCGGTCCGGCTTCCGTCGCCGCCTGCGCCGCTATTCCGAGGATATCGCCGCGGACCGCTCTTATCCCTTCCTGATCTTCCGCGAGCTCGATGGCGCCATGGTCGGCGGCATCACGCTGGCCAATGTCCGGCGCGGCATCGTCCAGGCCGGCACCATCGGCTATTGGGTCGGCCAGGCCCATGCCCATCGCGGCTACATGACGGCGTCGCTGCGGGTGCTGCTGCCGACGCTGTTCGGCGAGCTCAACCTGCACCGGGTCGAGGCCGCCTGCATCCCCACCAATGCGCCGTCGATCCGGGTGCTCGAGAAGTGCGGCTTCTCGCGCGAGGGGCTGGCGCGCCGCTATCTCTGCATCAACGGGGTCTGGCAGGACCATCTGCTGTTCGGCCTGCTGCACGAGGATTTTCGCGGCTGAACGCGTGCTATCGTCAGCTTTTTCCTGCCTTGGGATCGCCGATTTTGGCGATATAACCCGGAACCAATCGGCGATCGGCCGGGATTTTGTCATGGAGTACAGGCGTTGATGAACGAGCTTCGATCATTGCGGAAGGCGCTGCGGCGGGGTCCGTTGATCGCACTGGCGCTGTCGGTGTCATTCGTATCCATCTCGCCGGTCGAGGCGCAGTCGCTGACCGATCGCTTCAAGAGCCTGTTCGGCGGCAAATCCGACGAGCCGGCCAAGCCGGCGCCCGCGCCGGGCCAGCCGGCGGCCGATGACGATGTGGATTGTCCGCAGGTCACGGTGCGCGCCGGAGCGTCCACCTACGGGGTCGGGGCGACAGGCAAACCGGCCGTCGGCAACGACGTGCGTTTCCAAGCCTCGATCACCAAGATGGCGCGCGAATGTGTCCGCAATGGCAGTGAGATCACCGCGCGCATCGGCATCCAGGGCCGTGTCATCGCAGGCCCCGCGGGTGCGCCGAACTCCGTCGAGGTGCCGCTGCGCGTCGCCGTGGTGCAGGGCGGCGTTGGCGAGAAGGTGATCGCCTCGAAGGCCTACCGGACCACGGTCGAGATGTCCGAGAGCGGCAGCGTGCCCTTCACCTTCGTTGCCGAGGACCTGTCCTATCCAGTGCCGTCAGCCGCAGTCGCCGATACCTACATCTTCTATGTCGGCTTCGACCCGCAGGTTCTGTCGCCTGAGCCGAAGGCGCGCGGGAAGAAGAAATAGGGGCGGGACGGTCGGATTTCGCGGTCATGCCCCCAGCTTGCGGGAAGCCGACCGCTCTGCGTCATTGACCTGGATTATTGACCTCGCAGCAATTCGCGATCCAGCCTGGCGCGCGCGGTTATGAAGTCCATCACGGCGCGCATTGAGGGCAGCTCGATCAGGTCGGGGTGCGCAAGCAGCCACATGTCGGAAAGGCCGGCGAGCTTGCGCGGCGCGACCCGCACGAGTTCATCATGAGCGTCGCCGACGAAGCACGACAGCACGCAAATGCCGAGCCCGGCCTGAATGGCCGAAAGCATGTCGGCCTGAGAGGAGCAGCGCATGACGACCGTGCCGGCGCGTGTCACGTGATCGCTCCAGCGCCCGAGCTCGGCGTTGGCGCGGTCGTCGGCGAACGCGATGACCTGATGACCGGCCCAATCGCGGTGATGATCCGGCAGCCCGTTCCTTGCGGCATAGCTGCGCGCAGCATAAAAGCCGACGCCGAGCCGTGCGATCTTGCGCCCGATCAGATTCTCGTCGCCTGGCTGCGTGATGCGGATGACGAGGTCCGCCTCGCGCCGGCGCACGCTGACCGGAAATGGATGCGTGATGAGGTCGATCTCGATCTGCGGGTGACGCTGCAGAAACTCGCGCATATGCGGCATCAGCCAGTAGGCGGCGAGCGTCGGCCCGATCGAGAGCTTCACCGAGCCGCGCGTGGCGACGCCGCGCGCGCCGGCTGCGGCTTCCGCGCCTAGGGCCGCCGCAGCCATCGCGTCGGCGTGCCGCTTGAAACCCGTGCCTTGGGCAGTCAGCGCCAGGCCTTCATTGGTTCGGATGAAGAGACGCGTGCCGAGCCCGGCTTCCAGCGCCGCGATCTGGCGTGCCACCGTCGGGTGGCTGCTGCGCAGCCGCCGGGCGGCCATGACGTAGCTTCCGGTCTCGGCGACGGCGATGAAGGTCTTGCAGAAGTCCCAGTTCATCGCATTGCATCCCGTCTGTTCAATTATGACGTTTGGCCCGTTCAATATTGAATGGGCCGGTTCCGGGCGTCCAGTCGTATGATGCGACCGGTCGCAGGAGGAGCGGGATGAGATCTTTGCGCTTGGTGTTGATCCTATTGGTGGGCGTGGCGATGCGGTCGGTCCCGACGTTCGCCGCCGACGGCCCTTGGAGCTCGTTCGAAAAGAACACGCTCAATCCCGGCGAGCTATCGCAAGCGACGCCCGCCGACGTCGGCGTGCCCTTCGAACGGGTCTCGATTCCGAGCAACGGCCGCCGGCTCGACGGCTTCCTGGTCCGGGCAGAGGCATCCTGTGCGCCCGCGCTGGCCTTGCTCATCTTTCACGGCCGCAACGAGACCGTTGCGGATTGGATTGGTGTTCAGAAATTCCTCCAGGGCAAGTGCATCTCCTCACTCGTCTTCGACTATTCCGGGCACGGGAGAAGCAGTCCTCCGGGAACCATCGACAATATGAATGAAGACAGCGTCGCGGCGGTCGATGCATTCCTGAAGGCTTTTCCCTCCACCATGCGTCGCTGCCTGCTCAGCCACTCGCTCGGCGGCGGTCCGCTGCTTTACGCAGCGACGCACAGTGCAGCCATGCCCGACTGCGTCATCGTTGCGAGCCCGTTCTCGTCCCTGCGTGATGTCGCCATTCGCGGTGGTGCGCCCGAGCAGGTCATTCTGAATTTGCCGGATGTCTGGAACAATGTCGAAGCCGCGCGCAGCCTGTCGCTTCCCTTGCTCTGGGTTCACAGCCGAACGGACAAGACGATCCCCTTCGATCTCGGACAGCGGGTTTACGACGCGAAGGCGGGAGCGAAGGCTGCCGACGTGATCGAGGGCTTTGATCACAACGCCATCTACAAGGAGATGCCCGACGCAATCTGGTCGCCCATCATTGGGTTTGCGAAGGGAATGTGAGCGGTCACAGGCCGCTGGTCGGAAGGGCCCACCGCCAACAAAAAAGCCGGCGCTCATCGCGCCGGCTTTTTGATTGGTGAGGACGAGATCCCTCAGTTCAGCTTCTGCCGAACCTCGGTGATGCCCTTGGCGAGCAGATCGTCGGCGACCTGGCCCTTGACCGACTGCGACAGGATCGTGGAGGCGGCCTGGACGGCGGCTTCCGCGGCTGCGGCGCGAACATCGGCCACCGCCTGGGCCTCGGCGAGCGCGATCTTGCTCTCCGCGGTCTTGGTGCGGCGGGCGACGAAGTCTTCCACCTTCGCCTTGGCCTCGGTCGCGATGCGTTCGGCTTCGGACTTGGCGTTGGCGATGATGTCGGCAGCCTCGCGCTCGGCCGCGGCGCTGCGTGCCTTGTAGTCGGCAAGCACCTTGGCGGCTTCCTGCTTGAGGCGCGTCGCGTCGTCGAGCTCGGCCTTGATGCGGTCGGCGCGATGGTCGAGCGCAGCCATCGCCTTATTGAAGACCCCGAGATAGCCGAACACGACCATCAGGATCACGAAGGCGATGGCGACCCAGGTTTCAGGATCGAAGAACATATCGACTAACCCTTCAAGGACGCATCAACGGCGGCATTGACCGACGCTGCATCCGGAACGACGCCCGTAAGCTGCTGCACGATGGTGCCTGCCGCATCGGCCGCGATGCCGCGGACGTTGCTCATGGCGGTCGCGCGGGTCGAGGCGATGGTCTTCTCCGCCTCGGCGAGCTTGGCCGCCAGCTGCTCTTCCAGCGCCTTGCGCTCGGCGTCCGCCTGCGCATTCGCCTTGTCGCGGGATTCGTTGCCGATCGCCTGTGCCCGCGAACGCGCCGAAGCGAGCTCGCCTTCATAGGCCTTCAGCGCCGCGTCGGACTGGTCCTTCAGCGTCTGCGCCTCGGCGAGGTCACCCTCGATCTTGTTCTGACGCGCTTCGATCGCACCGCCGACCTTCGGCAGAGCGAGCTTGGACACGATCACGTAAAGCACGACGAAGAAGATCGCGAGCGACACCAGCTGCGAAGCATAGGTGCTGCTCTCGAACGGCGGAAAGCCTCCACCGTGACCGCCTTCGGTCTCGGTGTGGGCGCCCGCCGCCGGACTTTTCGCCCCGCCATGACTCTCAGCCATGGAGTACTCCTGTTGCTGTCAGGCGCGCCGCTTCGGTCGAAGCGGCGCGAAGAACGTCGTCCTCAGAGCGGAACGAACAGCAGCAGCAGTGCGATCAGCAGCGAGAAAATGCCGAGCGCTTCGGTCACGGCGAAGCCGAAGATCAGGTTGCCGAACTGGCCCTGAGCAGCCGACGGGTTGCGAACGGCCGCGGCGAGGTAGTTGCCGAAGATCACGCCCACGCCGACGCCCGCGCCGCCCATGCCGATGCATGCGATGCCCGCGCCGATAAGTTTTGCTGCTGCCGGATCCATTTTAGACTCCTTGGAAGATAGATTGGGTTTTGGGTGGAAATTCCCCGGACCGCTTAGTGTCCCGGATGAATGGCGTCGTTGAGGTAGATGCAGGTCAGGATCGCAAACACATAGGCCTGCAGGAACGCGACCAGAATCTCGAGTGCGTACAGCGCGACCGTGAGCGCCAGCGGCAGCACGCCGCCGAACCAGCCCAGCGCGCCGAGCGAGAAGCCGAGCATGGCGACGAAGCCCGCGAACACCTTCAGCGCGATGTGGCCGGCCAGCATGTTGGCGAACAGACGGACGCTGTGGGAGACCGGCCGCAGGAAGAACGACAGGATCTCGATGAACATCACCAGCGGCAGGATATAGCCGGGGACACCGTGGGGCACGAAGATCGAGAAGAATTTCAGGCCGTTCTTGGCAACGCCGTAGATCAGGACCGTGAAGAAGACCAGGAGCGCCAGCGCTGCCGTCACGATCAAATGGCTCGAGATCGTGAAGGTGTAGGGAATGATGCCGATCAGGTTCGAGACGCAGATGAACATGAACAGCGAGAAGATCAGCGGGAAGAACTTCATGCCTTCCGAGCCGGCGGTCGAACGGATGGTCGAGGCGACGAACTCGTAGGAGATCTCGGCGACGGACTGGAGGCGCCCGGGAACCAGCTGCGTACCGCTGGCAAGCATCAGCAGCGAAATGATCGCGACTGCCACCAGCATGTAGAGCGATGAATTGGTGAAGGCGATCGTTTGATTGCCGATATGGCCGATCGTGAAGAGAGGCTCGATGTTGAACTGGTGGATCGGATCGATTTTCATCGGCGCGGCATCTCTTGGTCTGCCGGGCTAGCCGGCGTGTCTCGGTCTGCCGGCCGGGCCGGCCCGCACCGGCGAAGCCGGCGCGAAAATTCCTCTCCTGTTCGGATCGGCTTTAAGAACCACCGCGCCTGTTCTGACCCGCGCCCGCCGTTCTCACCACATTCACCACGCCGGCCACGAAGCCCAGCAGCAGGAATACGATAAATCCGAAAGGCGACGTCGACAGCAAGCGGTCGAAACCCCAGCCAATCCCCGCTCCAACGACAACCCCGGCGACCAACTCGGAGGATAACCGAAAACCAAGCGCCATCGCCGAGGCTCTGGCCGCTCCGTCTCCACCGTCACCTGCGGGTTGCTCGGTCTTGACGTGGCGGCCGCGAAGTTCGGACAACCGCTGATCAAGACTCCCGAGCCGTTCGGAAAGCGCAGCTTCCTCGGGCGATCTATCGCGATCTCCATTCTCGCTGTGTCCCGTGTCTTGAGCCATGCCACGAAGACCCGAAACGCTGCGGTTGAATGGAAATTACGCCCGCCACCCTCAAAAGCCGCGCGGACCATACTGACCGCACATAATCAAGTCAAGCCAAGTCACGATCGCGTCGTGTTCGATTATGTATCTGATTTAATTGACAATATCGCCTTGCGCGCCAGCGCTGCACACAGCGTGACGCCGCACCGCAGCAGCTCTCCGCGCGATCCGCCGATATGGCCGGGATTTCGCCGCAGCTTTCGGGATCCAACGCACTGCCGCCGTCGTTGATTGCGCGGATGCGTTTTTTGGTGGCGGATTGGAGCGACCGAGCGATGCGCCGTCGCTCGCCCGGGTGTAGAATTCGAACGATGGGCCGCCGGCGCGTCGTGGCGGAGAGCGCGATGAGAGCAGTGAAATCATCCACAACATCATGGCTTGCGGCGGTGGCGATTGCCGCAGTGGTGACCACCAGCGGCGGCCCGGTTGCCGCGCAATCAGCCCCCGACGGCGACAACGGCCGCTACAGCATGACGCCGATCCCTGAGGGCGTGCTACGGCTCGACACCCGCACCGGCACGGTCTCGACCTGCACCAGGAATGACGCCGGCTGGGCCTGCTACGCCGTGCCCGACGAGCGCTCCGCACTCGATGCCGAGATCGGCCGGCTCCAGGCCGAGGTCGAGAAGCTGAAGGGACAGGCCGCCGGTCCGACCGTCTCCGGCAAGATCGACGAGGCGCTGCCGAAATCCGATTCCCTGAAGAAGGGCGAGCCAAAGGTCGCCGAGGGGGATCGGAAGATCGAGATCCCGCTGCCCAGCGACCAGGACCTTGATCGCGCCATGTCGTTCCTGGAAAAGGCGTGGCGGCGGCTGATCGACATGGCCAACCGCGTGCAGAAGGACGTGTCGGGGAAGATCTAACGACGCGGTGCCGTGGGCAAAGGCGCAAAGCGCCGTGCCCACCACCTTGATGTAGTTGCGTGGATTGGTGGGCACGCTTCCGCCTTCGCTCTTCGAGCTACGGCGGACAAGTCGCTTTGCCCCCCCTACGGCAGCTTTCGAGTTGAGAGACCTTTCATGACATCAGCCAAATCTGTCACGCGCTCGGCCCCATCGTCAGTGCAAGCCACCACGATCGTATCGTCGCTGCTCACCGCGCAGACGCAAGGTCGCGGCTTCACCGATCTCACCAGTGAGGTCGCGAAATTTGTCTCGGAAGCCCGTGCTCACGACGGCTCACTGACGCTGTTCATTCGTCACACCTCGGCGTCCCTGACGATCCAGGAAAACGCCGATCCCTCCGTGCTCGTCGATCTCACCACTGCGCTGTCACGGCTCGCGCCGGAAAATGTGCCGTGGACGCATGATACCGAAGGGCCGGACGACATGCCCGCGCACGTCAAGACCATGCTGACGCAGACGTCGCTGCATGTGCCGGTGCTTGGCGGCAGGCTTGCGCTCGGCACCTGGCAGGGAATCTATCTGGTCGAGCACCGCGCGCGCCCGCACCGGCGCGAAATCGTGCTGCAATTCATCGGCGGCAATAAATAATGTTCAAAAGCAAACCGGCCGCGGATCGCTCCGCGGCCGGCTGATCAGACGCGTTGTGACGCGATCAGGTCTTGGTGATGTCGACGTCCTTGGTTTCGGGCACGAAGATCAGGCCGACGATGAAGGTCATCGACGCGATCGCGATCGGGTACCAGAGACCAGCGTAGATATTACCCGTCGCGGCGACCAGAGCGACCGCAATCGGCGGCAGCAAACCTCCGAACCAGCCGTTGCCGATATGATAGGGCAGCGACATCGAAGTGTAGCGGATCCGCGTCGGGAACAGCTCGACGAGAGCGGCCGCGATCGGGCCGTAGACCATGGTCACGAGGATCGCGAGATAGGTCAGGACCACGATCAGCAGCGGCATATTGATCGCGGCCGGATCGGCGCCCTTGACCGGGTAGCCGGCTTCGCCGACTGCAGCGGTCACGGCGGTCGTGAACGCGGTGCGGGCAGCTGCGAACGCTTTCGGATCGGCGCCAGCGCCGTTCACGGAATCGAACGTCTTGCTGCCGACGACGACCTTGGCCAGGCTGCCGGGCGCGCCGGGCTCCAGCTTGAAGTTCACCGACGAGGCGATCAGCGCGTTGCGGGCGACGTCGCAGGAGCTGGTGAACACCCTGCCGCCGACCGGGTCGAACAGCACGTTGCAGTCCTTGGGGTCGGCGACGACGGACACCGGCGCATTGGCCAGTGCCTTCTCGAGCGCCGGGTTGGCGGCCGTTGTCAGCAGGCTGAAGGCGAAGTGATAGGTCACGGCGCCGAGCAGGCAGCCGGCCAGGATGATCGGCTTGCGGCCGATCTTGTCCGACAGCCAGCCGAAGAACAGGAAGCCGACGGTCGCGATCGCCAGCGCGATGATGAGCGCGATGTCAGCCGAGTTCGCCGGGACCTTGAGCGTGTTGACGAGGAAGACGCGCGCGTAGAACTGCCCGCCATACCAGATCACGGCCTGACCCGCGGTGAGGCCGAGCAGGGCGATCAGCGCGATCTTTCCGTTCTGCCAGTTGCCGAAGGCTTCCGTCAGAGGCGCCTTGGACGCCTTGCCTTCGTCCTTCATCTTCTGGAACAGCGGCGATTCCGACAGCTGCATGCGGATCCAGATCGAGATGCCGAGCAGCAGGATCGAGAGCAGATAGGGGATACGCCAGCCGCCCGAGAGGCTCGAATCGCTGAATGCATCGGCGCTCATGCTGTTGCGGACGATGTAGACAACGAGCAGCGACAGGAACAGGCCGATCGTCGCGGTGGTCTGAATCCAGGACGTGTAGAATCCACGGCGGCCCTGCGGCGCGTGTTCGGCCACGTAGGTGGCGGCGCCACCGTACTCACCGCCGAGCGCGAGACCTTGCAGAAGGCGCAGACCGATCAGGATGGTCGGAGCCAGCCAGCCGAGCGTCTGGTAGCCCGGTGTCAGGCCGACCAGGAAGGTCGACATGCCCATGATGGTGATGGTGACGAGGAAGGTATATTTGCGGCCGACGAGGTCGCCGACCCGGCCGAACACCAGCGCGCCGAGGGGGCGAACCAGGAAGCCCGCCGAAAAGGTCAGGAGCGCGAAGATGAACTGTGTATTGGCGTCGAACGCCGAATAGAACGCCTTGCCGATCTGGGCTGCGGTCCATCCATACAGATAGAAATCGTACCATTCGAACACGGTACCGAGTGAAGATGCGAAGATGACTTTTTTCTCTTCGCCGGTCATTCCCCGCGCCCCGACGCCGCCGGTGGCCGCTGCCATTGTCATAGTTGGACTCCCCGAATTTCGTTTCCTCGCGTCCCGGCTGTCCGGGCATGCCGGATCAACCAAGGTCTTGCCCCCAAGGTAACATCGGCGTGAAACCGGCCCCAATACGACTTTCGGCCTTGCGCACCGACACGCAACTGACGGTGTGGATGGACAGTGCCGCGCCGCGGCGCAGGGCTTGCGGATTAACCCCTTTCCCGCAAAGGAATAATGTGCCCTTGCATGCCACGGCCGGCCGGGGAAGAATTGACCATTGCGCCGGTCCGGACTACTGGCGCTGACGTGAACGACAGCAAGAGATCGATGAGCGCTCCCTCCACCCATCTCGTCATTGCCGATGACCATCCGCTGTTCCGCGATGCGCTGCGGCAGGCGGTGGCCGGCGTCCTGAGCACGGCGAAGATCGACGAGGCCGGGTCGTTCGAGGATCTGACGAAACTGCTGGAACAGACCTCCGACGTCGACCTGGTCCTGCTCGACCTCTCGATGCCCGGCATCTCCGGCTTCTCCGGGCTGATCTATCTGCGTGCGCAATATCCGGCCATCCCGGTGGTGATCGTCTCGGCCTCCGATGACAGCGCCACGATCCGCCGCTCGCTCGATTTCGGCGCCTCCGGCTTCATACCGAAGCGGTTCGGCGTCGAGACGCTGCGCGACGCCATCCTCAAGGTCATGGACGGCGACATCTGGGTTCCGGCCGACACTGACCTGTCGGCTGCCGCCGACCCCGACATGACGCGCCTGCGCGATCGCCTGGTGACACTGACGCCGCAGCAGGTGCGGGTGTTGATGATGCTGTCGGAGGGGTTGCTGAACAAGCAGATTGCCTACGAGCTCGGCGTCTCCGAGGCCACCATCAAGGCGCATGTCTCGGCCATCCTGCAAAAGCTCGGCGTCGAGAGCCGGACCCAGGCGGTGATCGCCGCCGCCAAAATCGCTGGCGGCCAGTGGAAGCAGGGCACGCCCACGGGGTGATGCGCTCACTCACGACCGCGCGGATGTCCGATCTTCAGGGCAAAGCGGAATGATTTGGCTCGTTCAGAGCATCACCGGTTTTGACCCATGGCCGACCAAACAGTGGGATGCTCTAACTCGACTTGGCATATCCGCGAGGATACCAAATGCCTCGCCAATTCGGGCTCTCCATATTTGGAAGGATGTGGCCTGCATCGAGCTTCGAAATATCTACGTCGGCTTGCAGGGCAAATGGCGGCATAGGTTCGCCACCGAAAACATCAAGTTGCACAATCTGCAAAGCATCGCTTTCGTTCCATGCCGTCACGCCATAGCCCAGTCCGTGACGCAAGTTGTCACCATCGAACTTCAACCAGAAGCAACGCAGTTTTGCTGACATCGGAAAATCACTCTGAAGGCACCTGACGGCCTCTCTTATATCATTGACCAGCCTGCCATGTCCCTGTTGGCCCAACCCGGAAGCCCGGCGACGTTCGTTTTTGCGCGGCTGTTGGAGGATAAGCGGACGTCGAGCGGATGTTCTTCAAGCATAGATTGTACGAGTACGTGCCCTCGTCGCCCACAAGTCCTGGGGCCGTTTGTCGGGCGAAACAGCAACGGCTCGGTCAATCGGCGCGTTCAAAAATATTCCACTTTACCGAAATTCGGATTTGTCGTATGTGTCGCCCAACCTGATCCGGCGAAAAGGGGCGGTCGTACGTCGTCACGAGCCGCGGATCGGGCTGCGGTGGACGCTGGGCAGCGCCGTCGCGGATGTGAGTTGCAGGGCGGGGCGATGGATTGAGCCGAACCCCGTGAGCATCTCGCAAGCCGCGTTGTACGAACGGCGCCTTGTCCTGCGAAGCCTCTTGGCGAAGCAGGATTGCTTGCGTACGGCAAAACCGTGTGGTCCCGGCCGTCGTCGCTACGGCCAAGCCTTGTGAATGCGGCATTGGCGTCAACCGGCGCGGTGTCGGCGAATTTCGTGAGGCGAGGGAGGCCAGAAGGAACTCGGCTCCCGGGAGAGCACGGCATAAGCCGTCCAACCACTGCGCAGGGAAGGCCGTGTGTTCGGCTTCACCTGTATGCCGCTGTGCAATTCTTTTTGCGCTACACGCGCACAGCGGACCGTGGGTGCCAGCCGGCACCCGGCCTTCCCTGCGCCCTTTCTTCGAGAGGGCGTGACGCGGAGAGCAAAACTCGGGCGGACTATGCCGCGAGAGGGCGAAAGTGCGCCCGTTGTTTGAGATGTGAATTGGAGAGCGACGGCCTCTCTACTTGCTGCGCTCGCAATGACGCGGTGAATGTCCCGAACGCTGTGTTGCTGGAGCAGGCCCGGCCGGCTCGGTCATCACGAGATCTTGCTCATTCGTGAAACCGGATGGCTACGGGGCAGCGATTCGGAAAGGCCGGCTTTGGATCGGCATGAGACCGCGTTTGCACGCCGCTTAACCGGGTTCCCTGCCGGCCTCACAACTTCTCACAACTCCAAACGCGCTTCCCGCGGCAGGCGCTGATAGTCAGTTTTCCGTCGATCCGATCTGACGATTCCGACAACCATCAACGAGGCAAGAGATCATGACACAGATTATCGACCAGCATCGGCGCCAGTTCCTCGGCATCGCAGCCGGAACCGTCGCCGTCGGTCTCGGCGTGATCGACCTCGCGCGCGCCGAAACCGAGCCGCCGCGATCCGCCGCGACGAACGCATCCTTCGGCACTATCAAGCAGATCAATGCCGGCGTGCTGAATGTCGGCTACGCAGAAGCCGGCCCGGCGGCCGGACCGGTCGCGATCCTGCTCCATGGCTGGCCCTACGACATTCACAGCTTCGTTGATGTCGCGCCGATCCTGGCGCAGGCCGGCTATCGCGTCATCATTCCCTACCTGCGCGGCTACGGCTCGACGCACTTCCTCTCCAGCGAGACGCTGCGCAACGGCGAGCCGGGCGCGCTGGCCGTCGACATCATCGATCTGATGGATGCGCTCGACATCAAGAAGGCCGTCCTTGCCGGCTTCGACTGGGGCGCGCGCACCGCCGATATCATCGCGGCGCTGTGGCCGGAGCGCTGCCGCGCGCTGGTCTCGGTCAGCGGCTATCTGATCTCCAGCCAGGCTTCGGGAAGCGCGCCGCTGCCGCCGGCGGCGGAGCTGCAATGGTGGTATCAGTTCTATTTCGCGACCGAGCGGGGCCGCGCCGGCTACGAGAAGTACACGCACGATTTCGCAAAGCTGATCTGGAAGCTGGCCTCGCCGCAGTGGAAGTTCGACGACGCCACCTTCGATCGCAGTGCGAAGGCCTTCGAGAACAAGGATCATGTCGCGATCGCGATCCACAATTACCGCTGGCGGCTCGGACTTGTTAAGGGCGAGGCGAAGTACGAGGAGATCGAAGAGAAGCTCGCGGCTGCCCCCATCATCAGCGTGCCGACGATCACGATGGAAGGCGATGCCAATGGCGCGCCGCATCCCGATCCCAGCGCTTACGCCAAGATGTTCTCGGGTCGCTACGACTTTCGCCTCGTCACCGGCGGCATCGGTCACAATTTGCCCCAGGAAGCACCGCAGGCCTTTGCCAAGGCCGTCATCGACGTCGACGGTGCCGCCTGAGAATTTTCGATGGCGGCGGCCTGTCTTATTCCGCCGCCACCATCTGCTGCGTGCGCCACTGTCCGAGCAAGGCGCGCAGCGAAGCTGGCTTCACCGGCTTGTTCAGCACCGCGATCTGTTCCTCGCGTGCGGCCGTCTGCACGGCGGGACTGCGGTCGGCGGTGATCAGGATCGCGGGGATGGTGTCGCCGAAGCGGCGGCGGATCTCGCGGATGGCGGCGACGCCGTTGCCGCGGTCGAGGTGATAGTCGACAAGGAGGCCGGTGACGCGCCGGCCGGCGGCTTCGATCGCTGATATCGCGCCTTCGGGATCGGCGACCGCGATCACCTCCGCGTCCCAGGCCTTCAGCAGCGTCCGCATGCCGTCGAGGATCGCGGCGTCGTTCTCGATGCAGACGATCAGCGCGCCGGAGATCGACGTGCGCGCCAGCGGCGTTGCACTGGTCACCGCCGCGGTCAGCGTCACGGCCTTCGCCGTTGGCACCGTCACCGAGAACAACGAGCCGCGGCTCGTGTTGGCGTCGATGGCGATGCCGTGGTTGAGCACGCGCGCCAGCCGCTCGACGATCGACAGCCCCAGCCCCAGCCCGCGCGCAATCCGCGCGCCCTGTTCGAGGCGGTGGAATTCCTTGAAGATCTCACCGCGCTTGGCCAGGGGTATGCCGACGCCTGTGTCGTAGACGCCAATCTTGAGCGAGGGGCCTTGGCGGCGGCAACCGACCAGCACGCGCCCGCGCGGGGTATATTTGATCGCGTTCGAGATCAGGTTCTGGAGCAGCCGCCGTAGCAGCAGCCGGTCCGATTCGACCGGCAGCGAGCAGGGTACGAAGGTGAGATCGAGGCCCTTGGCGCGCGCGATCGGGGCGAACTCGATCTCCAGCGAGCGCATCAGATCGGCCATCTTGAAGCTGGAGATCGAGGTTGCCATCGCGCCGGCATCGAGCCTGGAGATGTCGAGCAGCGCGCCGAGGATTTCCTCGATGGCTTGCAGCGATTCGTCGATGTTCTCGACCAGCCGCGTCTCCTCGCCAGTGTGCTGGCGCTCGACCAGGCTCGTGACATAGAGCCTTGCTGCGTTCAGCGGCTGGAGAATGTCATGGCTGGCGGCCGCGAGGAAGCGCGTCTTGGAGATGCTGGCGTCCTCCGCGCTGCTCTTGGCGAGCGCCAGCTCGGAATTCAGCCGGGTCAGCTCCTCGGTGCGGTCGCGTACGCGCTTCTCCAGCGTCGCATTGGCGCGCTCCAGCGCTTCCGCCGCCTCGAAGGTCGGCGTGACGTCGGTGAAGGTGATGACGAAGCCGCCGCCGGGCATGCGGTTGGTGAGCACCTCGATCACCATGTGGCGTTCCGGGAGGCGTTCGAGATAGGGCTCGCTGTCGGTGGTGTAGGCCACGAGCCGCTGCTCGATCATCGCCTCGCGGTCGGCCTGATCTGCGGGATCGCTGACGCCCATGAACTCCAGGATCTCGCGGAGCGGCGTGCCGAACTGGATGAAATGCGGGGGGACGTTGAGCAGATCGCCGAACTGCCGGTTGGAGCAGATCAGCTGCAAATCGGCGTCGAACACCGCGATGCCCTGGCGCACATGGTTGAGCGCGGTCTGAAGGATCTCGCGGTTGAAATGCAGCGCCGCATGGGAATCGTCGAGCAGTTTCAGCGCGGCTTTCGCGGATACGGTTCGCTTGCGCAGCAGCAGCGACATCACGAGGCGGGAGGACGCAGCCCCGATCGACGAGGCGATCAGGTGCTCGGCGTGCTGCAGCAGCTCGAAATCGGCGGGTGCTCCGGATTCCAGCCGCATGTTGCGCCGTGCCGAGAACGCCTCGAACGAATGCCGGGCGCGATCGGGCCCGAGATATTGCGCGACCGTGGTCTGGATGTCCTGCACCGTGATGGTGGTGCGCCAGCGGCGGAAATTCGGGGCGATCGGCGCGAGCGTGTTGGGCACGAACAGATCGGCCTGCACCAGCTCGATGGACGAGGGCCGCCGCGCCAGCGACAGCAGCACGTAGGTGAGGATGTTGAGCGAGAGCGACCAGACGACGCCATGCATCAGCGGCGGCAGGTCGGCGCCGAACAGCGCCTGCGGCCGCAGCGCCTCGATGCCGAACGGGCCGTGCTGCAGCAGCAGGATCCCTGCGGTCGAGGAATCCATGAAGCTCGGTATGAACAGCGTGTAGAGCCATACGGCGAAACCGACCATCATGCCGCCGATGGCGCCCCGCCCGGTCGCCCGCCGCCACAGCAGGCCGCCGAAGAAGGCGGGCGCGAGCTGCGCGATGGCGGCAAAAGACAACAGGCCGATCGCCGCGAGCTGGGTGTTGCCGAGCGCGCGGTAGTAGAAATAGGCCATCACCATGATGGCGAAGATCGCAAGCCGTCGCGACCGCAGCAGGAAATCGCCGAAATCGGTGGAGCCGGCGCGCCCTTCGGGCCGTCGTTGCAGCACCAGCGGCACCACGAGGTCGTTGGAGACCATGATGGAGAGCGCCACGCATTCGACGATCACCATCGCGGTGGCTGCCGACAGGCCGCCGACGAAGACGGCGACACTGAGCAGTCCCGCGCCGCCCTCCATCGGCAATGCCAGCACGTACATGTCGGGGTCGACCGCGCCGAACGGGAAGCTGACGAGGCCGGCGAGCGCGATCGGAATCACGAACACATTGATGGCGACGAGATAGAGCGGAAACAGCCAGCGCGCGCGGCTGACCTCGGCATCCGAGGAATTCTCCACCACGCTGACGTGAAACTGCCGCGGCAGCAGCATGACCGCGCACAGCGACAGCAGTGTCATCGTGAGAAAGTTGCCGATCGAGGGTGAATAGTCGATGGCGCGCACCGCCTCCGGCGTCTTCATCGCGCGCTCGATCAATTCGTGCGGCGAGAACATCCAGAAGGTGACGAAGATGCCGGCGCTGAGGAAGGCAACCAGCTTGACGATGGATTCGGTCGCGACTGCCAGCATCAGGCCGTGCTGATGCTCGGTGGCGTCGGTCTGCCGCGTGCCGAACAGCACCGCGAAGGCCGCCATCGCCAGCGTCACCATCAGCGCCATGTCGCCGAGGATCGGGATATGGGAGAACGCCTGGTCCTCGCTCAGGATGACTTCGAGCGAGGAGGCGACCGCCTTGAGCTGGAGCGCGATGTAGGGCACCGAGCCGATGATCGCGATCAGCGCCACGGTTGCGGCCACCGCCTGGCTCTTGCCGTAGCGCGCGCCGATGAAGTCGGCGATCGAGGTGATGTTGTGCGCTTTCGCAAGCTGGATCACGCGGCGGAGCACGCCGGCGCCGAGGCCGATCATCAGGATCGGGCCGACATAGATCGCGAGGAAGTCGGTCGAGGTGCGGGTGGCGAAGCCGACCGAGCCGAAGAAGGTCCAGGAGGTGCAATAGATCGCCAGCGATAGCGGATAGATCAGCCCGGACGCGCGGCCGTGGCCGGCCGGCGAGCGGCGGTCGCCATGGCTCGCCACCAGGAACAGGAAGCCGATATAGCCGAAGGCGGCAGCGATCACGCCCCAGTCGTGCAGCATGGCGAGCGTGCTTCTCCCATGGGCGCGGTAGCGCCCTATCGTCCTAAGGCGCTGGTCGCGCCCGATCTCATTTTCCCTGCAAATCTAGCGCGTTAGGCGGATGGAGGCGACAGCGAAATGCCCGGTGGGGGCGGAAACTGGGGTTGTCGTTAAGCACGGAGAGAGTCCCCGTGGGATACCCCTCTCCCTGACCCTCCCCCCGCAAGGGGGGAGGGAACGGAGGGAGCGTTGCTCGTTGCAACAGGGATCAAGCTCCGCGATGTACGGTTGCGCCTAAGCGATGTGAGGTGAGCAGACTGTCTCGCTCCCTCCCCCCTTGCGGCAGGGCTATCGCATGTGGCCGAGGAGCTCAAAAAGAAAGGCATCGTTCCAGCCGGCGCGCTTGAGCTTGAGGCGCAAGGAGGTGGTGGTGTCGGGGTGAGCCCTGGCCACATTGAGGGCAAGTCTTCTGAGTACGGCAAGGTTGGCCGGACCGTTGTCCTTGCGGTTGCGGGCCAGATCCTCGTCGAGGATGACATCGAGCGGCCAGTGCAGGCCGTTTTCGATGGTCCAATGGGTGCGAACAATGCGCAGAACCTCCGTGCGACTGTAGTTTTGGCTCATCAGGAAGTAGCGCTCGACGGCTTTGTCCTTGCCGCGCTTGCTGCTGATCTGCGCGACGGCTTTGAGGCCAGGGAAGTTGTGCGTCTTCTCCATGTCCTTGACCGGCACGACAAGCGCGCTGCGCTTTTCCTTGCGCCCATGATCTGCATCGGTGGTGGCAACCGGCTTCTTGCCCTTGCGGGCCGCTGCGGCAATCGCCGCCTTGGCGTCGGCCAGCAGAGCGGGCTGGTTCTCCTTCACTGCCAGCACGTAATCGCCGCCCCGTGCCACGATCTGCTTGGCCATCTCGCGATGACAGTGCAGCGCATCGGCTGTCACGATGCACCCCTTGAGTTGCAGCAGTTCGAGCAATTGCAAGGCGCCGGCGGCTTCGTTGTTGTTCGGCGCCAGAACATTGGCCAGCGCCATGCGCGTCTGCGCCGCCCACGCCGTCACCATGATCGGCGGCATGTGGCTTTTGCCGCGCTCGTAGCCCCGCCGCAGCGCCTTGCCATCCAGTGCGATCACGCCCTGCGGCCGTGCGATCTTCGCGCCCTCGGCGAAGGCTTCCATAAAGCGCCGGAACGCTGTCTCGAACGCCTTTGGATCGAGCATACGGAACACGCGACTGAACGTGTCATGACTTGGCAGCCCATGCTTGAGCACCAGCACGTCCTGCCAAAGATAGGCCTTCAGCCGTGCAAACAACGCCATGTCGGTGCAACTCGTCGCTCCGCACAACGTCGCCATCAGCGCAATGAACAAAAGCTCTGTCAGATCATGCAGCGCATTGTCCGCCCGCGGGTCAGGCAGGTCTTCGAAGCACTCCGAGAATCGATCCATCGGCCGCTCCTGCCAATTCAGGAGCCTCCTTCAGAATCGATTTCTGTCCAAATCGCAATGCCTTACAGAGAACGCTCACATGCGATTCCCCTGCCCCTTGCGGGGGATGGTTGGGGAGAGGGGTAGCTCCGGGGATAGTGCGGATGAGTTAGGGAGCAGCTAACAGCCTACTCCGCCGCCAGCGACTTCTCGCGCAGCCGCAGGCCCAGACGGTCCCACACCTGCAGCAGCGCTTCGGCGAGCTGATCGATCAGGCCATCGTCGTGATAGGGCGAGGGCGTGATGCGCAGGCGCTCGGTGCCCTTGGCGACGGTCGGATAGTTGATCGGCTGGATATAGATGCCGTGATCCTCGAGCAGCATATCCGAGGCCTGCTTGCACTTCTCGGGGTTGCCGACGAACAGCGGCACGATGTGCGTGTCGTTCGACATCACCGGCAGGCCGGCAGCATTGAGGATCGCCTTGACGCGCGCGGCGCGGTCCTGGTGGCGCTCGCGCTCCCAGCTCGAGGTCTTCAGGTGCTTGATCGCGGCGGTCGCGGCCGAGCAGATCGCCGGCGGCAGCGCGGTGGTGAAGATGAAGCCCGGCGCGTAGGAGCGCACGGCGTCGATGATCTGGCCGTTGGCGGCGATGTAGCCGCCGAGGCAGCCGAACGCTTTCGCCAGCGTGCCTTCGAGAAGGTCGATGCGATGCATCACGCCGTCACGCTCGGCGATGCCGCCGCCGCGCGGGCCGTACATGCCGACGGCGTGAACCTCGTCGACATACGTCATCGCATTATATTTTTCGGCGAGATCGCAGATCTTGGCGAGCGGCGCGACGTCGCCGTCCATGGAGTAGAGGCTCTCGCAGGCGATCAGCTTCGGCCGGTTTGGACCGGCCGCCTTCAACAGCGCTTCGAGATCGGCGAGATCGTTGTGGCGGAACACTTGCCGCTCGCAGCCGGACTGGCGGATGCCCTCGATCATCGAATTGTGGTTGAGCTCGTCCGACAGGATCAGGCAGTTCGGAATGAGCTTTGCGATGGTGGCGATGCCGGTCTGGTTCGAGACATAGCCCGACGTGAACAGCAGCGCCGCTTCCTTGCCGTGGAGGTCGGCGAGCTCGGCTTCGAGCTGTACCAGCGGATGATGCGTGCCGGCGATGTTGCGGGTGCCGCCTGCGCCGGTGCCGACGCGGGTTGCGGTCTCGACCATGGCGCCGACCACTTTCGGGTGCTGGCCCATGCCGAGGTAGTCGTTGGAGCACCAGATCACGACGTCGCGCTTGCCCTTTGGCGAGTGCCAAACCGCATGCGGGAACCGGCCGGCCGTGCGCTCCAGATCGGCGAACACGCGGTAGCGGCGCTCGGTATGGAGGCGATCAAGGGCGGAATTGAAGAACTGGGCGTAATCCATCGGTGCAACCTGGGACGGAACTGACCAAAAGGGCGCATCTACTTAGAGCTTTTCCAGCTCTAGTGTCTACGCGCTATCCCACATTTGGGCGTGAGGGGCATCTGGGCAAAATGCCCTATCGTGCGATTTGAAACTTGATCCCGATCAAGTCCCCGCGACCTGTAATGCTGCTTTGCAGCATCAGTCTGTTCCCTCTCCCCCGCAGCAGGGCGAGGTGAAGACAACGCTCACGTCGTCCTGAACCGGAGCACGCCGTCCCTGGTCTCGGCGGTCAGCCGTCCCTCGACAATCATGTAGTTGACGTGGGCAACGAGCTCGCCGGCGGCAAAGCCCATCTGGTGCTCGTCCAGCACGTGCTTGTTGAACACCACAGGCACCAGCGCGCGCGAGGTCTGCGGCACCTCGCGGCAGGCTTCCGCGATCAGGCGGCACCGCTCCTCGTGGTGGTCGGCGAGCTGCTTGATGCGGGTCTTCAGTCCGTAGAACGGCACGCCGTGGCCGGGCAGCACCAGCAGATCATAGGGCAGGGTGGTGGTGAGGCTCGCGAGCGACGCCAGATATTCGCCGAGCGAGTTCTGGTCGGGCTCGACGGCCCACACGCTGACGTTCGGCGAGATCTTGCTCAGCACCTGGTCGGCGGAGAGGAACAGCTTGTCGTCGGCGCAATACAGCATCACCTGGTCGAGCGCATGGCCGCCGCCGGTGATCACCTTGAAGCGGCGCGTGCCGATCACGACCTCGTCGCCGTGCGAGATGCGGCGGTAGGACGGCGGCAGCACCGAGACGCGCTTGAGATAATCCTGGCCGCGGCCGAGCAGCTTTTCGGTGAGCGACTCGTCCATGCCGTGACGGCGGAAGAACAATCGCTGCGCCTCGCGCCGCTCCTCGGTGCCGCGGTTCTGGTGATAGACCGATTGCAGATATTCGACCTGCGACATCACCAGCGGACAGTTGAACCGTTCGACGATCCATCCGGCAAGGCCGACATGATCGGGGTGCGAGTGGGTGACGATGAGGCGCGTGATGTTAACGCCCTTCAGCGGGCCCTCGAACAGTTTTGTCCAGGCCTCGATCGTCTCCTCGTTGCCGAAGCCGGCATCGACCATCGCATGGCCGTCGCCATCGGCGAGCAGATAGATGTTCACATGGTTGAGGCGGAACGGCAGCTTCAGCCGCGCCCATAATACGCCGGGCCTGACCTCCACGACCTCTTCGTGGCCGGGATGCTGGTCCCAGGGATAACGCAGGGCCTCGGCCGAGGACTGCACGGTGTCGGTTTTTGCGTTCATGCTACCGGCTTAAACCCAGCGCGGGCGGGGCGCCAGCCGAAAAAGGGCGCGCGGCGGCCATCGCATGGCCGTCATACCGGCAGATTTTCCGTAGCCCGGATTGCGCTGCGCGAAATCCGGGCCACGGGACGGCGTCCTTACGCCGCCCGCATGTTGTTGAGGAACGCGTCGATCTCTCCGCGCAGCATGTCGGCCTCGCGACGGAGGGCGTCCGACGCACTCAGCACCTCGGTCGCCGCCGCACCGGCTTCGGCCGACGCCGTGGAGACGCCGACGATATTGCTGGAGACTTCGCTGGTGCCGCCGGCCGCATGCTGGATGTTGCGGGCGATCTCGCGGGTCGCTGCACCCTGTTCCTCGACGGCAGCCGCGATGGTGGTGGTGACGTTGTCGATCTCGCCGATGATCCGGCCGATGCCCTGGATGGCGCCGACGGCCGAGGTCGTGACCTGCTGCATGCTGGCGATCTGGGTGCGGATCTCTTCCGTCGCCTTCGCGGTCTGGCTGGCGAGGCTCTTCACCTCGGAAGCGACCACCGCAAAGCCGCGGCCGGCCTCGCCCGCGCGCGCCGCCTCGATGGTGGCGTTGAGCGCGAGCAGATTGGTCTGCGACGCAATGGTCTGGATCAGATCGACCACGACGCTGATGCGGCTTGCGCTGTCGGCGAGGCTCTGCACCGTGGCGTCGGTGGCACCGGCTTCGTCGACGGCCTTCTTGGCAATCGCGGCCGAGGTGACGACCTGCTTGCTGATCTCCTCGATCGAGGACGACAGCTGCTCGGTGCCTGATGACACGGTCTGCACGTTGACCGAAGTTTCCTCCGCGGCCGAGGCGACCGCGTTCACCAACGCATTGGACTGATCGGCTGTCGTCGACATGCTCTGCGCGGTCGACTGCATCGAATTGGCCGACTGCGCGAGATTGTCGAGCGCGGAGCGCACCGTGCCCTCGAACTCGGCGATCTTGGCCTCCATCTGCGCAGCACGCTCGGCCTTGACGACACGATCCTTGTCCTGCTCGCTGGCAAGCGCCCGGGCCTCGATCATGCTGTCGCGGAATACCGTCAGCGTCTCCTTCATCGCGCCGATCTCGTCATTCTGCCGGGAGCGGACGATCTCGGTGTCGAGGTCGCCGGCCGAGAGCAGCTGCATGGCACGCTGAAGCTCGCGGATCCGGCGCAGGATGTTGCGGCCGACATAGAGCCAGACGAACAGGGCCGAGCCGACCAGCGTCAGCGCGCCCAGTGCCAGCACGCTCGAGGTCGCGAGCGAGATCTCCTGGCGCGCCTGGAAGGTCGACGCGTTGGTTTCCTTCTGTACACCGTCGACGAGCGCCTGCACGCTGATGCCGAGCCCGACATTGAGCTTGCGCGTCTCGTCCAGGATGGTCTGGCCGTAGTCGATGGCGTCGAGCTCTTTCTCGCGGATCTTGAACACGCCGGTCTTGCCCTCGCCGTAAGCGAACAGCTTTTGCGCGGCGTCGCGCACGGGCTGCATCGAGGGAAAGTTCGGAAGGTCCTCGAGGTTCGACTTGACGCGGTCGCGAGTCGCCTTGAACTCCTTCTCGATTGCTTCGAGCGTGTCGCTGTTGTTGGCCGAGAGCGCCGCCATCATGTCGGCGGCCATCAGATTGCCGTTGGCGGAGACGGTCGAGATCTGGGCGACGGTGCGGGCGGCTTCAGAGGCATCGTCCGCGGAGAGGTCGGCGGCGCCGAGGATTGCGCTCAGGCGCGTCTGCGCATCCAGCATTGCGGGGCCGGCGGCGCCGACGAAGGCGAGCTGTGCCTTTCGCAGCGCGTCATACTGTTTGTCGTGTAGCGCGCCGGTGTCGAGCCGTTCGCGTGCGGCCGACACCAGGCTCTGCGTCGCCTCGTCGATGCTCTTGACGGTGTCGCGTAGCGCGCTTGCGGTCTGCTGGTCGGCGCCGAGCTCGATGATCTCGCCGAGCTTGGCCATCGCGAGCTGCTGGATCTCCTGCACCTTCTTGGTGCGCTCCTTCAGCGCCTCGTCGGACGGCGATGCCAGCAGGCCCGGACCTTGCGCCGCGAGCGTTGCGCTCTGCGAGGCGAGCTGAAGGCTTGCGGAGAGGCGCGGGATGTCGCGGCCGCTCAGATCCATCATGGTCGACCCCAGATGGTTGAACACGAAGCCGGCGCCGGCTGCGATCACGAGGCCCATGCCTGCAATCACCGCGAACGCCGCAAACAGGCTGCCGCGCAGGCCCCATTTCGGCATTTTGAAACGAGGTTTGAAACGGCCAACGCTGAGACGGATCGCCATCGAAAATTCCCCCACGCCCTTAATCTTATAATTTCGCCGCGGAGTATCCTTGGCGCGGGTTAAAAAATCGCAAGTTGCACAATTGCTTGGCTAGTTCCGCAGAGCGAAAAAGAAAGGGCCGGCAGTGCTGCCGGCCCTTGATAGCGAAGGGATATTGTAAGGCGCGATCAGTAGCGCGCGACCATCGGGCTCGCCCAGTTGAAGCGGTAGTTGAGGCCGGCCTTAAAGGTGTGGTCGTCGGTGGTGAAGTTGCCGGTGCCGACCAGCGGACCCGCGGTGAAGTGCGCGTCGCCGAAATTGTAGTACTGGTACTCGGCCTTGGCCGACCAGTTCGGCGCGAACATGTATTCGAGGCCGGCGCCGACGGTGTAGCCGTTGCGGTGATCGCCCGTGATGATGAAGGCGGCCGGCACGCCGCCGATCGTCACCTTCTCGTTGTTGTCGGAATAGGCATAGCCGCCCTTCACGTAGACCAGGCCCGGGCCCCAGGTGTAGCCGACGCGACCGGTGATCGAGCCGAGGCCGCGCTGGTCGTTGGTGTAGGCCACGCCGCCCGGGAACACCGCGCCGACATTGCCGGAGAGCCAGGAATACTGAGCTTCAGCGCCGACCACGAAGTTCGGGTTGACCTGCCAGTCTGCACCAGCCTGCAGACCACCGAGGAAACGGCCGTTGCCGTTGTTGCCGGTGGAGAGGCCGTTGAAATTGTTGTCGCTCGAGAACGCGCCGCCGACATGCGCGCCGATATAGAAGCCGGTCCAGTTGTAGATCGGCGCGGCATAGGCCGGCGCCTTGTTGTAATAGGGGCGGGCGCCGAGATCGGCACCGATGGCCGGCGCAGCCGCGCCCAATGCCAGCAGCGCAACGGTCGCAAACAGAATCTTCTTCATAGTCCTAACTCCAACACTAAGGTCCCCGGCAAGCGCGCTGTCCGCGCCGCGTTGGTTTTGCAGATAGCTCGCTTTTAACGAAAATGCTGTCACATGCATGGCACAGCGGCGCCCAACCTAACTTATTGGGGGCTAAATGATTTTCGTGATTAATGCCGGCTTAAGAAGTGGTGAAGGAAGGCTTAACTCAGGAGCCGCCTGGTAACCTGCGCGCGCGTCTCGTTAACCAAGACGCCGCAGCACCTCGTCGCGCATCTGCGCGCGGAACGCCGCGCGCTTCGCTGGCCGGTCCTCCACGCGCACGTCGTGGCGATCGAAGATGTCGAACTTCTCCAGGATCGGATAGCGCTCGCTCGCCATCGCAAGCACGCGCAGCACCTTGGTCGCGGCCTGCGTCGGCCCGCTCACCTCCCAGCGCCGGATCGTGTCGGCACCGCTCTTTTCCGGCAAGGCACACAGTTTCGCCATGTCGGCCGCGGTGAGCTTGCGCGCGATGGCGTCGGAGAGGTCGGCGCGGAGTTGCTTCAGTTCAGGACCCGTCATGTCACCTCAAGACGCGAAGTCGTCGAAGCGCATGCAGTACCGCTGATTCGGGTCGATCCGAAGGCGGGCATGATCGTGGTCATGTGCCCGAGCCGGTGCGGCGTCATCGCGCTCCGGCACATTTCCGCGCACACGGAGTTATGAACGGCGGCCTATGGGAATTCTTCGATGAATGAACACATTGCCCAACAAGCCAGCAGCGAACGAAGGGATCAGTCATGACAACGACCAGGCTCGTCATTGCCGCACTCATCACGACTGGACTGCTTGCCGCGCCGTTCGCGGCTGAAGCGAAGAAGGTCCGATCGAGCAGACACCACTACAGCACGAGCGTGACGGCCCCGAGCTATGGCGGCGCCGGATCGGCGGCGGTGCAGCCGAGGGCGTCTTACGGGTCGTCCGGCCAGACGGTCGGGACGGTCACGGCGCCATCGATCGGAACGTATAATTGGCCCTCGGTCGGCGTCACCAACGCGGTCCCGACCTGGAGCAACACCAATCCGAAGTAAGAGGGCTAGTCTCTGCGCGAGGGACGTTGCAGCCTAGCCTTGACGGACGTGGCCTATGTTCCGCCTATCCGCCGAAGTGCAGGCTCACCTGGCGTCGGAACAGCACTCTCACATAGGGTGACGCTGCAAGGCCGGCTCAGGCGCGGAGGCGGCGGTGATCGATACCTCCAGCGGCGAACGCTGCGCGATCCACCGCCGATATTGTCGCGTCCGGAATGCGGTGGCGGCTTGTTGCAGGATCAATGCCCGTAGCGGCGACACCTTTGGATCCGGTCCTCGGCCTCGGCTCAATCGCCGCAACTGGAATTTGACGACGGCCATGTTCGCGAGCGAAGCCAGAGTCTTGTTCTTCCAGGTGATCGGCGGAAGCCGGGGCGCACTGTCCTTGCCGAGACGCCAGTCGCGCGGCAGATGCGGGTCGATCGCCAGCGCGGTGCCGATACCGACCATGTCGATCCCGCTGTCGAGCACCTCGTCGGCAACCGCGCGACGACGGATGCCTCCGGTGATCATCAGCGGCATCCTCGCCACCGTCTTGATGTCGCGGGCAAACTCCAGAAAGTAGGCCTCGCGGGCGAGTGTCCTTCCATCGCGCGACTGCCCCTGCATTGCCGGTGCTTCATAGCTCCCGCCAGAGAGCTCCACGAGGTCCACGCCGAGATGGTTGAGCATCTCCACCACTTGGTGAGCGTCATCGCTGCTGAAGCCGCCGCGCTGGAAGTCGGCGGAGTTGAGCTTGACCGCGACCGCGAAGCCCGCGGATACCTTGGCGCGAACGGCCTTCACGATCTCCAGCAGCAGCCGCGCCCGGTTCTCGAGCGAGCCGCCCCATGCATCCGTTCGTCGGTTGGCGAGCGGCGACAGGAATTGGCTGAGCAGATAGCCGTGAGCGGCATGAATCTCCACCCCGGTGAATCCGGCCTGCTCTCCCAGTTGCGCCGTTCGTGCAAACCGCCTGATGACGTCAGCGATGACATCCTCGGTCATCGCCTCCGGCACGGCGAAACGGTTGGACATCTTGCCGAGATCCATCGCGACCGCCGAGGGTGCAAACGTCTTCTGCCCAAGGTTGGCCTGCATCTGGCGGCCCGGATGGTTGATCTGAAGCCAGACTTGCGCGCCTCCTGCGCGGCCGATCTCGGCCCAGCGCCTGAACCTGTCCAAATGTCTGTCGTCTTCGAGCACGACACCGCCCGGACCCGTCATCGCGCGCCCGTCGACCATCACATTACCGGTGATGATCAGGCCGACCTCGCCATCGGCCCAGGATGTGTAGAGCCGCATCAATTCTTCCGACGGCGCCTGGTCCGCGTCGGCCATGTTCTCTTCCATTGCTGCCTTGGCGATACGGTTAGGGATGACCGAACCGTTGGGGAGCGTCAGCTTCTCGAACACTTTCATGGAACCCATCTCGTCGAAACCTTGTCTTGATCGTGGTCCGACCCTACCCTTAAAGTTAACTTTAAGGTCAACCCCCCTTCGAGGTTCGGCATGAGGATTGGAGAACTGGCGACCCGCAGCGGCCTGACCGCGTCGCGCATCCGCTTTTACGAAGCGAGCGGCCTGATCAGCGCCGTCGAGCGTGGCGCCAACAATTATCGCGACTACACGCCGGACGCTGTCTTGCTGTTGGAGATCATCACCAGCGCGCAGAATGCCGGGTTCTCGCTCGAAGAGATTCGCCGTCTGATGCCGCTGAGGTTCGATGCCTGTCGCCATGACGAGCTCGTCGGCGCGCTCAGGCGGAAGGTTGCCGAAATCGAGGCACTGCAAGAGCGTCTGGCAGAAAGCCGGGAACGCCTGCACGCCATCATCGAGACCATCGAGACCAAGCCGGAGGGGTTGAGCTGCGGCGACAATGCGAAGCGGGTGATGACCCGCTTCCGCAAACAGAGCGTGCCGGCGCCAAAGACGCGAAGAGCGCCCCGCACAAGGTCGTCCTAGCCGGAACGGTTCAACGTTAGCCTTCCGCGCTGCCTGCCGTGATCCCGAACACGAGGCAGGTCGTGGTCGCATGCGCGATCAGCCGGCCTTTGGCATCGGTAATGCGCGCTTCGGCGGTGGCGACGCGGCGGCCGGCATTGAGCACCCGGCCTTCGGTGCGGACTGTGCCGCTGGCTTCGCTCATGCCGCGCACGAACGAGATCTTGAATTCCAGCGTGGTGTAGCCGGTGCCCGCAGGCAGCGTGCTCTGCACCGCAAGTCCCATTGCGGAATCCAGCAGGATCGCGGCATAGCCGCCGTGAACCGAGCCGATCGGATTGTAATGACGCAGGCCCGGCACGCTATGGATCACAACGGCGCCCGGCTCGGCCGTGCAGTCGAACGGCTCGACTGTCTGCATGATCGGCGGCTCCGGCAATTGCCGTGCGAAGATGGCGCGGACGAAATCGAGCCCCGGCATCGACGCCATCACCTCAAGAGGCACGACACCGTATTCGGTTGCCTGCTTGCCGGAACTGCCGTCGACCATCGCTAGCCTCCACAGCGTCATGCCCGGACTTGGTCCGGGCATGTTCATTCTTCCGAAGGATGCGTTGGCGGGTCAAGACCGAGAGCGGATCTAGGCTCCCCGGCCGCCCTGCTGGCCGATCACGCAGCGCCATCCCGCCAGCCGCTCGGCCGGATGCTGGTTCATCCATTCGGCGAGCTGTGGCGCGCCCATCATGCAGGACTGCATCGAGACGTCGGCGAAGTCCGACGTGGTGACGATCTGCTCGTGGCAATTTCCTGGAGTCGAGAGACTGCAGAGCACAGCAATGATCTTGATCACGCCAGATTTCCCACGTCGCCGCCGGCCGCACGGCTGATCGTCGTCGTGTCCTGCCGCTCGCCAGCCGGATCGGCCGGCGGGAAAATGCTGTCGTAGATCGCGCGGGCCTCCTGGATGAGACGAATGCGCTCGCGCTCGGATTTCGAGATAAACTGAATAACCTGGCCCATGTCGGCCTCCAAATAGATCCTCGCTCCATCATCAGATGATGGAAATCATTCCATTCGAATATGGTGTGCCGGCTTCAGCTTTGCAGCTGTGCGGGCGGTCACAAGGGATAAAAAGGCCGTGACCGCCTTGCGCCTAAGGCGGACCGGGATACCAAAGCGATAGGCCGACCTTTGCAACGTATGTGTTCGGCCGAAGTCGCTTCGCGAAGTGTTGAGCGCCGCAATGAGATGGCGTGGCGGCACATTTTTGCGCGCGTGGCGTTGTAAGGTTGCTCAGTGCACGAGCGGTTCGACGAGGGAACGGCCGACGCGGCTGAGGGACCACGCCCGAAAGGATCAGCCATGAAGAAAATAAGAAACTCCGTTGCCGCCTTGATTGCTCTCGGATTTGCAGCATCGCCATTCGCCGCAAGCGCGCAGACGTCCGCGGTGGGCACACCAAACAACACGAGCGGAAGCTCCGGAGCGCCAGCAACGCAAGGCAGCGCGACGTATGGGAGTTCCGGACAGACCGTTGGGACCGTTACGGCACCATCGATCGGATCCTATAACCGGCCCTCGGTCGGCGTGACGAACTCGGTCCCCACCTGGAACAACACCAATCCGCAGGCCAGGTAGTCGCCGCAATCAACCGCTTCACGCCGCCGGCGCGCGCTCCTTCTGCCCCGGCACCGCCGCGAGCAACTCGCGTGTGTAGGGATGTTCCGGCGCGGCGAAGAGCTGCGCGGTCGGCTTCAGTTCGACGATGGCGCCACGCTGCATCACCGCGATGCGGTCGCAGATCTGGGCAGCCACGCGCAGATCGTGGGTGATGAACAGCATCGAAAGGCCGAGGCGCCCCTTGAGGTCTTCGAGCAGCCGCAGCACCTGCGCCTGCACGGAGACGTCGAGCGCGGAGACGGCTTCGTCGGCGACGACGATCTCGGGCTCGAGCGCGAGCGCGCGCGCAATGCCGATGCGCTGGCGCTGGCCGCCGGAGAATTCATGCGGATAGCGCTCGAGCGCGCCGGCGTCCAAGCCCACCATCTTGAGGAGATCGCGAGCGCGGTCGAATGCGACCTTCGGATCGGTGCCGGCCGCGATCGGGCCGTCAGCGATGATGTGGCCGATCTTGCGGCGCGGATTGAGCGAGGCGAACGGATCCTGAAAAATCATCTGGATGCGATGGCGCTCGGCACGCAGTCCCTTGCCCGAAAGCTGCGTGAGATCGGTGTCGCCGATCCGCACCGTGCCGCGATCGGCCTCGATCAGCCGCATCACCAGGCGTGCCACCGACGATTTGCCGGAGCCGGATTCGCCGACGAGGCCGAGCGTCTCGCCCTTGAGGATGTTGAAGTTCACCGCGCGCGCGGCATCGACGCGACGGTCTTCGCGAAACCAGCCGCCCGAGGTCACGTAGGTCTTGTCCAGCCCAATCACCTCGACAGCTCTCGCCTGATCGTCGAGCGGCGCGCGCGCCGGCGGCTGCATCGACGGCACGGCCGCAAGCAGCGCCTTAGTGTAATCGTGCTGTGGTTCGTTGAAGACGGTCGCGGCCGGGCCTTCCTCGACGACCTTGCCGTGCCTGAGCACCACGACCTGGTCGGCGATGTCGGCAACGACACCAAAGTCGTGGGTGATGAACATCACCGCCATGTTGCGATTGCGCTGGAGGTTGCGGATCAGTTTCAGGATCTGCGCCTGCGTGGTGACGTCGAGTGCGGTGGTCGGCTCGTCGGCGACCAGCACGGCCGGCTCGAGTGCGAGCGCCATTGCAATCATGGCGCGCTGGCGCTGGCCGCCGGAGAGCTGGTGCGGATAGGCACGCACGATGCGTTCGGGGTCGGGCAGGCCGACCTCGCGCGCCAGCGACAGCGCCTTCGCGCGCCGCTCCCTGGGCGTGAGCAGGCCGTGCGCCTCGAACATCTCCGCCATCTGGTCGCCGATCCGCATCAACGGATTGAGCGCGGTCATCGGCTCCTGGAAGATCATCGCGAGCCGGCGGCCGCGCAAATCGCGCCAGCCGTCATCATCGAGCTTGAGCAGGTCGCGCCCTTCGAACTGGATCTCGCCTGAGGTGATACTCACAGTATCGGGCAGCAGGCCCATCAGCGCATGCGCGCACATCGACTTGCCGGAGCCGGATTCGCCCACGACGCAGACGATCTTGCCGGGCCGGAGATCGAGCGAGACGCCGTCGACGGCGAAGGGACGTTCGGCGCCCTTGGGCAAGGCGATCCGCAGATTCTTGATGGAGACGGCGGGCGGGGCGGTCATCATCAGCGTCCCTCGCGTGACAGGCGCGGATTGAGCGCGTCGTTGAGGCCTTCGCCGATCAGGTTCAGTCCGAGCACCGAGATCAGGATCGCGACGCCGGGAAACACCGTGATCCACCAGGCCTGGCGGATCACGGTGCGACCGGCGCCGACCATGTAGCCCCAGGAGATCAGATTGGGATCGCCCAGCCCGAGGAAGGACAGCGAGGATTCCAGGAGGATTGCGGTCGCCACCATCAGCGAGGCCAGCACGATCACCGGCGACAGCGCGTTGGGCAGGATCTCGCGCAGGATGATCCAGGTGTTGCTCTGTCCGGTGACCACGGCGGCCTGGACATATTCGCGCGTGCGCAGCGACAGCACCTCGCCGCGGACGAGGCGCGCGACAGGCGGCCAGCTCACCACCGCGATCGAGGCCACGATCGAATAGATCGACGGCTGCAGAATCGCGACCAGCACGATCGCGAGCGCAAAACTCGGAATGGTCTGGAAGAACTCGGTGAAGCGCATCAGCGCGTCGTCGACCTTGCCGCCGAAATAGCCGGCCATGGCGCCGATGGGAACGCCGACGACCAGTGCGACCAGCGTGGACACGAGGCCGACCAGCAGCGAGACGCGTGCGCCAAAGATCATGCCGGCGAATACGTCGCGGCCAAGCGCGTCGGTGCCGAGCGGCACGGCCGCGAGCGTGAAGGGCGGGAGGAACGGCCGCTGCACCATGCGCCAGGGCGAGTTCGGGAACAGCAGCGGCCCGAACACCGCAACCGAGATGGCAAGCAGAAGGATGACGAGTCCGATGACGCCGCTCGGGCTCTTCAGCATCGATTTCCAAAACTGTTTCATGCGGCGAATTCGATGCGTGGGTCGACCAGGCGATAGACGAGGTCGGTGATGAGGTTGAAGATCAGCACCATGACCGAGCAGGTCACGAAGACGCCGAGCAGCAGATTGTAGTCACGCTGCAGCAGTGCGTCGTACATCAGCCGCCCGATGCCGGGCCAGGCGAACACGGTCTCGGTGATGACGGCGCCGCCGATCAGCGTGCCGGCATGCACGCCGGCGAGCGTCACGACGGGCAGCAGCGCGTTGCGCAGCACGTGGCGGCGCTGGATCACGGCATCGCTGAGGCCTTTGGCGCGGGCGGTCTTGACGAAGTCGAGCCGCTTCACCTCCAGCATCGAGGCGCGCGTCATGCGGGTGTAGGTCGCCATGAAGAACAGGCCGAGCGTCATCGCCGGCATGATCAGGTGCTTTGCGACGTCGACCACATGGGCAAGGCCGGTGAGGTTGGCGCCGACCGTCTCGTAACCGAAGCTCGGCAGCCAGTCGACCGTAACCGAGAACAGCAGGATTCCCATCAGCGCCACCCAGAAGATCGGCATGGCGTAGAAGATCAGCGCGAAGATGGTGATGGCGGTGTCGAGGAAGGTCCCGGCGAAGCGGGCGGCGAAGGTGCCGAAGAGAACCCCGAGCGCGAGCGAGATCGCGAAGGCGGTCAGCGTCAACAACAGCGTTGCCGGCAGCCGTTCCAGGATCAACTTCGACACCGGCGCCTGCTGGCGGAAGGAGAAACCGAGGTCGAAGGTCGCGATGCCCTTGACGTAAATGAACAGTTGCTCGGGCAGCGGCTTGTCGAGGCCGAACTTTTCGCGGAGCTGCTGGACGAAGACCTGGTCGCTGGCACCGGCCTCGCCCGCCATCACGACGGCGGGGTCGCCGGGTGCAAGCCGGATCAGGAAGAAATTGAGGACGACGATCGCGAGCAGGACGATCACGCCCTTCACGACACGCTGAGCGACGAAGGAGAGCATCTTAGAGAGACATATCTTGTAACGTGACCTGGAGCCGCGGTGATGGTGGGCTCCCTCGCCCCGCGTGCGGGGAGAGGGTTGGGGTGAGGGGGACTCTCCGCGAGGGTATCAGCAGTTGGATTCGTGGAGACTCCCCCTCACCCGAATGTGCGCTAAGCGCACGTTCGACCTCTCCCCGCACGCGGGGAGAGGTGAAGAAGAGAGCGGCGCTCACTTGTCGAGCCATGCGTCCTTGAAGCCGTCATTGACCCCGATCCCGGTGGTGATCAGGTTCTTGACCTTGCAGCGCGTGATGGTCGGGAATTGCAATTCCAGCATCCAGGCCACCGGCACGTCCTCGACCAGGATCTTCTGCGCCTTCTCGTAGATCTCCTTGCGCTTGGAGTCCGGGGTCGCGACCGCGCCGTCGGCAAACAGCTTGTCGATCTCGGGATTCGAATAGCCCTCGACGTTGTTGAACACCTGGCCCTTGGCGATGGCGCTGGAGACGTAGTTGCGCCCGACCCCGAGTGCGGGATCGCCGTACTGGTAGAGATAGGTGAAGGCGATGTCGTAATCCCAGTCGCCGATCTTCTGGTTGCCGCCGGCAACGTCGGTCGAGATGGTCTCGATGTTCATGCCGACGTCCATGAGGTTCTGCTTCACGGCTTCACCCCAGCGCTGCCAGGTCTCGCCATAGGCGAGCGGCAACAGTCGGATCTTCTCGCCCTTGTAGCCGGCTTCCTTCAGCAGCGCCTTGGCCTTGGCCGGATCGTACGGATATTTCGGCACGTCGTCGGTGTAGAACTTGATGGTCGACGCGGACGGGCCGGTCGCGACCTTGCCGAGCCCGTTCCAGATCACGTCCTTGGCGAAGTCGCGGTCGATCGCATACATGACCGCCTGGCGGACCCGCTTGTCGGCGAGCGGGCCCTGGCGGTTGTTCAGCCACAGCCACGCCAGCGGCGAGAAGAACTCCCAGCCCGCGCCGGTGACGCAGGTGTCCTTCAGCTTGGACAGCCGGGGCACGTCAAAGTTCTCGACCGAGCCGCCGGGCAGCACGTCGACCTTGCCGGTCTCATAGGCCACCGAACGCGCGGCGGCGTCGGGGATGATCTGCCAGTAGATCTCGTCGATATAGGGCTTGCCCTTCTCGTAATAGTTCGGGTTCTTGACCAGCCGAATGAACGAGCCCTTCTGCCATTCCTTGAACATGAAGGGGCCGGTGCCGACCGGCGCGTTGTTGTAGGGATTGGTCTTCCAATCGGTGCCGTCATAGAGATGTTTTGGCACCATCGGCATCGAGCCAACCTCGAAGATGCCGAGGAACGGGCCGAACGGCTGCTTCAGCGTGAAGACGACCGTGTAATCGTCGGGCGCCTCGACCTTGTCGACCTGCGCAAGGTTGTTGCGGGCGCGCGCGTGCGTCTGCTTGAGCATCTCGACCGAGAACAGCACGTCGGCCGCGGTGAAGGGCTTGCCGTCATGCCAGGTGACGCCCTTCCGGAGCTTGAAGGTGTAGGTCTTGGCGTCCTCGCTGACGCTCCAGCTCTCGGCGAGTTCCGGAAGCGGCTCGAGCTTGGGGCTGTAGCGCAGCAGGCCTTCGAAGATGTTGCCCGACACCATCTGGGTCGGACCGTTCTGAATCATCGCAAGCATCAGGCCGGGCGGCTCAGGCTGGATCACCGCGTTGATCACACCCCCCGTCTTCGGCTCTTGCGCCAGTGCCGAGGCCGTGAGGCCGCAAGCCAGGAGGAGACCAAGCAACACTCGTTTCGACATGTCGTATCTTTCTCAAGCGAGACCGGCCGCAAACGCTTCGCGACGTCCTCGCGCGCGAAGCCACGGCCGGCCCATCCCAGTCCCCATCCATCATCGAGGCTCACATAGTCTCATTCCGCGCCGCAAGATGAAAGTCTCAACAGTGTTCGCACAAAAAATGTACAGCACGTCCTGTTTTCACTTGATTCATTGTCCTGTCACGGAGACAAGTCGGCCCATGGACAACGCCACCCGCTCCGAACGATCCCGCAATGCTGCGCTCGAAGCAGCCATCGCGATCATCGCGCGCGACGGCCCCGGCCGGCTGACGCTCGATGCGATCGCGCGCGAGAGCGGCCTGAGCAAGGGCGGCGTGATGCACCAGTTCCGCACCAAGGAAGCGGTGCTGAAGGCGCTGCTCGAGCGGCAGATGGCGCATTTCGAGGAATTCTCGACCCGCTACATGGCGAAGGTGAGCGCAACCTCGGCGAATCCCAATCTGGCGACCCAGCTTGCCACCGTGCGGGAAGCGGCGACATCGCCGAATTCCGCCGCGCTGGCGCTCGTTGCGGCCATGGTCGAGAACCCCAGCCTGATGATGTTGCCGCGTGAGCGGGAGATGAAGCGGGTGGCGGCCATCAAGGCGGAGTCCGCCGATCCCGACCTCGCGCTGCTGCGCTGGGCTGCGGCGCGGGGATTGCTGTTGAGCTCGCTGTTCGGCATGTCGCCGCTCAGCAAGGACGAGCATGATCGCCTGTTCGCGCGTTTGCTCGACGATGGGCAGTGGGCCGGCGTCGAACAGCCGGCCAAGGAACGGCCGGCCAAGGAACAGCCGGCCAAGGAACAGCCGGCCAAGACACGCGTCGCCAAATCCGCGGCGCCTGCGGCAAAGGCCGCAACCCCGCGCAAACGCGCCTGATTCATCGTTAACAAAGTCCGACCGACCGCTGCCCAAAGCCGCGCCTGCGGCCAAATGCGCCAGGGCGTCGTCTTCGCACTTTACAAACCAACTGGTCGGTTTTATAAATGGAAGCACTGAGGCGGCCCAAGGCAACTGACATGGCCCCGGACGATGCCTTGGGTTGGCAATGGTGAGCGCCGCAGCCGCGTCTGGTCCCGCACGCGGCTGCGGTCGCCTTTGCCGTTCGACAAGCCGCAAGAGGAGTGCCTGGAATGGATCGCTCGATCGCGCTGCGCGGTCTGGGAACGCTGATGCTTGGCGTGGCCGTGACCGGCTGCGCCTCTGTCGCGCCCGTGCCCTATTCGGAGATGGCGTCCTCGGCCTACATGGCGCCGGACAAGTCGGACGCCTCCGGCCGCGTGCCTTACCGCTATTCCACGCCGGTCGACTGGCGCGCTTATAACAAAGTGATCCTCGAACCTGTCGTGGTCTATCGCGGCAAGGATCATCAGTTCGGCGACATGTCCGACCAGGACAAGGCGACGCTCGCCGCCTACATGCAGACCCGCTTCGCTGAGCGACTGCGTGGCCGCTTCATGCTGGTGCGCGAGCGCGCGCCGAATACCCTGCGGATAAGGCTGACGCTCACCGGCGCGGTCACCAACACGCCGGTGCTCGGCACGCTCTCCCGCTTCGACATGGCCGGCGCGGTCTACAACGGTGTGCAGGCGGCGCGCGACGGCGAGGGCATGATGACCGGCTCGGTCATCTACGGCGTCGAGATCTTCGATGCGTCGACCTCACGCCTGATCAGCGCCTACGTCACCAAGCAATACCCCGGCGCCTACGACATCAAGGCCAGCGTCGGCGCGCTCGCGGCCGCCAATGCCGGCGTCGACAAGGGCGCCGACGCGCTGATGGCGCAACTGAACTGACGCCGCAACCCAATCAACGAAAGGTGCCGCTGATGAACCTCCTCCTACGCTTCGTGCTGCGCGTCGCCATCACCATCGCGATGATGATTCTTGGCGGTCGCGTCGGCGCCGTCACGCCCAACGATCCCAGCGGCACCTGGCTCGTCGAGGATGGCCGCGCCCGCATCAGGCTCGAGCGCTGCGGCCCGTCGCGCGACCGCATCTGCGGCTTCATCGTCTGGATGAAGGAGCCGGCCGACAAGCGCGGCCAGCCTCTTCGCGACAAGGAAAATCCCGACCTCGACAAGCGCGCCCGTGCGCTGCTCGGCCACCAGTTGATCATGGGCCTGCAGGCGACGCCGGAGGGGCGGTTCGCCGGCGACATCTACAACGCCGAGGACGGCAAGTTCTATTCGGTCTCGCTCTGGCGCGAAACCGCCGACCGCCTCAAGCTCAAGGGTTGCCTGATCAAGCTGTTGTGCCAGACTCAGACCTGGCAGCAGACCCTCGACGTCCAGCCCGGCCAACTCATCGGCCTCACCGGCGATCTCAATGGTCCCCGTGCCGACAAGGAATGGGCGCAAGTGCCGCCGCCAAAGCCGATGCAGGCCAAGGCGAAGTAGGGGTAGGTCCGCACGGTCTCCCTCTCTCGGCCGAGTCCGGCAGCGTCGCCACGAATTCCGTCATTGCGAGCGCAGCGAAGCAATCCAGAATCCCTCCGTGGAAAGACTCTGGATTGCTTCGCTACGCTCGCAATGACGATGTGGAGACAGTTGTGTGCGAACCGGCGGTGGCGTTGCCGAGCGCGGCGTGCCAGATTGGTTCGCAATCAACACTAAGAAACATACCGGTGCCACATGACCGACCAATCATTTCCCGGTTCAAATCTACGTCCGTTGCACTTGCAGCTGGGCGCGCAGACCATTGCGGGCTTTGAAAGCGCAGGCACGGGACGCCCGATCCTGCTGATCCACGGCAATTCCTCCTCGTCCCGGATCTGGCAGAAGCAGTTGCAGGGGCCGCTCGGCGCCAAATACCGCGTGATCGCGATCGATCTGCCCGGCCATGGCGCCTCGTCGCCGCCGTCCGATCCGGAAAGGGATTATTCCGGTCATGGCTACGCCGCGGCGATCGCCGCCGCTGCCGGCGCGCTCGATCTCACGAGTGTAATCGTCGTCGGCTGGAGTCTCGGTGGTCATGCGGTGCTGAATGCGGCTGCGTCGCTGCCGATGGCGGCCGGGCTGATGATCTTCGGGACGCCGCCGATCGGCAGCGGGCCTGCGGGCTTTGCCGGCTTCAAGAACCTGTCGCCCACCGCCTTCACGGCCGCGCCGACCGAGGCTGAGATCGAGGAGTGGATGCATACGGCCTTCGCGCCGGGCTACACGCCGATTCCCGGCTTCGTCGGGGAGGATTTCCGCAGGACCGACGGCGATGCGCGCGCCTGTCTCGGCGCCGTCGCGCAGAGTGGCGGTCTTGTCGACGAAACCGAGATCGTGCGCAACCTGAAGATTCCGCTGGCGATCGTGCAAGGCGCGGAAGAGCAGATTGTCGATCTCGGCTGGCTGCAGCGCCTGGCCGCGCCGACCTTGTGGCGCGGTGCGGTTCAGGTCGTCGACGGCGCCGGCCACTCCACGCAATGGGAAAAGCCGGAGGCTTTCAACGCGCTGCTCGACGCGTTCGCGTCGGGGGTGTGACCGTCTTCATCTCAACCCAGCGCGCCGAAATCCTTCCAGATAGTGCTCGCGATCCGCGTCATTGGCCCACGGCAGCTGCGTCGCAATCCAGTCCAGTGAGATATTGGGCTGGGTGCGGCGGAGCTCTCCCAGCGCCATGCCCGCAAGCGCCTGGTCGCCGGTCATGCCGGCGGAGACCGCGAGCACGCGATAGGCGCCGGTGAGATCGCCGCGATGGCGGATCGCCTCACGCGCCAGCGCGATGGCCTCTTCATATTGCCGTTCGGTGAAGCGCGCATAGCCGGCGATGCCGTAATAGATCGCCAGCGACGGATCGCGCGGCGAGAGCCTGATCGCCTTTTGCGCCGCCTCGAACGAGTCGCCGGGTCGTCCGGCATAGGACAGCGCCAGCGCGTAATAGCCCTGCGCCAGCGAGAAGTTCGGATTGAGCGCGAGCGCCTGTTCGAACTCGGACAGCGCGTCGGCAAGCCGGCTCGTCGAGAAGCAGACGCTGCCGAGCGCGGCATGGGCCCAGGCATTCTCGTGGTCGCAGCGCATCGCGGCGAGCGCGGCGTTCTCTGCGATCGGCGCCGTCGTCGCAAGCTCCGCCCAGCCCAGATGCACGCCGAACATGTGGCTTGCCGCCAGCACCGCCAAGGCCTGGCCGTAATCCGGATCGATCGCGATCGCGCGCTCGAGCAGCTTTTGCGCCGCGGCGTGGTCCTGCGGCGTGATCCGCCAGTAATGCGATAGCGCCTGCATCAGCAGATCCCAGGCATCCAGGCTCGATGGTGGCTTTCGATGCGTACGAAAATTCTCCGCGGCGTGGATCTGCGGTTCGATCGCCGCGACGATTCGCTCGGTGATCTCGTCCTGCACGGCGAAGACATCGACCAGCTCGCGGTCATAGCGCTCGGCCCAGAGATGGCCGCCGGTGGTGGCGTCGTTGAGCTGTGCGGTGATGCGCACGCGGTTGTCCACCTTGCGCACGCTGCCTTCGACGATGTAGCGGACGCCGAGCTCCTCGGCGATCTGCTTGAGGTGGACCGCGCGGCCCTTGTAGGTGAAGGACGAGTTGCGGGCGATCACGATGAACCAGCGCTGCTTCGACAGCGCGGTGAGGATGTCCTCGCTGATCCCGTCGCCGAAATATTCCTGGGCGGGATCGCCGCTCATGTTCTCGAAGGCGAGCACCGCAATGCCTGGACGCTCGGTCGCGACGCGCGGGGAACCCGGCGTGAGCTCGGCCGGAACAGGCCTTGCTGCCACTTCTTCCCGGACTTCGCCGACGAAACGAAAGCCCTTGCGCGGGATCGTCTTGATCAGCCGCTGCGTCGCGCCGTCGTCGCCGAGCGCCTTGCGCGCGGCGTTGATCCGGCTGTTCAGCGCGGAATCCGAGACGATGCGGTCGCTCCAGATCTGGCTGATCAGATCGTCCTTGCTGACGACGCGGGCGCGTTCCGCGACGAGGTAAAGCAAGAGATCGAACACCTGCGGCTGCAGCGGCACGGTCGTCCCGGCGCAGGTCAGTTCGCGCAGGTCGCCGTCGAGCACGTTGTTTTCAAAGAGGAATCGCACGTTTCTGTTGTCTCAAGCAAAAATCAAAGTCGTCTCAGGCGAAAATCAATCGTCCGCGAAAGTCTTCCGCCGTCCGGTCCGGCATGGTGCAGAGACCAAACAGTGCCGATGCCTCGGCACAACGGAGCTTTCTATGACCCAACTCGATCATCAGGTGCATTCCATGAGCCCGGAGGTTGCGGGCTCACGCATTTTCAAGTTCATCGCCTTTCTTTACGGAATTGCGGCGTATCTCGTTTTTTTCGTTACGATTGTCTACGCGATCGGCTTTGTGATGGGGCTGGTGGTGCCGAAGACCATCGACACCGGGCCCGACACCCCGACGACCGAGGCCGTGATCATCAATCTGCTGCTGATGACGCTGTTCGCCGTTCAACACAGCGTGATGGCGCGCAAGCGCTTCAAGGCGTGGTGGATGCAATTCGTCTCCAAGCCGGTCGAGCGCTCGACCTACGTGCTGTTCGCGAGCCTGTCATTGCTCCTCCTGTTCTGGCAGTGGCGTCCGTTGTCGTCGGTCATATGGGACGTCGCCGATCCGGATCTTGCCGTGACGCTGGTCACGCTGTCGTTCGCGGGCTGGGTGCTGGTGTTCACCTCGACCTTCATCATCAATCATTTCGAATTGTTCGGATTGCATCAGGTGGCCAACCATCTCGTCGGCAAAGAGGCCGAGCCGCCGCGGTTCAAGACGCCGCTGCTCTACAAATTCGTCCGTCATCCGATCTATCTCGGCTTCATCATCGCCTTCTGGGCGGCACCGACAATGACCGCAGGCCATCTGCTGTTCGCGGCCGTGACCACGGCCTACATCTTCGTCGGCATCGCGCTGGAGGAGCACGATCTCGTCGATCTTTTCGGCGACGAATACCGGCAGTACAAACAACGGGTGTCGATGCTTATTCCCTGGCGCCGGTCAGTCTAGCCGCCGCGCGACGGGACTTCAGTTGTAATCCAAGGAATTCAATCCCAATTTCCATCTCAGGAGACGACCAAGATGAAACATGTCGGACACTGCTTCTGCGGCGCGGTCACGATCGAGGTCACGGGCGAACCAGCGGCGATGGGCTATTGTCATTGCCGCTCCTGCCGCTCGTGGTCGGGCGGGCCGGTGAACGCTTTCAGCCTGTGGAAGCCGGAAGCCGTGCGCATCACCGAAGGCGCGCAGAACGTCGAGACCTTCGTCAAGACGCCGCTGAGCCAGCGCAAATATTGTGGGAAGTGCGGCGGTCATCTCATGACCAATCACCCGCCGCTCGATTTGATCGACGTCTTCACCGCCACCATCCCGACGCTCGCCTTCACCCCCGGCGTCCACGTCAACTATTCCGAGACGGTGCTGCCGATGCGCGACGGCCTGCCCAAGCTGAAGGATTTTCCCGCCGAGTTCGGCGGCAGTGGCGAGATGATGCAGGAGTAGGAAGACTTCCCTCTCCACTCGCGGGGAGAGGGAGATCTTCGTTATCTCATCCCCGCGCGCCGAAATCCTTCGAGATAATGCGCGCGGTCCTCTTCCCGCAGCATCGGCAGCTCATGCGTGATCCAGGCGAGCGAGATGCCGGGCTGGGTGCGCCGCAATCCTTCCAGCGCGGCAGCGGCAAGTGCGGGATCGCCGGACATGCCGGCGGCTGCCGTGAGCACGCGATGCGCGCCGACGAAATCGGCCCGCTGCCGCATCGATTCCCTCGCCATCTGCATGGCGTCCTCGTAGTTGCGCCCGATGAACTGGGCGTAGCCCGCAACGCCGCAATAGATCGCAGCGAGCGGATCGCGCGGGCTGAGCTGCAGCGCGCGGCGTGCCGCGGCGTCGCCGTCCTGCCATCGCCCCGCGTAGCACAGCGTCACCCCGTAGAAGGCGTGCGCCATCGCGAAGTTCGGATTGAGCTTCAAAGCGAGCTCGAACTCCGCCAGCGCGTCGTCGAAACGGCGGCGGAACAGATAGGTATAGGCGAGGCCGTGATGGGCCCAGGCATCCTCGCGGTCGCCCTCCACCGCCGCAAGCGCCGCGCGTTCGGCGATCGGGACAGTCGCGGCCATGTCGGCCCAACCCATATGCGCGCCAAAAATGTGGCTGGTCGCGAGCAGGCCCAGCGCCTTGCCATAGGCGGGGTCGATCGTGATCGCCTGCTCCAGCAGTGCCTGCGCCGATGCATTGTCCTCGCGCGTGATGTGCCAGTAATGCGACAGTGCGCGCATCACGAAGTCCCAGGCATCGAGACTGCCCGGCGGCTTCTGCTGGGCGCGAAAGTTTTCGGCGGCGTAGAGCTGCGGTTCGATCGCGGCGACGATGGCTTCGGTGATCTCGTCCTGTACAGCGAAGATGTCGGCAAGCTCGCGGTCGTAGCGTTCGGCCCAGAGATGGCCGCCGGTCGAGACGTCGTTGAGCTGGGCCGAGATGCGCACGCGATCGCCGCTTCGCCGCACGCTGCCCTCAAGCACGTAGCGGACGCCGAGCTCGCGCGCGATCTCGTGGAGATGCACGGCGCGGCCCTTGTAGACAAAGGACGAGTTGCGCGCGACGACGAAGAACCAGCGCAGCTTCGACAGTGCGGTGATGATGTCTTCGCTGATGCCGTCGGAGAAATAGTCCTGCTCGCGATCGCCACTCATATTGGTGAAGGGCAGCACAGTGATCGCGGGGCGATCAGGCAGCGCAGGTGCCGTGTGCGACGTTGTGGCGCTGCGGCGCGGTTCCACCGGTGCCGCGGCGGACTTGGTCTCGACATCGCCGACGAAGCGAAAGCCCTTGCGCGCGATGGTGCGAATCAGCGCCTGGTTCGCGCCGCTGTCGCCGATCGCCTTGCGCGCAGCATTGATCCGGCTGGTTAAGGTCGATTCGGAGACGCTGCGGCCGTGCCAGATCTTGTCGATCAGCTCGTGCTTGCTGACGACCCGGTCGCGGTTTTCCATGAGATGGACGACGAGGTCGAAGACCTGCGGTTCCACGGACACGGGAACCTGCTCGCGGCTCAGCTCGCGCCGGTCGGTATCGAGAAGGTGGTCCCGGAACAGAAACTGCACGTCGAAAACTCGGGCCTCACAACGACTTCAGGCAAAGATGAAATCAAAATGGATTTCGCCTTGAAGTCTGTGAGTCCACCGGGAGGTCCGCCCGGTTCACTGCGACCGCTGGATAGCTGCTATGCTATTTGCGCGGAGGAATGCAACTTGAGTTTGATAGTGCAAGTGAAGAGGTGCGCTGAGTTAAAGTTTGGACGGGAATGAAGTGATGCAGGCGAGAGCGCGCACGCGATCACCTCGTCGTCGTCCTGGCCAAAGCCAGGACCCGTACCGCGGAATCTCTCGGGTGAGAGTGGTAGCAGTACAGAACAACGAGTCTTCGCCAAACCTCTGCTGGGGGTAATGAGTCCTGGCTTTCGCCAGGACGACATTGGTTGTGTGGTTAGGTCTGAATGTCCATTGCCGAACACCGCGGCCCGCGTAAGCTGCCTCCCACACATAAACAGCCGCAAAGAAACGCCCATGCCCGCCTTTCCCGCCGCGACCACCGTGCTCGACTCCATGCTGTTTCGCGATGCCTTCGGCACGCCTGCGATGCGGGAGGTGTTTTCCGACGTCGCGCTGGTTGCGCGCTATGCCGAGGTCGAGGTGGCGCTGGCGAAGGCGGAGGCGCGATGCGGCGTGATCCCGCAAGCTGCCGCCGACCAGATCGCGGCGCGGACCGATGTCACAGCACTCGACTTCGATCTGCTGCGGCAGGAGACCGACATCGTCGGCTATCCGATCCTCCCTTTGGTGCATCAGATGGTGAAGCAGTGCGGCGAGGCTGGCCGCTACGTGCATTGGGGCGCGACCACGCAGGACATCATGGACACCGCGGTGGTGCTTCAGTTGCGCGCCGGGCTCGAGATCATCGAACGCGATATCGCCGAACTACGAAAAATTCTCGCCGGTCTGTCCAGGCGTCATCGCGACACGCCGATGGCCGGCCGCACCCACCTCCAGCAGGCGCTGCCGGTGACCTTCGGCTACAAGACTGCGATCTGGCTCGCGATGTTCGACCGGCACGCCGAGCGCCTTGAGCAATTGAAGCCGCGGGTTCTCGTCGGGCAGTTTGCCGGCGCCGCCGGCACGCTGGCCTCGCTGGGCGACAAGGGGTTGGAGGTGCAGGAGGCGCTCTGCGCCGAGCTGCAGCTCGGCGTCCCCGCCTCCACCTGGCACGTCGCGCGCGACGGCTTTGCGGAAGCCGTGAATTTCCTCGCGCTCGTCACCGGCTCGCTCGGCAAGATCGCGCTCGACATCATGATCATGGCCTCGACCGAATTCGGCGAGGTCTACGAGCCCTTCGTCAAGGGGCGCGGCGCCTCCTCGACCATGCCGCAGAAGCGCAACCCGATCTCCTCGGAGCTGATGCTCGCAGCAAGCAAGACGGTACGCCAGCACGCCGGCTTGATGCTCGATGCCATGGTGCAGGATTTCGAGCGCGCCACCGGTCCGTGGCACGCCGAATGGATGGCGATCCCCGAAAGTTTCGTGCTGACCGCCGGCGCGCTCCATCAGGCGAAGTTCGCGCTCGCAGGCCTCATCGTGGACGAGGCAAAGATGAACGACAACCTCGCCCTTAGTCGGGGGCTGATTGTGGCCGAAGCGGTCATGATGGGGCTCGCGCCGCAGATGGGCCGGCAAGACGCGCACGACGTGGTCTATGACGCCTGCCGGCTCGCCAACGAGAAGGGCATCAGCCTTGCCGATGCGCTGTCGGCCGATCCGCGAGTCGCGGCCCAAATCGATCGTGCAACCATCGAGGCCCTCACTTCACCGAAGAATTACCTCGGTCTCGCGCCTGATATGGTCGACCGGGTGCTGAAATCGGCAACGCGTTGAAAACCAAACTGCGTGAAACTGCGTATCTTTCATGGTCCGCAAGACGCTCGCACACTTGTGTCTCGTGATGCTAGACTTAGATTAAACGAGAGATTCCGACAGAGGACACCGCATGACCGATCTCCGCGATTCCGCCACTCCCATCGATCCCGTGAAACTCGACCGGCTGGCCGAGGTGGCGGTGAAGGTGGGACTGGGCTTGCGGCCGGGACAGGACCTTCTCTTGACGGCGCCGGCGATCGCGTTGCCGCTGGTTCGCCGGATCGCTGCGCACGCCTACAAGGCCGGTGCCGGCATCGTGACGCCGATCCTCTCAGATGAAGAGATGACGCTGGCGCGCTATCGCCACGGCCACGACAACAGCTTTGATCGCGCCGCCAACTGGCTTTACGAAGGCATGGCGAAGGCGTTCTCGAACAACACCGCGCGGCTCGCCATCGTCGGCGACAATCCGATGCTGCTGTCGGGCGAAGATGCTTCCAAGGTCGCGCGCGCCAGCAAGGCCAATTCCATGGCGTATCAGCCGGCGCTGGAAAAGATTGTCAATTTCGACACCAACTGGAACATCATTGCCTATCCGAGCCCGTCCTGGGCGAAGCAGGTCTTTCCGGACGACTCCGAAGAGGTCGCGGTTGGCAAGCTAGCGGACGCGATCTTCGCGGCGTCACGCGTCGATCGCGAGGACGCCACGGCCAATTGGGCAAGTCACAATGCGGTGCTGCGCGAGCGCACCAACTGGCTCAACGGTCAGCGTTTTCGCGCGCTGCAATATTCAGGGCCTGGCACCGATCTCACCATCGGCTTGGCTGATGGCCATGAATGGGAGGGCGGCGCCTCGCTCTCCAAGAACGGCATCAGCTGCAACGCCAACATTCCGACCGAAGAGGTCTTCACCACGCCGCACTGCCGGCGGGTCTATGGCCATGTCGTGAGCTCGAAGCCGCTGTCCTATCAGGGCACGTTGATCGACAACATCGCGGTGCGCTTCGAGGACGGCAGGATCGTTGATGCCAAGGCCTCGCGCGGCGCGGAGGTGCTGAACAAGGTGCTCGACACCGACGAGGGCGCACGCCGGCTCGGCGAAGTGGCGCTGGTGCCGCATTCCTCGCCGATCTCGCAGAGCGGGTTGTTGTTCTACAACACGCTGTTCGACGAGAACGCGGCGTCCCACATCGCGCTCGGCCAGTGCTACTCGAAGTGCTTCATCAACGGCGCGCAGCTCACGCAGCAGCAGATCGCAGCCCAAGGCGGCAATCAGAGCCTGATCCATATCGACTGGATGATCGGTTCGGCCGAGACCGACATCGACGGCATTCTGGCAGACGGCAGCAAGGTGCCGGTGTTCCGCAAGGGCGAGTGGGCGAAGTAAAACTTCCGCTTACGCCGCCGCGTTGCGCAGCATCGGGTTGCTGTCGATGCTGAAACGGTTGAACAGTGTCGTGAACGGGCTGCCGTCGGTGGCCCGCACGATGGTGTCGGACGCCGCGACCGCCTCGTAGAGCGCGCCGACCGGATCGTCCGCGTCCGGCAGGTCGAGGCGCATGCGGATCTCCTCTCTCGCCTCGTTGATGTCGTCCTGATCGTCGCGTGTCGCCTCCAGCGCATCTGCGGCGCGCCGCATCTCCTGGAGATCGCCGCCGGCGGAAAATTTGAGGATGTCGAGCCAGTAGGGGCGGGCGACGACGAGCTGGATGAACGCCTCGAAACTCCCGGCGATAACGCCAGCGCGTCCCTCCGATGAGATGTAGAGCACATTTTGCGACGGCAGCAGCACGAAGGCGCCGCCAGAGCCATCGCTGCCGATCTGCCGGGGGCTTTCGACGCCGTCGATCGTGAACCAGGGCTCCTCGTCCTGCGCGAACGAGACATCGAGGCTACTGAGCCAGGCGACGACCTCGCCTTGGGCTGTCAGAACCTCTGGGGTCAGGGGCATCGATGGGGCTCCTTCTAGGTCGTTCCGCGCACTTTGTCGCACCCTGGAAAAGATGGGTTCATGTGCGCGAATTCGCAGGGAAATCTCGACGTTAACCGCTTCGCATCTGCAACTTGCGGCTGATTGTCGGTGCCTGCGTAAGGAAGAATTAAAAACCGCCTACTAGCGTTCCCAGCATCTTTCGAAACAATCCGGGATTAAGCCCGGTTAATCATATTGTACCTTCTGGGGAAGCAGATGTCGCGGGCATTGATTGAAATCGGTAGTTGCAACGTGGAACTGGAGCTGCGGCCGATCGAGCCGGCCTGGATCATCGAGGGCAACCCGGTCTCGCGCTCCCACATCCTGTCGACCAGCTCGGACGGCACCTCCTCGACCATCATCTGGTCCTGCACCGAAGGCCGCTTCAACTGGTACTATGATTTCGACGAGACGATCATGATCCTGGAAGGATCGATCGTGCTCGAAAGCGACGGCATGCCGCCGAAGCGCTACGGCGTCGGCGATGTCATCTTCTTCCGCGATGGTGCGCATGCCAAATGGCATGTCGAAGGCCACGTCAAGAAGATCGCCTTCTGCCGCAAGACCAACCCGGCTGTCATTGGCTTCATGATCCGCGTCGTCAACAAGCTGAAGCGGATGTTCCTCTCGCCCGGCGAGCGCCGCCCCGCAACCCTGATGGGTGCCGGCTAGTTTCTTTATCGCTTTCAAGGACGCTTCCCAGCGGCCACGACGGAAGAGGGGGCGGGACCAACATCCCGGCCCCTCTTTCGCGTCATGACGGCAGTTTGCGCGCGCCAGTTTGGGGGTGTCCCCACAGAGAGATTCCCAATGTGGAGAGAGCCCCCACCCGCAAGCGGGAGAGGTTGCAGCGAGCTCGGAGCCGACTGATTCAAGATCCATTCTATCTTAAGCCTTGCGCCGCGTCGCCCTCACATCCACCACCAGCCGCCAATCGGCCGCCGTGGCGGGCTTGACCTCGCCGAGCCAGTGAAAGGAATCATCCGTGATTTCAACGAAACTCCAGCGCGTGAGCTCGCCGGCTTCGGTCGTACCCTCCTGCACGATATCCTCGCCGCGCGGACGGCCGATCTGCTGACGGAACACACCGCGCCCAGGATCGAACCAGGAAATCCGCCACCCGGAAATGGAGGGATCGTAGACCCGCAGCGTCGTGCCGCACCAATTGCCGGCGATCGGGAAGGCCGGCGCACCCGCGGGACGGGGAATGATCCAGACGTCCTGGACGGCGCGCCCTTCCAGCACCCAGCCGAAATGGATTTCGCCGGCTGCTGTGTGCTTCGTTCCATCGGCGCCGCGGGCTGTGATCTCAGCGTCCCAGTCGCCGACGAAGCGGCCATAGAGCTGAAGCGCCGCCGCGTGTTCGGGGTTGGGTCCGTCGGCGTGCAGCAATCTCGCAAGGTCAGTCATGTCGATCTCCTGTTGTCTGGAGATCAGCACGATTGGCCGGCGGCCGACTTGGAGAAAATTGCGCGTCAGACCCCGTCGAGGATGATCACCGTCGGCGTCGTAGGAAGCGTATCCCGCGATATCCGCAAGGAACGCTCGGTGCGGCGGTCGATTTCGAACTGCTGGCCGATGCGGCGCATGAACTCGTCGAGCGGGGTGGCGAAGCGATGCATCGGTAGCACCACCGAGGCGCGCAAGCGCTTGGTGATCTCCGAGACGCCGTCGAGCGACATGGTGTAGGTGCCGTCGATCGGGACCATCACGATGTCGAGCCGCCCGATCTGGGCGAAGCGGCTCTCGTCGAGCTTGTGGTGCAGATGGCCGAGATGGCCGATGCAGAGGCCCGCGACCTCGAAGATGAAGATCGAGTTGCCGTCGCGGATCATGTCCGTGCCGGAATCGTCGCCAAAGTAGCGGCGGATGTCGGTCGTGACGTTGCGGATGAAGGTGTCGCCGATACGTTCAGACACGATGGCCGGCTTGCCGTCGTCGCCCCAGCCGTGCAGCACATGGGGAATGCGCTTGTCGGGATTGAGAGAATAGTGGGTGCTGTGGGCCCGATTCATGGTGACGACATCGGGCAGCCGGCCGACCTGATAGGCGCCGCTATAATCGGTAGCGATCCGCACGCCGCCCGGCGTGTCGATGAAATAGGTGGAGTGGCCGGCATAGGTGATCTCGACCTCGGCCGCAGCGGCCGCCTGCCGGAATGCGACCGGTACCGCGCGGGGCGCGGCATTCGCCATCGCGAGGCATTCGCTGCGCTGTGGCTGCTGGGCGAGGGCAGGTGTAGCCAGCCAGCCGAGCAACGTAAAGGCCGTCAGCAATAGTCGAAACATGCACAACCGTCCGCCGCTCATCGACGATCTGCTGAGTGTATCTACGAATTATCCTCGCGTCATGTGGAGCCAGCCAGCCGCGCCAATCCGCCGCCTGCCTCAATCAGTTTCACGGCCTTCTTGTCGAAGGATACGAAAGTGTCGGCTCCAAGCCAGTTGCCTTCGTGGGCGATGATGCCATCGGCGAAATCGCCCCCAGCATCGAGGAGCGCCAAGCCAGCTTCGGCCGCCGGCCGGTCGACGACCGCATTGGAGGCATTGATCAAGTGCCGGATCGAGGCCGCGATATTCACAGCTGAAGTTTTGTAGCCTCGCGAGAGGACCCAGACCAATTCGCACAATGCGGAAATCGAGATGGCGACTACGTCAGCCTTCTTGAGAAGGGCTTCGGCCGCCTTGCTCTGTTCGGCGTTATCCCCGACCAGAACCCGTACCAGGACGTTGGTGTCGGGTGTTATCTTCATCGCTTGCCGGCCCAGCCGTCGGCAATGATCTCGTTCATCTCTTCGATCGACAGCGACCGACCGTTCGTTTTTCCTTTCAGGAAGCCGAAGGCGTCCGAAATCTTTCCGGTGGGCCGAACGGCCTTCACCTCGACTCGCCCCCCCGGGAGCTTTTCTATCGAGATCTTGTCGCCCGGATGCACACCGAGGTGGTCCAGGAGATCCTTCCGCAAAGTAACCTGGCCCTTTGCCGTGACGGTGAGTGTGCCCATGGGATACTCGATGATTGATGTCACCTAAAAGTAAGGCAACTTAGCCTTACTTTCAAGGGCGCCGAACCGAGATATCTCACTCCCTGCGTGGGCTGAACTTCCAGGTCATCGCCACCAGCCCCGCGGTGATCAGGCCGCTGACGATGCCGGCGGTCGGGAGCGTGAGCAGCAGCGCGGCGGTGGCGGCCCAGCCGATCGAGGAGAAGGCTTCGGCGAAGGTCGCAAGCCGCGACGAGGTCTGGCGGCGGCGGAACTGGCTGCGCCGGGCCTGGACGCGGAACCAGAGCTGGATCGCGGTGGCGGAGGCCGCACCGATGATGATCGTGGCGGCCGTGACCGCAGCCTGGAATGGCGAGGCGAAAACCAGCGCCGCCACCAGCGGGCTGAAGATGACGGCGATCGCGATCAGCACCACCTCGATCTTGGCACGGATGACGCTCAACGGCGTCAGCGGCGCGGTCGCGACCAGGTCAGGCGCGTCTTCGCCGGAGATCGTCAGCCAGGCGAGCCCGCCGGCGAGCTGGCCCGCCGCCATCACGATGACGGGCGAGATCAGCGTCAGCGCTGCAGAGCTGTCGCCAAAGCTGCGCCATAGCAGCAGCGCCGGCGGCACCAGATAGAGCAGCTGCATCAGGGTCTGCGAGATCAGCCAGGGATCGCGACAGAGCAGCACGAATTCCTTTCGCCGCAGCGCCTGCTGCCGCGATCCGCCGCGGAACGGACGTTCCTTCGTGTGCTTGCGGCTGGATGTGCCGTAGGCGGCAGCATCGATCGCGGTGTCGGCGAAGCGGCCCGAGAAGATCGCCATCACGCATCCGAGCAGTACCAGCCCGAGGGCGAGGAGCAGCAGCAGCGCCTCGCTGTCGCCCATGGTCGCTCGTGCCGGCCACCACCAGATGCTGTCGACGTCCGGCGCGTGCGCGGCGAGCGTGCCTGAGGTCAGGATCGTGAAGCGCGACAGCGTGCCGTAGGAGATGATCGCCGCGACCTGGAGCGCGATGACGAAACCCGCGCCGATGATCGCAGCCAGGATCTGGGCCACGAAGCGCGTGCGCGCCGGGCCGATCAGGCGAAACAGGAGGATGGTGACGGCAATCGCGATCGCGGCAGCCGACAGGCCCATCGCGATGACGACGCCGAAGGCGGCAAGCCACCGCGCGCCGCCGCCGATCACCAGCACGTCGATGAAGGGCGTCGAGAACAGCAGCGCCATCGTCGTGACGGTGAGCGCGATCGCGGCGATACGCACCGAGAACAGATTGGCCAGTGTCGCCGGTGAGGACATGATGAGATCGAGATCGGCGCGGGCGTAGAACACCCGCGTCACGGATTCGATCGCCTGCGACAGCATCAGGGTCCAGGCGAGAAAGATCGTCGCCGAGATCACGATCAGCGAGGACTTGTCGAGCGGCAGTTGCAGATTGGCGAAGCGGCCGATCACCGCCCAGGCCGGCACATGCAGCAGTGCGGCGAAGAACAGCAGGCCGATCACGGCGGCACGGGCGCGCCTGCGCCGGCCACCCGTCATCATGCTGAACCATTCGCGCCAGGCGAGCCGAAGCTCGTGACGGGCAAACCACGAAAGAGCGGTCGCCGAGCTCATGCAGCTTCCTGGAGCGTCACCAGTGCGATGAAGAGATCTTCCAAGCTGGTGTCGGCATGACCGTTTTGCTGGCGCAGCTCGGTGAGCGTGCCCTCGGCGACCAGGCGGCCCGCGGCGATCACGCCGATGCGGTCGGCCATGCGCTCGGCCACCTCCAGAATATGTGTGGTCATGATGATGGTGCAGCCGGCCTGAACACGCTCGCTCAACAGGCCCTTCACATGGCGGGCAGAGACGGCGTCGAGGCCAGTCAGCGGCTCGTCGAGGATGATGAGGCGGGGATCGTGCACCAGCGCGCCGGCAAGCGCCACCTTCTGGCGCATGCCCTTGGAGAACCCTTCGCAGCGTTCGTGCCGGTGCGGCTCGAGCCCGAGCGAGCTCAGGAGTTCCTCGGCGACCGGTTTCGAAGCGGACGGCGCGATGCCCCAAAGGCCGGCGACGAATTCGAGATATTCGAGCGGGGTGAGCTTGTCGTAGATCATGGGCTCGTCGGAGACCCACGCCATCACCTGCTTGGCCGCGACCGGATTCTTGAGCGCATCGATCCCGAAGATCGAAACGCCGCCGTCATCGGGCCGCAGCAGGCCCGCAACCATGCGTAAAGTGGTGGTCTTGCCGGCGCCGTTGGGGCCGACCAGCGCATAGAATTCGCCGGCATGGATGGTGAGATCGAGGCTATCGACCGCCAAACGGTCAAAACGCTTCGTTAACCCTCGGACTTCGAGCGCCAAGCTGTCCGGCTTCATGACGGCCACACCATCCGGTTTTGCATCGGTCGCGACCATGACCCGAAGATGTTTCGGCACGGTGAATCGCACTGCCGCAAATTCCGGCATTTGTCTTGGACTAAAGGCAAGATACCTAACAAGTCACCGTTTGTTGACAGGGCTCGGGCGTTCAGGCTGAATTGGTGACGGGACAAAGGGCGGCTAACGCGGCGAAACGACTGCGTAGCCGCCGGACACAAGATGCGGCAAGGCGGTCGTCAAGAACCGCTGGTTGCATCGGGAGGACGCGGCGATGCTGGATTTCGTTCAGCAGCTGGTCAGCGGTGTTGCGCTCGGCTGTGTCTACGGCCTGATCGCACTCGGGTTCGTGCTCGTCTACAAGGCCACCGAGGTCGTCAATTTCGCCCAGGGCGATCTGATGATGCTCGGCGGCTTCTTCGCCTTCACCTTCATCGGCATGATGGGCCTGAACTACTGGATCGGTTTTGCCGGTGCGGTGGCCGCGATGGCGCTGTTCGGCATGCTGGCGGAGCGGATCGTGGTGCGGCCGATCCTCGGCTATCCGCAATTCTCCATCATCATGGCCACCATCGGGCTCGGCTATTTCCTGCGCTCGGTCGCCGGCATGATCTGGGGCACCGACGATTTCAAGATCGAGACGCCGTTCAGCCAGGGCGTGCTGCGCATCGGCTCGCTGGTGCTCGCTCATGACAAGCTCTCGGTGATCGCGGCGACGGTCATCCTTTGCGCGCTGCTCTGGCTGTTCTTCAACAAGACCACGCTCGGCACGGCGATGCGCGCCAGCTCCGAGAACATGCTGGCGGCCTATTACATGGGCATCCCGGTCAAGCGCGTGGTGTCGATCGTCTGGGCCATCAGCGCAGCGGTCGCGACCTGCGCCGGCGTGCTGCTGGCGCCGATCACCTTCATCCACTCCAATGTCGGCCTCGTGCTCGGCCTCAAGGCGTTTCCGGCCGCCGTGCTCGGCGGCTTCGGCTCGATCCCCGGTGCGGTCGTCGGCGGCGTCTTGATCGGCGTGATCGAGAGCATGGCCGGGTTCTATCTGCCGGAGGGCTGGAAGGACGTCGCGCCCTACCTCGTGCTGCTGGCCGTGCTGCTGCTGAAGCCCGAAGGCCTGTTCGGCCTTCACGCCCGCAAGAAGGTCTGAACGCATGCGCTTCCTGTTCAAGACCGACTATGAGGACGACATCAGGCTCTTCCCGCATTCCGGCTATGTCGTCTCCTATGGCCTCCTGCTCGCGGTGCTGCTGATCGCGCCCTACGTGCTCTCCAGCTATCTGATGAGCCAGCTCGTCTTCGTCTGCATCTACGCAACCGTCGGCGTGGCGCTGATGATTCTGACCGGCTTTACGGGGCAGGCCTCGCTCGGCCACGCCGCGTTCCTCGCGATCGGCGCCTACACGGCTGCATATTTGCAGAAATACAATGTGCCGTTCCCGGTCTATTTCCTCGCCGCCGGCGTCCTGACCGGCTGCATCGGCGCGCTGGTCGGCTTTCCGGCGCTGCGGCTGCAGGGCATCTATCTCGTCATCGCCACGATCTCGTTCGCCTTCATCGTCGAGGAGATTCTGGCGCGCTGGGAAAGCGTCACCAACGGCAATGAGGGCTTGCGGGTCAAGGCGCTGTCGCTGCTCGGCGTGACGGTCTCGCGCGACAGCCCGACCTTCTATTTCCTCTGCCTTGCGGTGCTGGTGCTGACCATCGTCGGCACACTCAATCTCTTGCGCTCGCCGACCGGGCGCGCCTTCGTCGCGATCCGGGACTTAGAGACCGCGGCGCGCAGCATGGGCGTCAACGTCGCACTCTACAAGGTGAAGTCGTTTGCGATCTCGGCGGCGATCACCGGCTTTGCCGGCGTGCTGTTCGCACACAAGCTCTCCTTCATCTCGCCCGAGATGTTCACGCTGCAGCTCTCGATCGAGTTCATCATCGTGATCCTGATCGGCGGCACCTTCAGCCTGCACGGCGCCGTGCTCGGCGCGATCTTCATCGTGATGATCGATCCGTTCCTGACCTATCTGAAAGACGACATGCCCGGCATCATCGCCGGTATCGCGGCGACGTTCGGCGCGGGCACGGCCACAGCGGCCAACATCGAGTCCAAGGTCGCGGCCTTTGCCTCGCTGAATGGCCTGAAGGGCGCGATCTATGGCATCATCATCATGCTGTTCGTGCTGTTCGAGCCGCTCGGCATCTACGGCCGCTGGCTGAAGATAAAACTCTTCTTCCAGCTATTCCCGCTCTACAAGCGCGCGACCTTCAAGCGGCAGAAGATCTACGTGAAGTCGGAGCGGAACCGATGAGCTATTTCCGCGCAGAGAACCTGTCGCTGCATTTCGGGGGCCTCAAGGCCGTCGATGCGGTGTCGTTTGCGGTCGAGAAGGGCGAGATCCTCTCGATCATCGGGCCGAACGGCGCGGGCAAGAGCTCGATCTTCAACCTGATCTCGCGGATCTACCGGCCGACCTCGGGCCGCATCTTTTTCGAGGATCAGGACATCACAGAACAACCGCCCTACGATATCGCAAAACTCGGCATCGCCCGCACTTTCCAGAACATCGAGCTGTTCGAGAATGCGACGGTACTGTCCAATCTCCTGGTCGGCCGACACCGGCATTCCACCACGCAGCTCTGGCAGGAATTGCTGTTCCTGCCGAGCGTGCGCGCGGGCGAGAAGGTGCACCGCCGCCGGGTCGAGCAGGTCATCGAGTTCCTCGATCTCGAACCTTACCGTGATAAATTGATCTCGGGCCTGCCCTACGGCGTGCGCAAGGTGATCGAGCTCGCGCGCGCGCTCTGCTCGGAGCCGAAGCTGATCCTGCTCGACGAGCCGTCCTCCGGCCTCAACGTCGAAGAGACCGACGATATGTCGTTCTGGATCCGCGACATGAAGAGCGAGCTCGGCGTCACCGTGCTGATGGTCGAGCACGACATGTCGCTGGTCAACCGCGTCTCGGACCGCGTCATCGCGCTGAACTACGGCCGCGTGCTGGCGATGGGCTCGCCCACTGAGGTTCAGCAGCACCCCGACGTCGTCGCCGCGTATCTGGGAGCTTGATGCATGGATGCGACCCCGGCGCCCGATATCATCTTAAGACTCTCCAACATCGAGAGCTATTACGGGCCGATCATAGCGATCCGCGGCATCTCGCTGGAGGTGCCGCGCGGCCGCATCGTCACGCTGCTTGGGGCCAACGGTGCCGGCAAGACCACGGTGCTGAAGACCATCTCGGGCATTCTCGATCCGCAAAAGGGCTCGATCGAGTTCATGGGCAAGCCGATCCAGCGCATGGAGGCCGATCGCATCGTGCGGCTCGGCCTCAGCCATGTGCCGGAAGGGCGTGAGGTGTTCCCGTTCCTCTCGGTGCTCGAGAATCTGATGATGGGCGCCTATCCGCGCGGCGATCGGGACGGTGTGGCGGAGGATATGGAGCGGGTCTACGGCTATTTCCCGCGATTGAAGGAGCGCATCAACCAGCCGGCTGGCCAGCTCTCCGGCGGCGAGCAGCAGATGCTCGCGATCGGCCGCGCACTGATGAACCGGCCGACGCTATTGCTGCTCGACGAGCCGTCGCTCGGCCTGTCGCCGATCCTGGTGAAGGAGATTTTCACCATCATCCGCCGCGTCAACGAGGAGCAAGGCATGTCGATCCTGCTGGTCGAGCAGAATGCCCGCGTGGCGCTGGAGACGGCGCACTATGGTTACGTGCTGGAGATCGGCCGCGTCGTGATGAACGACAGCTGCGACCGCTTGATGCATTCCCAGGACATCCAGGAGTTCTACCTTGGCGCCAAGGAAGCCGGCGCGCGCGGCGAGCGGCGCTGGAAAAAGAAGAAGACTTGGAGATGAAGAGCCTGGCGATGACGAACTAAGCGGCAACGAGGAGACGCGCATGGCCCGACCGGCGGTGCTGACGGTCGCTGATACGATCGCGAGGAGCTTTTTGCGCGCAGCGGAGGTGCGCGGCGACAGGCCTGCGATCCGCGAGAAGACGTTCGGCATCTGGCAGCCGACCAGCTGGCGCGAATGGCTGCAAATCTCCAAGGAGATCGCCTACGGCCTCCGCGCCATCGGCTTCATGCCCGGAGACGTCGCCTCGATCATCGCCAACGCGGTCCCGGAATGGATTTACGCCGACATGGGGATCCTGTGTGCCGGCGGCGTCTCGTCGGGCATCTATCCGACCGACGCGTCGGCCCAGGTCGAATATCTCCTCAATGATTCCGCGACGCGGGTGATCTTCGCCGAGGACGAGGAGCAGCTCGACAAGATCCTCGCCTGTCGCGCACGCTGTCCCAGCCTGCAACGGATCGTCGTGTTCGACATGGAAGGCCTCAGCGGCTTCTCCGACGACATGGTGATGTCGCTCGACGAGTTCCGCGCGCTCGGTCGCAACCACATGGTGGGCCGCGAGGCGCTGTGGCAGGAGATGATCAACGCCCCTCAGGCGGAAGATCTTGCGGTGCTGGTCTATACCTCCGGCACCACCGGCCCGCCCAAGGGCGCGATGCACTCCAACCGCAGCGTCACGCACCAGATGCGGCATGCCAACGACTTCATTCCGGCGCGCGAGGACGAGGACCGGCTGATTTTCCTGCCGCTCTGCCATGTCGCCGAGCGGATCGGCGGCTACTACATCTCGGTCGCGCTCGGTTCGGTGATGAATTTTGCCGAAAGTCCCGAGACAGTGCCGGACAACTTACGCGAGGTGCAGCCGACCGTGTTCCTCGCGGTGCCGCGCATCTGGGAAAAATTCTATTCCGCGATTACCATCGCGCTTAAGGATGCGACGCCGCTCCAGCAATGGGTCTATCGCCGCGCCATCGCGATCGGCTACCGCATGGTCGATTGCCGGATCGAGGGCAAGGCGCCGTCGCTGGCGTTGCGTGTCGCCAACCGCGTCGCGTACCAGCTCGCCTTCCGCAACATCCGCCGCATGATCGGGCTCGACCGCTGTCGCATCGCCTTCACGGGTGCGGCACCAATCGCGCCGGATCTGATCCGCTGGTACCTCGCGCTCGGTATCGACATGCATGAGGTCTACGGCCAGACCGAGAATTGCGGGGTCGCGACCATGATGCCGGGGTCGCGCATCAAGCTTGGCTCGGTCGGCACGGCGGTGCCCTGGGGCGAGGTCGCGCTGTCGCCCGACGGCGAGATCCTGATCAAGGGCGACTTCCTGTTCATGGGCTATCTGAACCAGCCAGAGAAGACGGCGGAGGCCATCGATATCAGCGGCTGGCTGCACACCGGTGATGTCGGCACCATCGACAATGAGGGGTTCGTCCGCATCACCGACCGGATGAAGGACATCATCATCACCTCCGGCGGCAAGAACATCACGCCGTCGGAGATCGAGAACCAGCTCAAATTCTCGCCTTACATTTCGGATGCCGTCGTGATCGGCGACAAGCGACCCTATCTCACCTGCCTCGTGATGATCGACCAGGAGAATGTCGAGAAGTTCGCCCAGGACCACGACATCCCCTTCACCAATTACGCCAGCTTGTGCCGGGCTAGCGAGATTCAGGACCTAATCTGGCACGAAATCGAAGGCGTCAATGCGAACTTCGCGCGCGTCGAGACTATCAAGAGATTCTACCTGATCGAACGCCAGCTCACCCCGGAGGACGAGGAGCTGACGCCGACCATGAAGCTGAAGCGCAATTTCGTGAACAAGCGCTACGCCGCCGAGATCGACGCGATGTATCTCGCGCGCGCGGTCGCCTGAGTCTCGCTTGGAAAACGGCGAAGGAGCGATGGCCACGCCCTTCGTGCAACATAGGCCTAAGGAGGAGACGTCAATGTCGAAATCGTTGAAAGCGTTCGGCCTTGCTGTGGGTGCGGTCGCGCTCACCTGTCTGCCGGCCGCGGCGCAAACCAAAGTCACTAACGAAGGCATCTCGGCGGGCGAGATCGTCATCGGCACTCATCAGGATTTGTCGGGCCCGATCAAGGTCTGGGGCGTGCCGGTCTCCAACGGCATGAAAATGGCGGTCGAGGAGATCAATGCGGCCGGCGGCATCCAGGGCCGCAAGATCAGGATGATCCTCGAGGACAACGGTTATGATCCGAAGAAGGGCGTTCTGGCCTCGCAGAAGATGGTCGAGCGCGACAAGATCTTCGTCATGATCGGCTCGATGGGCTCGGCGCCGACGCTGGCCGCGCAGGACATCCTGTTCGATGCCGGAGTGCTCCAGCTGTTTCCGCTGACGGCTGCCGAGTTCACCTTCAAGTTCGACCAGGCCAAGCCGCAAGAGCGGCTCAAGTTCAACAATTTGCTGCCTTACGTCGAGAGCACCCGGGCCGCGCTGAAATACATGATGGAGTGGAAAGGTTTTCAGAAGCCCTGCATCATGCATCAGGACGACGAGTACGGAAAGAACGTGCTCGACGGCTTCAATCAGCAGCTTGCCGCGATGAAGGTGCAGCCCGCCTCGATCACGAGCTACAAGCGCGGCGCGTCTGATTTCAGCGCGCAAGTGGCCAAGATGAAGTCCGACGGCTGCGACCTCGTCGTGCTCGGCACCGTGATCCGCGAGACCATCGGCGCGATGACGGAGGCGAGGAAGCTGGGCTGGGACGTCACCTTCCTCGGCGCCACGCCGACCAACGTGCTGGAGGTGCCGACGCTGGGCAAGGAGGCGGTCGAGGGCCTCTATGCGGCCTCGGGCTTCGAGATCCCTTATGAGGACACCGCCAAGGGCAAGGTCCACGACTGGCTGATCAACTACAAGAAGATGTTCAACACCGACGCCAACACGCAGGCGATCATCGGCTACAACGCGGTGATGACGTTTGCGTTCTACGCCGACAAGGCCGGCAAGGATCTGACCGGACAGAAGATGCTGGACTCGCTCGAGTCCGGCGAGAAATTCCTCGACATCTTCAACTCGCCGCCGACCAAGTTCTCCAAGACCGACCACCTCGCCAACACCATCACCCAGGTGCAGCAGGTCAGGGGCGGTCGCTGGGTGCTGGTGAAGGACAATCTGATGTTTTGATTTTTCGCCTCTCCCCGCGTGCGGGGAGAGGCCTGAATTTGCACAGCAAATTCCGGGTGAGGGGGCTCTCCGCGAGTCTAACTGTCACCGAATTCGCTGAAGCAGCCCCTCACCCCGACCCTCTCAGCGCGAGCGAAGCTCGTCGCGGCCCCGTAAGAACGGGGAGAGGGAGAGAAGAGCAACCCTACGGCCCCCCGCCCGCGGTGCCCGAGTTCACGGGCGCCAGCTCGTCTTCGCGGCAACGCCAGCCGTCGGCGGCCTTCACGAACGCAAAGGTCCGCTGGATCCGCAGGCGGCGCGTGACGTTGAAGGCCGCTGCGGAGCGCTCCTTGTTGGCGGCTCCCGGTTGCGGACGGCCGGTGCTGGCGTCCCAGCAGGTGCCGGTGCAGGTCGAGGCGACCTTGCTACAGGTGGTGAACGGCGCCAGCACGACCATCTCGATCTCGCCGGTGACCTGCGCCTCCTGATCCGTCACCTGGCTGTCGAGCGCATACACGCGGTTGATGCGGAGGAAATTGCCGCACGAATTGGCGGCGTGGATGCGCGCGGCGCAGAAATCGACGGCATCGGTGTCGGGCTCCCTGGCTGCCACCTGCCGGCCGAACACCTTCTTCGGATCACCCTTGGCGGCCGCGATCTCGTCGGTCTTGCGCTTTAAATAATCGGCGAGACAATCTTCCGCGGAGCCAAGCTCCTGGGGCGGCACGTTCTCCTTGCCGACCAGATTGCACTTGCGATCGCGCTCGCGCGTCCAGCGGCCGTATTCTGCGAAGGCAAAGCGTGCCGCGGTCGGGTCAAGCTTGCCGATCAGTGCGAGCACCTGGCTGTTGAGCTCGGTCTCGGTGAGCGCCAGCGACGGGTCTGCGCAGATCAGCGCGCCTGCCGCGGTGTTGGCTGCGAGACAGTCGAAATCCGGATCCCGCACGATCGCGGCGCGATCCTCGGTCACTTTGAGAAGGCAGGCCTTCACCCGCTCGAAATCCTCAGTGCGGATCGCGGTCTGGCCGACGATGCCGCAACCGAGATTGCGCTGGCGGATCCAGATCGCGTTCTCTTCGATCGCAGGCAGGCGATCGGGCAGGCGGGCGAGCCGCGCCTCGATTGCGGTGTTGAGCTTTTCGGCGGCGGCAGACAACTCGGGATCACCGCAGAACAATTGATTGCCGGGATCGCGGATCTGCTGGCAATTATTCCCAGCGAACAGCGGCAGCCGGTCGGCAACGGAGCGGTCGGATGTGCCGGATTGCGCGAAGCCTGGCGCTGCCGGCCAAGTCAGCAGCGCAAGCACAGTCAGCACGATCAACCGCATTCCAATTGTCCCCAGCATGGCCGCGGCTATGCTAGCGTCCCGGATCGCGCGGCGAAATGGGTTTGTGGCGGGTGGTTACACCCGGATCACCGCGCGTCGGCCTCGGCCGACACCATCGACACCCGCTGGCTCTCGCCCCGCACGGGTTCGCCGGCATATTTCAGCACGGCGGATTGATGGAGCACGTACAGCGGCTGGTAGTTGCGCGCGTCGTCATCCTCGACCATGGCCATGCGGCGGTTGTCCAGCATCAGCCAGTGGCCGTCGAGCTTTGCCGAGGCAACCGCATGGCCTTCGCCATTGCGGGTGTCGCGCACCACGACGAGGCGGAGGTCCTCAGCGGCGACACCGGCAAGCCGCAGCGCGGCCAGCTTGGCGATGGCGTAATCCTCGCAATCGCCGGCGCCGCGATCGAAGGTCTCGAGCGGCGAGCTCCAGATGTCCTCGGCGCCGTCATTTTCGGCGCGGATGGCGAGATTGATGGCGCGGTTGGTCTCGCCGAGCAGCGCGCGGCCGTCGCGGGTGCGGGCCTGGTCGACGATGGCGAGCAGCTTCAGCGCCGCGGGCGAGGCGCAATTGTCGCGGTCGCCGTCGCACAGCGCGAGCTGCACCATGTCGTCGTCGAGCTTCTCTTTCAGCGCGAACCATTTCTGCCGCAGGCCACCGGTGGAAATGGCGAAGGCGAACACGCCGAACGGCTCGGCCGATTTGCGCACAAGCACGCCTGCGCCGGGCGACAGCAACGTGCCGGCACGAACGTCGGCGGCCGATCCGCACAGGATCAATCCGCACAGGACAAGGATAGCGCGCCAGGCGCGCGAGCGAGCAGCGGTCTCCATCTGACATCCCCTTATCCGGCTTCGCCAGGTCCCCCTCGACCTTGACGTGCCGGGCTTGTTGCTTTCGCGGAGATAGTGCGAGGTGGGCCGTTTTGTTCTGCTTAATGCGCTTGGGCGGGGCGCCAAAACCACGGGGCAGGCTGAACCGGGCCTGCCCAATTCGCGTAAAGTTTTACGAGTCGCCGGCTCAGAGGTGCCTCGATGCCGCAAACAGATTAAATTACAGGCAAAAATTGTAGGTGTGCCGATTCTGCACCTATGGCTAATGACCCGCTATTTCACGGGTTCTGTTAATTGGATCACAGATTTAACTCCGTATTTGCCGCAGGATGTTGCGGGGCACTACGAAGAAAAGATGACACAAGTATCTGTGGCCAGATCTGCACAGATAATTACTTTGAACGACTGGAAATGTGCGCAATATACCGGGTTTGACTTAAAAATATTCGAAAAAATACTTCAGCATATCTGTGGATGTCGCCATAGGCATAGTCGTGGGCGACCAAGTGATGCGAAATCACACAAGCAATGGACGGTTTCGCTAAGGACTTGGTAATGCTATGCAAGCTTAGGCGCTCGATACTTACTTAGATTTTAACCCTTTTTACGGTGCCCGGTTGAATTACGCTGGCAAATTTGACGCCGCGCTCTCCTTGGATGGCCAATTAGATGGCCAAGGTTCCCGTTCGCCGGGCTACGGCCATGTCGATTCCTTTACCGCCAAGGCGCATGGCCACGTGCCCGAAGGCGCGATCGTCATTGCCGACCCCAACCTGATCTTCAACGGCGAGTTCAAGCGCACGGGTGTCGATCTCGTGCTGTCGCACGATGGCCATGAGTTCGTCGTTCACGATTATTTCAGGGGTGACAAACGCGCGGCGATCGCCTCGCCCGACGGCGCCCATCTCACCGGCGACATCGTCAGCGCGCTCACGGGTTACGTCCAGGTCGCGCAGGCCGCGCCCGGCGCCGCAGCGGCGCAGGTCATCGGCCACGTCACCAAGCTGACCGGCAGCGCGACTGCGATCCGCAACGGCGTCTCGGTCATCCTGAACAACGGCGACAACGTCGAGAAGGGCGACGTGGTCTCGACCGGTTCGGATTCAACGCTTGGCGTCACCTTCATCGACGGCACCGTGTTCGGCCTGTCCTCCAATGCACGGATGGTGCTGAACGAGATGGTCTACGACCCCAACGGGTCGAACAATTCCTCGCTGCTCAGCTTGGTCGCGGGCACCATCACCTTTGTCGCCGGCGAGACCGCCAAGCACGGCGACATGAAGATCGACACGCCGGTCGCCACCATGGGCATCCGCGGCACGGCCGTGCTGACCGAGATCAACTTCGTCGTTCCCTCCGGTGGCGGCGATCCGCAGCCGCAGGCGAACTTCCAGGTGCTGGTCGAACCGAACGGCACCACCGGCTCCTACATCCTGTTCGACAAGCTGACCCTGCTGCCGATCGCGACGGTCAACCAGGCCGGACAGATGATCCAGATCAGCGGTGGCAACGTCTCGGTCACCAACGGGCTGCTGTCGCCGGAGGTGCAGAAGCTGATCACGGACGTGTTCACGCTGAAGTTCACGGACAACAACACCAACACCAAGCTGACCACGAACTTCACCGACACGATCACGCAGAACGGCAACATCGTCCTGATCAAGACGGACACCGGTGCCACCGCAACCGCGACCTTCACCAACACCGTCAACACTGGCAACGGCCCTGGGCAGGGCGGGGCGGACAAGGGGGTCGACCGCATTCCCGGCCCGCCGACTGCGCGCAGCCTCGATCTCAACGGCAACGTGACGTCGATATTCAAGCTGACCGAGCACGTTAACGCGACCGGTGACCGCGCGGACACTACATCCGACGCCGTGCCTCCCGACACGATCTCCGGCCGGATCACCTTCGTCGACCAAAACCTGGGCGACCGGCCGACGGTGTCGGTGAATCTCGCTCAAGCGCCGAACTTCGTCTACCAGAACGCTGGCCAGCAGGATGTCACCGGCTCGCTCACCGCGCTGCAGAGGCAGGACATCGCAGCTACGCAGATCCAGATCAGCGTTGTTCCCGATGGTGGCAACAACAACAACGGTTCTGCGGTCTGGACCTACACGATCCCCGACCACGTCTTCGACTTCCTCGCGGCCGGCGAAACGTTGACGCTGACTTACATCGTCAGCATCGACGACAATTTCGGGGTCAACCCTGAAACCACCACCATCCCCATCACCATCACGATCACGGGCACCAACGACAAGCCTGTGATCACCACCAGCGTCCCGACCATCACCTTTTCCGGCGGCACCAGCGTCCCGGGCGGCCCGCTCACCACCAAGGTGCCGACGTCAGGCACGCTGACCTTCACCGATGTCGATCTCACTGACACCCACACGGTATCGGTGTCCAAACTCAGCGCGGTTCTGCCAGGCGGCACCGTGCCCCAGAGCATCTACAACTTCTTCGCCAATGATCTCTCGGTCTCGATCGCGTCCGGTCATGACAGCACCGGGTCCGGCACCGGAACGATCAATTGGTCGCTCGGAGATATCCCGGTCTACCTCGCCGACTTCATCCCGAAGGGCCAGGTGCTGACCCTGACCTACACCGTGACGGTCAAGGATTCGCAGGGCGCGACCTCGGACCAGACCATTACGGTCACGATCACCGGTACTGACGCTCCTGCCGTGGTGTGGATCGCGACGAATGCTCCGGGAGCTCCTTCGGGGGGCTTCTGGAAGGACGGTGCGAATTGGGAAACCGGCAACGCGCCGGCGATCGGTGACGACGTCATCGTCATCACCGATCAGCTGCATGGGCTGACGCCGTCCTATCCCGTCACCATCGACGCAGCCGCGTACGCCAATTCGCTGACGATGAACGACTTCGACACCAACGCGGGCCATAAGGCCCCGGAAGTGATCAACAAGAGTTCGTTGACGATCGCCACGACGCTCACGCTCGGCGCCGATTCAAAGCTCACCAATCTGGCGGCAGGCAGCATCTCGGTCGGCGGCAAGGCCGAGTTTTCGGGCACGAGCGTGCTCGCGAATGCCGGGTACCTGACGCTTGCGCACGGCGGCGATTTCTCGAGCGGGACGTCGATCACCAATTCCGGCACGATCGAGCTGTCGGGCGGCACGCTGACGACGCTAACCGAAATCCACAATGCAGGCGGCACCCTCAAGGTCGATGGCGGCACGACGACGCTGATCGTCAACGCTGCGACGGTCGACGGCGGCACCGTCACCATTTACGGCGCGTTGGAGCTCGACGGCACCAGCCTGATCGAGAACGGCACGCTGAACAATTTCGGCGCGGTCAACGTCAAGGGAGCGGCGGAGTTCGCCAACGAAACCGTCGACAACAAAGCCAGCGGCGCGCTTGAGGTGTGGGCAGATCATGCGCTGACGATCGACCAGGGCTCTCGCGTCAACAACGCCGGCAACGTCAAGGTCGACGCCAGCGGCAAGCTGACCGTCAATGGCGCAACGATCGACGGTGGCGCGATCGCTGTCCTTCCCGGGACGCCGGTGGTCGACGGCAGTCCGGGCGAAGCCGGCGGTAGCACGATCATCTTCGTGACGCCGAGTATCGGCACGGTTACGAACAATGGCGAACTCGACCTCACTGGCAACGGAGTGCTCAGCAACGGGATCCTCAAGAACAACGGCACCCTCAATGTCAGCGGCACCGGCAATGCGCTGAACGGCGAAACGGTCACCAATGCTGGCACCATCGAGGTGCTCGCAGGCGCACTCGCCATCGGTCCGGGGTCTGTGGTCGACAATTCCAGCGGCAACGTCATTGTCGATGCCGCGTTGACCCTGAACGGCGCCACGATCAGCGGCGGCACCATCAACAATTATAGCAGTACGTCGGGCGGCACGATCGCCGTCACCGGCGACAGCACGATCGACGGCAATGCGGCGCTGAACAAGGGCGGTGTCAAGGTCGCGAGCGACGTCACGCTGACATTCGGCGATGCGACGGTGTCGTCGAGCGGCATCAACAATGGCGGCACCGTCAAGGTCGAGACCGACAAGAAGCTGACGCTTGTCGGCGCCAGCCTGACCGGCGGTGCGCTCACCGTCGCCGGGACGCTCGCTTCGTCCGGTACCACCACGATCACCGATGCCAATATCTCGAATACTTATCTGATCGATGCGATCGGCGGCCTCTTGACGCTGGCCGCGACGACGTCCGCGCCTGTGATCACGAATGACGGCGGCACGATCCGGGCCAACAATGCCGAGCTCGACATCAACGGCGAAGCCGTCACCAACACCGGGACGCTGGCTGCGATCAACGACGGAACGCTGAAGCTGATCTCGAACAAGGTGACCAATACCGGTGGTACCGTATCGGTCGAACTTGGCTCGACGCTCGATCTCTCCAGCGCAATCGTCAAGGGCGGCACGCTGACCATTGCCGGCGCGCTGCAATCCACCGGCACGAGCGCCATCACCGACGCCGACATCACCAACACCGGCACGATATCAATCACCAGCGGCACGCTGACGATCGATCCGATCGTGCTCCATACGATCACCAACAGCCACCTGATCCAGGCCAATGGTGGCGAGCTCGACTTCTCCGGCGAGCACATCGTCAACACCGCCGATATCAAGGCGATCGGTGGCGGCATCCTGAAGCTCACCTCGCTGGCCGTCGCCAACGACGGCGGAACGTTCACGGTCGACGGTACGTCGAAGCTCTATCTGACCGGCGTTTCGATCAATGGCGGCAGCCTGAGCAATTCAGGCATTCTCTACGGCGTCTCCGGCCCCAACGCGATCTCGGCCGGCGTCACCAACACCGGCACCATCGAGGTGCAGGCGGGTACACTGAACCTCTCCGGCGGTCTTACCGGCGCGGGTTCGCTGGTCATCGATGACGGCGCGACGCTGGAGCTCGCGGGGGCGACAGCGCAAATCGTGACCTTCGCCGGCGGCACCGATACGCTTCAGCTCGACAAGGTTGCCGGCCAGAGCTTTACGGGCACCATCGCCGGCCAGTCGTCGAACGGTGGCACGTTCACGATCACGGGCGCGGCCGATATCACGACGTCAAGCGGCGACGCGCTCGACTTCACGGCGTCGGGCGGCACGCTCGGCAAGCCCGCCGGCATCGTTCTCACGCCCACCGGCGCACTGAAGGGCACAGCCAATGGCGTCGTCGTCACCCAGAACGGCACCGGGGCTATCTCGCTGACGGCAACAAACGACATCACGGGTCTTGCCGGCAACGGCATCACGCTGCGTGATAGCGCGACCGGCGCCGGCGGTATCACGGTCAATGATCTCACCGGCAAGGCAACCGGTACCGGTGCGGATTCGGTCGGCGTCCTCGTCGAGAATTTGAACGCCGCCAATGCCGGTGGCATCTCGATCACCCAGCTCGGCGGCGCCGTCGGTGGCGCTTACGGCATCGATGCGACGACGCAGGGCGACGGCGACATCACCATCGACGCCGGCGGCAGCATCACCGGCAGCTCGATCTACGGCATCCGCGCGCGTAGTTACGGCGCGGGCAGCGAGACCGTCACCACTGAGGCCGGCAGCGTCGTCACGTCAGGCAGCTCCGGCATCGTTGCGGTCAATCGCGCGATGTCGCTCGATGCGTCATCGACCAGCACGATCACGGTCAATGCCCACGGCTCAATCAGTTCAGGCAGCAGCCTGAATCAGGGCGGCAACCCGCCGGCCGGCATCCAGGCCGGCTACGCCGGTGCGACCACCGGGGCCAGCGCCAACACCGGCGTCAACGGCACGGTCGTCGTCAACAATTACGCTAACATTACTGCTGCGGCCGGCTCCGGCATCGACGCCTATAATTACGGGAATGGCGACGTTACGGTGAACAGCTTCGCCGGCACGACGATTTCCGTCGCCGGCACCCAGAGCTACGGTATCGAGGCCTCTGCCCAGAGCGGCGGCACCGGCAACATCACGGTCACGCTGGGCGCGAACGTCACGATCTCGGGTGCGACGGCCTATGGAATCAAGGCCTACAGCATCGATGCAGGCAACATCAGTGTCACGGTCGCGAAGGGCGACAGCATCACGTCCGGCAGCTCGGGCATCGTGGCGGTCAACTACGCGACCGGGATCGGAAGCGGTCTGAACAGCACCATCACCGTCGAAGCGAATGGCACGATCCATTCCGGCGCGACGCTGAACAACGATGGCACCACGCCCGGCGCGATCATCGCCGGCTACAAGCCGGGCGGCACCGCGGCTTTCTCGAGCGCGGTCAATGGCGACGTCATCGTCGGCAGTGACGCGACGATCACCGCGGATGCCGGCTACGGCATCGATTCGTTCACCTGGGGCGCCGGCAAGGTTACGGTCACGACCGGCACGACCTCGCAGATCACCGCCGCTGGCACCGCGATCGGCGCCTTCGACCATGGCGGTGGCGACGTCAGCGTCACCAATGAAGGCTCCGCGACCGGCGCGGTCGGCCTGTCCGCCCTTGCCACCGGCGCGGGTAACGTCACCATCGTCAATGACGGCCACCTCACCGGAACGAGCTCGACCGGCATCACGGTCACGCAGGATGCAGCGGGCGCGACCGGCTCGACGCACATCACCAACACAGGCTCCGTGGTCGGCACCGACACAGGCTCGGTGATCGGCGCCGCCGGTCACGCGGCGATCTCCATTCAGGAGAACACGTACGGCACCGCGCTGATCGACAATTCCGGCACCATCGGGCCCGACTCCGCGAGCGTGACCTCGACGACCTATGCCATCTTCGAGACCGGCGGCGCCATCACGATCAACAACACCGGCCACATCAACGGCAACATCTCGGTCGCAAGCGCCACGTTCGACAACGAGGCGAGCGGCACCTGGACGGTCTCCGGCACCAGCGTGTTCGGAAACCTGTCCTCGATCGACAACGATGGCGCCATCGATCTGCTCGATGGTGCCTCGATTTCCGGGTCCGGGCTGAGCATCGACAATTCCGGCGAGATCTACAGCTGGGGCACCACGTCGATCACCGGCACCATCACCAACACCGGCGCCATCGAGGTTCACACCGGGACCCTGTCGCTGTTCGGTTCGCTGTGGGGCGCAGGCTCGGTCACCATCGACGCTGGCGCGACGCTCGATGTCGACGGCGCGGTTTCGCAGACCATCACTTTCTCCGGCGGCGGTGCCGAGCTCCAGATCGACACTACGAGCTTCGGCGGATCGGTTGCCGGCTTCGCCGCGACCGACAAGCTCGACCTGTCGACCATCAAGTTCGACGGGGGCACTTCGGCAACCTACGACCCCGAAACCGGCGATCTCGTCGTCAGCGATGCCTACGGCCACAGCATCACGGTGAAGCTCACCGGCGGAGATTACAGCAACGCGCATTTTGCCGGCAGCAGCGACGGCCATGGTGGCACGCTGATCACGTACAACGCCACGGACGACAAGCCGACCTTTACCGTCGCCGAGACCTCGCAGAGCGCAGTCGTGACGGAGCAGCCGAACCTCACCGGCGCCACGACGACGATGGACCAGTCGACGCCGACTGGCGGCACGATCCATTTCACCGACATCGACCTGACAGACCGGCCGACGGCGACGATCACCGACCACGCCGTGACCGGGCTCGCTGCCGATGGTACAACGCCTCTGACGCTGACGCCGGACGAGGTCACGGCGCTTGAAAACGCGCTGTCGCTTCAGCTGACCGGCAAGAACAACGGCGCCGTCAGCTGGATCTATTCGATCGCCGACAGCACGCTGGATTTCCTCGGCGAGGGCCAGACCGCGAAGGTGGTCTCCACCACTACGCTGGACGATGGCCACAAGACCGACACGGCTCAGGTCACGATTACGATCACTGGCGCCAACGACGCGCCGGTGATCACGACCGGGACCAACGACACCGCCAGCGCAACCCTGCCCGAGACCAATGCCGGGCTGACCAAAAGCGGCACGCTGACGGTGTCCGACGCCGACGCGACCGATCACGTGACGGTGGCGCTCGACCACGTCACCGTCTATCTCGACGGCGTCTTGCAGGCGGATGGGATCGACGGGCTGACGAACGCGGACCTGTTGAACTATCTGACCGTGCAGTCCGGCGACATCCTCAACGGCACCGCCACCCACGCCCAGTTCTCGTGGGACTTCAATTCCGGCAACCAGGCGTTCGACTTCCTCGCCGCGGGCCATACGCTCTCGCTGCAATACGCCATCGTGCCCAATGACGGCCACACGGCGACCGGCACCGGCAATGGCATCGTCACCATCAACATCGCCGGCACCAACGACTCCCCGACGCTCGACAACGCGACGCTGGCCTCGGTCGCCGGCAACGACAGCAATCCGGCCGGCGACACCGTCAGTCATCTCTTCGCGGGCAAGTTCCACGACGCCGACGATGGCGCGAGCCTGAAGGCCGTCGCCGTGACGTCGGACTCGGCTGCGACCACCGAAGGTGTCTGGCAATACGAAGTCGCCGGCACCCATCAGTGGGTCGATATCGGATCGGTCGGCGATACGCATGCGCTGGTGATGGGCCCCGACGCGCTGATCCGCTTCGTGCCGGCCAACGGCTACACTGGCACGCCCGATCCGCTGGGCGTTCACGCCCTCGACAATACCTACACCGGCGCCATCACGACCTCCGCGTCACCGGCGACGATCGACATCACCAGCATGAGCACCGACGGTACGGCCCCGGTGTCGAGCAAGGCCGCGACGATCAGCACGGATGTGACCGCTCCTGCCAGTGGCCCCGTCATCGACACCGACAATTTCGTTGTCTCGCACAATCACGACCTCAACACCGACACCATCACCAATCTCTCGGTCGTCGACACCGATTCCAACGCCTCGACGGATAGCTTCACGGTCACGGCGGAGGCCGCGAATTCGCCAGCTGGCAGCGTCGATCTGTCGCCGATGACCGGCTTGCTCGCTGACATCAACACGGCCTTCCAGAACGGTGTCACTTACACTCCCGGCTCCCCGCCGCCGGACACCGACCGGATCACGCTCACGGTGACGGATACGACCACCGGTCTCTCCGATACCGTCAACTTCATCTTCAACGAGCACGGCAATACGGAGAACGGCATCACGCTGACCGGCACCAGCGGGAAGGACGTCATCTTCGCGACGACGACCGGCGACACGCTGTCCGGTGGCGGCGGCAAGGACCAGTTCGTCTTCGCGCCGGGCTCGGCCGGGTATGACGACGAGGGGCATCCCGTCGCCGACTACGCCCACACCATCACCGATTTCATCGAAGGCATGGACAGGATCGACCTGCGCCAGTTCTCGGGCGTCAGCTCCATCAGCAACCTCAGCATCACCCAGCAGAGCGGCGATACGTTGGTTGCGTGGCAGCAGCAGCTTGGCACGGGCGTTAGTTCGGTCACGGAACATGAGTCGCTGCTGCTGAAGAACGTGATCACCGCAAATCTCAAGGCTAGCGATTTCATCTTCCACATCACCTGATGGCCGCCGGACTGGCGAACGGCTGGCCTGCTGGCGACCGGCGCGTATCTTGACCGCGGCAAAAAATCCATAATTCTGCGCTACCAGGGAATGGCCAATCGCGCGCCGACGCTCCATGATCGGTCCGAGTATGTGACGCGCGGCAGGAAGCTCGATTGACATGAAACGTCTCAAAATCCTGCGCCGATGGTTTACGCGAAGATTCGGCTTTGCGCGGCTGGTGTGCCTTGCGCTGCTGATCGTATTCGCGGGCTTGCGCGTCTGGGATCCGCCGCCGGTCCAGGAATTGCGTCTGCGCACCTTCGACCTGTTCCAGCTGGTCGATCCCCGTCACAAGGCGGCGCGGCCGGTCACCATCGTCGACATCGACGACAGGAGCCTCGCCAGGTTTGGCCAGTGGCCATGGTCGCGCACGCGGATCGCGGACATGATCATCAACCTCACCAACAACGGTGCGGTGGCGATCGGCTTCGACGTGGTGTTCTCGGAACCAGACCGGCTCAATCCGGATCTGGTCGCCAACCAGATGCGCTATCTGGACGACGTCACCCGCACCAAGCTACGCGAGCTGCCGAGCAACGACCAGATCCTCTCGGAAGCGATCAAGCGGTCGAAGGTGGTGCTGGGCGAGACGGGACAGACGGCGATAACGTCGGAGATCGACAAGACGCTGCCCTTCACCGGCGTCGCGACGGTCGGCGAGGAGAATGCCGAGAAATTCCTGTACGAATTTCCCGGCCTGTTGCGCAACGTGCCAGTGATCGAGAAGGTCGCGGCCGGCCGCGGCCTGTTCACGATCAAGACCGAGCGCGACGGCCTGATCCGGCGCGTGCCGATGATCATGCGGGCCCAGGGCACTATCATGCCCTCGCTCAGCCTCGAGATCCTGCGGGTCGTCACGGGAACGCCGACGCTGCTGGTTCGTACCGACAAGACCGGCATCCGCGCCATCCGCCTCAAGGGCGTCGAGATCCCGACCGACAAGAACGGCCAGCTCTGGGTGCACTACGCGCGCCAGGACTCGTCGATCTACGTCTCCGCGGCCGACGTTCTCGACAATACGGTGCCGCCGAACAGGATCGCCGGCAAGCTCGTGCTGATCGGCACCTCCGCGGTCGGGCTGAACGACCTCAAGACCACGCCGGTGTCCTCGACCATGCCGGGTGTCGAGATCCATGCCCAGGTACTCGAAAGCGTGCTGAGCGGCGCGGTGATCTCCCAGCCGAACTACGCGCTCGGCGTCGAGCTGCTCGCCGCGCTGATCATCGGCGTCCTCGTCATCATCTTCACGCCGAATCTCGGGCCGGTGCGGCTGGTGCTCGCGGGCGCGATGTTTGCCGCGGTGCTGGTCGGCACGTCCTGGTTCTTCTACTGGAAGTACCGCTACCTCATCGATTTCACCTATCCGCTGTTGTCGACCACCGCGATCTACCTGACGTTCATCTTCTCGAGCTTCGTGCGCGAGCAGCGGCAGCGCGTGCAGATCCGCGGCATCTTCGCGCAATATATGTCCCCGGTGTTGGTCGAGCAGCTCGCGCAATCTCCGGAGAAAGTCGTGCTCGGCGGCGAGGAGCGCGAGCTGACGATCATGTTCTCCGACGTGCGCGGCTTCACCTCCATCTCGGAAAGCTACAAGCACGATCCGCAAGGGCTCATCACGCTGATGAACCGCTTCCTGACGCCGCTCACCGACGTCATCATCGAAGAGAAGGGCTACGTCGACAAGTACATGGGCGACGCCATCATGGCGTTCTGGAATGCCCCGCTCGACGATGCCGAGCACCAGGTCAACGCCTGCGAGGCAGCGATCCAGATGCTCGAGAAGATCGACGTCGTCAACAAGGAGCGCGAGCAGGAGGCCACCGATGGCGGCCATGTCTACATCCCGCTCAACGTGGGCATCGGCCTCAACACCGGCATCGGCGTGGTCGGCAACATGGGCTCCGATCTCAAGAAGAATTATTCGGTGCTCGGCGACAGCGTGAACCTGGCGTCGCGCCTGGAAGGCCAGACCAAGGAGTACGGTTTTCCGATCATCGTCGGCTCCCGCACGGCGCTCGCCGCCAAGGACAAGTTCGCGATCCTCGAGCTCGACTTCATCATGGTCAAGGGCAAGACCGAGCCGGAGGTGATCTATGCCATCGCCGGACGCGAGGATGTGATGCAGTCAGCCGCGTTCCAGCGCCTGCGCAACATCACCATCGAGATGCTTGGCTGCTATCGCAACCGCGACTGGCAGGGCGCACTCGACGCCATCGAGCGCGGCCGTCGCAGCGAGGATGCCGACACGCTGGATAAGCTGTTCAAGCTGTACGAAGCGCGCATCAAGGAGTTCAAAGTCAATCCGCCGCCGGAGGGCTGGACGGGCGCGTATGCGCTGCTGACGAAGTAGGGATGCGGGAGACATTCCAGCTGCTGCCTCAGTGATGGTGTCGTCCCGGCGCAGGCCGGGACCCATACTCCGCAGCAGAAGTTATTGCGCGAGATCGGAGTTGGCTGTCGTCGCCAAACCCAATTTCGTGGGTATGGGTCCCGGCTTTCGCCGGGACGACAGTGTCGTTTGACGCAGGCAGGCCTGCCGCCTCACTCCACCCCGATCGTCGTCAGGTCCTGGAACCAGTGCTGCGCCTGCACGAACTGCTTCACCTTCGGCGACAGCGCGTGCGGGTTGGTGTCGTGGACGACCCAGACCAGCACGGCGTCATCGACGATCAACGCATGCGCCTGGGCGATCAGATCGTCCTGCTTGGCGGTGTCGAAGGTCTGCTTGGCCTCGTTGATCAGCGCGTCAACCTTCGGGTTCTTGTAACCGCCCCAGTTGACGCCGACCGGCGCGATCTGGTCGGAGGCGAAGAAGCGGACGATGGCGTAGAGCGGATCTGAAGTGACATAGGCGATGTTGTTGGCGGTGATACCGGCGTTCATCTCGTCGGCCGCGCCTTTGCGCCAATGCGTATAGAGCGTCTCGAGCTCGACCACCTTGAAGTCGATGTCGATGCCGATCTCCTTGAAACTCTGTTGCAGGAACTCGTTCATCGGCAGCGACAGCATCTGACCGGTGCCGCCCTGCGCGATGATGAACGTCGTCTTCAACGGTTTTGCCTTGGAGTAGCCGGCCTCCTCGACCAGCTTCTTGGCGGCAGCGAGATCATACTTGATGTCGAAGCTCGGCTTGCCGAACCACGGGCTCGACGGGTCGACCTGGCCCTTGGCCGGTTTGGCGAGGCCATTCATCAGGCCGACGACCTCGTCACGGTTGATCGCGAGGTTGAGCGCCTTGCGCAACCGGATGTCGGTCCAGGGCGAGCCCGGCAACACGCTCAGATGATAGTTCCAGACATGCGGCGTGACGTTGTCGACGATCTTCATGCCGGCCGCTTTCAGCTGCGGCACGGCATCGGGCGCCGGCGTCTCGATCAGATCGACTTGCCCTGCGAGCAGTGCATTGGTGCGCGTCAGCGCCTCCGGCATCGGCACCAGCACGATCTTGTCGACCTTCGGAATGCGCTTGGCGTTCCAGTAGTCCGGATTCCTGCTGAGCTCGGCGAGCTCGCGCGGCACCAGTTTTGTCAATTTGAACGGTCCGGTACCGGAGGGCTGGCTGGCGAACTTGTCCCAATCCTTGCCGAGCTTGTCATATTGCGCCGGGCTCGACACCAGGAACCACAGCATTTGATAGGGAAAGAAGGAGTCGACCGTCTTGGTCGTGATCTCCACGGTGAAGTCGTCGATCTTGGCGTAGCTCGCGACGGAAGGCAGGCGGGTCTTCACCTGTGCGCTCTGCCGCTTGTCGAATTGCGGCGCCTTGTCGTTCAAGACCTTGTCGAGATTCCAGATCACCGCGTCGGCGTTGAACTCGCTGCCGTCGTGAAACTTCACGCCCTTGCGAAGCGCGAAGCGCCATTTGGTCTTGTCGGTGTCATCAACCTTCCATTCGGTCGCGAGGCCCGGCACCAGCTTGCCCGGGCGGTCGGCGACGTCCATTTCCCACGCCACCAGCGGATCGTAGATCGTGTACGCCGTGAACTGATAGGCGCCGGCGCCGCGATCGGGCTGGCCCGTCGTCAAAGGAATGTCCGCCATCGAGATGCCGTAGCGCACCACCGTTTCAGCGCGCGCCGGGATTGCGAATGACGCCAGCGCAAGCACGGCGAGACAAGTCGATAATCGGATACGCATGGCCCAAAGCTCCCAGGGAAAAGTCAGGGCCAAACTTGCAATCTTGATGCCAGAATAGGCAGCGCGGCTGCTCTGCCTTCCCGCGATCACAAGGACTTGTCGTCGCAGGGCTAATTTGCAGAATGAGTTTCTCCTTGGCATAGCCATTGCATACGTTTGCATCAAAATTAATCATCGAAAGCCGGAAGAGGACTAAGGCGATGCTTATCAAGACAACGACCCGCGCGGCGCTGATTGCTGCGCTGGCCCTGACGACCGCGGCCGCGTGGCCGCGCGCGGCCAGCGCCGAAACCGTGCTGCGCATCGGCATGACCGCTGCCGACATTCCGCGCACGCTCGGCCAGCCCGATCAGGGTTTTGAAGGCAACCGCTTCACCGGCGTCACCATGTATGACGCACTCACGGGGTGGGATCTGTCGTCGGCCGACAAGGCCAGCGTGGTGATCCCCGGGCTTGCCACCGAGTGGAAGGTCGACGATGCCGACAAGACCAAATGGACCTTCAAGCTGCGTCCCGGCGTCACTTTCCATGACGGCACGCCGTTCAATGCCGATGCGGTGGTCTGGAACGTCGATAAGGTCCTGAAACAGGACGCACCGCAATTCGACGCCAGCCAGGTCGGCGTCACGGCGTCGCGCATGCCGACGCTGGCGTCTGCAAAGAAGATCGACGACATGACGGTCGAGCTCACCACCAAGGAGCCCGACAGCTTCCTGCCGATCAACCTCACCAATCTGTTCATGGCGAGCCCGGCGAAGTGGCAGCACTTCTACGACAAGGCCGAAGGCGCCGACGCCAAGGCGAAGTCGCAGGCCGCCTGGACCGCCTTCGCCAAGGACGCCGCGGGCACCGGCCCGTGGAAGATGGCGAGCTTCACGCCGCGCGAGCGGCTCGAGCTGGTCAAGAACGCTGACTATTGGGACAAGGCCCGCGTACCCAAGATCGACAAGATGGTGCTCTTGCCGATGCCGGAAGCCAACGCGCGCACCGCAGCGCTGCTCTCCGGACAGGTCGACTGGGTCGAGGCGCCGGCGCCCGACGCGCTGCCCGAGCTCAAGCAGCGCGGCTTCAAGCTCTATGCCAACGAACAGCCGCACGTCTGGCCGTGGCAGTTCTCGCGCGTCGAAGGCTCGCCCTGGAACGACATCCGCGTCCGCAAGGCCGCAAACCTCTGCGTCGATCGCGAAGGTCTCAAGGACGGACTGCTTGCAGGGCTCATGGTGCCGGCGACCGGCACCTTCGAGCCCGGCCATCCCTGGCGCGGCAAGCCGGCCTTCGAGATCAAGTACGACAAGCCGGCTGCGCAAAAGCTGATGCAGGAGGCAGGTTTTGGTCCGAACAAGAAGCTGACGGTGAAGATCCAGACCTCTGCATCAGGGTCTGGCCAGATGCAGCCGCTGCCGATGAACGAATATCTCCAGCAGGCGCTCGCCGAATGCTATTTCGACGTGCAGCTTGACGTCATCGAGTGGAATACGCTGTTCACCAACTGGCGCCGCGGCGCCAAGGATCCCAGTGCCAACGGCTCGAACGCGACCAACGTCACCTATGCGGCGATGGACCCGTTCTTCGCGCTGGTGCGCTTCCTGCAATCGAGCATGGCGCCGCCCGTCTCGAACAATTGGGGCTTTATCAACAACCCCAAGTTCGACGAGCTGGTGAAGAAGGCGCGGCAGACCTTTGATCCCGCCGCGCGCGACGCCGCGCTCGCCGAGCTGCACGCAGCTTCCGTCGACGACGCAGCCTTCCTCTACGTCGCCCACGACGTCGGCCCGCGCGCCATGAGCCCGAAAGTCACCGGCGTCATCCAGCCGAAGAGCTGGTTCATCGACTTCTCGCCGATCTCGATGCAGTAGTGAGGCGAGCACGCTGGTAGGGCTCCCCTCCCCCTTGCGGGGAGGGGTTGGGGAAGGGGGGTCACACGGGCGGTCCCTGTGTGGCCACCCCTCTCCCTAACCCTCCCCCGCAAGGGGGGAGGGAACCCTCTCATCGCGCGTCCCTTACTGCAGCCCGCGCACCAATCGTGCGACATCACGTCAGGTCAACCAGTGCTCGCCTACATCGCCAGACGCATCGTCTATGTCATCCCGATCGTCATCAGCGTGGCGCTGGTGTGCTTTCTGCTCGTACACATCACGCCGGGCGATCCGCTGGTCGCGGTGCTGCCGGCCGATGCCTCGCAGGAGCTCGCCGCGCAGCTTCGCGCCGCCTATGGTTTTGACCGGCCGCTGCCGGTGCAGTTCGGTCTCTGGCTGCTGCGCGCGCTGCATGGCGATCTCGGCAATTCCATCGCAACCGGGCGCCCCGTGCTCGCCGAAGTCATGCGCGCGGTCGGCAACACCGTCACGCTGGCAATTGCGGCCGCCATCATCGGCTTCACCATGGGCATCCTGCTCGGCCTGATCGCCGGCTATTTCCGCGAGACCTGGATCGACAAGGTGGCAACGTCCTTTGCCATCGCCGGCGTCTCGGTGCCGCATTACTGGCTCGGCATGGTGCTGGTCATCATCTTCTCGGTGGAGCTGAACTGGCTGCCCGCAGTCGGCGCCGGGCCGAACGGCTCCAGCTCCTGGGCCTGGGACTGGGCGCATCTGAGATATCTCGTGTTGCCGGCGATCACGACGTCGGTGATCCCGATGGGGATCGTCACCCGCACCGTGCGCGCGCTCACCGGCGATATTCTCAGCCAGGATTTCGTCGAAGCGCTGCGCGCCAAAGGCCTGCATGAAACCGGGGTGTTCCGCCACGTCATCAAGAATGCCGCGCCGACCGCGCTCGCCGTAATGGGGCTTCAACTCGGCTACATGCTCGGCGGCTCGATCCTGATCGAGACCGTGTTCTCCTGGCCGGGCTCGGGCTTCCTGCTCAACTCGGCGATCTTTCAGCGCGATTTGCCGCTGCTGCAGGGCACGATCCTGGTGCTGGCCCTGTTCTTCGTCTTCCTCAATCTGCTGGTCGACATCGCGCAAGCCGCGATCGACCCGCGCATCAAGCGGGGCTAGCGATGAGGTGCCACACATTCAGTGTCGTCCCGGCGAAGGCCGGGACCCATAACCCCAGTAAGCGGTTGTGGAACGTGACGGCAACCACGAGTCCTCGTCAAACCATCATTCGTGGGTATGGGTCCCGGCCCCTCCGTGCGCAATTGCGCACTAGGCCGGGACGACGTTGGAAATTGCGCCAATGAGCGAGCTTCCGCTGTCCGCGACCGCCGACGCCGCGCTTCAGGCCGCGCCCGCCACCAAAGCGCGCGGCTATTGGGCGACCGTTGGACGCCGTATCGCCCGCGACAAGGTCAGCATGGCCTGCGCACTCGTGCTGCTGCTGATCTTCGTCTCCGCCATTCTGGCGCCGTGGCTCGGTCTCGAAGATCCCTACAAGGGCTCGATGATCCGCCGCCTTCGCCACATCGGCACAGTCGGTTATCCCCTCGGCACCGACGAGCTAGGCCGCGACATGCTGGCGCGGTTGATCTATGGCGGGCGGCTGTCGCTGGTCATCGGCATCCTGCCGGTCATCCTCGCCTTCTGCATCGGCACCTCGCTCGGCCTCGTCGCCGGCTATGTCGGCGGCAAGCTCAACACCGCGATCATGCGCACGATCGATGTGTTCTACGCCTTCCCCTCCGTGCTGCTGGCGATCGCGATCTCCGGCGCGCTGGGCGCCGGCATCCTCAACTCCATCGTGTCGTTGACCGTCGTGTTCGTCCCGCAGATCACCCGTGTCGCCGAAAGCGTCACCACCGGCGTGCGCAACATGGATTTCGTCGAGGCCGCGCGCGCCTCGGGTGCGGGGCCGTTCACCATCATGCGCGTGCACATCCTCGGCAACGTGCTGGGCTCGATCTTCGTCTATGCCACGAGCCTGATCTCAGTCTCGATGATTCTGGCGGCAGGTCTCTCCTTCCTTGGCCTCGGCACCAAACCGCCCGAGCCGGAATGGGGCCTGATGCTCAACACCTTGCGCACAGCGATCTACGTCAATCCCTGGGTTGCAGCATTGCCGGGCGCGATGATCTTCGCGGTCTCGATCTGTTTCAATCTGCTTTCGGACGGCCTGCGCAGCGCCATGGACATCAGGAACTAGGCCATGAGCGAGACCAACACCTCAGTCGCCATGCTGGAGCCGGTCGAGGACATCGGCGGCGTCGCGCAGCCGCTGCTCCAGGTCAACGGCCTGACAAAACATTTCCCGGTGCGTGGTGGGCTGTTCGCCGCTAAGCGCACCGTGCGCGCCGTCGACAACGTCTCCTTCTCGGTCGCCAAGGGCGAGACGGTCGGCATTGTCGGCGAATCCGGCTGCGGCAAGTCGACCACCGCGCGGCTCCTCATGCATCTGATGCCGCGCGATACCGGCGCCATCATCTATGACGGCATGACCGTCGGCCAGTCGCTGTCGCTGCGGGAACTCCGCCGCGGCATGCAGATGGTGTTTCAGGATTCCTACGCCTCGCTCAATCCGCGCCTGACCATCGAGGAATCGATCGCCTTCGGCCCGAAAGTGCACGGCATGGCCGATGGGGCAGCACGTACGCTGGCACGCGAGCTGCTCGGCAAGGTCGGCCTGCGTCCTGAAAACTTCGCCAACCGCTATCCGCACGAGATCTCCGGTGGCCAGCGCCAGCGTGTCAACATCGCGCGGGCCTTGGCGCTGTCGCCGCGGCTGGTGATCCTGGACGAAGCCGTCTCCGCGCTCGACAAATCCGTTGAAGCGCAGGTGCTCAATCTGCTGGCCGATCTCAAGCGCGAGTTCGGCTTGACCTATCTCTTCATCAGCCACGACCTCAACGTCGTCCGCTACATCAGCGACCGCGTGCTGGTGATGTATCTCGGCGAGGTCGTCGAGCTCGGCCCGGTCGACCAGGTCTGGGATCAGCCCGCGCATCCCTATACGCGTGCGCTGCTGGCTGCGATGCCGTCGTCCGATCCTGATAGCCGCACCGAGAAGCCGCCGATCTCGGGCGATCCGCCCAATCCGATTGATCCGCCGTCGGGCTGCCGTTTCCACACGCGCTGCGCGTTTGCGGAGCCGCTCTGCGCAAATGCTGCACCAAAGCTCACGGCCGTGGATAGAATGGGCCACGAAGCCGCGTGCTACATGGCGATACCGGGTTCAGGCCATAGCCGCGCGCCGGGAGAGGACATCGCATGACGAGACCAACGACAAAAGAGATCCAGGCGACGGCGCAAGTCGCCGGTATTCCCGTGAACGACGAGATCGCGACGCGCATCTCCAATTCCATCGGGCCCGCATTCGAAGGCTTCGCCGCCATCGCCGGCACGCTGCCGTTCGACCTCGAGCCTGCGCTCTATCCGCTCGCGCAGACGCAGAAGGTGTCGAAATGAGCACTGAGCCTGCCTTGATGACGCTCACCGAGGTCGCGCGTGCGATCGCGATGAAGCAGGTATCCTCGCATGAGGTGACGCGCGCGCTGCTGCACCGCATCGCGCAGTGGCAGCCGCATCTCAACGCCTTCATGTCGATCGAGTCGGAGGCGGCGCTGAAGGCGGCCGATGTCGCCGACGCCGACCTCGCCAAGGGCACTGTCCGCGGTCCGCTGCATGGCGTGCCGCTCGCGCACAAGGACATGTATTACGACGCAGGCCACGTTGCGACCTGTGGCTCGCTGATCCGCCGCGATTTCGTGCCGACGGTGACATCCACGGCTTTGCAGCGCTTGAAGGACGCCGGCCAGGTTCGCCTCGGCACGCTGCATCTGGCCGAGTTCGCCTATGGCCCGACCGGCCACAACGCCCATTACGGCGCGGTGCGCAATCCCTGGAACGTCGCGCATATCACCGGCGGCTCGTCATCAGGCTCCGGCTCGTCGGTCGCGGCGCGGCTGACTTATGCGGCGCTGGGCTCGGACACCGGCGGCTCGATCCGCATGCCCGCGCATTTCTGCGGCGTCACGGGGCTGAAGACCACGGTCGGTCGCGTCAGCCGCGCCGGTGCGATGCCGTTATCGCAATCGCTCGACACGGTCGGCCCGCTCGCGCGCACCGCCGAGGACTGCGCGCTGCTGCTGGCGCTGATGGCCGGTCCGGACCGCGAGGATTCGACCACAAGCCACGAGCCGCTGTCGGGCTATGTCGCGGCGACCAAGGGCTCGCTGAAGGGCCTCAAGATCGGCGTGCCTGCGTCCTTCTATGTCGACGATCTCGATAGCGAGGTCGCGCGCGTGCTGGACGAGACCATCGCGGTGCTCAAGCGCGAGGGCGCCGGCATCGTCAGGGTCGAGCTTCCGGATCAGCGGCAATTGTCGTCGGCAAGCCAGCTCGTGCTCGCGGCTGAAGCTGCCGCCTTCCACAAGCGCTGGATGATCGAGCGGCCGCAAGACTATGGCTCGCAGACACTGATGCGGCTTCAGAACGGCCTCGCCGTTCCCGCCATCACTTATCTCGAGGCGATGCGCTGGCGTGGCCCGGCCCTCGCCGCGCACAATGCGGCCGCGGCAGGCGTTGACGCGATCATCGCACCGGCATCGCCCATCCCGGCGCCGACAATCGAGGAGAGCGATGTCGGCGGCGGGCCGAACGCGCCGGCGCTGTTGCAGCGGCTGACGCTGTTCACCCGTCCGGTGAATTTTTTGGGCCTGCCGTCGCTCACCGTTCCCTCCGGCTTCACCAGGAGTGGCCTGCCGATCGGCATGCAGCTGATCGGCCGCTCCTTCGATGAAGCGACCTTGCTCACCATCGGCGCCGCCTTCCAGCGCGTCACCGATTATCACGACCGGGTACCCAAACTGCCGTCATGACACAGCTCGTCGAGATCTCAGGCCTCAACATCCGCTTCACGGGCGAGCGCACGGTCTATGCCGTGAACGATCTCAGTCTCTCGCTCGGTGATGGCGAGGTGCTGGGCCTGCTCGGCGAGTCCGGTTCGGGCAAGAGCGTGACCCTGCGTGCGCTGATGCGGCTGTTGCCGAAGAAGCGTACGCAGATCTCCGGCAAGGTCAACGTCATGGGCCGCGACGTGCTCGCAATGAACGACGAGGATCTGTCGGCGTTCCGCGGCCAGACTGTGTCGATGATCTTTCAGGAGCCGGCGCTGGCGCTCGATCCGGTCTACACCATCGGCGCGCAGATCGCCGAAAGCGTCGTGCGTCACGAAGGCAAGTCTCATGCAGAGGGGCGCGCGCGGGCATTGGAGATGCTCGAAATCGTGCGCATCCCGTCTGCAAAGCGGCGGCTGGACGCCTATCCGCACGAAATGTCCGGCGGCATGCGCCAGCGCGCGATGATTGCGCTTGCGCTCGCCTGCCGGCCCAAGATTTTGCTCGCGGACGAGCCGACCACCGCGCTCGATGCCACCGTGCAGATCCAGATATTGCTGCTGCTGCGCGAGCTGCAACGCGAGTTCGGCATGTCCGTCATCTTCGTCACCCATGACATCGGCGTCGCCATCGAGATCTGCGACCGCGTTGCGGTGATGTATGCCGGCCAGATCGTGGAGCAGGGCACCCTGCGCGACATCGTCCGCTCCCCGGTCCATCCCTACGCCAAGGGCCTGCTCGCCTCCACGATCCACGGCGCAAAGCGGGGCGCCCGCCTGGAGACCATCCCCGGCACCCCGCCATCGCTGTCTGAGAAGCCCCACAACTGCTCCTTCGCCCCCCGCTGCAAGCTCGCCGAGCCGCGCTGCCTGGAGCAATTGCCGCCGAGTGTCGAAGTCGGCCCCGGCCGGGCCGCGAGGTGTGTGCTGGCGGAGCCGGTGGCGGCGATCTAATTCGTTCGTTGTCCAGCTGAAGTCCATCCCTGCGCACAACTGCGCTCCCTCCGCCCGTGCGGGGGAGGGCGGGGGAGAGGGGTAGCCACGAACTCAGACCTCGCTTGCGGCCACCCCTCTCCCTGCCCCTCCCCCGCAAGGGGGGAGGGAATAAGGGTTCAGCGCGTCCCTAACGTCGTTTGCGGCTTCTCGGAAAATCCCCTTCGCCAGCATGCCGTTGTCACGATCCACCGGGCGCGTCGCGGCGGGGCCGTTCTACTGTGCATGGGGTTGTTTTCGCGATTTTTGTCTGAGCCGTCCGTCCGGGAACACTATTCAGACCCCATTCATCCCGATTGCGGTTCCATGCCGGCGTTCACGGAGAGGGACTTCATCTTATGTATATTTCTGGTCAAAGCCTTATCGTCATCCTGTTCGTCGGCCTGGTTGCCGGCTGGCTCGCTGGCAAGGTTGTGCGCGGCGCCGGGTTCGGCATCATCGGCGACATCGTGATCGGCATCGCCGGCGCGTTCGTTGCGACGTTCCTGTTCCCGAAGCTCGGCATCCATATTGGCGTCGGGCTGGTCTCTGAGATCATCTATTCCGCTATCGGCGCCATCATCCTGCTGCTGGTGGTCCGGCTGATCCGCGGCGGCGGCCGGTTCTAGCGGTTCGACCGATCGGAACCTTCCGCCTCTCCCCCGTGACCTGGGGGAGAGGCGCTTGTTGCTATAAAAAGCCGCAAAGACTGTGAAATACCGGACTTGCGGATCGGGCTGTCCGCGGTAGATGTGACGAGGGCCCGGATTAATTCGGTTGCGTTGCACACGGGAAGAACCCGATATTAATCCGGGGCGAGTACGCCTCCATTTGCCTTGGCAATCAGGGGTTTTGCCCCTTACCCGAAAGAGATCAGACTGATGGCAGCCGTTCCCGGCCTCCGCCGTTCAGAGCTCAGTGACGCGCTGCGTGCCTGCCGCACGGCGTTCGTCGGCGTCGGCTTCATGAGCTGCATGATCAACCTGCTCTATCTGACCGGGTCGATCTTCATGCTGGAGGTCTACGACCGGGTGCTGCCGAGCCGCAGCATTCCGACCCTCGTCGGCCTGATCGTCCTCGCCAGCGGCCTTTATATGGCGCAGGGCGTGCTCGACATGATCCGCAGCCGCATCCTGGGACGGGTGGGCACCGCGCTCGACGAAGCCCTGAACAAGCGCGTGTTCGACACCATCGTTCGCCTGCCGCTCTTGGTCGGCAACCGCAACGAGGGGCTGCAGCCGCTGCGCGACCTCGACAATGTCCGCTCGTTCCTCGGCGGCATGGGCCCGAGTGCGTTCTTCGACCTGCCCTGGCTGCCGCTCTATCTCGCCATCTGCTTCGCCTTCCATGTCATGATCGGCGTGACCGCTTTGGTCGGCGCCATCATCCTGGTCGGCTTGACCCTGGTCACCGAGTTCCTGTCCCGCCAGCCCGCAAAGGAAGCGATGGGCCTTGCCGCTCAGCGCAACGATCTCGCCCAGTCCAGCCGCCGCAACGCCGAGGTGCTGGTGTCGATGGGCATGGCCGGCCGGCTGAACGCGCGCTGGAGCGAGGCCAACGAAAAATACCTCGCCGGCAATCAGCGCGCGAGCGACGTCGCCGGCGGCCTCGGCGCGGTCGCAAAGGTGCTGCGCATGATGCTGCAATCGGCGGTGCTCGCGGTCGGCGCCTATCTCGTCATCCACCAGGAGGCGACCGCCGGCATCATCATCGCGGGTTCGATCCTCTCGGCCCGCGCACTGGCGCCGGTCGACCTCGCGATCGCGCATTGGAAATCCTTCGTCGCGGCGCGCCAGAGCTGGCACCGCCTCAGCCGGCTGCTGGAACAGATGCCGGCGCAGGCGATGCCGACCCAGTTGCAGGCGCCCACCAGCCGCCTCTCGGTCGAAGGCGTCGCCATGGTGGCGCCGGGCGACCAGCGCCTCATCGTGCAGGACGTCAATTTTGTGCTCGAAGCCGGCAACGGCCTCGGCGTGATCGGGCCGAGCGGTTCCGGCAAATCCTCGCTGATCCGCGCACTGGTCGGCGTCTGGTATCCGGTCCGCGGCAAGGTCCGGCTCGACGGCGCGGCGCTCGACCAATGGTCGAGTGACGTGCTCGGCCGCCACATCGGCTATCTGCCGCAGGACGTCGAGCTGTTCGGCGGCACCATCGCGCAGAACATCAGTCGTTTTGATCCGGAGGCGACCTCCGACGCCATCATCTCCGCGGCCAAGGAAGCCGGCGTGCATGAGATGATCATCAAGATGCGCGAGGGCTACAACACGCAGGTCGGCGAGCAGGGCACGTCGCTGTCTGCAGGCCAGGCGCAGCGTGTGGCGCTGGCGCGCGCGCTCTACGGCAAGCCGTTCCTGATCGTGCTGGACGAGCCCAACTCCAATCTCGATACCGAAGGCGACGAGGCGCTGACCCGCGCGATCCGCAGCGCGCGCGAGCGCGGCGCCATCGTCATCGTGGTGGCGCACCGGCCGATCGGCGTCGAGGCGGTCGATCAGATCCTGGTGCTGCGCGACGGCCGTATGCAGGCCTTCGGTCCGAAGGAGCAAGTGCTCGCCCAGGTGCTCCAGCCCCGCGTCGCGCCGCCGGCGCCGATCAAGATCGTCAGCGAAGGCGGAGTGGCCAAACCATGAGCACGATGACGGTTGGTGGCACGAAGCCCGCCGCGAAAAGGACGGTGCGGGAGTCGATCCGCTTTCACCTGATCCTCGGAATCTCGATTGTGCTGGTGCTGGGTCTTGGCCTCGGCGGCTGGGCCTCGACGGTGCTGATCTCCGGCGCGCTGATCGCGCCGGGCCAGATCGTGGTCGAATCCAACGTCAAGAAGGTGCAGCACCCGACCGGCGGCGTGGTCGGCGAGGTGCGCGCCCGCGACGGCGACGTGGTCAAGGCCGGCGACATCGTGGTGCGGCTCGACGACACCGTCACCAAGGCCAACCTCGCCATCGTCACCAAGAATCTCGACGCCGCGCAGGCACGTGCGGCGCGCCTCCAGGCCGAGCAGCGCGGTCTCGACAAGATTGAATTTCCGGCATCGCTGCTCGATCGCGGCGACGATCCCGACGTCAAGGCGCTGCTCTCTGCCGAAACCAAGCTGTTCGACGTCCGGGTCAACGGCCGGGCCGGCCAGAAGGCGCAGCTGCGGGAGCGCATCCAGCAGCTCAACGAGGAAATTGAAGGGCTCTCCGCGCAGGAGAAAGCCAAGGACAAGGAGATCGCGCTGGTGCAGCAGGAGCTCATCGGCGTTCGCGATCTCTATGACAAGCACCTGGTGCAGATCTCGCGTCTGACCACGCTCGAGCGCGACTCCGCCCGCCTCAACGGCGAGCGCGCGCAGTACATCGCCTCGCGGGCGCAGGCCAAGGGCAAGATCACCGAGACCGAGCTTCAGATCATCCAGGTCGACAAGGACATGGTGAGCGAGGTCTCCAAGGATCTGCGCGAGACCAACGACAAGAGCGGCGAGCTGATCGAGCGCAAGGTCGCGGCCGAGGACCAGCTCCGTCGCGTCGACATCCGCGCGCCGCAGGACGGCATGGTGCTGCAATCGACGGTGCATACCGTCGGCGGCGTCGTTACTGCCGGCGATGCGCTCATGCTGATCGTGCCGCAGGCCGACGACCTCCAGGTCGAGGCCAAGGTCAATCCGGTCGATATCGACAAGCTCCAGATCGGCCAGAAGACGCTGCTGCGCCTCTCCGCCTTCAACCAACGTACCACGCCCGAGCTCACCGGCGTCGTCAGCCGCGTCTCGCCCGACGTCACCACCGACCAGCGCACGGGCCAGAGCTACTATACCATCCGCGTCTCGCTGTCGGCGGAAGAGGTCGCCAAGCTCGGCGACTCCAAGCTGATCCCCGGCATGCCGGTGGAAGCTTTCGTCCAGACCGGCGACCGCACCATGCTGTCATACCTGTTGAAGCCGCTGCACGACCAGTTCATGCGGGCCTTCCGGGAGAAGTGACGCGCGAAAGCGCGTCATCCCGGAGCGCGCTTAGCGTGCATCCGGGATCTCGATCGGCAGACGCGATCTCGCAGGTTGGGCAAAGGCGAGGCGCCGTGCCCACTATTCCCTGCAAGACGACGAAGATCGTGGGCACGCTTCCGCCTTCGCTCTTCGAGCTACGGCGGACAAGTCGCTTTGCCCACCCTACGGCACTTTTTTCTTTGCTATAGTTCGACTCAAGCCCCAACAACCCGGCGGTCGAACAATGCAATCTCCACCCTCCATCGCCACAAAATCCTTCACCGACGCTGGCCTCGCCGTCGCCCGTCTCGAAGAAATCTACGAGCGCAACACAAAGTTCCTGCGCGACCGGTTCGAAGCCTATGTCTCAGGTGAGGCGATCACGACGCGGGTGCGGGCCTATTATCCCTTCGTCCGCCTCACCACCGCGACCCATGCACGGCTGGATTCGCGTCTCGCCTATGGCTTCGTCGCGGGGCCCGGCGTGCACGAGACCAGCGTGACGCGGCCGGATCTGTTCCGCGCCTATCTCACCGAGCAGATCGGCCTCCTGATCCAGAACCACGGTGTGCCCGTCGAGATCGGCGAGTCCACCGAGCGGATCCCGATCCACTTTGCCTATCGCCGCGACATCAACATTGAAGCCGCCATCAGCACCAGCGAGAATTCGCCCGTCACGCGCTCGCTGCGCGATGCGTTCGACGTGCCTGATTTGGCCACCATGGACGACTCGATCGCCGACGGCACGTTCGAGCTTCGCCCGGGCGCACCCGAGCCGCTGTCGCTGTTTCGCGCAGCCCGCGTCGACTACTCGCTGCGCCGGCTCTATCACTACACCGGCACCGATCCCGAGCATTTCCAGAACTTTGTCATTTTCACCAACTACCAGTTCTACGTCGATGCCTTCGCGCAGATGTGTCAGCAGCGGCTTCAGTCAGGTGAGGCTGGTCTCGAAGCTTTCGTCGCGCCCGGCAACGTCATCACGCGCAGCGGAGGCGCGACGATTGGCGACGCGCCCACGCGTATTCCGCAGATGCCGGCGTTCCATCTGGTCATGCCCGGCTACCGCGGCATCACCCTGATCAATATCGGCACCGGTCCGTCCAACGCGCGCAACGTCACCGATCACGTTGCGGTGCTGCGGCCGCATGCCTGGCTGATGCTCGGGCATTGCGCCGGCTTGCGCAACACGCAGCGGCTCGGCGACTACGTGCTCGCGCACGGCTATGTGCGCGAGGACCACGTGCTCGATCGCGAGCTGCCGCTATGGGTGCCGATCCCGGCGCTGGCCGAAATGCAGGTCGCGCTGGAGCAGGCGGTCGAGGACGTCACGGGTCTCGAAGGTTTCGAGCTCAAGCGCCTGATGCGCACGGGGACGGTCGCCAGCGTCGATAACCGCAACTGGGAGATCTCCGGGCCCGAAGTCATTCGCCGCATGTCACAATCGCGCGCAGTCGCGCTCGACATGGAATCGGCCGCGATCGCCGCCAACGGTTACCGCTTCCGCGTGCCCTATGGCACTTTGCTCTGCGTCTCCGACAAGCCACTGCATGGCGAGATCAAGCTCGCCGGCATGGCCAGCGAATTCTACCGCCGCCGGGTCGGCCAGCATCTGGAGATTGGCCTGAAGGCGCTGGAGCGGCTCAAGCAGCAGGAATCGGAGCGGCTGCATTCGCGCAAGCTGCGCAGCTTTGCCGAAGTCGCGTTTCAGTAAAGGACAACAGAACTGTCGTACGAACGCTGACGTCTCTGTGCGCACAGCGTCCCGGAATATTGATGCCGAGGCAGGGTTATCAATTGGTCCGGGGCCGCTTGAAATCGCACAGGAGATGGAGATGTTCACGAGGATGATCAGGCTCGTCACGCTGGGGACATTTGCGGCAGCATTATTGAGCTTGCCGGCGTTTGCAGCGGGTGGAGGCGGCGGTGGTGGTGGAGGCGGTGGCGGAGGTGGCGGCATCGATCCTTTTGCGAGTACCTATTCAGCTCCGAGCACGGCCCAACCGACCTATCCGAAGCGCTCGGGAACGAAGGCCACGCAAAAGAACAAGAAGCCCAACAACCAGTCCAGTATCGACGATCCCGCATTTGCGGCCGGCTACCGGACGGCCTATGACACCATCTACGAGCGCAACGACTATGCGACCGCGATCGCGCAGTTGAAGTCGCTTGGCCATGACGACCATCCGAACGTGGCCAACCTTATCGGCTACTCCTACCGCAAGCTCGGCGACTACGAGCAATCGCAGGTCTGGTACGAGCGTGCACTGAAGGCGGATCCGAACCACGTTCTGACATGGCAGTATTACGGGCTGTGGCAGCTCGAGCGGGGTAACCGCGAGCAGGCGCTCTATCATCTCAGCCGAATTGCAGCCATCTGCGGGACGGATTGCGAGGAGTACAAATCGCTGGCCGCGGCGCTGGAGAAGCCGACCGGGACTGCGCTCGCCTATTAGCGGGCCGCAGCTCGTCTTGCGGCCAAGGTGACAAGCCGCCAGATTTTTTGCATTGTCCCGTTCGGGGGTGCGAACGGGACAATGGGATGCCGCTGGCGCGCGACAAGATCATCGGCCATGACCTTGAACGGCTGGCCTTCCGCTTCACGATGATGTGTGAGGACGAGGTCGTGCAGTGTCAAATCAGCGACGCCGCGATGGACGAGCTTGCCGGCATGCAGGGCACCGAAAGCAGCGCGCGCCAGGCGCAGTTCCTGTCCCTGCGTGAGACCATCGAGCGTCTCGCCTCAGACCTCTACGACGAGGCGCCGCGATTCAGGGGCTACGTGGTACGGATTTTTACGCGGCATTTGGGAAGATAGTGCCCCAGTGTCGTCCTGGCTTTCGCCAGGACGACACTGAAGTTGAGGTGAAAGCTTTCGCTCTCCTTCGAGGAGTGCTGCGGCTACCCCTCCAGCTTCTTCAACAGCAACTTCAGCGCCGTCGCCGCGAACACCTGCATGTTGGCGAACCGGTCGTGACTGCCCGTCTCCAGCGTCATCACCTCGGCCGCGGGCCCCGCCACCGCCATGCAGCTATGGCCGGCGGCGTCGCCGTAACGGTTGCCGGTCGGGCCGGCTGCGCCGGTCTCGGACAGGCCCCAGTCGGAGTTGAAACGGCCGCGCATCTGTTCGGCCAGCAGTTTCGCGTAGGGCTCCGAGGAGGAGCGAAAGCCCTTCATTCCTTCGTCCGAAATATCCATCAGCACACGCCTGGCGTCGCGGGTGTAGACCACCGCGCCGCCGAGGAAATAGGCGGAGGCGCCGGGCACCGCGAGCAGGCTCGCCGCGACCAGGCCGCCGGTCGAGGATTCCGCGACCGCAATGGTCTGCTTGCGCGCGATCAGTTTTGCCGCGACCTGTTCCGCAATGCCGACGAGCTCTTTCATCTCGATCACCCCTCATTCCTTCGCAACTGAGCTCAGCCTTCCTAGCATATGACAGAAGCCTTGGCCGAGTTGCGGGCGGAGGGCAGGCCTGCTTGAATGGTAGACAAGACGAAGCGGCCAAGGGCCGCCCGCGACAAGACACGACGAGGAAACGTGAGAAGAGAGACGTCATGGCGTCCCTGATCGCCGGCGGGGTGGATTGCGACGTGCATCCGGCCGTGCCGCATCTGACCAGCCTGCTGCCGTACCTGAACGACTATTGGCGCGATCAGGTGACGACGCGCGGCATGGTCGATCTCGTCTCGCAATCCTATCCGAAGAACTCGCCGATCGTGGCGCGGCCCGATTGGCGCCCCGAGACTGGCAAGCCGGGCGAGAGCCTGGAGGACATGCAGCGCCATGTGCTCGATCCCTTCCAGCTCACGCACGCCATCTGCAACCCGCTTTACGGCGTGCAGATGGTGTTTTCGGAAGATTTGCAGGCCGCGTTCTGCGGCGCGCTGAACCAATGGCTCGCGAAGGAATGGCTCGACCGCGATTCCCGGCTGCGCGGCTCGATCGTGATCCCGACGCAAAGCGTCGAGAAGGCCGTTGCCGAGATCGAGCGCTGCGCCCAGGACAAGCGCTTCGTGCAGGTTTTGATGCTGGTGATGGGCGACACGCCGCTCGGCAAGCGCGCGCTGTGGCCGATCTACGAGGCGGCGGAACGACACGACCTCCCGGTCGGGATCCACGCCGGTTCCGCCTATCACAATCCGCCGACCGCGGTGGGCTGGGGTTCCTACCACATCGAGGATTATGTCGGTCAGGCCCAGGCTTTCCAGGCCCAGCTTACCAGCCTGATCGTCGAGGGCGTGTTCGCGAAATATCCGCGGCTGAAGATGGTGATGCTGGAATCCGGCGTCTCCTGGATCTCGCCCTATCTCTGGCGCCTGCACAAGTTCTGGCGCGGGGTGCGGATGGAGACACCCTGGGTCGATCGCGCACCGCTGGAAATTGTGCGCAGCAACATCCGCTTCTCGTTACAACCATTTGATGCGCCGCCGGACGAAGCGACATTAATTCGCCTGTTTGATCATATGCAGTCCGACGAATTGGTCCTATTCTCCACGGACTATCCGCACTGGCAGTTCGACGGCCTGGACGCGCTGCCTCAAGGTCTGTCCCCCGATCTCGTGCGCAAGATCATGATCGACAATCCGCATGCAACCTATCCCCGCCTGACGTGAGCGCGCTGCCAAAGGAGGCAAGGCGATGAATATCCAATTCCGCGAGAGCCTAGAGGCCGCTTCCCCCCCGACGACCAAGACCGCGATTGCGGACTGCGACATCCATCCGGCGCGCGCGACCCGGACCGAGCTTTATCCCTATCTCGCCAAACGCTGGCAGCATCACCTCGAGATCTACGGCGTTCATGCCTATCAAGGCATGATGGAAGGCCCGCCCTATCCGAAGGCGCAGCCCAATGCCTCGCGCCGCGATGCCTATCCGCCGGAGGGCGGACCGCAGGGCTCATCGCTGTCTTTCATGCAGAAGCAACTGCTCGACCCCAATAATGTGCAACTGGGCGTGCTCAATCCGCTCAACTCCGGGCAGGGCATCCGCAATCACGAGCTCTCGGCGGCGCTCTGCTCGGCGATCAACGACTGGCAGATCGACAAATGGACCAGCAAGGACAAGCGGCTGAAGGCGTCGATCGTCGTCGGCAATGAGGACGGCCTGTCGGCCGCTGCCGAGATCCGCGAACGTGCCGGCGACAAGAATTTCGTCCAGGTACTGCTGCTCAGCCGCAATGTCGAGCCGCTCGGCCAGCGCCGCTACTGGCCGATCTATCAGGCCGCGGAGGAGGCGGGTCTTCCGGTCGGCGTCCACGCCTTCGGCTTCGGCGGCAACCCGATCACACCGTCGGGCTGGCCGTCCTATTACATCGAGGAGATGGTGGGACACTCGCAGTGCCAGCAATCGGCGCTGGCGAGCCTGGTCTTGGAAGGCGTGTTCGAGCGCTTCCCGAAGCTGAAGATGGTGATGATCGAGGCCGGCTTCGGCTGGGCGCCGTCGCTGGCGTGGCGGCTCGACAAGGCCTGGCAGCGGCTCAGGAGCGAAGTGCCGCATGTAAAACGGCCTCCGTCAGAGTATATCCGCGAGCAGGTGTGGTGGACCACACAGCCGATGGAAGATCCGGAGCGGCGCGAGGATCTGTTCGACGTCATCAACTGGATCGGCTGGGATCGTCTGCTGTTCGCGACCGACTATCCGCATTGGGACTATGACGAGCCGTCGCGTGTGCTGCCGGCGGGCGTCAGCGACGCCAATCGCGAGGCGTTTTATCTTGGCAACGCGAAGAAGCTGTACGGGATCAATTGATGGCGCGGCATGTGATTGCCGCGGTCGATGAGCTTCCGCCGGGCACGCGAAAATTCCTGGAGATCGAGGGACGGCCGATCGCGGTCTTCAACATCAAGGGCGAGTATTTCGGCCTGATGAACCGCTGCCCGCATCAAGGCGCGGCGCTGTGCGAGGGGCCGCTGATCGGGCTCGCGCAATCCAGTGACCCCGGCGAGATCGAGTATACAAAACTCGGCGAGATCATCCGCTGTCCCTGGCACGGCTGGGAGTTCGATATCCGCACCGGCCAGTCCTATTGCGATCCCCGCCGCTTTCGCGTGAAGGCCTATCAGGCTCATGTCGAGCCGGGCGCGACTGTTGTGAAGGGACCGTATGTCGCCGAGACTGTCACGGTGAAGGTCGAGAGCGATTACGTGGTGGTGGAGCTGTAGTCTCTACTGTCATTCCGGGGCGATGCGAAGCATCGAGCCCGGAATCCATCGTGCGTCAGCAATGCTGGGAGAAATGGATTCCGGGCTCGCGACTTCGTCGCGCCCCGGAATGACGATCAATGTCCCGTCGCCGGCTCCGCTGCCGTGTCATACGTCGGCACAGCCCTGCCGCCGCCGCGATAGACGACCAGCGCCGCGATGATGCCGAGCGCAGCCGCGAACATCAGCCAAAGACCAGGCGCAGCCTTGTTGCCGGTGTAGTCGATCAGCAAGGTCGAAGCGAACGGCGTGAACGTGCCGAACAATGCCGCGGCGAGCGCGAAGGCCAGCGAGAAGCACGTCGTGCGCACATGGGCCGGGACGATCTCGACCAGTGCGCCGAGCATGGTGCCGCTGTACATGCCGAAATAGAACGAGAACATCATCTCGACCGCGAGCAGCTTGCCGAAGGTCGGCGCTGCCACCAGCCAGCTCAGCGCCGGATAGGCGGTGAGCAGCGCCAATGTGGCGATGGCGAGCAGCACCGGCTTGCGGCCGATGCGGTCGGACAGTGCGCCGCCAACCGGATTCCAGATGAAGTTCGTGACGGCGACCAGCAGCGTCACCAGCAGCGCATCCTGCGTCGACAGTTTCAGCACGGTCTTGCCGAAGGTCGGCGTGTAGACGGTGACGAAATAGAACGTCGTGGTGGTCAGGATCGCGATCATCATGCCGAGAATGACGATACGCCAGTTGGCAAGCGCGGAAGCGAACACCTCGCTCGCCGTCGGGTGCTTCTTCATCGCGAGGAAGGCCGGCGTCTCCTCCAGCGTGCGCCGCAGGAAGAAGATCAGGGGAATGATCAGGCAGCCGACGAAGAAGGGAATGCGCCAGCCCCAGGCGGCAACGGTGTCGGCCGGCATCACCTCGGACAGGATGTAGCCGAGGATCGACGCCACGAAGATCGCGACCTGCTGGCTCGACGACTGGAACGAGGTGTAGAAGCCGCGATTGCCGGGCGTCGAGATTTCCGCGAGATAGACCGACACGCCGCCGAGCTCGACGCCGGCGGAGAAGCCCTGCAGCAGGCGTCCGATCAGCACGATCACGGGCGCTGCAATGCCGATCGTGGCGTAGCTCGGGCAGAACGCGATCACGACCGTGCCGATGGCCATGATACCGAGCGTGACGATCAGGCCCTGACGGCGGCCGATGCGGTCGATATAGGCGCCGAGCACGATCGCGCCGACCGGGCGCATCAGCGCGCCAAGCCAGAAGACGCCAAAGGTGTTGAGCAGCGATGCGGTTTCGTTGGTGGAGGGGAAGAACGCCTTGCCGATCGCGGCGGCATAGAAGCCGAACAGGAAGAAGTCGAACTGTTCGAGGAAATTGCCGCTGGTTGCGCGCAGGATCGCGCCGACGCGCGACTTGATTGCGGGCGGATTGGTTGATGCTGCTGGTCCAGCCATTGACGTTGCTCCCCTGGAAGACGTGGCCGGACCGGAACTCATTTTCACGGCAAGGCGACAGATTGTTGCTGTGACAATCTGCCTAACCCCTCTCGCGCAGGGCCTTTCGAGTCAACCCATTTTGCTGCGGAAGCTGATGATTTTTCAGGCTTTATTCTGCGTTGCAGCGATCATCCATTGGCGGAACGCGGCAAGCTTGGGCGCTTCGCGGCGGCCCTCCGGCGAGACCAGGTAAAAGCCGGCATCGGCCGGCAGCGCGATCTTGAAGGGAACCACGAGCCGGCCCTTGGCGATGTCGTCGCTGACGTAGGAGGTCCGGCCCATCGCCACACCCATGCCGTCGATCGCCGCCTGAACTGTCACGAAGGTCATGTCGAAGGTGACGCCGGGTTGCCGCGAAATGTCGGTCGGCAGACCCGCCGCCGTCAGCCAGAGCCGCCAGTCGTCGCTGCTGTTGGTGTGGAGCAGCACGTAATCCCTCAGGTCCTCGGGCGTGCGTAGTGGCTGGTCGCAGCGCAGCAACGATGGACTGCACACCGGAAACAACTCGTCCGCCATCAGCCAGTCGGCGCGCAGGCCCGGCCACTGGCCTCGGCCATAGCGGATCGCGGCGTCGACATTGTCACGCTGGAAATCGACGAGGCTGGTCGAGGTGGTAATGCGGACGTCGATGCCGGGATGTGCCTCCTGAAAATCGGTCAGCCGCGGCAGCAGCCACTTTGCGGCGAGCGAGGCCAGCGTCGAGACCGTCAGCACCTTGTCGTCGTCCTTGCGCAGCAGCCGGTCGGTCGCAAGGCGGAGGTCGTTGAAAGCGGCGCGGACGCCGGGGAGGTAATCGCGCGCCTCCGGCGTCAGCGCCAGCGCGCGGTTCTGCCGGATGAACAGGCGGATGCCGAGCTCCTCCTCGAGCCGGCGGATCTGATGGCTGATTGCGGTTTGCGTCACGTTCAGCTCGCCCGCCGCCAGCGTGAAGCTGAGATGGCGCGCTGCGGCCTCAAACGCCCGCAATCCGTTCAGGGAAGGCAATCTGGCAGTCATTTGGCAGCATGATGCATGAGCTTAATTCATGCGAAGAGGTACAAATTGTCGTTTGTCGAAGGACGCGAGCAGGCGGATATTCGGTCTAAATTTAGCTCGAGGAGCTGAAAATGTCTACCTGTACTGACAATTCGATGACAAATCATCATGCACCCGGCCTGCTCTACCAGATCGGCGAGACGCTCCATGTCTGGCACGAGCGCTACCGGACCCGTCGCGAACTGACCAACTGGACCGCCCGCGATCTTCACGACGTTGGCCTGTCCTGGACCGACGTCGCGTACGAAGCCGACAAACCCTTCTGGCGGGCCTGATAGGCCGCCAGGCCGGCGCCGCCTGATCACAGGGGCGCCGGCGGTCCCTTTTCCTCTTGAGGCTCGTGTCATGAGCACCCTCCGCCTGGAAGACCTGAAGCAATATTCGGACGTGCTGCGCACCCGGAAGGGCGACGCAATCAACGTCCGCTTCATCGAGCCGCGCGACACCGAGGAGCTTCAGCACTATTTCCGCTCGCTCTCGACCCGCTCCCGCTACAACCGCTTCTTCGGCGCGCTCAGTGAATTGCCGAAGGGCCTGCTGAGCGAATTCCTCGATGTCGGAGCGCGCGAGCGTTTTACCGTTGTCGCGACAAAGATGGTTGACGGCTTCGAGACCATTGTCGCCGAGGCGCGCTACGCCTTCCACGTCGAGACGTCGACGCTCGAATTCGGCCTCTCGGTCGACGACCGCTGGCAGGGTCACGGCATCGCCACCGCGCTATTGAGAAATCTCGAATGCCGGGCCGCCGCGCTTGGCGCCGAGCACATCTTCGGCGACACGCTGCGCTCCAACCAGACCATGATCTCGCTCGCGCGCAAATCCGGCTTCGATTTCGTCAATCATCCTGACGACTGGAAGCTGGTGCGTTTCGACAAGGAGATCCACGTCGCGCCGAAGGACATTCCCTGCGCCAGCTGGCGCCTCGCAGCACTTTCCCGTCAGGCCGATAGCCCCTCAGCCTCGGCCTGACACCACTCCGAGCCCGGTTCTGGTCATTCAGAGCCGGGCATTTTTTTGTCCTTACGCACGATCCGTCATCCTGAGGCGCTCGTTCTGCGCTCTTCCGCAGAATGAGCCTCGAAGGATGAACGGCCCCGCTGCTTGCGACTCGCTTTCCCGGAGCCACAGTCGGGCCGTCGCCCTTCGAGGGCCGCTGAAGAAGCGGCCACCTCAAGGTGACGGTCAACGATCTTCGATCTGCTACCTCCCCGAAAACACGGCCTTCCGCTTCTCGATGAAGGCCTGCACCGCTTCCTTGTGATCGGCGGTCGTGGTCAGGCGGACCAGCCGTTCGGCTTCGTGGTCGCGGGCGGTCTCGAAATCGAACAGCAGGGCTTCGTCGAGATTGTCCTTCATGTAGCGCAGCGCAAGCCGCGGGCCTTCGGCGAGTGACTTTGCCAGGGCGAAGGCTTCGGTCTGCAATTTGTCGTCGGGGACGACGCGGTTGACGAGGCCGATGGCCTCGCAGCGTGCCGCATCAACCTTGTCGCCGGTGAACATCAGCTCGCGTGCCCGGGCGGTGCCGACGAGGCGCGTCAACAACCAGGCGATGCCGTAATCGCCGGAGAGCGCGATGCGCGCATAGCCGGTGGCGACGAAGGCCGATTGTGCGGCGATGCGGATATCACAGGCCATGGCGAGAGCAAGCCCGGCGCCGACCGCGGGGCCGGGAAGGGCGGCGATGGTCGGCTTGCGCACCGACACCAGCGCGCCGGTGAGCAGCCGCTGCCGCTCCTGCAGATCGGCGACGCGGTCTTCGAGCGACATCTCCAGCTTTTTGGGATCGCGATGCGCGCCCATGCCCTTGACGTTGCCGCCGGCGCAGAACGCCTCGCCGGCGCCGGTGATGAGCAGCGCACCGACATCGGGATTCTCGCCGCAGGTCCGGATCATCGTACGCAGCGCCGGCGTCAGCGTGTCCGACAGCGCGTTGCGTGCCTCCGGCCGGTTCAGCGTGATGACAGCGACCCGGTCGCGGATGACGCAGAGGAGTTCGTTAGTGCCGGTGTCGATGGTGGTTTCGGTGGTCATTGTCGCTCCCTACTCTTGTAGGGTGGGCAACGCGAAGCGTGCCCACCATTTGTTGTTCTCGTTATTGAGGGTGGGCACGGCGCTACGCGCCTTTGCCCACTCTACGGCAGTCGCGCTCAAAACTTCTCCACCCACGGCCGCAGCTCGAGCTCCCAGCTCCAGGCGCTGCGCGGCTGCTGCAGGACGTTCCAGTAGCTCTCAGCGATCGCGTCGGGATCGAGCATCGAATCCGGCTTGTCGGGTGCTTCCGTACGCGCGGCGCTGCGGATGCCGCCGTCGATGACGAAATGCGCAACATGGATGCCTTGCGGCGACAATTCGCGCGCCATGCTCTGTGCGAGTCCGCGCAGCGCGAACTTGCCCATCGCGAACGGGGCGGACTGCGCGTAGCCCTTCACGCTTGCCGACGCGCCGGTGAACAGGATCGCGCCATGCTTGTTTGGCACCATGCGCCTGGCGGCCTGCTGCGCCACCAGGAAGCCGCCATACCCGCTGACCGCGATCGCGTTGGCGACATCCGCCGGGACGAGATCGACGAACGGGCCACGCGCGCGGCCAGAGGCATTATAGACGACGAGGTCGGGCGTTCCGATCTCGCGCTCGACCAGGCCGAACAGGCGTTCGACCTCCTCTGGCTCGGTGGCGTTGCAGGCATAGGCCTTGGCACCGGTCTGGCTACAGAGCGCGCCGAGTTTTTCGATTTTGCGCGCGGCAAGGGCAACGCGGATGCCTTGCGCGGACAGCAGCCGTGCCAGCGAGGCGCTCAGGCCTTCGCCGGCGCCGACGATGAGGGCGATCTTGTATTTCGGATGTTCCATGGCGTGATCTCTCGGGGGCGGGACGCCGTTGATCTATGCACGGCCTACGCGGACAACCAGCCAGGCCGATCACAATTCCGCAGAGCGAATTGCTCCTTCACGGCGATCATGCCTCCCTGACAATTTGCGGCTTTATCGCCTCTCGCGATGGGAGCATGATCGACATCATCCCAAGCGGCAAGCAATAAGAATGCCGTCGGGCGGAAACGAAGAGGACGATCATGCACAAGCCGGTCACAGCGCAGCCGAAAAATGTCGCGGCGGCACCGTCGGGCCTGCTGGCGCCCGATACCACCGGCATGAATTTCTACCGTGCCGATCAGGCGCTGACGGACCTCCTGCGCATCCACCTGCCGGAGACGCTATTCCGCCACATCGAGCCGCACCTCGATCGCCTCGGCGAACTGGCCGGCGGCCGCCTCGACGACTGCGCACGCCTGGCCGACCGGCACACACCGGTGCTGCATCAGCGCGACAAGTTCGGCCGCGACGTGCAGTGGATCGAATATCACCCGGCCTATCGCGAGCTGGAGAATGCCGCCTTCGGCGAGTTCGGCATCCACGCGCTCTCGCTCCGCAAGGGCATCATGGGCTGGCCGGACAAATATCCTGTGGTGGCAAAACACGCCTTCACTTTTCTGTTCAACCAGACCGAATTCGGCATGGGCTGCCCGATCAACGTCACCGATGGCTGCGCAAAGCTGCTCGCGAATTTCGGCAGCGACGCACTGAAGGCGAAATATCTCGACGGCCTGACCTCGACCGACATGAGCAAGCTGACGCAAGGCGGTCAGTTCATGACCGAGAAGGAGGGCGGCTCCGATGTCGGCACGCTGACCACGCGCGCTGTGCAGGAGGGCGACCATTGGCGCCTCCACGGCGAAAAATGGTTCTGCTCGAATGCCGATGCGAAAGTGGTGATGCTGCTGGCGCGCCCCGAGGGCGCCGGCCCCGGCACGCGCGGCGTCAGCCTGTTCCTGATGCCGCGCTTCCTCGACGACGGTTCGCAGAACCACTACCGGATCGTGCGTCTCAAGGACAAGCTCGGCACCCGCTCGATGGCCTCGGGCGAGATCAAGCTCGAAGGCGCGATCGCCTATGCCGTCGGCAGGCTCGATCGCGGCTTCGTGCAGATGGCCGAGATGGTGAATTCGTCGCGGCTCTCCAACGGCGTCAAATCGACCGCGCTGATGCGCCGCGCCTATCATGACGCGATGACCGTCGCTAAGAACCGCGTTGTGTTCGGCAAGCGCATCATCGACCTTCCGCTCGGCCGGCGCCAGATGCTGAAGATCATGCTGCCGGTCGAGCAGGCGCTGTCGATGAGCTTTCTCACCGCCGATGCGCTCGACCGTGCCGAGGCCGGCAGCCAGGATGCGGCGGCGCTGCTGCGCATCCTCACGCCGACCCTGAAATTCCGTGCCACGCGTGATGCGCGAAAGGTCTGTGGCGATGCGCTCGAGATGCGCGGCGGCATCGGCTATATCGAGGAGTTCGCCACGCCGCGCCTGCTGCGTGATGCGCATCTCGGCTCGGTCTGGGAAGGCACCGGCAACATCGTCGCGATCGATGCGCTCAGGCGCGCCGTTGGTCGCCACGGCGCCGAGTCCGCGCTATCAGCCGATCTGCATGCCCGCCTCGACGATAGTGCCTCGGTGCCGCAGGCCTGGCGCGACAATTTGCGCGGCTTCGTCGATCGCGCCGTCGGCTTCGCGCGCGAGGTCGCAGGCAAGTCAGAGAACGAGGCCGACGCGCGGCGCGCAACGAGCCTGCTCTATCATGTCGCCAGCGCCGTTGCGCTGGCCTGGGAGGCGCATCGCATCCACGACATGCGCGGCGATGCGCGCCGGCTGCTGCTGTCGCGGCTGGTGATCGATCATCGCGTGGCGCCGAGCGATCCGTTCCGGCTGACGGAAAATGCCACGCAGGCGAAGATCGCAGCACTTCTACTCGGCGACAGCTCAGCCGGCATGAGCGAGGTTGGCGAACTGGTTCTGGCAGCGTAGGCTGCACGCCACGATCAAACAAGAAATGCGATAGGGAGTGCTCGATGAAGGCCGCCGTCCTCTATGAAGTCAATCAGCCGCTGGTCATCGAGGATGTCAGCCTGCCGAAGCCCGGCCCGCGCGAAGTGCTGATCCGCACGTCAGTCGCTGGGCTCTGCCACTCCGATCTGCACTTCATGGAAGGCCTCTACCCGCATCCGCTGCCCGCGGTGCTCGGACACGAGTCCGCCGGTGTCGTCGAGCAGGTCGGCTCCGACGTCACCTATGTGAAACCCGGCGACCATGTCGTCACATGCTTGTCCGTGTTCTGCGGCACCTGCGACAATTGCACCACGGGCCGCACCGTGCTCTGCACCGACACCACCGTAAAACTGCTGCCGGGCGCGTCGAACCGGATGCAGTGGAATAAGCCTGAGAAACTGCACCAGTTCCTCAACCTCTCGTCCTTTGCCGAACAGATGCTGGTGCACGAGAACGCCATCGTCAAAATCCGCAAAGAAATGCCGCTCGATCTTGCCGCGCTGATCGGCTGCGGTGTTATCACCGGCTACGGCGCGGTGGTGAACACGGCGAAGGTGACGGCGGGCGAGACCGTCGCTGTGATCGGCTGCGGTGGCGTCGGCATGGCCGCGATCAACGGCGCGCAGATCGCCGGCGCCGGCCGCATCATCGCCATCGACACCAATCCGGCAAAGCTCCAGCTTGCGACAAAGCTCGGCGCCACCGACATCATCAATCCTGCCGACGGCGACGTGGTGAAGCAGGTGCGCGATCTCACCAATGGCGGTGTGCATCATTCCTTCGAGGTGCTCGGCCGCAAGGAGACCGCCGAGCAGGCCTTCGGCATGCTCGCCTCCGGCGGCACCGCCACCATTGTCGGCATGATCCCGTTCGGCCAGAAGATCGAGCTGCACGGTTTCGACTTCCTTCGCGAGCGCCGCATCCAGGGCTCGTCGATGGGCTCCAACCATTTCCGCGTCGACATGCCGCGTCTGGTCGATTTCTATCTGCGTGGCCGGCTGCATCTGGAGGACTGGATCTCGGCCAAGCTGAAGCTGTCCGAGATCAACGAGGGCTTTGCCAACATGAAAGCCGGCAAGACGCTGCGCAGCGTGATTGTGTTTGATAGCTAGCGCTTTGAGTCCGTAGCCCGGATGGAGCAAAGCGCAATCCGGGGTGCTTATTCCATGCAAGTCCGTCCCGGATTACGCTGCGCTCCATCCGGGCTACGGAGCATCAATCGTCGAACATCTTCGGCGGCACGAACCCGCCGAACTCGCGCTCGATCAGCTCGGCCAGCTTCAGCGGCGTGCGGTCCTCCAGCCACGGGCCGACGATCTGGACGCCGACCGGCAGGCCGTCCGGCGCAAAGCCGGTCGGGATTGCCGTGGAGGGCAGTCCGGGCAGCGTGGCGATGCCGGGCCAGGCGAGCTGGTCGGGATAGACGTGCGGCTTGCCGTCGATGGTGATGCGCCGGGTTTCCTGGTCCGGCGAATGGTCGTGCGGATAGGCCGGCGTCGGCATGATCGGGCAGATCACAGCGTCGTATGTCTTGAACAGTTCCCGCCATTGTGCCCGCAGCCGCGTGCGTCCGGCGTTGGCCGCCACCCAGTCGCGGTGGCTGAGTGCGACGCCGCGCAGCCGCTCGGCGGCGAGGCTGTTGTCGCCCTCGGGAAGCGCCGCCGCAGCCGCCCTGGCGCCGGCATAGACGTCGGGCGCAAAACTCGCGGCCAGGAACGACAGCAGCATGCGCATATAGAGCCGCGAGGAGGCCGCGAAATCCGGCAGCAGCGGACTGCTGCGCTCGATCTTGACGCCGGCCTTGGCGAGATTGTCGGCGAGGGTATTGATGGTGCCGCGTACGGCGGTGTCGGTCGGCAGCACCGGATCGGTGTCGATCACCAGCACGCGGAAGTCCTTGAAGGCTGTGTGACGCGCCGCGGGGAGCTCCAGCTTGTAGGCGATACCTGCCTCGATCGGATCGGGCCCGGCCATCACGTCGAGCACCAGCGACAGGTCGGCTGCACTCCGCGCCATCGGACCAATCACCGAGAGGTCGCGCTCGAATGGCAGCGGCGGCGCCGGTGGCGCAACATGCCCACGCATGGCGACGAGGTTAAAGGTCGGCTTGTGTGCATAGACGCCACAATGGAAAGCCGGCACGCGCAGCGAGCCGCCGATGTCCGAGCCGATCGACAGCGGGCCGTAGCCTGCGGCAAGCGCCGCCGACGAGCCGCCGGAGGAGCCGCCCGGCGTGCGGCCAAGATCATAGGGGTTGTTGGTGGTGCCGTAGATGTCGTTGTAGCTCTGCCAGTCGGCGAGCACGAGCGGGACATTGGTCTTGCCGATGACGACGGTGCCGGCGTCCTTCACCCGCGTGACCGGCAGCGAGTCTTCCTTGGCAATAAAGTCCTTTTGCGCAGGAATACCCCACGTGGTGGGCAGGCCGGCGATATTGTAGGATTCCTTCACAGTCATCGGCAGGCCGAGCAGCGGCTTGCGCTCGCCGCGGGCAAGTGCCGCATCCGCGTCACGCGCCGCGCTCAGCGCGCGATCAAAATCCCGGACGCAGATCGCGTTGACCTTGCCGTCGTGACGCTCGATGCGGTCGATCGCGTCCTGCGTGAGCTCGACAGCGGAGACCTTCTTCGCCGTCAATGCAGCCGACAGCTCGACCGCGCTCTTGTAACTCCATTCCGATTTCGCCACGACATGCTCCTGCGCTTCACTGGAGGGATGATGCGCAGTTTTACCCGATGCCGCAACCGCCGTTTGATCGCGGTTGATCTGTCCTGAATGCTACCCGGGCAGCATTCGCTGCATGACGCGGTCGCGATAGATGAAGACATGCGCGAGCGCGGCCGCGACATGAATGGCGATAGTGACCAGCAGCGCCCATTCCATCGCCTGGTGGAGTCCGTCGATGGTGCGGCCGGCGGCTGGGTTGTCGGACGCGAGCATCGGCAACGGCACGAGATAGAAGAACGAAACGGACCATCCGCGAAAGGACGCAAACAGCCAGCCCGAGATCGTCGTCGCCAGCACCAGCGCGTAGAGCAGCCAGTGCACGGCCTCCGAAGACACGCGCTGCCAGGCGGGGAGAGAGCTCTCGGGCGTGACGAGGTGGGTGACACGCCAGACGAGGCGCAGAGCGGTCAGTGCCAGGATCGTGATCCCAATCGACACATGAAACGTCATGCCGGCGCCCGGGCTCATGCCCTTATGGATATCCGGCATGAGCCAGCCGATTGGGTATTGCACGGCCAGCATCACGACGATGAGCCAGTGGAAGACCTTGGCAGGCGTGGCGTATTGAAGATGGACGGTCATGTGGATCCTGGCGTTGAGCGCCCGCGCCTGTCAGGGCTGGAAGCCGCGTGCTGCTGCGTGGGTGAACGGATTGACCGGCCCGCTGCTCATGCGCGTGTTGCCGTCCGATTTCTGCCCCGGCACTGGAAAGGCGTAGCCGATGATGGTCTTCACCACGAGGCGGTCGGACGCCGGGGTCAATCCGTAGCCGACACCGAAATTCACATCGAACACGCCGGCCTTGAAGTCGGTGACCGCAAACAGCGTGTGCTGCTGGTCGGGGAGCTTGCTGAAATTCCCGATTTCGCCGAAATCGGCATAATATTCGAAGCCGGCGAACACATCGTTGCCGAAGTTGCGCGCCAGCCGGGCGGCGGGCGCGAAATCGGCTTCGCCCTTGCGGCCGAAGCCGATATCCACGATCGGGTTCACGATGAACTCATACTGCGAATTGCGCACGCCGATGATCGGGCGGATCTCCAGTCCCCATCGGGTCTGCGCGAATTTGGGCATTTCGTAGCTCAGCTCGAAATTCACGCCGTAGAAGAAATTGCGCTGCTCCGCATGCGGCGAGACGAACAGCGTGCGCAGCTTGAAGGCATCGGACAGGAATTGCCGGTCCTGCACGGCGAACGGCAGATAGAGCCCGAGCTCCCACCAGTCGGTCATGCCATAGGCGAATTCCGGCGTGCCGTTGAGGCTGTGGTTGGAGGGGAAGCCGCCCGGGAATGGCGGGTCCTTCTGTCCGAGCGCGACATAGTTGAGGTGCTGCTGGATCGTGAATTGGCCGATCGCGGCAATGCCGGCGTTGTAGACCTGGATCTCGTCGGTGGCGTGTGCGTCGCTTGATGCAAGGATCGAAGCGGCCAGGCTTGTCACCGCGACGGCACATGAACGGAGTCTCGTCATCGCCGTCGCCTACGCCGCCCCGATCAAGATCCCGACCGCCAGCACGATGGCGCCGCCGAGCACGATCTGGAACACCGCCTGCAGGAACGGCGTGTCCATGTAGCGCGCGCGGATGAAGGCGATCGCCCACAATTCGAAGAACACGACGATGCCGGCGATTCCCGTGGCGATCCAGAACGCATTGGCCCAGTGGTCGGGCACGAGATAGGGCATGGTGTGACCGAGCCCGCCGAGCGTCGTCATCGCGCCGCAGGTGATGCCGCGCAGCCAGGGCGAGCCCCGGCCCGTCAGCGAGCCGTCGTCGGACAGCGCCTCCGCAAAGCCCATGCTGATGCCGGCGCCGATCGAGGCGGCGAGGCCGACGAGAAAAGTCTGCCAGTTCTGGTGTGTGGCGAAGGCGGCGGCGAACAGCGGCGCCAGCGTCGAGACCGAGCCGTCCATCAGGCCGGCGAGGCCCGGCTGTACATATTGCAGCACGAACATCCGCCGCCGCGTGCGGTCTTCTTCCGCGCGCACGTCGGGCTTCAAAATCTCGTCAGTCAGCGTGACCGCGCGGTTCTCGTGATGCTTCTCCTCCTCGGCGAGATCGCCGAGCAGGCGGCGGACACCGACATCCTCGGCCTGCTCGGCGGCCTTCGCGTAAAAACGCTCGGCCTCGAGCTCCATAGTCTCGACTTCCTTGCGGATCGTGTCGAGCGGCAGGTTTTTGGTCAGCCAGATCGGACGCCGGCGCAGAAAGCCTTTGACGTCCTCGCGGCGGATCGGCGGCAGATGCTGGCCGAAACGCTCTTCATAGAGCTTCAGCAGGCGATGCCGATGGCCGCTTTCTTCCTCGGCCATCTCCTCGAAGATCTTGGCCGTGTCCGGGTAGCGTTCCCGCAGGTCCTCGGCGAAACTCATATAGATGCGGCTGTCTTCCTCCTCGGAGGAAATTGCCACCGCGAGCACCTCGCGTTCGGTCAAATCGGCAAAATTCTTCACTGACTGCGTCCGGTGTTGTTTAGAACGATTCTAAAATTGATATAGGCTGCAATTCGTTCAGGGTCAATTCACGCGAGCCGAGCGAACGCTTGCGAAGGGCCGTCACAAGGGCGCATGGAACCGGATTCCGACGGACAGGTTCAAATCTTTGAAATGTGGGTGGACGGGTGAATGATGGACAAGGTCAAGTTTCGTCTGAACGATCCGCGGTTGGCGCCGCGCCGCACCAAGCTCGAAATCCCCGGATGGGCGGGCAAGCGCGAACCTCGCGCGAATGGTTCGCGTGAGCAGGTCTGGCACTGCGTGCCCTTTTCCGAGGGCGCGCAATACGGCATCGAGCTGTTCTATCCCTATGATTTCGAGCTTCACGTCACGACCAGGGAGGGTCACTTGATCCTCGATGCCGATTGGGGCGAGCCGCCGGAAGGGGGCGCGGAATGGCCGCCGTTTCGCAAGTTTGGTGACGCCTTCTACACCTATCAGATCCTGCTCGATCTCAAGGTCGAGAAAGGTATGGCGATTCGCACCGAGCCGCACCCGCGCTTCTATGCCGATCCGACTGACACCGTGCCGATTGCCGTCCCTGCGCTGATCCGCAATTGGTGGCCCATGATGTTCTTTTGCGTCTTCAAGGCGCCGGCCGAGGGCCGAACGCACATCTTCCGACCCAACGAGCCCTTCGCGCAAATCATCGTGATTCCCGAGGAAGCGAACTTCGAACTCGAACCTATGGGCGAGGAGGAAGCGGCAGAGCGCGAGCTGCAGGCCCGCCGAATCTACACCAATCGGCCCAAACTGGCGGCCGGCACCGAATGGACCTCTTCGTCCGATACGGTGTTCGATGGCACTTACCGGCACTTGCATCGCGCGGCAAAGGAGAAAGCTCGTAACGAATAGGGTGGGTGACCATTCCTGGCCAATGCGCGATTTTTGCCTAACTTTCCCGATTTCTCGTCACCAAAAGCAAACAGGACCCGCAGGTCCTGTTCATCTCATTCCTGGCGTCGCGACCTCAGTAGTCGCGGCGATAGAAGCTGTGATGGTGGTGGTGATGATGGTGATGATGGTGGTGATAATACCGCCGATATCGCGGGACCACCACGACCGGGGCGTCGTAGTCGTAATAGCGACGACGATAGAAGCTGTGGTGGTGATGGTGATGATGATGGTGGTAGTAATACTGAGCGACCTGAACATTCTCGCTGGTTTTTGGTGGGGCCGCTTCATCGATCGCTTGCAGCAGGGCGCTGGCGTTTGCAATCGGCTCCAGCAGGTCGGCGTATGAGTTCGCCTGCAGGACGTCCGTCGGTGCGGGCGCTGCCTGGGCGGTACCGAGCGCTCCGAGCGCGGCCACCGCTCCCAATAGTCCGGCGATCTTCTTGTCCAATGTCGTTCTCCATAGTCGCCGGACCCAGCTCCGGTATCTCGCAACGTCAGACATTGCCGGATGTTCCCTGAACCGCCGATTAATGCCTTGTGGCGAGAGAGTGACGTCGCTTCAGGCTGTGGCGGCGCGGTGGAGAAATTGCAGCAGCAACCGGCTCACTTCGGCGGGCTGCTCCTGCTGCACCCAATGGCCGGCGCCGTCAACGAGATGGCAACCGAGCATTCTGGTGCAGCCGCGTCCCTGCATCGCCTCGAACACGCCTGGGCGCTGATAAGTGCCCCAGTCCTGCTTGCCCGAGATGAAGCACGAGGGCACGTCGATGCTGCGGCCCGCAAACAGCTGCATCTCGTTGGTGAGCATGCCCGTCGTGCCGTAGCGATACCACTGCAGCCCGCCCTGGAATCCGGTGCGGCCATATTCGGCGCTATAATAGGCGAGGTCGCTGTCCGGCAGCCATCGATTGGCGGCGATCGCGGCCGGCGAGGGCATCTCTTTCGCGACCGTCTCGGCCATGGTCTCGCCGAGGTCCATCACGTAATAGGTCGGCAGCTTTGCGAGCTCGCCTGCAGACCATGATTTCAGCGGATAAGGCTTGTTGTCGATCCAGTCCGCGCTCTTGTGATGATAATAGGCGCGCAGGAAATCATGCACGCCCTGCGGTGCGTGCTGCATGTCGGCGTTCGCCGCGCGCGTCGCGTAGTACCATTGATAGTGGATCCGCGGGCGCGGCAGCGCGGCGAGCTCGCGATGAACAGGGTCTTCGACCGCAGGCTTCGCGGGACTATCGACGGTGTTGAAGGGTAACGGCGGCGCTCCGCCGAACGGCGCGCTCATCAGCGTCACCGAACGAAACACGTCGGGCCGGATCAGCGCGCACCACGCCGCGACCGGGCTGCCGAAATCGTGTCCGGCAAGATCGACCTGCCTGTAGCCAAACGCCGACACCAGCGCGAGCGCATCGCGCGCGAGGTTGAGGAGAGAGAACGGCGTCAGATCGCCGTCGTAGTCCGCGGTCCAGCCGGTGGTGCGGCCATAGCCGCGCTGGTCGGGTGCGAGCACGTGATAGCCGGCAGCCGCGAGCACCGGCATCACCTTGCGCCAGGAGAACGCGAGCTCGGGAAAGCCATGCAGCAACAGGATGCAGGGACGGCCCCTGGTCTCGAAGCCGGCTTCGAGCACATGCATGCGCAAGCCATTGATGCCGTCGACGTACCGCGAGCGGATGCCTGCGGGGAGCGGGATGTCGGGGAGTGTTGTCATGATGTTTCCTCGTCATGGCCGGGCTTGTCCCGGCCATCCACGTTCTTTGTTGCCGTTGATTGTAAGAACGTGGATGCCCGGGACAAGCCCGGGCATGACGGAAAGAAAGTTGCTCTACATCGCCGCACACACGAACGCGTTGCGCTCAACGCGCGTCGCGCACGGATGGAATGACGATGTTGGAGAGGATGTCGATCGCGGCCAGCCCTTCCTTCGGCTGGCCGTATTGGGCAGCGGTGGTCATCATGACGAGATCAAGCTCGGGCACGATGAAGATGCGCTGGCCGCCCCAGCCGAAGGCGGCAATCCATTTGATTTCCTTGCCGCCGGCCAGCGAGCGGCCAATCCACCATTGATAGCCATAGAACTGCGTGCTGCCGAAAAGGCCGATCGCCTGGAAGCGCGGCGTGATCGATTGCGCGATCCATTCGGCGGAGACAACCTGTTGGCCGTTCCACTGGCCGCGATTGAGCACGAGCTGGCCGATCTTCGCCGCATCGCGCGGCCGCAAGCGCAGGCCTGAGGCCGCTGCGATCTTGCCGTTCTTATAGGCCTTCCACTCGAGATCGGCGATTCCGAGCGGCTGGAACAGCACCTCGCGGGCAAACGCCTCCAGCGGTTTGCCCGAGACGCGCTCGAGGATGTTGCCGAGCAGTTCAGTCCCGCCGCCATTATAGGTCCACAGCGCATCCGGCGGCGCGGCGACCGGCTTTGCGAGCACATAGCCGATCGGATCGGCTTCAAAGGTGAGATGCGGCTCATCATTTTTTGGATCAGTCCAGGCTCGCGCCTCGTCCCATTTGATGCCGGAGGACATCGTCAGCAGATGGCGCAGCGTGATGGCGTCCCATCCCGGTTGCTTCACTGCTGCGGTGTCAGGGAAGAATTTCAGAACGGGCTCATCGACGCTCGCGATGAGCTTGCGGTCGATCGCTATTCCCACCAGCAGTGAGGTCACGCTCTTGGTTGCCGAGCGCATGTCATGCTTCGTCGTTGCGGTGAATTCGTACTGGCCGTCGGGTTGTCCCCAAGGCTGGTCGTAGCCGGGAAAATATTGCTCGAAGACGAGCTTGCCGTGGCGCGCGACGACAGCCGAATGGACCGAGGTCGCGCGTTGCTCTAATCGTGCAGCGATGCCGCAGAGTTGCGCACCGTCCATGCCGACGCTGTCGGGCGACGCAGTTATCCAGCCGTCGTCGATTGACGATGGCGATCCGCAGGTGTCTGCCTGCACGGGAGTGGCTGAGACGGCGAACGCGAGCACGAGGCTCGCGCCGAGAATGCTGAGGCGGGGGAAGCGATCGCGCATCGTCTTTCTCCCCGCTGTCCCGGTACTACACCGCTGGCGGCACCGAAATCTTCACCGACGGCCGCTCCAGCATCTTCTGATGGAAGGCGTCGAGCTTGGGATAGGCCTTGCGCCAGCCGCAATCGGCGAAGCGGAAGTCGGCATAGCCGAGCACGCAAACGAGGCCGATCTGCGAGATGTCGAACGGACCGTTCAGGACATCGGGCATGTTCTCGAAGCGCGCCATGCCGGTCCAGGCCCGGTTCCAGTGGTCGTCCGACCACGCCTGCCATTGCAGGCCCTGCGGCCGCACCATCTTCTCGTAGCGGCACAGCAGCATGGAATCGAGCATGCCGTTGATCAGCGAGTGATTGGTCTTGGCCTTCCAGCGCCGCGGACCGTAATCCGGGATCAGGCTGCCGCCGGCCATCTCGTTGAGATATTCGACGATGACGTACGAGTCCAAAATCACGTCGCCGTCATTGGTGATCAGCACCGGCAGCTTCTTCAGCGGTGTGATCTTCGAATAGTCCTCGTTGGCCTGGCCCGGGGCGACGGTTGCAGGCGTGAATTCGATCTTGTCGATCAGCCCGAGCTCGATCGCGGCGATGCGCACCTTGCGGGCGAAGGGCGAGGCGGCGGAGAAGGAGAGTTTCATGGGGAAATGTCCTACGGGATGACCGGCAATTGGTTTCGTCATTGCGAGGAGCCCGCGACAAAATTGCGAAGCAATTTTGCGCTGGCGACGAAGCAATCCAGTCTGCTTCCGCGGAGAGGTTCTGGATTGCTTCGCTTCGCTCGCAATGACGGTGTTGCGACAGAGGTCGTCGCGGCTTACGCCGCAACGATCTCCTGGCGCTGCTCGCCGAGGCCTTCGATGCCGAGCGTGACGACGTCGCCGACATTGAGGAAGGTCGGCGGCTTCATGCCGAGGCCGACGCCGGGCGGGGTGCCGGTGGTGATGATATCGCCCGGCAGCAGCGTCATGAACTGCGAGACGTAGGAGATGCACTTGGCCATCGAGAAGATCATCGTCTTGGTCGAGCCGGTCTGGCGGCGCTGGCCGTTGACGTCGAGCCACATCGACAGGTTCTGCACGTCCTTGATCTCGTCCTTGGTGGCGAGCCAGGGGCCGACCGGGCCGAACGTGTCGTGCGACTTGCCCTTGGTCCACTGACCCAGGCGCTCGGTCTGGAAGTTGCGCTCGGAGACGTCGTTGCAGACGCAGTAGCCGGCGACGTAGTTCAGCGCATCGGCTTCCGAGATGTATTTTGCCCGCGTGCCGATGATCGCGGCGATCTCGACTTCCCAGTCGAGCTTGGTCGAGCCGCGCGGCTTCTCGACCTTATCGTTTGGGCCGGACAGCGAGGTGTTGGCCTTCATGAAGATGATCGGCTCGGTCGGAATGGCGGCGCCGGTCTCCTTGGCGTGGTCGCTGTAGTTGAGGCCGATCGCGACGAATTTCGAGATTCCGGTGACGGGCGCGCCGAACCGCGGCTTGCCGGAGACGGCGGGCAGCGACGCCGGGTCGAGGGCGGCGAGCTTCTTCAGCGAGTCCGGCGAATAGGCCTCGCCGGTGAAGTCATTCACATGCGCCGACAGGTCGCGCAACTGGCCGGATGTGTCGATCAGGCCGGGCTTTTCCGCACCCTTTTCGCCGTAACGAACAAGCTTCATTCTCGTTTCTCCCTTGGGATGGACTGATCGGTTAAATAGCTTCATGGAACAGGGCGGCGGGAAATTCAACCGCTCAAAAGGGGGCGCATTGCAGCCCTCTCAATTCGGTGGGCGGGCTGTCGGTCTCGTGCCCCGGACGCTGCGCAGCGCCAAGAGCGCGTTTACGCGCGTCTTCGACGCGCTATGGTGATGCGCTGCAGAGCCGGGGCCCATGCTGCGGCATTCTGGGTCCCGGCTCTGCGGAGCAGCGTTGCACGCTGCACCGCGTCCGGGACACGAGATCATCCTAACGGTTCGAACCTGAACGCATCCCCTTCCCGCCGGATATGCCCGGCCGAGAAATGCCCGCCGATCACCAGCGTCGGCGTATCGGCAAACCGGCCGAACAACGCGGCCCGCGTCGCGGCTGATTGTTTCTGGTCGGAATCCGCGGTCGAGGACCAGTCGAGATGCGCCATCTGGCAGGGGTGATGGGCGACGTCGCCGGTCAGCAGCCCCTGCTCGCCGTCGGACTGGATCAAGATGCTCATGTGCCCGGGGCTGTGGCCGGGGCTCGGGATCACGCTGATCTCGTCGCTGAGCCGATGGTCGCTCGGGATCAGATCAGCGCGGTCGGCATCGACGATCGGCTTCACGGAATCGTTAAAGACGGCCTGCTTGTCCGGTTCGGTCGAATGGTCGCGCCAATGCTCGTATTCGGCGCGGCCGAACACGTAACGCGCCTTCGGGAATGTCGGCACCCATTTGCCCCCGACCAGCCTGGTGTTCCAGCCGACGTGATCGACGTGAAGATGGGTGCACAGCACGGTGTCGATGCTGTCTGGCTCGAAGCCTGCCGCCGCCATCATCTCGGGGAATGGCGTGTTGCGGTTATTCCAGGTCGGGACGTTGCGGCCCTGCTTGTCGTTGCCAAGGCCGGTATCGACCACGATCCGGCGCGACGGCGTCTCCACCACCAGCGAATGGATCGACATTTTCAGCCGGCCTTCCTCGGTGGCGAAATGCGGGATCAGCCAGGGCAGCTTCTGGATCTCGTCGTTGCTGGCCAGAGGCAGGATGAAGCGGGTCGAGCCGACCGTCTCCAATTCCACCACCTTGGTGATTTTGACTCGGCCTACCTTCCACTGCATGGGCGTGCCCCTCATTTTCTTGCTTTCGCGAAAGATGCGGTCTTCCGCCGTCGAACGCAATGGATCATCTGTCGTGATGTTGCGTTATCCGGGAAGCTGGAACCATCCAAATGACGAGCAGGGGGAGCCCATGCCAGAGCTTGCGATTTCCGCCGACAAGGTCGCCTTCATCATCGAGAAGGCCCGCGAATTCGACGTCAAGGAAGCGGACTCCGATCCGGATTCCGGCTCCAACGCCGCCGACGACGGCGAGATCGACGTGTTGGAGGACAATTCGTCCGATCCGGTCGCAGCCGAGCTTGCGGGCTTCATCGGGGCGCTGAACGAAGACGAGCAGCTCGACCTCGTTACGCTGATGTGGCTCGGCCGCGGCGATGGTGATGTGGAGGAGTGGGACGATCTGCGCGAACGCGCCGTGGAAGCGCGCAGCGAGTTCAAGGCACCCCGGCGTGAGGCCGTGCAATATCTGCTGGGCGAGCCGATGCTCGGAGATCTCCTGGCCGACGGCATGGATGAGCTCGGCATCGACTGGAGCGACGAGCGGACGACGCCGGTTGTGTAGAATGGAATCGCTCTGGGTATTCGATCGGGCCGCGGGCTTCGCCTAACCTCTCCCCGCTGGGGAGAGGTTGAAGCGCGATCGCCGTTACAGCGTGCCGGGGAAGGCGCCGCCGTCGAGCAGGATGTTCTGGCCGGTGATGAAGCCGGCCTTGGCGCCGCACAGGAAGGCGCAGGCATAGCCGAACTCGTCGGGCTGGCCGAAGCGGCCGGCCGGGTTGAGTTTGGCGCGCTCGGCCAAGATCTGCTCCGGCGTCGTGCCGCGCTTGTCGGCCTCGGCCTTCGCGGTGCCGGTCAGACGGTCGGTCTCGAACGGGCCCGGCAACAGGCCGTTGATGGTGACGTTATTGATCACGGTCTTGCGCGACAGGCCGGCGATGAAGCCGGTGAGGCCGGCGCGCGCGCCGTTGGAAAGGCCGAGAATGTCGATCGGCGCCTTCACCGCGGCCGAGGTGATGTTGACGATGCGGCCGAACTTGCGCGCCATCATGCCGTCGACCGTCGACTTGATCAGCTCGATCGGCGTGAGCATGTTGGCGTCGATCGCCTTGATCCAGTCGTCGCGGGTCCAGTTGCGGAAATCGCCGGGCGGCGGGCCGCCGGCATTGTTGATGAGAATGTCGGGCTCGGGGCAGGCCTTGAGCACGGCTTCGCGCCCCGCAGGCGTGGTGATGTCGCCGACGATCTCGGTGACCTTCACGCCCGGATAGGCCTTGCGGATGTCGTCGGCCGTCTTCTTCAGGGCGTCGGCGCCGCGCGCGGTCAGCGTGACGTCAACGCCGGCTTCGGCCAGCGAGATGGCGCAAGCGCGCCCCAGGCCCTTGCTGGATGCGCAGACGATGGCGCGGCGACCTTTGATCCCAAGATCCACAGTTTCACTCCCGTAATGTCAGGCAGGTTTTTGGACGGCCGGCACTCTAGCCAACCTCGGCGGTCCTGATAAGGGATCGAGCCGCGTCAAAATGCATGGCGCGGGCTGCGGCGATGCAAACGAGCATGATCCGGAGCCGAAGGGCGCGTTAGCGAAAAGTGTGTAGCGGTTTTCCGAAGAGATCATGCCCAAACACGTCAGATGCGCCGCTCCTGCTTGAGCCGGTCGATTGCGGCGGCGGCCTCCGGCGGCAGCGACTTGAAGCCCATTTGCCCGACCGCCGAGAACAGCGGCCGCAGCTGCGAGCCGGCGAGGAAGGGCGGCTGGTGATTGGCCGGCACGATCTGGTCGAACACCAGCACCAGCGTGGTGGCGACGAGGCCGACACGGATAGCGCCGAGGGCAGCACCGCCAAGCCGGTCGCCGATCCCGGCATCGCGGATGGTGTCGTCCAGCACGAAGCGGCCGATATATCCGAGCAACATGCCGACCACCAAAAAGATGCCGAAGAACCAGATCCAGTTCTGGACCAGCGGCGCATTCGGATTGCCGGCGACCTGCGGCGCGATCATCGGCATCAGCGAAACCGCAATGGGGGCCGCGAGGAGATAAGCGAGAATGGTCATGGCGCTGCGCAGCAGGCCGGTCTTGAAGCCGAAACCGATCGCGATGGCGAGCGCCGCATAGACCGCGAGATCGAAGCTATTCATGAGCGCAACCCTGCCGATGGAACGAATGAACGCTGAACCGATCGTTCCGGTTTCAGATCGCTAAAATCGTCGGTATTTTTTGGCTCCGAAAGCTGAGAGGGGCGTCTATTTCAGGCTTATTCGAGGCGTGTAAAGAAACCATCCTCTCCGCTGTTGTCCCGGACAAGCGGAGCGCCGATCCGGGACGCCAGCGGAGAATGACGCGGCAGCCTTACGCTACCGCACCTCCGCCCGGATCATGTCCGCCGCCTTCTCCCCGATCATGATGGTCGGTGCATTGGTGTTGCCGCCGATCAGCGTCGGCATGATCGAGGCGTCGACGATGCGCAGGCCGTCCACGCCATGCACCTTCAGCTTCGGATCGACCACGGCCATCGCATCAAGGCCCATCTTGCAGGTGCCGACCGGGTGATAGACGGTGTCGACGCGATTGCGCAGGATGGCGCGGATGTCATCGTCCGTTCGCACATCGGACGTGAACATGTCCTTCTTCTGCAACGCGCGCAGCGCAGGCGTCTCCATCAGCCGCCGCGTGGTCTTGAAGCCCGCGACCATGGCCTCGAGATCTTCCGCTTCCCCTAAGAAATTCGGATCGATCATGGGTACCGCGAGCGGGTCGGCGCTCTTCAGCCAGACGCTGCCGCGGCTCTTCGGCCTGAGCAGGCAGACATGGCATGAAAAGCCTGCCTCCTTGTGCTTCTTGCGGCCGTGGTCGTCGAGCATCGCGATGACGAAGTGGAGCTGAATGTCTGATACTTCGAGATCCGGCCGGGTCTTCAGGAAGCCGCCACACTCGGCGAAATTGGTGGTCATCAACCCGCGCCGCTCCTTACGGTACTGCTGGATGGCGCGGAGCAGGGACGGCAACCGACCAAGCGATGCGTGCACGAAGTGCGGATAGTCGGAGGCGTAGACGAACACGAAATCCGGATGGTCCTGCAGATTGCGCCCGACGCCCGGCAGATGATGCACGACGTTGATACCGTGCTTGCCAATTGCATCGCTATCGCCGATGCCCGACAGCATCAGCAATTGCGGTGACTGGAAGGCGCCGCCGGCGAGGATCACCTCGCGGCGGGCGCGCAGCTGTTTGGTCTGCTTGCCCTGCACATATTCGATGCCGACCGCGCGCCCGCCTTCGAACAGGATTTTCGTGGCATGCGCCCCCGTCTCGACGCGCAGATTCGCGCGCTTGTCCATGTGCGGCTGCAGATAGGCGCGCGCCGCGCTCCAGCGCTCGCCCTTGTGCTGCGTCACCTGGTAGCTGCCGAGCCCTTCGTGATCCTCTTCATTGAAGTCCTCGCGGATGCGGAACTGCGCCTCGCGCGCGGCCTGATGAAAGACGTCATGGATCGGATTGTCCGAGCGCAGCCTGTTGACATGCAGCGGGCCGCCCTTGCCGTGATACTCGCCGTCGAAGTCGCTGTTGTTCTCCGAACGCTTGAAATAGGGCAGCACGTCCGCATACGACCAGCCGGTATTGCCGAGCGAGGCCCAGTGGTCGTAATCCCATTTGTGGCCGCGGATGTAGACCATGGCGTTGATCGCCGAGGAGCCGCCGAGGCCCTTGCCGCGCGGCTGATAGCCGATGCGGCCGTTCAATCCCTTTTGCGGCACGGTGTCGAAGGCCCAGTTGGCCGCCTTGTATGGCAGAGCCAGCCCGAACGGCGTGGTGATCCGCCAGCTGTCGTTGCGTCCGCCGGCATCGAGCAGCGCCACGGATGTTGCCGCATCCTCCGACAGCCGCCCCGCCACCGCACAACCGCCGGAGCCCGCGCCCACGACCACGAAATCGAATGTCTCAGTCACTGATGTTTCCCCCTGCGAATGCTTTTTGTTGTTCTTGTCATTGCGAGCGAAGCGAAGCAATCCAGAATCTTTCCGCGGTGACGATCTGGATTGCTTCGTCGCTTCGCTCCTCGCAATGACGGTGTTTGTAGCTCCTACGACATGAACCGCATCATCTTCTCCAGCCGCGCGATCTTGCCGCCATAGGGCGGATAGAGATCGGCGAGGCGGTTGAACTTGGAGCGGTAAAACACCGGCTTCAGCTTGCTGAACGTCCGAAAACCCCATTCGCCGTGATAGGCGCCGGTGCCGGATGCGCCGACGCCGCCCATCGGCTGGTTGGTTTGCGCGAAGTGAAACAGGCAGTCGTTGATGGTGACGCCGCCGGAGATTGTGCGCGCCAGCACCTCGTCGCGCGCATCGCGGTCCCTGCCGAACCAGTACAGCGCGAGCGGCCGTTCGCGGCGGTTGATGAAGGCAATCGCTTCTTCCGCCGGATCGCGATAACCGAGCACTGGCAGCACGGGGCCAAAGATCTCCTCCTGCATCGCCGCCATCTCCTCGGTGGCACCGACGATCAGCGTCGGCGGAAATTTGCGATGCGCCTTCCAGTTCGGATCGTCAGCCTTGGCCGGTTGCAGGATTTTTGCGCCGCGCTGCGCGGCATCTGCGACCAGCGCTTCGAGCCGTGCGTAATGACGGTCGGAAATAACAGAGGTGTAGTCCTTGTTGGCGGGATCGGCGCCGAACATGCGCCGCATCTGCGCGCGGACCTTTTCGGCAAAGGCCTGCAATGAGCCCTCCGGCACCAGCACGTAATCCGGCGCGATGCAGGTCTGCCCCGCATTGAGCAGTTTTCCGTAGGCGATGCGTTCGGCCGCCTCGTCGAGATCGGCTGACACATCGATGATCGCCGGCGACTTGCCGCCGAGCTCGAGCGTGACAGGCGTGAGATTGCGCCCCGCGGCTTCCGCGACCAGCCGCCCGACCCGGGTCGAACCGGTGAACACGAGGTGATCGAACGGAAGCGTCGCAAAGGCTTTTGCGATCTCGTCCTCTACCCCGGTGACCAGCAACTCCGTCGCATCGAATTTTTGCGCGACGGTCTCCTTCAGCAGCGCCGAAAAATGCGGCACGAGCTCGCTCGGCTTGATGATGACACGGTTGCCGGCGGCGATGGCGCCGATCGCGGGCGCGAGCGTCAGCTGCAGCGGATAATTCCAGGGCGCGATGATGCCGACGACGCCAAGCGGCTGCGGGATCAGCCGGTTGCGCGCGGGGAGGAATTGCAGCGCCGTCGCGACGCGCTGCGGCGCCATCCAGCTTTTCAGATGTTTTGTCGCGTGCCGGATCTCGGAGAACACCATCATCGTCTCGGCGATATTGGTCTCGACCGCAGAGCGGTGGCCGAAATCGGCCGAGATCGCCTGCCGGAAGCGCTCTTCATTGTCCGCGACCACGGCACGCAGCCGCGCCAGCCGGTCGAGCCGCGCGGCGCAATCAGGCGCCGGCTCGGCCCGCGACCGCGCGACCATGGCCTGGAAGCTGTCCGTCAGCGCGGCCAGCGGAGCACTCGCCAAGGGGCGATCCAAGGTGTTGTTCAAGGCGGTCCTCCCCAAATCGGCGTTTCGCCTCTGTTTTGTTGCCGCAAGCTGGCGGTTTGTGGAACTTCTGGCAAGTGTGCGGCAAATCGGCCGGAATCAGCGCCCGCTAGCTGTCATAAAGTCGAAAAAAACGTCCCCTCAGCCCTTTCCAAAGGCGGTCCGGGTTGGTACATACCCCTCGCACCCGACGGGCTTTGCCCCGGGATTGCCTTCCAGGGAAGCCTTCGGGACGGGAGAAGCAAGCCACGCGAGCAGCGTCGGCCCTGATCCACCGTCCCCGGTAGTTTCACAAAGGCAAAGCAACGGTTTAACGCGGGGTGGAGCAGCCCGGTAGCTCGTCAGGCTCATAACCTGAAGGTCATAGGTTCAAATCCTATCCCCGCAACCAAATTCGGACCTCACCGGTTCGGATACGAAAATGGCCCGCATGATGCGGGCCATTTTTGTTTTGGGGCCGCCTCAATCGTGCCGAGCCGCCCGGCCAAATCGGCTTTCTCGGACGTCACAGCAACAGCTATACCATCGCTGTTGTCGCCGCCGTCGCACCTTACCTCCCATGACATGAGCCATCCGATGACCGAGGTCGAGCTTGTCAACGTGTTCACTCACATGGGGCGGGGCGGCAATCCCTGTCCAATTGTCATCGATGCATCGAACCTTCCTGCTGCGGGGATGCAGTCGGTCGCTCAGCATTTTGGGCATGAGTCGGGCTTCGTCCTGCCGGCGCCGGGACCCGACTCCGACTATGTCTTCCGGTTCTGGGTTCCGCGACACGAAATGGAGATGTGCGGTCACGCGACGATCGGCGCGCTCTGGGTGCTCGCGGCCAAGGGGCGCTTGGCCGCTGAACAGGTCCGCATCGAGACCCGCAGTGGATCGGTGACAGGCTATGTCGATCGTGCGGGCTCGGGTGATCCGTCCGTCGAGATCAGCCAGCCGGTCGGAAAGGTCGTTGATCTCTCGCGTGCCGATGAAGAGGACGTTCTGTCGACGCTCAAGCTATCGCGTCGCGATCTGCTCGACCTGCCCATACAGAACGCCGTCACCTCGCGCGTGAAGACGCTCATCCCGATGAAGGGCGTCCGCGAACTCAACGAATTGGTGGCGGATCCGCTGTCGATCGAGGCGTGCTGTGGGCGGATCGGATCGACCGGCCTTTATCCCTACGCCATCGACCACCAGGGCGAACGCCGATTCGAGGCGCGGCAGTTTCCGAAATCGTCGGGCTATCCGGAAGATGCCGCCACCGGCATTGCCGCCGCGGCGCTGGCGTTCGGATTGCTCGAGAATGACCTCGTCGAGCCCAATAGCAAGCGGATCACCATCATGCAGGGCCGCGCGATGGGGGCACTGTCCGAAATCCGTGTGCGCCTCGGCTTCGCCGATGAGAGGCCAGTGGGTTGCCTGCTGGGAGGCTCCGTCGCGCGCGTGGAGCAGCATGTCGTGTAGCTTTGGCAGGCCGGCGCAAAGATGGCGCCCTAGACCTGCGCCTTCAGCGCTGTGGCCAGAAAATCGATCATGGCGCGAACGCCGGGCAGCATGCCGCGGCGGGACGGAAACACCAGATGGATGATGCCGTCCTTTGCGCTCCAGTCCGGCAGAACGTGCACCAGCTTTCCATCGTTTAGCGCCCCCTGGCATTCGAGCTCGGGTAGCAGCGCGACGCCGATCCCGGCCTGGGCCGCCTGAATGAGAATGGTGAAGTCCCCGGCCGAGACCTTCGGTTCGACCGTGACCGCGGCCTTCTGCCCGCGCGGGCCTGACAGCTCCCAGGTCCGCGGTCCCGGCGCTTCGGTCGCATCGAGGATCGGCAGCCGCGCAAGATCGCCCGCCGCCTTCGGCGTGCCGTGCTCTTTCAGGAGAGCGGGGCTCGCGACCAGGATTCTCCGGCTGATCCCGATCTTGCGCATCTGCATCTCGCCGTCGGCATCGAGATTTTCACGGATGCGAATCGCGACATCCACCTGCTCCTCGATCAGGTTGATCGGCCGGTTGGTGATGAGGAATTGCGCCCTGAGGCGGGGATATTTCGTGAAAAGCTCGGGCAGTTTCGGCGCAAGCGCGCGCTGGACCCCGACGGGGCAGCCGATGCGGATCAGGCCTTGAGGCTCGGATTTCATCCGCAGGGCCACTTCATCCACGGCGTCTGCGGCGTCGACCACCGTCTGCGCGTACCGGTAGACGTCGCGCCCCACCGCCGTGATGCTCAGCCGGCGCGTCGAGCGCTCGATTAGGCGAACGCCCAACTGCTCCTCCAGCAGCGCGACATGGCGGCTGATCCTGGACTTCGGCAAGCCGAGTGCCCGGGCCGCCGCCGAAAATCCTTCGTGCTTGACCACCGCTGCGAAGAAGTAGAGATCGTTGAAGTCCCGCATGAAAGGCGCCGCCGGATCAATCCCTCCCGCGCCGGGCGGGATCAGGGTGTTCATCCGCATCACAATCTCTCCCAGATTTCAACGCCAAATCGTCGCGGCACACCCCGCACGGATCGCCCAGCTCGCGCTTTAGACATCATCATCGACGCTGGTCTTCGGCGTGGCGATGTCGCCGTCGTCTCCGTCATCGTCCCGCGGCACCGGTGTCAGACAGGCCTGCTGGAAGCTCCGCAGCGTTTCGATCAGTTTGATTTTCAAGATGTCGAACATGATCCGTCTCCATTCGATGAGGCGGTTATAGCGACGCCTGGCCCGCCGCATTAGCCGCCATGAATCGGACGGAGCGTTCCATGGGCTGAACGACGTGGCGCAAGGCCGGCGACGGCCGGCGATCGTTCACGAGATGGAACGATCCGTCCGAAATTGACCGACTAATCGCCGGGCTCGTTCAGGCCGATAACAGGGGGGAAGCGAACACCAACATGGTTCGCGACCGGCGAGGCGGGTTTGACCAAACCAGGACCTGGCTCCGCCGCATTCAACCAACTCGAGCAAGGATCACGATCATGAGTGTCAACAAATATCTCCCCTTCGTCGGCCGTGTTCTGATCGGCCTCCCGTTTGCCATGAGCGGCCTCGGCAAGCTCGGCGCCTATGCCGCGACCACAGGTCTCATCAATGCCGTCGGGCTGCCGTTCCCGCCGCTCGCCTTTGCCGTGGCCGTCGCCGTCGAGCTCGGCGGTGGCCTGCTGCTGATCGCAGGCTACCAGGCCCGCACTGTCGGACTCGTGCTGGCCGTGTTCTCGATCGCGACCGCCGTTTCGTTTCACAGCAACTTCGCCGACCAGAACCAGATGATTCACTTCCTCAAGAACGTGATGATGGCGGGCGGCTTGCTCCAGATCGCGGCCTTCGGCGCCGGCGCTCTCAGCATCGACAACCGCACGAAGCGCGCGGCGTCCTATGCCGGGGCAACTGCCGCCGGCTGAGCCAATTCAAATCCTATCCCCACAGCCAAATTCTGAATGACCGGTTCCGACAGGAAAATGGCCCGCTTGAAGCGGGCCATTTTTGCGTTTTGGGGCGGTCGCCGTCAACTCTGCTGGGCCACCGCGTGTATCTCCGCTAGCTGAGATCGTGCAGATCCTTGCCGAGCGGCGGCTTCAGGGAAAATCGCGTGAACGTAACCGGCAATCCCTCTCGTTCGGGTGTGCAAGCCATGGGCCCGACCCAATAGGATTGCGCCTTGGTGAAAGGAGCCAATCGGACGAGTGGCCAGATTCTGCCATCAGCCGACGCCTGCAATCGCAGCACGCCGTCCGCGACGGTGACACGCATCCAGAAATCGCCGGTATCGTGCTCATAGGGGGCTGTTGCCCAATCCGACTGTCCGTTGGTCAATACGCTCGACAGCATGGCGCGCCCGTCCGAAAATTCGATTCCAGCTTTGACCCAGTGCTCCGCATCGATGCGCACCATGATGCCGGCTTGATCGTAGAGTTCTTGAAAATCGCACGTGATGCGCAACTCGGCAGTAAACGCCTCCGCGGTCCGAAAACCCAGAAAGTGGCCACTGTCGCGGCAAAACCCGTAGTGGGTTTTTTGCCAGAAGTCGGTGGCCTTGTCGGTGACGATCTCGAGGCGATCGCCCTGCGCGGTCCACCGTTCCGGTTCATTTAGCCAAACACCATCCTGCCTGGCGAAGATGGCAGCGCTCATGTCAAACCTCAAAGATCATTGCCGATTCCGCCGGATGTCGATCTGGCGCGGCAAGACAGCCGCCAAGACAGCCGCCGAGGCAGCCGCGAGGTGAACGGAGAGCCCGGTGCGAGATGAAGCGCCGGCTCTCCGGGGTACCTTTCAACCAAATCAGAGCAATCCGTTCTTCTTCAGGATTTCCGGCGCGTTCTCCTTGGTGATCAGCATCGTCGGCAGAGTGATGACCGGATCGAGCTTCTCGCCCTTGAGCAGCTTTGCAGCCTGCCTCAATCCTTCCGCGCCGGGCGTTGCGTAGAGGAACGTCGCGGCGAGCTGGCCCTTGGAGACCCAGGTGACGCCTTCGTCCGGCAGTCCGTCGATGCCGATGATGAACTTGATGTTCTTATCGCGGCCGGCGTCTTTGGCGGCGAGATAGGCGCCGTAGGCCATCGGATCGTTATGGCCGTAGACCATGTCGATCTTCTCGTTGTTGCGAAGCGCGGTCGTCATGATGTCGTAGGCCTTGTCCTGCTTCCAGTCGCCCGACTGGTTGTTGAGCAGGTACTTGATGCCCGGCTCCTTGTCGGTGAAGGCATGGAAGCCGTCGTGCCGGTCATGCGCAGGTTGCGTGCCCATGCCGCCCCAGATTTCGACGACGTTGCCGGCCGCCTTGCCCGGACCGCCGAGCAGCTTCACTGCGTGCTCCCCGGCGGCCTTGCCGATCGCGACGTTGTCGCCGCCGATGAACTGGGTGATGCGCTTGGTGTCGACATTGCGGTCGAGCACGATAACGGGAATCTTGGCGTCGATCGCCTTTTCGACAACGCCGGTCAGGCCGGCCGATTCCTTGGGCGAGATCAGCAGCACGTTGACCTGCTGTACGATCAGGTTATCGCAATCGGCGACCTGCTTCTCGGTCTTGTCCTGGCCGTCTGTAATGATGAGGTCGATATCCGGATGGTTCTTCGCCTCGGCCTGGATGTCCTTGTTGAACTGCACGCGCCACGGCTCCAGCGTGGTGCACTGGCTGAAGCCGACTTTCGACTTGCCGGCGGCCCTTGCAGGCGTCCAACCGGCCGGCAGATAGATGGTCATTGCGGCCCCCGCCGCGGTGGTCGACAATTTCAAGAATTCACGACGCTTCATCGAGATCCTCCCTTGCGAGTTGAGCCTTTGCGGCGCTTGGCAGCCGATAGGGCTCGGCTGTTTTCGGATCGGCGTGTGCCTCGCCCGACCGGCGGAATCGCCATCGCGCGACGAGTTGGCCGAGATTCTGTTCCTGCACCAGCACGGTGCAGACGATGATCAACCCCTTCATCACGAGCTGGACATTGGAGTCGATGTTCTGAAGCTGCAGGATGTCGGAGAGCAGGCCGAAGATCAGGACGCCGACGAAGGTGCCGGCGAGGCCGCCGCGGCCACCCATCAGACTGGTGCCGCCGATCACGACGGCGGCGATCGCGTCGAGCTCGAGGCCGGTGCCTGCGTCGGGCTTGCCCTGCCTGTACTGCGCGACGAACAGCACGCCGGCGATCCCCGCGAGAAGGCCCGACAACAGGTAGGCCGTGAGCTGCACCTGCGCGACCTTGATGCCGGAAAGCTTTGCGGCCTCGACGTTGCCGCCGATCGCGTAGGCATAGCGCCCGAATGTGGTGAAGCGCAGGATCGCGCCGAACAGGCAGATAGCCGCGAGGAAGAAGACACTCGGGACAGGCAATACGCCCCACAGCATCGAGCGCAGCAGCTCAAAGGCCTCGGTCGCATTGGTGCCGGTGTAAACCGGTACCACGGCGTTGTCGGACCCGGCCGTCAATCGCGCGATGCCGAGTGCGCTGACCATCATCGCAAGCGTCGCGATGAAGGGCTGCAGCCGGCCGGTGACGATCAAGAGCCCGTTGATGCCGCCAAGCATCATCGCGAGGCAGGGTGCGATCAGCAGGACACCGAGAACGCCGAACTTGGCCGGCACCTGGTTCATCGTCCACCACCCGATTGCGATGGCGGCGACAAGGCCGAGCAATCCGGGAATGCCTATGCTCTGCCAGCGCGGCAGCGAGATCTCGCGCCGCCGTCCGGCACTGACATCGCGGCCACGCGCGAGGCCGGCGAACACGAATCGTGCAGCCAGTGCCACGGCAGCGCCGCCGACCAAGATCGCGGCCGGTACGCCCATGACAGAGGCCGAGGTCCATCCGGGCTTGGTCAGCAGCATCGCGCAGATCACCGTCGAGAAGCCCATCACTGAGCCGACCGACAGATCGATGCCGCCGAGCAGGATGACCATGGTCATTCCGGTCGCGACCAGTCCAGTGATCGAGACCTGGCGCAGTACGTCGGTCAAATTGCCGTAGGACAGGAAGATGTTGTGGCCGGATGACGTATGCGGCGAGATGAGGGCGCCGATCAGGCAGATCAGCAGGAGCCCCCAATAGAGCTTGGTGCGGGAGAGCAGGCGGAACAGGGCTTTCATGATGCGACGTCCTGCGCCCAATTCGCCATCCCTGGTGCCGCAAGGCGCATCACCGTCTCTTGCGTCGCGTTCTCGCGTGCGAGGATGCCGCTCTGCCGCCCCTCGCACATGACGAGGATGCGGTCGGACAACAGCAGGAGCTCGGGCATCTCCGAGGTGACCACGATGATGCCGAGCCCCTGCGCGGCGAGATCGAAGATCAACCGGTAGATCTCCTGTTTGGCACCGATGTCGATGCCGCGGGTTGGCTCGTCGAGCAGCAGGATGCGCGGTTCGGTCGCCAGCCATTTGCCGATCACGACCTTTTGCTGGTTGCCGCCGGACAGCGTGGCGGCTTCCTGGCCGATGCCCGTGCAGCGAACCGAGAGCCGCTTGACCATGTCGGCCGCGAGCGCGCGTTCGCGACCGAACGCGCGCAGGCCATATCGCGAGAGCGCGCCAATCGAGGGCAGCGCGACATTATCGCAGATCGAGGCGGCCAGATGCAGGCCGCGCTCCTTGCGATCCTCGCTGACGAGCGCGACGCCGAGATGGTAGGCGTCGGAAGGAGAGTTGATGTCGACCGCCGCACCGTCGATTGCGATGCTGCCGGTCCGCCAGCCGCGCGCCACGCCGAAGATCGACTCCAGGATCTCCGTCCGGCCGGATCCGAGCAGACCACCGACACCGAGGATCTCGCCGCGCTTCAGCTCGAAACTCACGCCGTGCAGCGTCCGCCGCCATCCGTGCGGACCGAGCGTATCCAGCGTCAGGTCCTGCACCGAGAGGACGACCGCGCCGTCCCGCGCCGTCGCGCCGCGTTCATTTGCGGACATCTCGCGGCCGACCATCGCCGAGATGATGGCTCCGCGTGAGAGTTCATCGATTCGTGCCGTCACCACGCGCCGGCCGTCGCGCAGCACGGTGACACGGTCGGCAAGCTCCAGCACTTCATCGATACGATGCGATGTGTAGATGATCGCGACGCCTTCGCTTGCGAGCTGACGCACGATCTTGAACAGCGTGTCGCATTCCGAGGACGACAGCGCCGAGGTCGGCTCGTCCATGATGAGGATGCGCGCATTGAGCGACAGCGCCCTGGCGATCTCGACGAGCTGCTGCTCGCCGACGCGCAGGCCGGCAATCCTGGTGTCAGGCGCGATCGTTACGCCGAGGCGTGCCAGCAGCCGCTCGGCCGCTCTCATCATCCGCCGCCGGTCGATCAATACGCCGCCGATCAGCGGTTCTCGGCCAAGGAAGATATTGTCGGCGATGCTCAGCTCGGGAACGAGGTTGAGCTCCTGGTGGATGATGGCGACGCCGGCCTCTTCGGCATCGCGCACGCCGTTGAAGGACGCCGCATGGCCCTCGACCAGGATGATGCCGTCGTAGCTCGTGTGGACGCCGGCAAGGATCTTCATCAGAGTGCTCTTGCCGGCGCCGTTCTCGCCCATCAGCGCGTGCACTTCGCCGTGGCGCAGATCGAAGTCGACGTCGTGGAGTGCCTTCACGCCGGCGAAGGATTTGGAGACCCGCTCTGCGCAGAGCACGGCATGTCCGCCCGGCACGCTGGCGCGGCTGCCAAGCTCGACCACGCGCGAGGAGCGCGATGCACCGCGCTCGTCGTCTGCCCCGAGCGCGCCGAAGCGTGTCTCCATCGGCTTTTTCCTCCCGGCGTGCCGACAGTCCTTGCAGACATCGAGCCGCAGGTGATCGTTTTGCTTATTACTGATATGCTAGTTATATCAGTCGATGCTCGTCAAGCCTTTTGGTCGCGATTGGCGTTGCGGCGTCGAAATGTGTAGATCGGCCGGGGGAACAGAGCATGCATTCAATCGGCGGGTTCAGTGGCGGCGCGAGGTCAGCGCGCGGGCGCAGCACAGGCGGGTCGAAAGTCGATCAGGCCTATCTTGCGCTGAAGCGCGCCATCGTCTCCGGCACGCTTGCGCCCGAAACGCCGATCGACAAGAACGAATGGTGCGCGCGCTTTGAAGTGTCGAAGCTGTCGATCACCACGGCGATCAACCGGCTCGCCTTCGAAGGACTCGTCGTGGTCGAGCCGCAGCGCGGCTCCTACGTCGCCAGGATTCATCTCGAGGACGTCCGCCAGTGGATGCTGATGCGTCGCGCGCTGGAGGTCGAGGTCGTCGGCGTCTGCGCGGCCAGCATGTCGGACGATGCGATCGGCGCGCTCGGCCAGAATCTCGCCTATCAGAAGGCTGCGATCGCGAGCGGAGACCTCGAAGGCTTCCACGAGCTCGATACCAGGTTTCATCACCAGATGACCGAGAGCCTGAGCCTCGCGCGTGTCGGCGAAGTCCTCGATCCGATTCGAACTCATCTCGAACGCGTTCGCCGCACGCTGCTGCCCGAGCCGGGCCGGCTCAAAGGAACTTACATGGAGCACGAGGCGATCTACCGCAGAATAGCAGATCGCGATCCTGAAGGGGCCAAGGTCGAGATGGCCAACCATCTCGATCGCGTCGCGCGCGAGCTGCATGCCTTCGTGGAGAAGCATCCCGGCTTCTTCGAGAGCTAGCCTTCGGCGTGGGACATGTCGCGCGAGCTCCGGCGATCACGTCCGACCAAACTGTTGCGCCGAGCCTCGTCAGGGCTCGGAAGTGTCGGGCTTGGCGCCGGAGCCTTCGCCCAGGAACTTCTGAGACTACGGTGACAATCTGTGGACTGTAATTCACCAATTTGTCGTGCGCGAATGCTCTCAGTCAGGAAAGCTCAGGATCATCTTCAACAGTTTTGGAAATCGCGCATTGATGTCCTCCTCGCGCACGACATTGCGGTGCTGGACACCTTGCTTTGACGTCCGGATCAGGCCGGCCTCCCGCAGAATGCGAAAATGGTTCGACAGGGTCGATTTCGCCATCTCGGGGCAAGGTGCCGCCTCGGTGCACGACATGCAAGCGTTCTGTGCGACCAGGCTTTTGACGATGCGCAGCCGCATGGGATCCGCGAGGGCTCCGAGCACTCCGGCCAGCGTAATCTCGTCCCGCGATGGGTGAACGAACTGCACCATGCCCAAAATATAGCATGCCCCTTGCACTCGTTCAATAGTTCACTAGTATTGAACTATTGAATATCGGCATCCCGCCGAGCAACGGAAGACATGCGATGACCAAGAGACTCGAAGGCAAAGTTGCGCTCGTGACCGGCGCATCCAAAGGCATTGGTGCCGAAATCTCCGCCCGGCTTGCGGCTGAGGGCGCGGCGGTCGCCGTCAATTACAGCTCCAGCAAGCAGGCCGCCGACCGCGTGGTCGCCGCCATCATCGCCAAGGGGGGCAAGGCCGTCGCGGTCCATGGTAACTTGGCCGACGCCAAGGACGTGAAGAGCGTTGTCGCGGAGACCATGAAGGCGTTCGGCGCGATCGACATCCTCGTCAACAACGCGGGCGTCTACGAGTTCGCCCCGCTCGAGGCCATCACGCCTGAGCATTTCCACAAGCATTTCGACCTCAATGTGCTGGGCCTGCTGCTGGTCTCGGGTGAAGCGGCGAAGCACTTCAACGCCAATGGCGGAAGTATCATCAACATCAGCTCCGGCGTATCGACCATCGCACCGGCGAACACCGCCGTTTACACCGCGACCAAAGCCTCGGTGGATGCGATCACCTCCGTGCTGTCGAAGGAGCTCGCGCCGCGCAAGATTCGCGTCAACGCCGTCAATCCAGGCATGATCGCCACCGAAGGCGTCGTGTCGGCCGGCCTGCACGAGGGCGACATGCGCAAGTGGATCGAATCCACCACCCCGCTTGGCCGCATCGGCAAGGTTGAGGAGATCGCCGCCGCGGTGGCCTTCTTTGCATCGGACGACGCGTCCTACATCACGGGCGAGACTCTTCACGTCACCGGCGGCCTTCGCTGACGAGGCGCATGCTCCGGCGGGTCGACGGCGAAGGCCGTCGTCCCGGCATGCCGGTGAAGTTCCGGTGGCACCGCTCTGAACATTCGTGTTGGTGTTGGACTAAGAATGATTACGAATTACAGTGACTGTCACTGTAATCCTATTTGGTCTTCCGCCTGTTCGGCGGGCGCTTGTTTTCTGGGATGGATTCCATCAGCGTGTCCATCAGCAAGTCAGGGAGCTTGGCTGGATTGATGTCAGGATCATTCATAAGCCGGATCATGGTTTCTTTGAGCGAATTCATGATCGGAATGGCGGCATCGGGATTCTCGTTCCATTTAACCATCATATCCCGCTTGGGGGCCATTAGACCGAGGAAACTCTCGTTCTGTCTGGCCATCGCCTTGACCATGGATTTCGTCACGCGCTCGGCCGGGGCAACGAACGCGCCGTCAACAAGGTCGACGTAGAGGGCTGCGTTCTTTGCGTCGTTCGATTCCCGATGAAAGGCGGCTTGCCTCTCTTTGAAAGCCCTGATCGACGCGTCTACGTCGCCGGCCTTCATGGCCGCTTCTTCCGTTTCCGAATGCGGGAGCATGTAGGCGTTGATGTAGTTTTTGGCTTTATGGTGAGTGAATTGCTTCGTCGCCGCCACGAGATCGACGTGACCTCCTATGAGGACATTGCTCGCTAGCGCGCCTAGCGCCTCCACCTTTGCGAGTTCCTCCATCGAAATCTGGTGAAGAAATAGTGCTCGGCTGTAGGCCTTGGCTCCGGCGAGCACGGTTGCTTCAAAGTAGAGCCGTTCGGCGTTTTCGAACGCGGCCAAGGTCCCTTTGGTGATCTCGGCGAGAGCGGCCCTGTTCTCGTCAGCCAGTGTCTGCTTTTCCGGCATGCGCCCCTGTCCAAGACTTGGGTGTCATGTAACCTAGTACACGACGCTAAAGTTCTGCGAAATTACTTCCCTGCACAAATAGAGGAGAGTTTCTATTAACGTAAGATAGAGCAGCTCAATAGCTAGTCAGGCTCATAACCTGAAGATCGTAGGTTCAAATCTATTCCGCAACCAATAAAAATCCTGCATTGACAACAGAAAAATCAAAAATCCGCTCGTTGAACGGTTTTGTTTGCCCAAAGTCGGCTAGGACAAATGCTGCGCCCTTCAGCGAGGCCGGTTCGGGTCGATTAATTCGAATCCCCCCGGCTTTCACCCGCAGGATTTGGTTAGCAATACACATAAAAGCTGTACTGGAGCCGATCTGCCCGTTGCCAGATATCTCAGGTTCATGTTTGCCTCAAGCTATCGCGTCTTCAAAGGCGATACGAGGAGCCTAGACCTTGCAGATTGTCGATCAAATACCTTCGCTAGCGCAAGCGCAGGGTCCGTACCGAGATCTTGCACTCCACACAATCGGTTGGAAAGCATTCCAAGATCTGTGCGCACATGTGATGGAAGATGTCCTTAGCACACCCGTCGAGGTTTTTCGGGAAGCGCATGACGACGGACAAGACGCGGTATTGAATTCAAAGCGTATTGGCGGGCCTGATCAACTCACGACGGTTCAGTGCAAATTTAGCGCGGTGGCCGGTCGGACATTGAAGCCTAGCGATCTGGCAGTCGAGGAAGAACATATTGCGTTGCTTTTGGAAAAAGGACTGGCTGACCGATACATCTTGATGACCAGCATGTCGGTTTCTGCTCCTGTCGCTGTCAAAATTCGAAAGCGATTGAGGGAACTTGGAGTAAGGCGCCCGCACGTTCTTGGAAAGGAGTTTCTGACGCGTGTTATTTGCAGTAGCAGCAAGCTTCGCGCGTTTGTGCCGCTTGTCTATGGATTGGGTGATCTATCCCTCATCCTCGATGATCGACGCGCAAAACAAGCCAAGGCCGTTCTTGGGCACCTTCAGAGTTCTCTACGAACTTATGTGACGACTACTCCGCACGTCAAAGCCGTCCGCGCCCTTGCGAAGCACAAGATCGTCATGCTGCTCGGGGACGCGGCAACCGGTAAATCAACTATCGCAGCCGTCTTAGCGACGGTCGCGGCCGACAATCCTCGGCACCGCTGCTTTAAGGCGGACGGCCCGATCGAGCTAATGGAGAACTGGAATCCCGACGAAGGCGGCGCACTATACTGGATTGATGATGCGTTTGGCCCGAACCAGTTAAGGCAAGATTTCGTCGATGCTTGGATAAATATGATGCCCAAAGTCCAAGCGGCGATTGCCGGAGGAAACTCATTTGTTCTTACGTCACGGCGACATATTTACGAAGCCGCCAAACCAAAGCTCGGATCACGTAATCATCCACTTTTTCGGAACGAAGAAGCAATAGTTCAAGTCGGGAATTTGACTCCCGATGAACGAAGCCAAATTCTCTACAATCACATCAAGGCCGGAAATCAGCCCACGCAATGGAAAACGTATCTCAAGAATTATCATGTTGAAGAACTGGCCAAAGAGGAATTGTTGATCCCGGAGATCGCGCGACAACTAGGCGATTGCGCTTATACTCAAAAAGTTCAGCTCACTCGCGATTCTCTCGTCCGTTTCATTCGCGCTAACCGCACATTTCTGCACGACACGATCAAGGAACTTTCCAAGGATAGCCGTGCTGCGCTTACGCTCGTTTTCTTGCACGGCGGCAAGATGGCAATTGGAAACCCTTCCGCCAACATGCAAGAATTGGTGATCCGCCATTACGACGTCGATCGCGAGGCGCTGGGCGAAGCGCTAGGCCACTTGAAGGGGTCGTTTCTTGTCGAGAAAGCGGAGGGCGGCCAATCCTTCTGGACGTTCAAGCACCCAACGCTCGCCGATGCGCTTGCCTCCACGCTTGGCGAGACAGAAGGAATGCGTGAACTGTATTTGCGCGGAGTAAAGGTCGAAACGGTTCTGTCGAACACCGCGTGCGCTTCTGAGACTGTGATTGGCGATTTCGTGCTGCTGCCAGAAACACTTGACGGTCTGTTGGTGGAGCGCTTGCTTGAAACTCCGGATGAAGCGAGCTTGAATCGCCAGCTCTTCAGCTATTTGGCCGACAAGGCATCTGATTCGGTTGTGCGCGCTGTATTTGCTAAAGCTCCGGGCTTCTTTGATCGGAAGGCTACTTCAAGTTACCGATCGGCCTATGATCCCAAGGTGCGTGCGTACGCGCGTGCACAAAGCCTCAATATTCTCCCGTCAGAAGCTCGCATGATGATGGCTGGCACCCTGGAATATGATCTCTTTGAAGGCCTTGACGTATCATGCCTAGACGACGAGCGTATCTTGCAGCTTTTCCCAGTGGCTACCTTGCTAAACCTGGTTTCGCGGATAAAGATTGATCTAATTCCCAAGTATGAGGAGGCCATTGAGACGTGCGCCGAGGATGCCGATCTCGACCTGGAGCCGAGCGACAGTTTTGATGATCTAAATTCGGCGGTCACTGATCTTGTGCGCTTTCTTGATGACAAGGGCTCTGAAGTGCTGGAAAGCGCGCAATATCTTTATGGTTCGATCGAGAGTGGTGTCGAGAAGGTCGCAGAACGAAAAGATAAGCGCCAGCGCGAGCTTGAACGCGAACGAAATGATTGGATGTGGGAGGAGTTGTCCGAAAGCGCTCGGTCAGCTTCACGTTCACAACCGATTACGTCAAACACAGCGCGCGAGATGGGCGGCGCGTCTCCTAGCCCCCGTTCAATTTTTAGCGACGTTGATCAGTAACGGCCGGCCGGGCGCGACCATTTTGTCTTAGGAGATGAGGTGCTCAAAACCCCGTAATCACCCTTTGCGTTTCCGACCCACGCAACAAAAAGCGCGAGCCGGCAAAGTCCGACCCGCGCCGTTCAGATCAGAAGATGCCGTTGCGATCTCGCCCCCGCTCAGCCCTTCTCCGGCCTGTGCGGGCAGACCATCGTCAGATGGAGCAGCGTCGGTTTGTCCGAGCCCTTCTTGTACTCCCACTCCAACCGGATCTCGTGCCGGTCTGCATAAGCATCGCTCGGCGCGTGGGCAATGATGTTGGTCTTCATCGGGATTGGCGGCTCGGAGTTGAAGCACTTGCGGACGCAGGCATCGAGCAGGTCGCACCGCGTCAAGGGAATGACCCCGGGCTCGTCCCTGGACAGGGGGACCGTGTTCAGCTGGGCGCTGAGGTCGACGCGAGCCCGGCCCTTCTCCTTGTGCCAGTGCTCGGCGCTGCCCTGCGGCCACCTTGAGGCCGGTGTCAGAATGAGATGGTACTGGCCGTATTCCAAGGTCGGCAGATCGATGTCCTTCGATGCCTTGAGCTTGGCCACGCTCTTCTTCATGTTGGCCAGAGGGTAGTAATTGCTGTTCATCAAATCTCTAAACGGCTTGCCTCTGTAAGGTCTCGAGCCCATCGCCTTTTCCTTCAAAATGTCCTTGGCTTTGCGAAAATGCATACAGCTCCGCGACGCCGGTCGGTTTGCCCAACCTTGCGCTGCCGAAATATATGGCCCCTTTTGACGGGATTTTTTGACGCTACCACTCAGGACTGTGTTTCGTCCAGATCGCCACCCGCGCTGTGCCCAGCTAATGGCGAGGAGCGCGCACGATTGCTAAGTGGTTGTCGATCGGTATTGTCATCAAGAGTCGTTCGCGGATTCTGATCGACAGACGGGCCGCGACCTTTGAGGCGCAGGAATGCATTGCTTCGCGTGTCAGTCGGCGATCGGTCCAGACGATAGCTGGTGCTCCAAATGCGGGGCCGCGGTGCGTCAACGGGTTGATCCCGACAGCGAACGTCGCTTTGTGACGATTCTTCGTGCTGACGTCATCGACTCCACGGGTCTTGTTGCTGAATTGGATCCGGAGGCGGCTGTCTCGCGCCTCGAGCCGGCGCTGGCGGCCATGAGGGCCTCCGTACGTCAGTTTGGCGGCATCGTCAGCAAGGAGTTGGGCGACGGGCTTGCCGCGGTGTTCGGCGCCCCGATCGCGGACGACAACCATGCGCCGCTGGCGTGTCATGCCGCGATCGAGCTGGTCCGGCGCGTTGCCAGCCTCGGTGATCCCGCCCTTCAGGTCCGGGTCGGCCTCCACTCAGGCCACGTCGTCGCCTACATGGTCGCCAGCGAATTCTCCAAGGTCTACGAGATCGGCGGCGCCGCCCAGCATCTGGCCGCGCGGTTGGAGCAGGAGGCCCAGGCGAACCAGATCTACGTCTCGGAAGCCTGCCAGAATCTCGCCGACGGGCATGTCCGATTCGAATCTCTGGGCGGCAAATCGCTGCGCGGCTTCAGCCAGCCCGTGCCGGTCTACCGGATCGTGGGGGCCAGCGATCTGTCGAGCTGGCGGGTCCGGCGCGCCCGCAGCGTCTCGCGATTCGTCGATCGCACCACCGAGCGAGCCCTGCTGGACCGCGCGGCCACGCAGGCGAAAGCCAGCCGGCAGACTGTCCTGCTGCTCGGCGATGCCGGCATCGGCAAATCGCGGCTGGTGCATGAGTTCGCCCAGAAGCTCAGGGCCGAGGGCTGGCGGCTGATCGACGCCGAGTGCAGCCCGAATCTCCAGAGCGCGCCCTTCAGCACCCTCAAGCGAATCTTGCTGTCGGCCATGGACTCGGCCGCAAGGGACCCCGGCAATCCCGGCGATCCCCTGAAGGACCTGCCCGCGATCCAGCAGAGTGCCCTCGACGCGGTGCTCGATGTGCCGATCGCGAACCCGCAATGGGACGAGCTCGAGCCTCATGCCCGCGGGCGCGTGATCTCCGATGCGAGCTGCGCCGTCATCCAGAGCCTGGCCAATCGCCAGCCGACGGTCCTGCTGTTGGAGGATCTGCACTGGATCGACCGGGCCAGCGACGTCGTCGTGGCCGCCATCGCTTCGCTGGCGGTGCCCGATCTCCTCGTGCTGCTCACCTCCCGCCCGAATGGCATGCCGGTCTGGATCGCGCGCTGCCACGCCGAAGTCGTCGCGATGCGGCCGCTCGACGACGATTCGGGACTGGAAATGCTGTCCGACATGCTCGGATCGTCCGCGACCAATGCCGATCTGAAGAGCCGGATCATTTCCCACACGGCCAACGTGCCGCTGTTCATCGAGGAGGTCTGCCGCGGCTTGAAGGAGAGCGGCACCCTGCGCGGCGAGTGGGGCGACCTCGCTTTGGTGCGCCCGATCGACGAGCTCGGTATTCCCACCAGCATTCAGGGCGTGATCGCGGCACGCCTCGACCGTGTGTCGAAGCAGGAACGGTCCGTCTTGCAGGTCGCGGCCGCGCTGGGGGCGCGGTCGAGCGAGGCCACGCTGCGGAAGATTGCGATCCTGCCCGAACATGCCCTGCGCGGCTGCCTCGTCTCGCTCGATCGCGCCGAGCTGCTGGTCCGGATCGATAGCGAATTGGAGGATTCGCTGGAGTTCCGCCACGAGATGGTTCGCCAGGTCACCTACGATTCAATGGTCGAAAAGGCGCGCGAGGACATCCACGCGCGTGTGCTCGCGGCTTTCGAGAGCGACGAAACATGGCGAGATGATCCCGACGCCCTCTGTTACCATGCCATCCGCGCCAAAGACTGGGCGAAGGCATTCAACTACGGGAGAAGCGCCGCCCAGAAATGTCTGGTGCGATCGGCCTATGCCGAGGCGGTCGACTACTTCCAGACCGCGATGAATTCGCTCGACAAGACGCCGTTGACGCGCCCGCGGGAGACGAACGCCATCGATCTCCGGATGGAGGCGCGCATGGCATTCATCTGGTCCGGTCGCGTCGCCGAGTGGATCGATCTCGGAAAGGAGGCCGACCAACGGGCCAGCCAGATCGATGATGTCGGCAGAAGGGTCGCTGCCATGACGGTCATGGCGGGTGGGCAGAACTTCTATGGGACGCCGGCCGAGGCTGTCATTCTTGGCGAGGAAGTCGTCGATCTTGCCGAGGAGTCGGGCAATCCGGGGTGGCGCAACCTTGCGCAATACAATCTCGGCCAGGCGTATTTCCTTGCCGGACGATATCGCGAGGCCGAGCAGACATTCGCGCGAGCCCGTAACCATCTCATAGGGCCGGAAGCGAGTGCGCCGTTCGGCACGCCGCCGAAATACACACTCCTGCTTTGCTGCATGATGAAAAGCTTCACCCACACCGTCATGGGTGAGCTCGACGCCGCCGAGCAGCTCCAGCGAGAGGCCGTTGCGATTGCGGACGAGACCAGCCGTCCCTATGACCGCGCAGCCGCCGCCTATAGCGGCGGCTGGCTGATGCTTGGCCGGGGCGATCCGGCAGCGGCCGCTTCCATTCTCGAAGACGGTTTTGTGCTGGCGCAAAAACACGGCATCCGGCTGTTCGTGCCGGTGCTCGCCTGCCATCTCGGCATCGCCTATCTGGAGCAGGGCCTGTTCGACCGGGCGCGCGGCATGCTGGCCGAGGCGCGCGAAGAGGCGCGCAGTGTCGGTTACACCTCGGCGGTGCTGCGCTCGTCGATCTACCTGGCGCTGGCGACCAACCGGCTCGGCGATGCCCGGGCGGCCCAGAACATGCTGCGCGAAGCGCGCAACACCGCGCGCCAGCAGGGCTTCTCCGGCCTCGAGGCCGAGGCCCTGTTCGGCGAGGCCGTGGTGACGCCATCGCGCGAGGAGAACCGGACCATCATCCTCTCCGCCTTGCGCGCCGCAATCGCGATCGCCTCCGAGAGCGGCGCGAAGCCGTTGCAACAGAAGGCCGAAGCGATGCTGAACGGCATGCTCGCTGCGGGCGATCAGCTGACCTGAGCCTCGGTCGCGGTCGGCTGCGTTCTTGCCCGACGGGTCAACTAAGTTTCGCAAGCGGCCCAAGCACTTAGCTACTGTGCATGGGGTTGTTTTCGTCGCCCTTTGTGGGGAGGCCGGCGCGTTGTCATGACAAAGTCCCTTGCGCGCGCGCCAAGGTCGGCTACCGTTGGCACGCTAGTCGCCGGGTCAGGTGACGATTTGATTGATCTATTTTAGCATCCGAGTTCATCGGCGCCGCGACGGCGCGACGCCCACCGGACCGAGGCGGGGCCATGACCATACGGGACCAGCAAGCTCTCTTGGCTCCGGTCGAGCGCGATTTGCGGCTCGACCTCTTCCGCGGCATCGGCCTGTGGATGATCTTCCTCGACCACATCCCGCACGACGTCGTGGCCTGGCTGACCTTGCGCAATTACGGCTTCAGCGACGCCGCCGAGTTCTTCGTCTTCATCTCCGGCTATCTGGTCGGCTGGATCTACGGGCCGATCATCGCCGGCGGCTGGTTCCTCGCCGCGCTGAAGCGGCTGTGGCGGCGGGCGGCGGAAATGTATGTCGCCCACATCATGCTGTTCCTGCTGTTCACCGCGCAGATCGCCCGCACCATCAGGAGATTCGACAACCCGATGTATGCGGACGAGTTCAACGTTCACAATTTTCTCGACCATCCGGACATCCTGATCGGGCAGGCGCTCACGCTGCGCTACAAGCCGGTCAATCTGGACGTGCTGCCGCTCTATATCACGCTGGTGCTCGCAGCGCCCTTCATCGTGTGGTGCCTGGTGCGCCGGCCGAACCTGACGCTCGCCGCGTCCGCGGTGCTCTATGTGCTGGCGCGCTGGTTCGACTGGAATATCGCTTCCTATCCGCCGGGCACGACCTGGTATTTCAATCCATTCTGCTGGCAACTCATGTTCGTCGTCGCCGCGTGGTGCGGCGTCGGCCAGATCGAGAAGATCGCCAAATGGGTCTGGTCGAAGCCGGTGATGAGCCTGGCGGCGGCATGGATTGCGTTCGCCTTCCTGATCGTGATGACATGGCACATTCACGCGCTCGAGGCCCTGATCCCGAAATGGATGATCAAGGCGATCTACCCGATCGACAAGAGCGACCTCGACATGCTGCGCTTCACGCATTTCCTGGCGCTCGGGATCTGGGTGACCTATTTCGTCCCACGCCACTGGAAGGCGTTGCATCTGAAATGGTTGCGCCCGGTCATCCTGTGCGGCCAGCACTCGCTCCCGATCTTTTGCCTCAGCGTGTTCCTGTCGTTTTCGGCGCATTGGATCCTGATGCAATACACAAGGGGCGTCTGGGAGCAACTCGCGGTCTCCTTCGCTGGCTTCGTCATTATGGTCGGGGCGGCGTGGCTGCTCGACCGCGCCGAGCGGGTGCCTAGCCTGTTCGTCAAGGTGACCGATGTCGACGACGAGCCGGAGCCCGCTGCCGAAGGCGCACCGGTTACGGTCATCGCCGCAGCTCCCGTTGGCCGCTAAGGACCTATCGCGCCGCGCGAACGATTTTTCAGGAGATATCCATGCCGAGGCTCTTGTTGACGATTGTCGGCGCCCTTCTGCTCCTCGTCTGCAACGCATCGGTGCAGGCGCAGGCGCCGTCGCCCGAGGCGATGGATGCTGCGCGAAAACTGGTGACCACGCTGAAGATCGCCGATCAGTATCGCGCGGCTCTCCCGCAGCTCATGCTTAAACTGCGACCCGTGGTCGCCCAGGACAGGCCGGAGATCGAGCACGATTATGATGCGATGACCGCGCCGGGCTCCGACATCTACGCACCGTTCGCCGCTGCCATGATCGACCAGATCGCCGCCCTCTATGCCGCCAGCTTCACCGTGGAAGAGCTGCGCCAGATCGAGGCGTTCTATGTCCAGCCGGCTGGCCGAAAGCTTTTGGAGAAATCGGATGCGCTGGCGCAAGCGAGTGCGCAGATCGGCCAGGACGCGAACCAGAAGGCCGTCGACGAACTGAAGCAGCGTCTCACCGAGGCGCTGCGCCAGAAGGGACACAAACCGTAGGCGCCGCCGCTAGTGAATAGCCGCGTACATGATCTTCTCTTCCGTCGCCTCCAGCGCGGAAAACTCCTCCACGACCTTGCCCTGGCGTGAGACCAGGATGCGGTCGGACAGCGCCATGATCTCGGGCAGGTAGGACGAGATGACTACGACCGCCTTGCCCTCGTCGGCGAGCCGGTTGATCAGTTCGTGGATCTCGACGATGGCGCCGACATCGACGCCGCGGGTCGGCTCGTCGAAGATGATCAGGTCGGGCTCCTGAACCAGCGACTTTGCGATCACGACCTTCTGCTGATTGCCGCCGGACAGCTCGACCACCTTGCCGTCGTCGCCGATGGCGCGAACCTTGAGCTTCTGGATCCAGGTTTTGCCGACCGTGTCGGTTTCTCGCCGCGACAGCATCATGCGGCCCTTCGGAAACTTCGACAGCAGGCCGAGATAGATGTTGCGTGCGATCGAGGACGTCTCGAAGAAGCCCTCGACCTTGCGGTCCTCGGTGACATAGGCGATGCCGGCCTTGACCGCCGGCGCCGGCACCCGATAGCGCACCGGCTGGTCGTGCAGCAGGATTTCGCCGCCGTGGAAGAAGTCGCGCTTGAGCACGCCGGCGACGATCTTGAACGTCTCGGTGCGGCCCGCGCCGACGAGGCCGAACACGCCGGTGATCTGGCCTGCGAATACCGATAGCGAATTGTTCTTCACCATCGGCGCCATCTTCAAATTCTGCACCGTGAGAACGCGCGAACCCGCCGGCCGGACGCTGCTCTTCCGCGCGCCATAGAGCGTGTTGGAGAGGTCGCGCCCGACCATGGCCTGCACGATCGCGGCGCGGTCGAACTTGGCGACATCGTCGGTCACCACATGCTTGCCGTCGCGCAGCACCGTGATGCGGTCGGCGAGCAGCAGGGCTTCCTCCAGGGCGTGCGAGATGAAGACGATCGAGACGCCGCGCTTCTTGAGATCGCGGACGAGGTCGAAGAAGTATTTCTTCTCTTCCGGCGTCAGCGATGCGGTCGGCTCGTCGAAGATGATGACCTTGGCGCGATGCAGGACGGCGCGTGCGATCTCGACCATCTGCTTCTTGGCCGCGCCGAGGCCGCTGACGGTCGCGGTCGGCGTAACGTCGAAATTGAGCGATTGCAGGAATTGCTGGGCGGCGATGTAGATGCCGCGCAGGCGGTTGTAGAATTTCTCCTGCCCGAGAAACAGATTCTGCGCGACCGTCATGGTCGGCACCAGGCTGTTCTCCTGGAAAACCATGGCGATCCCGAGATTGCGCGCCTCCAGCGGCGTCTTCGGCGCGACATCGGCGCCGTCGACCATCATGGTCCCCGAGGTCAGCGTCACCACGCCCGCCATCACCTTGGTAAGGGTCGACTTGCCGGCACCGTTTTCTCCGACCAGTGCGTGGATCTCGCCGCGGCGGAGGTCGAAGTCGACCCCGTCGATCGCGGGCACGCCGGCGTAGAGTTTTGTCGCCTTGCGCAGCGAGAGTGCAATGTCGCTCATGGGCGAAACTCCTCGGCAAGGCCAGCAAGTGGCAATCGCAGGACGCGGCCCGGTCCTTTGGCGATCAGGATGAGATCGTTGCCCATCTCGATGGCGGCGACGATGCCGTGGTTGATGCCGTCGACCCGGCTGTGCAGCGAATAGAGCGGCTGGCCATTCGCATCGAGACGGATGACAAGGCCATAGGAGCGCGGCGGCGCCCACGGCTTGATGACGCCCATGGTCTTGATGTGCGCGCCCTGCATCGGCTCCTTGAACGAACGCCCCGAGCGCAGGCGCGGCGCAACCCAATAGGCCGGATCGATCTCGGCCATCATGCGGCGCCGGTAGCCGGGCTCACGCAACACGAACTCGACGAGCTGGGTCCGCGCGGTGAAAGCGGTGAGCCAGTAACCGCCGCCTGAAGCCTTGGACAGCCGAGACGGGTAGACGGGGAGGTGAGCAAGCACGACCTTTGGCGATGCGCCGGGCGAGACAAGAACGAGGCGATGACGCCAGCTCTCGCTGACCAGCATGGCGTTGCCGTGGGCGCAGGCGCCGAAGGCATAGCCGAATCCCTGGGCCAATCGTGTCACGGCCTTGCTGCCGGGATCGAGCTTGAACACCCTGCCGGTCCGATTGAGCTCCAGCAGGTCACGTGCCCAATCGTCGATGCCGCATGTCGTCGAGCCATCCGTTGCAATCAGTGTGTTGTCGTCCGCGAGCGCCAGCGCATTGACGGCGTTGAACGCGGCATCGGCGAACGTCACGCTCGGCTGTTCGGCCGAGGGGTTCGCGTATACACGCACCTCGCGTCCCCCGAGCGCGACGGCAAGGCCGCCGCCGGGAAGTGCACGGAGCGCCGATATCGGCTGCTCGAAGCTGCGCACCTCCGATGCCGTGCCGCCGCTCAGGCACATCAGCCGCCGGCCGTCCGCGATGAAGAGGTTGATTCCATCGGTGGCGATATCTTCCGGCGCCTCGCATGTCAGCAAGGTCTCGGCCGATTCCAGCTTCTGGTTGGGCTTCAATGCGCCGTCGAAGGATGGCACGGTGATGGTGGCGTCGCCGCGCCCGAGAAAGCGGTTGGCGAAGTCTCTGACGGCAGCGATCACGACTGCTTCCCCCACCGCTTGTCATACTGAACGAAGTTCGGATCGGCGTTGTCGAGCTTGTAGCGACCGATCCGGTTGTTGAGGATGCCGCCGAGATAGAGATAGCCGCGATGCTCGCGCATCGAGGTGATCATCGGATGGTTCTCGCCGTGCAGGTCCCAGAACGATTCGACGATCTTGCCCTGCTCGTTGAATTTGACCACGCAGCCGGTGTTGATGTTGGGGAACAGCCATTCGTCGACCGGCACGCGCTTGGCCATGCGACGGCGGAAGCCCGGCATCTTCCAGGCGAGGTCGAGCGAGGGACTGCGCATGCCGACCAGCGCCAGCCAGTAATTGCCGTCGGAGGCGAGGTTGATGTTGTCGGGGTAGCCCGGCAGATTGTCCATGACGATTTCGACCGCGCCCTTCTTCGGGCCTGCGAACCAGTAGCGCTTGATCGAGCAGCCAAAGGTCTCGGCGAACAGGATCGACTGGCCGTCGCTGGCGACGCAGATGCCGTTGGGGAATTTGAGGCCGCGCAGCTCGGTGCGTGTCGTGCCGGTCTTGGTGTCGTAGGAGATGATGCGGCCGTTGCCGCGCGCTTCGAGACCATCGATAGGCCACTCGTCCATCTCGTAACGCACAGTCGCTTCCGAGAAGAAGATCAGGCCGTCGTCGGTGATGTCGAGGTCGTCGGCGAGCCGCAGCCGGCTGTCGTCGTTGACCGAGCGCATGCTGCGATTGGTCTCGTCGGTTGCCTTTTCCACCGTGCCGTCAGGCTTGATGCGATAGAGGCCCATGCCGCCGATACAGACGTAAAGATTGTCCTCGCGGTCGAAGGCCATGCCGAGCGGCTGGCCGCCGATATGGGCGAACACCTCCATTTTCTGGTAGTCGGGCGCGAGGAAGCGCATGATGTCGCCGTGGCGCGAGCCGGCATAGAGGTTGTCGTGGCGATCGAGGATGACATCCTCCGGCGCCTCGATGCGGCCAAGGCCGATCGCCTCGACGTCACGCAGCTTGTCGTTCTGCTCGAACGGCCCGCCATGTCCAATTTCGGTTGGTGGTGGCGGCGGCAGCTCGTGGTAGGTCGGCGCGACATAGACCTTGCTGATGATGCGGGTCCGGTTCTTCTGCCAGCGGATGTCGACCATGGCTGCGACGAGCAGGATTCCGGCGAGCGCCATGCGGTTGACGCCGCCGCGCGCGTTCATGGTCGTGAGACCGTTGGTGATCAGGAGCACGATCAGCACCCCGACCGCCGATTTTGCGACGGAGCCCTTGCCGCCGCCGAGCGTGATGCCGCCGAGCACCGTCGCGGTCAGCACGATCACCTCGAGGCCGACGCCGATGTCACCGCCGACGGTGCCGAGCCGGGAGGCGAAGAACAGCGCGCCGACGCTGGTCAGCACGCCACTCGCGACGTAGCAGAGCGCGATGGTGCGGCGAACGGGAATGCCTGAATTATATGCCGAGCGACGCGAGCCGCCGATCGCGGTGATGTGCCAGCCCGGCCGCAGCCGCGTCATGAAGATATGGCCGAAGATGGCGATGACGATATAGGCCAGCGCCACGGTCGGAATGCCGAGGACGCTACCTGCGCCAATGAAGTCCCAGGACGGGATGTCGGGGAAGGCCGAGGCGATGGCGTTGGAGTAGCGCTGGATCAGAAGATCGTAGGCTGAGCGGTAGATGATCAGCGTGATCAGCGTGGTGATGAAAGCGCGCAGCCGCAGATACCCGACCAGGATGCCGTTGACGGCGCCGAGCATCGCGCCGCACAGCAGCGTGGCGATCACCACGGCCGGAACCGGCCAGCCTGCGACGTCAAGCAGATAGAGCGCGCAGAAATCGGTCAGCGCGAAGATCGAACCGACGGACAGATCGATGCCGCCGACGATGACGACGAGCGCGAGCCCGAGCGCGATGAATCCGATCTCGCCGGCCTGTCGCGCGGTGTCAGCGAGGCTCGCCGGCGACAGGAAGTTGTCGATGGATCGGCTGAACGCAAAGCCAACGATCAGGAGAAGGATGACCGGAATGGCTGTTTCGGTCCAACGCTTGGACAGAATTTCACCGAGCAGATGATCCGGCCAGTAGCGGTAACGCAGGCTTGTCAGGGTATCGCGCATCGGCATTCCAGCGGGGCATGGGAAAAGTTGGGAGCGAGGTCCCCGGGACCTGAATAGCCGCCGGGGACCTCATACGTCAGCGTCGAACTATTTCTTGAGGTCGCTGAGATTCCAGCAGGCCGTCTGGCTGTCGGCGTTCTCCTTGGTGATCGGAATCAGCGTGGTGTATTCCGAGCCCTTGATCGAGCCGGGCTTGGCGCCCGACGACAGTAGCCACTTGATCGTACCGGCCATCTGCGCCGCCTGGGTCGGCACGTCGTAGCTCATGTTGAGGTCGAACGCGCCGGATTTCACCAGCTCGCAGGCGCCCTTGCGCTCGCCGCCGCCTGATGTCGCGAGGAACACCTTGCCGGTGAGGCCTGCTTCCTTGACCGCGGCTGCGGTGCCGATGTCCATGCCGTCCCAGAAGCCGACGATGCCGCAGAGATCCGGATTCTGCTTCAGCACCGTTTGGGTGATCGCCTTCGCCTTGGCGGCATCCCAGTCGGCGGCCTGGCTCGACACCACCTTGATCTCGGGATGCTTGGCGAGAACGTTCTCGACACCCTTGAGCGTATAGGCGCTCGCGGCGGCCGACAGCGCACCCTGGATGATGGCGATCTTGTTCGACTTGCCCTCGCAGGCCTTGACGACGCCTTCGGTCTGGCGTTCGCCGATCTCGACCCAGTTGGCGCCGACGAAAGCGGAGCTGCGGTAGGCGGAGCCCATGTTGATCTGGATGACGTAGATGCCCTCGGCCTCGGCGCGCTGGAGCAATTTGGCGTAAGTCTGCACGTCCGGATTATGCACGACCATCACCGCCGGTTTCTCGGAGATCAGCGAGGTGACGGCCTGCGCGCCGGCATTGGTGTTCCAGTTGGCGTCGCGGATCACGAACTTGACGCCGAACGGCTCGAGCTCCTTCTTCAGGCCGGCGTACCAGCCCTCAGTGAGGTCGAAATTCATCGCGACCGGCACATAGGCCACGGTCTTGCCGGCGAGCGCTTCCTTGAACGGCTTCTGGAACGGCTCGTCCAGGCCCTGCTGGGCGAGAGCAGGTCCAGTCAGTGCCGCGAGAGCCAGTCCGGCGAGGGTTGTCTTTGTCAGGCTGCCAAAGGTCTTCATTGCTTCCTCCTTGGTTATGGATGTCGTTCTTGTCGGTCGTTCAGATGTCGCCTTGCTGTGCCGTTTCTTCGTTGCGCGGATTCAGGAAGGAGTCCGTGATGACGGCGAGCAGCAGGACAACACCCTTGATCAGATTTTGCCCGGCGTAGGAGATGTCCATGATGGTCATCCCGTTGAGCATGGTGCCGATCAGCAGCGTGCCGATGATGACGTTCAGCACGCCGCCACGCCCGCCTGATAGCCCGATGCCGCCCAGCACGACGACCAGGATCACGTCGTAGATCAGCGTCGAGTTGAAGATGCGGGTCGGCATCGAATTGACGGAGGCTGCCAGCACGAGGCCGGCAAAGCAGCCTATCAGAGCGGTGATCACATATTGCAGGACAATGATCGGACGGGAAGGAATGCCGGTCACGCGCGCGGCGTAAGGATTGTCGCCGATCGCGTAGATATAGGCGCCCCAGCGGGTCTGGCGCAGCAGGAATGCGACCACGATGCAGGCGATCGCGAACATCCAGATCGACGTCGGAATGCCGAGAACTGTGCCCTGTCCGAGCCGTTCGAAGCCGTTCATGCCCGGGCTCCATTGCACGACGTCGAGCTGGAACAGCGCAGCTTGCCCAAGTCCGGCGAGCAAGAGCCCGGTTGCCAGTGTCGCAAACAGCGAGGGCACCTCGGCATAGGCGATCAGCCAGCCATTGACGAGGCCGAAGGCGATTGTGAGCAGCACCGCGATCAGCAGCGAGAACGGCAGCGAATGGCCGTTCTGCACCAGCTGAAGCACGAGTCCCGGGGGCACGGCGAGGGCCGCGATCAGCGAGATGTCGATGCCGCGGCCGATCACGACGATTGCCATGGCGAGGCCGAGGATGCCGAGCACCGCCACGTTCTGGAGCAGCGTCAGCATGTTCTCCGCCGTCAGGAAGCCGTTCAGGAAGATCGAGAACACGAGGAACAGCAACGCGAAGACAGCGAAAACGATCTCCTGCTGATTGAACCGAAAGCGCTTCATCGTCTGGTCTTTCCTGCGTTCTATGGGTGCGCCGTCTGCTTCAGCCTCGATCGAGCCCCGGCGGACGAGCGTCCGTTGATGCTGTTGCCGCTCGACAAGGCGGCGCTCACGAAATTGCCGACGCCGTCGATGTATCCGTCGATCGACGTGCCGCGTCTGCGGTACTTGGCGCGTTTCACGTACCAGTCCTGCAGCAGCGGCTTGATCAGCGACGCCGTGAGCCTGACGTGGTCGATCGTGAAGGCGCCGCTGGCGACGCCCTGCTTGAGAACGTCGGCGATGATCTTCTCTGTGGTGGCTTCCATGTCGATCGCGCGCTGACGTTCCGCTGGCGGGAAGGACTTGGCCTCCATGAAAGCGAACACGAACCAGGGCTGCATTGCCTCGCTCATGCGGATGTGGGTCGCGATGATCCAGTCGAGGTGCTTGCAGGCGTCATCTCTGACCTCCTCGGGAGGCGCGGTCAGCACCTCGGTCGCTGTTGCCGCGACCTCGCCGAGGATCATCGCGAGCAGCCTGGGTTTGCTGTCGATGTAGGTATAGAGACCGCCCATGCTGAGGCCGGAGGCCTCTGCGAGCTGACGCAGCGTGGTGGCGTGAAACCCCTGCTTGTTGGAGAGCGCGAGGGTGGCGCCGATGATGCGTGTCAGATTCGCGACGGCGAGCCGCGGCTTCTGCACGCGGATAGAGGCGCGATGACGTTCCAGAATGCGCGTGCACAGCGCTTCTGTCGAGAACGCGTTCTTCCAAGGTCGTCGGCGCGCGAGATTCACGCTGCCTCCCCAAATTTCTTCCTGGATTTTTTGGCGTTGTTGTTGATCCAGGCGTGGGCTTTGCGCCCTTGTCGTCATTCCTAGCGCAGAGAGTGGCTGTCGGGAAAGGGGGCTGCCATAATTTTCTGAGAGAGCGCTCGCTCGCTTTTTCCGCGCCATGCAATGTGGCGGACCCGCACTCCGCGAAGGGAGGCAGGTCCGTCGTAGCGAAATCTCACTTCACCAGCGGACAGCCGCCGTCCTTCAACGGACGGAAGGCCTGGTCGGCCGGCACCTCGGCGAGCAGCTTGTAATAGTCCCACGGCGCCTTGGATTCCTCGGGCTTCTTCACCTGGAACAGGAACATGCTGTGCACCATGCGGCCGTCTTCGCGAAGGATGCCGTTGTCGGTGAAAGCATCCTTCACCGGCAACTCGCGCATCTTCGCCATCACGGTCTTGGTGTCCTTGGTGCCGGCGGCCTGCACGGCCTTGAGGTAATGCAGCGTCGCGCTGTAGGTCGCGGCCTGGTTCATCGTCGGCATGCGCTTGACGCGCTCCATGAAGCGCTTGCCGAAGGCGCGGGTCTTGTCGTTGAGATCCCAGTAATAGGCCTCGGTGATGATCAGCCCCTGTGCGAGCTTCAGGCCCAGGCTGTGCACGTCGGAGATGAACATCACGATCGCCGCCAGGTTCTGCCCGCCGGCGACAATGCCGAACTCGCCGGCCTGCTTGATCGCGTTGATGGTGTCGCCGCCGCCATTCGCAAGCCCGATGATCTTGGCCTTGGAGGCCTGGGCCTGGAGCAGGAACGACGAGAAATCAGCGGTGTTGAGCGGGTGCTTGACGCTGCCGAGCACCTTGCCGCCGGCCGCCCTCACGACGTCGCCGGTATCGCGCTCAATGGAGTGGCCGAACACATAGTCGGCGGTGAGGAAGAACCAGCTGTCGCCGCCGTTCTTGACGATGGCGCTGCCGACCGTATGGGCGTTGGAATAGGTGTCGTAGGTCCAGTGCGCGGTGTAGGGCGAGCAGGATTTGCCTGTGATGTCGGAGCTCGCCGCGTCCGTGACGATCATGATTTTCTCGTACTGCTTCGACAACTCCATCACCGCAAGCGCAGTGGCCGAGGTCGGCAGGTCGATGATCATGTCGACGCCGTCGGTCTCCCACCATTTGCGGGCGATGGTGGAGGCGACGTCGGGTTTGTTCAGCACGTCGGCCGCGACCATGTCGATCGGCTTGCCGAACATCTGCCCGCCAAAGTCCTCGATGGCCATCTTTGTGGCCTCGACATTGCCCTGGCCGCCGATGTCGGAATAGACCGAGGAGAAGTCGGAGAGTACGCCGATCTTGAGCGGGGTCTGCTGGGCGGAGGCGGGGGTGATCAGGGCAGCCGACAGCAATGCGGCCGCAGACACGAGTGCTGCGATAGGTCTCATGGACACGTTTCCTCTTGCGGGACTGTTCCGTCTCTTTGTCCGACAAAGTTAGAGTGAGGTTCTGCAGGAGTCAATTTGCTGCAGATGCGGCATCAATAACCGGGTTTGACGTGCTTTTCGGCAGCCCCTATAGTTTGTCGGACAATCGCCATTAGGGAGCTATCGTGCGACTCTCGCCGCTCTTCCGTCCGATCGATGTCGCGCCGGCCTATCAGAAGGTCGCCGACGCCATTGAACGCGAGATCGTCAATGGCCGTATCAAGCCCGGCGATCCCATCGGCACCGAGCATGATCTCGTGCGGCAGTTCGGCGTCAACCGCTCGACCATTCGCGAAGGCATTCGGGTGTTGGAGGAGGGTGGGCTGATCAGCCGCGACTCCTCGCGCCGTCTGCACGCGTGCCTGCCGCGCTACAGCAAGCTGACGAGCCGCCTCAGCCGCGCGCTGGTGCTGCATGAGGTCACGTTTCGCGAGCTCTACGAGGCTTCGATGACGCTGGAGGTCGCAAGCATCGAGGGTGCGGTGGAGCGCGCAACCGAGGAGGATCTTGCGGAGCTCGCTGACAACCTTGTGCGCAGCGAGGCGGTGGTTGGCGATCCCGCGGCGCTTGCGGAATGCGATGCCGAATTCCACGTGCTGGTCGCAAAGGCCTCGCAGAATCGCGTGCTCCAGCTCGCCCGCGAGCCGGCAGCGCAGCTGTTCTATCCGACCACCGAGATGATCGTGACGGGTGTCGCCGAAGGTGGCCCGCGCCTCGTCGACGCACATCGTCATCTCATTGATGCGATCCGTCGCCGCGATCGCGAGGCCGGTGTGCTCTGGACGCGCCGGCACTTGCAGGACTGGCGCCGCGGCTTCGAGAAGATCGCTTCGCTCGATCGATCGGTCGAGCACATGTACATGGAGCACGCGCAGGCGACCCGGCGCAAATAGCGCCGCATGATCCGGACTCGAAGGGCCGCGCCAGCGCAAAGTGTGAAGCGGTTTTTCGACAAGATCATGCGCAAGAAAGACAAGACGCAAGATCTCAAACAATAAACTCAGCAAGTAAAAACATCACACGGAGGGACATATGACCGGCGATATCGGAGCCACCATCTCGAAAGCGCGCGAGCATTCCATCGGCGATCTCTTGCGCCGCGCAGGCAGCCGCGAGCCGACCAAGCTTGCGGTGAGCTGCGGCAGCGTGAGCTGGACCTTTGCCGAGATGGATACGATCTGCAACCGGCTCGGCCGCGGCCTGCTCGCGCTTGGCGTCAAGAAGGGCGACCGCCTCGCCGTGCTCTCGCGCAACTCGCATGCCTTCGCCGCCCTGCGTTTCGCGGTGGCCCGGATCGGCGCGGTGCTGGTGCCGATCAATTTCATGCTCAATCCGGACGAGATCAATTTCATCCTGAAAAGCTCCGGCGCAAAGCTGCTCGCGGCCGGCCCCGATTTCGTCGAGCCGGCGCGCGCCGCGAGCGCGAAGGATTGCGCTGTCGAAAAGATGGTCTGGCTGCCGGGCGAGGATCCCGCCACGGCGCCTGCTGGACTCACCACCTTCGACGATCTGCTTCATGCCGACGGCTCGTACCTCGAGGCGTCCGTCGACAGTCGCGATCTCGCGCAGATCGTCTACACCAGCGGCACGGAATCCCTGCCCAAGGGCGCGATGCTGACCCATGAAGCCGTGATGTGGCAGTATGTCAGCTGCATCATCGACGGCGGCATGAGCGTGGACGACAAGTTCTTGCACGCGCTCCCGCTCTATCACTGCGCGCAGTTAGATGTGTTCTTGGGGCCGCAGATCTATCTCGGGGCCTCCGGCGTGATCACGGGGAAGCCTACCGCCGACAACATTCTGGCGTTGATCCAGGCGCACAAGATCACCTCGTTCTTTGCGCCGCCGACGATCTGGATCGCGATGCTGCGCTCGCCGAGTTTCGACAAGACCGACCTGTCGACGCTGCAGAAGGGCTATTACGGCGCCTCCATCATGCCGGTGGAAGTTCTGCTCGAGCTGCAGCGCCGCCTGCCGAATGTAAAGTTCTGGAATTTCTACGGTCAGACCGAGATCGCGCCGCTCGCGACCGTGCTGCGGCCCGACGACCAGCTGCGCAAGGCCGGCTCGGCCGGCAAGCCTGTGCTGAATGTCGAGACGCGCGTGGTCAACACGGCGATGGAAGACGTCGGGGTTGGCGAGGTCGGCGAGATCGTGCACCGCTCGCCGCATCTGCTTTCCGGCTATTACAACGATCCCGTCAAGACCGCGGCGGCCTTCACGGGCGGCTGGTTTCACTCCGGAGATCTCGCCACCGTTGACGACGAAGGCCACATCACCGTGGTGGATCGCGTCAAGGACATGATCAAGACCGGCGGCGAGAATGTCGCCAGCCGCGAGGTCGAGGAGATGGTCTACCGCATCCCTGAGGTCTCCGAGGTCGCCGTCGTCGGCCTGCCCGATCCGCGCTGGATCGAGGCTGTGACTGCGATCGTCGTGGTCAAGACCGGCGAGAAGCTGGATGAAGATGCCGTCATCCGGCATTGCGCCGGCCAGATGGCGCATTTCAAGGTGCCGAAGCGCGTCATCTTCGTCGACAGCCTGCCGAAGAACCCCAGCGGCAAGCTGCTCAAGCGCGAGCTGCGCCAGCGCTTCGTCGGCGGCGAGACGCTCGACAAGGCGATCCAGAAGAATTTCGGGACGTGACCAAGTGGCGCAGTGGTGGGTGCTGCGTCCTCACCACTCGCATCTCGATTTAGATTAGCTCCAAATCGATCAACTCACATATCGTCGCGGCGGTGCGTGGCCGTGGTTCGGGAAGCCCAACCAATTGATCCGGTTGGCGAAGCTGGGCGGACATATTTGGAAATGCTCGGTCTTTCGAGGCTGGATGTTAGATCGATTCTAGCTGAGGCATATTGTCTCAACATCGCCTCGCAGTTTATTTCGATGCCGGGGCAGCCGCTCGGGGGCCCGAGTTCATACTCGGCAGCGAGAATTCCTGGCTGAAAATTCTGAATCGGAATCGGTGAGTCGGCCGGCGCTTTGCCTTGGCGGAGAGCGATGCCGGCTGGCTGATGGGCGCATACGGGACTGCAGTGGCGGACAAATCAGATGACGATGACCGTTCAAACGTTGCGCCGCCGGCCGCGCGGACGCCGCGAACGGTCAGCAGCCGAGACCTCCTGAGAGGCGAGAAGCTCCTGGTCATCGAGCACGAAGAGGAGGTCTACCGGCTGCAGCTCACCGCTGCAGGCAAGCTCATTCTGACGAAATAGCGGGCGGGAACGGGAGAAGTCCCGCCGGCACCGAATATCAAATCAAAGCAGGTCACGTTTTCAGCCAGCCACCTCTGCGACAGCGGAGGAAGCCAGCCACAGAACAGATCATTGGAACTGGTCTTGGCACGAGTCCCGAGGAGGGTGGTGATGGTTGGAAGAATTGATCTGTTTACGTCCCGGCGAGGAGGGCAGACGCGCGGCGCAGCCTCCGAAACGGTCATCAGAAGTATGTTCGCATGCTCAGCCCGTGCTGTCGTCGTTGCGGCGATGCTCGCGACGGCTAGCTCGGCTGTCTCTGCCGAAGAATCGATCTTCGCCTACGTTTACACCACCGACTTGTTGCCGCAGGGTGGCAAGGAGGTCGAGCAATGGGTGACGTGGCGGCATCAGAAGAACAGTGGCACCTATGACCAGATCGAGGGGCGAACTGAGTTCGAATATGGTCTCGCCAGCAACCTGCAAGCCGCAATCTATCTCAACTATGCCTGGACGCAGGCCTATCACAACGGCCCGTTCGGCGCGACGACTCCACCGGAGCAGTTCTCCGATTATGCGGCGGGCTCAGACGATTTCTTCAACGCAAAGCGCTTCACCGGTGTCTCGGGCGAGTTGATTTACCGGATCCTCAGTCCCTACACTGACGGCATTGGGCTTGCGCTGTACACCGAGCCGACGGTGGGTCAGAATTTCTTCGAGCTGGAAAACAAGATTATCGTCCAGAAGAACTTCATGGACGATCTCGTCACCGTGGCGTTCAACTTCACCTGGGCGCCAGAGTTCCGCAACACGCCAAGTGATCCCACTGATCCCACTTCCGTCAAAAGCTGGGGCATGGAGACCGATATCAATTTCGGTCTCGCGGTCTCCTACCGATTTATGCCGAACTGGTCAGCGGGCTTCGAATTCATGAACGAACACGAGGTCAATAGCTTTTGGTTCAATCACGAGTCGAACAACGGCTACTATCTCGGCCCCACCTTGCACTATGGCGGCGAACGCTTCTTCCTGACCGCAACGGCGCTCTGGCAGATGCCTTGGGCAAGCAGTCATACGGACACAGTGCCGGGCGCTCTGGTGAACGGTTACATCGGGGACAACGATTTCGAAAGATTCCGCTTCCGGATGAAGGCCGGCTACACGTTCTGAGGGGTTGAACTATGAAAGCAAGTCATTGGGTCTGGCTGCCGGTTGCTGCGATCAGCACCTCGGCCTATGCGACGACCTATTTCAGCGTCGAGCAGGCGCAGCGGGCGATCTTCCCGGGCGCCGCGTTCACGAGCACGGGCAAGCCGAATACCTGGCGGACCTCCAATGGCGGCTATTTCGTCGTCGAGCGCGTGGTGGGCAAGCATGAATTCATCACGATCGGGGTCGGCATCAATTCAAACGGCACGGTCAAGCAGATCGAGATCATGGACTACCGGGAGTCTTATGGTTACGAGGTGCGCGAGGCCTCGTGGCGCGCGCAGTTCGTCGGCAAGAGCGCGAGCTCGCCGTTGGAGCTCGGCGCCGACATCAAGAACATCAGTGGCGCGACGCTGTCGTCCAAGCATATCACCGACGCCGTGAAGCGGGTTCTACAGGGCCTGAAGGCCAACGGATGAGACGGCTGCGCCCGTTGCTCGGGACGTTCGTCGAGATCGAGGCGAGCGGCCTTGCCGAGCCGCTACTCGAGCGGGCCATCACGCATGGGTTCGAGGCGATCGAGCGTGTGCATCGACTGATGAGCTTTCACGACCCGGAGAGCGATATATCGCGCCTCAACCGCCATGCCGCATCCGCGCCGGTAGTCGTCGATCCCTGGACGATGAAGGTCCTGCGCAAGGCAGCCGGCCTGTACCAGGCGACCGATGGATTGTTCGATTGCGCGGTCGGGTATGAGGCGATTCAACGCGGGTTGTTGCCCCCGGACGGTCTCGACCACGTCGAGCGCGGGACATTTTCGGCGGTCGAGTTCGTATCCGACATGACGATCAGATTCTCGGCCAAGATCGCCATCGACCTCGGGGGCATCGCCAAAGGATTTGCCGTCGATCGCGCTATCGCAGTGTTGCGGGCGCATGGCGTACGCGAGGCGCTGGTCAACGCCGGCGGCGACATGCGGATGATGGGCGAAACGCCGCGGCCCGTCTACATTCGTTGTCCCGGCGAGCCGCGCCACGTCCTTCAGGCTGGTCTCCTGCGCAACGCCGCGATCGCAACCTCCGCGGCGGCAACGACGATGCGCAAGGGCAATGCGCAGGCGCAGCCGGCGGCAGCGCCCGCGTCCGATCCCGACGGCGCTGCCTATTCGGTGGTCGCTCCGACGTGCCTGCTGGCCGACGCCTTGACGAAAGTCCTGGTCCAGCTTCGCGATCCCCATGCCAGCTGCTTTGCCGGCTTCGGAGCCATGGCCTTCGTCATGTCTCCGGATGCGATCAAGGGCAGGGCGGCCTGACCCATGAGTCTCGGGCGTTGGCAGAGAGCGATGGTCTTCGTCACGGTCGCCATGGTCGCTCTGTCGGGCCTGCTGTGGTTCGTGCTGCACGATATGTTGGCCGAAGACTGGAGCGAATCCACGCGCATTCTGCTCACGCTGCATGGCGTCACGTCCTATGCGCTTCTGGTGGCCATCGGTTCGCTGCTGCCGCTTCATGTCCGTGCGGGGTGGCTCCGACGACGAAACCTCGTCACCGGCATTCTGGTGACAGCGTCCATGACCGTCCTGAGCGTCACCGCGCTCGTGCTGTATTACGGCAGTGAAGAGACGCAGGTGGTCGCGAAGTGGGTGCACCTGGCAGTCGGGTGCTGCTGTATCTTGCTATTCTTGGCGCACGCATTCCTGAAAACGAGCCCGCGCGCGTCCGGCAATCGGTGAAGAGGCGCGCGATTCAGCCGCCGGGCGCGTTGGTTCCGGTATCCTGCGTGTGGCAGCCCTTGCCGTCACCGCTGCTCAGCCTTTATTGAGGTGTGTCTTCATGGAGTGAGGCTATGCCCTTCTGGACTTGCGAAACCTGCGGCGCCCAATTCCCGGTCAGCACAAATCCGCCGGCATCCTGTCCGATCTGCGAAGACGAGCGGCAATTCGTGAACTGGAAGGGCCAGATCTTCCTCACGCCCGGGACGCTCGCCGAACGTCACCGCCTGGTCTGGCGCGATGATCTCGGCCTCACCGGGATCGCGCTCGAGCCGAGCTTTGCGATCGGCCAGCGCGCGCTGCTGGTCCCCGATGGCGGGGGATACGTGATGTGGGACTGCATCCCGCTGGCAACCCCGGAGGCGATCGCGCATGTGCGCTCGCTCGGCGGCCTGACAGCGATTGCGATCTCGCACCCGCATTACTATGGCGCGCTTGCCGACTGGAGCGAGGCGTTTGGCGGTGTGCCGGTCTATCTCCACGCTGATGATCGCCAATGGGTGACGCGTCCGCATCCGTCGATTGTGCACTGGACCGGCGATCATCATCGTATCTCGGACGATGTGTTGTTATTGCGCACCGGCGGCCATTTCGCCGGCGCCACCATGCTGCACCATGCGAGCGGCGCCGGCGGCAAGGGAGCGCTGCTGACCGGCGATATCGCGCAGGTGACGATGGACCGCCGCTTCCTCAGCTTCATGTATTCCTATCCGAACTACATGCCGCTCAACGCCGCCGCGGTACGGCGGATCGCTGCGGCCGTCGAGCCGCTCGCCTTCGATCGCATCTATGGCGCCTGGTGGGGCCGCAATATCGCCTCAGGCGCGAAGGCCGCCTTTGCGGCATCGGTGGAGCGATATATCGCGGCGATCGCCTGACGGTCGGAATCCCGTTGCCTTTGTCTAATAATTGTACTATTGGTACAGTTATTGACGCAACGATGCGTTTGCTGGTCCGGCACGATCGATGCATCGTGGTCGTGGCGGGCGCATTCTGCGGCCGCGTGAGCGGGAATTGGACGCATGACGGGGCAGCGCGACTACGAGATCTTCGAGGCTGGCGATGTAACGCTTCAATCCGGTGCTGTCTTCCCTGCGATGAAGCTCGCCTACAAGACCTACGGCACGCTGAGCCCGGCCAAAGACAACGTCATTCTCTACCCGACCTCGTTCAGCGCGCAGCATTTCGACACTGAATGGCTGATCGGGCCCGATGGCGTGCTCGATCCCACCCGCTATTTCATCATCATCCCGAATCTGTTCGGCAACGGCCTGTCGTCGTCCCCGTCAAACTCCGGCAACGGGCCGTTCCCGCAACTCACCTATCACGACGCCGTTGCAGTCCAGCATCGGCTGCTGACCGAGCGCTTCGGCATTACAAAGCTCGCGCTGGTCTATGGCTGGTCGATGGGCGGCATGCAGGCCTATCATTGGGCGGCGCTGCACCCCGATATGGTCGAGCGCGCCGCGGTGGTCTGCGGCAGCGCGCGGTGCGCGCCTTACAACTATGTTTTCCTCGAAAGCGTGAAGGCGGCGCTGACCGGCGATCCCGCCTTTCGCGACGGCCGCTTCGTCGAGAAGCCTGTCGCCGGCTATCGCGCCATGGGGCGGGTCTATGCCGGCTGGGCGATGTCGCACGGTTTCTATCGCGACGAGCTCTGGCGAGAGGCGGGCTTCACCTCGCTGGAGGACTATCTCGTTCGCGCGTGGGACGCGACATTCGCCCGGCGTGATGCCAACGATCTGCTGGCGCAGGTCGGCATCTGGCAGCGCGGCGATATCAGCGCTTGCGCGGCATTCGACGGCGATTTCGATCGAGCGCTGGCAGCAATCAAGGCGCACATGCTGCTGATGCCGGGCGCGACCGATCGCTATTTCGACGTTCGCGACAACGACGATGAGCTAGGCAAGCTGGTTAACGTGAAATCGGCCGTGCTGCATCCGATCCCGTCTCTGCACGGCCATCGCGCCGGCAATCCCGTCAACACTCCGAGCGACAAGGCCTTCCTCAGGGGCGAGATTGCAACTTTGCTCAGCAAGTAATGCAGGCATCCGATCATGACTGACGCGACTGTTTCAGAGCCCGGCCATCGTCTGAAGCCGCTGAGCCCGGCCATGCTGCGCGAATTGTCGGTGCGCTCCAATCTCAGGGGTGTGGCGCAAAGCCTCAGTCACTACGGAATGATCGTGCTGGTCGGCGTGCTGATCTGGATGGTGTCGTCGCGCCATGGCTTGCTCTGCGCGCTGCCGCTGATGGCGGCGCAGGGCTATCTCGTCGCCTTCCTGTTCATGGCGGTGCATGAGACCGCGCACAAGACCGCGTTCAGGACTCGTGGCCTCAACCTCGCGGTTGGCTATCTCTCGGCCTTCATCATCGGACTGCCATACGAGTATTACTGCCTGTTTCACTGGGATCATCATCGCTACACCCAGGATCCGGACAAGGACCCGGAGCTGATCGTCGGCGTGAAGCCGACATCCGATGCGCAACTCGCGATCGCCTATAGCGGATTGCTCCAGGTTGCCGGCCGCCTCCGGCTGATGCTCGGCCATGCTATCACCGGCAAAGTGGTCGTGTCCTGGATTCCCGAGAACAAGCGCGGCACTATCGTGACCGAGGCGCGGGCCTATGCCGCGTCCTACGCATTGTTGCTCGGATTGTCGCTGTGGTTCTCGTCGGCGCTGCTGCTGTGGGTCTGGATCGTGCCGCTGATGATCGGGCAATTCTTCCTGCGACCCTATCTCTATGCCGAGCACACCGGTTGCGACCGTACCCGCAGCGCGTTCCAGAACACCCGCACCACTTACACCGGCGCGATCGTCAAATGGTTCGCGTGGAACATGCCCTACCACGTCGAGCATCACGCCTATCCCTCGATCCCGTTTCACGCGCTGCCGAAGCTGAACGGAATCGTCGATAGTGAAATCGTCTATCGCGGGCGCGGCTATATCAGAACGACGCGCGAGACCTGGGCCTGGTTTCGCCGGCATCGGAAGAGCGCTTAATCTCAACGCAAAACTCCGGCCGCAGCGCGACCGGAGCTTTGTCGTGACGGCGCGATATCAGTAGATGCCGTAGGCGCAGACATTCACGACGCGAACGCGCATGCCGTGGCGGGTCGGGACGACGCGCTCCTGGTAGCAGTTGCTGACGCCGGTGTTGACGTAGAGACCGCCGTAACCGAAGCCCCAGCCGGGACCCCAGTGGTGGAAGCCGTGGGCCGACGCAGCGGTGGGCGCGAGAGCGGCAGCACCGAGGGAGCCGGCGGTGATCAGACCAAGTGCGAGCTTACGAAACATCTTCATTCTCCAGTGTGGCGCAAGGCCGTTGTTGTGTCCCTGCATCTCGGTCGGGTCGAAGCGCGAACGCGTTCACACGGAGGAGGGAGAATCGTGTTTCGGGATTGTTTCGTCGGTTGCGGCGAGATGCGCCGCCGTCAGGCTTTCCGCGCCGCGCGATAGCGCGCGGCCATCGCCTGCGTCGTCTCGGCCATCTTCTCGCGGAGATCCGCGGGCTCCAACACCTCGACCTCGGACCCGAGCCGCAGCAATTCGGCTGCGGCATGCCACGATGTCTTCCCGGTCGGCACCCTTGCGATGCGCCAGCCGTCGGCATCAGCCGTCTCTTCGATCCGCGTGCGCGCCCTGATGTAAGGCTGGCTCAGCGCATCGAGCAGTTTTACGCCCAATGGCGACAGCCGCACGATCGCGACATTCGGATGCATCTCGGCTTCGAGCCGCAGCGTCGCATCCTGCCAGTAGGCGGCGAGATCGAAATCGGCGGGACGATCGAAGCGGTCGTCGAGCGCTGTGCAGTCGAGCACGCGCGCGACACGATAGGTGCGCACGCTGCCATCGACCTGTCCCGCGAGATACCAGCTCCCGCCCTTCAGCACGAGGCCGAGCGGGGCGACCCGGCGCTGCTTCTCGGCGCGCCAGCTCTGGTAGCGGATTTTGATGAGCGTCCCGCGCAGCGCCGCGTCGGCAATGGCACGCAGATGCCTTGGCTCTTCCGCCTCGCCGAACCAGCCGGGCGCATCGAGGTGAAAGCGCTCCTGCATCCGGCCGGCATCTTCGCGCAAGTTGGCGGGCAGCGCGGCCATCAACTTGTTCTGCGCGGCGATCATCGCGGCATCCAGTCCGAGCGCTGCGGCAGGGCCTGGGAGTCCCGCGAGGAACAGTGCGCCCGCTTCGCTCTGCGACAAGCCATTCAGGCGCACGCGATAGCCGTCGAGCAGGCGATAGCCGCCCTCCGCGCCGCGATCGGCGTAAACAGGGACGCCGGATGCCGCGAGCGCGTCGATGTCGCGATAGATCGTGCGCACCGAGACCTCGCAGGATTCCGCGAGCTCAGGCGCGGTGACCTGCCCCCTGGCCTGGAGGGTGGTGAGGATCGACAGCATCCGGCTCGCGCGCATGATCCCTTAAACCATACCTGACACAGGATGTCAGGTATGGTCCGCTACAAGATGCGCCATCGCCAGCCGGCCCGAGGGAGATCCGCCATGACCGATCCGAACCGCATCACGCTGTATTATTCGCCGCAGAGCCGGGCCACCGGCACGCGGGTGCTGCTGGAAGAGCTCGGCGCGCCCTATGACCTTCACATCCTCAACATGAAGGCCGGCGAGCAGCGGCAGCCCGCCTATCTCGGCATCAATCCGCTCGGCAAGGTGCCGGCGATCCATCATCGCGGGGAGCTCGTGACCGAGCAGGTCGCCATTACCATCTATCTCGCCGACTTGTTTCCGCAGGCCGGCCTGACGCCCGCACTCAACGATCCGCTGCGCGGTCCTTATCTGCGCTGGACCGCCTATTACGGCGCTTCCTTCGAGCCGGCCCTAATTGACAAATTCATGCAGCGCGAGCCGGCGCCGATTACACAGTCACCCTATGCTGACTACGACACCATGCTCGGCGCGTTGGAGGCTCAGTTGTCGAAGGGCCCGTATCTGCTCGGCGAGCGCATGACGGCCGCCGATATCTTGTGGGGTGTTGCATTCAGCTGGACGATGATGTTCGGTATCGTGCCGAAGAAGGATGTTTTCGTCCGCTATGCCGAACGGATGACCTTGCGGCCCGCATTCGAGCGCATCAATGCGGCGGATGATGAGATGGCGGCGCAGCATGCTGCTGCTGTTGGGGGTTGAGCGATCCAGGTTGCAGATGACGAAACCGATGCACACCACCAACTGATTCAATACCTTCATCCGGGTTGCTGAAGACTGTCCCGCGCGTACTGGCGAGGAACCGCTGCTGCGCGCGGGGAAGCCGACGGTGGCGTGCCTGCAATACGGGATGATCGCCAAGGCACCCTACAAGTACACGTCCGACGACGTGATCTTCGCGACTTCCGCACCGGGTCGGGAACTCGATGCCAAGGCGACCAAGGCGGAGAAGAGCGCCGCTCGCGCAGCGTACTTCTCACGCGGGCAGGCCTGCATGCGTGCCTCAAGCCTCGGCAAGCGCTTCGGCTGGGGCGTGCATGCGGACAGCGAAGGCCGCATCGCAATCTACGCCGTCGACAGCAAGCGCTATCAGGCGCTGGCGCGCGACCCAGAGCTCGCGCAGGTGCGCGCGATGCGGTCGAAGCGGGGGTAGCCCTCAAAACCGCGGCGGCCGCTTCTCCGCGAATGCCTTGATGCCTTCCTTGATCTCGTCGCCGCGCATGCTGTCGCGGTGGCGCTGGTCAGCGGCTTCCTGGTCGAGTTCGCCGCGCGCGAATTCGTTGATCGCACGCTTCATGCCGCGCATCGCCTGGGGCGCGTTGCCGGCGAGGACGCCAGCGAGCTTGTCGACTTCCTCGTCCAGCAACTCCACCGCCACCATCGCAGTGAGATAGCCGATGCGCAGCATCTCCGGCGCGCCGATCTTCTGCGCCGTGAGGAACAGCTTCTTCGCATTGTCGACGCCGAGCCGTGTCACGTAGCGCTTGATGCCGCTCCTGTAATAATGCAGCCCGAGCCGCGCCGCCGGCATGAACATCTCGGCGGTGTCGACGCCGATACGGAAATCGCAGGCCAGCGCGAGATCGGTCGCGCCGCCATAGACGCCGCCGTTGAGCCGGCAGATTGTCGGCAGTCCGAGATCCTCCAGCCGGTTGACGACCACCTCGAACGCCGAGCCCGCGCTCTGCTGCTCGTTGGCGCTCACGGCCCGCTCGGCGACCGAATTGAGGTCGTAGCCCGCGGAGAAGGCGCGTCCCGTGCCGGTCAGGACCAGCACCCGGATCTCCGGATCGGCCTCGACCCGGTCGAACAGCTTTGTCAGTTCGCCGAGATCCTCCGCCTGGAGCCGGTTGAGATGCTTCGGCCGGTTCAAGCGGATGGTGGCGCGCGCACCATCGATTTCGAGCACGGGGCCACTGGCCGCGTCGGCTGTGTCCGACATTCTTGTCTCCATTACTTGTTTTCGAGCGTGCGGCGCTTCGCCTCGGCGTCGATGGTCTCGGCGAGGTCTGGGTGCCGCGCCATCAGCACGCGGAAGTCGACGAGGTCGAGCACCAGGAGCCGCGACACTTTCGTGGTCGAGACGTTGGCGCCGCGCATGTTATTGCCGAGCAGTGCCATCTCGCCGAAGAAGGCTCCCTCGCCGAGCTGGACTTTCTTGCCGGGCAGGTCGACCTCGACCGCACCGGCCGCAATGAAATACATGCAGTCGCCCTGCGCACCCTTGCGGATGATCATCGTGCGCGCCGGCAGCTCCATGGTGCGCAGCATGTGGGTGACGTCGGCGATGGCGGCGGGCCCGAGCGATGCGAAGAACGGCACCTTGCTGACCGATTCCCACGTCTTGAGGAAATTGTCACGCCGCGTTTCCGCCGCGAACCCGGTCGCCAGAATACCGGTCCAGAGGCCGAACACGCCGAGGCCGGAGATCATCACCAGCGCTGCGACCATGCGGCCGAGTGGCGTGATCGGCACGACGTCGCCATAGCCTGTCGTCGTCAGCGTGACGACCGCCCACCACAGCGCAGCAGGGACGCTGCCAAACGTCTGCGGCTGCACGTCCCGCTCCAGAAAATATTCGGCGACGGAGGCCAGGAAGACCACCATCAGGAAGATCACGAGCACGCTGATCAGCGGCCCCGATTCCAGCACCAGCACGCGGCGAAGCTGACGCAGGCCGGGAATGCCCGGCACCACCTTCAGCACCCAGAGCACGCTCAGCAGCCAAGCCGTCTTGGGCTCGGCGCCGAGGACCAGGGCGACCGGCACAGCCAGCGCCCCCAATGCGTCGACCAGCCCGGCGGAGGAAGACAAGTAGAGGGCGAGCCGCCCCTGCCGCGCCATGTGGCGCAGCCGGACCAGCCATTCGAAAACGAAATAGACGAGACAGGCCCACAGCAGGAAATCGACCCAGCGGTGGGCCGTTTCATAGGCCGGATCGAGCGTCAGCAGCACCATGCTGAGCACGCCGACAGTCACGGCCACATAGGCCGCCTTGGTCATGTTGCGACCGGCGGTCGCGGCAACGAACTGGGCCAGTGCTGGAAACATCGGCTTGGACATGCGGAATGGCGGCTCGGTGCTGGCTCTTGCGGTCCCGGGCTGGGACCTCAGCGCCAAAGTGCCCGCCCGCACCGGAGCCGTCAACGACGGGCAGGCGCCTCACCATCGCCTGGATCAGGGCGCGAATCGATAGGTCAGGCACTCTGAGCCGTCTTAACCACCACGACATTGCTGTCTTCGGGCGGGGGAAGCGCGGCGGGGGCGGCCATCTTCTCGAGCTCGCTGGCGTGGCGCTTCAGGTAGTCGCGGCGCATCCCGATGTCGTCGCGGACGAATTCATAGCCGAGCTTGAAGGTATCGAGGCCGTCGGTACTGATGGTGCCGTCACGCAAGCCGATCACCGCGCCGCGCAAGATGCCCTCGAGCTCGTCCTGGAGGCATTCGAGCTGATCCAGCGAATTGGCATGCTCGATCCTTTCGCCGATGCAGAGGATGGCGGTGGAGAGTTCGCTGGCCTTTTCCGGCGCGATGCGGGTGATCTTGGCGTAGATCGCGGCGAAGATCGAGCCGATGACGCTGAGCGCGGCGGCGCCCAGATACATCATGTCGCTGTACTTATCCATGAACGACTTGGTGTCGTCGTTGATGTAGTCAGCGGCGCCCTGATGCGCCATCACGTAAGCGTCCTTCTCGACGGAGGCCGGCTCGATATGGGTCGCAAAGCCGTTGTCGAGCCCGAGCGCGGACTTGTTTTCGTAGACGATGCGGGCAATGTCGCCAGCGGTGGTCGCCGACATCTTGGATTGCGCGACCAGCAGCCATTCGAGGCCGATCGTGTCGAGATCGTCGTCGGGAATCTCGGGCGAGGCCGACAGCGTGCCGGCTGTCAGCGTCTCGTCGGAAATGCCGGGGAATTTGCGTGCCAGCGCCTTGGCTTCGTCGATTGCATTGAGCGTGAAGCCGCCGCGCCTGGCGACCTGCTCGTAGGCCTTGTCGCGCACGGCCTTGGAGGCGTGGACGACGGCAATCACCGCGCTGAAGCCGTTCGCTGGCGCGAACAGCTTGTCCAGTGTCGCCCCCTGCGGCGCCAACTGGATCTTCGCGGCGTCGGGGCTGTCGGCGGGAATGTCGAGGATGCTGCGGACGAAGGCGAGGGATGAATCATTCTCGGCGACGACCGCGACCTTCTTCTTCTTGAGCTCGGCGAGCGACTTGATCTTCTTGTTGCCGGGGCCGAGCAAGAGCACGAGATCATGCTCGAGGATCGCAAGCGTGCGCGCCCGCAGCGGCACCTTGGCGTCGGTGCGCAGGACGGCAAGATCGGCTTGCCTGCGATCGAACTGCGCGAGCGCCTTGGCATTGTCTCCGTTGTTGAGGATCTTGATCCGGAAACGCGAGGCGTTGTTCTTCAGCAGTGTGGCGAGCTTGGTCGCGAACAGTGCTTCGTCGCTGTTGGGAGCGCCGACGGCAAAGGTCAGCGTCTCCGAATTGTGCAACCAGGTGCGCCCGGCCCAAACGGTGGCAAGCGACAGCAGCAGGGTCAGCACGACATACAGCAGGACCTGCTGCTGATTGGTCTTGATCACCTTAGGGCGCCGTGGCGGCGGGAGCTCGGTCGACGAGGTCGGGCCTTCAGCACTCATGGCAGCACTCTGGCCTTATTCCTGGCATGGCGGGCGGCACGGCCATCGCCGGCGGCACGCTCGAAAAATTCGTAAGCTTCTGAAAAAAGAACGATAATCCTCTACCTGAGAATGATAGCGCTCCAGCGAGAGAATGCAAATTCCGCGCCGAAGGTAACCTTACCCAACCGATCCGCGTCGTTTGGTCATGCTATCACCGTTTAGCCACAGTTGGCGATTTTCCAGTTCCCCCGGCTGCATTCCGTCGCGGGAGATGTCATAAATCAGCGGACCCGATGTTCTGACGGGTCCAAGAAGAAGTTGCGCTGAACGCTCCATTTTTTCTTTTCGAGTCAACGAGGGCGTCAGCTTTGTCGTTTCCATCTCTGTCATCGGCGGTTCCGGTCGAAGCGCTCATTGGCTGGATGTTGCTGCTCACCTTCAAGCACATCATCGCCGATTTCGTGCTGCAGACCGCCTGGATGGCGCAAGGCAAGGACCAGAAGCACGGCTGGGCTTTGCCGCTTTTGGTGCACTGCCTGATTCACCTTGCGGTTGGTCTGCCGCTGATCCTGATCGTCGCGCCGAAATTCTGGTTCGTGGCGCTGATCGACTTCGTCATCCACATCACGATCGACCGCGCCAAGGGACTCGTCTCGGCCAATTTCGGTGTCAACCAGGAGCACCCCTGGTTCTGGACCCTGATCGGCGTCGACCAGGCGCTACACCACCTGACCGGCTTCGGCCTCTCCATCTTCATGGCGGCGAACTGAGGGTAGTGGCTCCCGGGGCCCGGCGGCCGATTTCGTAAGCCCGGATGGAGCGCAGCGCAATCCGGGATCGTGCCACGCACTGCGACCTTCCCGGATTGCGCTGCGCTCCATCCGGGCTACGCACCTCTTTACGAGCCTTGTCTTTACGAGCCTTGGCCCGGTCCCCTGGTTCGCGGCTCACGCGCAAGCACCCCGGGTGACTACCGCCCGGGGTGGTTAACCTTTCATTAGAGAATTGCGCTGCATCTTCCCCATACGAGGGAGAACTGCAATGTTTTCAAGCCGCGACGCTTATGAAAGCGATTTCTGCCCGGTTCGCGACGAGCTCCTTGGCGAGATGTATCGCGCCAGCGAGAGTGGCCTGCCGAGGCTGGTTGAGAGTGTTTCCCCTGACGCGCGCGCCAGGCTGGCGCTGTTCTGCTATCGCCGCAGCCATCTTCATTCGCTGGCCGTCGCGATCGCAGCCAGTTGCGGCGAGCGCGACCTGATCGAAAACGGCGGCCGTGTCGGCTCGACGCTCTATGCGCTGTCGCGCCAGGGTTCGGCCAAATCGTCGCCGTCGCTGGGTGGCCGTAAGCCGATCACGCTGTCGACCAAGCCGCTCTCGGTGCTCGCACCGCTGGACGACGAAATCGACGACGAGATCAGCGAAGCCGTCCCCGCTTAAGCGGTCTCGATCACAGGCAGTCCGAACTTCCGCCGCGCCATCGCGCATTCGGCGTCGCCCGGCATGCAGGTGCGGCACACCTCCGGCCGCACCGCATAGATGCCGCACGCGGTCGCCTTACCGATCGCGCCCTGCAACGCTGAACAGCGATCGCCCTCGCAGCGCATGCCGGATTGACGCGCGTTGACGAGCGCCTCCGGGATCAACGCAAGCTCTTCGTCGCTCTCGATCGAGAAGCGCGGCCAGTTCTGCGAATAGCCGCAGCAAGCGCCGCAGCTCTGGCAACAGCTCGACAGGTCGACCGCGGACGTTTCATCCATCGTCGTCATGTATCCTTATCAGGTATCTTTGGGCGGGCCCCAGACCAGGCTCTGCCGCCATTTCGCGCGCAGCACGTCGCGCCGCTCCGGATATCGTTCGTCGAGATAGGTCGCATCAACGACGCGGTCAGTGCGGAAGCTGCGGAAATCGCTGCGCAGCTCGCACCATGCCGCGAGCAGGCGCACGGCTTCGAGATAGCCGACCGAGATGGGCCAGATCATGCGCTCGCTGGGGCGGCCCTGCTCGTCGCGATAACGCAGCATGATCTTCTTGCCCTCGTGGATCTGGGTGCGCGTGCGCGCCATGTCCAGGCGGTCCGGCTCCCTGTTCCAGCTTGGCCGCGCGCGGCTCGCAGGCTCCAGCACGAAGGGACGCAGGCGCTCGGGCACGGTGTCCGCGATCTTGGCCATCAGATCTTCGGCCGCGCGCGCCAGCGTGGAATCGGCATGGCCCGCGACCCATTGCGCGCCCAGCACCGCCGCTTCGATCTCGTCGGGTGTCAGCATCAAGGGTGGCAGGTCAAAACCCTTCTCGAGAATGTAGCCCATGCCGGCCTCGCCGCGGATCGGCACGCGCTGGCCCATCAGCGTTGCGATGTCGCGATAGATCGTTCGCTTCGACGTCTCGAGCTCGGCCGCAATCGCGTCCGCCGTCAGCGGCTTACGGGTGCGCCTCAGCACCTGGATGATCTGAAACAGCCGGTCGGCGCGTCTCATGACAATTCTCTCATCGGGGACGGATCAGAAGATGGCGCGTGGCTGCTGACAGGATGTTGGCAGCAGGGGAGTTCTATACCGGGACAACACGTCGACTGAAGAGGATTTGTCCATGATCATTCCAACCCATCTCGGTCCGGCCGGTCCGTTATGGCGGAGCCAGGCCCCGTTGCGCGCCTCGTTGTCTACCCGGGCCTTCGGCCGCCTCACGTTTTTCGATCTCACCGTCGCCGACCTCCGCGTTGCGCTCGCGACCATGCTGACACGCTCGCTGGTCCAGGCTGCGGACGCGCTGGTCCGCCATGTCATGAGCCGCGCCTGGCGGGGGGCCCGTTTCGCAGAAGATATCACGGCTGCTGCCACCATGGTGGCAGCAGCCCGGCACTAGGTTCCATCAACTCTTTCGGTAGGTTCAGGAGAGCTCCAATGATCACGCTTTACGGCTTTGGCACGGGCTTCGGCCTGCCGGAAATCAGCCCCTTCGTCACCAAGACGGAGGTGCAGCTCAAGATGGCGGGACTGCCCTACCGGAAGGAGCGTGCGATGCCGCCGGCTTCGCCGAAAGGGCAGCTGCCTTTCATCGATGACGGTGGCGAAGCGGTGGCCGATTCCACCTTCATCCGCGCCCATATCGAGCGCCGCTATGGCTTCGATTTCGACGCCGGCCTTTCCTTGCAGGAGCGCGCCCAGGCCTGGGCGTTCGAGCGCATGGTCGAGCACCACGTCTATTGGTCGCTGGTCGGCGCGCGCTGGGTCGATGCTGCCAATTTCGCCAAGGGCCCTGCGCATTTCTTCGACGGGGCGCCCGAGCACAGCCGCGAGAAACTGCGCGAGGACGCGCAATTCCGCGTCGCCGAGAATTATTTGCTCTCCGGCCTCGGCCGTCATGCGCCCGATGACGATGTCGAACTCGCGGTCCGCTCGTTGTTTGCATTGTCGGTGCAACTCGGCGACAAATCCTATCTGATGGGCAACAAGCCCAGTGGGGCCGACGCCACCGCGTTCGGCGCGCTTGCGGGCATCTTGACGCCGTTCTTCGAATCCCGTCTGCGCGAGCGCGCGGAAGGATTTCAAAACCTCACCGCTTATGTCGACCGGATGATGGACACCTACTATCCGGAGTTCGCCTGGACGCCGCTGCGACAGGCGGCCTGACGCAATCGCGCGGGTAGCGCAAAACAAAAGAGCCGGCCCATCGGGCCGGCTCTCGTCGTCCTGGAAACTGACGCCGCCTACTTTGCAAGCGTGTATTTGCCGTCCTTGACGGTGAGCAGGATGCGCGAGCGGTCGTCGAGGCCGTAACGATCCTTCTCAGTGAAGTTGTAGACGCCCTGGCTCGCGGCGATTTCCCGCTCCGACAGCAGCGCCTGGCGGATCGCCTCGCGGAATTCCGGCGTGCCGGGCTTGGCCGTCTTCAGCGCGACCGGAATGACGCGCTTCAGAATCTCGAAGGCGTCGTAGGAATGGCCGGCGAACTGGCTGCGGCTGTTCGGGCCATACTTGCCCTCATACGCAGAATTCAGGGCCATGCCCGGCTTCTTGGTGAGGGCGCTGTCCGGCTGATCCTCGGGGTCCATGACCGGGCCCGACGCCATCAGCACGCCTTCGGCGGCCTTACCGGCAATGCGGATGAAGTCCATGCTGGCAGCGCCATGGGTCTGGTAGATCAGGCCCTGATAGCCGCGCTCGCGCAGCTCGGTCTGCGGCAATGCCGCGGCCGTGCCGGAGGCGCCAACCAGGATCGCATCGGGATTGGCAGCGACGAGCTTCAGCACCTGTCCAGTCACCGACGTGTCGGGGCGGGCAAAGCGCTCTTCATCGGCAAGGGTCAGGCCCATCGGCACACCCTGAGCCTTGAAGTCGTTGAACCAGAGGTCGCCGTAGCTGTCGGAATAGCCGATATAGCCGACCGACTTCACGTTGTGAGCCTTCATGTGCTCGTAGAGCACCTTGCCCATGATCGGAATCGGCTGCGGCATCGCGACCGACCACTTCATGCGCTCCGGCGTGATCGGGAACGGCGAGAGGCCGAAATGCGGAATGCCGGCTTCGTTGGCAACGTTCGACACCGCAATCGTCGGCGGCGTCACTGCCGAGCCCATGATGACGTCTGCCTTGGATTCGGTCACGAAGCGGCGGGCGTTGGTAGTTGCGGTGGTGGGATCGCCGCCGTCGTCGAGCACGATCACCTTCAGCGGCACGCCGCCGATCTCCTTGGGCACGAATTCCAGCGCGTTGCGCTCGGGGATTCCGAGCGCCGCGCCCGGGCCGGTCGTGGTGGTGGTGATGCCGATGGTGATCTCGGCGGTCTGGGCCAGCGCGGGCAAGGCCGGCAGCGCCAGCGTGGCCGCCGCGACGGCAGCGGTCAGGTAAAAGCGTTTCATTGATTCCTCCCTTTTCGTGTTCTTTGAAAGCAGAAATTCGGGGCTATTTCAGCCCCGTCTTTCGGTGATGCGGCGATTTAGCTTCGGATCTAACTCCCTGTGAATTTCGCTACCATTTCCGGCGGAAACGGTGCCGATTTCAGCTTGTCGGGGTTAACGGGATCACGGCCGACCAGGACGCGGGTCTCAAAACCTTCGATGGCAAGTGCCTCGCCCTTGTAGACATTGTGCTTCACCTCGAAGCTCGAGCGCTTGATGCTCTCGATCTTCGTTTCGATGGTGATCCAGTCGCCATAGGTCGAGGGGATGTAGAATTTGGACCGCGTGTCGACCATAGGGATGCCCACCAGGCCGTATTTGCGGACCAGATCCTGCTTGGAGAACCCGGCGACCTCGAACAGGGTCGACGTCGAATCGTCGAACATCGCGAAATAGCGCGGGTAGTAGACGATGTTGGCGGGGTCGCAGTCGCCCCACTGGATCTGGACGTCGCGCCGGTTCACGAACATGCGGGGCTCTTACTTCGGCGCCATGCGCAGCGAGCCGTCGAGGCGCACCACTTCGCCGTTGAGGTAGGAGTTCTCGACCATGTGCAGCGCGAGTGCTGCGAATTCGTCGGCGTGGCCGAGCCGGCGCGGGAAGGGGATCGCGGCGGCGAGCGAGTCCTGGGCCTCCTGCGGCAGATTGGCCAGCAGGGGCGTAAGGAACAGGCCGGGCGCGATCGTCAGCACGCGAACGCCGAACTGGGCCAGCTCGCGCGCGATCGGCAGCGTCATGCCGACGATGCCGCCCTTCGAGGCCGAATAAGCCGACTGGCCGATCTGGCCGTCATAGGCGGCAACCGAGGCCGTGTTGATGATGACGCCGCGCTCGCCGCTCGCCTGCGGCTCGAGCTTGGACATCTCGGTCGCGGCGAGGCGCAGCATGTTGAAGGTGCCGATCAGATTGACCTTGATCACCTTGTCGAAATCGGCGAGCGCCATCGGGCCGTCGCGGCCGACGACGCGCTTCGCCACACCGATGCCGGCGCAGTTGACCAGCACGCGGGCCGGGCCATGGGCCTTGGTTGCCTGCGCGATCGCGGCTTCAGCGGAGGCAGCGTCGGAGACGTCGCAGGTCACCGCCACGCCCTTGATCTCGGCGGCAACGGTCTCCGCGAGCTTGGTATTGAGATCGAACACTGCGACCTTGGCGCCCTGTGCCCCCAGCTTTCGCGCGGTGGCGGCGCCCAGTCCCGATGCGCCGCCGGTGACGATGGCTGCCTGATCCTTCAACAACATGGCGTTCTCCTTCGATGAATTCTTAACCGACCGATATCACACGGTCCGACGGATTGGCAGCGTAGAGCTCCTCGATCAGCGCGTCGCGATGCTCGAGCACAGCGCGCTGGTTGATCGAGCCTTTGTCGGTAACCTCGCCCTTGTCGATCGACAGCGGCGCGTCCAGCAGGATCGCACGCGTGATCCGCGTCGAGGATCCGGTGGCCGAAGAGAGGAAATGAGTGAGCCGTTCGCGAAAAGCGTCGCGCACCAGCCGGTCCCTGGCGGTGACGGTGAGATTGTCAGCCGGCAGCGTCGGGTTGATCAGGCGGCAACCGTCGAGATCGAGCAGCACCAGTGCGGAGACCTCGTCGCGGTTGATGCCGGCGATGACGACGTCGCGCACCAGCGGCGCACAGGCCGCGACGAAGCGTGCCCGCAAGGGACCGACGCTGACCCAGGTGCCGCTCGCGAGCTTGAAATCCTCGCTGACGCGGCCGTCGAAATCGAAGCCGGCGTTGAGATCATCGGGATCGGCGGGCTTGAGCGCATCGCCCATCTTGTAAAACCCTTCCTCGTCGAAGGATTTCGCGGTGATGTCGGGCTGGCGCCAGTAGCCGGGCATCACGTTCGGGCCCTTGGCACGGACCTCTAGCTTGCCGTTGTTCGGCACCAGCTTGGCGTCGTTGCCCGACACGGGAAGGCCGACATGGCCGGAGCGGCTGGTGCGCGGATTGACCGACATGAAGAACGGCGCGGTCTCGGTCGCCCCCAAGCCGGTCAGCATCGGCACGCGATAGCCTTTTTCTTTCACCGCGAGCTCGTCGAGACTGTTCCAGACGAAGGGCGACAGCGCGGCACCCGAGAAGAACATTGCGTGCAGCCGGTCGAAGAACTTTGCGCGCAGGCCTTGGTCGTCGCGCAGATATGGCAGCAACGACTCATAGCCCTTGGGCACGTTGAAATAGACCGTCGGCGAAATCTCCTGGAGATTGCGCACGGTCTCCTCGATGCCGCCCGGCATCGGCTTGCCGGCGTCGAGATACATCGAGCCGCCGTTGTAGAGCGTCAGCCCGATATTGTGGTTGCCGCCAAAAGTGTGATTCCAGGGCAGCCAGTCGATGATAACGGGCGGCTCGTCCTTGAGGAAGGCGAGCGTCTCGCGCAGCATCACCTGGTTGGCGCAGATCATGCGCTGGGTGTTGATGACGGCCTTGGGATTGCCGGTCGAACCCGACGTCAGCAGGAATTTTGCGATCGTGTCGGGACCGATCTTGCCATGCACCGCGTCGAGGTCGCTGCGAACAGGCGTTGCCATGAGGTCGGCGAGCAAGGTGACGTCGCGGCCGGGCACGCTGCCATAGGATGCGGCGATCTCGGTGTCGCGCGAGACATTGGCGGCAAGGGCGTCCGCGAACTTGTCGGCGTCCTCGGCAAAGACCAGACCAGGCGTCAGCAGCTTCATCAGATAAGAGAGCTTGCCGTAATCCTTTGAGACCAGCGAATAGGCCGGCGATACCGGACAGAACGGAATGCCCGCATAGAACGCGCCGAACGCCAGCAGCGCATGGTCGATCGAGTTGCCAGAGAGGATGACGACCGGTCGCTCGGCCGACAGGCCGCGCTGGATCAGCGCGGAGGCAATGTGCCGGCTCGCGGTGAGCAGCTCGGCATAGGTGATCTTGCGCCAGAAGCGGCCGCCTTCGCGCTCAGCCATGAACACGCGATCCGGCGTCGTCGTCGCCCAGTGATGCAGGCGGTCGGTGATGCGGACGGGATAATCGCCGAGCGGCTGCTTCGGCCGCAAATAGATCGTGCCATCGGCGCGACGCTCGATGTCGATGACGGGATCGCCGAACGAGATCGGCCGCAGCGGAGAATTGCTCGCGCCGCGCTCTGTGCTGGAAGAGGACGGCTTCGCACTCATGACTTCGGCTTTACCTTGGCGGTCTTGTGCTCGAGGAATTCGCGGATCCTGCGTTTTGCCTCTTTGTCGCTCTGCGCGACGGTGGCCATCAGCGATTCCATCAGCAAGCCGGTTTGCGGATTGGCCTCCGCGATCATCGGCAGTGCCTGGACCACGGCGAAATTCGTCAGCGGCGCGTTGGACGCGATCTTGGTCGCGAGCTCCAGCGCCTTGGTGAGGCCGTTGCCGGCATCAGTAACATATTGCGCAAAGCCGTAGGACGCGCCCTCGGTCGCGGAATAGACCCGGCCGGTCAGCATCATGTCCATCATCCTGGCGACGCCGATCAGCCGCGGCAGCCGCACCGAGCCGCCGCCGCCGACGAAGATGCCCCGCTGACCCTCAGGCAGCGCGAAATAGGCTGTGGGCTCGGCGACGCGAATGTGGGCAGAGCAGGCAAGCTCGAGCCCGCCGCCGATCACGGCGCCCTTGAGCGCAGCAATGACAGGCACGCGGCTGTACTGGATACGATCGAACACCCGGTGCCACATTTGAGAGTGGAGGAGCCCGCCGGTGGCGTCGTGATCCTGAAGTTCGGACAGGTCTAGTCCGCTGGAGAAATGGTCACCGATGCCGTGAATGACGACCGCGCCGATATCCTCGGGCAGGGACGCAAAGCATTCGCCGATTTCAAGGATGATGCCGTCGTTGAGCGCATTGCGCTTGGCTGGCCGGTTCAGACCCACGGTCAGAACCCGGTCCACCCTCTCGATCTGAAGCAGCCCGGAGGCGCCCGCGTCAGCGGTCTCGGCGTTTCCCTGTGTCATTTGCGTCCTTATCAGAATAATTATGTTGTATAACGAATTCTGGAGGAGTCAAGAAGGGGCCCTGGCAGCGGGGCAGCTACGCCCGTCCCGGCTCCGCCAGGACCGGGCAACCGCTCGGTGTCGTCAGCCCATTGCCACCTGGTCGCCCTTGGTTCCGTGCTCGCGTTGGTCGAGCCACATCGTGCCGAGCGCGAACGCCAGCCACCCGAAATTGTAGGCAAAGCCCATGATCAGAACGACCCGGCCGGGAATCGGTCCGACGGCGGCGCGATCGATATATTCCATCAAGCTCACCGCAGGCGTCGGATGGATGGCAATCTTGCCGTAATACGCGGCGGACTGGATGGCGAGAATCCAAACGTAGTTGCGACGCAACCGCCGCCCCGCAGCGCGGACAAATGAAATGTGGTGGCGGGGTGCGGTGTAGTCGCGCGCCAGGATAGCCTTCCAGCTGTCGTCGTGTGCTTCACGGGTAAAAATTGGTGCATAGAAATTCCTCTCGAGCCAACGCGCCCGGGCACGCCAGACATTGAAATAGCGATAACGCCGCGCCTCCATGCCCAGGAACACGGCAAGGAGCAGTCCGACGAGGACGAGTGGCAGAGGCGAAGCCTCCGGGCTCGAAAAGGTCGTCGACAGCGCGATGCCCATCGTGACGATCGCCCAATTGGTCGTGTTGTCGAGCCGCGTTCGCCAGATCGTCGATCGATAGACCTCGCCGCGGTAGAGATGAGCGATGGCGCCCATTTCGGCGGAGTCGAAGCTGTGTTGGGGGGCGGGTTCGCTGGAAGCCATGAGGGGCATGGTGGGACTCCCGTGATCTGCACAACTTGGTGCAGACCCCATTCTGAACCAGGTCCGCCCCGGGTCAAAGACCGATTCCTCACACCACCTGATGCACGTCGATCACCACGCGATCCGCATGCCGCGCGGCGGAGCCGACAAAGATGTGCTCCATCAGCCAGCGGTAGCTCTCGTGGCCGGTCTCGAACCGCGGCACGGTGCGGAAATAGATCAGCTTGGGGTCGACCGGCTCGCCGCGCTTGAGCTTTTGCAACAGTTCGACCGGCCCGAAGCGCATGCCCCTGTTCTCAACATAGACGATCGCGCCGTCGTCGGTCTCGAAGGCGTATTTGGCTTCGAGATCGATCAGCTCGTTGGGGCGGATGGTCTGGAAGTCGGCGCCGAACGGCAGCACCTTGCCGGTGATCGCCCCATTCACCTCGCCGCCAATGATCGGAATGATGCGGCGGACGCCGATGCCGGTTTCGCCGGCGGTGATGACGTCGCCGATTTTTGCGGTGATGGTGAAGACGTATTTTGTCCTCAGCGTCGGTGTGGTCATCGCTTCACCCTTCAATGCGCCATCATGCGCGTCGGCAACCAGGTCGCCAGCAACGGGAACGCGATCAAGATCACCAGACGCACCAGGTCGGTCGCCACGAACGGGATCACGCCCTTGAAGATGGTGGAGAAGGAGACGTCCTTCACCACGCTCTTGATGACAAAGACGTTCATGCCGACCGGCGGATGGATCAGGCCGAGCTCGACGGTCATGACGATGATGACGCCGAACCAGATCGGATCGAAGCCGAGATGAGTGATCACGGGGAAGATGATCGGCACGGTCAGGATGATCATCGCCATGGCATCCATCAGGCAGCCCAGCACGAGATACATCATCATGATCAGCGCCAACACGCCGTAGGGGCCTAGACCGAGGCCGGTGAGGAATTCCGTCACCTTCTGCGGCGTCTGCGTCACCGTGAGGAAGTAGCCGAAGATCAGCGCGCCGATCAGCACGGTGAAAACGGCCGCTGCCGTGCGCGTTGCCTGGAGCAGCGAAGCCAGGATCTTCTCGCGGTCGAGCCGGCCCGTGACCACGCCGATAATGAAAGCACCGGTGGCGCCGACGCCGCCGGCCTCCGTCGGCGTGAAGCGCGGCAGGAAAGGCAGGCCGTAAAGGCCGCCGATCACGAACACGAACAGCAGCACCGGCGCCCAGATGTCTTTCAGGCCGGCAAAGCGCTCGCGCCATGGCAGCACCTTGCCTTTGGGCAGGAAGTCGGGGCGGAAGTAGCCGATCAGGAAGATCGTGATCATGTACATGGTCATCGCCAGCAGGCCCGGAATGATGCCGGCGATGAAGAGTTTTCCGATGTCCTGCTCGGTGATGATGCCGTAGACCGCGAGCACGGTGGAGGGTGGCAGCATCGCACCCAGCGTGCCGCCGGCCGCAATCACGCCGGTGGCAAAGGACTGCGGATAGCCGAAACGGCGCATCTCGGGATAGGCAACGGCTGAGAAGGTCGCGGCGGTCGCCACCGACGAGCCGCAGATCGCGGCAAAGCCGCCGCAGGCGCCGACCGTGGCAATGCCGAGGCCGCCGCGTAAATGCCCGACAAAGCCATTGGCGGCGCGGAATAACTCGCGGCTCATGCCGGAATTGCTGACGAAGGAGCCCATCAGCAGAAACATCGGGATGACACCGAAAGTGTAGTCGGTGACCGTCCGCATCGAGGTCTGGCCGACCAGTTTCAGCGCCGGCGTTGCGCCGACCAGATAGGAGAAGCCGGACACGCCGACGAGGCCCATGGCCATGCCGACGGGCACGCGCAGCAGCATCAGGGCGAACAGGGAAACGAAGCCGAGAACGGCGACGGCATCGGTGCTCATGATTACTCCGTCGCCTTCAGCTTGGGGTCGTGCATCTCTTCGGGATGGAAGATCAGCCGGTAAGTGCGGATCGCGATCAGCAGCACGGCCGAGACGTCGCCGATCCAGGCGATCGCGAAGAACGGCCATGTCGGCATGTGCATATCGAAGGTCTGGACGTTGTCCTTGTAGGTGCCGCGCACCTTGTCGAACAGCGTCCAGGTCTGCACGGTGACGACGAACAGCAGCACCAGGGTTGCGAACACGTCGATCCAGCGCTGATAACGCGGCCCGACATTGCCCCAGACGAGGTCGACCGTGATGTGCGTGCCGCGATAGGAGGTCGCGGCAATGCCCCAGAAAATGAGGATGCCGAGCAGCATGCGGCCGATGTCGAAGCTGTCGGGAATCGAATAGTTCAGCGTGTTGCGCAGCAGCACCGACAGGAAGATGTCGAGCGCGACGATGCCGACGAAAGCAGCGGCGATCCATTCGATCGAGTCGATGACGCGATCCATCCAGCGCTTCATGGGTGTTTCCTATCGGATGACGTCATTGTTTGATCCGGATCTCGCCGCGCACTCCGCCTCTCCCCGCGTGCGGGGAGAGGCCGCATCGCATCGGAGATGTGATGCGGGTGAGGGGGGACTCTCCGCGAGTCCATCTGTCACTATTTTTGCGGAAGCAGCCCCTCACCCCAACCCTCTCCCTGTAAGAACGGGGAGAGGGGGAGAGACCCGCCGCGTCTTGATGTCACTCCGCCAGCGCGTTGTATTTCTTCAACGACGCCTTCAAATCCGCGAGCGCGGTGTCGGGATCGGCGCCGGCCTTCTTGGCGCCGTCACCCCAGGTCTTGACCAGGGGTTCGGCCGCCTTCTTCCAGGCGGCGGTCTGGTCCGGTGTCAGCTTGTAGACCTCGTGGCCTTCTTCCGCCTTCACCTTGTCGATGCCGGCATCCTCGAACTTGCCCCAATGCTCGCCAACGACGCCCGCCATCTCGGTCGAGCAGTTCTTGTCGATCGCGGCCTTCTGCTTGTCGGACATTGAGTCGTACTTGTCCTTGTTCATCACGAACACGAAGGTCGTCGTGTAGAGCGGGGCCTCCATATGGTACTTCGTGACCTTGTCGATGCCGAACAGCACCAGCGAGCCCCAGGGAAAGGTGACGCCGTCGGCGACGCCGCGCTCGATGATGTCGCGCACTTCCGGTGCGGACGACTGCACATTGGTGCCGCCGAGCGCGGTGACGAAGGTCGCCATGGTGGCGTGGGCCGGGCGGATCTTCATGCCCTTCACGTCCTCGGGCATCACGATCTTCTTGGTGCGGGAGTGGAAGGAGGAGGGCGAGTGGACGAAGGCGAGACAATATTTGACGTCCTTCATCTCCTTCTCGGCATATTTGCGGTACCAGGCGTCCAGCCCCATCGAGCCGCCCTTGGCGTCGGAGATCAGGAACGGCAATTCGCCGGCACCGATAATCGGAAAGCGGCCGGGCTGGTAGCCGGGATTGACGTAAGTGACGTCGGCAATGCCGTCGCGCGCCATGTCGTAATGGTCAAAAGCCTTGCCGAGTTGCTGAGCCGGAAACACCTTGCCCGTGATGGTGCCGCCGGAATCCTTGTTCACCGCGGCCACCCAGTCTTCCAGAGATTTCTGCAGCGGATGCGACGCCGGCACCCAATGTGAGACTTTCAGGTCAAAAGTCTTGTCCTGCGCGAATGCAGGCGTCACGCTTGCTGCCAGCAGCAAAGCCAGACAGGCTTTCCTCATCTCGTATCTCTCCCTCTTTATGACGGCGGGCTTCGACGGCCCGGTCTCGTTAGTTAACATGTTATCTAATTGGCCGGCGCGTTCAAGCCGGAACTGCTGCGTCATCTACGTCAGCGATGTTGCATGGATTTGTCGCGTTGCGGCGACGCGCACTCCCCTTTTGCCCAACCGTTATATGTTATAATTATCCTGCGCAGATCGACGCGACAAGCGCGCCGCGGCGAAAGCCTACAGGATCGGGAGGAGCAAGTATTGCGGACAAAAGTCGCAATCATCGGAGCCGGGCCGGCAGGATTGTTGCTTGGGCAACTTCTGCACAAATACGGCATCGACAATTTCATTCTTGAGCGGCAGAGCCCGGATTACGTGCTGGGCCGCATCCGCGCCGGCCTCCTGGAGGAGGGAACGGTCGGGCTGCTCGACCAGATCGGCGCCGGCGCGCGCGCGCATGCGGAAGGCCTGCTGCATGAAGGCATCGAGCTCGCCTTCGCCGGCCGCCGTCATCGCATCGACATGAAGGCCGCGACCGGCAAGACGGTCATGATCTATGGCCAGACCGAGGTCACGCTCGACCTGATGAACGCGCGGAAAGCCGCCGGCCTCACCACCGTCTACGAAGCCAAGGATGTGCAGCCGCATGATTTCGATGGCGGTCACCCGCGCGTAACCTGGGTCAAGAACGGCGTCACCCACACGCTCGATTGCGACTTCATCGCCGGCTGCGACGGCTTTCACGGCGTCAGCCGCGCCAGCGTCCCGGCATCGGCGATCGAGGAGTTCGAGCGGGTCTATCCGTTCGGCTGGCTCGGCATTTTGTCCGAGACGCCGCCGGTCAGCCACGAGCTGATCTATTCCAACCATGCACGGGGCTTTGCGCTCTGCACCATGCGCTCGGCGAAGCGCAGCCGGCATTACGTGCAGTGCTCGCTCGACGACCATGTCGATCAGTGGCCGGACGACCGCTTCTGGGACGAATTGAAGCGCCGGCTCGACCAGGAGGCCGCCGACAGTCTCATCACCGGCCCCTCGATCGAGAAGAGCATCGCACCCTTGCGCAGCTTCGTCGCCGAGCCGATGCGCTTCGGCAAGATGTTCCTGTGCGGCGATGCCGCTCACATCGTGCCGCCGACCGGGGCCAAGGGGCTGAACCTGGCCGCAAGCGACGCCCATTATCTGTCGAGCGCGCTCCGCGAATTCTACGACGAGAAATCCAGCGCCGGCATCGATGCGTATTCCGCCAAGGCGCTTGCGCGGGTCTGGAAGGCCGTGCGCTTCTCCTGGTGGATGACTTCGATGCTGCATAAATTCCCTGATAACGGCAGCATCGGCGCGCGCATCCAGATCGCCGAGTTGGACTACGTCACGCAGTCGCAGGCTGCGATGACGTCGCTGTCGGAGAATTATGTGGGCTTGCCGTTTTAGTCGGGGCCATCGCCACATACTCCGTCATTGCGAGCGAAGCTATCCAGACTGTCTCCGTGGAAGGATTCTGGATTGCTTCGTCGCTTCGCTGCTCGCAATGACGGGAGTGCCCGTTTCAAACACCCGCGCAAATCACGTTTAAAACTTTGTAGGCGGTGAAACTGTCATCCACATCGCGTTCAATGCTGGTAACCCAACCGCGACGCGAGACACGCATGACCGACACCGCCATCCCTGACGGCTTCGAGCCGCTTTCCCGTAAGAGCCCGCTCACCGAACCCTGGGAGCCGATCTACGCAAGGAAAACTGAGAGGGCCGTCATCATTGGTCTGCGGCTGGCACGGCCGCACACCAATGGCCGCGGCCTGATCCATGGCGGCCTGATCACGGCGCTCGCCGACAATGCCATGGGCTATAGCTGCGCGCAGGCGACGAACTGGACCACGTCGTTCGTGACGGTCTCGCTGTCGATCGATTTCGTCGGCTCAGCCGAGATCGGCCAATGGTGTTCGATCGAGAGCGATGTGATCAAGACCGGCAAGACGATCTGCTTCGCGCAGAGCCTGATCAAGGCAGACGGCGTCGTGATCGCGCGGGCCAGCGGCACGTTCCGGGTGGTGCCCAAGAAAGGCTAACGCTCTCTCGTGCCCCGGACGCAGCGCAGCGCTTCTTCAGCGGTGCGCTGCAAAGCCGGGGCCCATCCATCCGCAGCTTTCGGTGTGGCCTCCTGGGTCCCGGCTCTGCGGAGCAGTACTTCGTGCCGCACCGCGTCCGGGACACGAGAGCTTCACCCAAACCTCCAATCCGCCGTCTCCACCACGAGATCGATGAATGCGCGCACCTTGGCCGAGAGCAGGCGCGAGGTCGGATAGACGATATGGATCGGCAGCGCCGGCTGCTCGTATTTCGCCAGCAGGATTTTCAGCCGCCCGCGCTTCAGGCCTTCGGCGGCCTGATAGGCCAGCACGCGCGTGATGCCGCCGCCGGCCTCGGCATATTGCAGGGCGGCGTCGGCGCTGTTGCTGGTGAATCGGGGAGACGGCATCACCTCGATCTCGTGCCCCTCGCGGAGGAAGCGCCAACTGGTCGTGGGGCCAAACGCGATCGTCTGATGTTCAGTCAGCTCTTCCGGCGTCCTCGGTTCGCTATGGCGCTTCAGATAGCCGGGCGCGGCCACCGTGATCCGCCGCATCTCGCCGACCTGACGTGCGACCAGGGAGGAATCGGCGAGATGACCGATCCGTACCGCGGCATCGACAGCGTCCTCCACGAGGTTGACGAGATTGTCCGACAGCCTGAGTTCGCAGGCGACCTCGGGATAGCGCTTGAGATAGTCGGTCATGACCGGGCCGACATGCAGCCGGCCGAAGCCGACCGGGGCCGACACCACGAGACGTCCGCTCGGGCGGTTGCGCTCCTCCCGCGCCGAGCCATCGGCCTCCTCGACGTCGGCGAGGATCCGCCGGGCGCGTTCCAGATAGCGCGTGCCGACGTCGGTCAATCTCACCTGCCGCGTGGTCCGCTGCAGCAGCCGTGCACCGAGATGCTCCTCAAGTGCCGCAATCAGCCGCGTCACCGCCGATGGCGACAGCCGCAGCTTGCGCGCCGCCGGCGCAAAGCCGCGCAGGTCGGCGACGGTGACGAAGACATGCATGGCTTCGAGGCGGTCCATGAGCATTATTGCATATATTGCAACGATGAAGTGTCAAGCAGGCTGATTGTTTTGATCCCCGGAGGAGCCATTTTGGTCCCCGAAAGACGCAGAGATGCACCGGAATCTTCAGGAGATGTTCCGATGACGGCAGTTCACACCTATGCCAGTGACGTGGCCTTTACCCCGGCCGTAAAGTCGATCCAGACCCGCAAGGGCTCGCGCGAGGCCTATGCCCGTGCTGAGCAGCACGGCTGGCGCACCGAGGTCGACGAGAAGCTGGCTGGCTTCCTGGCGGAGGCCAACAGCTTCTACTTCTCCACCGCCTCGGCCGATGGCCAGCCCTATATCCAGCACCGCGGCGGCCCGAAGGGGTTTCTGAGGGTGTTGGACAAGCAGACGCTCGCCTTCGCCGACTATGCCGGCAACCAGCAATATCTGACTCAGGGCAATCTCTCGGAGAATCCCAAGGCCTACATTTTCATCATGGACTACGCCCATCGCCGCCGGGTGAAGATCTGGGGCGAGGCGCGGGTGGTCGAGAACGACGATGCGCTGACGGACGCGCTGATGCCGAAAGGCTATCGCGCCCGGCCCGAGCAGGTGATCGTGTTCAAGATAGCGGCCTGGGACACCAACTGTCCGCAGCACATTCCGCAGAAGTTCGACGCCGCGGATGTGGCGGCGGCGTTGGCTGCGAGGGACCAGCGGATTGCGGAGCTCGAAGCGCAGGTCGCGGCGCTGAAGGGGCAGGCGACGGCAGAGCAGAGCTAATCGTCAACGTCGTCCTGCGTGCGGCCGAACAGATGCACGATGCCCGGCGTTGCGATCGTCACGAACACGAAGCGCGAGAGGTGATGGGCGCCGACGAAGATCGGATCGATGTGCAGCGTGAGCGCCAGCGCCAGCATCGCGTCCATCGCGCCGGGCGCAAAGGCCACCACGACGTCGGAGAACTTCACCTGCGTGGTGAGCGCGACGATGCCGACGAAAATGGCGGAGACGGCGATCGCCACGGCGAACGAGCCCAGGGCGGCGTTGATATGGCCGGCGAGTGTCTTGATTCGCATCCGGGCAAAACGGCTGCCGATCAGCGCGCCGATGCCGACCAGCGCGACGCCGCGCACCCAGTTCGGCAGGCCGCCTTCGACCCAGCCCGCGCCGTGAAGCACGCTGGAGGCGATCATCGCGCCGAACATCCAGCTCGCCGGAAACTTGATCAGCCGCAGCACGAGCGACGCCGCCAGCGAAGCGGCGACCAGCTCAACAAGATCGAGCGGTGAGGCAATCGCCGTCGTCAGCGACGGTGCCACGGAGGGGGCGACGCCCGCGACCGCCAGCACCATCGGCAGTGCCGCCGTGAGGATGATCACGCGCATGGTCTGCACCACCGCGATGCCCGGCAGGTCGGCGCCGCGCTCAACCGCCAGGATCGTTATCTGCGACAGCGCGCCGGGGCTGCCGGCGAGGAAGGCCGAGGTGCGGTCCCAGCCATGGATCCGCTGGAGGTAGTAGCTCGAGCCGAAGGTCGAACAGAAAGTCGCGAGAGCCAAGAGCCCGATGGTGAGCGGGTAGGCGCTGACCTGCTGGATCAGATGGCGCGAAACCACGGAGCCCAGCGAAATGCCGAGCAGCACCAGCACCGTCTGGGTCAGGAGCGGCGGCACCGAGAGTTGGCGTCCGGCAATCGCGGCGATTCCGACCGCAATCATCGATCCCGAGATCAATCCGCCCGGAAGGCCTGCGGCGAGGAACGCAAGTCCACCGGCCGCGCCGATGACGAGCGTTTCCACGGTGCTCAAAACCTTGGCACGGCTCGGCCATTCGAACGGGAGGGAGGCGGCGATTTGCTTCACGCCGCCTTATCGCAAATCGGCGAGAGACGCACAATTGCAGGCTCGTCATGCCGCAATGCGTGCGCCTCTCGTCAACGACGAGGGGAGGATTGTGACGGATTTACTTCTTGTCGGCGGCAGGCGCGGGCGCAGGCATAGCGCCGCCCTTGGCGGTCTTGATGCAGTCGGAGCGGAATTTCTTGCGCTCCTTGCCATGCAGGCCCTTGGCGTCTGCCTGCTTGGAGCATTCGAGCGACTCGGCCGAGTGCTCCTTCGGCGCCTTCTTGTCGGTGGTGGCGGCAGCATCGGTCTTGGCGGCCGGCGCGGCGGTCTGCGCGAAGGCGGTGCCGGTGGCGAACAGGGAGGCGATCGCGACGACGGCGAGACGGGAGGCGAGGGTCATGATGTGGCTCTTCTTGCGAGAGTTGCGGAGGGGCGCGAACGTCGGCCCGCCTTGCTGAACGCCACATGAATAATCCTGAACGGCGCGATCACTATATTTTAGCGCCAGGTAGCATCACTTCCTTGTCGGATGTCCCCAGCACGCTAGGATAGCAGTCCTCGTTTTGCTTCTCTGAGGGAGACCAAGGATGACCATTCAAGCCAAATTGTTGTGTGCAGTTGCGGTGTCGGGATTCGCCGCACTGATGGTTACTGCGCCGGCGCAGGCGCTGACCTCGCAAGAGTGCAGCGCGAAATACCAGGCCGCCAAGAAGGACGGCTCGCTCGGCACCATGAAGTGGAATGACTTCCGCAAGGCCCAGTGCGGCGCCGATGCAACGCCCGCCGCCGCGCCGACCGCGGCCGCCCCAGCTGCCCCTCCGCCTGCTGCCGAGCCCAAGCAGGCCAAGAAGGAGGCGGCCCCCGCAGCCGCCCCGGCGTCGACAATGCCGACCATGCCGATGGGCAACGCTGTCTTCCCGAACGCGGTCGACGCGAAATATGCCAAGGAGAGCGCCGGCAAGGCTCGCCTCCATACCTGCGTCGATCAGTACAACGCCAACAAGACCACCAACGGCAATGGCGGCATGAAGTGGATCGAGAAGGGCGGCGGCTATTACAGCGAATGCAACAAGAAGCTGAAGGGCGCCGCCTGAGCTTCGAAATGATGCGATGGCCGGAGCCGAGCTCCGGCCATTTTGCTTAGTCCAACAGTTTCTCGGCCGATTTCGCCACGAGCTGCGACCGCTTGCGCGGGCCGCGCTCGACGAACAAGAGACTCTGGCCGAAAATGAAGCAATAGAACAGGAAGGCCTGCGCCTCGGCCTCCTCGGTCTCGAGGCCGGTCGCGCGATAGAGCCCGGCAACGTGCTTGAGCCGCGCCGCATCCACGCTCGCCACCGTGGCAGCGGCGCCCTCGTCGGAACGGGCCCACTGCCGGATCGCGAGCTCGATCGCCATGCCCTCCGGATTGAGCCGCTCGGAATAGATCTGGATTAACGCCCTCAGCCGCTCGCGGGGCTCTTGCCCGTCGAGGCTGGTCTGCTGTGCGATTGATGCCGAGCGCCCCTCGCGCCAGTGCACCAGCATGGCCTCGAGTAGCGCGGCGCGGTCGGCGAAGCGCCGGTAGAAGCCGCCCTTGGTGACGCCCAAATTCTTGGCGAGCACCTCGACCCGCACCCCCTCGACACCTGCGCGGGCAAGCTCGCTAAACCCTGCCTCGACCCAGACATCGCCCTTGCCGTCGTTCATGAAGGAAGCCTCACCGGTTCTTGATACGGTGCCGTATTGCTAACGCGGGAAGGAGTTGATACGCTACTGTATCAAAAATCATGGGGCAGGAAATTGCAATGGCTGCGTTCGAGCCGAAAAACCCTGGCTATCGTGCGGCGGCCATCGCGATGTTCGAGCGCCAGCCGGCGATGCGCACGCTTGGCATCGTGATCGTCGGCCTCGCGCCGGGCGAGGTCGAGCTGGCGATGCTGCATTCACCTGAACTCACGCAGCAGAACGGTTTTGTCCATGCCGGCATCATCACCGCCGGGCTCGACAATTCCTGCGGCGTCGCCGCCTTCACGCTGATGCCGTCCGAGGCCGATATCCTCACGGTCGAGTTCAAGACCACGCTGCTCGCCCCCGCCCGCGGCGAGCGTTTTGTGTTCAAGGCCGAGGTGGTCAAGCCTGGCCGTACGTTGACATTCTGCGAGGCCAAGGCGTTTGCCGAGCACCAGGGCAAAACCACGCTGATCGCAACGATGACCGGCACGCTGATGGCGATGCTGCCCCGCGTTGCGGCCCCCGCCTAGCGCGCCAATTGACAAGCCCGGCGACGCATCCCTTGATGCGTCATGCTTGCGAGTCTCAGCCTCATCCTGCTCTGCCAATTGATCGGCGAGGCCGTGGTCCACGGCCTCGGCCTGCCGCTGCCGGGACCCGTGCTCGGCCTGCTGCTGCTTCTGATCCTGCTGCTTGCTCGCGACCGCTTTGCGTTGCTCGCGCGCGGACCGCTGCGAAACGACGGCGTTGAGACCGCCAGCAAGGGCCTGCTGGCTCATCTGTCGCTACTGTTCGTGCCTGCCGGCGTCGGCGTCGTGCAAGAACTCGACCTGCTTGCATCCCACGGCATCGCCATCGTCCTGGTGCTCGCGCTCTCAGTGGTCCTCACCTTGCTCGTGACCGTCCTGACCTTCCGTCTGATCAGCCGCCTGTTGAGGCAGCAGGACGCCCAATGAAGGACAACCCGTTCTCGCTCTGGGTCTATCTCTCGCAATCGCCGCTGCTCTGGTTGACGGTGACGCTGTCGGTCTATGCGGCCACGGATGCGGTGTCGCTGGCGACGCGGCGGCATCCGCTTGCCAATCCCGTGCTGCATGCGATGTGGATCATCGGCGTGTTCCTGCTCGCGACAGGTACGTCCTACACCACCTATTTCGCCGGCGCGCAGTTCGTGCACTTCCTGCTCGGGCCCGCCACCGTCGCACTCGCCGTGCCGCTCTACGAGAACCGCAAGCGGGTGGTTAGTTCCATCGTGCCAATGCTGGTGGCGCTGGTCGCGGGCTCAGCCACTGCGGTGGTGTCGGTCGTGCTGCTGGCCCAGCTTGCCGGCCTGCCGCGCGACGTGGTGCTGTCGCTGGCGCCGAAATCGGTCACGGCCGGTGTTGCGATGGGCATCGCCGAATCCCTGCACGCGGATCCTTCGCTGGCGGCGGTTGCGGTGATCCTCACCGGCATCATGGGCGCGATCATCGTCACACCGCTGATGAACCGCACCGGCGTGACCGATTTCCGCGCCCGCGGCTTTGCTGCCGGCCTTGCCGCGCACGGCATCGGGACGGCTCGCGCGTTCCAGGTCGACGAGATCGCCGGTGTCTTCTCCGGCATCGCCATGAGCCTCAACGCTCTGGTGACCTCGTTCCTGGTCCCTTTGGTGGCCACGCTGCTGGTGCGATGACATCGCCCCCGCAACACTCTATATGGGGCGTAACACTTCCCGGTGCTGAGCCGTAATTGCGGTGATGGGACCGAAACGGGACAAGATATGACTGGATTCAGGACTAGGGGCCTTAATGGTCGCCTCGGGCCGACGCGCCGCGCGGCGCTGACGTTGATCGGGGCAGGCGTCTTCGCGGCTGGCGGTATGACCTTGGCGCGCGCAGCCACCGGTGATGACGAAGTGCTCACCGAAGCCAAGGTGCTGCGCGATCCCGATGTCCCCGTTGCCGGCAATCCCGATGGCAACATCAGCATCATCGAGTGGTCCGACTACAATTGTCCCTATTGCCGCAAGCTTGAACCCGAGCTGCGCCAGGTCATCCAGGACGACGGCAAGGTCAGGCTGGTTTTGAAAGACTGGCCGATCCTCGGGCCCGTCTCGGTGACGGCCGCCCGGATCGCGCTCGCCGCGAAATACCAGGACAAGTACCATAAGGCCCACGACGCCATGATGGGCGTCAGCTCGCGCCTGACCGAGTCGCGCGTCAACGAGCTGCTCGCGGCTGCCGGCGTCGACATGGACCGTCTCAAGAGCGACCTCACCGCGCACGCCAAGGACATCGACGGTATCCTCAAGCGCAACAACGAGCAGGCAGAAGCCTTCGGCTTCCGCGGCACGCCGTCCTTCATCGTCGGCAAGTACCGCGTGCCTGGCGTGCTCAGCATGGCCGAGTTCGAACAGGTCATCGCGGATGCCCGCAAGGCCAAGATGAACTGAACTACGCGCTGCGCTGAGCAGCCACGACAAAGGCGCCGCCGCGGATGCGACGGCGCCTTGTCCATGTCTGGTCGATCGCAGTTACTTGGACGAGATCCGGACCCAGTCCTTGTGCGCGCGGTCCTGCAGCGCATTCCAGTCGGCCTTCGCGACATCCCAGTTCACGATGGTGCGATTGGCAGTCGCGACCTCGCCATTGGCGACGGACGACGTCTGCATGGAGTCATAGACATACACGCCGCAGCCGAGCAGCAGCGCACCCAAAATCATTCCGAAAAACGTCTGCATCGCGAACCTCCGGTGACGGGCGGATAACGTCGGCTGCCAAGGACGGTTCCGCTCGCAGTTGAGAGGTTAATTTGGACCGGATCGGCCCCATGATCGTGGATAAAGGCAGGTAGACGCGGTATACTCAAACGGATGACAAACGCCGCCGCCCAAAGCCTGATCGACGAGCTCGGCCGCAAATATTTCTGGTGGCGGCCGGTCGACGGTAGTCCGTTTTCCAAAGGTCGCGTCATTGCGCAAATCATGAACCTCGGGACGTATGATGACATTCTCCAGTTGGAGGCTGTGTTAGGGGAGGCGTACCTCGTCGACGTCATGTTGCACGCCGAGCCGGGCTGGTTCAGCGATCGCTCCTGGGAATTTTGGCGCGGGCGCCTTTCCTACGCGACGGGGGTGGTGTTGGCGGAGAAGGCTCCGCGAAGGGCGTTCGATGCCGCGACGCTTTGAGCCGAAACGGTCGATCCTGCCTGCCGCTCAGCGCGAAATTTGGCCCTTACTTGCTCCCGCCCCGCGCCTGCAGTTCGTCCTCTACGGCGGAACGGCGGTTGCGCTTCAACTCGGACATCGAGAGTCGCTCGATTTCGATTTCTTTTGCTCAGCTCCGCTCGACAAAGAGCAGATCCGGACTGAGTTCGGCTTCATCAAAAGCGCAGCTGTCCTTCAGGATGCGCCTAATACATTGGTGGTCTTGGCAGACATGCCTTCGGGCTCGGTGAAGGTCTCTTTCTTCGGTCGTATCGGGTTCGGGCGGGTCAATGATCCGACGCAGACGACCGATGGGATAATCCTCGTGGCGTCGCTCGAAGATTTGCTGGCCACTAAACTCAAGGCCACGCTCGATCGCGCCGAGGCCAAAGACTATCGGGACATCGCCGAGATGATTTCGTCGGGCATCGCGCTGCCACGCGGGCTTGCAGCTTTCAAGGAAATGTTTGACGGGGAGCCCGCGCAGGCGCTCCGCGCGATAGGCTTCTTTGAGGATGGAGATCTTCGCAGCCTGAGTGCTGCCGATCGTCAGATACTGCGAGAGGCGCGAGATCGGGTTGGTCACCTGCCGGACGTGTCACTGAAGTCTGGCCTCTTGTGACGGCGCTCATCCCTCATTCAGCCATTGCAGCAGCTCCGCGTTGATCTCGTGCGGATAAGTGTGGCTGAGATCGTCGATCTCGCGGTAGGTCACGTCGGCGCCGGCGGCGGTAAGTGCCGCTTGGGTCTGCCGTGCGGTCTGCACCGGAAACATCCAGTCGAGCTTGCCGTGGGTGATGAAGATCGGCAGGCGCTGCAGGCGCGTGGCGTCGGCCATCTCCGCCATCAGCGGATGGAAGGTCGCGGACACCGGGGCGAGATGAGTGAAGGGTGAGGCGCCGTCGAGCCCGCTGACGTAGCAGAACGTGCCGCCGTCGCTCATGCCGGTCAGCAGCATCCGTGAGGTATCGATCGACCAGCGGCCGCGCACGGTTTCGAGGATCCGCATCAGGTTGGGCGTGTCGGTGTCGTCGCCCATCAGCGCCCAGGTCTGTCCGGTCGCGGTCGGCGCCACCAGGATCGCGCCAAGGCTGCGGGCATCGCGCAGCCAGCCCCACAGAAAGCCACGTCCGTTGCCGCTGCCGCCATGCAGCGCCGTCACCAGAGGCCAGCTGCGATCGGGCGTGTAATATTCGGGAACATAGACCGAGAAGCCACCGCGGCTGCCGGGCTCGTTGTGATCGTGGAAGATGCCGGTGTCCTCGCTGGCGCCGACTTCCAGACGCGCCAGCAGCTCACCATTCTCGCGATTGGCGGTGTTGAGGAAGAAGTTGCTCACCGGTGGAAATTGCACCGACAGCGGATACAGCGCCTCCTGTGCGCGCGGCAGATGGCGCAGCGCGCGGAACACCGCAACGAGATCGCCGTTGCCGCGCTCGACGTCGCGGATGCCGGCAAAGGCGGCGAGCGTCTCGTTGCAGGCGCGATCGAGCCGCTCGCGCAGTTCGACGAATTGCTCAGGCCATGCGCCGATCGCTGCATGTGCCGCCTGTAGCGCATCGTCCGGCGCGCCGATGGCGTTCATCACCGTGGCAAAGGCAGGCGGATGCAAATGCCGGGCGAAGAAGCCGAGCGCCTCGAGCGCATTGAGCAATGGTGGCAGCACGGCCACGATGTCGTCGACGACGGCCTCGGTCATTGCTGCTCCTCTGCCTGGATCAGTGCAGCTTCGGCGCTTTCAGGAGCTTGAAGCGGTCGGTCGATGTCACCGTGACGTCGAAGGTGACGCCTTCATGATGCGCGGTGCCTTGATGATGCACGGTGAGAGGCACGTCGACGCCGGCGGCGCCGAGGGCCCACATCTTCTTGTAGAACGCCGTCTGGCTCGTGACCTTGTCGCCATCCACGGCAAGAATGACGTCGCCGGTCTTGAGCTCCGCGCGCGCGGCGGGACCGTTGGCGGAGATCCCGATCACCACGACGCGGTTGTCGATCTCGGTCGAATAGAGTCCGAGCCACGGGCGTGCCGGCTTGTTGACGCGGCCGAACTTGCGGAGGTCGTCGAGGATCGGCTTCAACAGATCGATCGGTACGATCATGTTGACATGCTCGGCCTTGTCGTCGCGTTCTCGCTCGAGCTGGAGCGAGCCGATGCCGATCAGTTCGCCGCGCTCGTTGATCAGTCCGGTTCCGCCCCAATTCGGATGGGCGGGATAGGTGAACAATGCCTCGTCGAGCAGATACTCCCAGTAACCGGCGAATTCCTGCTTGGCGACAATCTGGCTCGCGACCGATCGCGTGCGGCCCCCGGCGCCACCGACCACGACGCGGTCGCCGAGCCGGGTCTTCGCCGACGAGCCGAGCGGCAGCGGCTCGATGTCGAGCCGGCCGAGCGCCTGCACCAGGCCGAAGCCGGTGACGGCATCGAAGCCGAGCACATGTCCCTCCACCACGCGCCCGTCGCCGAGGTGAAGCCAGACAGATTCCGCTTCGGTAATGAGATAGCCGATGGTGAGCACCAGCCCGTCGTCGATGACGACGCCGTTGCCGGCGCGCTCGGTGCCTAGCGTTTCGGCGCTGAAGGCGTCCGGCGGGATGATGGCGTGCAGGCCGACGACGGAGGCGAGGGCACGGTCGAGATCGAACCCGTAATCGCTCGCACGCGGCTGATTGGCCGGCGGCACTCTCCATTCGGTCAAGGCGGGCATGGAGTTCTCCTGGCTGAGAGCATCGCTCCGCTGTGGTTGCGGAACGACGCGCGAAGCAAGCATAATTTAGGCCGGAGGAGCCCGACTTGAAAGACTTGACCGCAACTATTCCAGATGTCGCGCCGCCGATTTCCGAAGATGACAGGAATTGTTCGCCTAAATTCGGTCGGCAGCCGCCCAATCCGGCATCGTTCGCATGGCTGGTGTCCTGCGAGGTGCTAGGCGGGGTTCAATGAAGCTGCTAACCATTGCCGCTTCGTTTGACCAAGAGATCACGGACCAAATCATGGACAATCGCAGCGACATCTGGCGTGGCATCGACACGATCAAGGGACGTTTCATCGACCTTAGCGACAAGGTCTGGGGCATGCCCGAAGTCTGCTACACCGAGGCGCGTTCCGCCGCCGAGCATCTCGCCGAGCTGCGCCATCAGGGTTTCCGCATCACCGAGAAAGTGGCGGGAATTCCGACCGCGGTGATGGGCGAATGGGGCGAGGGCGGTCCAGTCATCGCCTTCATGGGTGAATATGACGCGCTGCCGGGCCTGAGCCAGGAGGCTGGCGTGGCCGAGCACCGTCCGGTCGAGACCGGCGGTCACGGCCATGGTTGCGGTCACAATCTGCTCGGTTCCGCGGCGCTGCTCGCCGCCACGGCCGTCAAGGATTGGCTCGCCGAGAACAAGGTCCCCGGCCGCGTGCGCTATTACGGCTGCCCGGCGGAAGAGGGCGGCGCGGCCAAGGCCTTCATGGTGCGCTCCGGCGCGTTCGAGGACGCCGATATCGCCATCACCTGGCATCCGAGCAGTTTCTGGGAAGTCGCGGTGACGCCGTCGCTTGCCAACACCCGCGCCGACTTCATCTTCACCGGCCGCACCTCGCATGCGGCGGCTTCGCCCCATCTCGGCCGCTCCGCGCTCGACGCGGTCGAGCTGATGAATGTCGGCGTGAACTACATGCGTGAGCACATGCCGAGCGATGCGCGCGTGCATTACGCGCTGCTCGACACCGGCGGCATTGCGCCCAATGTGGTGCAGGCCCATGCCCGCGTGCGCTATTCCATTCGCGCCCGTGATCTCCCCGGCATGAACGAGCTGGTCGGGCGCGTCAGCAAGATCGCAGACGGCGCGGCGCTGATGACCGAGACCAAGGTGGAGATGAAGATCATCTCCGCGGTCTCCAACATCCTGCCGAACACGCCGCTGGAGCAGGCGCTGCATCGGGTCATGGAAGAGCTCGGACCGCCGCATTTCGACGACGCCGACAAGGGCTTTGCCAGCCAGATCCGCGCGACCCTGACCGACAAGGACATCGCATCGGTCTACTACGCGATCGGCATGGAGCCGACCGATCGGCCGCTGGCCGACTTCCTGGTCCCGCTCGATGCCAAGCGTAACCCGCTGGTGGGTTCGACCGACGTGGGCGATGTGAGCTGGGTGGTGCCGACCGTGCAGGTTCACGCACCGACGGTTGCAATCGGCACGCCTTTCCACACCTGGCAGGTGGTGGCGCAGGGTAAGAGCCCGCATGCCCATAAGGCGATGGTGCAGGCGGCCAAGGCCATGGCCGGCCTTGGCATCAAGGCCTTGACAGAACCGGAACTGATCAAGGCTGCGAAGGCCGATCTCACGAAGCGGACAACCAGGACGCCTTATGTCTGCCCGCTGCCGGACCACGTCGCGCCGCCGCTCAATATGTCCGTGGCGTAGAATTCCGTCTCGATACTTCGTCTGATCTGGCGAACAAATTTTTCGCAGTGCAACTTGGTTTCCGGCGGATTTTGACGCGGGAATGCCGAACCGTTGGGCTGCGGAAGGAAGTTTTGCTCAACCGGCAGCCAGAACACCGTTTGCACACACACGGTCGCAGTTGACGCGCGGCCTATTCAGTGTGCCATCTACCGCCAGCCAATCTCGGCGGCCGGGCTGCGGCCGCCTGCATCCATACGGGAACCAGACGGGGGACAACCATGCTGGACAAAGAACTGCGTTCGATGATCGGTGATGTGAAGGACGGGCGGATGGATCGCCGCGCCTTCATCCAGCGCCTGGCTGCCGTCGGCCTTACCGCTCCCATGGCGAACCAGATCCTTGCCATCGGCGGCGTCGCCATGGCGCAGAGCCCGAACCCCTATCCTCCGACCAAGCGCGGCGGCGGCGGCCCGCTCAAGCTGCTGTGGTGGCAAGGACCGACGCTGCTCAATCCGCATTTCGCCACCGGCACCAAGGATCAGGACGGCTCGCGCATCTTCTACGAGCCGCTCGCGAGCTGGGACGTCAACGGCCATCTCAATCCGATCCTCGCCGCTGAAATCCCGTCGATCCAGAACGGCGGCCTCGCGGCAGACGCCAAATCGGTCATTTGGAAACTCAAGCCCGGCGTCAAATGGCACGACGGCAAGCCGGTTACCGCCGACGATCTCGTCTTCAACTGGGAATATGCCAGCGACCCCGCCACGGCATGCGTCTCGATCAGCACCTATAGCGGCCTCACCGTCGAGAAGGTCGACGACCTGACCATCCGCATCAAGTTCAACGACCCGACCCCGTTCTGGGCAAATGCCTTTGTCGGGGCCTACGGCTGCATCATCCCGAAGCATCTGTTCGCCGAATACAAGGGTGGCAAGTCTCGCGAGGCTCCGAACAACCTGAAGCCGGTCGGCACCGGCCCCTACAAATTCGTCGAGTTCAAGCCGGGCGACCTGGTGCGCGGTGAGATCAATCCCGACTACCACATGGCCAACCGCCCGTTCTTCGACAGCATTGAAATGAAGGGTGGCGGCGACGCGGTCTCGGCGGCGCGCGCCGTGATCCAGACCGGCGAATATGATTTCGCCTGGAACATGCAGGTGGAGGACGAAGTTCTGCTGCGCCTGGAGAAGGGCGGCAAGGGCAAGACCCTGTACGCCGTCGGCGGCGACATCGAGTTCATCGCCGTCAATTTTACCGATCCCAACACCGAGATCGACGGCGAACGGTCCTCATTGAAGACCAAGCATCCGATCCTGTCGGACCCCAAGGTGCGCCAGGCGCTCGCGCTGCTGGTTGATCGCGATTCGGTCAAGAAAGCAATCTACGGCCGCGCCGGCCGCACCACCGCGAACTACCTCAATGGCCCCGAGGAGTTCGTGTCCAAGAACACCAAATGGGAATTCAGCGTCGAGAAGGCCAGCGCACTGCTCGATGAGGCCGGATGGAAAACCGGCGCCGACGGCGTCCGCGAGAAGGACGGCAAGAAGCTGAAGCTCCTGTTCCAGACCTCGATCAACGGCCCGCGCCAGAAGACCCAGGCGATCATCAAGCAGGCCTGCCAGAAGGCCGGCATCGACGTCGAGCTGAAATCGGTCGTGGCTTCGGTGTTCTTCTCCTCCGACGTTGCCAATCCCGATACTTATTCCAAGTTCTTCGCCGACATCGAGATGTTCCAGATTCCGATGACGCAGCCGGATCCGGCCCTCCATATGCGCCGCTACCATTCGCGCAACGTCGCCACCAAGGAGAACAAGTGGCAGGGGCCGAACTTCCCGCGCTGGATCAACAAGGACTTCGACGCGGCGATCGACGCCGCCGAGACGGAGACCGATCCGGTCAAGCGGGCAAGCCTTTACATCAAGTGCAACGATTTGATGTGGCAGGATACGGTCTTCATTCCCGTGATGCACCGTCTCGCAGTGGAAGCAAGTGCCAACACGCTTCGGCCGGCGCTGTCAGGCTGGGCCAACCAGACCGACAATCTGCAGGACTGGTACCGAGAGGGCTGAGCGCGGGCGTCTAGGCGGATTGTTCGCTCATGAGTCAGTACGTCCTGCGTCGTCTGATGATCGCGATTCCGAGCCTGCTCGGAATCTCGCTCGTCCTGTTCGTCGTCCTGGCGCTTGCGCCAGGCGACCCGTTCAGCGAGCTCGCCACCAACCCGAACGTGCCGCCCGAAGTGCAAGCCGCGCTTCGGGCCAGGTTCGGCCTCGACGATCCGATCTACCTCCGTTACCTGCACTGGCTCAACGCCATGCTGCATGGCGACTGGGGCTTCTCCTTCGTCAGCCGGATGAACGTCGACACGCTCATCCTGCAGCGCTTGCCGGCCACGCTCTATGTGATCGGCTCGGCGCAGATCCTGGCGCTGCTGATCGCAATTCCCGTCGGGGTTTATGCGGCGACAAAGCCCTATTCGCTGTTCGATCAGATCGCGAACACGCTCGCCTTCGTCGGCTTCTCGCTGCCGACCTTCTTCACCGGCATTCTGTTCATCCTGATCTTCTCGGTCACCTTGGATTGGCTGCCTTTCGTCTACACCACCGACATCAAGGCCACGGGCATCCATTATGTGCTCGAAATGATCCGGCAGGCGATCATGCCGGTGGCGGTGCTCGGCCTGTTCCAGGCGGCGTCGATGACGCGCTTCGTGCGCTCGGCGATGCTCGACGTGATCCGGCTCGACTACGTCACCACGGCGCGCGCCAAGGGCCTCGGGCAGGCCAAGGTCATCGTCAAGCATGTGATGCGCAACGCCATGATTCCTGTCGTTACGCTGATCGCGCTGCAGATGCCTGCGGTGTTCGGCGGCGCCATCGTCACCGAGCAGATTTTTCGCATTCCCGGCATCGGCTCGCTGCTGATCTCCTCCATTCTCTCCAATGACACCCCGGTCGTGATGGCCGTGACCTTTGTGTTCGCCTGTCTGGTGGTGCTCTTCAATCTGATCGCGGATGTGCTGTATGGCTGGCTTGACCCTCGCATCTCCCTCCGCTGAGCGGGGCGTCTACTCGCCCTGGCGCGAGACGTGGCGGCGCTTCAGCCGCCACAAGCTGGCCGTCATCAGTGCGTTCCTGCTTCTCATCCTGATCCTTGCGGTGGTGGTCGGTCCCTTCATCTGGCGGGTCAAGATCAACGACATCGACATCGTGGCGGGCATGCAAGGGCCTTCGCTCAGCCATCCCTTCGGCACCGACGATCTCGGCCAGGACATCCTTGCGCGCATGATCTATGGCGGGCGTATCTCGCTCGCGGTCGGATTGGCCGCGATGCTGGTCTCGGTGTTCATCGGCACGCTGGTCGGTGCACTCGCCGGCATGTCGCGCGGCGCGCTCGGGCATGGTTTGATGTGGCTCACCGACCTCTTTCTGTCGCTGCCGCAACTGCCGCTGCTCCTGCTGCTGATCTATCTTTTTCGCGACGGGCTGAAGCAGGTGTTCGGCCCCGAGGGCGGCATCTTCATCCTGATCGTCCTCGTGATCGGCGGCTTGCGCTGGATGCCGGTGGCGCGCCTCGTCCGTGCCCAGTTCCTGTCGATCCGCGAGAAGGAGTTCGTCGAGGCCGCGCGTGCGCTCGGTGCGAGCCCCGTGCGGCAGGTGGTGAAGCACATCCTGCCCAATGCGCTCGGTCCGGTGATCATCGCCGGCACCATCGACGTTGCCGCCGCGATCATCGCGGAATCGACGCTGTCCTTCCTCGGCCTCGGCTTTCCGCCTGATACCCCGACCTGGGGCCGGCTGCTGTACGATGCCAAGGACTTCCTCGACATCGGCCCGCACTGGGCCCTGTTCCCGGGCGGCGCGATCTTCATCGCGGTGGTCGCCATCAACTTCATCGGCGACGGTCTGCGTGATGCGCTCGATGCGCGACGGGTGATCTGATGGCGCCGCTGCTCGAGATCAAGGGTCTCAAGACCCACTTCTCCACCGACGACGGCATCCTGCAGGCCGTCGACGGCGTCGACATCACCATCAACAAGGGCGAGACGCTCTGCGTCGTCGGTGAGTCTGGCTGCGGCAAGACCGTCACCGCGATGTCGATCCTGAAGCTGATCGCGATGCCGCCGGGCCGCATTGCGGCGGGCGAGATCATTTTCGAGGGCCGCGATCTGGTGCCGCTCACAAGCAACCAGCTCGACGAGATCCGCGCCAAGGAGATCGGCTTCATCTTCCAGGAGCCGATGACCTCGCTCAATCCGGTGCTGACCGTCGGCGAGCAGATCGCCGAGAGCCTGCGCCGCCACGAGAACGTCACCAGGAAGCAGGCGCTCGATCGCACCATCGAGATGCTGAAGCTGGTGCAGATTCCCAACGCCGAAGGCCGTGTGCACAATTATCCGCACCAGTTCTCCGGGGGCATGCGCCAGCGCGTGATGATCGCGATGGCGCTGGCCTGCAAGCCCAAGCTGATCATCGCCGACGAGCCGACCACCGCGCTCGATGTCACCATCCAGGCGCAGATCCTCGACCTGCTCCAGGACATGAAGGAACGTTTCGGCATGGCGGTGATGCTGATCACCCATGCCATGGGTGTCGTCGCCGAGACGGCGCAGCGTGTCGTCGTGATGTACGCCGGCAAGGTGGTGGAGGAAGCGGATGTCGACGCTCTCTTCGTCGATCCGGGCCATCCCTACACGCAGGGCCTGATCCGCTCGATCCCGCGTATCGATCTCGACAGCACGCACAAGACGCGGCTCGAGGCGATCGGAGGCACCGTGCCGATCCTGATCAATCCGCCGGTCGGCTGCCGTTTTGCGCCGCGCTGCAAGTTTGCCATGGACGTCTGCACCGAGAAGGAGCCGCTGCTGCGCGAGATCGCGCCCGGCCATCGCATGGCCTGCCATCTCGGAGATACGCAGTTGGGAGGCGCGGCATGAGCGAACCCCTGCTCCGCGTCAGCGGCCTGAAGAAATATTTCCCCGTGCTCGGCGGCCTGTTGTCGCGCCAGGTCGGCACCGTCTACGCGGTCGACGGCGTGTCGTTCTCGGTCAATCGCGGCGAGACGCTCGGTCTCGTCGGCGAATCCGGTTGCGGCAAGTCGACGACCGGGCGCTGTGTGCTGCGCCTGATCGAGCCGACCGACGGTGAGGTCATGTTCGACGGCCAGGACGTCGGCAAGCTCGGCGGCAACGACCTGCGCGCGATGCGGCGGAACATGCAGCTCGTGTTCCAGGATCCGTTCGCCTCGCTCAATCCGCGTATGACAATCGGCTCCATCCTCGGCGAAGCCCTCATTATTCATAAGCTTGGGTCAACGGCCAAGGAGCGTGAGGATCGCGTCGCAAGCCTGCTCGTGAAGGTCGGCCTCAAGGCCGAGCACATGCGCCGCTACCCGCATGAGTTCTCCGGCGGCCAGCGCCAGCGCATTGTGATCGCGCGTGCGCTCGCGGTCGAACCGAAGCTGATCGTCTGCGACGAGCCCGTGTCCGCGCTCGACGTCTCGATCCAGGCGCAGGTCATCAACCTCCTGGAAGATCTGCAGGCCGAGCTGAACCTCACCTATCTCTTTGTCGCGCACGACCTCTCGGTGGTCGAGCACATTTCCGACCGCGTCGCGGTGATGTATCTCGGCCGCATCGTCGAGCTGGCGAAGGCGAGCGACCTCTATCGCAATCCGCAGCATCCCTACACCAAGGCGCTGCTCTCCGCCGTGCCGGTGCCAGATCCCAAGCTCAAGCGCAACCGCATCCGCCTCAAGGGCGACGTACCAAGCCCGATGAAGCCGCCGTCGGGCTGTCACTTTCACACCCGTTGCCCGATCGCCCAGCCGCGCTGCGCGGAAAGTGCGCCGGAACTGAAGGAGGGCGCAGGTAGGCATTTCGTGGCGTGCCATCTCGCCTGAGTTGCGCGGTGCATAGGTCCTTGGAGGCCTTGATCCCAAGGGACCGGCTGGCGTAGGGGGGACGCATGAGCCAGGTACAGGATGTGACTCTCGGCGCGGTTGATACGGGCCGCGCGATGGATCGCGATGCGGAAGCGCGCCGGGCGCTGTGGGGATCGGCGCTTGGCTACGCCATGGATGGGTTCGACCTCCTCATCCTCGGCTTCATGCTGTCGGCGATCTCGAAAGACCTTCATCTCACGCAGCCGCAGGCGGCCTCGCTGGTGACGGGAACGCTGGTCGGCGCGGTGGTTGGCGGCTTGGTCTTCGGCATGCTGTCGGACCGGCTTGGCCGCGTGCGGGTTCTGACCTGGAGCATCGTGCTGTTCGCGGTTTTCACCGGCCTGTGCGCGCTGGCCCAGGGTTATTGGGACCTGCTGGCCTACCGGGCCGTCGCCGGCATCGGTCTTGGCGGCGAATTCGGCATCGGCATGGCCCTGGTGGCCGAGGCCTGGCCCGCGAGCAAGCGCGCGCGGGCGACGTCCTATGTCGGGCTTGGCTGGCAGTTCGGCGTGCTCACGGCTGCGCTGGTGACGCCGGTGCTGCTGCCGATCATTGGCTGGCGCGGGATGTTTGCGCTCGGCGTGTTTCCGGCGGTCGTCGCCTACGTGATCCGGCGCAAGCTACACGAGCCGGACGTTTTCGTCGCACACAAGGCGAATGCGGCGAACGGCGGCTCGTCACTTCGCGCGCTTGTGGCCGATGCGGAGACGACCCGGATCGGCATCGGAATGATCATTCTCTGCTCGGTGCAGAATTTCGGCTATTACGGCATCATGATCTGGCTGCCGAACTATCTCTCCACGCAGTTCGGCTATGGCCTGACGCAATCGGCGGTCTGGACGGCGGTCACCATCGCCGGCATGGCGCTCGGCATCTTCCTGTTCGGTCATGCGGCGGATCGTTTCGGCCGCCGTGCGACGTTTCTGACCTACATGCTGGGCGCGGCCGTCATGGTGGTGGTCTATTCGCAACTGACGTCCGCCGGTGCTCTGCTGATTGGCGGAGCGGTGATGGGCTTCTTCGTCAACGGCATGCTCGGCGGCTACGGCGCGCTGATGAGCGAGCTTTATCCGACCGCGGCGCGCGCCACCGCGCAGAACGTGTTCTTCAACATCGGTCGGGCCGTTGCCGGCTTCGGTCCGCTGGTCGTCGGCATCGTCAGTGCCGCTTACGGCTTCCCGACCGCAATCGCAGGCCTTGCACTGCTCTACCTGATCGACATCGTGGCGTTGCTCGCGCTCATCCCCGAGCGGCGCGGTGTCGATCTTGCCTGACCTCGAATACGCTCACGGTCCGGCAAGCAGCCCGTAACCTGACAGGGCTTGCCTGAACGCTTCCACGGATGTGTGGTGATGCGCGAGGAGGCCCGCTTCCCTGGCGCCGTCAACATTGGCGGCGAGGTCGTCGACAAAGAGGACAGTCTCCGGTTTGGCCTGGAGCTCGGAAACACAGAGACGGTAGCAGATTGGATCGGGCTTGGCCGTCTTGAATTGGGCCGAGGTGTAGATTCTGCAGCCGAACAGTGGCCGCAATTCCGGCAGTAGCGTATCGATGTGATCGGCCACCAGCGTGGTATTGTTAGTCAGGACCGCAATGTCGACGGTTCTGCGCAGGTCCCCGACAATCTCCAGCATCGCGCGGTCGGCCTGCATTGAACAGCGTCGCGCCTCCACCCATTCGTCGAGCGATAGCGGATAGCCGATGCGTTCGCCGAAGCCCTGCAGATAGTCTGCGGCTTCGAGCGCGCCGGAGTCGCCCAGCAATTCGAAGCCGGTCTCCCAGATCGCCTTATGGACGAACTCACTCGTCACCCCCGCCAACTCCGCCAGACATGCGACGCGCTTCCCCCTGTCGTAATCGCAGAGGACATTGTCCATGTCGAAAAGGACAAGCTTGATCGCGTCAGTCACGGCAACACCCTTGGCTCGGTCGAAATGTTCGACCGACCCGCAGTCATATCCCGCTGGATCGTGGGCGACAAATCCGTGCGGGGGCCGAATGCTGCGATGAGCGGCAGCCTACGATTGCGACATGCGGCGGCGGGCCAGCTGGTGCAACACCGTGTCGAAGGCCGGCACCGCTCCGGTTTCGCGAAGCCAGGTGTCGGCCATCTCCCTCAGCTCGCCTGGCGTCAGGCCAAATTTGCGGCGGAAGGCGCGAATGAAGGTGGAGTCACTGCTGAACCGTATGCCGACGGCGAGGTCGATCAGACGATTGTCCTGCGCAGCCGGCGACAACAGCTGCCGGAAGGCGCGATTGAGCCGCTGCTCCCTGATGTAGTGCGCCAGCCCGCCATCCGCCTCGAACAGCCGGTAGAGGGTTGCGCGCGAGATTTGGAACTGGCGGCAGAGCGCCGCGGCGGTGAGCAGGTCGGTCTCGAGATTGTGTGCGATATAGCGTTTGATCATCGCAAGATAGAGATGCCGTTCGGCCCGCTCGACTCCGGCTGCAACATCGGCCGTGCCGCCGGCGGCGGCCGCCATGATGTCGGCGATCGCTTCGATCGTGGCCTCGGCGCCGCCGGCCTCGGGCTCCGGCGGCAGCTCGAGGGCCGCGTAATGGCTCGCGAGCAGGCGGGCGTGGGGATGCTGCGCCGGCAGCAGCGTTGCCGTCGCCGAATCCGGATGGGCCAGCCGCGGCGCCAGCATCGCCCGCGGGAGGATGATCGCCATCAGTCGGGTGCGGCCGCCCTTGTCATTCCGCAACACTGTGCGGTTCGGCTGCGCCATGTCGATCAGGCAGACGTCGCCGGGCCCCGCCGTCATCTCGCGCCGTCCGGAGCTGAACCACATCTCGCCCTCGATGCAGAGGGTGATGTGATAGTGGTCGAGGCCACCGCGCGCGATGTGCGCAGGCGTCCGGTCGTATTCGAGGTCGGTGGTGCGCGAGTCGACCAGCAACGCATTGCCGGTCATCGTTATCACGGTCGTGATATGGAAATCGTCCTCCGCGGTACGCGGAATGACGTCGCAAATGTCGGCCGTCTCCGCGCGCAACCGCGCTAGTGTGCCGGCTCCGCGCTCGCCGTCATCCGCGAGCATGCTTTCGTCCGCGACTGCTCCGTCCACACCATCCCTCGATAACACCGGCGGTGCGGACAAAGGCCGTACAGAGCGCCGACATCGACGAGCGTATCTAGCCATTCGAACAATGCGTGGCAACTGCCTGGCAATGTTGTGATGCAACTGCATCAGTCGCCCGATGAATCTGCGGCTGAGACTCTGGGCACATCGGCCCAGCAGACGCGCCATTATGGTCCGCTCCCGCAACAACGCCGAGTACAGGACGCGGGAGACCGCGAAGCCGGTGCGCATGCCCGGCGTGGAATGGGGTGCCGCATGCGGTTGGAAGTGGGAATGAAGGGCGCGAATGGTTCGAAATCGCGCCGGCGCCGGCGCACCGGGAAAACGCGGGCCTGGCGGACGCTCGCGGTCGCGGTCCTGCCGTACCTTGGCGCGACCTCGGCCAGCCGGGCGCAGATCGATAATTACGGGATCTGGACCGCAATCAACAGCACGCCCGGGCAGGCGGTTGAATTCGACACCCTGACCAACGCTCCGATCGGATCGGCGATAGCGACGGGCAAATATCCCCAGAACGCCGTGTTCTCGCCCGATGGCCGTTTCGCCTATGTCGCCGCACTCGGAAGTGGCCAGATAGATGTCATCGACGTCGTCAGCCGAACTGTCCTTGCGGCCATTCCTTCTAGTGGATCGCCCAGTGCGCTGACTCTCAGCGCGGATGGTTCGAGCCTTTACGTGACGTCCGACTCAGGCAATTCGGTCACCGTCATCTCGACTGCGACCAATCACGTGGTCGGCTCATCCATTGCGGTAGGTACGAATCCCAACGGGATTGCCGTCTCGCCGGACGGGACACGAGTCTATGTTACCAATGAAGGCTCCGCGAGCGTCTCGATCATCGATGCCGCGTCGAAAGCCGTGATAGGCACGATCGCGGTCGGAATCTCACCGTTCGGCGTCGCCGTGTCGCCTGACGGCAGCAGGATTTACGTGGCCAATCAAGGCGGCAGTTCCGTCTCGGTGATCGATGCGGCATCGCAATCGGTCGTTGCGACCGTTCCTGTCAGCGGATTTCCCTTGAGCGTTGCGGTCAGTCCCGATGGTTCACGGATCTATGTGACCAACCAGTCCAATCAGCTCATGGTCATCAATGCGACGACGAGCACCGTGATCGCAACTGTGGCTTTGCCAAGCTACAGCATCGGGGTAACCGTAACCCCCGACGGCAGCCGTGCGTACATCACGACCGGGCTTGGGTTCTATGTGCTGGATACCGCGACCAACACGATTGTAACCTCAGCATCCGTTCCCATTGTGGACAACGGCAATATCGGTAGCGCGTTTCTTGGCCCGAACGTCATCGTTGCGGCGGGCGGGGCGCTCTCGGTGGCCAGCGATGCGGCGCTCACGGCGCTGGGTTTCGGGCAATACATCAATTTCAATGGCGGCACGCTGCGGTTCACGGGCGCTTTCAACAGCGCGCGGACGATCTCGCTGCTGGCCGGCGGCGGCACGATCGACACCAACGGCTTCAATGCGACGTTGTCGGGCCAGATCATCAATACGGGATCGTTGACAAAGACTGGGCTGGGCACGCTGACGCTGACGGGCGCCAACACCTATACCGGCGGCACCTTCATCAACGGCGGCACGCTTGCCCTGAGCGGCGCCGGCACGCTGGGCGACGTCGGCGGATCGACGACCGTCAACAGCGGCGCCACGCTCGACCTGGGTGGCACGACGCAAACCCAGAGCGCGGTAGGTCTCAATGGCGGTATGATCCGCAACGGCAACCTGAACGCGCCTATCACGTCCACCGGCGGCATCCTCGACGGCATCGGCGGCACCGCGAGCCTAACGACGACCGCCGGCCTGACGATGCTCCTGGGCACCAACGGCTACACCGGTGCGACCACCGTGAGCGGTGGCGTGCTGGACGTCGAGGGAACGATCACCGGCACTTCGGCGGTGACGGTGAATTCCGGCGGTGTGCTGATGGGGGCCGGCACCATCGATCCGCCGGCGGTGGCGATTGCCAGCGGTGGCACATTCGCACCCGGCAACGGCACGGCCGGCAGCGCGACAAGCATCATCGGCAATCTCAACTTGCAAGCGGGCGCCATCTATCAAGTCCAAGTCAATCCGTCGACGGCGTCCTATGCGAACATCACGGGGAGCGCGACGCTCGGCGGTGCCACCGTCAACGCGGTGTTCGCGGCCGGCAGCTACATCGAGAAGAGGTACAAGATCCTCAGCGCGAACGGCGGCATCTCCGGCACCTTTGCCTCGCCGGTTGCGAGCCGCAATCTGCCGGCGAACTTCAAGACCGATCTCGGCTACGACGCAAACGACGTCTATCTCAATCTGTCCCTTGCCTTCGTCCCGCCCTCGAATTCCGGTCTGAACGGCAATCAGCAGGCAGTGGCGAACACGCTGGTCAATTACTTCAACGTCAATGGCGGCATCCCGCTGGTCTATGGCGGCATGACGGCACCTGGCCTGACCCAGGCTTCCGGCGAGCCGGGGACGTCCTCACAGCAGACCACGTTCAACGCCATGAGCCAGTTCATGGGCCTGCTCACCGATCCCCTCGCGCAGCGGGACGGCGCTTCGGCGAGCGGCGCGACCGGTTTTGCCGAAGAGGATCAGTCAGGCGCCTACGCGGCACGCAAGCGCACCGATGCATTTGCCATGGTCACCAAGGCGCCGCCGCAGATGTTCGCGCAGCGCTGGAGCGTGTGGGCTGCGGGCTTTGGCGGTTCGCAATCGACTGATGGCAGCGCGGTTGTCGGCTCGAACGACACGACGAGCCGCATTGCGGGCACGGCGGTTGGCGCGGACTATCTGCTCTCGCCCAACACGCTACTTGGCTTCGCGCTCGCCGGCGGCGGCACGAGCTTTGGCGTGAACAGTCTCGGCTCCGGCCGCTCCGACCTGTTCCAGGCCGGCGCGTATCTGCGTCACACCAATGGACCGGCATACATCTCCGCAGCGCTGGCCTATGGCTGGCAGGACATCACCACCGATCGTACCGTCACCATCGCCGGTGCTGACCGACTGCGCGCCGAGTTCGACGCCAATGCCTATTCCGGTCGGCTCGAAGGCGGCTATCGCTTCGTCGCGCCCTGGATCGGTGGCATCGGCCTGACGCCCTATGGCGCCGCGCAATTCACGACATTCAATTTGCCGGCCTATGCCGAGCAGGTCGTCTCCGGCTCATCGGCATTTGTCCTGAGCTACGCCGCCAAGAGCGTCACAGATACCCGCAGCGAGCTCGGCCTCCGCACCGACAAATCGTTCGCGGTTCAGGACGGTGTGATGATCCTGCGCGGCCGCGCCGCCTGGGCGCACGACTTCAATCCGGATCGCTCGGTCGCGGCGACCTTCCAGGCGCTGCCCGGCGCAAGCTTCGTCGTCAACGGTGCTGCGCAGGCGCGCGACTCCGCGCTCACCTCCGCATCGTTGGAGATGAAATGGCTGAACGGCTGGTCGGCGGCGGCGACCTTCGAAGGTGAGTTCTCAGACGTCACCCGCAGCTATGCCGGGAAGGGTAGCGTACGCTTCGCCTGGTGAGGAGCCTCACCCATCGAGCGTGAATCCGACGCGCAGCGTCACCTGGTAGTGGCGCACGGCGCCGTTCTCGATGTGGCCGCGTGTCTGCACCACCTCGAACCATTTCATCTCCCTCACGGTCTTGGACGCGCGGCTGACCGCGTTCTTGATCGCGTCGTCGATCGAGGTCTCGGACGATCCGACCAGTTCTAGGATCTTGTAGACATGATCCTTCTCGGCTGCGGGCATGGTGGGCCTCCCCTGGTTCTACTGCGCCACGCGCCTCGGCGTGGCCTTTCAACTGAACGGGCAGCCTGCCTTTCCGGTTCCGTCGTCCGCGATGACCCGCGTGCGGGCTATTCGAGCGCGCGTGCCGGTGCGCCGAGTTCGGCAGCGGTAACCGGCTGCGCATCGCGCCACATCATCCGCAGCAGCATCGCCAGCAGGACCATCAGCGCGGCACCGGCGATCGCCGGCTTGAAGTGCTCGTCGAAGCTGGAGGTGAGGCTCGTCGATTGCAGCAAGCCGTAAGCGCCGGCCAGCATCATGAGGGCGTACATCATGCTGCGCTCGCGCGGGCCCGCCACTTTGGGAAGATAGGGAAGGACCAGTGCCAGGCCGATTCCGGCGATAGGCAAGTCGTAGTCATAGGCGTAAGGACTGATCATCACCGAGACCAGCGCGGCGACGCCGAGCGTGAACGAAGGAGGCATCCGCCGAACGATGCCAAGTGCGACGGCAACGAGCGCAAGGCCGGCCATGGCGACCTGGCCCCAGAATGCGCCACTTGCCGGGACGCCGGAATTGTACAGTGCCGCGTAGCTGGAGATCATGCGAAACAGGGGGTACGAGCCCTGCTCCAGAAAGCTCGCCGACTCCCTGATCGCACCGAGCCAGGCGAGCCAGATCTGCGGCCCGAACGCGAACGTGCATGCAAGCGAGCTCGCGAGCACGATCGCCGCTGCGACCGCGATCGTCACCCACTGCCGTGTCGCAAGCAGATAGAAGCTGATTGCGACGGCGAGATGCGGCTTGATGACCATGGCACCGAGCGCGAAGCCCGCGAGCACCTGGCGCCGCTCGGCATGGGCACAGACGAGCCCGATCAGCGCGCCTGTGAGCAATCCATTTTGCCCGCAGCCGATCGTGATTGCTATCGCCGGAAACAGGATGACGAGGACCTGTGCAAAGTACTCTCCCGCGAGCTTGCGCAGCGTTATCAAGTAAGCCGCGAGCGTGGTGCCGGTGAACAATGCGTAGGCTGCCCAGGTCGGCAGGAAGGCGAGCGGGGCGAGCAGCAGGTCGAACTGGGGCGGGTACGTCCAGGGCATGAAGCCGGTCGCGCCGCCCGACAGGCTCGCCTGCATCTTCATGAACGCCGCGAACTGGTAGGTCAGGTCGAGATCGCCGAGCCAGATCCGCTGTGCGACGAGATGAAACGCCGCGAAATCGGGCACCTGCTTGTCGTGCCAGAAACCCCACCGGATAAACCAGTAGATCTTGAGCGCAAGGATTGCCGCCAGTGCCGCAACGACGACGCGCACATAGAGCGTGCGCTTCGACGGCGACGATCGAACGGACTCCAGCGTTTCGGCAAGCATGGGGATGAAGCGACCTGGCCCAAATGTGATGGTGGATCGAAGACCGCGACGTGCCACGGAACTTGCGGCTGAGCTTGCCGGCTCTGGCTTAACGGACGGTAACGGACCGTTCACGGTTCCCCGGATTCGTGACGAGCAGGGAACTGGGGCCCGCGACGCTCATCGTCGTTAACGAAATGCTGACGTAACGAGCCGGCTACAGCCTGGCCGAAATGCGGGATTAAGCTCTTGATCGTATCGGATGCGATGGGGTCCGCTTGGCCCGGGGGGAGCGTTTTGTGACTATTGCCGTGAATCATTGCGAACGTCTGGACCGGTCAGGTCAGCAGTCGTCTGTGACGTCCGGCGCGGGCGGGTGGACCCGCCCTTCGACCGTCGCCGTGCTGCTTTTGTCGGTGCTGTTCGCGGCGGAACTCGCCGCAATGGTGGCGCTGAGCGACTTCAGGGTCGTCTTCGCTCTGGACGACGCCTACATCCATCTTGCGGTTGCCGACCAGATTCTCTCCGGCGGATATGGGGTCAACGCCGGCGAATTTTCATCGCCAAGCTCCTCGATCATCTGGCCTTATGTTCTCGCGTTGACCGAGGCCATGCATCTCGGTCCGTTCGGCCCGCTGCTGGTTAACGCCGCCGCGGCATGTGCGACAGTGTTTGCGCTTCTGCGTGCACTGGAAGCGAACGGGTTGTTCGACGACGCCAATGATCGCCCGTTCGGCTATCTGATCGCATTGCTGCTGATCTTTAACGTTAGCGCCGTCGCGCTGCCGATGACCGGCATGGAGCACAGCGCTCACGTGTGGGCCTCCGTCGCGACCTTTCTCGGTCTCGCCGCGGCGGCGCGCGGATCCGCGCCGACGCGGCTGCACTTCATCGCGCTGGTGCTACTTCCCCTGATCCGGTTCGAAGGTATTGCCTTTGCCTGTGCGGCCATTGCCGGCTTCGTGCTGCTCGGCCACCGGCGCTTTGCTGGCGGCGCCGCGCTGGTCGTTATCGTCAGCTTGTCCGGCTATTTTGCATTGATGGCCTCGCGCGGCCTGCCGCTGCTGCCGAGTTCGGTGCTGCTGAAGGGCTATCTTGCAAATCTCGATGGCGAATCCACGAGCAATCTGCCTGCCATTGTCCAGAACATGCTGCGGAGCATCGCCACGTCCTATGGCTTGCGGCTCATCATGCTTGGTCTTGCCCTTGCCGGCTGCGCCTCCTCGCTGCGCGCCGATCGCAAGGCGTTGATCGTCTGTCTGACCGTTCTCGCGGCCATCGGTGCTCATCTGGTGTTCGGCCAGTATGGCTGGTTCAACCGCTATGAAGTCTACATTATGGCCCTCGCGGCGGCTGCGTTACTTTGGAGCGCCGCGCAATTCAGGCCGCGTCTGCCTGCGTTGCAATGGTCGCTCGCGAAGATCGCGCTGGTGCTTGGGCTCGGCATTGCAGCTATGCCCTATGTGACGACCGCGCTGGTCACGCCGATCGCTGCCAGCGATATCTATGAGCAGCAATACCAGCTGGCTCGCTTCGCCAAATCGTTCTACCGGCATGCGGTTGGGGTCAACGATCTTGGCATGGTCGCCTACCGCAATCCCAACTACACGCTCGATCTCTGGGGTCTTGGCTCGGAACAGGTGCGGAAGGCAAGGACCGCGGGGCAGTATGGACCTGCGGAAATGGCAGCACTTGCCAGCGATCACGGCGTCGGCGTGGTGATGATCTACGACGTCTGGTTTCCGAAAGGTGCGCCGTCGACCTGGACCAAGGTCGCCGTGCTGCGAACAACGACCGTGACCCTGTCGCAACGAGACGTCGCCTTCTACCGCACACCAATGGCCGACGCGGCGGAGGTGACTTCAGCGCTCGAGGCATTCAAAGCGACTATTCCGCCGCGGGACAGGCTGGACATCATCGCGCCGTAACCCCGTCGCATCGCTCTTGCCCGGTCGAAGAGGGGCGCGTTATCCTCGCCTCGTTTCCTGGCATGTGCGATGTGCGGTGATGATCGACCGTTGGACGAGGAGCGCTTTGCTCGCGATCGGCTTGCTCGTGGCCTCAGTGCCGGGCGTCGCGCAGGACGACGTCGCCGGCGCGCCAGTCGTCATCTCGCTGCAAGTGACGACCGATCCGTCCACGATCGAGTGCCGCAAGCTCGAGACGGTCAATCCGGCGACGCTGATCTTCCTGCCGCTGCGGCGGACCTTTAACGACGATTTCGACGAGCATCCGCTGTCGAAAGGGCGCTGGGTGCCGCATTACGCGGGTGGCGCGGCCTGGCCCGATGCGCGCTACTGGGGCGGCGACGGTTCCGATTTCAAGCGCAAGACCAGCGCCAATGGCGAGCAGCAGATCTATGTTGATCCGCGTTATGCCGGCCGCGCCACAGAACCGCTCGGGCTCGATCCGTTCAGGGTAAAGAACGGTGTGCTGTCGATCGTCGCAAGCCGCACGCCGCCGGATCTGAAGCCCGTGCTGTTCAACAACGAATACATCTCGGGCATCCTGACCACGCAGGGCACTTTTGCGCAAAAGCACGGATATTTCGAGATCCGCGCCAAGATCCCGGTCGGCCATGCGGTGTGGCCGGCGTTCTGGATGCTGGCGGACGACGGCGGCTGGCCACCGGAGGTCGACGTGCTGGAAGGCCGCGGCGAGCGGCCGGGCGACATGGTGATGACGACTCATTGGCGGATTCCGTCGACGCAGAAGATCCAGTCCTGCGGCTTCGATTTTGCGGTGGGCGACGCCTCGACCACATTTCACAACTACGGTGTGCTGTGGGAAGAGGATCGGCTGGTCTATTTCATCGACCGCCGGCCGGTCTCCGACATCAAGGTGCCGATTGGATTCGACGATCCCATGTACATGATCGTCAATCTCGCGATTGGCTCGAAATTCTTTCCCGGAGTCAGTCCGGTCAATGCGGAGACGCCGCCGACCGTGGCGTTCGAGATCGACCGGATCTCCGCCTATCAGATCGACATGGGGCAGGCGCAGAGGTGACGATGTCCGCTTCCTTCTCGCGTCGCTCCTTTGCCAGGCTTGCCGGCCTCGCTGCGCTTGGCCTAGCGACGCGCGCCGGCGCTGCCGGGAGCGAGCCGCCTGCGCCCGCACCTTTCCCAAAGGATTTTTTGTGGGGCACGGCGACGTCGTCCTACCAGATAGAGGGTGCCGTCGACGAGGACGGCCGCGGCAAGTCGATCTGGGATATCTTCAGCCATACGCCCGGCAAGATCGAGGACGGCACCACCGGCGACCGCGCCAACGAGCATTATCATCGTTACAAGAATGACGTTCGGCTGATCAGGGAGCTCGGCGTCAAGGCCTACCGTTTTTCGATCGCATGGCCGCGGGTGTTTCCGGACGGAACGGGGCAGCCCAATCCAAAAGGGCTCGACTTCTACAACCGCCTCGTCGATGAGCTGCTCGCGAACGGCATCGAACCTTATGCGACGCTCTATCATTGGGACCTGCCGCAGGCCCTTCAGGACCGTGTCGGTGGCTGGCAGTCGAGCGACACCTCAAAAGCCTTTGCCGATTACGCCGCCTATGTTGCCCAGCGTCTGACCGATCGCGTCAAGAACATCTTCACCGTCAACGAGGTCGGCCGCTTCGTGAATTTCGGCTATGGCTGGGGCATCGACGCGCCCGGCCTCAAGCTGCCGACAGCGCAGCTGAACCAGGCCCGCCATCACGTTGCGCTGGCGCATGGGCTCGCCGTGCAGGCAATCCGCGCGTCCGGGCGCCCCGGCACGCGCGTCGGCGCGGCCGAGAACATCGCGGCCTGTGTGCCGGCGATCGCGACGCCGGAGAACATCCGCGCCGCCGAGATCGCGACACGCGAGCTCAATGCCGGCTTCCTCGGCGTCGTGCTGGAGGGAAAATACACCGACGGCTTCCTCGCCTATGCCGGTGCGGATGCGCCGAAATTCACGGCCGAGGAACTGAAGATCATCGGCGCGCCGAATGATTTCGTCGGGCTCAACATCTATGCGCCGCAGTTTTACGTCACGGCGTCCGACCACGCGCCGGGCTTCAAGGTGCTGCCGTTTCCAACCTCGTTCCCGCACATGAATTCGGAATGGTTGCGGGTCGGCCCCGAGGTGATGTACTGGGCGCCGCGCATCGCCGCAAAAATCTGGAATATCGAGAACGTCTATATCAGCGAGAACGGCACTTCGTCGGAGGACAGGATTGCCGCCGATGGCCAGGTTTACGATCTCGACCGCATCATGTTCCTGCGCAACTACCTGACCCAGATGCAGCGCGCCATCGCCGAAGGCGTGCCGATCCGCGCCTATTTCCTGTGGAGCCTGATGGACAATTTCGAGTGGATTTTTGGCTACGGCAAACGCTTCGGTCTCTATCGGGTCGACTTCGAGACGCAGGCGAGGGTGCCGAAATTGAGCGCGGCGTTCTATCGGGATGTGATCGCACGCAACGCGATCGGGGTATGAAGCCGTCCGCTACGGATCCAGCTCCGTATCCCAGTAGAGATAATCCAGCCAGCTATCGTGCAGATAGTTCGGCGGAAACAGGCGGCCGTTGCGGTGGAGCTGGTGCACGGTCGGCGCGAAGGCGTGCTGGCGCGGAAACATCTTGGCCTGCACCGGCGTGAGGTTGCCTTTGCGCAGATTACAGGGTGAGCAGGCCGCGACCACGTTTTCCCAGGTGGTCTGGCCGCCTTTGCTGCGCGGGATGATGTGATCGAATGTGAGGTCTTCGGGCGAGCCGCAATATTGGCAGGCGAAACGATCGCGCAGGAAGACGTTGAACCGGGTGAAGGCGGGATGCGTGGTCGGCTTGACGAAGGATTTGAGCGAGACCACGCTCGGCAGCTGCATTTGCAGCGTGGGACTATGAACCGCCTGATCGTAATGCGCTACGATATTGACGCGGTCGAGGAACACCGCCTTGATCGCGTCCTGCCACGACCACAGAGACAGTGGGTAGTAACTCAGCGGCCGGAAGTCCGCGTTCAGGACCAGCACCGGCCAACTGCCTTGCGAGACATGTGCGTTCAAGTAACGCTCCTGGCCTCCAATATACGCTGCGAAGCAGCATGTACTGACATACTACATGCAGCGTGACGGGATTGTGAAGCCCGTTGAGCGACTTATTCAGGCGCAAGCAATACGGCGGCGGGGTGGCAAACGCTCAAAAACGCCGCGATTTGGGAGCTCGAAGCGGGGAGGGGGCCCTGCCGCGCAATTACCCCCGCACCCGCTCCAGCTTCTGCAGACACCGCGTCGCGCGCACCACGGCCGGCATCTCCTCGTCCGGAAAGCTCGTCTTCCAGTCGGTGACGCCGACTTCGCCGACATAGATGTCGCCCTTCGAATCCAGCGCGATGCCGTGTGGTGCCAGAAACTTTCCGCTGGCGACACCCGGGCCTTCCTCGCCGCCGAGCCGCGCGATGCGCTTTCCTGTGGCGTCCACGATCGACAGGCGCGGGCCGAGATTGGGCACCTTGCGGTTGACGGCTAGGCCGGGGCCGAGCTCGCCGATGACGAAGGTCGGGCTCTTGCCGCCGCCGCAACAGCACAGCGCGCAGGGGCGATGCAGATTGTTCCACTGCGTCTCATATTTGCCCTCGCCGTTGAACACCTGCACGCGATGGTTCTCGCGGTCGGCGACATAGACCCAGCCGTCGGCGTCGGTGGCGATATTGTGCACGATGTTGAACTGGCCGGGATCGGTGCCAGGCTCGCCCCAGCTTTTGATCAGCTTGCCGTCAGGCGTGTACTTGTGCACCCGCGCATTGCCATAGCCGTCTGAGACATAGATCTCGCCCTTTGGCGACAGCGCGGTGTGGGTGCAGCGGTGGAACGGCTCGCCGCTCATGAACGGGGTCGGCTTTGCGGGGATGCCGATCGTCAGCAGCACCTTGCCGTCGGTGGTACATTTGCGCACGGTGTGGTCGCCGTCATCGGTGCAGTAGAGATTGTCATCGGCATCGATGTGCAGGCCGTGGGCGCGGGAGAACAGGCCTTCGCCAAAACTGCGCAGGAAATTGCCTTCGCGGTCGAGCACCACCATCGGATGGGCGCCGCGGTTGAAGACGTAGATGCGGTCCTGGCTATCGACCGCGACCGAGGCGACGTCGGTCAGTTGCCAGCCGTTAGGCAGTTTTGCGAAATTGTCGACGACGCGGTAGCGGTGTTCGCCGGCACCGAGAATGGCTGGCATGTGGGGTTCCCTCTTCAGTTGCCTCTGTCGTGCTCGTTTGCAGCCGCGGCCCGTGGCAAAATCCCTTCCTCGATCGCCTTGATCTGCAGCGCCAGGAATTTCGAGTTGATCCGGCACTGCGCGAGGCTGCCGGCGATGAACCACAAGCCGGGCTGCCCGGTGCGCGCATACATGTTGCGCAGCTCGAGACCGTCGCCAAAGCCCCAGACCGGGCCGACGCGGTCGGCGACGTCGTCGCCGAACAGCTTTCGCACCAGGTATTCCTGCGGCTTGTAGCCGGTCGAGAGCACGATGAGGTCGGCGGCGATGCTCGTGCCATCCTTCATCTGCGCGCCGTCGGCCGTGAAGCTCTCGATATCGTCGAACTGCTTCAGCTTGATCGCGCCTTCGACGATCAGGTTGGAGCAGCCGACGTTGAAATAATAGCCGCCGCCGCGGGTGAGATACTTGAACTGCCAGCCGGTGCCGGCCTCGCCGAAATCGAGCTTGAAGCCGACGCGGCGAAGGCCGTCGAGCAGCTCCTTGTCGAGCTCCTTCGATTGCTCCGTCAGCATCACATGGGTCTTCTTCGCCAGCGGCGTCGGCATCGAGGTCGCGATCAGATCGTTGTCCTCGAGCGTACCCTCATTGTAGGTCGCGTAAGCCAGCTGCGCCGACGGCTCGATATTGGTGACCAGTGTCGGCGAGCGCTGCACCAGCGTCACCGCGGCGCCGCTGGAATAGAGATCCTGCGCAATGTCGTGGCCGCTGTTGCCTGTGCCGATGACGATGGCGCGCTTGCCCCGCCAGTTCTCGCCGTCCTCGTAGCGGCTGGAATGCAATAGCGTGCCCTTGAAACGATCGAGGGTCGGAATGTTAGGCACATTGGCAATGCCGCTGACGCCGGTCCCCATCACCACATGGCGCGGATGCATGGTGCGCTTGCTGCCGTCGGCGCGGCGCAGCGTCACCGTCCAGTGACCCTTGGTTTCGTCATAGGTACCGCCTTCGAACTCAGTGCCGGTCCAGAAGTTCAGCTCCATCGCGTCGACATAGGCTTCGAACCAGTTCGCGAGCTTGTCCTTGGGGATGTAGGTCGGCCAGTTCGGCGGGAACGGCATGTAGGGCATGTGATTGACCTGCACCTGGTTGTGCAGGGTGAGCGCGTGATAGCGCTTGCGCCAATTGTCGCCGATCCGCGTCTCGCGGTCGACGACCAGCGTGTCGACCTGCAACTGCTTCAGCCGTGCCGCGATCGCAAGGCCGGCCTGGCCGCCGCCGACCACCAGCACGGCAGGATCGCGATCCGAATAATCGCGCGAGGCGTTGCGCAGGTCGAGCCAGTTCGGCCCGCGGAAGTCACGCGAATAGGCCTGTCCACGCGGGCGCGACGTGCCGAGCGGTTCCTCGAAACCTTTGAGCTCGTCAAGCGCAGTCAGCAGCGTCCACGCCTTCAGACGATCGCCGTCGGCGGTATCGGGCACGAGCCGCACGATGCCGCTGCCGCGGCCGGGCGCGGTCTCGAAACTGAAGATGGCCTCGATAGTGTTGGTGCCGGCACGCGTCACCCAACGCGGCGCTGCGCGGTTCGGGGCGATCTTGAAATTGGTCGGCGCTACCTCGGGCGCGAGCGCAGTCAGGGCTTGCGCAACTTCGTCGCGGCCCGCAAGCGTCTGCAGGTTCCAGCTCAGAGCCAGCACATCGCGCCAGAAACTGTCGGCGAGGAAAAGCCGGTTGAGCGCTGCGCCATCAGGCTTGCCAAGCGCGCGGTCGAATTCATCGAGCCAGGCCTGCGCGGAGACGGCGATATCCTTCGTGCGATCCAGCATGCGCGACCTCGTGGCCGTCTTCGCGGCGTTTCCTCTGAGGTCGAACGCTATACTGGATCAGGCTACGTCAAAAGCGCTTTACCCGAGCAACGAGAGCATATGGCCCTGCTCAGGCGGAATGCGCCCTTTCAGCGTGTCGAGGTAGACCCGCTGCGCCGCCTCGGGCCCGCGGCTCTCGACGACGCTCAGGCATCGCTCCAGCATCGGTGCAAAACCGGACCACGCCGCGCCAAAGCGCTGCTCGATGCCGCCAGGACCCCAATCCTTCGCCCGCTTGCGGATCTGGTCGGGGGCGAAGAACCAGCGCGGCTTTGCGCCGGGCAGCGCGGCTTCGTCGGCATCGGTGGCGCGATGCGTCAAACCGACGCGCATCGAGCACTTCATCTGGTCGCCGAAGTGTTGATGCAGCCCGGCGCGCAGCGCACTGTTGCCGGCCATGTCGACGAAGGCGACCGGCGCATCCGCCGGCAGCGTCGTCACGCGATCATAGGTGACGACCTCGTCATAGCAGCCGAGCGAGGTGACGAAGCCGGTGTTGCCGGCCGATGTCAGTCCGATCACCTTGCGCCCGCGCGTATGCAGGAGATGGCCGAGCCCGAACGCAGTCTTGCTCGATGCGCTCGAGAGCAGCACGGTGCGCGCGCCGAAATCGTCGTTTTCAGTCAGGAAGTCGTCGACCAGGAACGACAGCATGAACAACGGCCGCAGCAGCGCCTGGTAGTCGCCCTGCCGCCCAGCGTAAGCGGGATCGCCGCCGACGCGCGCATAGGCATTGTAGACCGGCGCGACGCCCTGCCGGTGCGCGGCGCCGTCGCGCAGGCCGCGCTTGCTGACATCAGTTGCCTCGATCACGAGATGCGTGGCCATCGGGAAATAGCCGAACAGGCGCTCGCCCACCGGCACGTTCGGATGTGTCGAGGCGATCACATCGCCAAAGCCCCACACCGGAATGTTGCCGAAGCCCTGCGGCGCTGGGAATAGCTGCCAGTATTTCAGCTCGTCGCCGAGCACCGCGTAGGTGATGTTGTTGGCGGTGAAGGCGAAGCGATCAACCTTCACTAGCAGCGCATCTTGCGGCAACGCCTCGGGCAGCGCGGTTGTGATCGTCTTGCACGTCTCAAAATCGTCTCGCGCAACGATGAAGTCGGTGGCTGTCATGATGTCAGATCCCGGCTTGTGTCTGTGCCGGCATCTCATCGATCACGCGCGTACTGTTTGCAACAGCAACATAGTTTTAAACGCTGTTCGGCGGTGTCAGGCGGTGAGCACGCCCTCGCGCTTCTTCATCGCGCGATAATAGCTCCACCACAGATGGGCCGCCGCGCCGCGTAGAGGACGCCAGGGTTCGGCCAGCGGCGCCATCTGCTTTTCCGTCGGCCGTGCCTGAAGGCCGAGGCCAATCTTGATGCCCTCCTGCACGGCGAGATCGCCGGCCGGCCAGGCATCGCCATGGCCGAGACAAAACAAGAGATAGACGTCGGCCGTCCACGGCCCGATGCCGGGCAGCGCGACCAGCGTGTGATGCGCGGCATCCGCGTCTTCCTCCGCGAGCACGTCGAGATTCAGCCGCTCCGCGATGATCTCGCGCGAAAGATGTTTCAGCGTCTTGATCTTGGCGGCGGACAGGCCGAGGCGGCCCAGCCGGTCGGTGCGGGCGCGCCGCACCGCCTCATGGTCGAACGGATCGAAGGCGGCGCACAGCCGTCCCCAGATCGCCGCGGCGCTCGCGGTGGAGAGCTGCTGTCCGCAGACGATATGGGCAAGCCCGGTAAAACCCGGCTCGCGCCGCCGCAACGCCGGCATGCCGGCGACCTCAAATACGGGTTTGAGCCGCGGATCGCGCTTGATCAGCGTATGGACGGCTTCTTCGAGGTCGGACTGGGTTTCGAGGTGGATGGTCATGATGGCTCTACTTGTCATGCACAGGCTTGACCCGCGCATCCATCTCCTATCGTAACAGAGTCTTGTCGTAGCAGAGTCTTGGCCATGACGAGATCTTGCCAAATGCCGCCACCCGTTTTCCGATTTGCCCCCAGCCCCAACGGCCTGCTGCATCTCGGCCACGCCTATTCGGCGCTGCTCAATTTCGACCACGCGCGCGAAGCAGGCGGGCGGCTGTTGCTCCGTATCGAGGACATCGATGCCACGCGCTGCCGGCCGGAGTTCGAGACGGCGATCTATGAGGACCTCGGCTGGCTGGGGATCGCCTGGGAGACGCCGGTGCGGCGGCAGTCTGAGCATCTTGCCGATTATCGCGCGGCGCTGGAGAAGCTCTCCGCGCTGGGTCTCGTCTATCCTGCTTTCGAGAGCCGCGCCGAGATTGCAAAGCTGGTGGCTGCGCGCGAGGCCGACGGGCTTTGGCCGCGCGATCCTGACGGTGCGCCGCTGTATCCCGGGATTGCGAAATCGCTGTCCGCCACCGAGCGCAAGCAGTTGATCGAGTCCGGTGCGCCTTATGCGCTGCGGCTCGACATGGCGGCCGCCCGCCAGCGGGTCTTCGGCTTGGCCTGGAACGAGTTGGGCAAGGGCCCCGATGGCGAGTGGGGCACGGTCGTCGCGCGACCCGAAGCCTGGGGCGACGTGATCCTAGCCCGGAAGGAGACGCCGACCAGCTACCATCTGTCCGTGGTGGTCGACGACGCGCTCCAGGGCGTGAGCGAGATCGTGCGCGGCCAGGACCTGTTTCACGCTACCTCGGTCCACCGCCTGCTCCAGGCTTTGCTCGACCTCCCCGAGCCGGCCTATCGCCACCACGCCTTGATTCGCGACGAGGCCGGCCGGAAGCTGTCGAAATCGACCCGCTCGACCGGCTTGCGAGAGTTGCGTGAGGCAGGTGCCTCACCTGCCGGCATCCGCAGTCTGGTGGGATTAGGCTAAGTTTCTCTGGGGGTTAGCAAAACGCCGCCGTGACTCCGGGGGTTCCGCCGTGCCATGCTTAGCCGACAGCCGGGGGTTCGAAGGGGATACTTCGAAGGGGATTTATGGCGGCGAAAACGCGTGCAGCGCGCACCACGCGAAAGTCCAGGCTACCGCCTCGGAAGCGGTCCGGGGCGGTCGGGAGGTTGCGCCCGCGCAGCGGCAAGGCCGTCGCACCTGACGTGATCCAGGCGGCGCTGGCCGCCTTTGCCCACGAGGTCCGCACCCCCCTGACCGGCATTCTGGCGATCAGCGACCTGCTCTCGACCTCCGATCTCGGCGAGCGCGAACGGCGCTGGGCGGACACCATCAAGGCCGGTGCCGAGCATCTGGCCAACCTTGCCACCTTGTTCGTCGATGCCGCCAAGACCGGGAAGGAAGCCGGCAGCAATCTGCGCCAGGATCTGTTCGACCTGCGGGCCCTTGCCCGCAGCACCGGCGATTCGCTCGCCGGGCGCGCCGCGGCCAAAGGCCTTCAGGCGGAGGTCCTGATCTCCGAGAAACTCGCGGGTCTCGTGGTCGGAGATTCCGTCCGCCTGCGCGCTGCGCTTGAGAACCTGATCGACAACGCCGTGAAATTCACTGACCACGGTGTCGTGGCGATCTCGGCCATGCCCTGGTCCCCTGCCAAAGGCAGCGGAAGGGGCAAGATCAAGGATAAGGCGAAAGACAAGCGCAAGGTCGGCGTTGCCTTCGCGGTGTCCGACAGTGGCATCGGCCTGACCATGGCCGAGATCAAGCGGCTGTTCCGCCCGTTCACCCAGGCCAATGTCACCATCGCCTCGCGCTTTGGCGGCGCCGGCCTCGGGCTGTCCTCGGTGAAGCAGCTGGCGCGCGCGATGGGCGGCGACATCACGGTCGCGCCCCGGCGCGGCGGCGGCGCCACCTTCACGCTGACGGTGTCGCTGGATGCGGCGGGTCCCGCGAAGTCGCGCAAATCGGGCGGTGAGGAGGCGAAGGCACTGGCGGCGTTGCGCGTGCTCAGCGTCGAGGACAATCCGTTCGGCCGCGTCGTGCTGAACACCATCTTGACCGAGCTCGGCCATCATGCCGAGTTCATCGGGCGCGGCGAGGACGCAGTGAGCCGGCTCGCGCAGGGCGCCTTCGATGCGGTGTTGATGGACATGGTCTTGCCGGGCATTGGCGGCGTCGAGGCGATCCGGCAAATCCGCAACATGCAGACGCCGCTGGCTCAAATTCCCATCATCGGCGTCTCCGGCCGCGGCGAGGACGAAGCGGCCTCGCGCGAGGCCGGCGCCGACGCCTTCCTGGTCAAGCCTGTGTCTCCGCGGGCTTTAGCGACTGCGCTGCTTGAAGCGAGACGCCGTGAGGAAGCCGCGACTTGATGATCGCGGCATTGAGTTCGCCGCCGTAGACGAAGATCGCGGCGATGAAATACAGAAACACCAGCGCGATGATCACCGAGGCCAGCCCCGCATACATCGTCACGTAATTGTTGGCGAAGCGCGCCAGGTACTGGCCGAACACGATGCCGGAGATCAGCGACGCCACGATGGTGAAGACGATGCCGGGCAGGATCTGGAGGAAGCCGCGGCGTCCCGCCGGCAGCCAGGTATGCAGGATGAGCAGCGCCACGACCAGCGCGCCGATGGTGATGCCGTAGCGCATCCAGGTCAGGATGCTCTCGTTGGATTCGACGAACAGCGGAATGTGGCGCCGTGCCGCCTCGATGAAGAGCGGGCCGAGCACGATCAGGAATGCCATGGCAAGCGCGGTGATGGCCGCGACGAGCGTGTAACCGATCGATTCCAGCCGCAGCCAGTACCAGCGCCGCATCTCCACCACCGCATAGGCGCGGTTGAGTGCGACGCGGAGCGCCTCGACGCCGTTGGACGCGAAATAGACCGACAGCACCGCGCCGATGGTCAGCACGCCGGTGCGGGTGGTGGTCAGCACGTCGTGGATCTCGCCGGAGAGCGCGTCCGCCACTTGCTTTGGCCATATCTCGAGCATCAGCCCGGCCGCCTGGTCGGCAAGCTCCTTGGAGCCGAAGAAGCCGGCGAGCGAGGTCAGCACGATCAGGAACGGGAACAGCGCCATCAGCGTCGACAGCGCGATGTGGCTCGCGATCGCCCAGCCGTCGTCGGCCAGGAACGTGTAGAACGCGTCCATCACGACGACGTAGATGGTGCGGACTGCCCTCACAGCCAGCCCTGTGCTGCTCCCTCTTCCCGCTTGCGGGGAGAGGCGTAGAAGGCCGGCGACGGATGCAAATCGGAGATCATCAAGCTAGCTTCTGATATTATTGGCTTAAAAGCCAGATCGGGAACGCCATGGCGTAGCCGCGCACACGGTGTTATCTACGCCCGATGGCATCCCTCCTGAGTACCTTCATCCTGCCGGTGGCAGCCGGCGCCGTGGCGATCGTGCTGCTGCTCGGGCTCGTCAACATGATGCGCGGCGGCTCGCCCAACACCTCGCAGAAGCTGATGCGCTGGCGCGTGCTGCTTCAGTTCGTGGCGATCGTGGTTGCCATGCTCGCCGTCTGGGCCATGGGGCATTAAACATGGTTGTCCTCAACCGCATCTATACCAAGACCGGTGACGACGGCACGACAGCGCTCGGCTCGGGCGAACGCCGTCCGAAATATGATCTGCGCATTGCAGCCTATGGCACCGTCGACGAGACCAATGCCGCGATCGGCGTGGTGCGGCTTCACACGACAGATGCGCCCGAGCTCGACGTGATGCTCGGCCGGATCCAGAACGATCTGTTCGATCTCGGCGCCGATCTCGCGGTGCCCGAGCGCGAAGGCAAGGCGGACCGGCTGCGAGTGGTGGCAAGCCAGGTCGAGCGGCTCGAGCGTGACATCGACGCCCTCAACGACAAGCTCGCGCCGCTGACCTCTTTTGTGCTGCCGGGAGGCACGCCGGCCGCTGCCTACCTCCATGTCGCTCGTACGATTTGCCGCAGGGCGGAACGTATGATGGTGGAACTCGCGGCCCAGCCCGCGGAGCCGGTCGGCGCAGCTGGCATCCAATATATGAACCGCCTGTCGGACTTCCTGTTCGTGGCGAGCCGCGCCGCTAACCATAATGGCGCCGGCGACGTGCTCTGGGTTCCGGGCCAGAACCGCTGACCCCAAAATCACTGACCCCAGAATCACTGACCCATTGAGCAGCGCATTTCTAAGGTCTAAAATTTGGCCCTGTCGCGCGTTGACCGGGCCGGATCAGGCCTTTAGGTTCCGCGCCAGTTGAAAAAGCCCCCTCCTAAATTGAGTGAAAGAGGATCGATGAAGGTCTTAGTGCCGGTAAAGCGGGTGGTCGATTACAACGTCAAGGTCCGCGTCAAGGGCGATGGATCGGGCGTTGAACTCGCCAACGTCAAGATGTCGATGAACCCCTTCGACGAAATCGCGGTCGAGGAAGCGCTGCGCCTGAAGGAAGCCGGCAAGGCGACCGAAGTCGTGGTGGTCTCCATCGGACCGGCGCAGGCGTCGGAGACGATCCGCACCGGACTCGCCATGGGCGCCGATCGCGGCATCCTGGTGAAGGCCGACGGCATCGTCGAGCCGCTCGCCGTCGCCAAGATCCTGAAGAAGGTCGCTGAAGAAGAGCAGCCCGGCCTGATCATTCTCGGCAAGCAGGCGATCGACGACGACAGCAATCAGACCGGCCAGATGCTGGCCGCGCTGCTCGGCTGGTCGCAGGCGACTTTCGCCTCGAAGCTCGAAGTTGACGGAAGCGACTTCAAGGTCACCCGCGAAGTCGACGGCGGTCTGCAGACCGTGAAGCTCAAGGGACCGGCGATCGTCACCACCGATCTGCGTCTCAACGAGCCGCGTTATGCGTCGCTGCCCAACATCATGAAAGCCAAGAAGAAGCCGATCGCGGAAAAGACCGTCGCCGATTACGGCGTCGACGTCACCGCGCGCCTCGAAGTTCTGAAGACGGCTGAGCCCGCGGGCCGCAAGGCCGGCGTCAAGGTGAAGGACGTCGCCGAGCTGGTGTCGAAGCTCAAGAACGAAGCCGGGGTGCTCTGATGACGACGCTGTTGATTGCCGAACACGAACACGAAGTCCTCAAGGACTCCACCAACAAGGCGCTGACCGCGGCGTCCCAACTCGGCGGCGACGTCCATGTGCTGGTCGCCGGCGGCGGGCAGGGCACCAAGGCTGCGGCCGAGGCGGCCGCGAAGCTGGCCGGTGTCGCCAAGGTGCTGGTCGCCGAAGGCGAGCCCTATGCGCACGACCTGGCCGAGCCGCTGGCCGCGTTGATCGTCTCGCTGGCGCCGTCCTATGACGCGATCGTCGCGCCCGCGACTTCGCGCTTCAAGAACGTGATGCCGCGCGTCGCAGCTCTGCTCGACGTCATGCAGGTCTCGGAGATCATCAAGGTCGTCGCTCCCGACACCTATGAGCGCCCGATCTATGCCGGCAACGCCATCCAGACGGTGAAGTCGAAGGACGCCAAGAAGGTCATCACGGTCCGCACCTCGACCTTCGCCGCCGCGGGTGCCGGCGGTAGCGCGCCGGTCGAGAGCGTTCAGGCTGCGGCCGATCCGGGCCTGTCGTCCTTCGTCGGCGAGGAAGTTGCCAAGAGCGACCGTCCCGAGCTGACCTCGGCCAAGATCATCGTCTCCGGTGGCCGGGCCATGCAGAGCCGCGAGAACTTCGCCAAGTATATCGAGCCGCTCGCTGACAAGCTCGGCGCCGGTGTCGGTGCCTCGCGCGCGGCGGTGGACGCCGGCTATGCGCCGAACGACTGGCAGGTCGGCCAGACCGGCAAGGTCGTGGCCCCCGAGCTCTATGTCGCCGTGGGCATTTCCGGTGCGATCCAGCATCTGGCCGGCATGAAGGACTCCAAGGTGATCGTCGCGATCAACAAGGACGAGGACGCGCCGATCTTCCAGGTCGCCGACTACGGCCTGGTCGCCGACCTCTACCAGGCGGTTCCGGAGCTCACCGACGCACTCGGCAAGCTCGGCAAGTAAAAACGAGGTAAAAACACCGGCCGGAGTGGTACACTCCGGCCGGTGTTTCTTTTTCGAGGCGTTTTCTTTGGCGTGGGGCACGCCGGGGAAGCGATCCAATCTAGGTTTCGGGCCAAGGTTCTGATTAAATCAGATTTCCCGGCTCGGGGGATTAGGCAGGCGCGACATGCGCGCCGTTCCGGTGGATGACATTATGGCGGCAGTGATCAAGAAGGTCGGCGTGATCGGCGCGGGGCAGATGGGCAATGGTATCGCGCATGTCGCGGCGCTCGCCGGCTTCGACGTGGTGCTCAACGATGTCTCGGCCGACCGTCTCAAGTCGGGCATGGCCACCATCAACGGCAATCTGGCGCGCCAGGTCTCCAAGAAGGGCGTGACCGAGGACGACAAGGCCAAGGCGATCGCGCGCATCAAGCTCGCCGAGAAGCTCGACGACCTCGCCGACTGCGATCTCGTGATCGAGACCGCGGTCGAGAAGGAAGAGGTCAAGCGCAAGATTTTTCACGAGCTCTGCGCGGTGCTGAAGCCGGAGGCGATCGTCGCCTCCGACACGTCCTCGATCTCGATCACCCGGCTTGCCGCCGCCACCGACCGGCCCGAGCGCTTCATCGGCATTCACTTCATGAATCCGGTGCCGCTGATGGAGCTGGTCGAGCTGATCCGCGGCATCGCCACCGACGACTCGACCTTCGAGGCGTCCAAGGAATTCGTCGCCAAGCTCGGCAAGCAGGTCGCCGTCTCCGAGGATTTTCCGGCCTTCATCGTCAACCGCATCCTGCTGCCGATGATCAACGAGGCGATCTACACGCTGTACGAAGGCGTCGGCAATGTCGAGGCGATCGACGCGGCGATGAAGCTCGGCGCCCACCATCCGATGGGCCCGCTGGAGCTCGCCGATTTCATCGGCCTCGATACCTGTCTGTCGATCATGCAGGTGCTGCATGAGGGCCTCGCCGACTCCAAGTACCGCCCATGCCCGCTGCTGGTAAAATATGTCGAGGCCGGCTGGCTCGGCCGCAAGACCCAGCGCGGCTTCTACGACTACCGCGGCGCCAAGCCGGTTCCGACGCGGTAATCCATCCCACGGCACTGTGACAATTCATGTCGCGTTAACCCATCGCCCCTAGGCTCTCGCTGCTACGAGGGTTTGCGTAATGGACACGATGGCGATGGTCAGCACCATGCTGGCCTCTCAGCAAGGCGCGCTGCAGTCGAATATTTCAGCGACGCTGATGAAGCAGAACGCGGACGCGGAGAAATCCGCCGTCCTGACGCTGCTGGGCGCCGGTCAGCCCTCGCTCGCCAATGTCGGCGCAGGCGTCGGCGGCAACCTCAATATCACCGCTTAAAGCGACGCGGCGGCCGGCCCTAGCGCGGCCCGGATCAGCTTGAGCGCGTCGTCGCTGGCCCATTCCGCCGGGCCCGCGATCGTCGCGATTTCGCAGCCCTGCGGGTCGACCAGCACCGAGGTCGGCATGCCCAGAGCCCGGCCTATCGCCTTAAGATCCTGGAAAACCTTGGCTTTTTGATCGGTGAAGTAGCCGAGCCTGGTCAAATTGGCGTCTTTCAGGAAGTTTTTCGGCTTCTCGGAGTCGCGGGTGTCGATATTGATCGCGACCACCTCGAAATTCGGACCTGAAAGCTTGGCCTGGAGCTGATCCAGCGCCGGCATCTCTTTTCGACATGGCACGCACCAGGTGGCCCAGAGGTTGACCAGCAGCGTCTTGCCGCGGAAATCCGAGAGCTTCTTGGGCTTGCCGTCGGCATCCTCGAAGGCCAGGTCGGGCAGCTTCAGGGGGGCGCTCGCCATGGTCAGCGCCGCCACCTCGCCATGGGCGAGCGGGGCGATCTTCTGGGCCGTGGCCACCGCCGCGCGGCAGGCCGGATCGCCTGACGGGGCCCGGCTCAGGCCGAGCCCATACAGCGCGGCGAAGCCGGCCAGTCCGCCGACCACGACGGTGGCGATGACGATGGGGATCCGGCGCGTGGCGGAGGGCGTCTTGTCGAGCATATCGTTTGTCATCCGGTCGCAGATATGGCTATCAGAGGCCTCTTAATACGGCTGGCCTCCGCCAGCAAACATGCGGCAAAGCAGGGCGTGAGCAGGGGATCATGAGCAACAAGATGTGGGGCGGCCGGTTCTCGGAACGCCCCGATGAGATCATGGAAGAGATCAACGTCTCCATCGACGTCGATCGTCACCTCTTTGCCCAGGACATTGCCGCGTCCAAGGCCCACGCCGCGATGCTTGCCAGTCAGGGTATTATCACGGCCTCTGATGCGAAAAATATCGGCAAGGGTCTAGACACGATTTTGTCAGAGATCGGCAAGGGCGGCTTCGAGTTCAAGCGCGCGCTCGAGGACATTCACATGAATGTCGAGAGCCGCCTGTCCGAGCTGATCGGCCCCGCCGCCGGCCGCCTGCATACCGCGCGCTCGCGCAACGACCAGGTCGCGACCGACTTCCGTCTCTATGTCCGCGACATCGTCGACGAGACCGATGCCGCGCTCGCCGCGTTCCAGCAGGCGCTGGTGGAACGCGCGCTGGAGCATGCGGGAACAGTGATGCCCGGCTTCACGCATCTGCAGACCGCGCAGCCGGTGACGTTCGGTCACCATCTGCTCGCCTATGTCGAGATGGTCGCGCGCGATCGCGGCCGTTTCCAGGATGCGCGCAAGCGGCTCAATGAATCTCCGCTCGGCGCGGCCGCGCTCGCCGGCACCTCGTTCCCGATCGACCGTCATGCCACCGCGAAGGCGCTGGCCTTCGACCGTCCGATGGCGAACTCGCTCGATGCGGTCTCTGATCGCGACTTCGTGCTGGAGACATTGTCGGCAGCCTCGATCTGCGCCGTGCACATGTCGCGCTTCGCCGAGGAGATCGTGATCTGGACCTCGCCGCTGGTCGGCATGATCCGCCTCAGCGACAAGTTCACGACCGGCTCCTCGATCATGCCGCAGAAGCGCAATCCTGATGCCGCCGAGCTGGTGCGCGCCAAGACCGGCCGCGTCATCGGCGCGCTCAATGGTCTCCTGATCGTGATGAAGGGCCTGCCGCTCGCCTATCAAAAGGACATGCAGGAGGACAAGCAAGGCGCGATGGAGGGCTTTGCCGCGCTGTCGCTGGCGATCCGCGCCATGACCGGCATGGTCCGCGATCTCGTGCCGGATGAGGCGAAAATGAAGGCCGCCGCAGGCGAGGGCTACGCCACCGCGACCGATCTCGCCGACTGGCTGGTGCGGACGCTGAAGATGCCGTTCCGCGAGGCCCATCACGTCACCGGCCGCATCGTCGCCAAGGCCGCCGAGGGCGGCGTGGCGCTGCACGAGCTGCCGCTCAAGGAGATGCAGGCGATCGAGCCCAAGATTACCAAGGACGTGCTTGGCGTGCTCTCGGTCGAATCGTCGGTGAAGAGCCGTACCAGCTTCGGCGGCACCGCGCCGAAGAACGTGACGTCGCAGGCCAAGGCCTGGGCGAAGCGGCTGGAAAAAGAGCGAAAATTGGGCTGAAGGCAAAATTTCGCTTATGTTTCATGGTCATCCGGCTCTCGCCAGAGAGCGCCAATCTCTGTATGGTGCGCCCCGCGTAGTGGGGATTTCGTCGTGACGTCAAAGTTTCGCCCGGCCGGCTCGGGGTGGGCCATCATTGTGTTGAGCCTGAGCGCGCTTGCGCTCGCCGGCTGCGGCCGCAAGGGCCCGCTCGATCTGCCGCCGACCGCCTCCAACGCGTCCACGGCCAACATCGCCGCGCCGACCGACACCGAGACCGAAGCCCAGCAAACGCCGAGCGTGTTCAATCCGACCTATGGCGCGGATGCCCCACCGGCGGCGACCAAGGGCAAGAAGAAACCGTTTATCCTCGACCCGCTCCTGGACGAAAAGCCCAGCCGATAGGCTGGGGCAACTGAGCCAACGCCATGAACCATTTCGACTACCGCAACGGCGTGCTGCACGCCGAGGCGGTGAACCTGTCCGAGCTGGCCGCGACCGTCGGCACGCCGTTCTATTGCTATTCGACGGCCACCCTTGAGCGGCACTACCGCGTCTTCGCCGATGCCTTTGCCGGCGAGAAGGTGCTGGTCTGCTACGCCATGAAGGCGAACTCCAACCAGTCGGTGCTGCGCACGCTGGCCAAGCTCGGTGCCGGCGCTGACGTCGTCTCCGGCGGTGAATTGAAGCGCGCGCTGGCCGCCGGCATTCCCGCCAGCAAGATCGTGTTCTCCGGCGTCGGCAAGACCGAGGTCGAGCTGCGCGCCGCGCTCGCCGCCGACATCCTCTGTCTCAACGTCGAATCCGAGCCCGAGCTCGAGCTGCTGTCGCGCCTTGCGACCGAGACGGGCAAGACGGCGCGAATCTCCATCCGCGTCAATCCGGACGTCGATGCCGGCACGCACGCAAAAATCTCCACCGGCAAGTCCGAGAATAAGTTCGGCATTCCGATCGTCCACGCCCGCGAGGTTTACGCGCGTGCCGCGAAACTGCCGGGGATCGAAGTGACCGGCACCGACGTGCACATCGGCAGCCAGATCACCGATCTGTCCAAGATGGAGATCGCGTTCCGTATCCTGTCCGAATTCGTGCAGACGCTGCGTTCCGACGGCCACAATATCAGCCACGTCGATTTCGGCGGCGGGCTCGGCATTCCCTATTACATGGACCGCGAGGCGCCGCCGGCGCCGGACGCCTATGCCGCGATGGTCAAGCGCGTCAGCCACAATCTCGGCTGCACGCTGATGTTCGAGCCGGGCCGCATGATCGTCGGCAATGCCGGCATCCTCGTCGCCAAGGTGATCTACGTGAAGCACGGCGACGGCAAGAATTTCGTCATCATCGACGCCGCGATGAACGACCTCATCCGGCCGACGCTGTACGAGGCTCATCACGACATCCTGCCGGTGACGGAGCCGGCCAAGGGCGCGGCCATGATCACGGCCGATGTGGTCGGCCCGGTCTGCGAGACCGGCGACTATCTCGCGCTCGACCGCACGCTGCCGACGCCAAAGCCGGGCGATCTCATCGCCATCATGACCGCGGGCGCCTACGGCGCCGTGCAGGCCGGCACCTACAACACGCGGCCGCTGGTGCCGGAGGTGCTGGTGAAGGGCGATCAATACGCGGTCGTGCGCCCGCGCATCGAGGTCGAGCAGCTGATCGCGATGGATACGCCGGCGCCGTGGCTCTAAGGACGTCGGCGAGCATGCGCTCGCCGACGCCGCGTCCGCGTCACGGCCCGTATTTCGGAGCCGGCTTCTGGTTGAAATCGTTCTCGTCGGTGACGCAGGTGAAGTTCGCCGCAGCGTTGGTGTCGCCGCTGCCGTTGTATCTCGCGACCTTGGGGAAGACGCAGAGCGGCCGGGTCATCTGAACCGCGGGCGGCGTATCGGCCACGAACTTCGTGGCGAGGATCGTCTCCGGCGCGACGCCGGCCTCGACCCATTTGACGAGCGGTGTCAGCGCATCGAACGTGTTGGGACCGGGCCCGCCGGAGCAGTGGTACAGCCCGGGCACCATGAACAGACGCGCGTAGCTCTGGGTCCGTCGCAGCGCCGGATTGCCGTTGCCTTGATCGAAGAAGGCGACTGGTTGGGCCGCCTGACCCTCATTCCCCACCAGGGCGAGGAAATAGTTGATGCTGCTCTGTGACGGAATCAGCGGGTCGGCCCAGCCGTGGTACATCAGCAGCTTGCCGCCGTGTCCCCTGAATTCGCCGAGATCGGTGCTGGTCGCGTTGAGCACCGCGGCGAGCTGGTCGTCGACCTTGTCGATGTCGTGGTGGAAATCGAAATTGGCAAAATTGGTCGCACTTGCCGGATAGCCGAAGCTCGGGCCGAATACCCAGTAGAACAGGCCGTCGAAGGCCGGCTCGGGCAGTCGCTCCTGGAAAGCCAGGCCCAGCGCAAGGATGTCGTCGGTCTCGTTGCCACGCTCGGAGCCAGGATTGACGAGCTGTCCATTCACCGGGTCGATCGTGCCGGCGTAGTAGCGCTGCATGGTCGTGACCTGGTCGGAGGTCAGGCATGCGGGCGGCGCGTTGCCACCGGTGCAGAGCAGGACCTTCGGATCGAAATGACAGTCGCGCGGATCGGTCAGGAACTGATCGGTCTTGGCGCCGCCATCCCGGCCGACGCATTGCTTGAGCACGGCCTGGTTGATCAGCGTCATCTGGCCGGCCTGGATGAACCGGCCGGGGCTCGCATGCGTATTCTGCCAGCCATAGAGCCCCGCCATGTGCAAATGGGTGCGGTTGAAGGCGGCGGCGCCGGCGAGGATGCCGTCATAATCGTTGGGGAAGCGCTGCGCCTCCATCAGGGCGTTCTGGCCGCCGGTGGAGCAGCCGGCGAAATAGGCCCGCTGCGATCGATGGCCGTAAAACGCGCTGACGATCTCCTTGCCCCGTTCGGTCATCAGATGGATCGCGCGGTAGCCGAAATCCTTGATCCGCTCGGGATGCCCGAACAGGCCCGTCGACGGCGCGGTCGGATCGCCGAAGTCGATCGCGAGCGGATTGCCCATGTTGCCGGCCGAACCGCAGAACAGCGGATTGCATCCCGATGATCCGGTGCCGAGGTCGCTATTGGTCGCGGCAAAGCCGCCCTGGATGCCGATGGCGAGCTCGTTGTAGGTGATCGTGCCCTGGAAGCCACCGCCGCCAGTGCCGAGGAACCTGCCGTTCCAATTGGTCTCGGGCAGCCAGACCTCGATCTTGATGCTGGAATCCGAGCTCGGGATCAGGGTTGCGGTGACGCGGCAGAACGCGGGAAGGCCGGTGATCGGGCTCGAGCCGGGCGGGACGAAAGTGCCGGTCGTATTGTCGTCCGCCGAATTGATCACCGTGTGCTGCAGTTGCAAGGATCGAAGATTGGTGCACGCCGTCGCCATGGCGGGCGAAGTACCGAATGCGACACAGGCAAACAGGGCCGTGGTCGCACCGACAAGGTAGTGTCGATGACGCTTCATTCCGTCCTCCCTGATTTTTTTGCAGTCGAGCAGAGAGGACAGGATAGCCGAGCGCAATCACAACTCAAGGATGTTGCGTTGCGGTCGGGCTCTTTCGCGAATGATCGGCAATCTCACGTCGTGGTTGTGAGCGGAGGCTGCGCGTCGATGCTACTTCCCGGCAAGGCCACCCGGCTTGCCGCCGACAATGACGCCGGCCTTGTTCTCGATCGGTTTGATCGCCGCGGTGAAATCGGAGTCCGCGCCCTCCGCGGCGATCACCGTCTCCCACAGACGCCCGACCGCGTCGGCGACCTCCATCGACAGGCCGAGCTGCTTCATCTCCTCCAGAGCGAGCCGCACATCCTTCACCATCAGTCCCGTGGCGAAGCCGAAGTCGAAGGTTCGCGGCAACACCGAGCGCGGAAACTTGTCGCGGCTCGCGGTGTTCATGCCGGAGCCGGAGTTGATGACGTCGATCATCACGGCGGGATCGAGCCCGGCCTTGACGCCCATTACGACGGCTTCCGACGTCGCTACCATCGCGGTGGCCGACAGGAAATTGTTGGCGAGCTTCATGGTTTGTGCCGCGCCCGGCTTCTCGCCGATGAAGAACACCTTTCCGATCACGTCGAGCGCCGGCTTCAACAGCTCGAACTCCGGCTTCGGCCCCGACACCATCACCGCCAGCGTGCCCTTCTCGGCGCCGCCGACGCCGCCGGACACCGGGCAGTCGATCTGCACGATGTTGTGCTTGGCCAGCAGGCCGTGAATCTTCGCAGCCATCGTCGAGCCGACGGTCGACAGATCGATGAAGCGTTTTGCGCGGCCGCCCTCGATCACGCCGTTCGCGCCCGTGGCGACCTCGAGCGAGGCCTGCAGCGACGGCAGGCTCGCCATGACGGTCTCGACCTTGTCGGCAACGTCCTTCGGCGACGTCGCCGCGGTGGCACCGCGCGCGACCAGCTTGTCGACGACCTCCTTGCGGGTGTCGAACACGACGAGCTTGTGGCCGGCCTCGACCAGCCGCCGCGCCATCGGGAAACCCATGTTTCCGAGGCCGATGAATCCGATGTCCATGGTGTTTCCTTGCTTAGCTATTCGTTGTTGGACGAGCTGCGCGCCAAATCCCCCGCTGTCGTCCCGGCCTTCGCCGGGACGACGGTGAGAGGCCTACTCCCTCACGCCTTCCCGTCGATCTCCGCGAACACCTCGCGCGCGATGCGAAAACTGTCGACGGCGGCCGGCATGCCGCCATAGATCGCGACCTGCATCAGGATCTCGCGGATTTCGTCGCGGGTGACGCCGTTGGTGAGTGCGCCCTTCAGATGCGCGCGGAACTCGTGCTGGCGGTTGAGGATCGCGATCATCGCGATGTTGAGCATGCTGCGGGTCTTGCGCGGCAGCTCCTCGCGGCCCCACACCGTGCCCCAGCAATATTCGTTGAGCATCTCCTGGAACGGACGGTTGAAGTCGTCGACGTTCTTGAGCGCGTTGTTGACATAGGCCTCGCCCAGCACCGCTTTGCGGACTTCCAGGCCCTTGTCGTGCATCTTCTTGTCCATGGCGTTTCCTTTATTTCCCTTGCGTTTCCTTTGGGAATGGCGCCGCGGAAACTACGGGGTTGAGCCGGAGCAGTCACGTCCTCGTGTTATGCGGGAAAAGGGGGATGTCCCGTACAGGAACGGATGCCTCAGTGCTGCCGTTGTGGTACGCTCCATTCTGCCGGGTAACCTGGAGAGTTGATTGAACGGCGTCACCCCCGACCCGTCAGACCCGATCCGCGATGGCGATGCTCTGTCGCGATTGAAGCTGGCACAGGCCCTCGAGCGGTCCGCTTATGCCATCGCGTGGGAGCGTGCCTGGCCCGGTCTGGCGCGTGTTCTCACCGTCGTCGGCTTGTTTCTGGTGGTGTCCTGGGCCGGCCTCTGGCTGGCGCTACCTCTTGTCGCCCGCGCGATCGGCCTCGTCATTTTTGCGGGCCTCGCGGCTGCCGCCCTGTTCCCCTTGATTCGGTTTCGCTGGCCGAGCCGCGAAGAGGCGCTCGCCCGGCTCGACCGCGGTTCGGGCATCCGTCATCGCCCGGCTACGACGCTCACGGACACGCTGACCTCGCAGGATCCGGTTGCGCAGGCGCTCTGGCAGGCGCAGCGCGAGCGCACACTGGCCTCGCTCAAGCGCATCCGCGCCGGTTTGCCGCACCCGCGCCTTGCCATCCACGACCCCTGGGCGCTGCGTGCGCTGGTCATGGTGATGCTGGTCGCGACTTTCTTCGCCGCTGGCGACGAGCGCGGATTGCGGCTGGGTGCGGCGTTCGACTGGAACGGTGTGCTGACGCCGACTAATATCCGTGTCGATGCCTGGGTCACGCCGCCGCTCTACACCGGAAAGCCGCCGGTGATCCTGTCGGCCGCCAACAAGGAAGCCGCAGCGCTTCCGGCCTCCGGACCGCTCGGCGTTCCCGCCGGCTCGACTTTGATCGTGCGCTCCTCCGGCGGCAGCCTGGATGTTGTGGTGTCCGGCGGCCTGAAGGAGGTCGCGCCGACTGAGGCCACGCCCAAGGGCACCAACGAGAAGCATTTCACCATCACTGGCGACGGCACTGCGCATGTCCGCGCCCCCTCGGGCCAGCCGCAATGGGCTTTCGCGGCGACGCCGGACCGCCCGCCGACGATCGCGCTGGCCAAGGATCCGGAGCGCCAGGCGCGCGGCGCGCTCCAGCTCGTCTACAAGATTGAGGACGATTACGGCGTCACCGGCGCCGAGGCGCACGTCGCGCCGCGTTCCGCCGATGCGGGCAAGGACGGCGATAGCAGGACCGCGGCGCGGCCGCTGTTCCAGCCGCCGCAATTTCCGCTCGTGCTGCCGAATGCGCGCACCCGTAACGGCGTCGGCCAGACGGTGAAGGATCTTAGCGAGGATCCCTATGCCGGCGCCGATGTCACGCTGACGCTCACTGCCAAGGACGAGGCCGGCAACGAGGCGAAGAGCGAGCCGTTCAACATGCGGCTGCCCGAGCGTCTCTTCACCAAGCCGCTGGCGCGCGCCCTGATCGAGCAGCGCCGCATTCTCGCGCTCGACGCCAACAAGAATTCCGACGTCTATACAGCGCTCGACGCGCTGATGATCGCGCCCGAATTGTTCACGCAGGAAACCGGGCAATATCTCGGCCTCTACAGTGTCGCGCATCAGCTCGAGGCCGCGCGCACGGATGATTCACTGCGTGAGGTCGTGGCGAGCCTGTGGGCGCTCGCGGTGACGATCGAGGACGGCAACATCTCCGACGTCGAGAAGGCATTGCGCGCGGCGCAGGACGCGCTGAAGCAGGCGCTGGAGCGCGGTGCCAGCGACGAGGAGATCAAGAAGCTCACGCAGGATCTGCGGGCTGCGCTCGACAATTTCATGCGCCAGCTCGCCGAGCAGTTCCGCAACAACAAGGACGCCCAGCAGCTCGCCCGACCGCTTGATCCCAATACGAAAATCCTGCGCCAGCAGGATCTCCAGAACATGATCGACCGCATGGAGCGCCTGTCGCGCTCTGGCGACAAGGACGCGGCCAAGCAGCTGCTCGACCAGCTCCAGCAGATGCTGGAGGGCCTTCAGATGGCGCAGCCGGGACAGTCCGGCGAGAGCGACATGGAGCAGGCGCTCAACGAGCTCGGCGACATGATCCGCAAGCAGCAGCAATTGCGCGACAAGACCTACAAGCAGGGTCAGGACTCCCGGCGCGATCGCATGCGCGGCAAGCAGCAGGGCGACCAGTCGATGTCGGACCTGCAGCAGGACCAGCAGGCGTTGCGCGACCGCCTGAGGAAGCTCCAGGACGAGATGGCCAAGCGCGGCCTCTCGCAGAAAGGTCAGAAAGGCCAGCAGGGACAGAAGGGCCAGCAGGGTCAGCAAGGCGACCAGGGACAGCCCGGCCAGGATGGCGATCAGGACGCCGACCAGGGTGATGATGACGGTGGGCTCGATTCCGCCGACAACGCCATGGGCGATGCGGGCTCAAAACTCGGCGACGGCAATGCCGACGGCGCGGTGGACTCCCAGGGCAAGGCGCTGGATGCGATGCGCAAGGGCGCGCAGAAGATGGCCGAGGCGATGCAGCAGGGCGACGGCGACGGCCAGGGCGACGGTCCCGGCAATCGCGCCGGGCGCCAGCAGAGCGGCGGCAACCAGACCGATCCGCTCGGCCGGCCGCTGCACGGCCGCGAATTCGGCGACGATTACACGGTCAAGATCCCCGGCGAGATCGATGTCCAGCGCGTCCGCCGCATCCTCGAAGAACTCCGCCGCCGCCTCGGCGACCCCTCGCGCCCGCAGATCGAGCTCGACTATATCGAGCGGCTGCTGAAGGATTTTTGAGGGCAGACTATCTCCCCGATGTCGTCCCGGCGAAGGCCGGGACCCATAACCACAGGGAGCTGTTTGGCGAAGATTCGTTGTCCGGTACTGCCAGCAAGCCCTAGGGATAGACCTCGCGGTATGGGTCCCGGCCTTCGCCGGGACGACACCGAGTGTGTGGAGCCGCTACCCCTTCTTCGCCGCCAGTGCATCCGCCACCGCCGTGCGGATATCCGCAACCGAGAACGGTTTTGTGACCACGTCATGCACCAGCGCGTTGAGGTTCGACGCACGCTCGCGCTGATCGGCAAAGCCGGTCATCAGCAAAATGGTCAGCTGGGGAAAGTCACGCGCGGCGGAGAGCGCGAGTGCGATGCCGTCCATGACGGGCATCTGGATGTCGGTGAGCAACAGGTCGAACGCGCCGTCCTCGCGGGTCAGGATCTCCAGCGCCTCGGCGCCGTCCTGTGCGGTGACGGTCTCGTGGCCGTCCATGGCGATGGCGCGCGCCACCAGCTGGCGCATCGAATCCTCGTCATCGGCGATCAGAACTTTCGGCATGGGACGAACCTTCCCGTGCGGGACTCTACAGGCTGATTACACGCTACCGCCGGCGATGTCGCGCCGGTTGAAGAAGCGAACGTCGATATTGCGGCCTTCCGGCGGCGGCGAGGCCAGGCGCGAGCGGAAGAAGGCACGCTCGCCGGGTTGCAGCACGGTCTGCTCCAGCACCGAATTCCAGGCGTAGATCTCGGCGCCTTGCCCGTCGCGCACGGCAAAGCGCAGCCGCGGAATATCGAGCGGCTTCTTGCCTTGGCCGACGATCACGCCCTCGATCACCAGCACCTGCTTACCGTCCACAGTCTCGGTCGAGAGCTTGACGTCCTTGAAGGCGAGCCCGCGCAGGTTCACCTCCAGGCCGACCATCTTGTAGAAGGCCGCGGTCTGCGGCAGCAGGCGGACCATGTCGCCGCGCCAGATCACCAGCGCCAGCACCAGCGCGCCCATGGCGGCACAGGCGGTCGGCAGGCCGTAATAGGAATTCCGCCGAACCACGGCCGGTGCCGGGCGGCTCACCTTTGCCCCTCGGCGCCTGAACAGGCCGCTGAACCAGGACTGGTGCTGCGCGCCGACGACTTCCTCCTCGGCTTCCCGGGCCGCCGCCGACCATTCGTCCTCGGGCGCGTCCTCGGTCGGCCAGTCGCTGGCAATCGATGGGCTTTCGACCACCGGGGTTTCGGCAGCCGCGTCGTCCTTGGCGTAGGAGTTCCACTGCTCGGCGAGGTCGGACTGGTCGTCGGACTGGCTGGCCGCGGCCATGGCCGGCACGGCCGCCTCCTCGATGGCATCCTCGGGATGCGCCATCCAGGTCTCCTTGCAGCGGGAGCACCGGACCGTTCGCCCGTTGGCCCCAAGGCTCGCAAGCTTGATGGCGTAGGATGTCGTACAATGGGGGCAGACGATATGCATGGACGGCCTCGACGATGACTTGTCGCGCGGAACCTGGCGCCAAGGTTCTCCTGAGAAGGGACTTCTAAGGATGCTGGCTGGGATGCTACAGGGCGACCGTTAACGAACCGGAAACCATAACGGTCGCACAACCCCTTGATCGCATGCGGCGAAACCTCGCCGGCCATGCGGCCTACCCCTCGAACGGAGCTGAGCTTGGTTCGGTTCGAAAATGTCGGATTGCGTTACGGTCTGGGGCCGGAGATCCTGCGCGACCTCAGCTTCCAGATCCCGGCGCATTCCTTTCAATTCCTCACCGGCCCGTCCGGCGCCGGCAAGACGTCGCTGCTGCGCCTGTTGTTCCTGTCGCACCGGCCGACGCGCGGCCTCGTCAATCTGTTCGGCCACGACATCTCCCAACTCGGCAAGGACGAGATCGCCGATCTGCGCAAGCGCATCGGCATCGTGCTGCAGGATTTCCGCCTGCTCGACCACATGACAACTTACGAGAACGTGGCGCTCCCGTTCCGCGTCATGGGTCGCAGCGAATCGAGCTATCGCAAGGAGGTCATCGACCTCTTGCGCTGGGTCGGCCTCGGCGATCGCATGGATGCGCTGCCGCCGATCCTGTCCGGCGGCGAGAAGCAGCGCGCGGCGATCGCGCGTGCGGTGATCTCGCGGCCGCAGCTGCTGCTCGCGGACGAGCCGACCGGCAGCGTCGATCCGACGCTCGGGCGCCGATTGTTGCGGCTCTTCATCGAGCTCAACAAATCCGGAACCGCCGTCATTATCGCAACCCACGACATTGCGCTGATGGACCAGTACGAAGCGCGCCGCTTCGTACTGCATCAGGGCCGGCTGCACGTCTATGAGTAGGACCGACGAGCGCGGCGTATTGGTCGATCTCGGACAGGAACGTCCGCAGCTTCCCGCGCGGGCGCGCAACATGTCGCCGATCGTGCCGCGCGCCTCGATCCATGGCCGCGCGCTGGTCGCCGTTGTCGCCATCATGACCTTCCTCGCCTCGATGACGACTGGCACCGTGCTGCTGGTCAGCGCTTCGGCCGCGGAATGGCAGTCCGATGTCGCGAGCGAGATCACCATTCAGGTCCGCCCGCAATCCGGACGCGACATCGAGCGCGACACCGCTGCCGTCACCGAGGCGATGCGCGCACAAGCCGGCATCGTCGAGGTCAAGCCGTTCACCAAGGACGAGAGCGGCAAGCTGCTCGAGCCCTGGCTCGGCACCGGTCTGTCGATGGACGATCTGCCGGTGCCGCGCATGATCATCGCGCGCGTGCAGCCGGGCACGGCGCTCGATCTCGGCGCCTTGCGTGCGCGCGTGACGCAGGTGGCGCCAAGCGCCAGTGTCGACGACCACCGCGCCTGGATCGAACGGATGCGCTCGATGACCAACGCCACCGTGTTCGCCGGCATCGGCATCCTCGCACTCGTCATCGTCGCGACCATCATCTCCGTCTCGTTCGCGACCCGTGGCGCGATGGCGGCGAACCGCCCGATCGTCGAGGTCCTGCATTTCGTCGGCGCCGGCGACCGCTACATCGCCAATCACTTCCTGCGGCACTTCCTCAGGCTCGGCCTCGAAGGCGGCGTTATCGGCGGCGGCGTCGCCATGCTGCTGTTCGGCTTCTCCGAGTCGATTGCCGGCTGGTTCTCCGGCACCCCGGTCGGCGACCAGTTCGCGGCCCTGCTCGGCACTTTCTCGCTGCGGCCGTCCGGCTATGTCGTGCTCGCGATGCAGGCCGTCCTGATCGGCGCCATCACAGCGGTTGCCTCGCGCCAGACCCTGTTCGCGACGCTGAACGACGTCGATTGAGCCCGCTAAACCGGACTCCACTTCGCCTCAAAACGTCCTAAAATAATCCGGGGAAGGGATCACCGACATCATATGACCTCGCCGACCGACGATCGATCGCCGAAACTGCCGCGCGGCTGGCTCCGCGCGACCGTGGTGTCGACGGTTGCGTTCGTCTTTGTCGGTGCCGCGGCGGGCTTCGTCGCGTTCCTGTCGCAATTGCGCGGCGCCGAGATTGCGCCGGACCGCAAGGCTGACGGCATCGTGGTGTTGACCGGCGGCTCCTCGCGGGTCTCGGACGCGATGGAGCTGCTGGCGGCCGGCTATGGCAAGAGGCTTCTGATCTCGGGTGTGCATCCGACCTCGACGGCAAGCGACATCTCCCGGACGTTGCCGGAGAACCAATCCTTCATGACCTGCTGCGTCGATCTTGATCGCACCGCGCTCACGACCCGCGGCAACGCGGCGGAGGCGCGGCGTTGGGCCGAGGGGCGCGGCTTCAAATCGCTGATCGTGGTCACCTCGAACTATCACATGCCGCGCGCGCTGGTGGAATTCTCGCACGCCATGCCGGAGACCACGCTGGTCCCGTTCGCCGTGGTTCGCGACAAATGGCGCGAAGAGCCGTGGTGGACCTCGGCCTCGACGCTGCGGCTGCTGTTGTCCGAATATGTCAAGTACATCGCCGCCGAGCTCAGGGTGCGGCTGGAAGATTTCGGGATTGACCTTTCGCCGGAAGTGTCGGAGCAGCCTGCGGGCCTGCAATCCAGGCGGCCCGCCACCGCACAGGCCAACTAGGATATTGAATGTTACTCTTCCTGCGCTCACTCGTCTTCAACGTGCTGTTCTACGCCGTGCTGGTGTGCCTCGCGATCGTGGCGCTGCCGACCTTCGCCTTGCCGCCGCGCGCCATGCTGACGGTTGCGAAATGGTGGGCGAAGGCGACGGTTTTCCTGATGCGCGTAGTTTGCAACATCAAGGTTGAATTCCGCGGCATCGAGAAGATCCCGCAGGGACCGCTGGTGATCGTGGCGAAGCACCAGTCGTTCTGGGAGACCTTCGTGTTGCCGGGCTTCTTCAATCGTCCGATCTTCATCCTCAAGCGCCAGCTCATGCAGATTCCGGTGTTCGGTCAGTTCCTGGTCAAGACCGGGATGATCGCGATCGACCGCAAAGCCGGCGTCAAGGCGCTGCTGGACATGACGCGCCGCGCGCGCGAAGCGGTACGCTCGGGCGGCCAGCTCGTCATCTTTCCGGAAGGCACGCGCCGCGCGCCGGGGGCGCCGCCGGATTACAAGACCGGCTTTGCGCAGATCTATTCATCTTGCGGCGTGCAGTGCCTGCCGATCGCGCTCAATTCCGGCCTGTTCTGGCCGCGCCGGACTTTCATGCGCTATCCCGGCACGCTGGTGGTGGAGTTCCTCGATCCGTTGCCGCCGGGCCTGCCCAAGGACGAGTTTCTCGCGCGCGTGCAGACGGCGATCGAAGATGCCACCGGTCGCATCGTCGAGGCGGGACGGAAAGAGCAGGAGCAACTCATCGGATCAGCGCCGAGCTACGAGGCTCCGGGCGGTTAGGGCGAGTACTCACAGACGGCGGCTTCCGAGATCAAAGCAGGCTTGGTCGCCGCCGACGGCTTGCGTCCCGTAGCCGGCCTCTCACAGGTGTTTCGGCAGGCATCGCTCCACGAAGTCGACTCGTTCCCTGAGCCGAAGCGGGCGATGCGGCAAATATAAAGTTCAATCACGCGCTTAAACTAACGAAACCAAAAGAGAAATTGGCCGTTTGGCGTTGCGTGTCTCGTCGCGTCGCGACTGGGGCGCTGTTTCATCTGTTCAAGCCGCGAAGCAATTCAGACCGGCAACGAAGCCATCTTGTTGGCCTGCGCAGTCAGGTTGAAACAGACGAGACGTATTCTGTCGGCGATTGCATGGCGGGCAAGCGGTGTCGAGGGCAACGCTGCAAGTCGTTTTTTCGATTGTTACAAATTGCCTGACGCGCCGCCGCTGACCGAATGTCCAGTGGCTTCCCCGAGCACGGTGATGCGGCCGGGAGATTTGCATGAATAGATTTGCTCACTCATTGCCTCTATTGCTTGCGCCGCTGATCATCCAACTCCACGTCGCGAGCGTCGATGCAGAAACGTTGGATCACACCGTGCCGGCGCTCTCGATCTTGGAGCGCCCGTCTCCGCTGGATTTGCGGCTTTTCCGACCGCTATCTCGATCTGAAGAAAGCGCATTGGTGCCGCTTGATCGCTTTAAAGAGTGTGATTTCTGCCCCGTGATGATTGTCGTTCCTGCCGGCCGGTTCACCATGGGCGCAAGCGCGGATGAAGCAGGAAGCACGGCGGACGAACGGCCGCAACACCAGGTGACGTTTCCGAGGTTCTCGGTCGGACGTTTTCCCGTTTCTCTCGATGAGTGGAACGCCTGCGTCGTTGGAAAGGGCTGCAGCTTTCGACCGTCGGATCCGACCAGCAGCGAATGGAAACCCGTCACCAACATTCAATGGGCAGAAGCCAAGGAGTACGTTGAATGGCTGTCGCGTGCGACCGGAAAGCCATATCGGTTGTTGAGCGAATCGGAGCGGGAGTACGTCGCGCGCGCCGGAACGACGACCGCTTTCTGGTGGGGAGATTCCTTCGCTATTGATCGGGTCGAAGAACGCCAACTCGCCGGGACGAACTCTCCGCCGCCAAGACCGTCGCTTCCTAATCCCTGGGGCATCTACGAAGTCCATGGTAGCGTTTACGACTGGGTTGAGGATTGCTGGCACGACACTTACCAAGGCGCACCTGCGGACGGATCGGCATGGATAGAAGGCGATTGCAGTCGACACGTTTTGCGCGGCGGCTCGTTCAGTCGAGCGATGCAAACCCGCCGCGCTGCGGCGCGCATTTGGTTCGGCCCCGAGAATCGGATGCGTTACATGAGTGTTCGTGTCGCAAGGACGCTACAGCGGTAGGCAAGATGTTTCGTCGACCACAAGCGCGGCCGCTCTGCTTGGGTCTGCGCAATGGCATGAATCCGGTGAGACTGAAAATCGAGCACGTCACCCGACTGTACGTGTGAGCGATCCTTGGATTGGTCAGTCGACATCGCAATCTCCGCGGCGACTACTAATTCAACGGCACTAAAAACAAGTCCGAAAAAAAGCAACGACTAGCGAGCGCCAGAATTTCTGCGCTCTGATTCCTCGGCCCAGAAACAGTTGGCCGAACTCAGTTGGTGGCGAAGCAGTAAAACAAACCGGCTCCGCCGACGCGCTGCAAGTTTGCCGGGGAACAACCCGGCGTCTTGTGCGAATAGTTCCAGAAATTTGGACCTTGAGTGTTGCCGATCAGATCATGGTGTCCGACGATCGCGCTGCCCTGTCCGTCAGCGCTGCTGGTCCAGTTACTGCAAGTCGCGTCTGCGCCCGGAATGGCCGTGCCATCATGTTGTGTGCCGGTGAGCATGTCATGTTGATTGGGGGTGTCGACGCGGCCCTTGACCATCATGCCCTTCTCGTCGAGGGCAGTCTCTTTGTTGATCTTGTTGTTGTCACTGTGCAGGTCAGCCACGCTTGCCGCGATCTGTGTACCCTTGGCATTGGACCAAGGACCGTTACCGATCCGGTCTTTGGCGTTAATCGCACTCGGCCCCTGTGTCGAAAGATAGGCGTGCCATGTTTTGCCGCCCGCGCCTGCGGCCTGGGCGAGGGTCTGGCAATGTCGATCCGCGCCGTCGAGCCCACCGAGGTCGCCGCCCTTCCCGAGCCCCACACTGGTTATGAAGAAACCCATGCTGCTTTGCTGGGCTTCCGCCGGTCCCGGCACACCCAACGTCAACAAGACCAGGGATGAGAGTAGAGCCAAGTTCGCTATCTGGGCCATGCGGTTGATCTTTCCCAGTGAGGACTCTCGCCCCACAATCATGCGCCGCAACAACACTGCTCCAACCGGGTATCCCGGCGTCCGCCAACACCCATTATACGACCAGATGATCCATAATCACACGTCGTCTTTCACCCGAAAAGTGGAGGAGAGGTCCGTCGTGGTGGGCGGCGCGGCCGTCGTATATGCCGCTGCCGCGGAGGGATTCAAACGGTCCTAAAGTGATTGCTTTCGTGGGCGGCAACGTATTCAGAGCATGCCTGGTCTGCGCTTTAGCGGCTGTCCTGGGCCTCGCTCGGAGTCTGATCGCGCAGCGAATGCGTATCACCATGCAGCATCGCCGCGAGCTGATGCAATTGCGTGTCGCGAAAGCCTTCGGCCTCGATCGCCTTCACGGTCGCCGTCACATAGTCGCGGTTGGCGCCGGACTGGCCGTGGCCCTGCCGCACATGGCGGTGCTGGTCGGCGAGCGACAGCCGGCCGGCATATTGCACGTGGCCGCGGTCGACGACATAGGCGAGTGCGGAGACGCGCTCACGCGCTTCGTTCTCCAGCCACACCGAGCGCATCACCTCGCGATAGACCGACGTCACCTGCTCGCGCGCCCGCAAATAGGCGACCACGTCGGCACGGTTCTTTTCAGCGACGCGGAAGGCGATGCCGCGGCAGGCGCCGCCGCGGTCGAGCCCCAGCACCAGGCCCGGCTGCTCCGGCGTGCCGCGATGCACGAAGGAATAGACGCAGAGCGCGCGATGCTCGCCGACCAGCCGCGCCGGCACGCGCTCCGCGAATTCGAAGCCCGGCCGCCACATCAGCGATCCGTAGCCGAACACCCAGAGGTCGCCCTTGGCTGACGTGACGGTGGGAAGGGTGATTTCCGACATTTCGGGCACGGCTACCAGAACGGGGGCCTCAAGCGAAGCGATTTCTCCGCCTTTCGTCCGGGGCTGGCCTCGCTTACATTTGACAAAATCTGGGATCAAAGGGTCGCCGCATGTCCGATATGACCATTGCCGCAGGCCGGCGCCGCTCCCGTTGGGGGCTCTTCATTGCTCCCGTCCTCCTCCTGATCCTTGCGGCCGCCTGGAGCGGCTTCTGGTTCTATGCGGCCTCGCAGGCCGAGGTCGCGGCCGATGCCTGGCGCGCGCAGGAGGCCAAGTCCGGCCGCATCTATGACTGCGCCAAGCGCTCGATTGCCGGCTTCCCGTTCCGCTTCGAGGTCCAGTGCTCCGGCGCCAGCGTCGCCCTGGTCTCGCAGAATGCGAGCAAGACGCCGTTCACCGCCAAGCTCGACAACATTCTGGTTTTGGCTCAGGTCTACGATCCCAAGCACGTCATCGCCGAGTTTTCCGCACCGGCGACGCTGGTCGACGGCGTCACGCAAAACACCTTCGTGGTGAACTGGAGCAATGGCCGCAGCAGCGTGGTCGGCTTGCCGGCGATCCCGGAGCGCGCCTCGATCGTGTTCGACGATCCCAGCATCAACCGTCTCGACGGTTCGGTGCAGGTGCCGCTCGCGCGTGCCAAGCAGATTGAGCTGCACGGGCGCATCGCGGACGGATCGTCGGCCGATCACCCCGTGATCGAGACCGTGCTGCAGATCGCGCAGGGCAGCATCCAGGGCGTTCATCCCTTGCTCGCCGAGCCGTTCGAAGCGGACACGCGGGCGAAGATCACCGGGCTCTCCGATCTCACCCCAAAACCCTGGCCGCAGCGCTTCCGCGAGATCCAGGCCGCCGGCGGTCATATCGAGATCGTGCAGTCGCGGATCCAGCAGGGCGAGATGATCGCGGTCGCGGCCGGCACGCTGGGCCTCTCGGCCAATGGCCGACTGGATGGCGAATTGCAGATGACCGTGACCGGCCTCGAACGCGTCATCCCGGCGCTCGGCATCGAGAAGATGCTGGAAGAGGGCGTGCCGCAGGCAACGCTCGACCGCGTCGCGCCCGGCGTGAAGTCAAAAGACCTCAACAATCTCTTCGGCGCACTCGACCGTGCCGTTCCCGGCCTCGGCAAGGTCATCAAGCAGAACGCCAACGCCGGCGTTGCCGCCGGCATCAACTCGATCGGCACCGAGAGCACGCTCGAGGGCAAGAAGGCCCGCAGCTTCCCGCTGAAATTCGTCGACGGCGCCGTGCTGCTCGGCCCGATCACAGTCGGCCAGATTCCGCCGCTGTACTAGCTGTCACTGCTCGCGTAGCCCGGATGGAGCGCAGCGTAATCCGGGACAGCGCCAATCGCATTTAAGAATCCCGGATTGCGCTTCGCTCCATCCAGGCTACGAACCATAGACGCACGTCACGACCTCTTCGCTGAATCGTGATTGTCCGCCGGGAATGCGGAGCCGCAAAGCCCGGTCTCTCTCCATGTCGACTGCCCGATGAAGCGGGCCGCCAAGGCAGGAGAGAATCATGACGACGTCCAAGCTGTTCGTTGCCGCCGTCGCCATGTCGACCGCGCTCGCGACGCCTGCGTTCGCACAGTGGCGGTCGCAGGAGACTTTGCACGTCCGCGGAGTTGGGCCCGGCCATGTGCCGGTCGGGCCCAATGCGCGCTGCGTCGTGTGCGCAGCAATCGCGCGTGCGGATCGGTCAGCCAACGAAAATATTCCGAACATGATCGTCAGGAAAACGTGATGCAGAAGCTGCACAGGCCAGCGAATAACAGCTCGCTCATTCGCATCACTCCACACCAGGGAGGCATGCTCGCGCCGGGGGCGCAACCAAGTGCACCTGCTTCCCAAGTGGAGGGAGGCTTACGTGCGGATCATCAACTACGGACTGATGCTGGGGCTACTCGTTGCCTGTTCGGGACAGGCGCGTGCCGACGACAATGTCACAATCGAAATCAAGGCGCTGAAGGCGAAGCTGAAGGAGCTGCAGCAGAAGGTGGATTCGGAGGCACGTAAGACGCGCCAGGTCGAAGCGGTGCAGGGCAGGGCCATGCCGATGCCGGGGACCTACAAGGCGCTGCCCGTCGAGGCATGTGCGGGCGGCAAGGTCTGCTACAAGGGCGTCACGCTGACATTCGGCGGCTGGGTCGATCTCACCGGCATCTATCGCTCGCGCAACATCGCCTCCGACACCGGCTCGGTGTTCAATTTCATTCCCTATCAGCAGAGCCACAATTTCTACTTCCCGGAGACGCGGTTCTCCGCGCGCCAGAGCCGGTTCTCGGTGCTCGCCGAAGGCAACGCCGATCCCGATACGCATCTCGCCGGCTACGGCGAAATCGACTTCGAAGGCGCGGCGCAAACGGCAAGCTCCGTTGCCACCAACTCGTTCAACCCCCGGATGCGGCAGCTCAGTCTCGAGCTCGACCGGACCGATCTCGGCCTGCATTTCCTCGCCGGCCAATCCTGGTCGCTGAATGCGCCGACCAAGTCGGGCATCGATCCTCGCGGCGTCGATGCGCCAGGCGTCATCGACTTCGAATCCGTTCCGGGATTTCTGGCGGCACGGCAACCTGGTCTCCGCGTCTGGAAGGATCTCGGGCCCGAGTTCAAGCTCGCCGCGTCCGTTGAAAATCCGCAGACCGCCTTCTTCGGCGGCAACACGCCGACGGTCGGCACGCCTGCGGTCGGTCCGCAGGGTGTGCTCAACCCGAACCTGCAGGTCAATCTGACCGGGCCTGGCGGCAGCTTCTTCAACAACCTCAACAATGTCAGCCTGAACCAGGTGCCTGACGTCACCGTCAAGGCGGCGTGGGATCCGCGGCTCGGGCCTTACAAGCTGCATGTCGAGGCCTGGGCGCTCTATCGCCAGCTGTTCGACCGCTTCAATGGCGCTAACCACACCTACGACACCGGCAGCTTCGGCGGCCACATCTTTGCCGAGCTGATTCCGAAGACTCTCGACCTCCAGCTCTACGGCGCGCATGGCGTGCTCGGCCGCTTCACAGCGACGCCGTTCCCCGATGCGGCGGTGGCGCAGGACGGCACGGTGCTGCCGCTGACGATCACGGCGGCTGCGGTCGGCCTGATCTGGCACGCGACGCCGAGCCTCGATGTCTACAGCTACGCAGGGCTCGAAAAGGCCAAGGCCAATTTCGCCAATGTCGGGACCATCCCGTTCGGCTACGGCAATCCGCTCTACAACAACACCGGCTGCTTCACCGAGAACACGCTGGCCGCGACCTGTAACGGCAACACCAGGGAAGTCCGGCAGATCACCGCCGGCATCTACGACACCATCTACCAGGGCAATTACGGCACGCTGAAAGCCGGCGTGCAGTATTCCTACACGCAACGGTTCGCCTTCGCCGGTGTCGGCGGCGCGCCAAAGGCCGACGACAACATCGTCATGACGCAGATCCGGTATTATCCGTTCTAGTCCCGAAGCCACGCGGACTCGTAGCCTGGATGGAGCGAAGCGCAATCCGGGTTCTTCGATGAGGCAAACACAGTCCCGGATTACGCTTGCGCTCCATCCGGGCTACTCGGGTGCTACGGCTTCTCGCCGAGCTGCGCATGCGGCCGGCCGAAGTCTGCAGCCGCCGAATCCTGGCCGATCTCGACGATGCCGCGGCGGATGGCGCGGGTGCGGGTGAAGTGATCGAACAGCGCTTCGCCGTCGCCACGACGGATCGCACGGGTGAGCTTTGCGAGATCCTCGGTGAAGGTACCGAGCATCTCCAGAACCGCGTCCTTGTTGGCGAGGAAGACGTCGCGCCACATCGTCGGATCGGAGGCCGCGATGCGGGTGAAGTCGCGGAAACCGCCGGCCGAGAACTTGATGACTTCGGACTCCGTCACCTGCTGCAGCTCGTCGGCGGTGCCGACGATGGTGTAGGCGATCAGATGCGGCAGGTGGCTGGTGATCGCGAGCACGAGATCATGATGATCCGGCGTCATCACCTCGACCTTGGCGCCCATCGCCGCCCAGAAGGCGCGCAAGTGCGCGGTGGCCGCGGCGTCGGTGCCTTCCGGCGGCGTCAAAATGCACCAGCGGTTGATGAAGAGCTCGGCGAAACCGGAATCCGGTCCTGAATGCTCGGTGCCCGCGACGGGGTGCGCCGGCACGAAATGGATAGTCTTCGGCAGATGCGGAGCCATGTCCTTGACGACAGCGCCCTTGACCGAGCCGACGTCGGAAATAACAGCGCCGGGCTTGAGATGCGGCGCAATCTCCTGTGCCACCGGCCCGCAGGCGCCGACGGGAATGCAGAGGATGACGAGATCGGCATCCTTCACTGCTTCGGCATTGGTCGCCACGACCTGGTCGACGATGCCGAGCTCGAGCACTCGCGCGCGCGTCTTTTCCGAGCGCGCGGTGGTGACGATCTCGCCAGCCAAGCCCTGAAGCTTCGCAGCGCGCGCGATCGAGCCGCCGATCAGACCGAAGCCGATCAGCGCGACGCGCTGGAAGTGCGGGTCCACGCTCATTTGCCGGCCATGAAGTCGCGCAGCGCCTCGACGACGAGGCGGTTGGCCTCCTCGGTGCCGATGGTCATGCGCAGCGCATGGTGCAGGCCGTAATTCTTCAGCGCGCGCAGCACGAGGCCGCGCTTGGTGAGATAGGCATCGGCCGCGTCCGAGGTCTTGCCGTCTTGCGGGAAGTGGATCAGCACGAAATTGGCGACGCCCGGCGTCACCTTCAGCCCGAGCTTGGTGATCTCCTCGGTCAGCCAGTTGCGCCAGGTCTCGGTGAATTGCTTCGACATCGCCTGGTGCGCAGTGTCCTCGATCGCGGCGACCGCAGCGTACATCGCCGGTGTCGACACGTTGAACGGACCGCGGATGCGGTTGACGGCGTCGATGATGTGCTCGGGGCCGAACATCCAGCCGATGCGCAGTGCCGCGAGGCCGTGGATCTTGGAGAAGGTGTGCGTCACCACCGTATTCTCGGTGGTGGCGACGAGCTCGATCCCCATCTCGTAATCGTTGCGCGAGACATAGTCGCAATAGGCGGCGTCCAGCACCAGCAACACGTGCGAGGGCAGGCCGGCGCGAAGGCGCTTGACCTCGTCGAACGGGATATAGGTGCCAGTCGGGTTGTTGGGGTTGGCGAGCCAGACCAGTTTTGTGCGCGGCGTCACGGCTTTCAGGATCGCGTCGACATCGCAGGTCAGGTTCTTCTCAGCCGCGACCACGTTCCTGGCGCCGACCGCCATGGTCGCGATCGGGTAGACCAGGAAGCCGTGCGTGGTCGAGATCGCCTCGTCGCCATGGCTGAGATAGGTGTGGGCGAGCAGGTTGAGGATTTCGTCCGAACCTGCGCCGCAGATGATGCGGTTCGGATCGAGCCCGAACGAGCGGCCGATCGCCTCGCGCAACACGCGCGAGGTTCCTTCCGGATAGTCTTCCAAATGGTCCGCGACGCGCTTGAAGGCCTCGATCGCCTTGGGCGAGGGTCCGAACGGCGTCTCGTTGGCCGAGAGCTTGAACACCTTGCGGCCCGGCTCCGGCACCGGGGTCTTGCCGGGCGTGTAGGGCGCAATATCGAGAATGCCGGGATTCGGCACGGGGCGGGACATCTTCAACTCCGGATAGGCTAGGTCAGTTCGCGATTTACGATTTCGACCCGGTCGGGCGCACCGTATAGCGCGTTGCGTGGCTGCCGACGAGGGCCGTGGAGCGCACCGAGGCCCCCGCTTCGATCAGGGCAGCCCTGATCTTGTCGATGCTGGTGGCTGATGTGACCGAGACCAGCAGCGCCGCGCCGTCGAAGGCGGTATCTGGCACCGCCACGATCTCGGCGAGCGGCGACAGGGCGCGCGCCACCTCGGCATTCCACCCCGACACGCGCACGCTGAAGGTCTCGACCTCCGTCACCACGGCGCTGTCGGCGACGCGCGAGATCGCGAACACCGGTAGTGCGGCCGGATGGTCGGCACGCTCGACGAAGGGCATCCGCGCGATGATCTTCGGCGCGCCGTCCGCTTCCAGCTCCAGCCACCACGGCGTGCGGCTCGAGGTCGCCGAGACCAGCGCCAGATCGCCCTTGGACATCGCCACCGCTTCGACCGCGGCCTGCGCGCTGAAATGCGCGACGTAAGGAACCGTGAAGCCGAAATGGAAGCGCACGGAATCGCGCATCGCCGGCTCGCTCACCGAGATGTCGGCATGCACTGAGAACGGCGCCTGGACATAGGTGAAGGTCGAGATGATGACGCGCCAGATGCTCTCGACCGTGTCGAGCGGCAGGATGCCGCGATGGCGCTGCACGATGTCACGCATCATGGAGGCTTCGCGCGCCGGGCGGAACGCCGAGCCGACCTCCTGGGTCTGCTTCACTTGGATCAGGCGGTCGATGATGTCGCCGCGCTGCATCAACAGGCGATGAATGCCCTCGTCGATCGCGTCGATCTCCTTGCGCAATTCCTGGAGCGATGGTGGCGCGGGCGGACGTTGGGACATATCTGACGGTTGCTGTTGTGAGGCTGCGGTCGGTGCCCTGATTAGGCAGTCGGAGCGGCGAAAGCAAAGAGAAATGACAGCCTTTTTGGTCGACTTATCAGGGCTGAATTTGGCTCATCCGGACCGCGACTTGACGAAAAGCGCCCAAGCCAGTAGGTTTTTGCCTGTTCCGTGGTCATTTGAGCCGGCCGGCTTGCAGCCACGTTAAAAAACTCGCTAAACAGGCCGGGGACGTTTTCGATCCCGGCCGAACCTATCGTTCAGGCCGGGTTTTTCATGGCCTGATTTCATCGCGATCTCACGTTTGATCGCAAACGAGGTCGATGGTCAGAGATGGTTGGCGTCAAGTCTGTCCCCAGTCCCGCGATCAGTGCCGACGATCGGTCGCATGAGGTCGATCATCCGAGTTCTGAAGTCGCGCAGTTCGGCGCCGACCAGCCGCTGCGGCTCGATTGCGGCATCGATCTCACCCCGTTCCAGATCGCCTACAAGACCTATGGCGAGCTCAACGCCGATCGCTCCAACGCCGTGCTGATCTGCCATGCGCTGACCGGCGATCAGCACGTCGCCAATGTGCATCCCGTCACCGGCAAGTCCGGCTGGTGGGAGACGCTGGTCGGTCCGGGTCGCCCGCTCGATCCCAGCCGCTACTTCATCATCTGCTCCAACGTGATCGGCGGCTGCATGGGCTCGACCGGGCCGGCTTCGATCAATCCCGCGACCGGCAAGGTGTGGGGCCTGGATTTCCCCGTCATCACCATCCCCGACATGGTGCGCGCGCAGGCGATGCTGATCGACCGGCTCGGCATCGACACGCTGTTCGCCGTCGTCGGCGGCTCGATGGGCGGCATGCAGGTGCTGCAATGGACCGCGGCCTATCCGAAGCGCGTGTACTCCGCGCTGGCGATCGCCTGTTCGACGCGGCACTCGGCGCAGAACATCGCCTTCCACGAGCTCGGCCGCCAGGCCGTGATGGCCGATCCCGACTGGCACAATGGCGCTTACGCGGATCAGGGCATCCATCCGCATCGCGGCCTCGCAGTCGCGCGCATGGCCGCGCACATCACCTATCTCTCGGACGCCGCGCTGCATCGCAAGTTTGGCCGCCGCATGCAGGATCGCGAGTTGCCGACCTTCTCGTTCGACGCCGACTTCCAGGTCGAGTCCTATCTGCGCTACCAGGGCTCGTCCTTTGTCGAACGCTTCGACGCCAATGCCTATCTCTATCTCACACGCGCGATGGACTATTTCGACATTGCCGGCGACCATGGCGGTGTGCTGGCGAAGGCGTTCGCCGGAATCGAGACGCGCTTCTGCGTCGTCTCCTTCACCAGCGACTGGCTGTTCCCGACCTCGGAATCGCGTGCGCTGGTGCACGCGCTGAACGCGTCGAGCGCGCGGGTGTCGTTCGCCGAGATCGAGACCGACCGCGGCCACGATGCCTTCCTGCTCGACGTGCCCGAATTCTTCGACATCTCCCGCGCCTTTCTGCATTCGGCAGGCAAGGCGCGCGGGCTCACCGGCAAGAATGACTGACCAAGAATGACTGACGAGGACGGCTAGCGATGTCTGTACAGGAAGTGCTGCCGCTCAATGGCCTCACTGCGGAGCAGTCCGGCCCATTTCGCGCCGACCATCTGCTGGTCGCCGAGATGGTCAAGCCGGGCTCGAAAGTGCTCGACGTCGGTTGCGGCGACGGCGATCTGCTTCAGTTGCTCGAGACCCGCGGTATCGACGGCCGCGGCATCGAGCTGTCGCGCGAGGGCGTCAACCGCTGCGTGGCAAAGGGCCTCGCGGTGGTGCAGGGCGACGCCGACACCGACCTCGTCAACTATCCCGACGACGCCTTCGACTACGTGATCCTGTCGCAGACGCTGCAGGCGACGCGGCAGCCCAAGGTGGTGTTGGAGAATCTCCTGCGCATCGGCCGCCGCGCCATCGTGTCGTTCCCCAATTTCGGCTTCTGGCGGATGCGCCTGCAGCTCCTGGTCGGCGGTCACATGCCGCGCACGGAGAATCTGCCGGCCAGCTGGTATGACACCGCCAACATCCATTTCTGCACCATCAAGGACTTCGTCGAGCTCTGCGACGAAATCCACGTCAAGATGGAACGCGCCGAGGCGCTCGACCTCTACGGCCGCCCGTTGCGGCTGCGGCTGCCCTGGTGGGTGTGGAATCTGTTCGGCGAGCAGGGCGTGTTTCTGCTGAGCCGCGGGCAGGGGAAGTAGTTCGCTGCCCGTAGCCCGGATGGAGCGAGGCGCAATCCGGGGCAGGTTGCGCCGCGTTTAGGAATCCCGGATTGCGCCTCGCTCCATCCGGGCTACGCGACCTCCTAATGCGCCGCCAGCGACCTCGCATCGCGCACCGGCCACCGGCCGGCTTCCACCAGCGTCACAAACCGCTCCACGCTCTCATTGAACAGTGCGGGCTCTTCGAGATTGAGCACGTGGCCTGATTTCGGAAACATCGCAAGCCCCGCTGCCGGAAGATGCTTCTTCAGGAACAGGCTCGCCCCGATGCACGGATCATCCTCGTCGCCGCAGATGATCAGTGCGGGCGTTGCTACCTTCTTGATCGCATTCGTCAGCGTGTAGATCGAGGGACGGCCGCCCTGGAAGCCGCGCATCGTGTTGGCCGAACCCTTGGAATCGTGCCGCGCCAGTGCAGCGTAGAAATCGGCATGACCGCGCGGATCCTTCACCAGGAATGGAATCCGGCTTGGCGCCTCGCGCGTGACTTTTGCGACTTCTGCGGAGCCCAGCGTCTCGAATTGCTCGGCATTGGCACGGCATTGCTTGCGCCAATTGTCGAGGGTCTCGAGCTCCGAGCCCGAGCCGACGCCGGCGAGCGTCATCGACAGTGCGCGATGCGGCGCATTTAATCCGACCTGGAGCGATGAATAGGCGCCCATCGACAGGCCGACGAGATGCGCGCGCTCGACCTTGAGATGATCGAGCACCGCGAGCGCGTCGGTGTAGAAATGTTCGTAGCTGTAGACCTCGCCCGCCGGCACATCAGATAGCGTGTAGCCGCGCGCGGAATAGGTGATGCAGCGATGGCCGCGCGAGAAGTAACGCATCTGCGGCTCCCAATTGGTGTAGTCGGCCGCGAACTCATGCAGAAAAAGTATCGGCGTTCCCTGACCCGCTTCTTCGAAATAGATGCGGACATCGTCCCTGGTCGTGGCGTGGGGCATTAACTCTTTCCCTCTCTTCAAGCCGTGACTTCAGGATCGCAGTTAATGCTGTTGTCCGCAATGAGGCAGCTTCACACCAGCATTGACGCAAAATCATCGCAGCTATTCGCCGCCCTTGGTGTCTTTTTCTCGCCACATCCGGCGGCTTAACGGCCAGACGGATGTCGGCCACCGCACGGGCCGATTGGAAGTGGGGGTGTCAACGAAGGATGAAGAATGTTCGAGTTGTTTGCGTCTCGCCTGTCGCGTTGTGTTGTCGCGCTGGCGATCTTCTTCGCGGCGGTTGCCGCGTTCGTCTCTCCGGCCTCAGCGCGGCCGCATCATCGTCATAGCGCAGAGCGGCACGCTTACGTGCATCACGCCAGACATCATCATTATCGCCACCATGCCAGCGGCTCGCGCTTCGAGCGCAGCGCGGTGCAGTTGCAGGCGAGTGGATTCGCCAACACGCAGGCTAGCTATGATCCCAGCGCCAACACCGGCGGCACGGCCAATATCGGCATGGCTGCAAGCAGCAGCTTTGGCGGTGGATCGGGCCTCGTCTCCGAGGCGCGCCGCTATCTCGGCGGCAACCCGACCGGGCGCGGCAGCCTGTGGTGTGCGCGCTTCATGAACATGGTGCTGCAGCACACCGGCCATCAGGGCACCGGCTCCGATATGGCGAGCTCATTTGCGCGCTACGGCACGCGCGTCTCCGGTCCGCAGGTCGGTGCCATCGCGGTGATGGGGCGGCGCGGCGGCGGCCATGTCGGCATCATCACCGGCATCGACGCGCAGGGGAATCCGATCATGATCTCCGGCAACAACGGCAACCGCGTCCGCGAGGCGCCGATCTCGCGCGGCCGGATCTATGCGTATGTGATGCCGAACTAACGTCCGTCATTGCGAGCGAAGCGAAGCAATCCAGAATCCCTCCGCGGAAATCGTCTGGATTGCTTCGTCGCTTCGCTCCTCGCAATGACGGAATGTGTTGAGGCCGCGCCCCGTCACACCAGCTTCGGCGCTTCCACCGCGACCGCATCCCCCACGCCGATCTCGCCGTCGGCCACCACCTCGGCATAGATGCCGCAGTCCATATGGCCGAGGTTGCGCGACAGCGTCGCTGGTATCTCGAGATCGCGGACGGCGGTCTCGGGATCGACGTTGACGGCCGGGCAGCGGACGATGCGCTTGACCACTTTCAGCCGGGCCTGCCCTATCGCAAGCGTCTCTCCGACCAGGTCGAGCTCGGACCAGGCCGGCCAGCCCGTCACGTAAAGATTGCCGCGGAAGCGCAGGGGATTGACGGCGGTCCCGCCGAGCATGGTCTCGATGGCGCGGACGCTGTTGAGATTGATGATGGAGACGACCTTGCGGGCGACGTCGGAGAAGCTGTGGCCCCGGCCTGACAGCACTTTTGGCGGGCCCTTCAGCTCCGGCTGGAAATTCTCCGTGAAGTAGCCCTCGATGGCGGCGCGGCCTGCCGCGGTCTCGAGATCGCCGCTGGCGACGATCTGGCCGTCTTTGCGGATGGTGAGGCTGTTGGTTGCATCCTCGAACCGGCTGTCGAGGGACGCCAGCCGCTCATTGCGGGCCAGCATCAGAAACTGGATTTTCGGCTTCCACTCCGGAACCTCCGGGTCGAACCCGCTCGGGCCGTTCTCGATGGCGTAGCGGCGGTCGGCGGGGAGGGTCTGGCCGGTTCGCAACGGGACCCGGGGCAGGGCTTCGGGCGTCAGGCCCTTGATCGGGTAGCGGTAGAGGCCGGTGATTTCGGCGGTTTGGCTGGTTGTCATAGGCCTATCTAGGGGATTCGACCTGCGCCCGCCAAGCCGGCCGACCAGCGCACGAAATTGTGAACTCGCCTCTTCCGATCCGAGAACACGCTTCCCACATCTGGGTCAGGCCGGCGCCAGCGTCGGCTGATAACGACCGCTGATGGTTGAGGAACGTCAACGCATCAAGCGGAAACCCAATGAAGATGCCGTTTGGGGTGCCTTAGAGGGCTCCAGGGGCAGGCCGAGGGAAAGAAAAGACCATGAACATCGACAAATATACCGAACGCTCCAGGGGCTTCGTCCAGTCCGCGCAGTCGCTTGCGGTGCGCGAGGGGCATCAGCAGTTTTCGACCCTGCACGTCCTGAAGGTGCTGCTGGACGACAATGAAGGGCTGGCTTCCGGCCTGATTGACCGCGCCGGCGGCAATTCCCGCGCAATTCTGAAGGCGACTGAGGACGCCCTCAACAAGGTGCCGAAAGTTTCCGGTGGCGGTGCCGGCCAGATCTATCTGGCGCCCGAGCTCGCCCGCACTTTCGACGCGGCCGAAAAGGCCGGCGAGAAGGCCGGCGACAGTTTCGTCACCGTCGAGCGGCTCTTGCTTGGGCTCACGCTGGAGAAGACCAGCGAGGCCGGCGCGATCCTCGCCAAGGGCGGCGTCACCCCGCAAAATCTCAACGCGGCGATCGAGGCGCTGCGCAAGGGCCGCACCGCGGATTCCGCGACGGCCGAAAACGCCTATGACGCGCTGAAGAAATATGCCCGCGACCTGACTCAGGCTGCGCGCGACGGCAAGCTCGACCCGGTCATCGGCCGCGACGAGGAGATCCGCCGCACCATCCAGGTGCTGTCGCGCCGGACCAAGAACAATCCCGTCCTGATCGGCGAGCCCGGCGTTGGCAAGACTGCCATCGCGGAAGGCCTCGCGCTGCGCATCGTCAATGGCGATGTGCCCGAGAGCCTGCAGGACAAGAAGCTGCTGTCGCTCGATCTCGGCGCACTGATTGCGGGTGCAAAATACCGCGGTGAGTTCGAGGAGCGGCTGAAGGCCGTGCTCCAGGAAGTCACCGCGAGCGACGGCAATTTCATCCTGTTCATCGACGAGATGCATACGCTGATCGGCGCGGGCAAGGGCGATGGCGCGATGGACGCCTCCAACCTGCTCAAGCCCGCGCTTGCGCGCGGCGAGCTGCACTGCATCGGCGCGACCACGCTCGACGAGTACCGCAAGCATGTCGAGAAGGATGCGGCGCTGGCGCGGCGCTTCCAGCCGATCTTCGTCAGCGAGCCCTCGGTCGAGGACACGATCTCCATCCTGCGCGGCCTCAAGGACAAGTACGAGCAGCACCACGGCGTGCGGATCACCGATTCCGCGCTCGTGGCGGCGACGACGCTGTCCAACCGCTACATCACCGACCGCTTCCTGCCGGACAAGGCGATCGACCTCATGGACGAGGCCGCCGCGCGGCTGAAGATGCAGGTCGATTCCAAGCCGGAAGAGCTGGATTCGCTCGACCGCGAGATTATCCGGCTCAAGATCGAGCAGGAGGCTCTCAAGAAGGAAAGCGACCTCGGCTCCAAGTCCCGTCTCGAGACGCTCCAGAAGGAGCTGGCCGAGCTCGAGGAGAAGTCTGCGGCGCTGACTTCGCGCTGGAGTGCTGAAAAGAACAAGCTCTCCAACGCTCAAAAGTTGAAATCCGAGCTCGACGCCCTGCGCGTCGATCTGGCTGACGCGCAGCGGCGTGGCGAATTCCAGAAGGCCGGCGAGCTGGCCTATGGCCGGATCCCGCAGCTTGAGAAGCAGCTGGCTGACATCGAGGCGCGCGAAAACTCCGGCGAGATGATGGAGGAGGCCGTTACCGCCAACCACATCGCGCAGGTGGTCTCGCGCTGGACCGGCGTGCCCGTCGACAAGATGCTGGAAGGCGAGAAGGAGAAGCTCCTGAAGATGGAGGAGCAGCTCGGACAGCGCGTCGTCGGCCAGGCCGAGGCCGTGCGTGCGGTCGCGACCGCCGTGCGACGCTCGCGCGCGGGCCTGCAGGACCCGCACCGGCCGACCGGATCGTTCATGTTCTTGGGCCCCACCGGCGTCGGCAAGACCGAGCTGACCAAGGCGCTCGCCGAGTACCTCTTCAACGACGAGACCGCGATGGTCCGCCTCGACATGTCCGAATACATGGAGAAGCATTCGGTCTCGCGGCTGATCGGCGCGCCTCCGGGCTATGTCGGTTATGACGAGGGCGGCGCGCTCACTGAGGCGGTGCGACGCCGGCCTTACCAGGTCGTGCTGTTCGACGAGATCGAGAAAGCGCATCCGGATGTTTTCAACGTCCTGTTGCAAGTGCTCGATGACGGCCGGCTGACCGATGGTCAGGGACGTACCGTCGATTTCCGCAACACGCTGATCATCATGACCTCGAACCTCGGTTCGGAGTATTTGGTGAATCAACCCGAGGGCGAAGACACGTCTGCCGTGCGTGAGCAGGTGATGGGGACGGTGCGCGCGCACTTCCGCCCCGAGTTCCTGAACCGCGTCGACGAGATCATCCTGTTCCACCGTTTGCAGCGGAGCGAGATGGGCCGGATCGTCGAGATCCAGTTCGCGCGGCTGCAGAAGCTGCTGACCGATCGCAAGATCGTGCTGACGCTCGACGCTGCCGGCCGCGACTGGCTCGCCGCCAAGGGCTGGGATCCCGCCTATGGCGCCCGCCCGTTGAAGCGGGTGGTGCAGCGCTACCTCCAGGACCCGCTCGCCGAGATGATTTTGGGCGGCGACGTCAGGGATGGCGATCATGTTGCGATCTCGTCGGCAGGTAACGTGCTGACCTTCAACGGCAAGGCGTCGCAGACTGCCGAGATCGCGCAGTTCGAGGCACCGACGTCAAAGCGCAAGCTGAACTGATCGCCGGCCTGCGCCGCGAGATAAAAAACGCCCCGGAGAGATCATCTCTCCGGGGCGTTTATTTGGATAAGGCCGGAAAACTTAGCGGTTGCTGACCTGGAGCGGGCCGCCGGTCGCATCCGACATGCGGGCGATGGCGCCGTTGCGGCCGCTCATCATGCCGTCGAGACGGTCGCGCTCCTTTTCGAAGCCCGTGAGCATCGGCCCTTCCAGCGAACGGCCACGCGGCAGCTTGACGCGCATCGGGTCGACGAAACGGCCATTGACCAGGATTTCGTAGTGGACGTGGGGACCGGTCGACTGGCCGGTCGAGCCGACGAAGCCGATGACCTGGCCCTGCCGCACCTTCTTGCCGGGCTCCATGCCCTTGGCGAAAGCCGACATGTGGCCGTAGGCGGTCTCGTAGCCGTTGTTGTGCTTGATGCGGACGTATTTGCCGTAACCGCCTTCGAGCTGGGCCTTTTCGATCACGCCGTTGCCGGCGGCGAAAATCGGCGTGCCGTAGGCGGTGGCCCAGTCGACGCCGGTGTGCATCTTCACATAGCCGAGGATCGGATGGCGGCGGCCGCCGAAGCCGGAGCGCATGATGGCGCTGTTGACGGGCTTCCTGACCAGGAACTTCTTCGCGCTCTTGCCGGTCTCGTCATAGTAGTCGACGACGCCGTCGTCGGGGCTCTGATAGCGATAATATTTCTTGGTTTCGCCGCCAACCGTGAGCGAGGCGAACAGCACTTCGCTCTTGTCGACCGCGGTCGAGCCCTCGTCTTCGCCGGCGTAGAACACGTCGAACGAGTCGCCCGGCGCGACCTTGCGCTGGAAATCGACGTCGTAGGAGTAGATCTTGATCATGTCGTCGATGACCGGCATCGGCACTTTGTTGCGCATCGCGGTCTCGTAGATGCTCTGGTAGAGCCGCACGCCGGTACCGTCATCATCGTCATCGTCGTCGCTGTTGGCGTTGGCCGTGGCGTCCGCGACGGTGTTCATGCTGGAAACGTCGACCGCGACGTATTTGCCGAGATCGGACAGCGCCGCGATCGCCTCGACCGTGGTGTCGTTGGCGACGACGACGCGATAGGGCTGCAGCCGGGCACCGGGGCTTGCGGGCGCCATCAGGATGCGAAGCTTTTCGCCTTCCTTCAGGCCGCCGTCGCGGCCGCGGGGGCCGAGCGTCGCAGTGATCGATTTGATTTCGTCCGCCGTGGCGCCGAGATCGCGCAGCACCGAACCGACGCTGTCGCCTTTCTTGACGACGTGGACGCGCTCGCCGTTGGGATTGCCGCCGGTGATCTGCTCTTTGGTCTTCGGCAGCAACGTGACGTTTTCCGGCACCACGCGGGTCTCGAAGCCGGCATAGGGATCGGACGGCGACACTTCGGTGGCGTAGGCCATCTTCATGTCGGACGCGCCGGTCGCGCCGGAGATGTCGGCGGTGGCGTTGGCAAGCGAGGCGTAGCGAACCCCGCCATTGCCGCGCCAATTGGCGGCATCGCGCACCCGCATCAGGATGTCGTCGAGCGCCACCACGGCGGAAATCTTGGCCTTCGGCAGCACCGGCGAGAGGTCCTTGGTGACGAAGGAGACCTCGGCATCGGGCTCAACGGCTTCAGGATTGTTCGGATCGTCGGTCGCGGTCTTCGGATCGGAGCCGACGTCGGTGAGCATACGCTGCGCGTTGAACGGCGGAATCTTCGCCGACAATTCGCTCGTCGTCATCGACAGATTGCCGGCGATCCGGACGAAGGGGCGCACGCGCATCACGTCGCGGTTGCCGACGCGGGCGACCGTCGAGACGCGGACGATGTTGCGCGACGCGGTGGAATCGTTCGGCGGCGGCAGGCGGTCGCTCTTGTGCAGCGTGGCGGCGCGATCGCCAGCTCCGAATGCACCGCGCAGCGCGCCTTCGACCCGCTCCGGCACCTTGGCGAAGGTCATTTCGCCGTCGAGAGATGCGAAAACGGCGCCGCCGATCAGGGCTGCGCCGCAGAGTCCGGTCAGAATTGTGCCGCTGAACCATTGCACGGAGACGCGACGGCGATCGATGACGGCGGCTTCGGAACCGTCGACGGACAGCGGCGGCTCGTGACCGAGATCGATAATCCCGGTCTCACGCCCGTAAGCGCCGCGTGACGTCCTCTGGTTCAACCCAAGTCCCCCAATCAACGACCCGAAACCCTTCGCACCAAACTTCTCCCTGGTCGCCCTCTTGCAGGGGGATCGCGGGAAAAGCCGTGCCGCACAGGTGCTCGCGCTCAGAAGGCCCCGATGAGGGCCCGGCCGAAATTACGAACAGCTGGGCAGGTGAAGGTCTCTCGATGTCTTTCGAATGTCCGAAGAAGGCCGCGTCATCATCAGATCGCCTTCTCTGGACCCCATCAAAATCGCAGGCAGCCCCCACTGGCATCCGGCGATTCAAGCTTGTGTCTTACCAGAACGCCGCGGGATTGTGGCTCTAGTACGGCGCCAAACATGGAAAAAGTTTCCTCAACGGCCGGGCGCGCGGGCCTTAGGCCGAGCGGCGCCGCCAGCCGCTTCCGGAGTCCCCGCCCGGGCCTCGCCGGAGCCCCTTCCGAGCCCCTTCCGGCCGCCCCGGGAGCCAAACTTTTTTTCAGATTTTTTCCCGGGCGGCTTCGTTTCGTCGAACCCATGGTCTTCTAATTGACTGGAATAATTGGATTATTTTCGACAATCCACTGTGCGACGATTTGTTGACGATGGGCGTTGACAATCCCGGGCGGGGGGGCCTATAACCCGACCACTGAGCGCGGCGCCGCCGGGTCACTGACCAAGGCGAGCGAACGCGCCACTGATGCTCCTCACCTCGTTGAGTGCACAACAGCCGACACAAATCGGTTGGAGTTCATTCGTCGCCGGTAAGGGTGTCGGAACCCTTCCACTCTGGAAGGATGGGGCCTCCTGGTCCCGGGCTGTTTGACAAGTGAAGATGAAGAAAGAGAAACGTGGACGGCGGAGTCCTTGCGGGTCTCGCTTCCGGAAAGCTTCGGCTTTTTGGTTCGAGACCGGACGAAAGACTTCGGCGGTACACGTTTCAAAGGAAACACCATCGTTGCCCGCGATGTGAATCGCAGGCAGCACATCGACTTCGGTCGATAATGGTGGGACCTCGTCAAACGTTGTGATCAGCCGGTTCAAAGTTCAAGTCCAACTTGAGAGTTTGATCCTGGCTCAGAGCGAACGCTGGCGGCAGGCTTAACACATGCAAGTCGAGCGGGCGTAGCAATACGTCAGCGGCAGACGGGTGAGTAACGCGTGGGAACGTACCTTTTGGTTCGGAACAACACAGGGAAACTTGTGCTAATACCGGATAAGCCCTTACGGGGAAAGATTTATCGCCGAAAGATCGGCCCGCGTCTGATTAGCTAGTTGGTAGGGTAATGGCCTACCAAGGCGACGATCAGTAGCTGGTCTGAGAGGATGATCAGCCACATTGGGACTGAGACACGGCCCAAACTCCTACGGGAGGCAGCAGTGGGGAATATTGGACAATGGGGGCAACCCTGATCCAGCCATGCCGCGTGAGTGATGAAGGCCCTAGGGTTGTAAAGCTCTTTTGTGCGGGAAGATAATGACGGTACCGCAAGAATAAGCCCCGGCTAACTTCGTGCCAGCAGCCGCGGTAATACGAAGGGGGCTAGCGTTGCTCGGAATCACTGGGCGTAAAGGGTGCGTAGGCGGGTTTTTAAGTCAGGGGTGAAATCCTGGAGCTCAACTCCAGAACTGCCTTTGATACTGAAGATCTTGAGTCCGGGAGAGGTGAGTGGAACTGCGAGTGTAGAGGTGAAATTCGTAGATATTCGCAAGAACACCAGTGGCGAAGGCGGCTCACTGGCCCGGTACTGACGCTGAGGCACGAAAGCGTGGGGAGCAAACAGGATTAGATACCCTGGTAGTCCACGCCGTAAACGATGAATGCCAGCCGTTAGTGGGTTTACTCACTAGTGGCGCAGCTAACGCTTTAAGCATTCCGCCTGGGGAGTACGGTCGCAAGATTAAAACTCAAAGGAATTGACGGGGGCCCGCACAAGCGGTGGAGCATGTGGTTTAATTCGACGCAACGCGCAGAACCTTACCAGCCCTTGACATGTCCAGGACCGGTCGCAGAGATGTGACCTTCTCTTCGGAGCCTGGAACACAGGTGCTGCATGGCTGTCGTCAGCTCGTGTCGTGAGATGTTGGGTTAAGTCCCGCAACGAGCGCAACCCCCGTCCTTAGTTGCTACCATTTAGTTGAGCACTCTAAGGAGACTGCCGGTGATAAGCCGCGAGGAAGGTGGGGATGACGTCAAGTCCTCATGGCCCTTACGGGCTGGGCTACACACGTGCTACAATGGCGGTGACAATGGGATGCTAAGGGGCGACCCTTCGCAAATCTCAAAAAGCCGTCTCAGTTCGGATTGGGCTCTGCAACTCGAGCCCATGAAGTTGGAATCGCTAGTAATCGTGGATCAGCACGCCACGGTGAATACGTTCCCGGGCCTTGTACACACCGCCCGTCACACCATGGGAGTTGGTTTTACCTGAAGACGGTGCGCTAACCAGCAATGGAGGCAGCCGGCCACGGTAGGGTCAGCGACTGGGGTGAAGTCGTAACAAGGTAGCCGTAGGGGAACCTGCGGCTGGATCACCTCCTTTCTAAGGATGATCCTTCAGCGAGCTTCGGCTCACTATCGGATCGTTTTAGAAACATCAGGGGCCAACAGATCGCCAGATCGTTGAGCTCCATTGGCGGGATTTCGCCGTCTACGTTTCTCTTTCTTCGCGGACGAACACGCGCTGGGCCTGCATGCGCAGGATCCCATGGTCCTTGACGGGATATGCGTTAGGGGCTTGTAGCTCAGTTGGTTAGAGCGCGCGCTTGATAAGCGTGAGGTCGGAAGTTCAAGTCTTCCCAGGCCCACCACGCTTCGCCGTTGGCTTCGCGTGGCGCTGCCACGCAGGACAATGAAGCGAAGCGTGTCCGGCATAGCCCGAAGGGCGACGCCGGACTTGAGAGGCGCTTCGTCTTCTGGTTACGGGGCCATAGCTCAGCTGGGAGAGCGCGTGCTTTGCAAGCATGAGGTCGTCGGTTCGATCCCGTCTGGCTCCACCAGATGGTTTGATCACCAACGGCACAACCGTCGTCCGCGAAACATCACTTCGCATCCTGCTAGTCTGGATAGACAGCAGTTTGCGTGATTTCTGACATCGTAAAGAGGAGATCGATCCGAGTTGGATCGTGCAGAGAATATCTGCGCGAGACTTCATTATCTCCGGATCATTTCGGCGCTCATGCGTCCTTCAAGGTAGCCCTCGTGGTTACTTCGAAAGACAAGTGAGTTGTAAATGATCCTTTTAGCGAAGCTTGACCGCCTCGCTATCGGAACGATCTTACGAAGCAAGCTGGTCTTTCTAATCATTGTCCGGCTGCAGATAGCGTTCATCGAGGGCGCGTGCCGCAAGGTAATTCTGCAGACAACATTCTGCCGAGTGTGTGGACATTGATAATGAGAGCAATCAAGTGCCTTAAGGGTGTTCGGTGGATGCCTTGGCGCTGAGAGGCGATGAAGGACGTGCTACGCTGCGATAAGCCGTGGGGAGCTGCGAAGAAGCTTTGATCCGCGGATTTCCGAATGGGGAAACCCACCTTCGATAGCCGGAACTCCAAGACCTTTGTCGAAAGACATCGGTGTGGGGTTCGATCAGATAATGTGAGAAGCCAGGCCTTTAGATTTCGATCGAAGAGGTTTTGGATTTCCGGTTATCAAGAGAAGGTATGAGACTTCTGAATACATAGGAGGTTTCAAGCAAACCCAGGGAACTGAAACATCTAAGTACCTGGAGGAAAGGACATCAACAGAGACTCCGTTAGTAGTGGCGAGCGAACGCGGACCAGGCCAGTGATACATCAAAGACAATCGGAACCAGTCAGGAAAGCTGGGCCTCAGAGGGTGATAGCCCCGTACGAGTAATGCGATGATGTATCCACGAGTAAGGCGGGACACGTGAAATCCTGTCTGAACGCGGGGGGACCACCCTCCAAGCCTAAGTACTCCTCAGCGACCGATAGTGAACCAGTACCGTGAGGGAAAGGTGAAAAGCAC